>CATOST010000036.1 GCA_951812665.1 uncultured Acidobacteriota bacterium
CTGCGAAAGCGTAGAATCGGTCCATATTCCCCCGATTTCTCGGCGAATAGACCAACTATGCACCTCCAAATCGTGAAAATCCGGCCTCGATTCTCCACTTTCTCGCTACGATCATTTCTACCGCGCAGACTCCTAGACGCGCTCCAATGCGGCTTCCAGGCGATAGATCTGGTTGCACTGGCCGCATCTCCTGAAACGGCCGCCTTCCGGTCGGGACCACGCCGCTGGAGAATGGCATCTGGCCATAGCCCTGTTACCGGTTGGTTTTCTGCTGTACGATCCATTGTAGGACCTCTCAACCGGGAGGAAATCATGATCGACCAATGCAATCAGCGTCCAAAGCACGAGAAAAGGATCGTGTTTCTCCTCGCGTCCTGGCTGTGGGCTTCCGGCTTTGCACCGCAACCCCACCTTCTTGCCGCCGGCGAAACAACGACGGTGAGGTTGCAGTATCTGACCGTGCGTCTGGGAGAGCCGATCCAGGTAACGAAAACCATAGGTCATGCCTGGTTTCCGACTCTGGCCAAATTTCCTTCCGGCGAATTGATGGTGACCTATGCCGTGTCAGCGGATTCGAACGCGAATCCCTATTCGGTTCGTGCCTTTCAGATCTCTAGAAATGGCGGTCGCAGTTGGGGACACCGCTATGACCTTATCACCGACCTTCAACCATCCATCTTCGTACCTCTGGGGGATGGATCGCTTCTGACCCTCCTCGCCCACCTCTACCAATCCGATCCGGAGGAAAGACACAATCTTCACACCAGCTACAACCGGTTCGAGCGTGGTGGGAACCGCGTTGTTGTAGAACCGGCCGGCGTCCGGGTCGTGGACTGGCCCTGGCCGGTGGGCACGTTTCCGAGCGAGATGCCTCGAACCAACTGGATTGCCCGACTGAAGTTTTGCGGCGATGCCCTGCAGGTGGGCGATCGTCTCCTAGCCAACGGTTACATGAGGACCGGGGGGAACCTGGAACCTCGAAAGGAAGAGAAGGTGATCAGCCTGCTCTTTGTTTCTGAGGATCAGGGACGGACATGGCGGTACTTCTCAACCGTGGCTGATCCTTTTGTGATGACTGCTGACGCCAAGAGGCGGGATCCTGAAGACCCGCGTTACCCGGGTCGGCCCTGGCCCCAGGAACTCCTCGAAGCCAGTGAGACATCGATGATCCAGTTGGCCGATGGAGACCTCATGGCGGTGTTTCGCGTCGGCAGTTTATTGGACCTGGGCCGGGCCTACAGCAGCGATGGAGGCCGTTCCTGGACCCAGGCGGAGCCCATCCCCCCCTTCAGCGTGGAGCCGAGCATGGTTCGCACCCAGAATGACACCATCGTGCTCTCCAGCGGCCGCCCCGGTCTACGTGTGTGGTTCTCAACCGACGCCCGTGCGCAGACCTGGCAGGACATCGACATCCTCGAACATCACAACCGCTGGGCGCCGGATGCCGGCTACCGTATTTCCCAGCAGGGCCGAAGGGGCGGAAGGGGTCAGACCACCTCTTACACGGAGATCGTGGAGATCTCGGCCAACCGGCTGCTGCTGGTGTACGACCGCGCTCCCTTCGGCTGGGATCCGACCCCCGTCGATTCCGGTGAACGGAGCCGTGTTTTCGTCATGCCGATCGAGGTAAAGCGGGATTGACCGGGGAGCCCGCCTTGGTCTTGTCTGGAAGTTCCGCAAAACACCAAGGCACTTAAGTTGCAAGGGGAGGCGGTATGGACCATTGGTATGACAACAACGCATGGTCGAAGCGAATGCTGCTGCTCTCAGTGCTAGTGGCTATTTCTATCTGCGGCCATGCCCAGCGAATTCATGCTTCGGACATATTCGCGCCGGAAAAAATGACCGGGGTGAAGTTGGCAGGGCTACAGGTGCGCCTGGGCCGACCCATCCAGGTGACCGCCCAGAGGGCTTGGCGGAGCGGTTCCGATGGACCTTGGGCGTTCATTCATCCTGTTCCCGCCATCGCAAGATTCCCTACTGGCGAACTCATGGTGACCTACTCGCTGGTGGCGGATACGAACGAAGAGCTCCTTTACCTCAGGGCCTTCCAGATCTCCAAGGATGGGGGCAAGACCTGGGGGCATCGGTACGACCAGATTCCCGATCATCAGCCCTGGATCTACTTTCCCCAAGCCGACGGCTCCCTGCTGGCCATTCCGTCCCATTTCTATCAGTCAGACTCCAAGGACAGACATAACCTGCATGCTCCATACTGCCGCTTTGAACAAGGAGGAGATCGGATCATTTTTGAACCGGGTGGGACGAGAATCGTAGACTTGCCCTGGGCCGTGGATATGTTTCCCAGCCCCATCCCACGAACGAACTGGATTGCACGGACCAAACTGGACGGCAACGCCTTTGAACTGGAAGGGAAGATTTTCGTTACCGGATACCTGAGCACAAGATCATACCCGGAGATATTGATGAGCAACCTGCTCTTTGTCTCCGAAGATCGGGGACGGACCTGGCGCTACTTTTCGACAATCTCCGATCCTGCCGTCATGCCCGACTCACCCAAGAGGGGGGCCAACGGCCCCAGCGAAACGGCACTCATCCAGCTTGAGGACGGAGATCTGATGGCAGTGTTTCGCGTAGGCAGCGGCCTCCCCTGGTACCTCCACCGAGCCTACAGCAGTGATGGGGGCCGAAACTGGACGAAAGCGAAATCCATCCCCGCCTACAGCGTGGAACCCAGCATGCTGCGCGTCGCCAATGGAACGATCGTCATCTCAACCGGCCGCCCAGGTATATGGCTTTGGCTTTCCACGGACCACCGAGGTGAGAGTTGGCAGAGCATCGATATCAAAGAGCATCACAACGGATGGGCGCCTGACGCAACCTATCGCATCGGTTCCTACGCTTACGACACAGCCACTCCTGGTCGTGAGGGACGCACTCAAACCTCGGCCTATACCGAAATGGTGGAAGTCTCACCGAATCGGCTGCTTCTCGTTTATGACCGCGGAGCAAAACCAAAACCCGCCCACGAGGGCGATTTCACCCGCATCTTTGTTCTGCCCATCGAAATACAGCGGAAATGAGCTCGACCATCTCCTGGGAAAGAAGGAGAAACTATGGAAGAAGGAAGCACGGTGATCGAATCGTAAACTCTCCGCTAACAGAGGATGCCGCGTCACTAAGAAATCGAGCCAATCCCATATGCGCCGTGGAGCGATTCTCCCTGGCCAAAGCGTGTCATGGAGTACTCGCTGATGGGCAGTCGCGGTTCAAGGCCAAGCACGCTCTGAGCCAACGCTTCGCTGATCGTTGGAGCCAACTTGAAGCCGTGACCACTGAACCCAACCGCAACGTAGATACCCTCCAGACCCGGTACAGGCCCCACCAGGGGGTTCCAATCGGGCGTGATGTCGTAAGGTCCGGTCCAACTTGCCGTACATTCTGCCGTGCGGAAAAACTCAGGCATCCGTCTGGAAATCAAGCCGCCGATACGAGCGATGTGAGCTTGATCCACGTGGTCGGTGAGCGAATCCGGATCCTGAATCGGATCACCGTGATCACCCGTGCCGACGAGCACTGTCCCTCCTCTGTCCGATCGAAGATAAATCTTGTCAGGCGTCGTCATGTCTTTCACTATGGGCCAATCGAGTTGGTAGGGTTGATCGCCCTTGAGCGTGATGACTTTGTGTCGGCTAACGACATAAGGAAACTCGACACCGATCATTTTCCCAACCGCCTGAGTCCAAGGACCAGCGGCGAGCACGACAATTGAGCTTTCGAAGTCGCCGCTGGGAGTCTGGATGGTCTTTACCTGTCCATTGAGGCGGATTCCGGTCACCGGAGTGTTGGTCTCGATGGTCACCCCGAGACCTTGGGCGCGCCGGGCGTAAGACGTCGTGGTCAAGTAGGGGTCGCAGAAGCCGCCGCGTGTGTCGTAGCCGATGACCTCAACGTCGTCGAGATAGAGCAGCGGGTGGATCCGCGCGGCTTCTTCACGCGAGACAGTCGTCGTGTCGATACCATGCTCGTTTTGCCTGCGAAACACGGCTTGCATCGGTTCACCGTAATCCTCCGGACCAAGGATCAAGTAGCCTGTACGGCGAAAGCCGGCGTCCCCGCCGACGATCTCGCCGAAATTCTCGAATATCTTCAAGCTTTCGACGGAATGGATGAGATTCGTCTGAATCGAATAGTGGGTGCGCGAAGCGGCGCAAGATTTCGCCGTACCCCCGGAGCAGATCGCCGTACGTTCAAGAAGCACCACATCATTGGCGCCGTTCTTGGCTAGGTTGTAAGCGATACTGCAACCATAGACCCCCCCACCAATGATGATGATATCGGATGTTCTATTCGTCCGCATGCCGCGCCGCCTCCAAAATATAAATTATATAATTGTCAAGATACTGAAACTGCGATCCAAGACGCAACCCCTTGGCACCCCTGAAACACGGGCCGGGACCAATTCGGAAGGCCGGATTCCTGGACTGGAATTGGGGCGAATTTCAGAAGAAGACAAGGGGAATGTCACAAGTGAGGATGATGATGAGTTTCCCGGTGTTGGCAGCGTGACTCATCACTATTCTTGCAACGACAGTTCTATATTTCCCAGATGAGCCACGAACTCGCCTGTGATGTCGGCAGAAGGTTCAGGCGTCTTCGTCATTTCGTAGTCGTAGACATTCAGAACGCTCCACCAGCCCCTCTCGCTTTGAAGAGCCAGTAATCCTTTCTGTACAGCCTCCGCAATTCCACGATCCCTGGGATCTCTCGTCAACCGATACGTCCAAGCCGCTCCCCACCCAATCTTCCCGCTCTGGGGCTGGCGGTACACATCCTCAGCGCAATACCGGGTTGCCTCCAGGAATCGCTGAGACAGTTTCAACCATTCCTGCTCACCGGTGGCAGCATGCAAGGAGGTTAGAAACGCGGCGGCAATACCGTATTGGTAATATCGTTGACTCACCTCCGACGTGGATACGCAATACTCTCGCACTCGATCTTCCGGAAAGTCTACGACGAGTCCGCCACGAGAGTGCCAGACGAAACAGAGTCGTTTCGACAGGTCAGGCTGCTCGTCGTAGAGGTTTCTCATCCAGCGCCCCGTAGCCCGTGCCAAGTCCAAGCGGCCTCCCCATACGCACGCAATCCCAGCCATAGCCGTCGTCATGATCTCTTGAGACCCGTCTCCTTGCTCTCGTCCTTCAGCGGTCGTAAAGAATCCACCACTGCGACTATCGTGGAAAGTGGAAAGGAATCTCAGGATTGGATAGGCGATATCGAACCGGCCTCTTGACATAGCCGCCACGATGATCCAACCATGGGCGTAGATGCGAAAATCTTCGAACCATGGGCAGCCTGTTCCGTCCAGATCTCCATTTTCTTTTAGATATCTGCCGGCGAAGTAGTCGAGCATTCGTTCCGTGGCAGCACTGTGACCGGTCACCGCCAGACCGTAACAGACTTTGTAGTAGTCACTCAGACTTGCAGCGTGACGCAACGAGCCGTCACTCTGCATTTGAGCCTTGAGCCACAAAGCTCCCTTCTGGGCACCTGAATCGCACGCCGGCCTGGAGACCTCGGAGTGGTCCGACGCCGTTGGCTTTTTACTCATCGATGTGTCCCTCCCTCAGATATCGATGCCAGACATTTCACTATCGGTAACCATTCATTCAAACCGATTCGTCTTCCTCAACTCGTTCCAATTTGAAGAACACGGGTCTGAAACCATCCGTGCAGCAAGTCACGAAGACCCCGGGTTTGACACCGACCATATTGCCTCCTCGGGCCAGGACCACGACATACTTCTGAATGTCTGTCCATGCCCAGTCACTGAAGCCGTCAGGCATGTGCCCATCCGAGAAAAACTCCTGGCCCACTGCGAAATCATGGCAACAGCCACGTGGCTTCCACTCAAAGCCTTCCGTGTAGGCATCGACAAAATCCCGATTGAAGGTTTTGCGCAACACGGTAATCCGGACCTTCTTCGCTATCACAAGTGAACTCTCTCCTGGGAAACGGACCCTCTCCCCCAAATCATCAATTCATTCTCAGGAGCCTGCGGAAATCGACGGCTATGGGTCGTGGGCTTGGCTCGGTAGCGATTCGACGGTTGACCCATCCGAATGCAAGACCGTCGGAGGCAGCTACTCAAGAACCCTCTTCGGTTCACCCTGTCCTCAATCCCGCCCATGGGGAATTCGAAACAAGTTTCTATCTCCTTACCTACGGCGAGGGGCTAATTAACCACAAACAGATCCGGACTCTCCGTCGTCAGGAGTTCGTGACCGGATTCGGTGATGACCAAAAGGTCCTCCCAGACCAGGGGACCATCCTCCGGCAGGAAATAGGGCTCGCTGCTACAGACGATTCCTGGTTCAAAGACCGTTTCATCCCAGGGGGCGATCCTGGGAGGCTCACCGAGAAGCATGCCCATTCCATGCCCCACAATGACTCCTGGATTCGGAAGTTGGTGTCGCCGACACTCGGCAACATAAACCTCGTAAACCTCGGCCGTGCTCACTCCGGGCCGAAATGATTCCAACATTTTGTCGTTTAAATCACGCAGCCTTTGGTACAGGTCTTTCTGCCGGTGACTCGGGTGGCCTAGAACCGCCAGGCGATCATAATCGCAACTATAATCCTGCACCCAACACCCTCCGTCCAGGCAGATGAGGTCCCCCAATTCGAGCGGCCGGCCCGTGGGCACTCCAAATAATGGAATTTCCGGCTGCAGCGGACCCGCCGCCACAAACCCGAACGACGGCCGGTCACCCCCCACTTCGAGGATTTTCCGGAAGAAGAGATTCAGGACCTGACCATCCGTCATGCCGGGCTTTAACTGGGCGAATGTCCGCTGCCGCGCTTCTCCCGTGACCTCAGCGGACCGTTTCAATAACTCCAATTCGGCAGGGGACTTTCGCATGCGCACCTTCCAGATCGGATCTGAAGCATCGTGAAACTGTGCGTCCGGGAGTCTCGCGCGCAGCCGCTCGAAGTCTCCAACGGGCATCCCCATCCGGGTGTCATGACCCAGTTCTACACCGATTCTGCCACGCTCCAGACCGCGTGCTCGAAGGAGATCTGTAAGTTCGGCAACGGGCGCACAACCGTAGGGAACTTCCTCGGATGTCGAATAAATTCTGTGCTCTGAGATGGGCGAGTTGATCCGGGTGTCGGCGACTCGCGAATTATGAATGAGTACGACCGGATCTTGGCTGACGGGGATCAGAACGAATAGAGGGCGGGTCTGGATCAAGCGGGGCAGAAGGGAACGGATGCCGGCAAAGTAGGTGATGTTGTCGTCCCCGCTAACCAGCAGGGCGTCCAGACGGGCAGCCTGCAGTTCTCCTCGGATCCTGTTCTGACGATATTGATATTCTTCGGCAGAAAACAACATTGGAGATCTCTTCGGAGAAACTCCTGTCACTGAATACGGGAGGTAGCCCGCCCCGACTCACTCCAGAAAAATTCGGCCAAAAGGTTCTTTTCTCAGATAATTTATAAGAAAATTGGGAGGAAGACAACGGCAATGTGGTTGCGGGTTCCGCATTTCCCGTTTAATACAGAACCGCCTTTGCATTACGACATGGAGGAGCTAACCTTCCAGGGAAAGATCCGGTAGCTACCAATTTTCAGGGCCGGTCGTGGTCCGTAGCAGCGGGGGAACAGCCACATGAAAATCACTTTACTCGGAACCGGGTCGCCGACACCTTCGGTAATGCGTGCCGGTTCCGGCTACCTGGTGGAAACGCCGCAAGAAGTTTTTGTGTTCGACTGCGGGCCCGGTTCCTACCGGCGTTTTCTCGAGACGGGGAAACAGCCGACCGAGGTCACTCAACTCTTTGTGACCCACTGGCATTACGATCACTGCACTGATCTTCCGCACTATGTTCTTCAGCGCTGGGATCAGGGGGCGGGGAAGATTCCCGAGTTGAAGATCTTTGGTCCTCGGCCGATCCAGCGAATCTTGGAAGCCCTGTTTGATAAAGACGGGGTATTCGATTCCGATTTGGAGGCTCGGACGAAGAACGAAGCCAGTGTGGCGCTTTATCATGCCCGTGGCGGCACTGGGACGAGAGAACGGCCGAGGCCCATCATTGCCGAGGCGAAGCATGGGTCCGAGTTCCGGGGAGACAATTGGAGGGTCCGGGCCATTGAAGTTCCCCATGCTCAGCCGTATCTGCGGTGCCTGGCCTATCGATTGGAATCCGAGGGGACCACATTGGTTTACAGTGGAGACTCAGGTCCGACCGATCGCATGGTCTCCTTTTCGGAAGGCGCTGACGTTCTCATTCACATGTGCCATTACCTCACGGGGACGGAGTTCAACGAGGCCATGGCAAGGGGTTGTGGGAGCCCTGGAATGATTGGCGCTCTGGCCCGTAACGCAGGTGTCAAAACGGTCATTCTGACTCATATTACGGGACAGATCGACAGGCCGGGAGTGCGAGAGCAGGTCATCTCGGAAGTTTGTGAGATCTTTCAGGGCACGGTTATTTTTGGAGAAGACCTGACTGTCGTCTCCCCCGAGTCGATTGGTCTGGTAGAAGCACCACTCTAAACTCGAGTCTCTAGGTGACAGACAGGAGACGGTTTCAGGTGGCTAGGAGTCTGCGCCGAAGGAAAAGCCGTAGGAACAATGGTAGAGGAAATTAACCTATCCGCGACAAAAAAGGGTCACATTTTGTTCTAAATTAGGGGAGAGATGCTCATTTTGGCTGTATTTTCGGCGTTGTTAGGGATGGGTTCCCATCGTCTCGCCTTGAGAACGTCCGATGGAGCAGGCTCCTGGGAAGAACGAAGGGAGGATGGATAGAGAAATGGACGCATCTTTCACCAACAGTCGAGAAAGTCTGGAGCGGGCGAACCGCGTCCCGGAAAGCCATTGGTACGGTCTGAGCCTGGCCCAGCAGATTCGTTCCATTGAGTTGGAGGGTTTCGTCGTCATTCCGGATCTGCTGAGCGACGAATTGATGGAGGAAATCCGTCGGGAAACCTCCAGAGTCACGACCAGGCCGACCGATTACAGTGACCATCAGCGAAGCCATCCCAATCTGCAGTGGACCGATTCGCCTAGAGCCACGGCGGTGGTCGCCCTTCCAACCACGGTAGAGTTCTTGGAGGAACTCTTGGGCGACGAGTTGATCTGCACCTCCTGCACGTACACCGAATCCAGGCCGGGCCACCCGGGAATCGCCATTCACACCGATTCCCAGCCCTACGGCTCCAAGATATTCGGAGTCCAGGCCAGCTCGCCCTGCTTGGTCCGCGTCCTCTATTACCTGGACGATCTCACTCCGGAGTGCTCCCCGTTCAAGGTGATCCCACGCTCCCACCTTTCGCTCCACCGCGACGCCAACCCCTACAACCGCTACCTTTCCCACGACGATGAGTTGATGGTGACCTGCCGAGCCGGTTCGGCGGCGATCATCAACCAGAAGGTGTTTCACGCCAACTTTCCCAACTACAGCGACCGGACTCGCCGCATGTTGGCCATCGCCTATCGGCCCACTTGGGCGGGTCCCATAGAAGACGTTCCCGACCGCGACCCGGAGAAGGTGGCCAATCTCCCTCCAGCCGTCCAAAAATATTTCAGGAGCCTCAACACGAGGAACATCGATTTCGATCTGCCGAACCGGCCGGACAACATGGCGAGGCATGCCGCAGGCATTTCGCCAGGCCGTTGGAGTTGATCCAGGCTACGGGGGGCAGGACTCCGCAATTCATCACCCTCGATCGAAACGAACCTTGCCCCAGACAGGAAATACTCGGATGGAAGATGGTGCGATGTGGGGTGTCGTGGCGGTTCTGGTTCTCTTGCTTGCCGGCTCTTGCGGGAAGGGAGCCGAGCCGAGTGAGCGTCCGCTGCAGGCGGGTTTGGAGAGACCTGCGTGGTTGGACGAGGGGCCCATCATCGTCGTGGGGGGCTGGGACGACATGCCTCTCTTTCGGCGGCGGGTGGGCAGCCTGAGGACCTGGCACGATGAGGCGTACGAGCAGGCCCACACCGAGGAGCGGGTCCTCCAGTTGAAGGAACTGGGCGTCACCATGGCGGTGCTCCACTTCTACAAGGGCTTCGGGCTCGAGGCCGAGGCGGAGCATCTGGCCTACGCACGCAAGTTGGCCGAACTGTGCCGCAAGCACGGCATCCGGGTGGGGGTGTACGTGGGGAGCACCGTGGCCTACGAAACCTTCCTGCTGGAGAAACCGGAGGCCGAAGCCTGGTTCGTACCCGACTACCTGGGACAGCCGGTCCACTACGGAAGGACCCAGACCTTCCGCAAGCGGGTCTATTTCGCCCATCCCGGCTACCGGGAGTACATCCGGAAGGTGGTCCGCCTGGCGGTGGAGGACTTCCAGGTCGACCTGATCCACTTCGACAACACCAGCACGCAGGCCCGCAGGCCCATTTTCTTTCATCCCATGGCCATCGAGGATTTCCGGGATTTTCTCAAGAAAAAATACACCCCGGATAAGTTGAAACAGCGGCTGGGTTTCAACGATCTCCGATACCTCACCCCGCCGGTGCACGAGGCCCCGCTCTCCACCATCCCCGACCCCCTCTTCCAGGAGTGGGCCGACTTCCGCTGCCATCAGTTGACCGAGTACTACCGGGAGATGAAGGAGTACATCCACAGTCTCAATCCCCTGGTGGCGGTGGAGAACAACCCTCACACCGGCATGTCGGGCCTGAACACCGTCTGGGAGCAGGGGGTGGACTACCCTCGTCTCCTGGAACATACGGATATCGTCTGGACGGAAGAGGGTAACGAGGCCGGGATCAGCCCCGAAGGGGTTTTGCTCTCAAAGATCCGGAGCTACAAGACGGCCACCGGACTGGGGAACAAGATCTTCAGCTACACCTTTCGGACTCCCCTGACGGTGGCCGAAGCCATGGCCTACAATCGGGGTTGCCTGGGGATGGTGGGAGGCATCCAGGAGTATCCCGATCCACCCCCGGCCCAGCGGCGCTATATTCGCTTCTACCGCGACCGGTTCGACTACTACCGGACGCCCGAGAGCGCCGCCGACGTGGCCGTGCTCCACTCCTACGCCACCATGGCCTTCAACAACGACCGTCCCTATCAGAGCACGTTTCTCTTCGAGCAGGCCCTGATCCAGGCGAAAGTCCCTTTCGACATCATCTTCGACCGCCATCTTTCCGATCTCTCCCGCTACCGGGTTCTGGTCCTGGCGGATCAGGAGTGCCTGAGCGATGAACAGATGGAACGGGTCCGCGCCTTTGTAATGAGGGGAGGGGGATTGGTGGCCACCGAGCATACCTCCCTCTTGACACCCTGGAGAAGCCGCCGCCGTGACTTCGGATTGGCGGATCTCTTCGCGGTCCACGCTCCGGAGTTCGTGCCCTGGCCCCGGCAGCCCGAGTCGATTCTGCGGATCGACCCGGTGCGGCGCCGCGATGGCGAAGGCCGTGTGGTCTACCTGCCCGAGGTGAAACCGGCCGCGGAGCCCATGACCAGCCGGTATTGGCACCTTCCCGTCAACTGGAAGGAACTGGTGGAGTCGGTCCGCTGGGCCGGCGGCGGCGAGCCGCTCTTGGAGATCGAGGGGCCGCTGACCGTCACCGCAGAGTTGCTGAGCCAGGAGCGGGAGAACCGCCTGCTCCTGCATCTGGTCAACTACGGAATGGAAGAGCATCCGCTGGTCCGGGACCTGCGGATCAACCTCAAGTCAGGGGAGGGGGAGGTCCGGAAGGTCTACACCCTGTCCCCCGATGGGGGAGAGATCCCCGACCTCAAGTTCCGAGCCGACGGAAATCGGATCCGGTTCACGCTGCCTCGGATGGAAACCTACACCCTGGTGGTGATTCAACTCTGAACCTGGGGTCGCCGACGGCCGTGGCCGGGCCGATGGAGAATGGGCGACGCCCGTCCAAGCCGCCCCTCGTCAGAAGCGCAGCCGCTTCAACTGTAGCTGCTCGTATCCTTCCTTGCCCTCGACGACACGGATCAGTTGGCCCGAATTCACCTTGCCGAGACGCTGGGTCTTTCCGGTCCGGGGCCAGAAGATCTCGACCTCGCCGGCTGACTTGGCCTGGCCCAGACCGATGGTCTGGCGCAAGGGGTTGCCCCCGAAGCTTCCCCCGCTGTTGACGTGACGGTAAATGAATCGGGTGGCGCCCGATTCCTCGATCCGCACCCGGATCCGAGCGCCGATGGCGGAAGCGTTGGACTCCCGGCCCACCAGTTGGATGGCCAGCCAGTGATTGTCGTTTCCGGGGTTCTCGTAGAGGGCGTCGTTGAAGGCGTCCACCGGGAAGGCGCCTCCCATCTGCTCGAAGACGTCCAGGTCGCCGTCGTTGTCCAGATCGGCGAAGGCGACGCCGTGACCCTTCTGAAGATGACCAAACCCCCCTGCTATGGTCACGTCCTCGAACCCCTGGCCCGCCTGGTTCAGGAACATCAGGTTGGGGACGATGCTGGCGAGACTGGGATCCCCGGTTCCCAGGTAAAAGTCCAGGTAGCCGTCGTTGTCGAGATCTCCGAAGTTGGATCCCATGGGCTGCATGGGCACGGTCAGGTTCCGCTCACGGACCACGTCCCGAAAGCCGCCGCGTCCGTCTCCCTCGTAGAGACAGGCTTTTTCGAAATCCGGGGAGAGTCCCAGACGGTAGGAGGCCTGGTGACCGATGTGACCGGCGTAGCTGGAGACGAACAGGTCCAGATGTCCGTCGTTGTTGTAGTCCCAGAACCAGGCCGGAAAGCTTTTGCTGGGACGCCCGACATCCAGCTTCACCGTGACGTCTTCGAAGGTTCCGTCTCCCCGGTTCCGGTAAAGCCGGTTCGGGTCCCGGTAGTTGGAGACGTACAGATCCGGATAGCGGTCCCCATCGTAATCTCCCCAGGAGACCCCCTTGGTGAAGGCGTAGCCCTTAACGCCGGCCTGCTCCGCCACGTCCTGAAAGGTGCCGTTCCCCTGGTTTTGGAACAACTGCCAGGGGGCCTGGTAATCCCTCAGAGATTCGTTTCCGATGAAGAGGTCCAGATCGCCGTCGTTGTCGTAGTCGGCCCAGCCGGCCACCTGGGTCGGATAGGAGACCTCCGCCAGGCCGGCATCGAAGGTCACGTCCTGGAAACTGCCGTCCCCCCGGTTCCTCAAGAGGGAGTTGGGGTGCTGTCCCTCCACGCCGCACCAGGCTCCGCGCAGAACCAGAACGTCCAGGTGCCCGTCATTGTCGTAATCGGCATGGAGCATATTGAGACCTCCCCAGAGGCCCTCCAAACCCGCCTCCCGGGATCGCTCCCGAAAGGTCCCGTCTCCGCGGTTGCGAAAGTAGCGCATCGGGCCGGAGGCGTCCCAGGTAGAGGTGAGGATGTCCAGGTAACCGTCCCCGTCGAAATCGTCCACGATGGCCCCACCGGCCAGATTGAAGCTGCTGGTTCCCAGTTTCAGGGCGATGTTGCGGAAGCGCCGGAACGGGACTCTGGACTGGAAGGTCGATTCGGGGATCCGGTAGCGGGCCGGAACGCCGTCCGGGTACTGGTCCAGCGTCATGTAGGCGATGTTGAGGAGCCAAAGGGACGGATAATAGTAGCCGTAGCCCTCTTCCGGAGAAGAGTTGTCCAGCATCTCGGTAAAATACCGAATGGCCCGGGTGGATCCCTGCGGGAGGGAGTGAATTCCTTCTCCCCGCAGAGGGAGTATGCAGCGCTCGGCACCGTGCTGGACGGTGCAGTTCTGGGTCTCCCCCATCCGCATGTAGGCCACGCCCAACTCGAAGATGGTCTGGTCCACCTTGGTCCGCTGGAGATGGGTGCGGACTTCGGGCAGGAGATCGTAGGCGGCTTTCAAGTGCTCGATGCCTGCCTCCTCCTCGCCGAGCCGCACCTCGGCGACTCCCAGGTCCAGTAGGATGTCCCAGCGGTTCAGGTTCTTCCAATAGGAGGGAGTGTCCGGGTCGGAGGCGCTCTGTTCCAACTCCTCCAGCTGGCGCCGGTAGTCGCGCACGACGCTGTCTCCCTGGTAGGGATTCTTGCTATCCGTCTCGACGGCTACCTGCCGAAGAACCTGGAGCATGCGCCGGTGTCCCGGGGAGAGATCCCGCTCGACCGCTGGGTGGTCCCCCTTGTCCTGGATTGCCGGTTTCCGATGGTGATGGTGTGGTTTCTTGGGATCCGAAGTCTGGACCGGCAGAAGAAGTTGGGAGTGTCCCAGAATGAAGGCTGCCACCAGAGCGGTCCGCATCGCCACGCCAACGGAATTAGCGGTGACACGCCTTGCCGATAGCAACCGCAATGGGCGAACTTCAGTCATGAAGCTAACCGGGAATCTCCCAGTAGGAGCCCCGAATGCTGGTGACCCCGTCTGGTTCTTCCCCGTAATAGATGGTGAACAGATGCCCCGGCCGGTATTCGATGGTCACCGGGTAGCCTAGATTCCGGTTCGGGAAATCGCCCCGGATCAGGAACTCCTGCTCGTAGTCCCAGGTCTGACCGCCGTCGCGGCTCTGGCAGGCTCGGATCCCGAAAGGCGAGCGGCGATGGCCGTAAGTGACCAACAGCCGGCCGTCGGAAAGGTGCAGCAGGTGCCCCGGATAGCCCCAGACGCGGGTCTTGCGGACGGGGGTCCAGGTGGATCCATCGTCGGAGGACTCGCTCTGGTGCAGGTAGCGCGTGCTGCTTCGCATTATGGCCACCACCTTACCGCTGGGGAGGACCACCGCCGTGGGTTCGGAAATGTAGCCTTCCTCCGCCTTGGCGACGGCTACCGGCCGGGTCCAGGTCAAGCCGCCGTCCTGAGATCGTACTGCATAGGCCGTGTGATTCAGTGGGTGGTCTGCGGTGACCATGAGGACGCTTCCGTCCTGCAGTTGAGTCACGCCCCGGGGTGTATAGCCTCCCATGTAGGGCTCGGTGGGGATCTGGGCGGTTCGGTCCCAGGTCCGGCCTCCGTCGGAACTCAAGTGGACGTAACAGCCGCCGTTGGCCCGGGCCCACGTATAGAGGCTCCGATCAAAATCAGAGTCGGAAGCGGCTGGCAACCAACCCTTATCCCGGCTGGTTCTGAGCCAGATTTGCTTTCCCTGGGACGCGAGTTTCCTCCCCTGGGCCAGGGGATACCAGAGGAACTGCCACTGGTTCAGGACCACGGTCCCGTCCCGAAGTTGAGCCAGGCCCGGGCATTCGACCCCGTACCAGTCCCAGTTGGGCGCGGCTTCCGGTGGGCTCCAGGTGCGGCCCTCGTCGTCGGAACGGGAGATCAGATTGTGGAAGTGGGGATCTCCCGGCGGGTGCGTATAGGGGGTGGTCCTCTGACACTCGTTGAAGGCGGTGACCCACTCGCCGTTGGACAGGCGCACGATGGAAGCATGGGAGCAATAGGCGAACGGGTCGCGGTAGATGATGATGTCCCGGCGGTTCGGGGCCGGCTGCGTGTGGGGATTGGGCTCACCGGGATCGCCGTTGTACTGCGCTCCAGCCGGAGCCGTCGAGAGGACCGCCGCCATGGCGCCGCCTCGTTTCAGAAACTCTCTTCGCTGGAACGATTCTGCATAAGTCATGACTTTTCACAGTCTAACCTGGATTTTTGGAGGTCGGCAACCCGCAGCCCAAGGCGAGTGCGAACCCCATATCCGAAGTCTTGGAGAACGAGGTCCGGTTCCTCCAGGCGCGTTATCATTACTGACCCGCTGGATCGAAAATTGACTGTCTGAGAGGCTCCTAGCGGCCGATCAGGGACTTGCGGAGCTCCGCCAGTTCCTTCTGGAGCCGCCTGACCGTCTTCACCAACTCGGGGAATCGGTGCATCAGGATGTAGTTCCGCTTCCAGAGTGTGGTCTCCATCTCCGGCGATCCGGAAACGACGCTCCCCGCGGCAACGTCCCGCCCAATGCCGGTCTGCGCCGTTGCCACGACCCGGTCTCCGATCTTCAGATGGCCGGCCACGCCCACCTGCCCCGCCAGGGTCACGTGGTTCCCGATGGTGGTGGTCCCGGCGAGTCCGGTCTGGGACGCCAGAATATTGTGGGACCCGAGGGTCGAACCGTGTCCGATCTGGACCAGGTTGTCGATTTTCGTCCCTTTCCCGATTCGGGTCTCACCCACGGTTCCCCGGTCGACGCAGGCGTTGGCGCCCACCTCCACGTCGTCTTCCAGAATCACCACGCCGGACTGGACCATCTTGAAATAGCTGCCGTCGGCGCGGGGAGCGAAACCGAATCCGTCGCCTCCGATGACGGCCCCGTTCTGGAGGATGACCCGGTCGCCCAGCCGGCAATGCTCGCGGACCACGGCGTTGGAATGGACCACGAAGTCGTCGCCGATTCGGGTGTGGGGATAGATGACCACGTTGGGGTAGATCACGGCGTTGCGGCCCACTCGGACCCCGTCGCCGATGACCGCGTGGGCTCCGATGGAGTGGTTCTCTCCCAGTTCGGCGGTCTCGGCGATGATGGCCGTGGGGTGGATTCCCGGAGTGACGGAAGGGGGCCGGTAGAAGAGGGGGATGGCACGAGCGAATGCCAGGTAAGGATTGTCGCTGAGCAGGGTCGGAAGCCCGGTATCGGGCGCGTCCCGCGACACCACGATGGCTCCGGCCCGGGTCGACGGGATCTTGGAGTAGTACTTGGGATTGGAGACGAAAGTGAGATGGGTCGCCGTCGCCTCCTCGATGCCGGCCACCCCGTCGATCTCGGTTTCAGGCGATCCCCGGAGCTCGCAGTTCAGCTCCTTGGCGAGATCTCCAAGCTTCATTCCGTACCCCGTGACAACCGAACCTGCGGGTCAGATGAGAATGATAGCTTAACCGCGGGTTGACGCGTTTGGTAACGCCGGTTTCGATTCCCTCAAGCAAGTGACCGCGGGATGGTCCAAGCCGACAATCAGGAGTCCCAACGAAGGATTCGGTCGACTCGGGCCGCCCGGAGCATCAGCGCCGCCGTCTTACTCAGCCGGATACTGGGTCTGGTCCGGGACCGGTTCTTCGCGCGGCTCTTCGGAGCCGGGGCCTACATGGACGCCTACAACGTGGCGTTCCGGATACCCAATCTCTTCCGCGATCTCGTCGCCGAAGGAGCATTGAGCTCGGCGTTCGTCCCCACCTTCACGGAGATCCTTCGCAAGCAGGGCAAAGAAGAAGCGTGGCGCCTGGCCAATCTGGTGGTCAGCGCTCTGCTCTTCGTTCTGGGGCTGCTGGCGGTGGCGTTCTTCGCCCTGTCCGATTATTGGGTCTATCTGCTGGCGGTGGGGTTTGCGAGCGATCCAGGCAAGCTCGAGGTCACTTCCCACTTGGTTCGGATTCTCTCCCCCTTCCTGATGTTTGTCTCCGTGGCCTCGATCCTGATGGGGATGCTGAACGCGCTGAATCGCTACTTCGTCCCCGCGCTCGCCCCGGCTCTGTTCAACCTGGCCCTCATTTTTTTCTGTATTTTCGTCGTCCCCTGGTTCGAGTACGAAGGGATTCTGGCCGTCTATGCCGTGGCTCTGGGCGCCCTGGTGGGCGGGGCTCTCCAATGCGCCATCCAGTTCCCCCTCCTCTACCGGCAGGGATACCGATTCCGTTTGGGTCTCGACTTCCGGCACCCGGCGCTGCGCCGGATCGGGCGGCTGGTGGCGCCGGCCCTGCTGGGGGTCAGCGCGCTTCAGATCAACGTTCTGGTCAACACGCAGTTGGCCTCGTTATTGGGCGGCGACGGACCCATCTCCTGGCTCAACTTCGCGTTCCGGATCATGTACCTGCCCATCGGACTCTGCGGAGTGGCGGTGGGCGTGGTGAATCTCCGCGAGGTGTCGATTTCGGCCGCCCGGGAAGAATGGGACGGGCTCAAGGCGATGGTGGCCCATTCGGTCAAGACCGTCTCGCTGATTGCTCTGCCCGCCGGTGTCGGGCTCCTGATCCTGGCCGGACCCATCGTCCGTCTGCTCTTCGAAACCGGCGAGTTCAACGCCGAGGCCACCCAAAAGACCGCTTCCGCCTTGATCTGTTACTCCTTCGGGCTGTTCGCCTACAGTTGCATCAAGGTCTACGCCCCCACCTTCTATGCCTTGGGAGACACCCGAACGCCGGTGCGGAGCAGCCTGATCGCCGTCGCCACCAATCTGACGGTGAACCTGCTCCTGATCTGGCTGCTTCCCCCTGCCTCCAAGTATCTGGGGCTGGCTCTGGGGACGGCCGCTTCGGTCTGGGTGAATCTAGCGCTCCTGGTCCGTGCCTTCGGTCGCAGAGTGGGTTCGTCGGGGGAGTATCGAGTGGCTTCCACCGTGGGTAAGAACCTGGGAGCGTCGATCCTCATGGGGGTCCTGGTCGGGTTCCTGGGGATCTATTTCCAACTGGATGTGGCTCGAAGTACGTGGCTGGGGGACGCGGCGGCGCTCTTCGCATGCATCGGCGCCGGAGCACTCTTCTATTTCGTCTGTTGCCGCCTCCTGGGTGTCGAGGAGGTCAGACACCTTTTTTCCCGGCTGAGAAAATGACGGACGAAATGCGCCGACGGGCCTTCGAGAGCTATATCAACTATCTGGTCGTGGAGCGGGGGCTCTCCCCCAACACGGTCGAAGCCTATCGCCGGGATCTTCTGGAGTTCTTCGCTTTCCTGGAGGAACGTGAGCTGGAGTTGAACCAGGCGGAAAGACAGGACCTGTTCGACTTTGTGCGCCGCCTGCACCAGCGGCTCTCGGTCTCCTCCATCATGCGAAAGATCGTCAGTCTTCGATCCTTCTACCGTTTTCTACTTTTGGACAGCTACGTGGAGAAGGATCCCACCGAGACCCTGGAATCGCCCAAGCTCTGGAGGAGACTGCCGGTCTATCTGGAGCCCGACCAGGTCGAACGTCTTCTGGAAGGTCCGGATCTCTCCACTCCTTACGGCCTGCGGGACCGCACCATGCTGGAGGTTCTCTATGCCACGGGTCTGCGGGTCACGGAGCTGGTGCAGATCCGGGTCCGCGAGGTGAGTCTGGAGGCGCGCTTCTTGCGGACCATGGGAAAAGGAAGCAAGGAGCGATTGGTTCCGCTGGGGAACGAGGCAGCAGAGTTCGTGGACGCCTATCAGCGGGAGGCAAGGCCCTATTTTCTCCACCAGCGTTTCTCGAGTCCGTTCCTCTTTCTGACCCGGCGGGGCGGACCCATGACCCGCCAGAATTTCTGGAAATTGACCCTGAAATACGGCAGGAGGGCGGGAATCGACGGCAAGCTGAGTCCTCACGTGCTGCGTCACAGTTTTGCCACTCACCTGCTTGAAAATGGCGCCGACTTGAGGGCGGTCCAGGTGATGCTCGGACATGCCGACATCTCCACCACCCAGATCTATACCCACGTCAGCCGGGAGCGCCTGAAGAAGGTCTACAACAGGTTCCATCCCCGGGCCTGAACCCGGCTCATGAACCACGTACCATGGGGACCACGGCATCTCGGCGCGAAAGGAATCTGAGCCATGCGAACCCTCTGCTGCCAGCCCTTGAACACCTCTCTGGGCACCATTCTCCTGGCCGCCTCCGATCAGGGGCTCTGCCGGTTGCTCCTCCCCGGCGAAGCGGATTGCCCCGGATGGTTCGACCGGCATTTCGGGGGGCCGGCAGCTCCGGGATGGAACCCGGTTCTGCGGCGTGCAACGGCGCAGTTGGGGCAGTTCCTGGCGGGGGAAAGACGAGAGTTCGATCTGGAGCTGGATCTGAGGGGGACGCCGTTCCAGATTGAGGTCTGGACCCGGCTGCGATCGATCCCCTTCGGCGAGACGCGAAGCTATGGCGAGGTGGCGGCCGGGATCGGGCGTCCCGGCTCCTCTCGCGCGGTGGGTGCGGCAACGGGCCGCAACCCCCTGCCCGTGGTGGTTCCCTGCCACCGGGTTGTCGGCTCCGATGGACGCCTGGTGGGTTATGCCGGCGGTCTGGACCTGAAGCGGCTGCTGCTGGAGTTGGAAGGTATCGACGTTCCGGGTCACGCCACCGTCAGGTAGAGAATTCGGGACCCGAACCAAAGCTCCTGGTGCTGTTTCCGGAGCCGCGTCTGCGGGCAAGGGAAACGGTGCCGAGCCTGCCTCCAGGCCGGTGCTATCGCTCCTCAACGTCACGCGCCCGCGCCGGCACTGCCGGGTCATCGGTCAAGCGCCCCAACATTTCATAGATTCGAATGAGGCAATGATCCACGATCCGTTCGCCGGCGCCCGGTTCGATTCGAGCCCAGATATTCTTGGCACCGTGGCCGCCTTCGGTGGCCGCACGAATGGTGGGAAAGTAGCTGAAAAATCCGTTCGCGTACCCCAGGAAGAAACTGTCGTCGACAGGAGACCGCTCGCGCCAGTTCATCTGGAACTCAACAAAGGGTTCGCCCGGCATCCCCATGAATGCGATTTTCTTGTTGATGAGAACGGTGGTGACGGGAACTTGCTTCTCCGGCCTGATCTCGGGCAGATAGTACTCGCGGAGTTCCGGTTCCACACTCTTCTCAAAGGCTTTCATGTACTTTTCCAGGTCCCAGCGAAAACCGAATGTCAGCCAGTCTTCGGAGAAATCGAGACTCGCCTCAGGGGACGGTTCGGTTTGGATCTTCCGGGCCACGCGAACGGCTTCCTGGCCTAGAGTTTCCCCACTCCACTCCATTCTTGCTACCGGATCTTCTTCAAGAGGAACGCCCGTGTAATAGGTGTCGATGTCGCCGGCGCCGCCGTTCAGGAAGAAGGCCATGGTCTGAGGGCCGAAAGCTTCTTCCACGGTATCGCACATGACTCCAGGGAAATCGGCCGAATACTGCTTGAGGTTTGCCATCACCACCACCGGGTGGCAGGCGTAGTTCACCAGAATGGCCAAAGGCTTTTGGGTTTCAGTGTCTATGCGCAGGACTGCAACCGTGGGATCGAAGGGGGCCGTAGGAATCTTGGTCGGGTTCCTGAACATCATGGTCACGGTGCCGTCCGGGTTCAGTTTTCTCCGGTTGTGGCCGATGTAGGCCATTCCGTATCCTGTACCCAGCCAGGCCTCCGCCGCCCGCCCGTGAGCTTTTTCAGTGGCTTTTGCGATTTTCGCGACGGCCTCCTCCTGCCAGGCCACCATGCCGGTCAAGGGATGATTCTCATTGATGGGAATAATGGGAGCGGAGTGAGTGTGGGTCGCGACCATGAGCACAAAGGAGATTCCGCTTGACTCCTTGACTTGTTGGCGCAGACGCTCCATCAAGGGTGCCTGAAAGACCCGGCAGAGATCGACCGTGATCAATGCGAGCCGTGTCTGATCAACCTCCAGCACCAGGACGCGTGCGTACAACGGATCATGGGCTCCGGTGGCCAGCGTTGTCCCGGAACCGAGCATGTATTTTCCCGGAGCCGGAGTAATGTCAACCTTGGCCGCTCCGGCTTGGAGGTTGGAGCCCCGGACCCGCGGGATCACCGTCAGGCTCAATAGAAATATACAAATGCCAAGCTTGGTCAGACTCGCCATTGGATTCTCCTTGACCGTAAGCAGTTACAAATGAGACTTCGCCTCAGACCTATTAGCAGCGTATTCAAGTCTTGAAGTAAAAGAACGGCAAGACGTGAGCCTGCCGTCTTCCCCCGCGGTGAGCGGACGTTTATTGAGGCTTTTTTTGAAGATCACTCTCGATGGCGAGATGTTTTTCACGCCTCAGTTTTTGTTGAATCGCCTCAAAGCGCTGAAGTTCCTCCAGGGCTTTTCCCGTGTTTCCCAATTTTTTGTAGATCTGGGCCAGTTGATAGTGAGGAGCAGGTTCGTCGGGGTCCAGGGCGATCGCACGTCCAACAGCTGCTGCCGCCTCCTCCCAACGCCCCTTGCCGGCATATGCTTTCGAGAGTTCCAAAAATGCCTGCGGCATCTGGTCATTGGCCCGCAATACTTCCTTGAGATGCCGGATCGCCTCATCAAACTCCTGCTCCATGTTTCTGATAACAGCCAGATTCAGACGAGCGATTGGAAGGTCCGATTCCAATTCGAGCGCCTTTATCAGGTAGGGTCGGCCTGCTTCGTACAGTCCCTTCTCCACATAGAGAATTCCCACAGCCTGGTTGAGTCCAGCTACATTCGGATCGAGGGAAAGTGCTTTCCGGTACTCGTTCAGGGCCTCCTCCGGCCGACCCTGGAAAACGTAGGCCTCAGCCCGCATCTGATGGGTTCGGTAGGACCCGGAGTCGAGTTCACGGAGCCGTTCGTAAGTCCTCTCGAACTCGGCAAACTTTCCGGAGTTGAGGTAGGCTTGCGCCTGCAGGTGAAGGACCTGGACATGCTTGGGATTCTTTCGGGCCACCTCAGCGAGCACGTCGATCGCTTCATCGAAACGCTTCAAAGCCAGATAAGATCCTGCCAGGCAGAGCTGAAGGCTGATGTCCCCGGGACGAGCGGCGAGGGCCCGCCCCAGAGGACCGAGGGCTTTCTCGTATTCGTAAAGAAGATAGTAGTCGAGGCCCAGAAAAAGGTTCGCCGCGATCATTTCAGGATCGAGCTGCAAGGTTTTTTCGAAGGCCCTTGTGGCCTTTTCATATTTCCCCTGAAAGTGATGGGCAAGACCCAAACCATAAGTGGCATCGGCTCTCTCGGGCGAGAGCCTCAATATGGCCGAGTAGGCCTGCTCGGCTGAAATCCAATCCTGGCGTCTTGTTGCCTCAGAAGCCTGTTGGTAGTATTGCTCAAGTCGTTGCTGCCGGGCTGGAGCCTGAAGACCTGAAAACAAGAGCCCCGAGAGCAAGAGGCCGACCAGCATCGCAGGCAGAATCTACCAAGGCGGCCAACTGGCAGTCAATCGGGCCTACGTCTGTGCTCATCACCGGAAGATCTTATCTCCTGACCCGGCAGAGCCGGAACCAAGTTTTCTTTGCCGGAACGGCGGCGTTCCAGGCGCCGACTCTTCATCTGGCCCCATCTTCCTCCGTTTTGGACCGAAGAGGGCGCCCACAAGGGGCGCCCCTACCAATTGTTCTTCGTCATGGATTCAAGCGATAGAGACTGCTCCCATTCTCAATACCAGGTGAAAATCCTCTACACGCGCGTGCCGATGCGCGACGGGGTGGAGCTGGGGGTGAAAATTACACGGCCGGACGCGGAAGGGCGTTTCCCGGGAATCCTGGAATACAATCCGTACCGTCGCCTAAAAAAGCCCTTGGCCGATTATCGAGAGGAGTATCCCCCCATCGTCCCATACCTGGCCCAGCGCGGATATGTCATCGTCCAATTCGACGTGCGTGGTACGGGCAATTCCAGCGGATGGACCAAGGACATTTACTCCGCAGAAGAGAGGCAGGACGGGTACGACATGGTGGAGTGGACCGCTGCCCAGCCCTGGTGCAACGGCAATGTGGGGATGCTCGGGAAATCCTACAGTGCAGTGGTTCAGTGGCAAGTAGCGGTGCAGGCTCCCCCCCATCTGAAAGCCATCATAGTGCGGTCGGCCAATGACAATGTCTATACGGAGTGGACCTATCCGGGAGGTGTCCTACGCCCCTACATGTTCGATAGCTACTCCGCCTTGATGAACGCCTACAATTTCTCGCCTCCTGAACCGGATCTCGTAGGAGAGAAATGGAGCGAGATCTGGCAACAGCGTCTGGAAAACAGCGAACCCTGGGGCATCGGATACATTTCGAATCAACTGGACGGTCCCTATTGGCAGGACCGGTCGCTATCGACGAACTACGGCGCGGTCCAGTGTGCCGTTTTCGTAATTTCAGGGTGGTCTGACTGCTATCCCACGGCGCTGCTGCGTGCCTTCTCAAAGCTGGAGGTTCCCCACAAGCGAGCGCTGGTGGGACCCTGGGGGCACTGGTATGGAGAAGAAAAATGCGCCGTCCCCGGCCCCAGGATTGATACCCGCCTCCTTTACCTGAAGTGGTTCGACCACTGGCTCAAAGGGATTGACAACGGGGTGATGGACGAGCCGCCCGTCACGTTTTTCGTCAAGCGGTACAGCCCCCCGTCTGCGCGCATGCCCCTCGAAGAGAAGGGCTTCTGGCGATCGGAGCGAGAGTGGCCGATCGCCCGGACCCGGCGCACGCCCCTCTACTTTCACTCCCACGGGAAGCTGAGCCGAGAGCCTTGCGAGGCGGCCGTTGAGGAGCGAGACGAGTACCCTTACGACCCTGCTGTGGGAATCACCTCCGGGATGCACTGGGGGGGAGGCATCCTGCCTTGGGGAATGCCCATTGACCAGCGCTTGGACGAGGCCTGTTCGGTGACCTATACAACGCCTCCATTGGAAGAAGATCTGGAGGTGACGGGGACCGCCACGGCTGTCCTCTACATCTCCTCCACGGCCGAGGTGGCCTACTTTCGGGTCAAGCTTATCGATGTGGCGCCGGACGGCACTTCCAAACTGGTTCGCTATGGAGGTCTGAATGCCACCCACCGCGATTCCCACATCGAACCCGAGCCCCTTACACCCGGGCAAGTGTATGAACTCAGGATTGACCTGGAGACGATGTCCTATATTTTCGGGACCGGTCACCGGATCCGTTTGGCCATTGCCAGTGCCGACATCCAGAATGCCTGGCCCACGGCCGAACCGGCCGTCAATACGATCCATCGAGGCAGCCGCTATCCGTCACGTATCGTTTTGCCGGTGATCCCTGAGCAGAATGCAGAGCTGCCCCAACCCGATTTCGTGCAATTGCCCAATGCCGACCCGCAAGACTTGTCCAGACCGGAGGAATACTCCATCACCCACGACCTTGTGAATCAGGAGGCAATTTTTCGCATCGCACCGGTGCATGTGCCCGAATCGGCTGATTTCGACCTGCAACAGCATTCCAGCCTCACCGTTTCCTCGGTCAATCCCGCAGAGGCGGTGCTGAAGGCCTATTGCGCCTATACTCTCAAGCAGGCGGGTTCAGACATACGAATAGAGTCCAATGAGCTGACCACCAGTAATGCATCGGCTTTTCGCCACCTGGTGCAGTTGACGATAACGGTCGATGGGAAGCTTCACTTCAACAAGAGCTGGTCTCATGCGGTGCCGCGACTCTTGAACTGATTGCGCCCGGGCAAGCCCGACTCGAGCAGAAGGACGGGAAAAGGGGACAGTTTGATGGGTCCCCTTTTTCAAAAGCCCTCGGAATGGCGAATGGCCCAGATCCAGGTGGCTGCCTCTTTTCCTCCGACCAGCCCATCCCAGGTGGAGTTCAGAAACAGAGTCCGGCCATCGTAGCCCAGCCAGGGACAGGTGTCGGTTCCGGGAGTGTTGATCCGCGGGCCCAGGTTCCGCAGGGGAGTCCATTGGGCGTTGATTTTTCTGCTGATGTAGAGATCCACACTTTCGCTTGGAGAATCATTCCTCCGCAATGGAAGGATGATCGTAGTTTCGTCGGAACTGAGAGCCACGTCGTTTTCGTCGCCGGCGCTGTTGACGACGGGTCCCAGGTTGACGGGCTCTCCCCACTGTTCCCAGCCGGAGCCGAGACGATCGCTGTAGTAGACATCAAACCCCCCGTGCCCTCCGGACCGATTGCTGGAGAAGTACAGTCTTCTCAGGTCCTTGGAGAGCAGGGCTCCGAATTGGACCGTGTCCGGAAGGCTGACGGGCGGACCCAGCAACTTGCCCTTGGACCAGGAGCCGTCTCGGAAATGGGAGATGTAGACGCCGGAGGACCTGCTGAAATCGTCGCTGCGCAGGAAAACCATAACGGTTCCGTCAGCCGACAGCTTGGCATCGGCTTCGTGGGACCCGGTGTTGATCTGCGGGCCCGCATTGAAAGGTACGGACCAACGCCCATTCTGCAGTCGCGAGAACCAGATATCGAGCCTTCCCAGACCCTCCGGATGGTCCACTTGAAAGGCCAATAGCCTCCCATCTTCAGTGCCACTGGCACAAAAGGGTTTGGCGTCTTTTTCGAGCGGGATCGAAAGCCTGGTTATGGACAGCTCTTCGTCCTGGCCTTGAGCAGTTGTTTCCAGGCTCAGCACCTGCAAGGCGACCAATCCCGGTGTGATCGCGGCCGAGCAAAGCAATCGCAAATACGGCATCCAATGGCCCCCCTTCTCGATCCGAGGAATTTTCTCCGATTTCAACGCCTCAGTGGCGGGAATACTTGGCCTTTGCCTTCAGTTCTTCGAACCTCCTCAGATGTTCTTCCGCCTTCTGGTGCTGCTGGAGCCTCTTATGGAGGAGCCCGAGACGATAGTGGACTTCCTCCTCCAGCGGTTGGAGTTTGGAACTGAGCTCGTATTCCCGGCTGGCCTCCTCCAGTCTTCCGTGTCTTTCCAGCACCTTTCCCAGGATGAAACGGCAGGCGGCATCGTTGCCATCGACTGCGACGCCTCGCTGTGCCATTGCCAGCGCCGGCTCGAGCTGGTTGTGGCGTTCCAGCGCGGTGGCATAGACATAATAGAGGAAAGGATCTTGGGAATTGAGACTCAGAGCCTGACCGTAAGCCTGTAGCGCCTCGTCGTAGGCGCCCAACTCCAGGAGGCTGTTTCCCAGGGCAAGATAGGCGGCATAAAAATCGGGTCTGATCTTCACTGCCGACGCCGAGGCGTCTCGCGCCTCCTCGAAACGATTTGCGGCATGATGACTCCGGGCCTGGGCCAGAAGCAGATCCGGGTCATCCGGGAAACGGGCGACTGCATATCTGAGCAGGTCCCTGGCCAGCGGAAACAGGTTCTCTTGCAGCAACTCCATTGAAATATCGTAGAGAAACTTCGGTTCGCGGCCCGTCGCAGGCATTCCCCGCTTGAGGGTATTGGAAGCCTCCGCCTCTAAACCCTGCTTCAGATAGGCGGCGCTCAGGAGTCCATAGAGCTTGAGGGGCGTCTTCGTTGCGCTGTGGGTGTACGGTTCCAGAAGCTGCACGACTCGTGCATAATTCGCCTCCAGGTAGCAGGCATAGGCCAGCCAATGGTTCACCGAAAACGAGGACTCCCGCCGCCGAACCAGTTCGAACTGGGCAATGGCTTCGGAAGCCAGACCCCGTTCCAGCATCCACGCCCCCACGCGCTTGTGGATGACGGTATCGCGCGGCAGGATCTGCCTGAGTCGAGAAGCCAAGGGGGTCGCCTCACGTGTCCGTCCCAGGTCGAGGTAGATTTCGACCAGGTAGACGAGTATCGCGGGATCATCCGGTTTCAGACGATGAGCACGTTCGAGAGTCGCCAGGGCGCGGGGCAAGTTGGCGATCCTGAGGTAAAGCAGGCCCAGGTTGTAGAAGGCGGAGGCCCTGCCGGGGTCCAGCTTGGTCACTTGCTCAAACTGTTCGATCGCCTTCTCCTGGTTGTCCAGACGCAGGTAGGTGACGCCCAGGTTGCTGTGGGCTCTCAAATCTCCCGGCTTCAACTCGAGAACACGCTCGAATTCGCGCACGGCTTCGGCATAGCGCTTCATTCTCGAATAGACCATGCCCAGACCACCGTGCAGGGAGGGTTCATTGGGGTACGTGTCGAGCAGAGCCCGGAAGGCTTTTTCCGCTGCTGCGAGTTTGCCTTCCTGGAGCAGGCGAAAAGCCTGCTGCGGACTCTGCCCGGCAACCTCGCTCTGCAGGAATAGAACCACCACCAGGATTGTCAGTAGACGAGGACCCGGGATGCAGAGTGCCATGCGCAACGTGCCCCTCTTCAGGCGCAAAGTGCCGGCCTCAATGTTTCTCGCCCGCAATCCCAACTCCCTCCCTGATGGTGAGGAACTGATTGGCTGCGACCCCGGCGAACTTTTCCACCGTCCCATCGGGCCATCGGACGTCCAGATCCGTCTTGCTTGCGGTTCCCAGGCCGAAATGCAGCCGCAGGTCGCTCTGTGAAGCGTAAGTTCCGCCACTGCGTACTTCCTTGATCAGCCGTCGCCCTCCGCCCGCCACCACCGAGACACGCGTGCCAATCGCACTCCGGTTCGAGCGGCTGCCGATGGCCAGAATTACGATCCAATTCCCACGTGGCCCAAAGTTCTTGTAAAGGCTGGGACTTCCGTTTTCGTTGTTCACCAGGATTTCAAGCGTTCCATCGTTATCGATATCGCCGAGAGCAATACCCCGGCTGGTCTGTGGCTGCAGCAGATCCGCTCCGGATGACGCGGTGACGTCCACGAAAGTGCTTCTGCCCGTGTTCCGGTAAAGGACTTTCCGCTGCCGGTATTGGGACCGAAAACCGTGGCCGTCGATTTCCGGGTAGACGTGACCGTTGGCAATGAAGATGTCGTCGAACCCATCCTGATCGTAGTCTAGAAAGGCGACGCCCCAGCCAAGATATGCCAGGTTCACGCCTAACCCGGCCTCAGAGGTTGCGTCACTGAAGGTACCGTCGCCATGGTTCTTGTAGAGACTCGATTTGTCGTCCGAAAAATTCGTCTTCACGATATCCAGATCACCATCGTTGTCGTAATCCCCGGCATCGACCCCCATGCCGGCTTGCTCCTTTCCATCACCGCTGTAGGCCACTCCCGCCAGCAATCCCATCTCGGAGAAGGATCCGTCACGATTGTTGCGAAACAGAAGATTGGGTGTTGAATCACAAGCGACGTAGACGTCGGACCAGCCGTCGCTGTCGAAATCTGCTACTAAAACCCCTAATCCGTATCTTTCTCCGGGGGCGCTGATCCCAGCCTGTTCACTCACATCGGTAAATGTCCCATCGCCGTCGTTCCGATAGAGATTAGCGGGCAGGCCTCTCAGACCTCTAGGACCGCACATGACGGGAATTCCTTTCCACAGGCAGTTGGAATTCTCTCCCGGACGGGGAGCGGACTCCGGATCGAAATCGATGTAGTTGGAGACGAACAGGTCCAGGTCCGAATCCCGGTCGTAGTCCAGGAACGAGCAGCCCACGCCCCACAACCTGCGCTTGGTGTACAGCCCCGCCTTCCGGGTGACATCCACAAACGAGCCATCCCCGGTGTTTCGGTAAAGAGTATTGTGTCCGTAGTAAGTCAGGTAGAGATCAATCCAGCCGTCATTGTCGTAATCTCCGGCACAGAGCCCCTGGCCCCAGCCGGACCGCACCAGTCCCGCCTCGCGGGTTACGTCAATAAACCGGCCGTTCCCCTGATTCCGATACAAGCGGTTGGAGGGTTCGGCGCCCTCCTCGAACCCCTCATTACGGCTCGCCGTCATCAGAAAAATGTCAAGGTCGCCGTCGTTGTCGTAGTCCAGAAAGGCACAGCCCGCTCCAGTGGTTTCCAATATGTTTTCTTTTCGCTCAGCCCCTCCCGAATAGCAGAAGAATTCACCCAGGCCGGCGTCTGCTGCAATATCCACAAAACGAGCTTCGAGTTGACTTGAGCCGGCCTCATTTTGCGCCCGGGAAGAAACCCAGAGGAGGCAGATGACTGTCGGAATCAGGATCGTCTTCTCGAACCTCATGCGGGGCGAAGTGATCCGAATGCTTGAAATTCCAGAGTGCCTGTGCGCGTAGAATAGCATATGAGAGTGGTCCCACTTTATTGGACTGGCCGTCAAGGTGGGCTCCGGAGGTGGAGGTGGGCACTGGAGCGCTGCGCCGGGACCCCCGGAGAATCTGTCTCCCGTCCCCTCGCGTCGTGGAGGGCAGCCCACGAGTGATCGGCCTGAAATTGTTCTTGACCGCTGCTGACAGACTCTTATAGAGTCGCCTCCAATGAGTGGAAGATTTCTTCCACTCCCTACAACCCGTCCGCCAAGGAGGACGCGACGATGCAGACTTCTCTCCTTTCCGCCAAGAACACCCTTCTGCTGTTTGGTTTGCTGGTGCTTGCCACCGCCGCTGCCCAAGGCCAAGTCAAGAGCACCATCTCGGGGACGATACAGGATGACACCGGTGGAGTGGTGCCCGGCGTCGACGTGACGGCCACCCATCTGGGGACCAATATCACCCGTTCGGTGATTACGGGCGATACCGGTAGCTACGAAATTCCATTTTTGGATCCTGGAATCTATCGAATCACGGCTGAGATGGCGGGATTCAAGACGGCGGTCGAACCGGGTGCCGAACTGGACCTTTCCACCAAGCTTCGCGTTGATTTGACGCTGCAGGTGGGAGAGATCGGGGAGGAGGTGGAAGTCCGGGCAGCCGTACCGCTGGTGGAGACCGAGACCTCGGAAGTTGGGGGAACGATCAAAGAAGAGCAGATGCGCGAGTTGCCGCTGTTGACCCGCAACTACCAGGCATTGGCGACCTTGTTGCCCACCGCCGTCACTCCGGTTCCCAGCGCCACCGGTTACATACCCAACCAGAACCGGGGCAATTACTACCAGCTCGCCGGCCAGCGGGGGGCTTATACTTCCTACACCATCGACGGAATCGACTCGAATACGGTTTGGATTCAAACTCAGTCAGCCACTCCGTCCTTGGATTCGCTTCAGGAATTCAAAGTCAAGAGCCATAATTTTTCAGCCGAACAGGGTCGGGGATCGGTCCAGTTCATAACCACCACCAAGAGCGGCACCAACGAATTGCATGGCGCGATTTACAATTACAATCGAAACGACATCTTCAACGCCAACAGCTTTTTCAGCAATCGCGCCGGTGCGGACAAAAACGCATTTAACTACAACCAGTTCGGTGCCAACGTCGGGGGACCCATTCGCGTACCGGGCTATGACGGTCGCGACCAGACCTTCTTCTTTGTTGCCTACGAAGGAACCCGTTTTCGCCAGAGTGCAACCAGTTTTGGGAGATTTCCAGACACACGGTGGCTGCAAGGGGATTTCTCCACTCTGGGGACTACCATTTACGATCCCTGGACGACTGTCGAGGATGCAAGTGCACCAGCGGGATACACCCGGCAACCCTTCCCGGGAAACCAGATCCCCAGCAACCGCATCAATCCTCAGGCCAAGGCGCTGATCGGCCTGGGGCTGCTTCCGAGCCCCAACCACGAGGAGGGGACGACGCTGCCTGGAAACAGCAATTTCCTCGGAACCACGTCGAGCCCGGAGGATATCAACTTCTGGACCGTACGCATCGATCACGTTATCGGCGACAACGATCAGATCTACGGGCGCTACATGGAGTCGATCGACCGCAAGCGAAGAGGCAGCCTGGTGCCTCAATCCGGCACCAACAACGACAACAATATGCACAATGCGATGATGTCGGAGATCCACACGTTTTCGCCTACGACCGTCAATGAGCTGCGCGTCGGCTTCAACCGGGGAAACTGGTTCGGGGGACAGGACGGATCGGGGGATGTGGACTATTCGTCAGAAGTTTTTGGATTCAAGAACATCGGCGGCTCGCCCCTCGGTTTTGGCCTGCCCCGCTTCGGCTGGAGCAACTACACCAGCCTCGGGCCAACCCCTGACGCACCCTTTGGTGCGTTGAACAACACCTACCAGATCTCCGATAACCTGATGGTGAAGTCTGGAAACCATTCGCTGAAGCTGGGCTTCGATATACGGGAGATTCGCATGCGCTGGCTGGCTCAGGCCGGCATCCGGGGGAACTTCACCTTCAACGGGATTTTCACGCAATTCCCGGGAGATACCGCGACGGGAAGTCCATTCGCGGATTTCATGGTGGGACAGGCACAGGAAACCTGGGGATTGGCCGGTAATGGCACCGGTTACTTCAATCAGAAGCTGTGGGGATTCTACCTGCAGGATGACTGGAGAGTCTCTCCTGAGCTTACCGTGAACCTGGGTCTGCGCTACGAGTACTATGAGCCCTGGAATGCGATACGGGGAGATTACTCGGTATTCGATTTTGTGGCGCCTCCGGGAAGCTGTTTTCGGGATACGACTCCCTGCCCACCCACTCCCTTGGACGCCGCCGAGCCGGGCGAGAGTTATTACAATGCCGACAGAGACAACTGGGGCCCACGAATCGGGTTTGCCTACTCCCCCTTCGGAGACAACAGGACGGTAATTCGCGTATCCTATGGAATCTTCTACTCTCCACCGGATGCCACCGACCAGGTCAATGGGGCCCTGAACCCGCCGTCCAACGTCCTGCGGTTCATCAACCCCAAGACCTTGTATACGGATCTGGAGACCAATGACTTGTCCAAGTTGTTCCCGGTTGCCGATATCACTCGTGCAGATTTCCCCCAGACCACCGGACCCACATGGCATCCCTCCCTGGCCGGCGCCACCCTGCATTCGGTAACCCGGAAGTTCGACGATGCCATCATTCAACACTGGCAGTTGACCGTGCAGCGGGAGGTCGTCAGGAACTTGCTGGTGGAAGTGGGTTACGTGGGTTCACACGGATACCATGGCCAGCGGCGCATCAATTACAATCAGGCTCACCTGGATCCCCCGGGAATCACGACACCCTTTTCGACTCGGCTGCCTTATCCGGACCTGTCGAATTTCACCTTCATCATGGAGCACAGCGCTCAGAACAATTACAATGCGGGTCTGGTGCGCTTGGAGCGGAGGTTTGACCGCGGCCTCTCGTTCATCTCCTCTTACACCTTTGCCAGGACGCTTGATGATTACGGCAACCTCAACGATGCCACCGGATTCTGGGCCCAGAATTCGTATGACAAGAAGGCCGAGAAGGGCTTGTCCCAGTTCCACGCCAAACACCGGCTCAGCGTCGGGTACATCTGGGAGCTACCGGTTGGTCGCGGCAAACCCTTCGGATCCGGTATGCACCCGGTGATCAATGGAATCTTCGGCGGCTGGCAGCTCAGTGGAATCGTCACCTTACAGTCCGGAAGCCCCAGGATCATTCGACCGTTCCCACAGGATTTCAGTAACACGGGTCAGTTCTGGTGGGCAACCCGGCCGGACAAGGTCCGGACAGGCAAGGTGAAGACCCTCAATCCTCGTACCAACAACCTGCGCTGGTTTGATACGAACTACTTTGCGAATCCGGAGTTGGGAACGTTCGGCAATACGGGCCGCGGTGAGGTCCTGGAGCCGGGAATCAACAACTTGGATCTCAATGTGTCCAAGAGTTTTCAGATTGGAGAAACGGCCAGGATCCAATTCCGCGCCGAGTTCTACAACGCCTTCAACCACGCTCAGTTCTTCGGTTTCGGCAACTCTGTAGGATCGACTAATTTCGGAGTAATCTCCGCAACGCGTCCACCAAGGAACATCCAGTTGGGACTTCGCCTGGAATTTTAGCCCGGGATGACATTGTGAATAAAAAAGGGGCGGCCTTCCGCCCCTTTTTTATTTTGCGCGGGGGGAAGAGTGTCCCTCGCGGCGATAAGGAGGCTATTGCCGAATGTAGATCAGGCTTTTCCTTCCCCAATTGTCTGCGGGATCTTCAGGAATCTGAATTTGAAAATGGAGGAGCCTGCGGCCGCGACCGCAGGTCACTACCATAGGACCACGAATACCACATAGCCCGACGTGCTCAGTACTGCGACGGCCCAGAGGGCGGGGGATGCCCACCAGGGAACGCCGCTCGGAAACGGCGACAGGATAATTTGTTTGACTGTTCCTTGGGAGCGTGCCAGCCAACCGGAGGGCTGAGTTGTCATTCGGATTGTTTGCTGAATAGCCGACGGAGAAATGACGCCCAGGATCATCGATGCGCAAAACATCGAGGCGGCAGTTACGCCGGTAGTCCAAAGGTAAGCCGCGAATCTGTCCGTCAACCACAGAGGAAGGTGCGCTTCGAGCGCGATGACCGACAGTCGGAAGGCGGGTCCGGCGATCAGACCGGCAAGGCCGGTGCGTCTGTCCACTCTGGTCATCGATCCCACCAGGTATACGGTCATCAAAGGCGTCACAAAGACACTGGTGATACCGACGAAGAACTCCACGATGTTCTGAGCACGCAGGATGAATGGGATGTAGAGAAAGGTGATGCCCACGATGACAACGGTGGCGATCCGGCTCACAATCACATAGTGAGAATCGTTCCTGTCCGGTACCAGCAGGCGAGCATAGATGTCACGGGTGAAGACTGCAGACAGGGCGACTCCAATTCCTTCGAAGGTACTGATGGCGGATGCAATCATTCCGGCGACGACGAGTCCCTTCAGTCCGGGGGCGAGGTATTGATCGACCAGACGTGGATAGATCAGGTCCGGGTTGGACAGGTCGGGAACCAGTGCTCGCCCCAACAGTCCCAGTGAACTGCTGAAGTAACCCGAGAGAATGATCAGCCCGGTGCCCGCTACGACGGACATCTTCAGATCCCACATTGTTCGGGCGCCGAACATCTTCATCGTCTGAGTGTGATTTACGACAAAATAACCGGTCGCAATCAGGCACCATCCGATCACCACGACCATTGGATGACTGCTCCCATCACGCTCACCCCCAATGTGCAGCAACGTCTGTGCTTCTCGCTCACCGAGCTGCCCGACCAGTGTGGCCTCGGTGCCGGCCCAACCCCCCGCCTCCTGCCAAATGACGGACCAGAGCACCAGAGTCGAGAACAGCATGAGTGCGCCCAACAGGACGTCTGCAGCGGCAATCGTTTTCAATCCGCCCCAGGCAGCGTAGAAAGTCGTTGCCGCGATCAACCCGACAATCAGAATCCAAGCGGTGTGGGAGGGGAGAGGAACCACTTCGGTCAGCATCAGATGCAAGGCCACCGCTATGGTTGCCAGGGTGGCCGTCCGATACTGGATTTGAACCAGAACACTGATGATCCTCGCCGAGATGCCGAAACGGTGCTCAAGGTATTCCGCATTGGTGAACAGCCCGGCCCGGTACATGCCCGGCACGACGACATAGGCGGCGATCATGCCCCCGACGCCGACCCCGAAAACGACGCCGGTGAACATCACCAGACCATCCTGGTAGGTCGCACCGTTGATGGCGACGTATTCGCCACCATCAACCGAGGTAGCGAACATCGAGAGGCCAATCAGCCAGAAGGGCAGGCTGCGTCCGCCCAGAAACCAGTCCACATCGGAATGGGTCTTGAGCGATCGGATGGACGCGTAGCCGAAGATCAGCAGATTGAGAGCGATCACTATGAGCCAGTCGATTCCTGCCATGGGGCATCCGTGTCGATCTCGCCGACTGCGGCGAGGGAATTACGATTTCGAAGTCAGTATGAGGTCAGAATTCGAACCTGGGAAGCGTCTCCGGCGGTGACTCTGCGCTCTTGAACCTACGTGATCGCCGGTTACGGCCCGAGGCTCCTCCCAATCTTCTACTTTCCCAGTTCCGGTTTGCGTAGGGGCGACCCTTGTGGTCGCCCTCCTGACCCTTGTGGTTGCCCTCCGCGGGCCGCGATGAGTGAGGAGCGACAGCGGGCACCCACAAGGGGTGCCCCTACGTCGCGATCCTCGTTCAACCCTGCTCCCCCGGTTCTCCCGAACTCCCGGAAAAATGGGGAAGGTTCTGGTGGATCATTACGCTGCAGTTCTGTTCTCATCGTGATATAAACTCGTTCCGGAGTTCTCTAACGCGGGGGTGTAAAATGCCGAGACAGGATCCGATAGTGAAACTTTTTCATGGCTTTAAAACCTTCGTTCTTCTCCTGGTCGTGGCTGTCGCAGGAACGCTCCTTGGAGCGGCCTCCGGGGATTTTCGGGCCTCCTGTGTAATAGTGGATATCACCCCGGAAGAATCTCTGTGGCTATTGGGTTATGACCCAAGACAGTCTGAGGGTGTACACGACCGTATTTATCATCGAATCGCCGCAATGGATGATGGGAAGATGCAGTTCTTTCTCGTCTCCTCGGATCTGGCCGCCATATCTCCTGCCTTCTACGAGCAGTTTTCCAGAGAACTGGAGCAGGAGACGGGGATCAAGTCCGAGCAGGTGTGGTGGACCCTGACTCACACCCACTCGGCTCCCGAGGTGGGCTCGCCGGGCCTCATCCGAAGCATGCAGCCTGAGAGGTTCCTTCATGAGTCCAACCCGGAGTATTCCGAGTGGGTGAAAACCAGATTGATCGAGGGCATTCGGGAGGCTCGATCGAAACTGGAACCGGCGCGTCTGGCAGTGACGACCGGTCATTCGATGGCCAATATAAATCGGCGCGCCATCGACGTTGACGGACGGGCCTCCTATGGAATGAACCCGGAGGGAGCGGTGGACCGTCAGATCGGGCTGATTCGGCTGGACCGGTTGGACGGGTCGCCGTTGGGTCTGATCGCCAACTATGCCATGCACGGGACCGTTCTCGGGCCCGAAAATCTCCTGATCAGTGGAGATGCTCAGGGGATTGTGGCGGAATACGTGGAGGAAAAGCTGGGTGCGCCGATGCTGTACGTCAACGGTGCGGCCGGGAATATCTCACCTCTCTACAGCACCTATCCGGATTTCAAAAAAGGTCACATTACGCAGTTCAACGTGTTGTTGGGAGATCGAATCCTGCAGGCCAACCGCTCACTGAAGAGCGGCACTTCAAAGGTCGTTTTGTGGACCGGTGAAACAATCATTGAGACTCCCCGCAAGGCGGACTTCAGCTGGGTCGAGGAACTGGCGCATTACCTTCGAGTGACGGAAAGCGGAGTGAGCCTGGTTCGCGTACCGGTACGTTTCCTGAAGATCAACCAGGATCTTGTCCTATGGACGGCACCGGTCGAGCTTTTCTGCGAGATCGCCATCAACGTACGCAACCATTCTCCCTTTCCCTACACATTCTTTGCCGGCTACACGAATGGTTTCCTGGGGTATCTGCCCACCCGGCAGGCGTTCGCGGAAGGTGGCTACGAACCCGGCCGCGTCTCGCCCTTCACCGAGCAGGTCGAGGACGATTTTACCCAGGGGGTGGGCACCTATCTTCAGGGGATGCCTCGGTGGCAACGCATTCGGTAAACACGATGATTGTCGACACTCACGCTCATGTGTGGCCGCATCCTGGCCGTGATGAACATGGAACCGTCAAGGAGCGGATGCGATTCCAACAGCGGCATATGCTCTGGCACATGCAGGGAATTCGCCGTCTTTCCGACCAACATCTGGTGAACAGACGAACCTTGCATGATGGTCTGGGAACCGGCCTGACCAACATGTTTGATGTGAACTTTCGGCCGGGAGAGCATGGCCGTCTGGTCTGGACCCATGAGGGCGAGGACTACTACGTTCAGTGGATGCCCGCCGCCTTACAGGCATTCGAGGCGCCGGCCGAGCTGATGATCGCACAGATGGACGAGCTCGGTGTCGACGTCGGCGTCATTTCACGGGCCCACATCTACGGTCGCCTCAATGACCTGGTGGCGGACGCGATCAATCGGTTTCCCGGCCGCTTCGTGGGCGCAGCCGAGATCGACGAATGGCGGGCCTATGAAGACAGCCAGATCGCGGAACTGACCCGATGCGTGGAAAGCCTCGGTATGCGGGCTCTGTATTTCGACGGCACCGAGTCGTTCTTCGTGGTTGATTACAGAACGTATTACGACCAGCCTGAATTCAGGACGTTTTGGCACCAGGTCGCCAGGCTGGAGATCCCTGTCCTCTGGCATCTGAGGTGCCGCAACCAACTCAGTCCGGCTGATTTTGCCAATGAGATGCGGATATTCAGATCATTTGTCGAAGAATGGCCGGACATCAACTTCGTCATCACTCACTGTTTCGAGATGAACCACTTCGAGAACGATCGCCTCAGCAGCCTCGCACTGGAGACCTGCCGCCTTCCCAATATCCATTTGGAGCTTCTGTTCCCGATCATGAACGGCGGGCGCTGGGAGTACCCGTATCCCCAGGCGCAGAAGATCATCAAGCAGCTCTATGCTGAGATCGGCGCCGGCAAGATCATGTGGGGATCGGATATGCCGGCAGTCGAGCGCGTTTGCACCTACCGCCAGTCTCTGGACTATCTGCGCTGCCACTGCGATTTCATCACGCCAAACGATATGGGAAGGATCCTGGGAGGCAACGCGATGAAGTTGTTCGGAATCGACGGGCCCTAAATTGACGTCGCATCCCGGCCGTCCCAGTGCTCTGCTCTGACCTTGGAATACAATGAAACAACCGATCAAAAAAGTGGGACCGCCTCAATAGGCTCAGTTGAGTTCTCACTCGCGGTGTTCCCGATCAGGCCCAGTTCCTCCCATTCCTGAAGCTGGTTTCTTACAGGTTCCACCATTTGCGGATTGCGATTCACCTTCAAGAACTGACGAAACTCACTGGCGGCCGCGGCAACATCCCCTTTCTTGACCATAATCATACCCAATAGGTAATGAGCGACGGGGTAGTTTGCGGCCTCACTACTCTGCTTTACATGACGGATTCTCTCTTCTGCCGAATCGAACTGTCCCAATGAAACACCCGCCACGGCGTTAAAGTAATAAGCTTGTGTCATATCGGGGCTGAGTTCGATGACCCGACTCGTGAGTTGGGCCACATCCTCCCACTCCTGTCTTCTCACTTGAATCTTGGCAAGGGTGAGATAGGGAGTGATGTAGGTCGGCTCCTCGGCCATTGAACGCCGGAATGCCTCGCGGGCTCCGGACCAACTCCTAAGTGCCAGTCGGACTTCCCCCAAGAGATTCCAGGCCTCTGCAAACTGGGGATAAATTTGCACGGCTCGTTCCAGACTCCGTGCCGCCTTCGAATAATCGGTCTTTTTCTTCTTGAGCTCTTTCACCGCCTTGTCAAAGGCACGTCTGGACTTCTTGGGCGCTTGCAGAGTGCTCCTGCTGACGACTGTCCCGTAACCGCTCCCGAGACGATATAGAACGATCAGCCCCACGTCCGGATTGTCCAACGACTTGCGGACTCCCAGGGAAACGACCTCGGATCGGAATCCCGGCAAATTGGCTTGCAACTCACAGGTCGCCAAGTTCAGCGAATCAAAGCTCAAGGGATGACCACCGCCGAAGTTCTGTTCCTTGGCGCTGATCTTTCTGGCATTGGAGCCGAAGAGATTGGACGGAGGCGTCGAGACACTGGCGTCCATCGAGGCTGTTGGAACAACCTGCCTTGAAGTTCCTACTTCGAAACTGAAAGAACCCCCGGCCGAGGTGTAGCTTTGCCGGTACACCGAGCCGTTGCAAACCAGGTCGACGAGAACTTGCTCGGTCGGCGCCATTCCATCGTCCGTCACGACTTTTCCCTGAATAAAGACCGGCCTTTGGCGGCGGCCCTGATGAACAGGCTGTTCCTCCCTGTGAAACTCGGGCGGTTTCTTTTTTCCCGGATCTCCCTGTTGTTGGGCCGTTGCAGACGCCACCAGGAAAGAAATCAGACCAACGGCAATAAAGGAGCGTTTGAGCATCGAAGACCCTCCTTCGTGAATGTGCTTCAGGAGGCCAAGACCGTACCCTTAGTAGGATACTACTCTTCCTGCCGCCAAGATGAAAAGGAAAAAATCAGAGAAACCACGGTGCGAAGAGAGTCAGCTCGAGCGGTGTCGCAGAGGCGACACTTTGCCACTGGGGTCACCAGTGCCGGCGGCCACCTGAACGGCTACAGGTCTGGCCGTCGAAAATGTTCAATCCGGGGTAACGGGGCAGTGGCTGCGGGATGGGTTCGGCTTACCGGGCGGTCTGGCTTGCCGGTCATCCTGGAGCTGGGGCCAACTGAATCGCCAGGTGCGTAATGCTCGGCCGCGGGCTGACAAGGAACCAGCCCTGCGGTCCGAGACCCCACCGGGATCGGGCCGGATCGGGCCATTGACAACCTGGTGAATAGTGGATAAAATCAATGGTAGTTAGGCTTTAAGTTGTTTTCCCCATGAGAGTTATCTGTCTGACGGCGTTGCTGGCCTGCTCCCTGCTGACTCCTGGTTTTTCTGGTGGTCTCGTACCTGTTCAGGGTAAGAAAGAGCAGGAGAGGCAAGCGCGTGAAGAGCGGCAGGACCATTTCGAGCGGTGGCTGAACGAGGATGTCGTTCACATCCTTCTGGAAGAAGAGAGGACTGTTTTCGAGAAACTGACGACCCCGGAGGAAAAGGAACGATTTATTGAGCAGTTCTGGCTGCGCCGCGATTCCGACCGGACCACGGCCGAGAATGAATTCAAGGAAGAACATTATCGTCGAATCGCCTATGCAAACGACAATTTCTCCAGCGGCATACCGGGGTGGAAGGTAGACCGGGGACGTATCTATATCATCCACGGCCCACCCGCTGAAATTGAACGTTATCCGTCGGGGGGAGTCTACCAGCGCCCCTTTTATGAAGGGGGAGGCACCACCAGCACCTTCCCATTTGAAATCTGGCGCTACCGCCATATTGAAGGGATTGGAAACGATGTCGAGTTGGAGTTCGTCGATAAAAGCCTCACCGGCGAATACCGGCTGACCATGGTCCCGGACGAAAAGGACGCTTTTCTGCGCGTCCCCGGATCCGGAAAGACGGTCGCCGAGCAGATGCGGTTGGCCACCAAGAAGGATCGCCCCTATTTCAGTCCAGGGAATTCGCAGCGCTATCCCTTCATGAACCAGCGCGCCAAGGACAACCCTTTCGTCCGTTATGAGACGTACGCGAGGGTGCAGCGGCCCCTGCAGATCAAGTACAAGGATCTGCAGGAGCTGGTCGAAGTCGGTATCTCTTACGAGACGCTTCCGTTAGCGACTCGTCAGGACTACTTCAGACTGAACCAACAAAAAGTTCTGGTGCCGATCACAGTTCAGGTGGAGAACAAGAACCTGACTTTCAAGCAGGAAGCGGGCGGCTACGTTGCAGAGGTGGCCGTCTATGGCCTGGTCACCAGTATCGCCAACCAGGTTGTCGCGGAGTTTGAAAACGACCTGATCATTTCCTACCCGCCGGAAGTCTTTCAGGAGGCCCTTCAGACCCATTCCCTGTACCAGAAGCATCTTATCCTGGACCCCAGGATGCGTTACAAGATCGATCTGGTGGTCAAGGATCTCAAGAGCACAAAGGTTGGCGCCGTCCGCCGGGCCATCGTTTTGCCGTCCTTTCCGGAGGAGAAGCTCATCGGCAGTTCGTTGATTCTGTCCCAGTTTATCCGGCCGCTCGGCGAAATCCCCAAGGACGACCAGATGTTCGTACTGGGAGACGTCTGGATTCATCCCAGCCTGAAAAAGGTATTCGCCAGCGACGGTCGTCTGGGAGTTTACCTGCAGATCTACAATGCGGCGCTGGATCAGACAGACCAGACGCCCTCACTCGAGATCAGTTACAAGATCTCGTCCCGGAACGGCGAGATCTTTACGGAAACTTTGGATCAGAATGGACAATCGATCCAGTTTTATTCCCCCCGGCGAGTGGTGCTGGTCAAAGGGCTGCCTCTGAGACATCTGAAGGCCGGCAGGTACCGCGTCCAGGTCCTGGTTCAGGACCGCATCAGCGACGAGACGGTCACCGCGGAAGATTCCTTTGTCGTCGTGAAGAGCCCCCGGACCAGACCAGGCTAATTCGAGAATCGCACCCCGTTCGAACTTTCCAACCTTCGTGATCTCCGGCCCTTGCCGGGAGTTCCGATGTACAATCCGGCGACATGGGTAGAACCGTTGCGGAAGCGGTCGAGAGGAACCTATGAAGCCGGCTGATAATGACTTTCCAAACGCTCCGGAACCCGAGGAACTGATGAAAGCCGCGGACGAGGCTCGGGTCCCGCGTTTGAGCCCCATCCTCACATTTCTGATCCTGCAACTGCTGGGTGTCGCGTGGCTCTTCCTCTGGTCGAAAGCCCTCGGTGGGTGACCGAAGATCACGCCAGTGGTGACGTAAATGCTTCTCTGGTCACTCGTACTTCTCTACATCGGAGGCCTCATGGTTCTCGGGGCTGTCCTGTCCAGAAGGGTCCGCGGCGTGGAGGACTTCCTGGTGGCAGGCCGCAGGGCGAACCGGTGGATGATCAGCCTCTCCATTCTGGCCACCTGGGTCGGTGTCGGCACCTTCGTCAGCGGCGCGGGCGGCGCCTACGACCTCGGTATCTCATTCTATTGGATCCATTTTTCCTATATGGGAGCCACCGCTTGGCTGGGCCTCTATATCATCCCCAAGGTCCGGCGCACCGGTGTTCTGACGGTGCCGCAACTGATCGACAGGCTCTTCGGCGCCAGGCACAAGCTGGTGACGTTGATACTGGTGTTCATTGGGGACATGGGTGCGATTGCCGGAACCATTCTTGCCAGCGTGATCCTGGTTTCATTTTTTCTGGGCATTGGATTTGTTCCGGCGCTGCTGATGGTCCTGGGGGTCACGATCATCTACGTCTCACTGGGTGGTCAGTGGGCGGTCCTCTGGACCGACTCCATCCAGGCCATCATGCTGATTGCAACGGGCATTTCGATCTTCGTCATCGGAGTGACAAAGCTGGGTGGCTGGACCGGGTTCGCGGGGCGGCTTCCCCCGGAGATGGTCTCAGTCACCGGGACGCTGGAATTCGGTACGATGGCAGGCTGGGTCGTCGAGGGAATCGTGATCGCGATGGTCTACCACGCCCTGTTCGTCCGGGGTTTGTCGGCCAGGAGCACCCGGGAGGCACAGCTTGGCTTCTTGTACGGCGGCATTCTGTGTACCTTCTTTTACATCCTTCCCCACGCTTTGGGCCTCCTGGGAAGGGCCTCCTTTGGACTTGGAACGGAGCCCAACCACGTTTTCTTCCGTCTCATGTCCGAGGGACTCCCCGTCTTGCTGGTGAGCTTCGTGCTCTCCGGCGCCATCGCCGGTGCCATGTCCACGTTGGACAGCGCCCTCATGTCGGTGGCCTCCTACCTGACAATCGACCTGTACCAACGCCATATCAAGCCGGCCGCGACCCAGGGTGAGATGGTTACCGCGGCGCGCGTCGCGGTGGCGGGAAGTGCGATCCTGGGGGGCTTGTTCGCCTATGTCCTGCCCATGACCATCGAAGTCTTCCTGGTGGGCCAGCGAGTTCTGGGTTCGGCGCTTGCTCCCGTCCTGGTCGGCTTGATGTTCCACAGGCCGCTGCGGCGAATGCCCACGACAGTACTGTCGGCCATGGTCATCGGCGCAGGTGTGACCATTCTATTCACTTGGTTGGGTCAGCAAAGCGCTGGCGAGATCAGAGGGATCGCCTATGTCTGGCAGTGGCATCCCTGTATCCCCGGGACGGCCGCGACGGTGCTTGCCTTGTTGGTTGGTGCAAGGATGGAAAGGCGTCCCGGTCAAGGCGGAATTGTCTGATCCCGGACCGTCGGGCGCGATATTTCTCCCCGCGCTCACGCTTCCTGTCCGCGCTCAACTTGAGCAGCCACCCGAAAGAGCAGGCTCTCGCGAAAACGCCGGGCGATGAGCTGCAGGCCTATGGGCAGGCCGTTAGCTCCAAACCCGCAGGGAACCGACAAAGCCGGAAAGCCCGTGACGTTCAGAGGGCAGGTGTTGCGGTTCATTTCAATCGAACCCCTTCCTTCCCAGGACCCTGTCCGGCTCGACGGAGTCAACTTGACGGCCTTCAGGGGAGTGGTGGGAGTGATCAAGACGTCATAGGCTTCAAACAGTTCGTCCAGCTTCTGTGTCATGGCGTGCCTCAGGTTCTGGGCTTTGGAAAAATAGACGCTGCAATACTCGCGTCTGAGGTATTTCCCCATGACCATCCAGACTTTGAGGAGGTGAGGGAATCCGTCGCTGCCGACTCTGCGAGCCTTGCCGAAAGCCTCCTGCCAATCCGGGTCGCACAGGCCCCCCCTCCAATAGCCTTCCAGATTCGACTCGACCATGGCCGACAGCGAATGCCCGAGAATCGACAACAGAACCGGCCAGGCGTCCGGCCACCAGGGGATGGAGACTTCTTCGACAGAGGCGCCGCGGGCTTGCAGTTTTTCGGATGCTTCCCAAACCGCTTGGCCGACATCATGCTCGGACTGATCCCATTCCATCGACTCTTTGACGACCCCCAGCCGGAGACCGGAGACATCCTCATGGAGGGCCTTGGTGTAGCTCTCGACTTGAATGGGCCCCCGAACCCATTGCGGGTCTCCGGGATCCTCTCCCGCTATGGCTTCCAGAGTCAGCGCCACCTCCTGCACCGACCTGGCCATGGGGCAGACCTCATCCAGGGTATGGTCAAGATAGGAAAGACCGAAGGCCGGAACCAGTCCATGGGTGGGCTTGATGCCGACGACTCCACACCAGGAGGCCGGGATGCGCGCACTGCCTCCCTCGTCGACGCCTAACGCAATATCGACCTCGCCGGCCGCCAGAGCTGCCCCGCTGCCGCCCGAAGAACCGCCGGCGGAGTAATCGATGTTGTGGGGGTTGTGGACAGGGCCGAAGTCGCTGGTCTCGTTGGTGCCGCCCATGCCGAAGCTATCCATGTTCAACTTGCCGACAATGGTCGCACCGGCGTCCAAAAGGCGCTCGGCAACCGTCGCGTCGACGCTGGGTACGTAATCGGCAAGGAGGCGCGAGCCGTTGGTCATGGGAACGCCTGCCACCCTTATGTTGTCTTTGAGTCCAACAGTTTTTCCGGCCAGCCTCCCCTTGTCCGCACCCTTCACCCGGCATTTTCGGATGAAGACGTTGTAGGGGTCCTCCTCCGGTGACGGGCGGTAGCCTCCGTCCCGATCCTGGTATCTGACCTGCAACCCGGGAACAGGCAGATCATCCAGGCGATCCACGTCCACAAGCATTCCATCCATGAGGGACCCGAGGTCGACAGCCTCTGGTTCGGACAGGTTGATGTATTCCCTGGCGGCCAGTGATCGTATTTCTTCCACCGAAGGCCTTCTGATTTGTCCGGACGGTCTCAGACTTGGCATAAAACGATCCTCTTGCATCCTTCTTGAGTGTGGGAGGGCCTTCCATGGCTCGATCGTGGAGTTTCCCAATGGGGGAGGACTCTCCCTGGTGCGAACAGAATCGCGGCGTGGAGGCTGCTCCTGAACCGTGCTTTCAGTCGGGGGACTATTGAATCGGGGGAACCGCCGAGGTGGTGAGGAAACTCAGCAGATGGGCCATTTCCTGGACGCTGATCTCCTCCTCCAGACCTTCCGGCATTCCCGAAACGGCCGACGAATACATTCGTCGAATATTCTCTCTGGCAATCACGGCCTCAGTGCCATCTTCACGCAGCAAGGTCACGGACACCGGGGTTTGCGATCCAATGACTCCCTCCTGCAGAACCCGATTGTTCAACTCGACCACGTACAGCTCATAGTTGTCCGAGATCGATTGGCTGGGCAACATGATGTTGGTGAGCAATTCCTCCCGCGACCGATGCCGAACCGTCCCCAGGTCAGGGCCGAAGCGGCCTCCAACCCCCTCGACCTGATGGCACTTGTCACAGCTGTTCTTGAACACCTGAGCTCCCTGGACTGCATCCCCGGAAAGACTCAGGGCCGCCCGGTAGCGTTCCAGAACCCGGAGTCGTTCCCCCTCCAGCTTGCGCAGAAGCTCATGGACGCGGAACCGAATGGAGGCATCTTGCTGCATGACAAGGCGAATCTTGTGTCCTTGATTGATCGTCCAAAATGGGACCTCGTCATTTTCGATCCCACTCACCAACAACTCGACATGCTCCGGCCTGGATAGAAGAGCTACGGTGGCCGCCAGACGGACCGGTGGAGTCAGTTCCCTCCATTTGGAGATGAACAAGCGGCCAGACTCCATCCCTTCGATCTGCCCCAAAGCGCGCACCGCTGCGGTCTGCACCTCTGGGGGCTCCTGTGGGTCGAGCAGCGAGCTCAGCAGGGCGAATCTCGAGTTCACACCGAAGAGGGCCAGCAGGCGCACCGAGTCGGCTCTAAGAGCAGGGTCTGCCGCTTGATCTTCGATCCTGTCCAGGAGGTCCCTGATGAGGGGTTCCGGAGTTGGACCGAGGGGTTTCTCCATGAGCTCCAGCAACTGCAACGTTGCCTTTTGCACCGGTGGCGTCGATGCCTGGTACAAGTCCAGGAGTTGGTTTGATGAAAGCCCTTCCGTGGCGCTTTCCGAGCCTTGCCCGATTCCCTGGGCCAGCCCTTCCAGAGCGGCCGCACGCCACCAATCGGAATCTGGTTTCTTGGCATTTACTACCTTGCGCAAGAGTTGTCTGACCCCCGACTGGCCGGAACCGGCGGCGACCATGGCTGCGATCCGGCGAAAGAATGCGATTCTCTCCTTTGACGCTTCGTCACCAAATTCGGCCACGCCAGTGTCGAACAGATTGAGCGGCCGGACGTCAGAGGCGCTGAGTGCCGCTATTTGCATCCATTCGTCGTCAATGTCCCGCAGCAGCAATTGGCGGCGAGCATTTCGGGCGCCGGGCGAGTCCACCCACCCCAGCGTGCAAAGGAGTTGGAAACGCACTCTGGGATGAGCATCCCCGGTCATTGCCAGCAATTGTTCTGCCAGCCCGGGAGCCGTCGCCAATCGCGACTCAGCCAGCCGGATCGCGTTCTCGCGGACGCCTGGTTCCGGATCTTCCAGGGCTTTTTGGATCAAAGTGGCATCCAGTCGACTCAGGCCTTCCAGAGTCCACAAAGCATGGACCCGCGCCTCGGGCCTGCGCCCGCCTGCGGCGATCTCAATCAGACGGTCGACGACTGCGGGTACATTCTCACGGCCAACCAGGAGTCGCTGGGCGTGCATCCTCCACCACAGGTTCGGATGGTTCAGATATTCGACCAGATCCGGATCCGAGGCCTTTCCGAGCGGAAAGTTTCGCACCAATGGAACCGGCTCCTCGGAAACAGGAGTGATGCGGTAGATTCGGCCCTGTTGACGACCTTCATAAAGAATTTGAGGCCCGCTGTCATGACTGTGGTACTCGTCGGACATCCACTCCGGATGCTCGACAATCCGGCGATAGTAATCCACGAGGTAAAGGGCTCCGTCCGGCCCGGTATACAAATTGACCGGTCGGAACCAACTGTCCGTGGAGGCCAGGAATTCCGTCTCTTCGCTACTTCGACTGGCCTGCAGGGTGACCCCGTTTTCTTTCAGAACATCGCAGTGAACCAGGTTGTGGGCCGGTTCGGCTACAAAAGAGACTTGGCTGAATGGAGGAGGGAAGAGTCCTCCCAAGTAGATCGAAATCCCGCAAGCAGACGTAAAGCTGCCCGGACCCGTGAGAATTCGGTGCTCCGGGTTTTGGGTGATGGGATAAACTCGGGTGGCGTGATCTGAAATGTCTGCTACCGGGGAAGTGGCGCGCAAGGAAGGGTTGCGCCTCAGGTAGGCAGCCGCCATGACCTCTTGGCGGATATGTCGACCGTTGGTGACAAGGATCTGGCGTCCCCATCGATCAAAGCTCAGTCCGAATTGAGAAATGCCGGAAAGAGCCTCCAACTCGAAAGTGTCCGGGCGAAAGCGGAGATTGCCGGTGGAACTGTCCAGTTGGGGCCCATCGTCGCGGTCGGCAAACCGCTTCTTGGAACCTGGATCGCCGAACTTGTCTTTGAAGACAATTGCCTTGATCGCCGGCTCATGGGCGAGATAGATCCAGTTGTCCAGTCCATAAAGAGGACTGCTGACCGTGTGCTGAGGGTTGGAGAGGGCGAATCCGGTCAGCACCGCCTTCCGGAGGTCGGCACGATTGTCGCCGTCCGTGTCTTCGAAGTACCAGACGTTGGGCGCATCGGTAACCAGAATGCCTTGCTTCCATCGCAGAACCCCCGTGGGAAGCACGAGTCCGTCTACGAATACCGTAGCCCGATCGGGAAAACCGTCCTGGTTGGTGTCTTCCAGCAGCTTCACGCGCCCGGTCGCCCCAACGTCCAAGGGATAGCCGGGCATCTCGACGACGAACACGCGGCCATGCTCATCAAATTCCATCGCTACAGGGTCGAGAATCATCGGTTCGGAGGCGAAGATCTCGATTCGAAAGCCCTCTTCGATGGTGAAGGTGGTCAGAGCCTCTGCAGGCGTGTAGGGCGGAACCGGGTGCCCGCAGCTCACAACCCAGAAAAGACAAAAAAGAAAAACAGATAAACGAAAGGACCCGCGACTCAACAAGGTTACGGGATTGATACTATTATGCCGACCAGTGGTCAAGGGCCCCCCGGCTCCACTTGCGAAAAAATTGAAAGGGTGTTTCTGCATAGGAAACCCCTAAGGGAATGCAAATAGACATGACCTTGTCATTCCGAATACTGCTCTCCGGATTTCTGCTGCTCTCCGGATCAAGTGTCCGAGCCGTTTCACAGGACTTCCGTGTGAGCTTCAAAGACGTGACTGAGGCAGCCGGACTGAATATAACTACCACTTGTGGAACTATTGAAAAAAGGTTCATTGTGGAGGGAAACGGGAGTGGTTGTGCCTGGATCGACTACGACAACGACGGCTGGATGGACCTCTATATCGTCAATGGAATCTCGCTCGAGAACCTCTTCAAGGATAAGGTGGATGCTTCCCGGGCTCCCAATTTCCTGTTCCAAAACAACGCAGACGGCACCTTTACCGAGGTCACTCAAAAGGCCGGAATTCTTGGATCGGGCCTTGGGAACGGGGTGGTGGCCGCCGACTACGACAACGACGGTTTTATCGACTTGTTCGTTACGAATTACGGTGAGGACCTCCTTTATCGAAATAATGGCAATGGAACATTCACTAATGTAGCCGGGAGCGCCAACGTCGGCGGAGGCGGATGGTGGAGCACGGGAGCGACCTTCGGCGATTATGATCGCGACGGCTGGGTCGATCTTTATGTCAGTCGCTATGTCGATTTCGATCTCCAAAATCCTCCCACCGGCGGAGCGTCCTGCAGGTACCGCGGGCTACCGGTCATGTGCGGGCCGCTGGGCCTGAAGGGAGCTCCCGATGTGCTTTATCGGAACCTGGGGGACGGGACCTTTCGTGAGGTGACGGCAGCGGCCGGCGTCGAGGACAAACAGTTGGGGTATGGGTTTTCCGCCGTCTTCGAGGACCTGGACAATGACGGGTTTTCTGAGCTTTTCGTCACCAACGACGCGGGGCAGAACTATCTCTATCAGAACCGGAAGGACGGGACCTTCCAGGAGCTGGCTCTGCTCGCGGGCGTCGCCTACAACCGCGAAGGCAGGGCTCAGGCCAACATGGGCGTGGCTCTGGGAGACATAGGAAATGACGGATTCACCGATTTATTCGTGACGACGTTCTCAGAAGACTACTATCCCTTGTTTCGAAGTTCAGGGAACTTCAATTTCGAAGAGATATCGTTTCAAGCCAGACTGGGGAAAATCACAATCCCCTACCTGGGCTGGGCCACCATTTTTGGTGACTTCGACAACGACGGCGCCTTGGATCTCTTCATGGCCAACGGGCACCTCTATCCGCAGGCCTCGGAAATCGAGAGTCTCCACTACCAGCAACAGGATCTTTTGTTTCGCGGCGCCGGGGGCTTCCGGTTTGAGGATGTTTCCGGGGCGGCCGGGCTCACGCGTCTGTCTCCCAAATCGAGCCGCGGGGCTGCGGCTTGTGATTATGACAATGATGGGGACCTCGACTTGGTGGTCCTGGCCATTGACGACACGCCTACCCTTTTGCGAAACCATGGAGGAAACCATCGACAATGGCTCCAGCTTCGTCTGGTGGGCCGACCCGGGAACCGTTCAGCAATTGGTGCGACGGTAAGGGTGGTGACGGGCGAGGGGGTCCGGAATCGGCGAATACGGAGCGGCGGAAACTACTTGTCCCACAACGACCTTCGTTTGCATTTCGGGCTGGGGAAGAGCGAGCAGGTGGATCGAATCGAGATCAACTGGCCCAATGGTGGGCGGGAAACCCTGGAAAAAATCAAAGCCGACCGGATTCTGACGATCATCGAGGGTGAATCGACAGGCAGCCGCTGAATGCAATGGCAGGCTTATGCCTTGTCATTCTGTTGGTGCAGGATTCAAGAAATCGCACCGGACAAAACGGTGAAGCCTGGTCAGCTCCCGGTCCAGGAACGCCTCCACTCCCGATATCTTTCGTAGATCTGCGCCATTCTCTGTTCATGGGTTCCCTGCAGTTGGGTAATCCACACGGCGGCGCGGGCATGGACATTTTGCCCCGATTCCAAGACAGACCAGCCCCAAGTGAAGTCATGGGCCGTGTCATGGTCGTGGGGTTGGCCCAAAAGAGCGGTGCAGTTGTCATCCACGAAATGGACAGCCGTCAAACCGCTGGAGTCCTCAATGCCGACCAGAATGGGGTCAGCGAAGAACCAGTCCGGATCAAAAGCCAGGCTCCAGTCCACTTCCTTGGCATCCGCCACACGCCCGTCGCGACGCCAGCGGTGGGTCTCCGGCGAGGAGGCGATGAAATAAGAACTCTTCCACGGCTCACCCCGGGTGACCGGCTGCCACGAAATCCCACTCTCCGACCGGGAGGGTACATAGGTGGCATTGAGCCGGTTGGGAAGGTAGGAAGCAAAAAGCAGCTCCAGATCATCTTGCCGGCGGATGGCTTCGATGTGGCCATCCAGGAGAATCACGTCATCCACGACCCGGTACTCCAGCGTTACACGCAAACCCTGGTCTGCCAGCTCTTCGTCCGGGTAGGAGAGGCGAACTCCGTCCGGGATCGGCTCCGGTCTGACTGAACTGGCGAGCCGCCACGGTGTGATATCCCTGGGCCCGCCGGGCCTGAGGATCCATTCCGGCATCAGCAAAGCATTGGGGCGTGTCGCATTCACCAGGGAAACGTTCAGCGGCGCAAAGACGCATTGCCCGACACCCGGAAAATCACTCCTCCCCGGTTTCCCCCCGTGCCCGAAGCGAAAGTGACCTCTCAAGATGCCGGTGTCGAATGCAATCATTGAGTGCTCTGAGGATTTGGCGTCTTGAGTGGATAATCGCTCTGGTTCTGACGCGGACGGTCTCAATTCTTCAGAATCTCGACAATCGAGGCACGGGAGCAGGAAAGCAGCCAGGAATATGCTCAAAAAAGAGTTGTTCTTGATGTACATCATCACCTCCAGGATCGATGAGTGCCCCTGGTTGATCTCTCAAGAGCGGAGGCTGTGACAAGAGAAGCTTTTCAGGGTGGGGTAGAGATGACGCTCCAACTTGGTCACCTGTAATTCGGCTTCTTCAAAGGGACCCGCGACGCGACCGCAACTGATCCGTTGCAGCCGGTTCGATCGAGCCGTCGGACGCGATCGCGACCCCGTACCGCTCCCTGGCCCGCTGCCGGCTGATCTTCCCCTCCCTGACATCCCGCTGGACGAGTTCGGCATCGCGGGCCAGGGGAGGACCGTAGCCCCCACCTCCACAGGTTTCGATGCGGGCGGTTTCTCCCTCTGCCAGGTGCACCGTGGCTTTGGATGAGAATTTCCGTTCCTGCCCATCGGAAATCACGAGATAGCGAGCCAGTTTGCCTGCCTCTCCCCCGAAGAGCCCGTGCGGCGCGAACCTGGCCCGGTCGGAGAGCGAGGTGAAGACCGCTTTGTGGTCGGGAAAGAGATATTCGCGGCACAGCCCCAGGCCGCCCCGGAACTGGCCCGGACCCTCCGAATCGGGGATCAGGCTGTACCGAGTGATGCGAACCGGGTAGTTGAGCTCCGTCTCCTCGATGGGGGCGTTCTGGGTGTTCTGCATGTGGGTCTGCACGGCGTCCGGACCGTCCGAACCAACGCGGCCGCCGTATCCTCCCGCCAGACTCTCGTAATAGGTGTAGTATTCGCCGCTTTTCGGATCTCTACCCCCGAATCCGACCTGGCACATCATGCCCTTGGTTCCAGCCGGAACCGCATTGGGCAGAACCTGGGAGAGCGCCTGGAATAGAATCTCGCAAAGGCGGACGGAGACTTCCCAGCCGCCGACGATGGCTGCCGGGTGCCGGGAGTTCACGACCGAACCTTTCGGGGCAATCACCCGGATCGGCCGGTAAAAACCGTCGTTGACCGGAATGTCCGGATCCACCAGGCATTTCAACACGTAGACACAGGCCGTGAAGGTCTGAGTCAAATTGCTGTTCATGGGTGCCCAGCGCTGCGGGTCCGAGCCGGTGAAGTCAAAGCTGATGGTTTCCCCGTCCAGGGTCGCCCGCGCCTTCAAATGCACCGGCTGGTCGGTGATCCCGTCGTCGTCCAGCCATCCTTCGGCCTCGTAGCTACCCTGCGGCAGCTTCTCCAATTCGTTGCGCGTGCGCTGCTCCGTGTATTCGAGCAGCCTGTCCATGTAGAGCTTGAGCTTCTCGATTCCATAGTGGTCCACCAGAGCCGCCAAGCGGCGCATGCCCATCCTGTTGGCCGCGATCTGCGCCCGCAGGTCACCGGACACCTCCCGTGCCGCCCGCACATTGGCCAACACCATCTTCCATATTTCGGGATCGACTTCTTCCCGGGAGACCAGCTTGACCACGGGCAGAATGATCCCCTCCTGGTAGATCTCCCGGAAAGCTCCGATACTGGCCGGAGCCCCGCCTCCGACATCGACGTGATGGCAGGTGTTCGTGACGTAACCCAGCAGTTCTCCGGCGTGGAAAAATGGGGCGATTAGAAAAATGTCGTTGAGGTGACTGGCCTGCCGATGGGGATCGTTCACCGCCAGCATGTCGCCGGGGTGGAGGTTCTCCGCTCCATACTCGGCCACGGCCCGCGGCACCAGCCTGCCGATCGTCACCAGGTGGGCCGGCTGGCAGAAAGCCTGGGCCACCATTCTTCCTCTGCGGTCCACAAAAGCACAGGAATAATCGAGCCGGGTCTTGATATTGGTCGAATAGGCGGTCCGTTGCAGGGAGACCGACATCTCTTCGGTCGCCTCGACCAGGGCGTTGCGGATCACCTCAAAAAGGATGGGATCGACTTGTTCCGACACCTCGCCTCGTAAGCGCTATCTGGTGATGTGGGAACACGATATCATGGAGGGAGCGCTCACCAGAGTCTGAGTCGGTTGCGTTGAGACGTCCATGGTCCCGGAATCGCGGTCGAGCTTGCCGGTGAGCCGGTCGAGACGGCAACTGCGCTTTTCTAACGCGACGATCCCGGTGCGGGACGCGAAGTGCGGGATGATCTCAAAGCGACTTTGACACCCATGATGGAGCTCATTCTATGGACCGTCCCGGGAACGACGAACACTTCTTCGAGGATCCGGCTCAACTCGACCGGAACGAACCCTCCTGGCAAAGCGCCCTGATCGGTTTCGTCGTTATTTTTCTCTCGGTCGGTCTCTTCTTTCTCTTCTGGGTGGGACTGTTTCGGTATTCCTCCCCATGAACGCAATTCTCTGGCCCCTGGTCGCCGCCTACCTCGTCGTGCTCATTGGAATCGGGGTCTGGAGCGCCCGGAAGCGCGTCGTAACGTATGAAGATATGACCGTCGCCGGCCGGGGCGTCGGACCCTTCCTGATCGCATGTTCGGTGGCAGCCACGTGGATCAACGGGGTGACTCTGATCACCGTGACCGGCTTTGGGAAGAGCTTCGGTTTGAGCGGCTACTGGCACATGGGCGCGGTGGGAATTGGGACCCTTTGGGCCGGGATCTATCTCGTCCCCCGGATGTGGAAGCTCCAGGTCATCACGACCCCCCAGATCCTGGAACGCTTCTTCGGTCCGACTCATCGCGTGGTGGCTTTGATGCTGGCCATGCTACGCGATTTCGCGGCTACGGCAGGGACCATCGGAGCGACCGCTATCGTGGCCTCGTCCGCACTCGGAATCAGCATTTTCGAGGCTCTGGTTCTGACCTACTTCGTGACCGTGCTCTATGTCACGCTGGGTGGAATGTGGGCCGTCCTGGTCACCGACACGATTCAGTTCTTCATCATTGTGCTGGGTACGGTGCTGCTGCTCATTTTTTCGATTCAAGGCGCGGGGGGCGTTGGCGGGATCTTCGAGAAAGTGGACGATCCGACCTTTTTTTCGCCGACCGGAAACTTCGAAGCTCTTGAGATCATGGGATGGTTTTCAGTGGCATTCTTTCTGTCCAGCGGCTACCAGACTCTGGCCCAGAGGGCGTTTGCCGCACGCAGCCGGAAAGCGGCACGCCATGGTTTCATCTACGGAGGGCTCTTCTGTGTTTTCTGGTACATCACTCCCGCCCTGTTGGGACTGACCGGAATCGCCTTCTTCGGGAAGGAAGTGGAGGCCGACCAGGTCTTCATCAACCTGACCAACGAGGTGGCCGGACCTGTCCTTGGGAGCATCATTTTTGTGGCCCTCATGAGCGCCAACATGTCCACCCTGAGTTCAACCATCGGCACCATGGGATCCAACGTCACGGTCGACATTTATCAGCGGTTCATCGATCCGGATGCCAGTTCCCGCAGGATGCTCTGGATCTCACGCGTCAGCATCCTCCTGACCTCGGTCCTGGCCTGCGTTACCTATTACTACATTCCCTTCCTCATGGAGCTTTTCCTGATCGGAGGCCGCATTGTCGGCGGCTCGCTCGCACCTGTCCTGATTGCGATCCTTCTGTTTCCGTCCATGCGCAGAAAGGGCCGCACCGTGCTGGCGTCCATGACCATCAGCGGTGTGGCTGTCATCCTGTGTCAGATCCTGAGTCCCCGGGAGCTCAAAGCGGGGACCAGCTTCTTTGTCTGGGGGTTTATGGATCCGGTCCTGGTCGGGGTGCTGATTTCACTGGTCGTGCTGGTGGTGGGCAGCCGCTGGGAAGGCAGGAAGGGACCGCGATTCCCCGGCTATGGGCAGGAGACCGGCGCTACGGAATGACCGGCAGCACCAGGCGGGACGGATAGCGCTTGCTGTGATGGATGGTCTGGCGGGCCTTCAAGATCTCGGCACTCATCCCCGACCGGTTCCCTGTGTTCAGATTCCGGGCGTAGCGGGGAAAGTCGCTGCTCGAGACCTCGAGACGAATCCGGTGACCCGCCTTGAAGACGTTGCTGGTTTCCCACAGGTTGATCGAGTACTCATAGACTTTCCCGGGTTCGATGGGAGTCGGATGCTCCAATGACGCCCGAAAGCTGGCCCTCCGAATTCCCTCACAGATGAGAATGGCTCGGCCGTCCGGGTAGACATCGGTCAGCGCCGCAGTGAAATCCGTGTCCACGGCACTCGACGCGGCATACAATTTGAGCTCGACGGGCCCGGTGACTTCCAGGTCCTCCTCCAGTGGCTCCGAATTGTAGACGAGAATGTCCCGACGCTCCTGCAGCGCCCCCCGATCCCGAGGGCCCTGGAGCTCGGGATTCGTGGAGATCCGCCCGCCCAAGGTGGGGACGGGATTCTCCGGATCGTAAACATAGCCGTCCGAAGGAACGTTCGGTCCGGGTTCTTCGGTCGTCAAAGATCCGTCTCCCTGGAGCGAATTGGCCTTTCCTCCACTGTGCAGGTAGAACGGGGTGAATCGGGTTCGCTCCAGAGGCCATTCATTCTCGAAGCGCCACCGGTTCGCTCCCATCACGAAAATCTTGATGGGCGGCTCCTCGCCAATGCCGTTGTCGATTCCCTTGAGCCAGAAGTCGTACCAGCGCACATGAAAATCAAGGCTGTCGTAAGTTGCGTTCTCGCCGAAGTCGACGGGCCAGTCCGGGTCCACGCGATTCACCGCGTGGGTCCAGGGACCGACGATGATCTTGGTTCCCTCCCGGGCGGCGGCAGATCCACCCTGTAGGCGAAACCCGTTCAGGTTTCTCCAGCCTTCGAGGAGAAGATTGCCGTACCAGCCGTTGACGAAGTAGGCAGGGGCCTGGATGAGATCGTACTTGTCCTTGATTCCGTGCGCCTTCCAATACTCGTCATAGGTGGAATGCTCGATCCATTTCTTGACGTTGGGCAAATCCACAATGTCATCCAGGGCCGTAATCAACGGCAATCGCCGATAGATCTCGTCATAGTCGAGAAAGGGATCGCCTGAATAGACACCGGCGATGGTGGGCTGCAGGACTCTTCCGGAACCGAAGAGCCCGGCCGTAACCACCACGTTGAGCTGGAGCACGCCATCGTTGTAGATGTGTCCGAAATTGGTCTGCTGGCAGGAACTGGGGATCATGCACAGCACATGGGGACTCTGCAAGGGAGCCGGCATCAGTTGGGTAAAGCCGTTGTAGGAATGGCCGAAGAGGCCGATTTTTCCATTGCACCAGATCTGTTTCCCCACCCACTGCTGGGTATCGTAGCCGTCCTCCGGTTCGTACACGTAGAACTCGAATTCTCCGTCCGAATCGTAGCGGCCTCGAACGTCCACCATGACTACTGCATAGCCCCTGCGGGCGAAGTACAGCGCCATCTTCATATACCCCTGCGTCCCGTGATAGCTGCGCAGGAGCAGTGTCGGAAATTTTCCGGGTGCGTCAGGACGAAAGACATCGGCGGCGAGATTCACACCGTCGCGCATGGGAACCTTCAGGTTGATTTGAGTCCTGATGCGATACTCGGGCTGGGACCTGGGTTCCTCTGCGCCCCGGGGTGCATTGCCTGCCGCCAGCGCGGCGCCGGCGAGCAGGAGGATGGTCAGCGGGATCGGGAGGGATGGCAATCGACACTCATTCGGCATGAGATACTCCTGGGCGGTGAGGAGACAAATGATCTGCCCTCATTCTAGTCCTTCAGGAGCTGCCCGGAAACCGGGCGCCAAAGAAAGACTGGGCGAACCTGCCAAACCTGAAGGCCCGGTGAGACGTACGCCTCTGCTTTCGATCTGGAATCGGCCGCGTCGGGCGGGCGGCACTGATCGTTTTCGCTCAGACCAGAAGAGGCGGCCGCACGCGGTTGATCTCCGCCGGTCAGGCGTCCCGCGAGGAAAGGCAGACTTACCATGAGCCAACACGATAGGCCCCTTACGCCCCCGCAGATTGCGGCCACGAAGGACGAGAACATCGACTTCAGCGAAATCCCCGAGTTGGAGGAGACCTTCTGGCAGCAGGCGGAACTCATTGAGCCTGACCTTACGGAGCAGATCACCTTACGCGTCAAACGCTCCGTGTTGGCCTATTTCCAAGCTCCGGGAAAAGGCTATCAGACACGGATTAACCGTGTGCTGGAAAGTTACGTGAGGGCACGGAGCAAGCCCAGGTAGCACGCTTCTGAAAAGGCTGGTGCGGGCTCGGGGCCGAGCGTGTTTTCACAACTCGCCCCCCACACTTCAGGCGTCGCTCCCGGTCCAAATTTGGCCCATTGGCGTTGTCACCATAATCCTTTTTTCAGCATATCGCTGAAAACTCTGTGTTGGTGAAAACCACTTGACATTTTCACCAAAATACCGTATTTCATCACACGATGAAAACCCAGAAACCAGTAACAGATCTGCAATTCGCCGCCGTGCACGCGGCGCGTGACCTGCTCACCCAGGTGCCGCACCTGGCGGCCAGTTCAGTTCGGCGCGACCAGTGGCTCGGAAGCGACTATCCCATAGACGGACGTATCGAGTTCGACCATGGCGATGACCCCTATGCGCTCGTCATCGCAGTCAAGTCGAACGGTGCTCCCCGTTTCGTACGGTCTGCAGTCTATCAGCTCAAGGGCTATTTGGCGCATGCTCGTCAGTCCGGTCACAGGGATTCCGACGGACGTTTGATCCCCATGCTCGCGAGTCCCTATCTATCTCCCGAGTCTCGATCGATCTGCATAGACCACGATGTTGCCTACCTGGACATGGTCGGAAACGCTCACCTCGCTTTCGATAATGTCTATATCGATCGGGCGGTTGCAGACAGGCCCAAGTCCGAAACCCGCGCTCTAAGGTCGATCTTCGCCCCGAAGGCTGCCGCAATTCTGCGGGTGCTCCTTCGCGATCCTGGTCAGCCATGGCGTGTCACCGAGCTAGCGGAAGCGGCCAATGCGAGCCTCGGCCATGTGAGCAACGTCCGCAAGGCTCTGCTCGCACGGGAATGGATCGAAAAGGGGACGAACGGCACCATCCTTGTCCAGCCGGATGCGCTATTGAGGACATGGCGCGACGAATACCGTGAGCCGGCGGGTCGCCGCATTAGCGGATATACGCTCTTCCACGGCGAGCAGCTCAGCAAACAGTTGTCGGGGAAGCTGAATCCGGAACCACAGCATCCGCGCGCAATTTTCTCGTCAAACTCGGCTGCCCAATGGTTGGCGCCCTTCGCCCGGGGCGGCACACACAGCTTCTACGCCGACGAGCCCGGCGCTCGGATGCTGGAGCAGACGTTGAAGCTCGCTCATGTCGAAAAAGGAACGAATGTAATCGTGCGCATCCTGAACGATGAGAAGTTGCTCGAGGACGCCGTTCAGCCGGCCCCGGGCATATTCTGCACCAGTCCGATCATCACATACCTCGATCTCTGGCTCGGCAACGATCGAGAACGTGAGGCCGCCGACCACTTGGCCTCGAGGTGCATTCCGTGGTTGTGACAGAGCCTCAATCCGCGGGTGACTACGGTGACCGGACGACGTCGGCAGTCAAGTCCGTGCTGATCGAAATCGGCCAGATCCTCGGCAGCTTCAGTGGCAAGTTTGCGGTTATCGGCGGAGCCGTTCCTTGGCTGTTGCTAAGCGAAGCCGACATGCCCCACAGCGGAACCATCGACATCGACCTCGGTCTCGACCCGTCCGCCCTGGGCGACGGTGAATATGTTCGACTTGTGGAAGCCCTGCAGAAACATGGTTACCATCAACGGGACAATCTGCGGCGCTTCCAACTCGTCCGCACCGTATCCGCCAGGGACGGCGGACCCGACATTGATGTCGTCGTCGACTTCCTGATGCCGCGCGACGCGCAGATCGCAAAAAATAGGCCGCCGCTTCTCAGCGAATTTGCCGTCCAGCGTGCCGACGGCGCTGAGCTGGCGCTCAGATTCAATCAGATGGTCGCCATCGACGGAGACATGCCCGGTGGGGGAAGGAATCGCGTTCACATCGCCGTCGCGTCGATTCCAGCCCTCCTGGCCATGAAGGGCTATGCCATAGCCCAGCGTCTGAAACACAAAGACGCCTACGACATCTACTATTCCGTGCGAACTTTCCCGATGGGATCGACGCGCTCGTAGCAGCAACCCGACCACTCCTCGAAGTTCAATCTGCCCGGCGAGGCTACTACTTGATCTCCGAAAAGTTCCGCGACATCGGCGATTTCGGACCGACGAGCGTCAGAAAGTTCGTGGAAGGTTCCCACCTGCTTGGCGATCGCACAGCGAATCAATGGCAGCAGGACGCCTTCGGACAGGTTGACGCATGGCTCAGAGGACTTGGCTTGAGGCAGACATGAGCGGAACGTCGAATGCGAAGATTCGCACCATGGACATGCCGGTCCTCGACAAGATTTTCGGAAGTGTCCAAGTTGGAGCCCCAGCCGCGTGGCTATGCATTCGAAAGGTTCCTGAAGGACATTTTCGATGCATATTGGTGGAGTTGGACGGAATCGCCCCGCCCGATTATGCCTCCGAAAAGTAGAGGACCCGGGACCCGGAGGGCAGCTCCTGGCGCCGGTGGACTCGGAAGAACTTTCCCAGGCACTCCTCAAAGTAGTCCATCCGGTAGTCGGTGTACTGGTCTTCCTTGTTCCGCAGGAGCATCCGGACCATGGGGTCGTCCCGGCGCACGAATTCGATGACCAGAGAGCCTCCCAGCCCCGAGAGCCATTCGATGAACTCCTCCAGTGGAATGTTGGCATCGATGATCATGTGATGGATCAGCGCCAGGCAGAGGACCAGTTCCGGGGTCCCGCGCCGGGTCAGGGAAGTCCGCTCCGTACAGCGCCACCCCAGGGACGGCGAGGGGTCGGCCAGGTTGACCACCAGCGGCAGTATGTTGCCGGGACCCTCCCGGCGCAGGTCCCGGTAGAGGAGGTCCACCGAGGCCGAGTCCCGCTCCATGGCCAGGACGTACTCGGAGCCGGCGGCGGCCAGTCGCGAGTAGTCGCCCGTGTTGGCGCCCAGGTCCCAGGTCGTTTCCCATCGTCTTCGACCCACCGCCCAGCGGACGAATTCCCGTTTGGCCTCCCGGTCGGGCTGCGAATAGCTGTTGTCCCCGGCGTATCCGGTCCACTGGGAGGCCGGGGGAGTCCATCTCAGTCGTGAGACCATCCGGGTCAGGCGCCTGACGTTGGAGAGAATCGCCTTTCGGCTGAAGCCGGCGTCCTTGAGCAATTGCGCGGTGCTCTCCCGGCGGGCGCCGTATTTCTCCTGGAAACGGCTCTGGAGCCAGACGTGAAGGAGGACTCCGGAGCGGAACAGGTCCCGGGTGGAGAGTACGTCCCGGCACTCTCGCGGCGAGATTCCGTCGAGACTTCCTCTCAGCCAATGCTGGAACGGCAGGTTTCGATACGCCTGCAACATCAGCGGGTACAGGTAGAGGCTGCAAAACTGACGGTATCCGGTCCAGGCTTCCCCCGGGGGCAACGGCTCGAAGGAAGGAATGTCGATGAAGACGGGCCGGGCGCCGTTCCATTGAACGTTGTACGGGGTGGCGTCCTTGAGGATCATCCCCTCCGCCAGAGACTCGGAGATCAGGCGCAGTTGCAGCAGGGCCGCGTCCTGCAGCATCTGGAACGACCACTCGTAGGGATAGGAGACGTAGGGGACGGTCTCATGGCGCAAGATGCCCGCCCAGTCTCCGGGCGGCGTTTCCGAGGACGCCAATTCGGCGGCGTCCACCCGTTGGGTCCCGACGATCAGACCCTCTTCCACGAGTCGCGGAAAGAATCGGGTTTTCTCCAATGTTTCCCAAGCCGTGAGGGAGTGACGGCTCAAGGCGCGGTAGACGGCGCTGTCCTTGTAGAAGACGCGGCCATGGCGATCGCGATACGATCCAGGCTCGGTTCGAATTTCAGACATGGCAAGGGAGCATTGAGCCTCAGACCGGAGGTGCCGGGAGCCGTTACTCCTGCTCCCGGTCGGTCTTCTGCAGGGAAGCGGCGTTCGTTTGCGGGGAGCCGGACCGGATTCCCAAGGCCGAGACGATCCGCTGCCAGAGGAGTTTGCCCAACACGGCCACCCCCGCAATGCCTCCTAACAGCAGTTGAAGAAAGAGACTCCCCGAACCGGGGTCGAGGTAAGCCAGAGGTGTCCAGATCATGATCTTGCCCTGTCCGGGACCGTCCGGATGGTTTCCGGGCCAATTGCCGATTCGCGCGATTGTAGCAGAGGGCGAAGAGAAAAAGAGGAAAGAGTAAAGAGGAAATAGAGAAAGCATGGCTCTCCGGCCGGTGGCCGGTTGGGTCAGGCGCCACGGCGAGTTTCGGCATGGGCTGCTAAAATACGTTCGTCATGGAGACGCCTGAGAGCATCTTGGACAGGGTGTATCGGGGAAAGCGGCTGGAGCCGTCCGACGCTCTCGTTCTGTTGAAGTCCGGTGAACTTCAGCAGTTGGGTCAGGCCGCCGACTGGATGCGCCGCCGGCTTCATCCGGACGGGGTGGTCTCGTTCCTGGTGGACCGGAACATCAACTACACTAATGTCTGCGTCGCCCGTTGCACCTTCTGCAACTTCTATCGGCGCCCCGGTCACGACGAGGGCTATGTCCTGTCCAATCGGACCATCTTCAGGAAGGTCGAGGAGACCTTGGCGCTCGGCGGAACCGGAATCTTGATGCAGGGGGGTATGCACCCTGAGCTCAAGATCGACTACTACGAGGAACTGCTCAGCTCCATACGGGAACGCTACCCCGCCATCCACCTTCACTGTTTTTCGCCACCGGAGATCGTGGTCCTGGCCCGGCTCAGCCGGCTCTCCCTCCGGGAGTCGATCCGAAGGCTGAAGGCGGCGGGACTCCAATCCATTCCAGGAGGGGGCGCCGAGATCCTGACCGAGCGGATGCGGCGGGAAATCAGTCCCGGCAAGTGTTCGGCCCGGCAGTGGTTGGAGGTGATGCGCATCGGCCACGAAGAGGGCCTGCCCACCACCGCCACCATGATGATCGGAGGTGGTGAATCCCTCCAGGAGCGGATCGAACATCTGGAGGCCATCCGCAGCCTTCAGGATGAGACCGGAGGGTTCGTGGCCTTTATCCCCTGGAACGTCCAACTGGACGGGACCCCCATGCAGGAGTCCATCCGGCGCGAAGTGCCTGCAGTGGAGTACCTCACTCTATTGGCAGTCGCGCGGATCTATCTGGACAACATCCTCAACCTTCAGGTCTCCTGGTTGACCCAGGGCCTGCAGGTGGGACAGATCGCGCTCCACTTCGGCGCCAATGACGTGGGCAGCATCATGATCGAGGAGAACGTGATCAGTACTGCCGGCGCCCACTACTCGGCTCGGCGCTCGGACCTGATTCAGTTGATCCTCGACGCCGGCTTCGTTCCCGCTCAGAGAAACTCCGTCTACAGCTCCTTCAAGAAAATCGCCTGATTCCGGGCGCCCGCCCGGCTGCTCACTCCTCACCTTGACTCCGGGGGCAAATTGTGAATAAAATTGCAATCTCCCTGGAAATGAATAAAAAACTGAGACAGGATGCCATCGTCCGAATCCTGGAAACCGAGACCGTTTCCAGCCAGAAGTCTCTGAGAAACGTATTAGTGGATAAAGGTTTGAGTGTGACCCAGGCCACGCTCTCCAGGGATCTGAAGGAACTGGGCGTGATCAAGACCGTGGACGACGAGGGTGGGTATAAATATGCGTTCCGTGAGAATCGACGCGCCCCGCTCTTTCGGAGTTGCGAGGTCAGCGGCAATCTCCTCGTGGTGCGTACGGATGCCGGGATGGCTCCGGCAGTCGCCTACCGAATCGACGGGATGGGTCTGACGGGGGTCCTGGGCACCGTGGCTGGGGAGGACACTCTCCTGGCCGTCGTCGCCGACGGCCACGACGCCCGTCAAGTGAAGCGCGAGCTGGGAGCTCGGGGTGGAGGTCCCGGCTGGCGGCGGGACCGGTGACGCCGCCGGAGACGAAGCGAGACGGAGAAAGGGTCAAGCTGGTGCAAGAGGTAAAGAAGATCGTCCTGGCCTATTCGGGTGGATTGGATACGTCCGCCATGCTCCATTGGTTGAAGGCGAAGTACCGTTGTCCGGTCCTGGCTTTCCTGGCCGACGTGGGGCAGGGCGAGGACCTGGAGGAGATCCGGGAAAAGGCGCGCCGAACCGGGGCGGACGAGGTCGTGATCTCGGATCTGAGGCGCTCCTTCGTCGAAGAGTTCGTCTTTCCCGCGGTCCAGGCCCACGCCGTCTACGAGGGAGAGTACCTGCTGGGAACCTCGCTGGCCCGGCCCGTGATCGCTCGAGAGCAGGTTCGGGTCGCCCAGGAATGGGGGGCCGACTGCGTCGCTCACGGCGCCACCGGCAAGGGCAACGACCAGGTCCGCTTCGAGTTGACCTACCAGGCTCTGGCTCCGGGTATCCGAATCCTGGCTCCGTGGCGCACCTGGGAGTTTCGAGGCCGCCGGGACCTGATCCGCTATTCGCGGGAGCACGGAATTCCCATCACGTCGACGGAGGAGAAGCCGTACAGCATCGACCAGAACCTGATGCACACCTCATACGAGGGAGGCATCCTGGAAGATCCGTGGAGCGAGCCGCCCGAGGACATCTTCCTGAGAACCGTGGCGGTGAGTGACGCTCCCGACATGCCCCAGGACCTGATTGTCGGCTTCCACCAGGGAGTCCCGGTCCGTCTGGACGACCGGGAACTGGGTCCGATCCGGATGCTGGAGGAGTTGAACCGGCTGGGGGGCGGACACGGGATCGGCCGGGTCGACCTGGTGGAGAACCGCATGGTGGGAATGAAGTCCCGGGGAGTCTACGAGACGCCGGGCGCGACCATTCTTCACAAGGCCCATCGGGCTCTTGAATCACTGGCGCTGGATCGGGAGGCGGCGCACCTGAAAGAAGAGCTCTCGAGCCGCATGGCCACCCTGATCTACAACGGTTTCTGGTTTTCGCCCGAAATGAAGATGCTTCTCGGCTTGGTCCAAGAGTCTCAGCAGCGGGTCACGGGGGAGGTCAAGGTTCGGCTCTACAAGGGAAACTGCACTCTGTTGGGGCGCCGGTCCCCCTTCAGCCTCTACGATCCGGAGTACGCCACCTTCGAGACCGATGAGGTCTACAGCCAGGCGGATGCGGAAGGATTCATCCGCCTCAACGGGCTCCGTCTCCGGATCGCCTCTCTGCGGGAAGACCGGAAACGCCAGGGCCGGGAGCCGGTCGCGGCCGGATCCTGAGGATCGGAGCAAGAGGGAACACCATGACCCGATCCCCCTGGGCAGGCCGTTTCACGGAAGATCCGGACCAGGCGGTCCAAGACTATACCCGGTCTCTCCATGTGGACCGGCGACTGGCCCGGTACGACATCCAGGGCAGCCGGGCCCACGTCAGGATGTTGTTCCGGCAGGGAATTCTCAGCCGCCGGGACCGGGACCGGATCCTGCAGGGACTGGACCAGGTTCAGGAGGAGATCCGCTCCGGACGGTTTCCATACCGGGACGAATTGGAAGACATCCACATGAACATCGAGGTCCGCCTGTGTGAATTGGTGGGCGAGGAGGGACGCCGGCTGCACACGGGGCGAAGCCGCAACGACCAGGTGGCCGTGGATCTGAAGCTGTTCTGCCTGGACGCGGCGCTGGGATGGCAGGAGATGATCCGGCGGGCTCAAGTGACACTCCTGTCCCGGAGCCGGAAGCTGAAGCGGGAACTCTTTCCGGGTTGGACCCACCTCCAGGCGGCCCAGCCCATCTCCTGGGCCCACTACCTGCTGGCCTATTGCGAGATGTTCGAACGGGACCACGAGAGGCTGGCCGGCTACCGGCGCCTCCACAGCGTCAGCCCCCTGGGCGCCGGCGCCCTGGCCGGCAGCACCTTGCCGCTGGACCCGGGCCAGACCGCCCGGGAGCTGGGATTCGCCTCCAGTTTCGAGAACAGCTACGATGTAGTGGGAGATCGCGATTTTCTGCTGGAGTTGCTGCAGATCGCCACCCAGATCATGCTCCACGCCAGCCGGATGGCCGAGGACCTGATCTATTTCTCCAGCACCCCCGTGGGGTGGGTGGAGCTTCCCGAGTCCCTTTGCACCGGCAGCAGCATGATGCCTCAGAAGAAGAACCCCGATCTCCTGGAGCTGTGCCGGGGAAAGACGGCCTCGGTCCTGGGACACACGACGGCACTGGCGACGCTATTGAAGGGTCTTCCCAGTTCGTACCATCGCGATCTGCAGCAGGACAAGGAACACCTTTTCCCCGCCGTGGACACGGTAGGGGAGACGCTGGAGATCTTGAGGCTGGTGGTGAGCCGGATGCGCGTCGTTTCGAGTCGGATCGGTCCGGCGTTGGAGCGGGGGTTCCTCACGGCCACCGACTTGGCGGAACACCTGGTGTCCCGAGGGGTTCCATTCCGAACCGCGCACGAACAAGTGGGGCGGCTGGTGGCGTACTGCGTGAAGCATGACCTGACGTTGCGGCAACTCTCGTTGCAGGAGATCCGCAAGCTGGCGCCCCAGTGCGGTTCGGACGTCCAGGGGGTATTGAAGCCCGAGGGCGCTCTCGATCACAAGTTTCACTCGGGGAGCACCGGACTGGCCTCCATTCGCCAGCAGGTCGCCCGCTGGGAGGACCGGCTCCGGACCCACGGGAACGGAAGCATTCCAAGGGAGGAACAGCCATGAGGGACTTCATCTCTCTGGCGGACCTGAGCCCCAGGCAGTGGACCCAACTCCTGCATCTGAGCCGGGAGGTCAAGTCGCGCCCGTCCAATTTCAGGCGTATGATTCCGGGAAAGAGCATCGTCCTGATCTTCGAGAAGCCGTCGCTGCGAACCCGGCTGACCTTCGAGCTCGGCATCCAGCAATTGGGAGGCGATGCCGTCTATCTCGACTATCAGGAGGCCAATCTGGGAGAGCGGGAAGCCCTACGGGACGTGGCCAAGAACCTGGAGCGATGGTTCGACTGCATGGTGGCCCGCACCTTCTCCCACCAGGTGCTGATCCAGCTCTCGGAGTATGCTCGTTGCTCGGTGATCAACGCCCTCACCGACGAGGAACATCCGTGTCAGGCCTTGGCCGACATCTTCACCCTGATGGAGAAGTGGTCGAGCGTGGAAGGCCGGACCCTGGCCTACATCGGCGACGGGAACAACGTCTGCGCGTCCCTGATACATGCGGCCGCCCTCTCGGGCATGTGCTTTACGGCCGTGACTCCGCGGAGCCGGCAGCCCTATCCGGGTTGGGAAGAGGATTTTCGGAAACTCTCCACCAACGCTCGCGCCACCTGCCGATGGAGCGATTCCCCCGACGATGTCCGGGGAGCCGATGCCGTCTATACCGACACCTGGGTCAGCATGGGCCAGGAAGGGGAGGCTCAGGAGAGACTGGCCCAATTCCGGCCCTATCAGGTGACCCCTGAACTGATGGCGCGAACCGGCAGGGATTCTTTCTTCATGCATTGCCTCCCGGCGCACCGGAATCAGGAGGTGACCGACGCCGTCATCGACGCTCCATACTCGCTGGTGTTCGAGCAGGCGGAGAATCGGCTCCACGTCCAGAAGGCGCTGCTGATGTGGCTGCTGGCCCCGAAGGAGGTGGATCGGTACCTCCACCTGGAAAAATGGGCGGCCTGGAAATAGGTTTGAATCAAAGGAGTGAAGATCGATGAACGACGTCGAGCCCGTTTCATCCAATCCTGAGCCGATGCCGCTTCTTCAACGCGTGACCGGTGTCTTTCACCAGCCTCGGGCCGTGATGGCCGCGGTGGCCGAAAATCCCACCTGGGTGGCACCGTTGCTACTGCTGTTGGCGTTGGGAGTGTTGACCGCATTCCTGATCCCCGAGGAGGTCGTGGAACAATCGACTCGCAAGATGCTCTCCAAGTTACCGGGGGGTGGTGCGGCCGCTGCTGAACTGGACTCTCACGACTTCAGCCCGACCAGCGTGAGGAATCTCCTTTCCGGGGCCGTTGGAATGACTATCGTCGTGTTGCTCACAGCTCTTTGGGCCCTGCTCCTGTTTCGAGGCATATTGGGGGGCGAAGGCCGTTTCAAGCAATATTTCTCCATGGTTCTGATCGCCGGCTTCATCGTCTACGCTGGTGCACTGGTCAGCATTCCGCTTCAGATTCGATCGAACGATCTCTTTGCGACCCTCAGCGTGGGAACGCTTCTGCCCTTCCTGGACGAAGGATTCTTTCGGACCTGGATGAACGCGATCGGCCTCTTCACCATCTGGCAGTCCATCGTTCTGGGCATCGGCGCCACCTGCATCGACAAGGATCTGGGCCGGGTCGTCGCCACCTTGGCCTTTCTGCTTCCTTCCATCGCCATCGCCATGATGGGATCCGCCGTCTGGCAGATATTTTCGTAACGGGTTGAAGGCCGTCGTCTGACGGCACCGGCAAGTGATCTCCCCGGCACTTGCCGAATTCAAGGTCCCGAGTCGGGCTGGATGAAAAAGGCGTAGGTGTTGGTGTCGCGGCCGTCGTAAATGATGCTGTATTGGACCATCAACTCGTTCGGCGCGCCGTTTTGCCGATTGACGATGCAGTTGTGGCTGTACCCGTCGAGATGCCGGGCGTCACTGCTGACGATGATCCCCTTGCCCCAGTTGATCCCGTCATCGGACTGGTAGAGAACGAATCGGCCACGTCCCTCTCCGACGCTTCCGGACCGTCCGTGCAGGTAGTATTTGCCTTCCAGATAGGCCAGCTCCGGATCGCGGATCTTCTGGTCCACGTAGGCCCTCTCCTGGGGGCTCCAGGTCTCTCCCTGATCCCCGCTGATGGTGTAGTAGAAGTGGTATTCGTCGTGATGGGTGTAGGCTCCGGCAAGCAGGCGGCCATCCTCCATGATGCACATGGCGCCGTACCACTTGTCGCGGTCCAGCGCCAAGGTACCCCGCCTGGTCCAGGTCTGCCCGTCGTCGGTGCTGACGTACAGCACGTGGTGACCCGAGTTGCTGTCAAAAAGGACGTAGTTGGTTCGGCCGTCCACCGCCACCGCGCACGGATACCCGGTAAAGTCGCCGTCGATGGGCGCGTACCCGGTCCAACTTGAGCCGTGGTCGCGGCTGATCATGATCCCGCTGCCGGTCCGGCTGTTGTCCAGAAGGAAATGGGTCAGGAACAGGGCGGCGGTGCCCTGTTCCGTGACCAGGCCCTCCTCGACCCAGACCGGATGCTCCGGATCTCGCAGGTATTGGTCGTAGGAATACTGGAATTTGTTGTATCTCTGCCAACTCGTTGCGCCGTCCTCGCTGAAGGCATACTCGCTCCAGCCGTCCAGGTTGTGGTCGCTGGCATTGGAATGGAAGGCCACGATTCGGCCGTCGGCGTACTGCATGCAGACGGGACCCCCATGGGAGTTGCGCCCCGGATCGTCATTCTCGAAATCGACGATGACATCGCCGAAGATCTCGTCCCCCAGGCGCGTTTCCGGATCGTGATCGTAGACCAGAGCACTTTCGATCCGGTCATACGGCTTCAAACTGTCCACCAGGATCTCGTCGCTCCACTGGATATTGCTGTCGGTCTCGGTGATCCCGACGGCGATGATGGAGGCGTGGAAGTCGCTTTCGCCCTCCGGAACCTGCAGACACATCTCGATGATGGTGGGCTCGCTGAAATCCCAGGGAAACTGGGGTTCGTGCCGTCCGGAAACGGGCAGTCCGCCAGGTTCGCGGATGAGGTTCCCGTCCAGGTCGAAGGTTCGGTAGCGAAGTTCGGTGCCGGGCGGTGCGGATTGCCCCGGCTCTCCGGCCACCACGGCGAAACCCACGTCCCGGCCGGTTCCGAAATCGCCGGTCAGGACTCGACAGTCGCCGTCGGAAAGCCACTCCTCGGGCCGCTGACCCGCAACGGAAAAGATCTCGTCGATCTCTCCGGTGGATTCGTGTTCCAGCAGATACCGGCCTTGAACGTCCAGTGAGTCGGAGGAGCAGGGAGCCCGGGTGAAGACTGAAACCGCTCCGACCGCCAATTCCGCCGGATCGGCCGGAGTCAGGGTAAAGATACGGGCTCCCCCGGCGGGCAGATTCGTCCGGATGAAATTCCCATCCGCCGCCCGGCCGTTGAAAAGGGCTTCCGGAGCCTGGGAGGAGCCTTGGTGAAAGAGGAGCGCCAAGTCACATGCACGCCCAACCGGCCCCGCGTTGGTGACGACGATCTCGGTCCGGGAGATATTCCGTCCCAAGGGTCCCATCACGACCTGGGGTAGAGTCGCTGCCGTCGTGCATCCGGCGGTGTCCCAGATGGATCGGCAGTAGGGCGCGTCCAGGTTGAAGTCTGGTCCGTCCAGGGTTTCTTCCCCCGGTGTCCAGGCCCGCGCACTGGCGGCGAAAGAAGTATCCGAGCTTTTTCGGGTGCTTACGGTAGCGGTGGTTCCGGAAATAGCGGCGGCCCCCAAGGCAAGCATCAATATCCACGGGCGCATCGGTCCAGCATAGACTTCGCAAAGCCTCATGGACAAGGCGTTCTCCTCCATCCGCCCGCGTTGACACTCGGAGCGCCCCTGTGCTAGCTTTTCCCGTCTCCGGCGGGCACCTGACAAATCTCCAACAATGAGGACGAGTGCATGGCGCCAAAGAGTCGACACCTGTTTAGCTCGGAATCGGTCACCGAAGGGCATCCCGACAAGATCGCGGACCAGATTTCCGACGGGGTACTGGACGCGGTTCTGACGGAAGACCCCCAGGGACGGGTGGCCTGCGAGACCTTGGTGACGACCGGTCTGGTGGTCATCGCCGGTGAAGTGACCACCACCTCCACTCCCGACTATCCCGGGATTGCCCGCCAAGTCATTCGGGACGTGGGATATACGCGCGCCAAGTACGGGTTCGACTGCGAAACCTGCGGCGTGATCTGCTCCGTGGACCGGCAGTCGCCCGATATCGCCCTGGGAGTGGACACGGGAGGCGCGGGCGACCAGGGCCTCATGTTCGGTTACGCCTGCACCGAAACCCCTCAGTTGATGCCGCTGCCCATCATGCTGGCCCACGCGCTCACCCGCCGTCTTTCCGAATGCCGCCGCCAGGGAATCCTGAACTGGCTGCGCCCCGATGGAAAGTCGCAGGTCACGGTGGAATACGACGGGACGAAACCGGTCCGTGTCGACACCGTCGTGGTCTCGACCCAGCACAGCCCGGACGTTTCCTACGAAGATCTGTGCGACGGCATCCGGGAACAGGTCATTCGCGCAGTTGTCCCTGCCGGACTCATGGACGGCGGCACGACGATCCACATCAATCCGACGGGGCGGTTCGTGACGGGCGGGCCCCAGGGTGACTGCGGGGTGACGGGCCGGAAGATCATCGTCGACACCTACGGCGGCATGGGAGGGCATGGAGGCGGCGCTTTCTCGGGGAAGGACCCTTCCAAGGTCGACCGTTCCGCCTCCTACATGGCCCGGCACATCGCCAAGAATTGTGTCGCCGCGGGACTTGCCCAACGCTTGAAGGTTCAACTGGCCTACGCCATCGGAGTGGCCGAACCGGTCTCCGTCGCCGTGGACGCCGAAGGGACCGAAGCCGTGGCTGAAGAGACCATCGGAAATCTGGTTCGGGAGCACTTCCGTCTGACTCCCAGGGACATCATCGAGACCCTGCAGCTCAGGCGTCCCATCTTTCGGCGGACGGCTGCCTTCGGGCACTTCGGTCGGGAGGAAGAGGGATTCGTCTGGGAACGGACCGACCGGGCCGAAGGCCTGCGGGCCGCCGCCGGACTCTGACGCCTTGCCCGCAACGTCTTCTCACTCCTGAGGAACTGGGAGGGGCGGCGGGCCGAAGAGGGCACCCACAAGGGGTGCCCCTACGAACGTCTCTCCGGTAAACTGTGCCCACCGTGAAAGAGTCTGCCGAGCTGGCCGGAGCCATTGAGGAAATCCTGGAGAGCGGCCGCGGCGCCGTCCTGGCGACAGTCATCGAGATCACCGGGTCGGCATACCGCCGGCAGGGAGCCAAGCTCGTCATCGGCTCCGACGGCGACTTCCGGGGCATGATCTCGGGAGGATGCCTCGAACCGGAAGTCGCTCGGGCGGCAAGCCGGGTCTTCAAAACCGGACAGGCCGTCACGGAGGTGTTTGACCTCACGGAGGACGCGATCTGGGGATTGAGATTGGGTTGCGGAGGAGTCGTCCGGGTCCTGCTGGAGCCCATCGGCCGGGACCCGGTCTGGGAGCGTTGGCTGAGCGCCCTGAAGAACGGCGAACGGGCGGTTCGGGCCGTCGTCTGCGAACCGGACCCGGAACCCGAGTCCCTGGGGCGTTGGCTTTTTGTGGCTCCCGGCGAGTCGCCGGCGGGTCCCCTGGCCCAGGAAGCATTAGGCCAGGAAGTGATTCCGGCAGCCCGTGAGATCCTGGGCCGACCTCTTCCGCTGTCCAGGGTCTACACCTCGGGAAACGCGCGCGTCTTTCTGGACGTCAATCGCCCCCCCTTGGAGATCGTCGTTTTCGGGGCCGGCATGGACGCGGTGCCCGTGGTCCGGTTGGCGTTGAGTCTGGGCTTTTCCGTGAACGTCGTCGATCCCCGGCCCTCCTTGAACCGGCCGGAGCGCTTTCCGGGAGCGAGGACCACCATCTCCCATCCCACGGAATTCCCGGAGAAGGTAGCGATGGCGGCCGGCAGCTACGCTCTGATCATGAACCACCAGTTGGACCGGGACGGCGCCGGCATCCGCTACGCCTTGGAGAGCGGAGCCCTCTACGTGGGTGTGCTGGGACCCCGCCCCAGGTTCCGGAAGCTCATGGATGAGTTGGCCGACGAGGGTTTCCGCCCCGATGCGGGGGCCCGGGATCGGATTCACAACCCCGTGGGCCTGGACATCGGCGCCGAGGGTCCCGAGCAGATCGCGGTCAGTATTCTGGCGGAGATCCTGGCCGTCCATAATGGATTCGGCGGCGGCTTTTTGGCGGCACGATCCGGGGGAATCCACGAAATGTGCCGTACAAGGTAATCCGGCGTTGGAGGGATGGGAGGGGACTCGCGGCGCACGCGGCTACTGGATCCAGTAGTCGTCCTTACGGTTCCGTCTCTTCTCGTCGAGCACCCGGAATCGGCTGCGCATTCGCTTCAGTTTCCACCGATGGTACGCCTGGCGCACGGCTCCGAGTGAGAGCCAGCGCTTCAGATAGAGGAAAGCGACGATCATGCCGCCCAGGTGGGCGACGTGGGCGATGGTGCTGCCGGGCGAATCCAGGGCCGAAATGAAGGCGATGAGTCCCAGCACGGCCACGACGTACTTCACCTTGACCGGCAGCAGGAAGTAGAGATAGACGCGGCGCTCGGGGAACATCATGCCGTAGGCCGTGAGGATCCCGTATATCGACCCGCTGGCTCCGATGGTGGGTATCGTTCCCATTGGATCCACCACGACCGACAGCAGCCCGGCTCCGATTCCGGTGATCAGGAAAAAGCGCAGGAACGGCCGGCTGCCCCAGTATCGTTCCAGCTCGCGGCCGAACATCCAGAGCGTGAACATGTTCCAGAACAGGTGCCAGAAGTCGGCGTGGAGAAACAGGTAGGTTCCCAGTTGCCAGATGTAGAGTTTCGACAGGACGGCTATAGGCGTCAGTCCGAAGATCCACAATAGATCCGGACCGGCGGCCCACTGCAGAATAAAGGCCAGCCCGCAACCGACGGCCAGGTACTTGACCATTGGCGTCAAGACGGGACCGATCGTCACCTGGTATCCGGGACCAAACCGCACGCATGAATCATAGCACGGGGAAGACGGTGTAGGGGCTCCCCTTGTGGGTGCCCTCTTCGACCCTCTGCCCTTGCCTGCTTCGAAATCCTGGTTTCTCAGGAATGGGTCCCGATTGCAGCGGGAGGACGGTCTATGGCCGATTCTTTTCCGTAATTTCCTCATGATTCCAAGAAAAGTGTTTGACAGACCTTGCAGCCGGTTTAAGAATAGGGAGCGCTCTGAGTGGGAGCTTCTGATCATCGTTGTTCGAGACCTTTGATGCAGCTATCGGGAACGCACCGACTGGCCTTACCCCGTCTCCGAGTCTGGCAGCTATTGAACGATCCCCAGGTGTTGGCCCGGGCCACTCCCGGTGTCAAGACCCTGGTGCCTGATGGTGAAGACCGTTTCCGAGCGGAGTTGGAACTGGGCCTGGGTCCGATTCGCGGCGTCTTCGGCGGACACGTGGAAGTGCGCGACAAGCAGGAGCCCTCGGACCTCACCCTGCGGGTCGAGGGAAACGGCAGCGTGGGTGGGATCCGGGCCGAGGGAAAGTTGAGGCTGGAAGAGGCGGGCCAGGAGACGGTGGTCCACTATCAGGGGAACGCCCTCGTGGCCGGGACCCTGGCGGCTGTCGGCAGCCGTCTCTTTTCCGGAATGGCCCGGAAGCTGGCGGCGGAATTCTTCGAAAATCTTCAACGGGAGGGGAGCGAGTGAATCTTCGTACTCCCTCCCTGGGTTCGAACTACCATCGAAGGAGGTAGAAGATGGCACAAGTGTCCATTGAGGTTCGAGTCAATGGGTCGACCTATCGGAGGGAGGTGGAGCCTCGATTGCTCTTGGTGCACTTGCTTCGAGACGTGTTGGGTTTGACCGGGACTCACGTCGGTTGTGACACCTCCAGTTGCGGAGCGTGTACCGTCCTGCTGGGCGATCTGGCCGTGAAGTCTTGCACGCTGCTGGCGGTTCAGGCCGACGGCGCCGAGATCACCACGGTGGAGGCGTTGGCCACGAACGGAGACCTGCATGCGGTCCAGGAGGGGTTCTGGGAAGAGCATGGACTTCAGTGCGGGTTCTGCACGCCCGGCTTCCTGATGGCCACGGTCCAGCTCTTGGAGCGGAATCCGGATCCCGACGACGCCGAGATCCGGCACGCGCTGGAAGGGAACCTGTGCCGTTGCACCGGGTATCAGCACATCGTCAACGCCGTCCAGAATGCGGCCGGCAAATTGCGGGAAGCGGCAAGCTAGGAAGGAGGAAGGATGGCGACCAAATTTTTCGGTACACCAGTCAAGCGCCGCGAGGATCGGCGTCTGCTCACCGGGGGCAGCCAATACACGGACGACCTCGTGATCCCGGGCATGGTCCACGCGGCCATCGTCCGCAGTCCTCACGCCCACGCCAACGTCAAATCCGTCGACGTGGAAGCGGCTCGGTCGGCCCCGGGAGTCGTGGCCGTATTCACCGGGAAGGATATGGAAGGAGTGGCCGGCATCCCCACGGCCTGGCTCATTCCCGACAGTGATCTGAAGGCGACCGACCATCCCGCGTTGGCCCGGGACCGGGTCCGTTACGTCGGCGACGGCGTGGCCGTCGTGCTGGCCGAGGACCGTTACCAGGCCGAGGACGCCGCCCAACTGGTTCAGGTCGATTACGAGATCCTGGACGCGGTGGCGGATCAGTTGAAGGCCGTGGAGGAGAGCGCTCCTCAGGTCCATGACGATGCCCCCGGCAACAGATGTTTCCTGTTCAATACAATCAGCGGCGGAGATCTGGACCAGGCGTTTGAAGATGCCGACGACGTTCTCAAGTTCCGGACCACCAATCACCGCATGATTCCCAGCGCCATCGAGCCCCGCGGGTGCTTGGCCCAGTACAACGCCGCCTCCGGTGAGTTGACGCTGCGGATGACCAGCCAGAATCCACACATCCATAGACTGCTCCTCTCCATCGTGCTGGGAGTTCCCGAGCACAAGGTGAGGATCGTGACTCCCGAGATCGGAGGCGGCTTCGGCAGCAAGATCGCCGTTTACGCCGACGAGGCCGTCATGGCCTTCTGCGCCATGCAGACGGGCCGTCCGGTCAAATGGGTGGAGACCCGGCGGGAGAACTTCCTGTGCACCACCCACGGACGCGATCATGTCACGGACGTGGAAGCGGCCTACACCAACGAAGGGAAGCTCCTGGGCCTGAAGTTCAAGACCTGGGCCAACATGGGGGCCTATGTCTCCACGGCGGCTCCCGGAGTCCCGACCTGGTTGTACGGCTTGATGCTCTCCGGGGTCTATGACGTTCCGGCGGTGGGGCTGGAGGTGGTTGGAGTCTTCACTCACACCACGCCTGTCGACGCCTGCCGGGGCGCGGGCCGGCCCGAGGCCACCTACCTGCTGGAGCGGATCGTGGATCTCGTGGCCCAACGTTTGGATCTGGACCCGATAGAGGTCCGTCGCCGGAATTTTATCCGCAAGGAGCAGTTTCCACATGCGGTGGCGCCTGGGGTCATCTACGACAGCGGCGACTATGACGCGGCCCTGGACCGGTGCCTGGAAATGGTCGACTACGAGGCTTTTCGAAACCAACAGGCGGAGGCGCGGAAACAGGGCCGTTATCTCGGGATCGGTTTCTCCACCTACGTCGAGATCTGCGGGCTGGGTCCCAGCTCGATCGTGGGAAGCACCGGATTTCAGGGGGGGCTCTGGGAGTCCTCGGTGGTTCGGGTGCACCCCACCGGCAAGGTCACCGTCATGACCGGCGCCAACCCTCACGGCCAAGGGGAGGAGACGACCTTCGCCCAGGTGGTGGGAGACGTGCTGGGAGTGGACATAGACGACGTGGAGCTGGTTCACGGAGACACGGACCTGGTTCCCATGGGAATGGGGACCTACGGCAGCCGCGCTACGGCCGTGGGCGGGATCGCTGCTTTCAAGGCCGCCGAGAAGGTGGTGGACAAGGCTCGCAAGATCGCGGCGCATCAGCTGGAGGCCCGGGACGAAGACCTGGAGTTCGAGGACGGCCGCTTCCAGGTGAAGGGGACCGACCAGGGAATGAGCTTCCAGGACGTGGCTCTGCAGGCCTATCTGGCCTGGAACCTGCCCGAGGGCTTGGAGCCGGGATTGGAGGCCCAGTCCTTCTACGATCCCAGCAATTTCGTGTTTCCCTTCGGAGCGCATGCCTGCATCGTCGAGGTGGACGCCGAGACCGGCCAGACCAAGATCGTCAGGTACGTGGCCGTGGACGACTGCGGAAAGGTGATCAATCCACTGATCGTAGACGGCCAGATCCACGGCGGCATCGCTTTCGGAATCGCCCAGGCGCTGTACGAACACGCACAGTACGACGAGTCGGCACAGCTCTTGACCGGGACCATGATGGATTACGCGGTGCCCAAGCCGGGTCAGATGCCCAGCTTCGAGCTGGATCGGACCGTCACGCCTTCGCCCGTCAATCCCTTGGGGCTCAAGGGAATCGGAGAAGCCGGCAGCATCGGCAGCACGGCCGCGGTCGCTAATGCGGTTGCCGACGCGCTCGGTCCTTTCGGAATAGATCATGTCGAGATGCCTTTCACGCCCCAGCGCGTGTGGCAGGCCATTCAGCAGGCACAGGGGAGGTAGAGCATGTTTCCAGGCGAATTCGAATACCACGCTCCCGAGACCATCGAGGAGGCCCTCGACCTTCTGAGCCGTCATGGCTCCAATGCCAAGCTGCTGGCGGGAGGGCACAGCCTGATCCCCATGATGAAGCTGCGTCTGGCCTCGTCCCAGCATCTGGTGGATCTGAGGAAGCTCAAGTCCAGCTTGAGCTACATTCGAGAAGAGAACGGCGATCTGGCCATCGGAGCTCTCACCACGCATTCGGAGGTGGAGTTCTCCGAAAGCTTGCAGCAGAAGGCGGCTCCCCTGGCCGAGGCCGCGGGACTGATCGGGGATGTCCAGGTTCGGAACATGGGAACCTTGGGCGGCAGCCTGGCTCATGCCGATCCGGCGGCCGATCAGCCCGCTCCGGCTCTGGCGTTGGAGGCGCAGCTCGTTGCCCAGGGTCCCGGTGGGCGGCGGACCATTCCCGCCGACCAGTTCTTCTTCGGATTCTTCGCGACGGCCCTGCAGCAGGATGAGTTGCTGGTGGAAGTGCGGGTCGCTGGCTTGGGCGCCAATTCTGGCGGCTCCTACCTGAAATGCCCCCATCCCGCATCGGGATACGCCGTCTGCGGCGTGGCGGCGGTGGTGGAGACCGACGGCGGAGGAAACTGCGTCAAGTGCCGTGTCGGGGTAACGGGGATCTCCGACGGAGCCTACCGGGCCACCGGTGTCGAGTCGGCTCTGGAGGGATCCGCCATCAGCGCGGACGCCATCGCGGCGGCCTCGGCCCACGCCACCGACGGAGTGGAGCCCTTGGACGATTACTTCGCCGGGGGCGACTACCGGAGGGCGTTGGCGGCCGCCTACGTGAGGCGGGCCCTCACCACGGCCTCGGAGCGCGCCGCCGGGTAGCTCCCGGTGCTTCCAAACGCTCGTTAGCGCCTATTGATTCCGGAATCGGGCCCGGTCCACACCGGGCCCGCCGGTCCCTTTCTGTTCAATGCACCCTGAAATCGAGCAACTCCAACGCCGGTTGGAGCGCCAAGGCTACATTGCCGAACGCCCGGTGGCGACGGCCATTCAGTTGGCGGCGGTTCTGGGACGACCCCTCCTGGTGGAGGGACCCACGGGAGTGGGAAAGACGGCGATCGCCGGCGCCATGTCCGGCGTCCTGGGCACCCATCTGATCCGCCTGCAGTGCTACGAAGGCATCGATACCAGCTCTGCCCTCTATGAGTGGAACTATCAGAAGCAGTTGCTGGACATTCGTCTGGCCGAGGCCAGCGGCTCCGGGCGGGCCGACATCTTCGGCGTCGACTACCTCTTGAAACGTCCTCTCCTGGAGGCCATCACCTCCCCGCAGGCGCCGGTGCTTCTCATCGACGAGGTGGACCGGAGCGATGAGGAGTTCGAGGCTTTTCTGCTGGAGTTGCTCTCGGATTGGCAGGTCTCGGTTCCGGAATTGGGTACGCTCACGGCCCGGCAGGTTCCCTATACGGTGCTCACTAGCAACCGGACCCGGGATCTGGCCGATGCCCTGAGAAGGCGCTGCCTATATCTCTGGATCGACTATCCGTCTTTCGACAAGGAGCTGGCCATCGTTCGAGCCCGGGTGCCCGGCGCCGGGGAGGCCATTTCGGCCCGGATCGTGGCCTTCGTCCAGATGCTCCGGCGCCTCCCCCTGGAGAAGGCGCCCGGAGTCTCCGAGACCCTGGATTGGGTAGCGGCTCTCCTCTACCTCGACCGGGACCGGCTGGGCGCGGAGGTGATCGACTCGACCCTGGGAGTGCTGCTCAAGCACGTGGAGGATCAACGCCGGGTCCGAAGCCGTTTTCTCACGGCCCTGTTGTCCGGCCTCGGAGGTTTCGACTCGGGAGGGATCACCAGAGCGGTCGAGCAGATGGAAGCCGTTCTGGCGAAGTCCTGATGTCCTATCCGGGTCTCTTGGAGGAGAATGTGGCGGCCTTCGCCCGCATTCTGCGCTCCGAGGGGATGAGGGCGGGACCCCAGGAGGTCGGGGACGCCCTCACCGTGCTGCAGAGGTTCGGGATCACCGACCGGGGCGACTTCTTCCACGTGCTCCGCACGCTGTTTGCCGGAAGCCCCGGCGAGATCGAGCGCTTCGGCCACCTGTTTCAAAGGTACTTTCAGGGTGGACTGCTGGATGGGAACGGGCCAGCCGAACCGGGAACGGAAGAAAGTGAAGGGATTCAAGCAGCCATACCCCGTTTCGGCTTGAGCCTGGTGGCTTGGTCCCAAGGTTCGGAGACCGAGGGGGAAACCCGGCAGGGCTCCTACAGTCCACTGGAAGTCCTCTCGGGAAGTCCTCCTCCAGGCCTGTCCGAGTCGGCCCAATTGAAGCTCACGGTTCGCCGTCTGGCCAGAAAATTGTCCCGCCGCAGGTCGCGGCGGCGGCGGCTCAGTTCCCGCGGGAGGGTTCCTGACCTGAGGCGCACAGTCCATCGGAGCACGCAGCGGGGTGGCGAGTTGATGGACCTGGTCTTCCGGCGACGCCGCCTGGACCGGGTCCGCTTGGTGGTCCTGATGGACGTGAGCGGCTCCATGGAGCTCCACAGTTCCTTTCTGTTCCGGTTCTCCCACGCCTGCGCCTCCCAGCGGGGACTGGGGCGGGTGGAGGTCTTCGCCTTCAGCACGCGGCTCTATCGCTTGACCCGGGCCCTGCAGGTGAGAGGCGCGCGGGGTGCACGGCAGGCGCTCTTCAGAGTCCTTCCCCGGAAAAGCACCGGCACCCGGATCGGTGCCTGCTTCCACGACTTCCTGGAAGGGTATCCCCACCAACTGGGGTCGCAAACGGCGGTGCTGGTCCTCAGCGACGGTTGGGACACGGGAGACCTGGACCTCCTGGAGCGGACGTTGATCCGGCTGAAGCAGACCGGGTCCCGGCTCCTCTGGCTGAGCCCGCTGGCGGCGGCTCCCGGTTACCGGCCCACCACCGCCGGCATCCGGGTCATTCTTCCTCATACCGACAGCTTCGCCCCCGTCGTGGATCTGGCCACCCTGCGGCGTTTCACGGATCGGCTGTGAGCGTTGCCGGGGTGGTTCTGGCCGCCGGCGAGAGCCGGCGCATGGGATTCGCCAAGCTCCTCCTCCGGCATCGCGGCCAGAGCCTTCTGGCCCGTGCCGTTGCCACCGCCGCGCAGGCCTGCGACGCAGTGTGGGTCGTGGTCGGGGCCTTCGACAGGAGTTACCGGGATGAGGCCGAGGCCGCCGGAGCCAGGGTGGTGGTGAACCCAGACTGGCGGGAGGGTCTCGCCTCGTCCCTGCGGTGCGGAACCCAGGCGATTCCTGCGGAGTTCGGCTCGGCCCTAATCCTCTTGGGCGACCAGCCCTTCGTGGACGGGGAACACCTGGAGGCCCTGCTAAGCCGCCACCGCAGGGATGGTTGCGACCTGGTTATGTCCCGATACCAGGGCGTGCTGGGCCCCCCGGCTTTAGTGGACCGCGCATTGTTCCCGAGGCTTTTGACTCTGCGGGGAGAGAGCGGAGCGCGATCCCTGCTGGGAGAGGCCAGATCGGTGGCCGAGGTCCGTCTCCGGGGCTCGCAGGACGTGGATACACGCGAGGATGCCCGCACTTGGTTGGAGCCCTGACCTGACCGTCCGCTACCGACTTCGAAGTAGTGGCGATTGGTTGAAGGGATCGGGGAGGGGAACGATAATCGCGGGGCGGGGAGTATTCGCCGTCGAGTCTACTGAAAAGCTTCGGCGGCGTCGAGGGGAAGAGCAGAATCCCCGACCGGAATCGGACGAGGAGCATCGGCCATGATCATTGAAGAAATACGTATCCGGAACTTCAAGGCGCTCCACAACGTCGCCCTGACGGAGATACCTTCATTGGCGGTGTTTGTCGGCAAGAACGGAGCCGGCAAGACTACGTTGTTTCGCGTTTTTTCGTTTCTCAAGAACTGTCTGTCGAAGAACGTCCGCATCGCATTGCAGAACGAGGGTGGTTTCAACGGATTCAAGGAAGTCGTTACCCGGGGCGTCGACACATCCGAAAGTATCGTCATCGAACTCAAATTTCGCTTGTGGATTACGGAAAAGGAACGCTTGGTGACCTATCGGTTGGAGATCGGCCTGGAGAACGGAAGGCCGCTGGTGCGCCGCGAAATACTGCGCTACAAGCGCGGTCGCTATGGCAGGCCTTTTCACTTCATTGATTTTTCCCACGGCAAGGGCGCTGCGGTCAGCAACGAAGAAGATTTCGACAAACCCGACACCCTCCTCACCAGAGAAGAGCAGTCTGTTGATCCTGATGTGTTGGCCATCAACAGCCTTGGGCAACTGGAGCGCTTCAGGGCGGCGAAGGCGTTCCGTGAATTGATAGAAAATTGGCATATTTCAGACTTTCACATCAACGATGCGCGCGGCAAGAAAAGGCACGAGCCCGGCTTTCATCTCTCCAGTTCGGGAGACAACCTGCCTTCGGTCGCCTTCCACCTCAAAGAAGAACACCCTGATATTTTTGAATTGGTGTTGAAAAAAATGAGGGAGAGAGTGCCGGGCATCTCTGACATCAAGGCCAGAGTCGGCGAGGATGGAAGCTTGTTGATTCGTTACTCCGACAGCGCCTTCAACGATCCTTTTTTGGACTTCAACGTTTCGGATGGCACCATAAAGATGTTTGCCTATTTGCTGTTGCTGCACGATCCCAAACCACACAAAGTTCTTTGTATCGAGGAACCCGAAAACCAGTTGTATCCGGAATTGATGGATATACTTGCAGAGGAATTTGAAGATTACGCTCGCAGGGGCGGACAGGTGTTCGTTTCCACACATTCACCGCAATTTCTCAACGCCATACCACTGGAGAGTCTGTTCTTGATCGACAAGACCGAGGGCACGGCGGAATTTATTCCCTTCACTGAGGACCCGCTCGTCAGCGAACATCTGCAAGCGGGGGATAAGGCCGGTTATTTGTGGACCCACGGAATGCTTGTCGGAATGAGCCGAAGAGCCAGAAGATGATCGTGCTTCTCACCGAAGAACCATCCATGGCTCGATTGTTGGAAATCATCATTCCCAAGCTGTGGCCCGGCTCCGTGCAAGGATGGGACTGGATAGTCCTGCCGCATGAGGGCAAGAGCGATCTGGAACGATCCATTCCCAAAAGGATGGCAGGATGGAACTATCGGAGTCCACACTTTGTCATTCTTCGAGACAACGATGGAGCTGATTGTTACGCAATCAAGAAGAAATTGTGCGACTTGGCGGTCGGTTCCAATAAACCTTTTCATGTGCGAATAGTCTGTCAGGAGCTTGAAAGTTGGCTGCTCGGCGACCTGGCGGCGGTAAAATGCGCGTATCCGAGAACAGCAGTCAGAAACAAGGCAAAGTTCCGGGATCCGGACAGATTGACGAACGCTTCACAGGAATTGGGACGATTGATCAACGTGCAGGGAAAGATCGCCCGAGCGAAGAATATTGGCAGGCATTTTGATCTCGGCAACAATACGTCTCGAAGTTTCAATAATTTTATAGAAACATTTGTTCGGGTGGTCGAAGCGAGTGAAGATCTGTCGGGAGCTTATCGGTAGTGTGTCGTCGTGAACTTCTTGGCCAACCGACAAACGGTGTGGCGTCGATCACTGTCTGCTCTCGCCCGAACGGGGGTGCCGGTGGACCGCGAGTTGACGCGGTCCCTGAGTAGCCCCGCTGCACCGTCAGGACGGTGGAAAGAACTTCCGGAGCACTGCTTCCCGGGGCGGTTGCGTCAGCAGGGAAACGACGATCATGGACAGGGCCGACACTCCCAGGATGAACGCAACCGGCATGACTCCGGTTCCTCCCAACGTGTAACCGGGAGATTCCCAGCCCAGCCGGAAAAAATAAATCCAGAGGACCACCACGCTCAGGATGGAGGCATACGCGCCGTACCTGGTGCTTCGCTTCCAGAACAGGGCCGCCGCCACGATTGGGAACAGCGAGGCGAAACCGGTGAAGGACCAGACCGCCAGCTTGAAGATGCTCCGGTCGGTGACCAGGGAGAGGAGATAGATGACAGCCACCAGGCCGACCACGAACAGCCTTCCCGCCCGCACCTGCGCCCGCTCGCTCATCCGGTCGTGAAACCCGTAGTGGCGAACGATGTCCTCAGTGAACATGCTCCCCAGAGAGAGAAACTGGGAGTCCAGCGAGGACATGACGGCGGCCAGAACCCCGGCCGCCAGGAGCCCGGCCACGATCTCGGGCGAGTGCAGCGTGATCATCTTGACCAGGACGGAGTTGGCCTCTCCAACCGTCAGTTCGGGAAAGTCGACCCGGCCCAAAACCCCCAACAGGACGCTCGGCACCCAGACCGCCGCGATGCACAGCGGGTAAACCTTGAGAGGGAAGCGGAAGGCCTCGGCCCGCCGTGCCGACAGCCAGTGCATGAACATGTGAGGGAACATTCCCACTGAGAGGGGGATGCAGGTGTATGTCAGAAGCTGGAGTGGCTTGATGCGATCCCCTCGGATCAGCAGTTCGGGATGGGTTTCCATGACCCGTTCCAGGCCCTGGGACAGGCCGCCCAGCTTTCGGGTGATCACCACGAACGCCACGGCGCCCAGAATCATGAACACCAAGGTCTGAAACGTGTTCACCCAGGCGGTGGCTCTCAAGCCGCTGGTGGAGACATAGGTCAGCACCACTGCGCAAATGATGAGCCCGCCCAGCCATTCGGGAATCTGGCCGTCGGTCACCTGGTTCAGGGTGACTCCTCCCGCCATGACGCCGATCAACAGGTACGGGACGACCAACCCCACCAGTACCACGAACAGGAGAAGCCCCAGGCGGTCGGAACCCCAACGTGCCCGAAAATACTGAACCTGGGTGATATAGCCTTCCCGTTTCCCGATGGCCCAGAGCCGGGTCCCCACGAAGAAGAAAACACTGGGAATGATCAGGGCCGACGACGACGCCATCAGGGTAAAGACGCCGATCCCCTCGTGATAGGCTTCCCCCGATGCGCCCAGCAGTGCGAAGGCCGTCATGTTGGTGCCGAACAGCGACATGAGGAGGACGAACGGACCGATGCTTCGAGTCGCGACGAAATAGTCCTCGCCGGTCCCGCGGAAGAGCCGGTGGCTTAAGCTGCCGACGAGAATCACCAGAGCCAGGTAGACGAAGATGATGGGAATGATCACGGCTGTGCCTCGTCCTTATGCGATGTCCCGGCAGTAGCCGGCGAGGGCTGTTGCGGAAGGGGCCAACAGAAGCGGATCAGGAGGTAAAGGATCACCGAGGCGGCCGCACAGAAGCCGACATGGTAGAGAAGGCCGACTGGAAGACCCAGAATAATCCTGGAATCGTGCCAGAGCCAGAGATCGTTGTGGAGCAGGTACGCGAGCAACAGAATCGCGTAGACGAGCCGCCGAGTTGACGCGTTCCCCATGAATTCCTCCTCGTGATCGCCGCCGGGCTCGAATTTGACCACACGCGCGGGAGGGAAGGCAACCTGACTCGGTAATGCCGCCTATCGAGTGTCGGGTTCCATCACGACTATACCGCCGTGATCAGAATTGGCTTCCCCTTGGTGATCACGAGGGTGTGTTCGTAGTGCGCGGACAGGTCGCCGCCGGCCGTTCGCAGAGTCCAGCCATCGTTCCCCTCGTCAACCCTTTCTGACCGTTCAGCGATCAGGGGCTCGATGGTGAGGACGAGGCCGTCAAAGTCGGCAGGGGATTCAATTGACATATGACTCCTCCGCGCTTATCCGCCCGCACGGCGGCGCAGCCGTTCCACGACCAGCATGAATACCAAGGCAAAGGCGATCAGGAAGGTGGCAACGGCCAGGATCGCCGGACTGATCTCCTCGCGGATTCCCGACCACATCTGACGCGGCACTGTGCGCTGGTCCAGACCGCCCATGAAGAGCACCGTCACCACTTCGTCGAACGAGGTGGCGAAGGCGAAGAGCGCCCCTGAAACCACGCCGGGCGCAATGAGCGGTAGCTGAACCCGGGCGAAGGTCCTCACCGGGCCGGCGCCCAGGCTGGCAGCGGCCCGCGTCAGATTGGGATCGAAACCGGCGAGAGTCGCCGTAACCGTGATCACCACGAACGGAGTGCCCAGAGCGGCATGGGCCAGGATCAATCCCAGGTGGGTCTGGGCCAGGCCCATCTTGGAGTAGAAGAAAAACATGCCCGCCGCCGAGATGATGACCGGCGTGACCATGGGAGAGATCAACAGGCTCATGGCCAGGGGCCGTACCGGCATGGCCGGGCTTGCCAATCCCAACGCGGCCAGCGTGCCCAGGGTCGTCGCCAGCGCGGTCGCTGCAATGCCGATGACGAGGCTGTTGACCAGCGCCCGGCGCCAGCCTTCGTCTTCGGCGACGGTCCGGTACCAGCGCAGCGAATACGCTTCCGGGTCCAGGCCCAACATCCCCTCGGTGAAGGTGAAGTACGGTTCGACGTTGAAGCTGAGGGGCACGATCACCAGGATCGGCGCGATCAGAAACAGGAAGACGGCGGTGCAGAAGGCCAGGTGGGAAACCCGGCCGGCGCGTTCCCATCCACCTCCTGGCACCGTCATCTCACCCCAACCTCATGCGGTCGATACCGACGACGCGGTCGTAGAGCAGATAGAGGGCGACCACGCAACCCAGCAGGATGCTGCCGAGCGCCGCGGCCAGTCCCCAATTCAACGATTGCTGCATGTGATAGGCGATCATGTTGGAGATGAGCTGGCCGCTCTGTCCGCCCACCAATGCGGGAGTGATGTAGTAGCCGATGGACAAAATGAACACCAGCAGCGACCCGGCGCCCACGCCGGGCAGCGTTTGAGGCCAGTAAACGCGCCGGAACGCCTGGGGAAAACTCGCTCCCAGCGAGGCGGCGGCGCTCATGTACAGCGGCGGGATGGTGCGCATGACCGAATAGATCGGCAGCACCATGAAAGGCAACAGGACGTGGGTCATGGCCACCACGGTGCCGGTCATGTTGTAGATCATGGAGATCCGGTTTTCGTCGCCGATCAGTCCCAGCGCCACCAACAGGTCATTGACCACCCCCTCGGTCTGGAGCAGCACGATCCAGGACGTGGTCCTCACCAGCAGCGACGTCCAGAAGGGAACCAGCACCAGCAACAACAGGAGGTTGGCTCTCCGGGGCGGCGCGTGGGCGATGAGATACGCCAGCGGATACCCCAGCAGGAGGCACAGTATGGTGATGCCCAGGCTCACGGCCAGGGTGCGCCTCAAAAGCGGCAGATAGACGCGCCGTTGCGGGGGCTGGAGAGCGATGCCGCCGCCGGCGTCGCGCTGCAGATCCAGGGCATGAAGATAGTGCCGTGTCGTGATCCGCTCGCCCGCACGGCGAATCGCGCGCCAGGTCTTCGCCTCACCCCATTCGGGCGCGAGGGAGATCATGGCATCGCGCCAGGAGTCCACCTCCTTCAGGCCCCGCAGCCTGCGGGCGCTCTTCATGATGACGCTGCGCAGTCCCGCTTCCACCCGGTTCACGCGCGTCGCCACCCGTCCCAGACTCCGCTCCTGGCGGGCTTTCAGCATTTCGCGCGAGGCTACCTCGAAGACCGCCTCGGCAGGAGCGTCCTCCCCGTCCCACTCGCGCAACAGAGCCAGGGTTTCGGGCAGCGTATCGGCGACCATGGGATCGTAGACGCTGCGTGTCAGCATGGTCACCAGCGGCGCCACGAAGGTCGCCAGGATGAAAGCTGACAACGGCAGCACCAGGGCCGCCGCCCGGAACTGGGGCTTCCTCAGCGCGCCAGCCACGCGCTGAAGCGCTCGTTCATCTCGTCGGAGTGATCGCTCCACCATTCCCAATCACTGTGCAGGGCATGGGCCACGTTTGTGGGGGTCGTGGGCATGTGTGGCCCCATGTCCACCCCGGTCTCCAGGTGCGTAGAAATCAGCGCCGTACCGGAACGCCGCACCGGACTGTAGGAAATGTAACGGCCGATGGCGGCCATGGACTCGGTCCTGGCCCCAAACGCGACGAACTTCTGCGCCGCCTCCAGGTTCCGGGTTCCCGCCACGATGCCCGTCTGACCCCAGTCCAGCACCTGACCGTCCCAGACCACCACGAAGGGCTGTTTCTCCAGGATTTGGGCATTGAAGATGCGGCCGTTGTAGGCCGTGCTCATGGCCACCTCGCCGTCGGCCAGCATCTGGGGCGGTTGGGCGCCGGCTTCCCACCAGATGATGTGTTCCTTGATGGTATCGAGTTTGCGAAAGGCCCGGTCCACTCCCTCCGGGGTGTCGAGTGTGGCGTACACCTGATTCGTGGGCACGCCGTCCGCCATCAACGCGAACTCCAGGTTGACCACGGGCGTCCGGCGCATCCCGCGGCGGCCCGGGAACTTCTCCAGATCGAAGAAGTCGCCGATGGTAGCCGGTTTGGAGCCGGGGAATTTTTCCTCGTTGTAGGCGTAGATCGTGGAGTAGTAGACCACCCCGATTCCGCACTCGGTGAGCGTTTCGGGGAAAAAGTCCTGTTCGGCGGGAGTGCCGTCCGGTCCCGGTGGGAGGTCGGCGGCGTCGATGGGTTCCAGGAGACCCTCGTCACAACCCAGCACCGCGTCCGCCATTTCCAGATCGACCACATCCCAGTGGACGTTGCCCGTCTCCACCTGAGCCCGGATCTGGGCCAGTCCGCCGTTGTAATCCTCCATTCGGACCTCGATGCCGGTCTCGGCAGTGAACGGCTCGTGGATGGCCTTGGTGCAGGCCCGGGCATAGGAGCCGCCCCAGGAGACGGCGGTCACCGATTCTGCGCCCGCAGCGTACTGGGTCCAGGTAAGGACGGCGAGGGAGAAAACCGCTGCCGCGCCAGCCGACGGTGTTATCCGGTTCTTGAGTCGATACTTGGTCATGGAATGTCCTCACTCCTGGCCCGAAGCTTCCAGCGACCGGCAATCAGTCAGCAACCAGCCGATGCGGACCTGGTCCCCTTCCAATACGGCGCCGTGCCCCACGATGTTGGGGATCTTGGCGATGAAGTCCGAGTGGCCGCAGACCGTCAGTCGGAGGCGCAGATGGTCGCCCAGAAACATGATGTCGTCGACCTGGGCGTCGAACTCGTTGTGGTAGACGCCCGGCTTGGGCGCCAGGGAGACTCGTTCCGGACGAATGGCAAGGGCCACGGTGTCCCCGAGCCGGCTGGGCGCGATCCGGAACGCCCTGACGATCCCGCCGCCGACATCCACTTGGCAGAAGTCGCCGTCGACGCCGACCACTCTCCCGTACAGAATATTGTTGTCTCCGATGAATCGGGCGACGAACTGACGGTCCGGCTCTTCGTAGAGGACTTCCGGTGCGGCGATCTGCTCGATGCGTCCCTCCTCAAAGACGGCGACGCGATCGGACATGGCCATCGCCTCCTGCTGATCATGGGTCACGTAGACGACGGTCACGCCCAGGCTCCGCTGGATGCGCCGGACCTCGAATTGCATCTCCTCCCTTAGACGACGATCAAGCGCACCCAAAGGTTCGTCCATCAACACCAGACGCGGTTCGAACACCAACGCCCGGGCGATGGCCACGCGTTGTTGCTGGCCCCCGGAAAGCTTGCCCGGACGCCGGTCCTCCATGCCCTCCAGGCGGACCAGTTCCAGGGCCCGCCGGACGCGTTCCCGAACCTGCTCCGGATCGAGGCCACGCACTTCCAGAGGGAACGCCAGGTTTCCTCCCACCGTCAGGTGCGGGAAGAGGGCGTAATTCTGGAACACCACGCCGATGCCGCGCTTCCGGGGCGGCCGGTCGTGCACCGACCGACCGTCGATGCGGATGGCGCCGGACGTCGGCGCTTCGAAGCCGGCGAGCATCATCAGACAGGTGGTCTTGCCGGAGCCGGACGGCCCCAGCAGAGTCAGGAACTCCCCCTCGGCGACGCTCAGGTTCAGGTCCCGAACCACCAGCGTCTGGCCGTCATAACTCTTGCTGACGTGCTCGAATTCGACGTGGGCATTCTCGCTTGAAGTCACTGGCCGTTCATCTCAGGTCTGTCGGAACTCAGCTCGCCATTTAGGGGCGGAATCTCTGGCCCCGTATCCCGGCGGCCACCGGCGAGTTTACATGCAAAGGAGTCTGGATGCTCACCACAATATCCTTGATATGTCTATACGGTATGAGTAAGCTGTAGACCCATACCAAATAGTAGGGAGACCCATATGAAAACCACCATCGAGATTGCCGACGGCCTCGCCATAAAGGCCAAGGCCCATGCGGCCAAGGAGAACGTCACGCTTCGATCACTGTTCGAACGTGGGCTGCGCATGGCGTTGCGCGCTGACAGCCAGCGGCAACGCTTCAAGTTGAGGGATGCCAGTGTTGGTGGCCGGGGCTTGCAGCCGGCCTTTCGTGGCGCCGATTGGCCGCGCGTTCGCGATTCCATCTATAAGGACCGAGGGAGTTGATAGCCGCGGATACCAATATTCTTGTCTACGCTCACCGCGCCGACTCCGAATGGCATGGACCCGCCAAGTCCTGTCTCGAGTCACTTTCCCAAGGTCGAGTGAGTTGGGGGTTGCCGTGGCCATGTATACACGAGTTCCTGGCCATTGTGACCCACCCGCGAATCTACGATCCGCCGTCGACGATCTCCGAAGCTCTGAATCAGGTCGGAGCGTGGCTGGAATCCCCGGTTGCGGAACTGCTCACCGAAACCGACACGCACTGGGATCTCCTCAAGGAACAACTCGAAAACGGAAGAGTGAGAGGGGCGATGGTGCACGATGCAAGGATTGCGGCGATCTGTATCGCGTACGGCGTCACGGAGTTCTGGACGGTCGACCGGGACTTCAGCCGTTTTCCCGGTCTGGTCGCTCGGAATCCGCTGCAGGTCTGAATTCCATGGCCGTGGATCGAGGCCCGTGCTAACCTGCCTGCGAACCCCATGAAATCGTTCGTCTTCGAGGCTTCCACCCGGCTGATCTTCGGTGAGGGTTCGGTCCGCAAGTTGGCTCCGGCCGCGCGGGAACTGGGATTTCAACGGACGCTGCTGGTCTCGGACCCGGGACTGGTGGAATCGGGTCACGTCGAGACGGTCACCGGGATCCTTGCCGAGTCCGGAGTCCAAGTGCTTGGATTCCATGACTTCGGACCCGATCCGGACTCACGAATGGTGGAAAGAGGCGCCAAGTACGCTCGGCCTTTGGAAGTCGACTCAATGGTGGGCCTCGGAGGGGGCAGTTCCATGGACTGCGCCAAGGGGATCAACTTCCTGCTCAGAGGTGGGGGAAGGATCCAGGACTACCGGGGATACGGCCGAATTCAGGGCAGGATGTTGCCCATGATCGGGATTCCCACGACCACCGGGACCGGGAGCGAAGCCCAGTCGTACGCCATCATCGCGGACGCCCGAACTCACGTGAAAATGGCCTGCGGCGACGCTCAAGCCGCTTTTCGAGTCGCCATACTCGACCCCTGCCTGACCCTTTCCCAACCGGCCGCCGTCACCAGCGCCACGGGATTCGACGCCCTCTCCCACGCGGTGGAGTCGTATTGCAGCAAGCGGAGCACTCCTCTTTCCCAGTCCTTCTCCCGCGAAGCCTGGTGGCTGTTGGAACGGAACTACGAGCGGGTGCTGCGCGACCCCACGGACCTGGCAGCCCGGGGTGCGATGCAGTTGGGTGCCTTCTATGCCGGGCTGGCCATCGAGAACTCCTCGGTGGGTGCGGCCCATGCCTGCGCCAATCCCCTGTCGGCCCGGTACCGGACGCCCCACGGAGTCGCCATCGGCCTGCTGCTGTCGCCGGTCATCCGCTGGACGGGCAGGGCAGCTGAGTCCGCTTATGGGGATCTGATCCACCTTTCCGGCGGCAACTCCTGGAAGGGCAGTAGTGCTTCCGAGTCTCTGGCCCAAAGGTTGGACGAATTGGCCGCGTTGGCTCAGCTCCCCCGGGAACTGCGGAGCGAGGGCGTTGCGGAGGGGGATCTGCAAGGTTTGGCGTCGGACGCCTCCCGTCACTGGACCGTGGAGTTCAATCCGCGGCTACTCACCTCCCTGGACGCCATGGAGATCTACAGGGAGGCTTGGTAATGGCCGTCGCAACTATCCCTGACGGGGGACGGAGCGTGCCTTCATGAGACCGGTTCTGACGCTGCTTCTGGTTCTGCTGGGAGGCGCCACGCAGGTCTGCTCGGCCGGCGTCGAGGAAGCCTCCAAAGGCCGATCCAACCGGCTGATCCAGGAGAAGAGCCCCTACCTTCTGCAACACGCCTACAACCCGGTGGACTGGTACCCGTGGGGCGAGGAGGCCTTCCGCTTGGCCCGGGAAGAGAACCGTCCCATCTTTCTCTCCGTGGGCTACTCGACCTGCTACTGGTGCCACGTGATGGAGCGGGAGGTGTTCGAGGATCCCGGCATCGCGGACCTCATGAACCGGTACTTCGTCAACATCAAGGTGGATCGGGAAGAACGTCCCGACGTGGATCGAATCTACATGTCGGCGTTGCTGGCTCTCGCCGGGAGTGGGGGCTGGCCCATGTCCATGTTCCTGACGCCCGAGCTGGAACCCTTTTTCGGGCGGACCTACGTTCCGCCGGAGACCTTTCAGGCACTCATCGACCGGATTCACGAAGTCTGGGTCAAGCATCCGGACGACATCGCCAAGTCGGGCCGGCAACTCACCGAGTTCCTCCGGGAGCAGGCTCGGGTGGAGGCCGGCGATGCGCCCGTGGAGGTGTCGATTCTCAAGCAGGGGTACGAATCCATTCGAGCCGGTTACGACGAAACCTACGGCGGCTTCGGACGCGGGAACAAGTTTCCCCGGCCCGTGGTGTTCAACTTTCTGCTCCGGTATCACCGGAGGGAGGCCGAGAGCCGGTCTCTGGAAATGACCTTGACCACGTTGAAACGGATGGCGGCCAGTGGGATTTTCGACCACCTGGAGGGTGGCTTTCACCGCTACTCGGTGGACCGCCAGTGGCGGGTCCCCCACTTCGAGAAGATGCTCTACGATCAGGCCCAACTGGTGAACTCCTACCTGGAGGCCTACCAGTTGACCCGAAATCCGCTCTTCGCCTCCATAGCCCGGAGGACTCTGGATTACGTGAGTCGGCGGCTCACCCACCCGCCCGGGGGGTTCTATTCCGCCGAGGACGCCGAGAGCGCTCCCGATCCGTCCCAGCCCAAGCGGAAACGGGAGGGCGCCTTCTACGTCTGGACCAAGGCGGAACTGGACCGGATCCTGGGTCCGGAGAAGGGAGCCGTATTCGCCCACAGCTTCGGAGTCGAGCCGGACGGGAACGCTCCGAGCGACCCGCACCAGGTATTCGTGAACCAGAATATTCTCTACCGGGCACATTCCCTGGAGAAGACGGCGCGCAAGTTCAAGCAGTCTCCGGACCAGGTGGATTCGGTGCTCCGAGAGTCTCGGCGCCGGCTGCTCCAGACCCGGGACCGGCGGGTGAGGCCCCATCTGGACGACAAGATCCTGGTCTCGTGGAACGGCCTCATGATTTCCGCCTTCGCCCGGGCCCACCAGGTCCTGGGGGAGTCCGAATATTTGGAGCAGGCCCGTCGGGCGGCGGACTTCCTCCTGAAACATCTCTACCAGCAGGAGACGGGACGGCTTCTGAGGCGTTACCGGGAGGGGGAAGCCCGGTTCGAGGGGCACCTGGAAGACTATGCGTTCCTGGTGACGGGTCTCATCGACCTCTACCAGGCCGGTTCCGACATCCGTGACCTGAAGCGGTCCATGGAGCTGATGGAGGCGGCCGTCGACCTTTTCTACGACCAGGAAACGGGGGCCTTCTTCGACACCTCGGGACGAGACGCGTCGCTGATCCTGCGGACCCGGGACGACTACGACTCGGCCGAGCCCACGGGGAACTCGGTCGCCGTCTGGAACCTCCTGCGCCTGGCGGAGATGACCCACCACCCGGAATGGAAGAGACTGGCCGAATCCGCCCTGAAGCATTTCGGGAACCGGTTGCGGGAGCATCCCCAAGCCCTGCCCCACATGCTCGCTGCCCTCGATTTCCATTTGGGCACGCCGAAGCAGGTGGTCCTGGCGGGCGAACCGTCGGCCGGCGCGATGCGGACTCTGCTCGACGTGGTCCATTCCACCTACGTTCCCAACAAGGTTCTCCTCTTTGCCGACGGTGGAACCGGACAGGAGTACCTCGGGAGGAGCAACCCGGCCATCCGGGCCATGATTCCCGCCGGAGGGAAGGCGACCGCCTACGTCTGCGAGAATTACGTCTGTCAGCTGCCCACCTCGGACCCGGTGGTCCTGGCCCGGTTGCTGGAAGAAGGACCGGCGGGCGCCGTATCGACCGGGGGCAAAAGTACCTCCGGTCGATGATCAGGGGTTCGGAGCGCATCGCTCGTCAGGAGAGGCGATGTCACATTTGCCTTTCGCGCGCTCACCTGGGCGACGCGAGCCCTGACCACGCCGCATAGGTAGCATCCCGCGTTCGACCACGAAACGAAGCCAGTCTCGAATAGACAGGCCGTGCGAATCGAGGGGGCTGATATACTGCGGCAGCTTCGGGCGGCTATGCCGAATTGGAGGTGCAGTGATGAGGCAAGTCATGCTTTACCCTGGCGAAGACGGTTTTTGGATTGCTGAATGTCCCAGTTTAACGGGTTGCATCAGTCAGGGAAGAACCAAGCAGGAAGCCATTGTGAATATCAAAGAGGCAATTGCCGGATATATCGCCTCTCTTGAAGAAGACGGATTGCCGATTCCGGAAGAACACTTTGAGGCAGTCGTAGTCGCCCTATGAAGAGGTTGCCGAGAATATCGGGACGGGACTGCGCGAAAGCACTTGGTAAAATCGGTTATTACCTGAAGCGACAACATGGCAGCCATATGATTTTGCGTCGAGACATTCCTTTCTCTCAGGTAGTAGTTCCCGATCACAAGGAACTGGACAGGGGTACCTTGCGTGGGATCATCAGGCATGTACGCCTCAGTGTTGAAGAGTTTTCGAGGCTGCTGTGACCCGAATCGAGAGTGGGGAAATGGATAGGGTTCCCGCCGCTGACTGAAGTTCGGGGATTCCCCGGTTCTCTCAGCGGCTCCGGCAGTTGACCGGATGCCATATAGGACTATGGCATCCATTATGGTGTAATCCTCCCTGTGGAAAAGACCCAGAAAATCACGGTTCACGTCCCATCCGATCTGCTAGGGAAGGCTCGGAAATCCACAGGTCGCGGCATCACTGAAACGGTGCGACAGGGTCTTCGACTGGTTGCCGCCGCCGACGCCTACCGGAGTCTCCGGGCACTCCGGGGGAAAGTGGCGGTATCCATCGATCTGGAGACACTTCGCGAGGATGGACGGTGATCGCCGTGGATTCCTGTTCGTTGATCGCGTTTCTCCGCGGTGACGAAGGCAGCGATGTGGATTGGCTGGAACAAGCCTTGGCGCTGAATCAGGTCGTGCTTCCTCCGGTCGTACTGACGGAGATCCTGAGTGATCCGGGACTGGATCGCCGCGTCTCCCGGCTGCTCCGAGAGCTGCCGGTTCTGGAGATCCTTCCCGGTTTCTGGGAACGAGCAGCAGGCACCCGCGAGCGGATCCTGGCGAGCCGTCGGAGGGCGCGTCTGGCGGATACGTTGATCAGCCAGTCGTGTATCGATCACCAAGCACCCCTGATCACCCGAGACCGCGATTTTCGGCATTTTGCCGAACACGCCGGGCTGGAATTGATTTAAGGATCGGGGCGACCTGGGAGGGGGGACAGTCTTGTCCCCCTCTTCATCTCCGGCCGCAGCACTTCTTGTACTTCTTGCCACTTCCGCAGAGGCAGGGATCGTTTCGTCCGGGGCGGCGTCTTCCCTGAACTGCCAGATCCTGCCGCCGGACCCAGGTCATGACGTTGGCTGGGGCTCGTCCCTGACGAAGCTCTCCCGCCATGAAACGCATATAGGGGTCGATATGCCCGAAGAAGAGTTTGTATCCGGCGCAGAGGTAGTTGAGCCCCTCCTCCCCCTGGGGTGTCCGGATGAAGCGGTGCTTGGGACACTCGCCGTTGCAGGCGAACCGGACCTCGCATTCCCGGCAGTAGCGGGGGAGGAGGTCCCGCTTGTTCTGGCCGAAACGGACCTGGCTGGATGAGGTGACCAGGGACCCCATGGGGTCCTCCATGATGTTGCCCAGGAGGTTTTCGGGGTAGACGTAGTGGTTGCAGGAATAGAGGTCTCCGTTGTGTTCCAGGGCCAGGGCCGTGCCGCAGGTCTCGCGGAAGACACACAAGCTGGCGCTCATACCCATCCAACTCTCCAGGGCCACGTCGAAGATCTGCACGTAATACCGGCCCACGTCCCGCCGCACCCACTCGTCGAAAATGGTGCAGAGGAACTTGCCGTACTGGACCGCTTCCACCGACCAGGGCGTCACCCGGGCCGGCTCCCCCGAATCCGGGGAAATCAGCACCAGGCCGGCGTCGTCCGGCTGGTCCGAAACCCGCTCCACGATGGGAATGAATTGCATGAAGCGGCTACCCGCCTCCTTGAGAAAGCGGTACACCTCCAGGGGATGGCGGGAGTTGCTCCTTTGCACCACCGTCAGGGTGTTGTACTCGACACCGTGTTTCCGGAGGTAGCCCAGTCCCCTCATCACTCTTCGAAAGGAAGGGGCTCCCCCCTTGTCCACCCGGTAGCGGTCATGGAGACGCTCGGGCCCGTCGATGGAGATCCCCACCAGGAATCGGTTCTGGGCCAGGAACTCTCCCCAACGGTCGTCCAACAGGACGCCGTTGGTCTGAAAGCCGTTCTCGATCTTTTTTCCCGCCGCGTACTTGGCCTGTAGCCGGACCACCTTCCGGAAGAAATCCACACCCAGGAGGGTGGGCTCGCCCCCCTGCCAGGCGAAGCTGATGACCGGCGCGCTCTGGGACTCGATGTACTGGCGGACGTAGGATTCCAGGACCTCTTCCCGCATCGCCCACCGTGACGTATCTGCGTAGAGGTTCTCCTTTTCCAGGTAGAAGCAGTACTTGCAGTCCAGGTTGCAGATCGGCCCCGTGGGCTTGGTGAGGACGTGGAAGGCCTTGATTTCAGCGGGGGCAGCCGACGGGTTCATCTTGGGAGTCACCTGGGACAAGTCTACACCGCGACCGCTTCTGGTTGACATGCATCAGCCGTGGCCTGCGGCCGTCCCGATAATATCGAGCTTCTCGTCGCTCAGATAACCATACCGGTTGATCCAGCAACCATGCCGGCTCGCCGCCATGGCGGTCTCCACGCGGTTTCGGAAGTCCTCGGCCGGCCCGTAACCATGCGCCAGGGCGTAGACAGGGGTCTCGCCCGCTTCAAGCTGGGCCTGGACGATCTTGCGGTGCTGGGCCGCGGCGCCGGCCGGATGCGGTTCGTCGGGGGCCGGATAGTAGAGATCCTCCAGCCGTTCGGGAGTCCATTCATCGGAGATGCCGAACAGACGAACCAGCGCTCTCGCCAATAGCCAACCCGAGACTCCGGGATTGGTCCGGCGCAGTTGGTCCCCGTAGAACCGGAGCATCATGGGCCAGTGCATCGTATAGAGCTTGACCGAGATGGCTGAGCTGTACCGGCCGACCAGGCGGTAGTCCATTCCCGAGAACGTGTTCCAGGGAGGCGGAAACGCGTTGGACCACAGCTCCATATGACCTGCGCCCGTTTCGTCCATGGTCTTGCGGAACCCTGCGTGCAACGATTCCACCAGCTTGGCCTTGAATCGGATCCAGTCCGCCAGGCCGGCGGAATCCGGCAGGAGGCGCCGCCGGGCCTCGGCGGGGCTCCCGGCTTCGGCACAGGCCGACAGATCGGAATCGTCGAGGTCACCATGAAGCCGGGCGTAAGTTTTGGCGGCGGCGCGGCGCATCCGGTCGACATCGAATCCCATCGCTTCCGCTTCTCTCCGGGCCGGCTCGCTGAAGTCGAGGAAGATGGAATCCAGGAGGTAGGGGGGATATTCGGGCCAGTCCACTCGAAGGCCGTTGAGGTCCGGGTACTGCCGGCAGAGGTCCCGGATCAGAGCGTGGGCATACTCCCGGATGTGAGGACTGGCCAGGCTTCCGTTGGCCGAGAGACGGCGTTTGGGAATGCTTCCGTCGGGCAGGCGAGGAATGTCTTCGAGTTCCGGTTTCCCGAACTGAACCCGGTAACCCGGGGGGATGGCCGCCTGAACCTGCAGGTAGACCTTCAGTCCCCGGGATCGGGCGGTCTGGATGAACCGCTCGACCATGGGACCTTGTTCGGCGGTCAGGCCATCGGGCGACGGAGGCTGATAGCGCAGACCGCGATAGAGGCGGAGATCGGGGCGGAAGCTCGGGGCCGTCCGGGTCCGGAGTTCCCGCTTCCTCCAGAGCGGCCGATCCAGCCGCCGGACCTTCCCGGCTCCGGCGTCGATGGGAGGCTCCCGGAAACCGGACTGCGAGTCCGCCGGCTGCATCACGTACGGCGAAGTCGTCACCGCCGTGACCCCGGCACGATTCTGCAGGTTGTCGAGCACGCCGTTGACGGACTCGCTCTGGAAGTACTCGGGCAGCAGAGTGACGCCGATGAACTCTGAGCCAGCCAACGTATCTCCCTACATCAACTCGAGACCGGGCAGATCGCCGAAGTCGTCGCAGTTCAGCGTCCAGAGGGCAGCATCCTGTGCCAGTGCGCAGGCCGCCACGGCGAGATCGACCTCGCGCCCCCGAGGGCGAGGCGCCTGCCGGTAAAGCATCGCGGCTTGGGCGGCAGCTTCGGCATCGAACGGGACTGCTGCGCGGCGCGAAAACATTTCCTCCTGCACCTGCAACTCTGCGGTCGTGCGGGGCCCGCGCAGCCATTCATACAGCACGATCGTCGACAGGATCACTCGGTGGCCTTCCGCCACGAATGCCGACAGCCGTTCCAGCGAACGGCGAGGGCCTGTGAGCGCATCGATGAGCGCCGACGTATCCAGATGAATCGTCACGGCGTTGGTCCGGATCGTCCGCCGTGGCGTCGCGCGGCCCGCACCGCGCGGATCTCGGCGTCGACGCTCTGCTCGGAGCGGGTCACCGGTGCGTCGCGCAGGCGGTCGAGCACCGCCAGCAGACGAAGCCTTTCCCGTTCGCTGAGCCGATCCTTCCGCGCGGCGTAGTCGGCGACTGCTTCCCGGACCACATGGCTCTGCGCCATGCCGAGAAGATCCGCCATCCGACGGATCTGCCGCACCGTCGCCTCGTGGAGAGAGTAAGTGACCTTTACCATACTGAGGCAATACTGCGATAATTTCGCTCAAATCCCCAGCAACCATCCTTCCGCCGGCTGTCCCGTGATCTGTTTCAGTCCATAGACATACCACTGCACTTGACGCCGGTAGCCGGGATCGTTCGGTTTGAGGTGCACGTCGGTCTTGAAGTCCACCACGATCCAGCGGCCGTCCTCCTGAAAAGCCAGATCGATGGTGCCCTCCAGCAGTTTGCCTTCCTCGACCGTGAGCAGGAAAGGAAGCTCCCGGTGGCGCCTCTGGGCGTCCCGCGCCCGTTCCAGCAACGAGTGCTCCAAGGCGGAGCGCACGGACTGAATAGCGAATCGGCGCTCCGGGTTGGTCACCCCCAGGACCCTCCCGTGGAGCCGGGCGAGCCTCCGGATCTCCGGCTCGCCGGCGTCCAGGCGGACATCCCGCAACAGGGTGTGGACCAGGGTCCCGAACCTGGGTCCCGTGGGCCGGGAATCGGGAATCGGATGGGTCTCCAGCCCCACGGAGGGGCACTCGGGCGGGTCTCCAGGCGAGGGTTCCCCGGTGACCGTCAACACCTGCAGCGTTGGCCGGGACCCGGACTGCAGGGACAGCCGGCGCCCTTCCCGCCACTGCCGGTAGCGGGCAAGACCCTCTTGTCCGGCCCGGCCCCGTTCGTCGTCGGCCAGGATCCGTTCCCGCTGCAGGCCGAAGTTGGGACGAACCGTCAGGTCCAGCAACTCGGGGTCCCACCAGACCAGGGGATGATCCCCCGTCTGCGGTCGGTGGAGGCCGGGGCGGATGCAGGGCTGGATTCGGCCCTTGGGGTTCTGGAGCAGACTGCGAGGCCCGAAGCTGGGGCACCCTGGAGCCGGTTGTCCGCGGCTCCAGGCCGTCCGGGCCGGATAGATGGCCTGCTCCAGGGGAGCCAACCATTCCGGCTTCGATCTCGGCCTGGGGCCCACTCCCAGCCCGGGGACCACCAGCAGATCCCGGGCTCGCGTCGCCGCCACGTAGGCGAGGCGGACCCCCTCCGCCCGGTCCCGTGCCGCCTCGACGTCCTGATGGTCCAACAATTCCCAGGGGACGCAACCCATGAGGCTGAATGCCGCCAGGTTGCGGCTCGAATCGACGAATTTGTCGGGACGGAAGGAGGAGAGATGGGCCGTCGTGTCCGCCAGGATCACCACGGGAAACTCCAACCCCTTGGCGTTATGGACGGTCATCAGATGGACCCCGTCGACCCCTTCTTCCGACACCTGGGCCCCGGCCCCGGTCCGCCGCCGGGCCAGCCTCTCCAGATGCTCCACGAAGCCCCGGAACGAGCCTCCTCCGCCGGCCTCGAAAGCCCGGGCCAGATCGCAGACCCGTTGCAGGTTGGCCAGTACCTGGCGTCCGGCCGGGCGCAGGGCGAATCCCGCATGAGCTCGAGTTTGAGCCAGGAGCCGGGAAAGGGTTTCGGCGACGGGGCGCCGGTTGCGCCGTCGATGCAGAAGGGCCAGGATCTCCAGCGCCTCGGCCACCGGCTTCAGGTCGTCATGCAGATCTTCGGGACGAGGACGGAACGGATGGAGTGAACCGTATCGGTCCCTGAAGCGCAGCAACAGCGAATCCCGGATCCAGAAGAGGGAGCCGCGGAGCGTCGCGTAGACCGAGAGTTCGTCGTCCGGCCGTTCGAGAGCGCTCAGGGCCACCCGCAGGGTCTCGACTTCTTCCCGCTGATGGAAGGATCGGGAGCCCATCAGGACGTGGGGCACCCCCCGGATCTCGAGTCCCCTGGCGTATTCACGCGTGACGTCCCGTCTCCAACTGACGAAGCGCCGGAACAGGATGCAGACGTGGCCGGGGGAAATGGGGATGCGCCGGGTGGGGTCCTCGGGGTCGCCCACCTGCCAGCCGCTTTCTCGCAACAGCCAGTCCGTGAAGGCGGCGACGGTCCGGGGGAGGCTCTGCTCGATGGCCGCGTTGGCCAGGTTCCCCCATTTGCTGTAGGGCTCCGGCACCGGAAGGGCGATGAGCGCCGGCTGGTCCGGTGCGGCCGTTCGGTGGCTCTCGAGGGGAACGTAGTCCGGTTGTCCGCTGACGGGGTCGGCCTTCATCTCCGGCGCGAAGGCCGCGTTGACGGCCAGTTGCAGAGGCCGCACGGAGCGGAAGTTTCGCTTCAGGTGGACCACTCTCACCCCGGCGGCCTCGAGGATCTCCTTGATCTCCTGGTACAGGACCACGTCGGCGCGGCGGAACCGATAGATCGACTGCTTGGGATCTCCCACCAGAAAGAGCTTTCCGGGAGCGGGCCGGACCCTGCGCCAGTCCGTCTCCTGCGCGTCATCCGCCGACAGAAGCAGTAATATCTCCGCCTGCAGGGCGTCCGTGTCCTGGAACTCGTCGACGAAGATGTGGCTGAAGTGTTCCTGGAAATCCCGCCGGACGGACGGCCGGTCCCGAATCAGGTCGCGAGTCTTGATCAGCAGGTCCATGAAGTCGAGTCGGCTGGTCTGTTCCTTGAGTGCCTCGTAGAACGGGGCCACCTCCAGCAGTTCCTCCCGGAGCAGAGCGGCCAGATCGGCGTCGGCGCATCGTATGAAATCCTCCAGTTCCCGGAGCAGATCTTCCCGCGCCCGGACCACCACCACCCGGGGCAGTCCCGGACCGTATTCTCCGGTCCGGCTCGGCCGGAAGAAGGGGGACCTCAACCGGCGCTTCAGACGGAGCAGTCGCCCTTCGAGGCGATCGTAGTCGCGGGGCCGTTCCAGTTCGAAGCGCCGGATCCAGGCGTCCAGATCCCGGACCGGACCCAGTTCCTGCCGCAGCCGATCCCGCCGGTTGGCCGCCCGATCGCTGGTGGCTGCCAATTCCCGGATCCGGCTGACCAGGACGTCCAAAAGAGCTTCCCGGTCGAAGACCTCCCGTCTCCAGGAACTCCCGTAGTCGCGCCATTCCATGAGTTTCCAGGCGGCCGAGCGGAGCTGGTCCAGAGGCGAGCCGAAGTCGGCTCCCTGCCCGATCAGGGAGCGCTGGAGGGCCCGGGCCAGACCCGGCGCCGGGTGGGCCAGCCGGGTTTCCATCCATTGCCGAAAGGCCCTCCGGAAGAGACGGGACCCCTCATCCTCCGAGAGTTCCCGGAAATCGGGGTCGACGCCGGCCTCCACCGGCCGCTTTCGAAGCAGGTCCGCGCAGAAGGAGTGAATGGTGGAGATGCTGGCTTCCTCCAGCCCCGCCACCGCCCGCTCCAGATTCCGGATCTCGATCGGGTCCGAAGCATTCCGCCGGGCCCGGTCCAGCGCTTCCCGCAGACGCAGCTTCAGCTCGCCGGCCGCCTTGCGGGTGAAGGTGACGGCCGCGATCCCGTCGACGCGGGCCCGGCCCCTGGCCAGGACGGCCACCAGGCGCCGGACCAGCTCGCTGGTCTTGCCCGTGCCCGCCGCCGCCTCCACCAGAAGGCTGATGTCCAGGGAGTTTCGGATGGCCCGCCGCCCGCCAGTATCGGAAGGGGAGGAGACCTGGGGACCGAACTTCAAGGAATCGTTCATGGGGTCGCTCAGGGAAGATTCCGGATCTGCCGGAGTGGCTCCAAGGGCCGGCTATCCTTCAGGCCGGTCCGAAGTTCTTCATACGGACCACAGACGGCCCGGTAGTCGCAGGAGGCGCAACTCTCCTCACGAGGTGCGGCCGGAAGGAAGCCCTCGCCCACGGCCCGGTCGATGGCCTCCAGCACCTCTCCGATCCGATGCCGGCCCTCCCGGTCGAGCCGGATCCGCCGGACTTGGAAGTTTCCCCTCTGGGTGCAGTAGTCGAGGCGGCCGCCCACGACCCGGAGACCGCGCAGTTCCTGTAAGGCCAGGGAGTAGAGAAGAGGCTGGAGCGTCTCCCCGCGTCCCACGGACTGGGGCACGGGATCCTTGGCTTTTCCGGTCTTGTGGTCGGTGATCCGGAGGACGCGGTGGGAGGGATGCATCTCCACCAGATCGATGATCCCCCGGAGCCGCATTCCGTCCAGGATGACGGCCTCTTCGGGAGTGCTTTCGGGGTCCCGATCCTCCCCGCCGGCGAGGCCGAAGGCGTAGTCGAAGTGGATCGGAACCCATCCGTCCGGCTCCTGACTGGCGCTACGGATCCAGGTCCGAAGGTCGACCCGCAGGTCTTCGACTTCCGACTCCCAAACCGGAGGGAGAGCGGGAGCCAGCCGCTCCCGAAAACTCCCGGCGACCTGGTCCAGCACCTGGTCCGCCCGGCTCAGGATCGGCTCCAGCCGGACCCTGGTCATGGGCAGCAGGTCCTCTTCCCGGAGGCGGCGAAAGAGCCGGGACTGCACTTCATGGAAGAGGGAGCCCCGGGTCAGGGGGTCCAGGCGCTCCAGCGCCAGGGACTCCTCTCTGGGCCGCAACCTCTGGATCGAGTGAAGGTAGAAGCGGTAGGGACACGCCGCGTATTTTTCCAGGGCCGTGGCGGAATAGCTGCGGTTGCGGAGGCGGTGCTTGTGCAGAATCCGGCGGGTTGCGGGATCGGACCGGGCCACGATCCCGTCGTCGTCCGACCAGGCGGGGCGCCAGCGCTTGTAGCGTGCCCGCAGCGAGCGCGCCAGCCACGGATTGACCAGAAGCAGGTACCGGCCCTGGCCGGTGTCCTCCGATTTCGGCGCCTGCAGGACCGGCCCCAGAGTCGCCAGATCGTACTCGGCGTCGTCGACGGCCCGAGCCGGATCCCGGGGCGCCGTCCAACCCAGCCGGGTGCTGGAGGCCGCGGCGCTCTTCCGCTCCAGTTCCTGGACGTCCGGCAGTTGGCCCAGGGCCCCACGCATGAGTTCCAGCGCGTAGAGAGAGGGGACCCGGGACCGTCCCCGCACCAGATCCATGCGCGGGTAGGAGGCGACGAGACGCCGGGAGGCCGCCGCCAGCGCGATGCGCAGCAACCGGCGCTCCTCCTGGATCCTGTCCGCCAGCAGAGGAAGGTGGGTCGAGACCCGCCGCCGGAGGCGGTCCAGGAGCAGCGGGTCCTCGGATGCCTGGCGGGGGAAGATTCCCTCCGAGAGTCCGGGCAGACAGACCACCTGAAAGGATCGGCCGCACGCCTCCTGCGGCGTCCCGACGAAGACCCGGCCGTAGGGTCTTTGCGGGGGGTCCCTTCTCAGGATGCCGAGGCGTTGACTCAGGACCTCCCTCACCTCGGTGAGAGTCACGGGTCCCACTTGCCCCATGGGCTCCAGTTCGGCCAGGAGGGACAGCACCGTCTCCGGCCGGTGAAGAGCCAGCACGGACAGCCGCCGGAGACGCTCCAACCAGGCTCGCCAGTTCTGCTGGTGAGGAAAGTCTCCCAGAAACTCGATGACGGGCAGGGCGAAATCCCTCAGGTTCCGGAGCCGGTCCAACTGGTCCTGGAGTGCTTGTCCGGCAGCCTCGTTCCCCTCCGCCTCCCTTCGTCTCTGCTTCAGGATGAGATCCGATTCCAGACCGGCGAGCCGGCGTTCCCAGCGGTCCCTCCCACCGATGACGGCGGCATCAGCCAGAAGCCGCTCCCAGTGAGCGGGAGTCCTGAGCGTTCCGGCGATCACCGGAGAGCGGTCGTCCTCCGAGTCCGAATCGCCATCCGCCGGCAACGCCGTGTCGCCGCCGCTCTTGAAGCTCATTTCCAGGTCCTCTCCCGGACTCGCCCAGGGAGGTTCCTGCTCGAGTCGTTCCGGGGAGGGGTGGTCCCTCGGGACCTGACCCAGGGAGAGGTACTCGGCGAATCGGCTGGCCGTGAGGCCCTCCTCGGCGCACTCCAAGAGGGTCAGAAGAGCCCGGCCGGCCGGGTCGGGACGCGAGATGCCGCGGCTGAAGTAACCGGGGATGCCGGCCCGGGCCAGCGCCTCCTCCATCTGGGGCTGGTAGGTTTCCGGATTCCGCAACAGGACCGCCATCTGGTCGAAGGGGGTTCCCCGCTTGGCCTCCTCCAGGAGGGACCGGGTGATCTCCACGCACTCGTGCCCCTCGCCCAGCGCCGAAAAGAGTCGAAAGCTGGAATCCATAGGGCCGCCGGAAACGTCGCCGGCAGCGAAGACGCTTGTCCGGATTCGGCTCAGAGTGGCGTCGGCGCCCCCTCTCTCGACCTGGGCTGCTGCGGCAGCCGAGACTCGTAGAAGCGTCTGGAAGGCCTCCGCACCTGGTTCGTCGCCAGAGAGAGCCAGGGCCAGCGTCGCCGTAGACCCGTCGATGAGGGAGCTGTAGAAGCGGAACTCAGCCCGGGAGCGGGGAGGGACGTCCAACAGCACCAGGGGAAGGCCGGACCAGGGGGAGTCCCCCGTCAGAGCCCGGGTGGCCAGTTCCAACAACATGGCCCGGTCGGCCAGGGAGTGCGCCTGAAGCTCCCGGGTGTACAGCTCCAGCAGGAGGGCCAGGTCGGGTCCGCCTCCGCCGCATTGTGCCAACTCGTCACCTTGGACATGAGCCAGACGAAAGTCCAGCAGCGTGGACGCCAGAGAGCGGGAGAAGCCGGGCATTCCGGAGACGGGAGCAAAATAGCCCGGCGTGTCTGCTTCCCGACTCCGGTAGCTGGCCCGAGCGGCCAGGGCCTCCAGTCCCAGACGACTCAGGGGAGCCAGGCCCGCGTTCGCCAACTCCGGGGTCGCCAGAACCGCCGCCAGTTGAGCCGGTGTCCACCGATGGAGTCCTACCCGGCCGTGCGACGCCAGGGAGAGCGCCCGCGCCAAATCGTCCGCGGCTGCGCGGGTCGTAGCCAGAATCAGAATCTCTCCGGGGCAGTCCAGGGAATCGATCCACCGTTCCACCGCAGCCGGAACGGACTCGTATCGGGTGACCACCTGTATGCGATTGGACGACATGCGTTAGTGGAAAGAGTAAAGAGAAAAGAGGAAAGAGAGAAGGGAAGACATTCGCGTAGACGAGAAGAGACCCGGACACGAGACTGTCGAGTCTTGTGCGGACAAGAGACTGTCCCCATTCCTTCCTTATCCCAAAAGGGGACAGTCTATGTTTCCGTCCACGTTATCCCACGTTATCCCAGAAGGGGACAGTCTATTTTTCTGTCTTCCAGGGCATCTTCACCTCCTGCCCATAGAAGGCGACTTCTCACCCTGATGTGTAAAGGATGTCCTGATACAAACTGTAAACGATGTCCTGATACCGTCCACCTTGTGGGTGCCCGCTTTCGTTCGAACCGCAGCCCAACGGGGTTGATCCGTCCTGAACCAGCGCGCAAGAAACACAGGAACGACCCGTTGGGTAGTTGTCGGCATGGGGAGGGCAACCACAAAGGTTGCCCCTACTATTTTTCTCGTCTTCCCGTAGTAAACTGGCCGGTGGGAGGAGTCGGGTTTGCGAGTATCTGTCTGGTGGTTGGCGTTGGTGCTTCAGGTGGCAACCGTCGCCGGGCGGGACGCCGGGGAGTGGCCGCAGTTCCGGGGCGACCTCTCCTTGACCGGGGTTTCCAACGCCCGGTTGCCGTCGTCACCGGAACTCGCGTGGACTCATGACGCGGGCGATCCCATCGAGTCTTCGGCCGCCGTCAGCGGAGGGCGCGTCTTCGTCGGTTCGGCCGGAGGCGAGCTGCGGGCCGTCGACCTGGAATCAGGCGCGCTTGTCTGGAGGTACGAGGCGGAGGACGCCATCGGAGAATCCTCGCCTGCGGTTTCCGGCGGCGGTGTTTACGTTGCCGATCTGGCGGGAGTTCTCCACGCCGTGTCCGAGGCCGACGGATCGAAGCGCTGGACCTTTCAGACCGACGGTGAAGTGAAGTCTTCGCCTGTCGTGGTGGAAGACTCGGTCCTGGTCGGTTCCTACGACGGGTACCTCTATTGCCTGTCCGCCGCCGGGGGAGACGTTCGCTGGAAGCAGGAGACGGACGGACCGGTCCACTGTACCCCCGGAGTTCGGGGCGGGATCGCCTACGTTTCCGGGTGCGACGGCATGTTGCGCGGGATCCGGGTCTCCGACGGAGAGCCGGTGGTCACGGTGGACGTGGGCGCCTACACCGGGGCCTCCCCGTCCCTGGAAGGAGACCGGGCCGTCTTCGGCACCTTCGACAACCAGGTCCTGGCCGTGGGACTGAAGTCCGGCGCCGTTCTCTGGCGCTACCAGCCCCCGGAACGCGCTTCTCCGTTCTACTCGTCCGCGGCCCAGAGCGGCGGGAAAGTGGTGTTGGGGGGGCGGGACAAAATGGTCCATTGCCTGGATGCGTCCACGGGAAAGGCGTTGTGGACCCATGCCACTCGAGCCCGTGTCGATTCCTCTCCGGCCATTGCCGATGGACGGGTCTGGGTCGGTTCCTATGACAGCCGGCTCTACTCGCTGGACCTCGAAACCGGGAAGCAGCTCTGGGAGTTTCAAACGGGCGGAAGGATTTCCGCATCACCCGCCGTGGCCGCCGGCCGGATCATCGTCGGTTCCCAGGACGGGCTGCTCTACTGTTTCGGCGCCGGTTCACAGTAGATTTCGGCGAGGACTTGCGGCCGATCCCCGGTTCCCTCACTTCATGATCCAGCGCCGGGACTTCATCTCGAATCGCGGCAATGTCCCCGGCGGCACCGGCGAGACGGGAATTCTCAGCGAGAAGGCGGCGTGAAGCTCCTGCTCCAGTATTCGCGCCCCCCCTTCGCCCAGGCTCGACTCGATCCGGATCTTCATTTCCCTGAGCACGCCCGAGTCGTGAACCTCGACCCGGTACTCGGAGATTTCGGGCCGTCTCCGGATCACCTCCTCCACCGCGGCCGGAAAGAGGTTCACCCCCCGGATCACCACCATGTCGTCGACCCTCCCCAGAATGCCTCCTTCCAGCGCCAGCTCGGAGCGGCCGCAGGCACAGGGGGTCCGCGGGGACGGCTTCACCAAGTCCCCGGTTCGATAACGCAGAACCGGTGACCCGACCCGGTCCAGCGTGGTCAGGATCAACTCCCCTGGCTCCCCCGGCGCCGCGGGACGCGACGTAGCCGGATCCACCACCTCGGCCAGATAGGCGTTTTCCAGGACGTGCAAAATGCTCCGCCGGGAAGGGCACTCGTAGCTGACGGGTCCCACCTCGGTCATGCCGTGATGGTCGCGAAGACTGGCCCCCCAAGCGGCTTCCAGCCGGGAGCGGGTGGCCTCGATGCATCCCCCCGGCTCTCCGGCGGTCAGGAGGATGCGGACCGCGGATTGTTCCAGCGAGAGGTCGTTTTCCGCCGCGACCTCGGCCAGGTGCAGGGCGTAAGTGGGCGTGGCGCAGAGGACGTCCACGCGGTTGTCCAGAATGGCTCGAAGGCGCCCCAGGCTGCTCTGGCCGCCGCCCGGCAGGCAGAGGGCTCCCAGGGACTGCGCCGAGTCGAAGGCGGTCCAGAAGCCCAGGAAGGGTCCGAAGGAGAAGGCGAAGAAAATCCGGTCCCCGGGTCTCACGCCGGACCTCCGGTAGACGGTCTTCCAGCAGTCGAGCATCTTCTCCCAGGTCTCGGCGGTGTCCAGCCAGCGCAACGGTTCCCCCCGGCTCCCGCTGGTCTGGTTGAATCGCGTGTAGCGATGCAGCGGGAAGCTCAGGTTGCGGCCGAAGGGAGGATTCCGGATCTGGTCCTCCAAGAGTTCCCGTTTCCCGGTGAACGGAACACCGCGGCGAAACTCACGGAGGCTCAGAGGCTTCCGCGTCTGCGGCGTGGGATCCAGCTTCTCCCGGTAGAACGGGTTCGAGGCCAGAACCGTTTCCAGCAGATGCTGCAGTTTGACCTGCTGCCGCTTCCGGATTTCTTCCGGGCCGGGTGGATTCATGGAACTAGGGTCTCGCCAGAAGGTGGGAGGGAGCGGCTTCGATCCGGGAGGAGATCTCCGGGGGAATGGGGATGGAGGACATCCGGCCCGTCTCCTCGGAGACGCGGACGCAGACGACCTTGAGAGCGCCGGCCGCCACCACCTGGAGACCGCCCCGGGACTGTTTTCGGAAGATGAAATCCAGCAGCAGGGATTTTTCCTCCTTGGCCCGCACCAGGAGGTGGATCTGCACCACGTCCTCGAACCGGAGGGGTTTCCGGTAGTCGCAGCGAGCGCTGAGCCGGGGCCAGCCCAGGGTCCCCCGGGGCCCGCTGAAATGACCCGCGAACCCCAGCGAGCGGTAGAACTCGTGTTCCGTCTCCTCCATGAATCGGAAGAAGTTGCTGAAGTGGACAATGCCGGCCATGTCCGTGTCCGCGAACTGAATCCGGCGATCGGCCTTGAATTCGTATGCCACTGGGCTTGACTACCCGATCGCCGGTTCGGTTGCGGTTGCGGCCCGGCGGGTGGGCGGACGAAAGCCCTCCCCCGCCAGCGGATGACCATGTTTCAGGGGCGGCGGCAGCTCCACCAGCTCCTCGATGGCGCCGAAGAGATCGGCAAAATCCCGGAAGAGGTGGCCGATGAGGCAGTCGGTGAGGTCGCCTCTCAGGTCCGCATGGCGGTTCAGGAGCCGCCTGAAGCTGAACTCCTGATCGTAGAAGGCGTAGACGAGGCGCCGCATGGCCTCGATGCCCCGGGTCAGGTCGCGCCCATACCGGGCGAAACGGGCCGCCCCGGCATCCCCCGCCTTGAGTGCGTCGTCGATGGCGTCGGCCGCCATCTCTCCGCTCTTGAGCGCCAGGAACACGCCGGAGGAGAAGATGGGGTCCAGGAAGGCGAAGGCGTCTCCCACCAGCACCAGGCCCGAGGCGGCGCAGTAGCGCGAACGGTACGAGTAGTCCCCCGTCAACTTCACCGCACCCTCTTGGCGTCCCGGCGCCACGTGCTCCCGGATCCACGGATTGCATTGGATCTCCCGGTCGAACACTACCTGGAGGTCCCGGGACTCACGGAACAGGTAGCTCTTGTGGGCCACGACGCCGACGCTGACCTGGTCTTCCGGGAGCGGGATGTACCAGAACCACCCCTTCTCCGGCAGGTAGGCGATGGTGGTGGCGCCTTCGTCCAGACCCGGGTCCCGGAGAGCTCCACGATAGTAGCTCCAGAGCGCCGCCCGGTTCAGGGCCCGGTCCCGAATCCTCCAACGATTGGAGGCGGCGGACAAGGCGGCTCGGCCCGTGGCGTCGACGGTCATGGGTGCGCGTACCCGGAACCTCTCTCCGGCACGGGTGACGGCCTCCACGCCCCGCACCGAACCCGCTTCCCGGATCAGACGGGTGACCGAGACCTCTTCCCGGACCGTGGCCCCTTGGGCCCGGGCGTTGTCCAGCAGGAGCTGATCGAACTCGCTGCGCAGGACCTGCCAGGTAGTGGAGGCTTCATGGTCCAGGTGCTGAAAAAAGTAGAAGGGCTGGGAAACGCGTCCCCCGGTAGAGACGAACTGAACGCTGTATTTAAGGGGAAACGCGGACGCCTTGAGTTGCTCGATCAGTCCCAGCCGCTCCAGAGTGAAGTAGCAATAGGGCATCAGCGATTCCCCCACCGAGTAACGGGGAAACCGCTCCTTCTCCAGGACCAGCACCTTCCAACCGGCCTGGGCCAACAAGGCGGCGGTGGTGGCTCCGGCGGGTCCTCCCCCGGCCACCACCACGTCGTAATCTCGGACAGTCTCCGTCATTTAGGTGTATCGCGAATCCTGATGCTCCCGGAGGAAGAAGAGGGGCAGCAGCCGATCCACCTGCAGGAGGCCCTCGCGGCTGAGTTCCAATCCTTCGGGGGAGGCCGTCATGAAACCCTCCGCGGCCAGTTCGCCGATGGGACCCGCGAATCTTTCGAGAATGTCCACTTGGAACTTGTTCCGGAAGTATCCGGTCTGGACCCGGCCCAGCTTCAATTGCAGGATCAGCTCTCGAATCAGGCGCTCCTCTCCGGTCGGCGTCAGGGCGCGATGGAGGGGAAGCTCTCCTTGGCCGAGTCGTTGCAGGTAGGGCCCCATGTCGTGCTGGTTCTGGAAATGGGTGCCCCCGACGTGGGAAAAGGAGGCCACTCCCAGAGCCACCATGTCGGCCCCCGACCAGAGCTGGTCCCGGTAGAGGAATCGGCTCCGTTCGGGCGATCGGACGGCCGTGTAGGCGCTGGCCACGTGGTAGCCGTTCCGCTCCAGTTCCTGGAAAGCCAAATCCACCCACCGACGCTTGGTGGGCCAGTCGGCCACGGGGGCCCGCGTCCGGCCCTGCTCGCGCATTCGACGGTAGATCGTGGTGTTGAAGGGGATCTCCATCTGGTAGACGGTGATGCTGTCGGGTTGAAGTTGGAGGGTGTTCTCCACGCACCGGCGCCAGTTCTCCTCCGTCTCGTCCACCATCCCGGCGATGAGATCGATGTTGACCTGGGGGAAGTCCAGACGGCTGGCCCGTTCGTAGACGTCCCAGATTTCGCGGGAGCGGTGAGCCCGGCCGTTGATCTCCAGGACGTGGTCGTCGAAGTTCTCCACCCCCAGGCTGAGCCGGGTGACGCCGAGTTCGCGCAGAAGCTCCAGTTTCCCCGGGGTCAGCGTGCCGGGCTCGCATTCGAAGGTGATCTCCCGGGCATGGTCCCAGGAAAAGTGCTGCTTCAACTCCCCGACCAGGCCCGAGAGCTGACGGGTCGAGAGATAGGACGGAGTTCCGCCTCCGAAGTAGATGAAGTCCAGCTGCCGGCCGTTGACGAAGGGCCGGCGGGAGTAGATTTCCAGCTCCCGAACCAGCGCGTCCAGATAGCCCAGGATCTCGCGCGAGCCCTTGCCCGTGTAGACCTTGAAGTAACAGAAATGGCAGCGCTTGCGGCAGAAGGGGATGTGGAGGTAGAGGCCCAGCGGCGTCTCCGGGTCGCTGGGGCGCTCCAGGGCCGCCAGGGCATCCGTCACGCCCTCCGGTTTCCAGAAGGAGAAGGGGGGATAGTTGGCGATGAAGTAGTTGCTGGCGACGGTCTCCTTGTCGGACTGCATCATTGGAACCCGGCCGCGGTGGGGCCGGATCGCCGGCCGCCGCGCAGGGCTCATTCTATCAGACCGAATGCCGACGCCCCTCTCGACGCCGGGAGGCCTTCCTCTCTCACCCGCAAAAACACGTAGGGGCTCCCCTTGTGGGTGCCCTCTTACGTCCCAACCTCGGTGGCCGGCGGGGAAGGGCGACACCAGGGTCGCCCCTACGAAGGAAAAGGTAGGGGTCTACTCCGACCGGAGGGACTCGATGACGGGAGTGCGCACGGCGGCGGCGACGGCGGCCAGCGATGCCAGCAGGCCCACCAGAAGAACCAGGCCGGCCAGGGCTCCGGTGGGCGCCAGGGAGGGGCCGAGGTCCCGGGCGAGGAGAACCGGGGCCACGGCAACCAGGGCCGACGAGACCCCCGTCACCAGGGCGAATCCCACCAGCAGCAGGTTCTCGGCCAGCACCATGGTCCCCAGGTGGCCCGGCCCGTAGCCGACGGCCCGCATCAAGGCCAATTCTCTCCGGCGCTCGAGCACGTTGCGGAGCAGAATCACCGCGGTGCCCAGCGTTCCCAGCAGCAGGCCCAATGCGCCCAGGCTCTGGAAGGTGGACAGGTACGTATTCTCGACGCGGTGGAAGCTGGCCAGACGGTCCGCGGTGGAAGTGGCATCGAACCCGTAGTCGGAGAGGCTCCGTTCCAGGTTCTGAACCCAATTTCCGTCCTCCCGGTCGGGGGTCTCGATCAGGAAGTAGCGGTAACCCTGCTGTTTCGGGAACAGCTTCAGGAAATTCCGCTCGGAGATCACGATCTCGCCTTGCAGGACGCTGTCGGCCAGGGCTCCCACCAGTTTCAACCGGACCGGCTCCCCTTCTGCCCGCTCCAGGATGATCTCCTCCCCCAGGCCCGTGTGCAGCGAATACGCCATGGAGGTGGCGTCGGCGATGGCAGGAATCGCCGAGTCTTGGGAGTCCGCCTCCAGCAGGCGCCACGGGCTGCCCTGATCTTCGGAAGCCAGCGAGGAACTGAAGCTGAAGCGCCCCAGGTCCAGGAAAGCGCGCCGGGCGCCCAGGATTCTCGGGTTGGCCGGACGATAGAGGTTTCGGCAGCTGGCGTCGTCCCCCGGACGGAGCCGGAACGACCAGAAGCGGAGCTTTTCGGGGGAGGGCAGACGGTCCAGATTCAGGTCCCGCCTGCTCTCCGGGTCGTCGGGATCCTGGAAGAAGGGAATCGAAGATTCGGCCGCCAGGGAGAACCCGCCGGTTCCTGACCCGGGCGCCAGGGCAGGGGTCCCCTCTCGGCGAAAGACTCCCACCGTCACGATGATGAATGTGGCCAGGGCGATGAGGCCGATGGAGAGGATGGATCGATCCGGCCGGTAGCTCAGGTTCCGGAGTCCGATCCGGCACAGGGCCGGGACCCCCCGCCCGTGGAATTGCAGAGTCCGGCCCGAGGTGAGGAGCCACCATTGGAATGCCAGCAGGGAGACCAGCAGCAGGGCTCCGGAGCCGAAGAATCCGGCCGTCTGGCCGATCCAGCCCAGGATCGCCGCCAGCAGGAAGATCAGTCCGGCCGCTCCCAGCGCCAGAGCCGCCAGCAGGGACCGGCGGCCGGAGCCGGTGGCCAGCGGTTCCTTCTCGCCCGCCAGCAGGAGCCGGGGAGGAGCCTTGCGGAGTTTTCGAAGAGTCAACAGGATGCAGAGGAAGGCGGCCGTCACCCCGGCGGCGGCCCCCAGAAGGAGGGTCCCCGGTTCCACGTGCAGGGTCAGCCGCGTGGTTCCCACCGCCGAGATCCAGCGGGTTCGCAGCCCCCACATCATCAGCCAGCCGTAGGCGGCGGCTCCCGCCAGGCCCAGCAGGCTCCCGGCGATAGCCAGAACCAGACCTTCGGCGGCGAAGATCCGCCGGATCAGAGGCTCCGAAATCCCCAGGGCCTTGAACAGACCGACCTGGCGCAACCGCTGCTCCAGCCCCAGCTTGAAGAAGAGGACGGTCAGGAGCAGGGCGGAGACGACCAGGAAGAAGCTGAAGTAGAGGAAGTACTCTCCGAAATCGGTGGTCCCGCGGGAGGCCTCGATGCCGGTCTCCCTCACCCGGTGCAGGGCGAACCCCATGTCCTCGGGGGAGAGGTTCGCCAGCAGGCTCTCCCGAAAGCGGTCGAGAGCCTGGTCCAGGGTGAGATCTTCCGATTTTTCGAAGCGCAGCGAGGTGACGTCGCCGAACCGGGACCCCCACAGTTCTTGGGCGGTTTCAAGCGGGAGGAAGGCCTTGGGAGTGGTGCGGTAGCGTTCCCAGTAGTCTTCGTCCTGATGCCGGATGCGGGAGAGGTCGACGGGAAACGGCGGGTCCCAATGGGAGATGGACTCGGTTTGGCTGATGCCCTCGAACTCGGGAATCAGGTCCCTGTCGGCTGCCGCACCGGAGAGGGGAATGACTCCGGCCACTCGGAAGTCCGCCGTTTGCGTCGAGAGTCCGTGGCGGTAGTCCCATAGAAAGTACTCCAGTTTCACCGGTGTCCCCGGTCCGATCTCCAGGTCCCGGGCGGTCCAGTCGTTGATCCAGAGCGGCGCCGGAGACCCCTCTCCTTGGAAAGCGGCAGCCGCCTCTCCCGAGAGTCGGGCCAGATGGTCCGATTCCAACCCCGTGACCAGCGAATAGGGGACGTTCTTTTCTCCCTGGGCGATGGAATTGACGACGTAGCTGAAGATGGACTGGGACTCCAGCTGCAGGGCGTCGCCCGCCCGCCGGGCCGCGGCCACCACGGGCTCGTCCAGCAGGCCTCCTTCATGCTCCAGGGAGAGACAGGAACAATGGTCCAGGGCCCGGATCCTGAGTCCGGCAGCTTCCGGTGTGAGGGTGTCCCGGAGCAGATCCCGGAGCCGGTTCCCGTCATCCTCGGACCGGTTCCGGCTTGCGGACAGGAGCAACGCGTTGACCCGCCCCTCCTGGTCCAGGGCCCGCTGAAACTCGACCAGGGGCAAAAACAGGGTCCGAACCGCGGCGCCTCGTTGCAGGATCGAGAACTCTCCCAGGTTTTCCGGCTGCAGGACGCGGCTGCCCCGGACCCGCAATGTGGTCCCCGAGGAGTCCCTCCGGCCGTGAAGAGTCTCAGCCGGAGTCGCAGCCTGCTGCTGCAGAGTCACCAGCAGGCTGTCGCCCTCGTTCCAATCCAGCTCCCGGGCCAATTCCGGACTGAGCAGAGCGCTGCGGCGGTCCAGGGGCTCGGGCGGGCGCCCGTGGAAAGCCCAGAAACGGGGGTCCACTCCGTAGACCTGCACGCGGGACGCCAATCGTTGAGTGCCGGCGTGAACCACCGTGCCTTCCCCCACCATGATGGGACAGGCGCTGCCGAAAGCCTGGGAGAAGCCGGGATGGGACTGGAGTCTCCCGGCCAGTTCTTCGGGGAAGGGCATGGAGGCGGTGACGACGGTGTGGGTACTGCCCAAGCGCTCCAGCACCAGTGCCCTGAGGCTGGAGCGGACCGAATCTCCCACCAGGAGGGCGCCGGCCAGGGTGGCGACGCTCACGGCCACGCCGCCCACGATGGCCAGCTGGGTGGGCCAGTAGTGGGCCAGGCTTCGTACGACGATCCGGCGGAGTCTCATCGCGGGTGGAGCCGGCATTCGCGGAGCTCATAGCGGTTGGGAAACCTGGCCGCCAGCTCCAGATTGTGGGTGACCACCATGAGAATCGTGCGCCGGCGCCGGTGCAGCTCCAGCAAGAGCTCGCTGACGGCGTCGGCCGACCGGCGGTCCAGATTGCCGGTGGGCTCGTCACAGAGCAGCAGAAAAGGATCCAGAATCAAGGCTCGAGCCAGAGCCGCGCGCTGTTTCTCCCCGCCCGAGAGCTCCCAGGGCCGGTGCTCGAGACGTTCGCCGAGACCCACCCGTTCCAGCAGGCCGCGGGCCTTCCGCACCTGTTCCCCGCCGTTGGACTCGGAGCGGGCGACCAGGGTCGGTATCAAGACGTTTTCCAGGACCGAGCATTGGGGCAGGAGGCAGTGGTCCTGGAAGACGAAACCCACCTGCCGGTTCCTGAATTGGGCCAGCTCCCGCGGCTCCAGCTCGAACGGATTCTGGCCCTCCAGCCGGACGGTGCCGGCCGTGGGTGGCTCCAGAGCTCCCAGAATATGCAGCAGCGTGCTCTTGCCGCTCCCGGAGGGTCCCACGATCGACACCGCGTCTCCCCGGGACAGGGACAACGACACGCCGGAGAGAACCGGCAGCGTGCCCCGGGGAGTGGCGTAGTCCTTGCTCAGGCCGTGGACCTGCAGGCCGCCGGGTCTCCGGGGCGAGCCGGCGCTCTTTGCAGCAGCGTGCCGGGACCCGGACGGGCTGGCCAGGCGCTCATAGGACCGTAGTGTGGCGGCCGCCATTTTTCGCGCGTCGTAATGCTCCCGCACGCCCTCCCGGCCACGGCGGCCCAACTCGGCGGCCCGTTCCGGATCGCGGTGAAGATCCAGAATTCCCCGGGCCAGGTCCGCGGCGTCGTCCGGTTCCACCAGCAGACCGCCGCCGGTGGCCGCGATGATCTCCGGAAAGACGCCTCGCCGCGGCTGCACCACGGGAACGCCGCAGGCCTGCGCCTCCAGCGTGTAGATTCCCTTGGGCTCGTCGTAGCAGGTGGGGACCGAGAAAACGTCCAGTTCCTTGAGGAACCGGATCTTTTCCGCACGGCTCAGACAGCCCCGGTACTGGAAGGAGTCCTCCAGGCCCCAGCGGCGCAATTTCTTCCTGATCCCACGCAGATAGCCGGAATGATCGGTGGTCGGGTCGCCTGCGACCAGGAGGCGCGTCTTTCCCGGACCCAACTCGCGGGCCACGCCGCGATAGGCATCGCAGAGCCGGTGCAACCCCTTCTCGGGAGCGATCCGGGCCAGGTATCCCACGGTGAAGGGGCGGGATGGGTCGGGGCTGCGCGGCTGAAAGTCGTCGACGTGGATCCCCAGAGGAACCACGCCGACCTTGGAGCCGGGGATGCCCAGATAGTCTCGCATCACTCGTCCATGGTAGCGGCTCACGGCGTGGAACTGATCGATGAATTCGGCGTTGGCCCGGATTCTCTCCCCAGCCTGAGACCGGTAGGGTTCCTTCAGCGCCTCCAGGAACAGGTCCTCTCCCTGGAGGGTGCAGCAGACGGGGCAGGAAAGGGCCTGCTTCAAGGGATGAGCCAGTCCGCTGAGCAGACTGTTCCCCAGGTGTACCAGGTCGGGACGGGGACGGGTTCGGAGCCAGCTGACGAGTTTTTCCAGCTCTTTGCGCTGGAAACCCGATTCTCCCCGGAGAACCGAAATGGTGATCTCCCCGAGTTCGCCGGGATCGGTCTGAGCGCCCCAGCGCCCCGCCGAGTTCAACAGCCAGGACGAGTCCAGAATCCGATCCAGGTACCAGGGAGTGGATCGGAAAATGGAAAACCGCTGTTGCAGGTAGACGTTGACTCCACCGAAGAAGGTGGTGCCGAGACTCACATTGGGTTCGTCGGTGACGGTCGGAGTGTAGAGGGGGACCAACTCGACGTCATGTCCCCGGGCAAGGAGGTGCGAGGCCAGAGTGTTGTCCCGAATGCAGGCGCCGCAGTACATGCCCGCGGCTCCCGCCGTGATGTACACGACCCTCATGGGAAGAAGATTACGCCGGGGCCGGTCCCCGCTGCAAGACAACCCCGTGGAGACTTCATTGAAGGGCTGGTAACATGAGCACTCCTCGAACCTCTACCCGAATTTTGGATGGAATCCATGCCATTGGGACTGAAACACAGAACCGAGTTGATCCTGATTCTCTTGTGCTGCGCCGGCGGCCCGCTTCGGGGCCAGACCGTCGAAGGCTCGCTGAGGCTGCAGATTGAGGACGGAACCGGCCCCGTGGCGGGAGCCGACGCCGAAGTGGTCCAGGAAGAGACCAACCGCCGGCGGTCCGGAGTCGCCGACCGGGACGGCCACCTGCTGATCCCGCTTCTCCCATCCGGAAGCTACCGTCTGGAGGTCGCCCGCACCGGCTACCGGAAGCATGTCGAGAAGTTCTCCCTGCGGATCAACGAGCGGTTGGAGCTTCGAGTGACACTGCGGCCGGGCGAACTGACCGAGGAGGTGTTGGTCGTGGAGAGCCGCGGGTGGCTCAAACGGGACTCGCTGGCGCTGGGAAGCGTCATCGAGAACTCCCAGGTCGCGGGCCTGCCGTTGGATGGGAGGAACTTCTTCGAGTTGAGCCTGCTGCTTCCGGGGAGCGCTCCGGCGGCGCCCGGATCGGCTGGCTCGGTCCGTGGCGACTTCGCGCTGAACATCAACGGGCAGCGCGAGGCGTCCAACAGCTTCTTGTTGGACGGTGTCTACAACGGAGACCCCAAGCTCAACGGGGTCGGCGTCAACCCTCCCGTCGACGCCATCCGGGAGTTCGAGGTGCTCATGGGCACCTATGACGCCTCGTTCGGACGCAACGTGGGCAGTCAGATCAACGTCGTGACCAAGTCGGGCGGCAACCGGGTCCATGGCACCGTCTACGGATTCTTCCGGAACGCGGCGCTGGATGCCCGGAACTACTTCTCATTGCCTCAGGGGCCGGACCCCGAATATCGGAGAAGCCAGTTCGGGTTCTCGCTGGGAGGGCCCGTGGTCCGGAACCGGACCTTTTTCTTTGCCGACTACGAAGGACGGCGGGTGCGGCAGGGAGTCACTCGCGCCACCACGGTTCCCACTATGGGCGAACGCTCCGGCGATTTTTCCGGTTCTTCGGGTCCGCTGCCGGTCAATCCGTTGACCCGGCAGCCATTTCCAGCGAACGTGATCCCATCCGCCTGGATGCATCCTACAGGCCACGCCGTCGCCCAGCTCTATCCCCACCCCAACCGGACCAGGGAGGGTCCCAACTTCGTTTCCTCGCCCACCCTGGAGGATCGAGACGACCATTTCGACGTGAGGATCGATCACGCCGCAAGTCCGTCCTCGAATCTGGCCCTACGCTACAGTTTCGGGGACCGGGACCTCTTCGATCCCTTTTCCGGGCCCCTCTTCTCAGCCGTGCCCGGATACGGAACCAACGTCCCCAGGCGGGCCCAAAACCTGGTCGTCAGCGAGTCGCATACCTTCACATCCCAGTTCATGAATCAGGTGCGGTTCGCCTTCAACCGGGTTTCGGCCGGCGCGTTCCACGAGAACATGGGCCGGAGCATCAACGGGGAAGTGGGCTTGCCCGAGCTTTCCGACCGCCCGCGGGACCTGGGGATGAGCTTCATCACCGTCTCCGGTTTTTCGTCCTTGGGGGACGAATACAACAACCCTCAGCACAGCGCTTCCGACACCTTTCAGATCCTGAACCATTCCACCTACGCCAGCGGCAAGCATCTCTGGCAGGTCGGCGGGGACGTCCGGATCGTCCGGCAGGACGCCTACCGGGACGTCCAGTCCCGCGGCTTTCTCAACTTCGTGGGCCAGACCGGCATCACGGGAAACGGATTGGCCGATCTGCTGCTGGGACTGCCCTCGCTGACGGGCGTGGCGCAGCTCGACAATCCCCAGCACCTTCGCAACCGGAGCTACAGTTTTTTCATTCAGGACCATTTCAAGTTGAAGCCCAACCTGACGCTGGCTCTGGGCGTGCGTTATGAGTACAACTCACCGCCCGTCGACAAGGACGATCGGGCCAACGTCTACGATCCGGAAAGCGGATTGCTGGTCGGCGTCGGAACCGGCGGCGTGCCCCGGGGCGGCTATCTGCCCGACCGGAACAACTGGGCTCCCCGGATCGGCCTGGCTTGGGGACTGGATCGGAGCGGGCGCACGGTGCTGCGGACCGGATACGGGATCTTCTACGACCAGTCGCCGCTGGCGCCGGGCGAGGGCTTGTATTTCAATCCCCCGTATTTCGATTTCCGCCTCTACTTCCCGCTGCCCGAACGCCTGTTGACCCTGTACGATCCCTTCCCGCAAAACTACCCCTATCGACTCCCCCCGTCGGTTCTCTTCTACCAGCGGGACTTGGCCCAGGCCTACAGCCAGCACTGGAACCTGAATCTGCAGCGGGAACTGGGAAGCCAACAGATGATCGAGGTGGGCTACGTCGGCTCCAAGGGGACCAAGCTCCTGACGGCGCGCGACTTCAACCAGCCGCGTCCCAGTCCCGTGTGGCCCAATCGTCGGCCCGTCCCGCAGTTTGACGACATCAACATGCTGGAATCCCGCGGGAACTCCAGCTACCACTCGCTCCAGGCGCGGTTCAACCGCCGGTTGAGTTCCGGGTTTTCGATGCTGGCCTCCTACAGTTGGGCCAAGTCCATCGATGACTCGTCCAGCTTCTTCTCCAGCACCGGCGACCCCAACTTTCCCCAGGACAGTTTGAACGTCGGGACCGAGCGGGCACGGTCCAACTTCGACCTGACCCATCGGCTTTCGGTGAGCTATTCCTGGGAGATTCCCATCGGCCGGGGGCGGTCCTTCCTGGGAGACCAGGGATGGCTCTCCAGTCTCCTCTCCAACTGGCAGACCTTCGGGATCCTGACCTTCCAGACGGGGCATCCTTTCACTGTGGCGCTGCTTCCGGAGATCGACAACAGCAACACCGGACGGTCGATTCTGGGATTCGGAGCCAACGACCGGCCTCACCGGACCGGTACCGGAGGGATCTCCAATCCCGGTCCGGATCAGTGGTTCGACACCCGGGCCTTCGTGTTTCCGAGCTTTGGCAGCTTCGGAAACTCGGGAAGGAACATTCTGGAAGGGCCCGAATACGCAACGGTCGACCTGTCCCTGGTGCGGGATACGAGAATTTCCGAGGAGGCGACCATCCAGTTCCGTGCCGAGTTCTTCAACCTCCTGAACCGGCCCAATCTGCACCTCCCGGATCTCTTTCTGGGCTCACCCACCTTCGGCCGGATCCTCTCGGCGGGCGAGCCCCGGCGCGTCCAGTTGGGCCTCAAGCTGTTGTTCTGAGGTGCGGGTCAAGTCCTCACCGCGAGTGTTCCAATCCGGTTGACGGCCATGTCCACCTCGTAGCGCCGGGGCCGGGTCAGATTGCCCACCTGGAACGGAGACAGGTTCTCCAGTCCTCCGTACGCTCCCGGAAAAGCGTACGCTCCCGCGGAAAGGCGTCCCGCGCTCCCGGAAAGGGACAGTCTCGATTCCCGCGCGTATGCGAGCGGGCCGCGAAGAGAAGCTACGGCATTCCCGAGTTCCGTTTCTAGGCGATTGCGGACGGGATCAAGCAGGTCTTGTATGGCCGGGCCGCCGGGATTGGACCGCCTCGTCGCGATCCTCGTTCAAATCTGCTTCCCTTGTTCTCCTGAACCGTCAGAACAATGGGGAAAGTCCAGAGTCTATTGGGTGGTTCCCGTGATTTGGGTCGTTCGGTGCCGCGCTGGCAGAATCGACGGCCGGCGATCAGGCGAGTCTACGAGACGAAGGCGTGCGAGCGCTGCTCCCGCAGGGAAAACAGCACTCCGCCCAGTTGGGGGATGGGGTGTCGGCGACGTCGATATCGACCTTGCTGCCGATACGTCGCCAGCAGTTGCGCCACCTTCTCTGCCGGCCCGACGGCCAATCCGTCCGTCAGAAATCGCAAACGACGGCGAAAGGCTCCGGCACGGGTAAATCCACGTCGCTGCTCCTGATGGAGGATCCACCGGGGGATTGCGGCTTGGTTCTCCCGGGTGGGGACGGCTCCTCGATAGTACAAGCGAGCCCGGTAACTCCTGTACACGTCGGTTCCGGGATCCGAGGGGAACAGTTCCTCCAATGGAATCAGGTCGTGATCCTTGCCGGTGAGTCTCCAGCGGGCTGAGCCCCACTTCCATTGCTCGGGCCGCTTGACCAGTCCGGCTCGGACGGCGTTGAGTTCCACGTAAAGAATGGCGTCTTGGACCGCTTCGGTTCCCAATAGTTCCGGGTTCTTGAAACGTTCACTCCAAAAATGGCCTCGCCGTCGAAACTGGTGGTTGAACCACGCGGCATACAGCCCGTCCACGTTCTGCATCAGTTTCGACACGTCAAAGAGACGCTGGTTGAAAGCCTTCCATTGGGCGACGGTCCAATCGGCGGTTTTCTTCTCTACCTTTCGCCCATAAAGCTTGTCGGCGCTCTCCATCAACTCCTTGCGGGACAAGGAGCGAGGCTTCTCAAAATGGACGACGAAGTGGAAATGATTGCCCATGATCTGAAACGCGGCCAAACGACACCGGTAGACACTGACGTAGAACAACATCATGTCCAGGAGTTTGCGACGGGCTCGCCGGTCTTCGAAGGGGAACCAATCGGTCCAGCCAGTGACTCGATTGGTGAGGTGATAGAAGGCGGCTTCCTTGCTTTTGTGTCGCGCGGTTCGGGGCATGGGCACGGTCCTCGGTCAATCGGACTCGCGAGGGAGTCGGTTCGCACCTCTGATGACAACAACGACTCAGAACCAAGAAAGGCGAAGGAACCTCACGAAAACCAGCACATCTCGCGTTTCCGGGAGCAACCGAGGCAACTCGAACAAGTGACCACCTAAGTCGTCATGGCAGCCGGAAGGAAACTCAAGAAAAACAGACTGTCCCCTTCTGAGGGGAGAGAAGCGTGCCCTGACTTCGGCGGCTGGGAACCGACGGGAGAGCCGGTCAGGCTTGGACCGAAAGGGTCCGCATTCGGTTGACGGCCATGGCCACCTCGTAGCGCCGGGGCCGGGCCAGATTGCCCACCTTGAACCGAGACAGGATTTCCAGCCCTCCGGCGTCCAGATCGTCCAGGAGCCGGGTCAGAGCCTGCTCCAGGGTCAGATCGTCCGTAAAGTAATGAGTCGCCATATGGTGGATGGCGAGTCCGATGGCCCGGGTCTGTGAGGAATCCACCAACTGTTCCAGGGCGGAAAGATTGATGTCGGCGCGGCCGTAGGAGAGTTTGCGCAATCCCCTGGCGTCGATCTTGACGGCCCGCCTGCCCCGTCTGGCGTCGAAACTGCGCGCCCGGGGACGGCGTTGGAGCACGCGCCCGAAGTCGTCACCCCCTTCCCGCCGGCGCCGGCTGGGCTGTGCCGCGACGATGGATCGAGCCTCGGCACTGACGTCCAGCGGACGATATTCGTCCATCATCACCACCGAGTCCGCCACGTCGAAGTAGTCTCCGGACCCGCCCATGACCAGGATCGTCGAGACGCCGTAGTCTCGAAACATCTGCCGGACCTTGTCGATGAAGGGGGTGATGGGCTCCTTGGGTTTGGCCACCAGCGCCTGCATCCGGGCGTCCCGGATGATGAAGTTGGTGGCCGAGGTGTCCTCGTCCATGAGCAGGAGCCGGGAGCCCATTTCCAGGGCCTCCACGATTCCGGCCGCCTGCGAGGTGGACCCGGACGCATTCTCGGTGGAGAAAGTCTCCGTTTCTCTGCCCAGCGGGAGGTTTCGAATGAAGGGGGACAGATCCACCTTCTCCACGGAGCGTCCGTCTTCGGCCCGAATCTTGAGGGCGGACCCGATGGTGACCACCCCCTCCCGTCCGTCCCCGGGAATCTGGTTGTAGACGCCCCGCTCCAATGCGTTCAGCAGAGTTGTCTTTCCGTGGAAGCCCCCTCCCACGATGAGGGTGACGCCCGGTTTCAGGCCCATTCCCCGAACCGGTCCCGCGTTCGGCCTTTCGAGTTCGACTTCCAGGTTCGCGGGAGATCGGAAATCGATCACCGGTTGCGCGGGGGTGGGGAGGAGAGGGCGATCGTCCACGCCGCTGCGGCGGGGCAGGGAGGACCCGTTGGCCAAGAAGGCCACGAGTCGGCGCTCGGCGAGCTGGTTACGGAGCGCTTCCTGATCTTCCACGACCTGGATCTGCCGCCGGAGCTGCTCCCGGGGAAGGCGGGCGTAAAAGAGGGACCGGCGAACCATCCGGGGGAGTTCCGAAAGCAGCATCTCCGCCGCTTGGCGGCCACGGATCGACCGCCCGGCCGCGGGGAGACCGGCGGTGAAACGCGCCTCCAGGATTCTGCGGTGGATGACGACGCTGTTGGCTTCCAGGACCTCCTGGTTCCCGCGATCGATCTCGAAGAGGCCGCTGCGTCCGGTCCCGCGGCGCCCCGCGGCGGTCACGCGGATGGCCCGATGAAAGGCCCGGGTCAAGAAGTCGGCCAAGGCGATACGCCGGATCCGGCTCGTGCTCAGGGAATCGGGAAAGCCGGCTCGGGCCGACTCCACTCGAACGCTCATCCGGGAGGGAGCGGCGAAAGGGTCCCCTTGCACGTGGTCGATCGAGAGCTGGAACCCGCCCAGGTCGTACCTTCCCCGGAGGTCCCGGTAAGCCTTATAGCCGCGGCCGTCGATCCGTCTGAGGATCGTTTCCAGATCCGCTCCCGTAGCCATCGGTCGTAACCTCGTCGAACTCTCCAGCCGGCCGCCGCTTCCGGTTGTCCACATCGCCCAGCGTCCGGCCGACCCACTGTACCGGCGCGTTCCGGGTATAATCCACCCCGTTTGGTGGCGTCTCCACGGGCGTGAGAAATGCGGTGCAGGAACTCCCGGTGAAAGTCTCGTCGAGCACGGGCCGTACACCATGGGGAATCTTGTCCTGGGCTCTTGGCGTCGTCCGGGGCCTCTACGATTGGGTGCTCTCGCTGGCCCACCGGCGGTACGCCGCCGCCATTCTGTTTCTGATCGCCTTCGCCGAGTCGTCCTTCTTTCCGGTGCCTCCCGACGTGCTGCTGATCGCCCTGGCTTTGGGCGCCCCCGGCCGGGCCCTGGGTTTCGCGGCCATCTGTACGGCCGGGTCGGTGGCGGGGGGCGCGTTGGGCTACGTTCTCGGCCTCTACTTCTACGAGTTGGTGGGCCGGCCCATCATCGAAATCTACGGTGCCCAGAGTGCGTACCTGGAGGTCCAGGCCCTATACCGGGAATGGGACGCCGTCGCCGTCTTCGTCGCGGGCTTCACCCCCCTTCCGTACAAGGTCTTCACCATCGCGGCGGGGGCTTTCCGGATCGACGTCCCGACCTTCATTCTGGTTTCGGCCGCCAGCCGGGGAGCTCGATTCCTGTTGGTCGGCGCACTCATTTTTCGGTTCGGTCCCGGGGTCAAACAGTTCATCGACCGCTACTTCAGTTGGCTGACCGGAGTCTTTGCGGTTCTCCTGATCGGTGGATTCCTGCTCCTGAAATATGCTATCTATTAGCCGTTCTCCTGCCTCGGGGCGTGGCGCAGTTTGGTAGCGCGCACGGTTCGGGACCGTGAGGTCGGAGGTTCAAATCCTCTCGCCCCGACCAGACACAATCTGGTTACCGAAGGCTTTTCTCAGCGTCGCCCGAAATCGGAACGGGCGAATCACGGGTGGATGTCATGGCTGCTCGCCGCTACCGATTGACGGGCCGGGTCCAAGGAGTAGGCTTTCGGTATTTCACATACAGGTCGGCCCAACGCCTGGGGGTGACGGGTTGGGTCCGAAACCGGGACGATGGGGACGTGGAGGTCCACGCCGAGGCTGAGTCCCCCATTCTGAAGGAATTTGAAGGGCACCTGCGGTCGGGTCCATTCTTTGCCCGGGTCCTGGGCCTGGAGTGGACCAACGTGTCTACGGGTCCGTTCCTGAACTTTTCCATCGAGAGGTGAGCCGTGGAGGAATTGAAGAAGAAAATCCGGGAGATCCCTGACTTTCCCAAAGCGGGGATCCTCTTCTATGACGTGACGACCCTGCTGAAGGACGCTGACGGACTGCGTCAGGCCATCGATCTCATGGTGGACCCTTATGTCGGCGCCGGAATCGACAAGGTGGTGGGGATCGAATCGAGGGGATTCATCCTGGCCCCGGCCATGGCAGTTCGTCTGGGAGCCGGATTCGTCCTGGTCCGAAAGCCGGGCAAGCTTCCCGCCAAGACCATCGAGGTCGCCTACGATCTGGAATACGGACAGGATCGAATCGAGGTCCATGAGGACGCCATCGAAGCCGGTGAGCGGGTCCTGATCGTGGATGATCTGATGGCCACGGGGGGCACGGCCGCCGCCTGCGTCGAATTGGTCCGCCGTTTGGAGGGGAACCTGGTCGGCGCGGCCTTTCTGGTGGAGCTGGAGTTTCTTCAGGGGAGATCCAAGGTCCCCGGCGTCGAGATCTTCTCCCTCCTCAAATACTGATCACCGGTGGTGCCGCGCAGGACCTCTCAAATCGACGTCAGGCTTCGGGAACGGGGTCCGGTTCCAGGCGATCGATTTCGGATTGAGCCTCCTCGGCCTGGGTGCTGGTGGGAAAGTCGTTCGTGATCTTCTTGTAGTTCTCGAGAGCCTGCTCGATATTGCCCAGGGCCTCCTGGGTTCGGGCGATCCGCATCAAGACCGTCTGCTCCGGAACCTGTGGAGTGGGGTCCCCCAGGAGCTGCTGGAGGTAGGTCAGAGCTTCCTGGTGATTTTCCTCCCCCAACGCAATGTCCGCCAGGACGTTTCGTGACAGGTTCCTGACGTCGCTGTCGCCGCTGTTTTCCACGACCCATCTCAAATGTTGGCGGGCCTTCCCGGCGTCTTCGCTCTGCCGTTCGATGAGGCCGAGATAGTACCGGGAGAAAAAACCGATCCGCGTGCCGGAGTAGTCGTCCGATATCTTCTCGAACGCCGCTTCGGCAGCGGCCCGCCGTTCCGTGACGGTCTCGAAACGGTACACTGGCGGCGGCTCCTGAGGCTGGTTCTGGTTCTCACCGGCGGACTCGGAACCGGGTTCCGGATTCAACTCCTTGACCGGGGCGTGGTAGGTGTCCAGGGCCTCGGCGAACAGCTCCTGGGCTTCCTGGTTGGTGCTTTCCCGGTAGCCCTGCCAGAGGTAGAAGCCCAGCAGGCTCACCACGACGATCCCCGATCCCACCACCAACTGCGTCCGATTTCCCACCGCCCATTGGGAAATCCCGCTCAATACCGAGTAGATCCGGTCCTCTTGAACGATCTCCCTGCGCGTCAACCTGCGAGCCACAGAACAACCCTCCTGCGGAATTCAGTCACTGATTCGTATATTTATGCGCCTGGCAGGACTCGAACCTGCGGCACAGGGGTTAGGAACCCCTTGCTCTGTCCTTCTGAGCTACAGGCGCAATCGCTGATAGTCTAGCATCCCCAGGCCGGAAGCCGCCACGGCATTGGCCCGGACGAATTGCCTGCTTTCGACAGCGAAGACACCTTGACGGCTGCTGTCGGGGACTATACATTGAATGGCGCTCGTGACCGCATCCCAGTCTCTTTCGGTCGCAAAATCCTAGTTCAACCAGCCACGGAGGCCGAGATTCGAGATGCGTAAGAATGTCAGCTTTTTGTCGATTGGGATCATCCTTCTTCTGCTGAGCTTCACCAGCACCTTCGCCCAAAGGACGACGGCGGAGATCGTGGGGACGGTGACCGACGAAACGGGAGGCGTGCTTCCGGGCGTGGAAGTCGTGATCATCAATCTGGACACGGCTCTGACCCGAAGCACCTTCACGAACGATTCCGGGAACTACCACGTCCGCCTCTTGCCGGTCGGCCGCTATTCCGTCAGCGGCGAGCTGGTGGGGTTCAAGAAGCAGGAAATCTCGGGAATCATCCTCCAAGTGGACCAGGTGGCTCGTATCGATCTGAGCTTGGAGGTCGGAGAGATCACGGAGCTGGTGGAGGTGGAAGGCACGGCGCCCCTGACCAAGACCGACGCCGCCGACATCGGGATGGTGATCGAGAACCAGCAAATCGAGGAACTCCCTCTTCGAGGCGAGAACTCCTTCGTCGATCTGGTCTCGCTTGACGCCGGAGCCGCCAAGGTTTCCGGCCATTTGACGTCGATCTTCACCGATCTGTTCGGAGGCATGACCAACGCCTACGGCTCACCCCCGGACGGGTCGAGGTTCATGATCGACGGTGTGGACGTGAAGGACACGGCCTATTCCCGAATCGATATCCGCCTGAGCGGCAACGCCACCCGGGAGATGAAGTCGCAGATGAACTCCCACTCGGCGGAGTTCGGAATGAACAGCGGCATCCAGGTCAACATGGTGACCAAGTCCGGGACCAATGAAATTCACGGAAACGTTTTCTGGGATCATCGCAACTCGGCGGTGAACGCACGCAATTTCTTCGATCCGTCCCGGGAAAGCCGGGTCCGGGAGGGTCTGTCGGAAGTTCCCATCCTTCAATTCAACATTTTCGGCGCCTCCATCGGGGGGCCCATCGTCCAAGACCAGACCTTTTTCTTCTTCAACTACCAGGGGACCCGGGACAACAAGTCCCTCACGCGTCCGGCCAGTGTCCCCACCATGAAGATGAGAAACGGCGACTTTTCCGAAATACTTCCCGGAACGGTGATCAACGATCCGCTGACGGGCCAGCCTTTCCCGGGCAACATCATCCCCGAGAACCGGATCCACCCGGTGGCCCGCAACATGATGTTCGGCGTGGGTGAGGTCAGTCCGCTGTGGCCCCTGCCCGATCGTGCCGGAATCGCCAACAACGTCCTTCCCAGCCGCGTGCAGGAGCAGGTTTTCGACCAGTTCGTCTTCCGCGTGGACCATAGCCTCACGGAATCAGATAACATCTATGCCCGGTACATTTACGACAAGCAGGACCGCGTCCTGCGCTACAACAAGTTCCTTCACCAACTCCCCGATTACAACGACATTTTCGCCACGCCCGCCCACAATGCGCGAGTTGGGTGGACCAGTGTCATGGGGGCGACGGCGGTCAATGAACTGAAACTGGGCGTCAACCGCATGACGCAGACTCTGGAAGATGAGATCTACGGCACGCCGGTTCCGAAACTCCTGGGAATCGAGGGGACGTCGACGCTGTTTCAGTACAATCCCTGGGTGGCCGTGAGTGGGTTCAGCCGAACCGGCACCCTCTTGAACGCTCCCAACAACCGCGTGGACAACACCTATCTCGCCGGAGATACAATTTCGTGGAACGTGGGTTCCCACGCCTTCGGATTCGGAGGCGAGTGGAGGGAGAGGGAGCAGAACGGGGGATCCCAACCCATACCCAATGGGTACTTCATATTCGGCCCCTTCTACACCGGCTATGCCATGTCGGATCTGATGCTCGGGTATCACCGGACGGCCATCACGGGCCGGGAGGACGGTTTCGGAAACTACAGCCACAACAACGTCAGTATCCACTTCAAGGACACCTGGAAGGTCAGTTCCAACCTGACCCTGGACCTGGGTCTTCGCTGGGACTATTTTTCACCTTATACTGATTCAAGAGATCGAATTTCGCAGTTCGATCCTGATTCCGGATTGCTGATTCTGGTGGGAGACCCGCGCCCCACGGACGCGTCCCACTACGCGCTGCCGGCGGATTACGGCGTTGCCGAGCGCATGCTCGATCCCTTGATTTCGAGCGCGAGCTGGCCTCATGGAAGGCTGCTGCAGGCGCGTGACCTGAACAACTGGGCCCCCAGGGTCGGGTTGGCTCTTCGTCCCTTCGGCGGCAACGAGACCGTCGTTCGAGCCAGCTACGGCATTTTCTACACGCCTTTCGACACCTTCTACATGCAGCGGGTCCGCTTCAACAAGCCCTTCGTGAATCAGCAGACCTTCGTGAATCAGTTGGACGATTCAGGCGTTCCCGTGTTCACCATCGACAGGCCGTTTCCCGCGGGCTCCGGAATTCCATCGTCGACGGGGCAGGGATTTCAGGCGGATTGGGCCCACGGTTACAACCAGCAGTACAACGTCACCGTGGAACAGGCACTCTCTCAGACGGCCGTCTTCGAACTCGGTTACATTGGAAACAAGGGAACCAAACTGATCCGGGACGGAAACTTGAACCAAGCCCCTCCCGGTCCCGGTAACCGCGTGAATCGAAGGCCCTATCAGAACTGGGCGTCGGTCGGCTGGAGGCAGCCCACCGCCAACTCCTCCTATCACGGCATGAGAGTCAATCTGAAGCAGGGATTCAGCAACGGTTTCCTGGGCAACATTTCCTATGTTTATTCCAAATGGCTGGATTGTGGCGGCAACAACCTGTTCGCGGACCTGGGCGACAGCGTGAAGAGGAATCCCTTCGACTGTGCCGCCGAATGGGGACGTAGCGCTTCCGATTACCGGCAGCGGTTCGTCTACAATTTCGTCTACCAGATCCCGGTCATGCGGGGGTCCGGCCACGGGCTCGCGGGAGCCATCCTGGGTGATTGGAACATCAGCAGCATCGGGACCTTCTCCTCGTCGGGCGCGGTGGACGTCGCCAGTCCCTTCGATCCCGACAACTCGGGAGGGGCCAATCGGCCTGATCTCACCGGGGATCCCAACAGCGGCGCACCCCGGAACGCCCAGCAGTGGTTCAACACGAGGGCTTTCACCCGGGTTCCGAATCCGGCGGATACGGGCGTCTATCGTTTTGGAAATGCCGGACGCAACGTCATCGACGGTCCCGGCTGGACGACCATCGACTTTTCGGTTTGGAAGTCGTGGCACGTCGCGCAGGAAGCGGCCCGGGTCGAGTTTCGCGTTGATGTCTTCAACATCACCAATCACACGAATTTCGATCTCCCCAATACGCTTTTCACGGGGGGAGCCTTTGCGACGATGGGTAACGCGGGCAATTCACGGCATCTGCAATTCGGCCTGAATATCCAGTTCTAGGGAGATCGTCTTCGGCCCGGAAAGAAGACCTGTTGGAAAGTCCGTCCCGGAAGGTCTCGATAAGAAGGAGAAGTTGAAGATATGCTCTCTGGAGTTGAAAACCTGCTTGCTGGAAGCGAGCGCTCTTTCCCGTTGATCTTGACCCTCCTTTTCGGTGCCACCATGGTTCTTGCCATGGGGCAGACGGAGCGGTCGAAACCTCAATACCAGGTGAAGTTCAAGATTCACAACCTGGTCCCGATGCGGGACGGAGTCCATCTCTCGGCGGACGTCTATCGTCCCGACGCTCCGGGCAAGTTCCCCGCCGTGCTCTTGATGACCCCCTACAACAACATGAGAGGCGGAAACGACATGGAGCACGCCCTCTACTTCGCCAGACGCGGATATGCCGCCGTGCTGGTCGACTTGAGGGGACGGCACGATTCCGAAGGCGTATGGGACCCTTATGTGAACGATCCCAAGGACGGGTTCGATACCCACGAGTGGATCGGAAAACAGGAGTGGTGCGACGGGAATCTTGGGACCTATGGGTACTCCTATCCGGGATTCACCCAGATCATGCCGTCGGTTTACGGCAGCAAGTACCTCAAGTGCATGGTCCCGTCGGTCTGCCAGCAGACCAACTTCGGGCATCTCTACAACGACGGCGTGATGCAGCTCAACGTCACCTTCGTGGCCGGGTTTTTCTGGGCCGGTCACACCATGCAGTTTCTGCACGGTCCGGGAATTACCGAGAACCCCATACTCGACTGGAACAAGTTCTTCTGGCGCCTCCCCCTGATCACCGCGTTGGACGATATTGCGGATCTGCCCTGGTTCCGGACCTGGATCAAGCACCCCACCTACGACGACTATTGGAAGGGCTACGGGGTCAAGGAAAAGTACGGGCAGATCAAGGCGCCCGCCTATTTCATCACCGGCTGGTACGACAACCTGGTGCGTGAGAATTTCCGTAACTTCAACGGGTTCCGGAAAGAGGGCGGTTCCAAGGCCGCCCGCCAGACCAAGCTCTTGGTGGGGCCCTGGACCCACAGCGTCAACAAGCGAATGGAGACCTCGATCCTCGATTTCGGTCCCGACATCTACATCGACATCCTGGATGAACACGTCCGGTGGTACGACTACTGGCTCAAGGGAATGAAGACCGGCATCGACACCGAAGCGCCGCTCCGGATTTTCGTAATGCGCGCCAACAAGTGGCGGGACGAATGGGAATGGCCGCTGGCCCGCACCAAGTGGACCAAGTATTACCTGGACAGTGGAGGCTCGGCCAATTCACTCTACGGGGACGGCACACTCGGCACTTCCAAGCCTTCGTCCGATTCCCGTCAGGATACGTTCGATTACGATCCGGCGAATCCGGTGGAGACCGTTGGAGGCCAGACCGAATTTCCCGCGAGCCAGAGAGGCCCGCAGAACCGGCTGGTGGTCCAGAGGCGGCAGGACGTCCTGATCTATACGTCCGATCCGCTGTCGGAACCGATGGAAGTCACCGGGCCCGTCGAGGTCAAGCTGCATGCGGCCTCCAGCGCCGTCGACACCGACTTCACGGCGGTTTTGACCGAGGTCCTGCCCGACGGCCGGTCCGTCCATATCAGTGAAGGGGTTGTTCGAGCCAGCTTCCGCGACTCTCTGGAGAATCCAACCCATATCGAGCCGGGCAAGGTGTACGAATACACGATTCACATTTGGGAGACGAGCTGGGAGTTCCAGCCGGGAAGCAAGATTCGGCTGGAGATCAGCAGCAGTAATTTCCCCCGCTGGGCCCGCAATCTGAACACCGGTGCCGAGTTCGGCATGACGTCTGAAATGAAAGTCGCCACCCAGACGATCTATCACAACGAGATGTATCCCTCGCATGTGATTCTCCCGGTGATTCCCCGATAATCCCGTAGAGAAGCTGGCAGATCGCGGAAAACGAGCAAACACCCTCTGACCACCCGATCTTAGGCGGCACACGTCCGGCTGAATTCCCAATCCCGTGGATGATCCCAACAGGGGGTCCCGGCGGCACGGGGTTGTCGTCATTCCGATTCAATGCATTGCGGTCTGCGATGATTGCAATCGCGTTTTTTCTCCTGTGCCATCAGCTATTTGCGCAACAGCAGTCCGGCAGCCGTGTGGTGTTTTCCGACGTCACCCAGGTGTCCGGAATCGACTTTCTCCACGAGAGCGGACAGTCCAAGGAAAAACTGATCGTCGAGACGGTCGGTTCCGGTGTGGCGTGGCTCGATTACGACAATGACGGCCATCCGGATCTTTATTTCGTGAACGGTTCAGTGATTGCCGAGAAGAAACCGTCACCTGGAAATGCGCTTTTTCGAAACGACGGCGCCGGGACTTTCGAAAACGTCACGGTGAAGGCCGGAGTCGCAGGCAATGGATCCTACGGCATGGGTGTGGCCGTGGGAGACTACGACAACGACGGCCGGCTGGACCTCTACGTGACCAACTACGGTCCCAATCAACTGTTCCGCAACCATGGAGACGGAACCTTCGGGGAGGTGGCCTCGAAGGCCGGTGTCGACAGCCGGCAGTGGGGGAGCAGCGCCGGCTTTTTCGACTTCGATCGCGACGGAGACCTCGACCTCTATGTCGTCAACTATCTGGACTACGATCCGGAAGACAATCCCTACTGTGGACTGCCCAAGGAGGGTTACCGTCTCTACTGCGACATCCGCATGTTCGAGGGAGCGGCGGATCAGCTCTTTCGAAACAACGGCGACGGTTCATTTTCCGACGTGTCGAGTTCCGCGGGGATCGCCAATCCGGCCGGCAAGGGCCTGGGGTTGACCTTTTCCGATTTCGATCGAGACGGCTACCCGGACATCTACGTCGCCAACGATACGATTCGGGATTTTCTGTACCGCAACAACCGGGACGGCACTTTCGCCGACGTCACTTACGCCGCCGCAGTCGGCTTCGACGCCAACGGCGAACCGCAGGCGGGAATGGGTGTGGACGCGGCCGACTTGAACCAGGACGGTCTGCCGGAAATCTTCGTGACGAATTTTGCGTACGAACTCAATGCTCTTTACCGGAACGGTCCCGACCTTCTCTTTGAAGAAGTTTCGGAGAGAGTCGGATTAGGCTCCGGACTTCTTCCCCTGGGATTCGGAACCAAGCTCTTCGACTATGATAATGACGGCGACGCGGATATCTACGTTGCCAACGGACACATCGAAAACAACGTCCATCTCTACTTTCCCAACCTCACCTACGCTCAGACGGATCTTCTCTACGAGAACCTGGGAACCAGCTTCCTCGATGTCTCCGCCGAGAGTGGGACCCCCTTCAGTCGTCCGGCTGTCGGCAGGGGGGCGGCGGTTGCCGACTATGACAATGACGGCGACCTCGACATCGCGTTGTCCAACTCGGGCGGGCACGCGGTTTTAATGAGAAACGAAGGTGGAAACCGGAATCACTGGATCGCAATCGAGGCTCGCGGCCGGGAGAGCAACTCCTTCGGCCTGGGCGCCGGCGTGCGGATTGAAACGGAGCGGGGAACTCAGGTGGGGCAGATCAACAACGTGGCGAGTTATCTGAGCGCCAACGACCTCCGGGTTCATTTCGGCTTGGGTCGGCAACAGGAAGTCAAGAGTGTCGAGGTGCACTGGCCCAGCGGCAGGAAGCAGGTTTTTTCGAATCTACGTGCCAATCAGATCCTGCAAGTGACCGAGCCGTAGTTTCAAGGCCCACCCGCCGCTTCCGTGTACCCCAATTCTTTTGCTCTCGAAGCGTGTCTCTGCGACTTGGCCCGATCACCGGTCGATGCGAACAGCCGGGCCAGCCGGTGGTGGGCCTCGCCATGGTCGGGGTCGAGTTCCAACACTCGAAGATAGGAGCGGATCGCGTCCGGCGGCGAGTCCTTGGCGTCAAACGCCCGGCCTTTTTCCAGGTAGACCTCCGACTCGAACTCCAGGTACTTCCGGGATGCCGAGAATCCGCCGGCGTAGGAGAGGGCCGAGTCCAACTCCGCGAGGGCCGAATCGGGTCGACCCGTGAGGCGATGAGCGCGGGCCAGTTCCAGGCGGCCTTCCGGCACCGCCGGACTGATTTCGACGGCCTTCCGAAGCAGCTCGGTGGCCTTCTGCAGGACGCCCTCTTGCAGGTAGACGGAACCCGCCTTGAGAAATATGTCGGAGGTCGCGCCCGGCAAAGAGATGGCGCGGTCCAGTCGGCTGAGAGCCGCCTCCGTTTCACCTCGATCCAGGTGAGCCAATCCCAGGTAGTAGTGGGCTTGAGCCAGGTCCGGGTCCAGTATGACGGCCGATTCGTTCTGCCGAATCGACACCCGAGGATCCCCCAACTGCCGATTCGCTTCCCCCAGGAGAGAGAGCAGTTCAGGTGTGTTCTCAGTGGTCTTGAATCGCTCTTCCAGGGTCTCCTTGGCCTTTCGGGCCCGGCCCAGATCGAGATAAACGCGGGCCAGATGAAATCGGGCACTGGTATTGTCGGGATCGATGGACAGTGCCTGTCTGAACTCCCCCTTCGCTTCGCCGATCATGCGATAGGAGCCAAGGAGCCGGTAGACGTAACCCAGCATCAGGTGGGCGCCGGCCGACCTCGGATCGTGCGTGAGAGCCGTTTTGAGCTCCTTGATCGCTTCCTGGGGCTTGCCCTGATTCAGATACCTGGAACCGCGCCTTAACGCCTGTTTGGAGTAAGCCTGGTTTGCGGCCTTCCGTTCCAAATTCAGGATCAGGACGTGGCCCAGGCCGGGATCGAGGAAATGTGTCATCGAGCCCGGCGGAATTCCTGCGACCTGCCGGCGCAACCCGCTGCTGAGATCGTCGATGGACATTTGGCCGAGGTAACCGCCGCCGGCAGCGGTGGGATGGTTGGAATTTCGGCGGGCGGCATCGTCGAATCGAGTGCCCGATTTCAGTTCTGACAGAACCTCGTTCAGTTGGGATTTGGTGGCGACCGTGATGATCTGAAGGTCGACGAGTGAGTCGTCCCGGACTGCCCCGGCCAGGCAAGAGGAGAAGACCCAAACTGCAAACATGACGCGTGCGAGTCTTGGTGACACCGGGCAGATCCTTTCAAAGGCGGCGGAGCGGCGGTTTCCAGCCGCCGTCCTCCGGAAGCAGAGTGAAGGACAGGAATGTCCCCCCTCCCACCTTGCTTCAGCCAGGATCCCGATACTATACTCCCAGCCAATTTTGTGTTTCCAGGGAAGCATTTGGCATCCCCGGAGCCATTCCAAAGACTTCTGGAGAAAAGATGTTTCCAGGGACGTGGAGCCGGATTTTGATCCTGCCGGCTCTGACCTTCATGGTCCCGGCCATCACCGCCACGGCCCAACCGGAATGGGAAGCCGGCCCCGAGCAGTATGCGGTTAAAGTCAAGATCAACGTGACGGTCCCGATGCGGGACGGCGTCAATCTCTCCGCCGACATCTATCGTCCCGACGCGCCGGGGAAGTTTCCCTGCCTCTTGCTGCGGACCTACTGGGGCAACAATATCGGCCCGTTGAAGGTGCCCTGGGGCCTCTATTTCGCCCGCCGCGGTTACGGAGTCGCCCTGGTCGATGTGCGGGGGCGCTATGATGCCGAGGGCGTTTGGGAACCTTACGTGGATGAACCCCAAGACGGCTACGACACCCAGCAGTGGCTGGGACAGCAGGATTGGTGCAACGGCTCGGTGGGGACGTTCGGCCGCTCCTACGACGGCTTCACGGCTCTGATGTCGGCTCCCCTGGGCAGCCCCTATCTGAAATGCATGGTTCCGGCCTCCAACCAGCAGACCAACTTCGGCCATCTCTTCAACGACGGTGTTCCCCAACTGGGTGTGATCTTCATGGCCGGAGTGTTTCTCGCGGGCCATACGCTGCAGCCCAACATCTCCCGCTTCGCCCACGGAGAAGTGACCGTCAACTACGAGGAGGTGTTTCGGCGGCTCCCCCTCATGACTGCCTTGGACGACTTGGCCGAGGGTTCGTACTACCAGGAGTGGCTGAGCCACTGGACCTATGACTCTTATTGGAAGTCCTATGGGGTCAAGGAGAAATATGGCCGGATCACGGTTCCGGCCTATCTGATGAGCGGATGGTACGACAACCTGGTGCACGAAGCGTTTCGCAACTTCGAAGGCATGCGCAAGAAGGGCGGCTCGGAGACTGCAAGGAAAGGAACCAAGATCCTGGTGGGTCCCTGGGCTCACGGCGGCTATCGGATGGCAGACGGAAAAACCGTCACTTTTGGCGACGGACTCGATCTGCGGGAGGTCCACCTGAGATGGTACGACTATTGGTTGAAGGGGATCGAAAACGGGATCGACCGGGAAGCGCCGATACGCATCTTCGTGATGGGGGACGACCGGTGGAGAGATGAACAGGAATGGCCCCTGGCCCGGACCCGGTGGACGGAGTACTACCTCTCCAGCGGCGGGAGATCCAACTCTCTTCACGGAAACGGCCGGCTTTCTCCGCAACCGGATCCCACCACCACCACCACCGATTCCTACCACTACAATCCCCATGATCCAGTGCCGACTTTGGGAGGACAGATCTCGACCCATGGTGATCTGAAGGGTCCGAGAGACCGCCGCCCGGTGCAGCGAAGAGACGATGTCCTGGTCTATACGAGCCCACCGCTGGACCGGGACACGGAAGTCACGGGACCGGTCGAGTTGAAGCTGTACGCGACCTCAACCGCCAAGGACACGGATTTCACTGCAACGCTGACTGACGTCTATCCGGATGGGCGGGCCATCCATATCTGCGAAGGGATTCAGCGGGCTGCCTTCCGGGAGTCACTCGAGAACCCGAGTCTGATCGAACCGGGGAAGACCTATGAGTATCGCATCAGCCTCTGGGAGACCAGCACCGTCTTCAAAGCGGGTCACCGGATCAGGCTCGAGATCTCCAGCAGCAATTTCCCCCGATATGCGAGAAATCTGAATACGGGCAATCGCCTGGGCACCAGCGCCGAAACGAAAGTCGCGGAGCAGACCATCCACCATGACGGCCAGTACCCGTCGGCTCTGGTTCTTCCCATCATTCCTCGATGAACAAGGCGGTCGACCGGTGGGAATTGGCGGTACCGGTCAAGTCAGTTCCTGAAAGGACACCGGTTTGAAAATCAGCGACATCAAGACGACCTTCTTGAATCTTCCCCACCGGGAGCCAGAGTTCGTGTCCACCGGTTATCGCTTGGGGACGACCGAGATTCTCATCGAAGTGGAGACCGACGAAGGCATCACGGGGTTGGGAGAGTGCATCTGCCGGCCCAATTCACAAGTCATCGAAGCCGCCATCCTGTCCGCCAAGCCGTTTCTGCTGGGACGGGATCCCAGAAACATCGAGCGCATTCTCAATGATCTGAGGAGCCTCGGGAACTGGAGCTTTTTCGAACGCGTCGGCAACGTGATGATGGGAGGAATCGAAACCGCCCTCTGGGACATCCTGGGGAAAGCGTCCGGCCAGCCACTCTACTTCCTGCTCGGGGGGTTGCTGCGGGAGCGCATCCCCATCTTCTACTATCTTCTCCGCTTCCCCCTGGACGAAATGGTCCGGAGGGCCAAGCAAGCGGTTTCCGAGGGCTACCGGACCATCTTCTTCAAGGTCGGGGGCGATCTGAACGGCGACATCGCTGCCATTGAAGCGGTCCGTGACGCCGTCGGAACCAACGCCAACATCCGGGTGGACGCCAACGAGTCCTGGACCCCCGGTACCGCGATCCGTTTCATCAAACAGGTGGAGAAGTTCGATCTCGAGTGGGTCGAAGAGCCGGTGATCATCAACGATCTGAACGCCCTGGCCCACGTCCGGCGTTCGGTCAACACTCCCATCGCCGCCAATCAGTCGTCCTGGACCCTGTATGACGCCAAACGAATCCTGCAGGCCAATGCGGCCGACGTTCTGGTCATCGATCAATGGCAGATGGGCGGGTTGCTCTCCTACAAGAAGACGGCGGCGTTGGCCGAAGCCTACGGCGTCGGGGTCAATCATCATTCCTGGGGAGAATCCAGCGTCGGCCACTTCGCGGGCTTCCATGTGGCCGCCTCCAGCCCCAACTTCCTCTATGCGAATCAGAGCTATCTCTCGATGCGGGAGGACGATATCATCCAGGGAGGACCACCCAGGGTCGAGCAGGGCTGCGTCCGGATTCCACACGGTCCCGGGATCGGAGTTGAGCTGGACCGGGAGGCGGTAGGAAAGGCTGCCGAGCGTTATCGGCGTGACGGGCCCTACGCGGCCCGCGAAGGGCGTGACGACCTTCCGGTCACGCTCATTCCTCAGATGTAGGTTCGACTCATGGACAAAGCCGGCCGCCAAGGCGACTCTTCGGTGAACTTGGCTCAACTGGATCGGAACGAGCCCTCCTGGCGGAGTGCCGTTATCGGCTTCATCCTCATATTCCTGGGAGTGGGCCTCTTCTATATTTCCTGGATCCTTCTGTTTCACCTGGTTTCTCCATGAACGAGATCCTCTGGCCTCTGGTCGCCGTCTATCTGCTGGTCGTGGTGGGGATCGGCGTCTGGAGCGCGAAGCGGCGCGTGACGACCTATGAGGACATGACCGTCGCCGGGCGAAGCGTGGGTCCCTGGCTGATCGCCTGTTCGGTGGCCGCCACCTGGATCAACGGCGTCACCCTGATCACCATTACCGGTTTCGGCAAGAGCTTCGGTCTCAGTTCCTATTGGCACACCAGCGCCGTCGGAATTGGCACCTTGTGGATCGGAATCTTTCTCATTCCCCGAATGTGGAAGCTCCGGGTCATCACCACTCCTCAGATCCTGGAGCGCTTCTTCGGTCCGACGCATCGCCTGGTGGCGCTGTTCGTGGCGATGCTGCGGGATTTCGGCGCCACGGCGGGCACCATCGGCGCCACCGCCATCGTGACTTCGTCGGCGCTCGATATCAGCATCTTCACCGCCCTCGTGCTGACTTATTTCATCACCGTTCTCTACGTGGCGCTGGGCGGGATGTGGGCAGTGCTGCTCACCGATACGATCCAGTTCTTCATCATCGTGCTCGGCACGGTGCTGCTTCTGGTCCTGTCCATTGTGAATCTGGGCGGTCTGGGGGCAATGGTGGAGAAGGTCGACGAGCCGGCTCTGTTCTCCTTCACGGGCAACTTCGATGCGTTGGAGATCCTGGGCTGGTTCTCCATGGGCTTCTTCCTGGCCTGCGGGTACCAAAGTCTCGCGCAGAGAGCCTTTTCGGCATCCAGCGCCGAGGTGGCGCGCCGAGGGTTCATCTACGGCGGGTTCCTGACCATATTGTGGTACATCATTCCGGCCTTGCTGGGGTTGGTCGGAATCGCTTTCTTTGGCAAGGACGTCGAAGCCGACCAGGTCTTTTTGAGCCTTTCGGGTCAGTTGGCGGGGCCATATCTGGGAAGCATAATTTTCATCGCCATCCTGAGCGCCAACATGTCGACCTTGAGTTCCACCATCGGGACCATGGGATCGAACGTGACCGTGGACATCTATCAGAGGTTCATCGATCCCCAGGCCGGCGCGTCGCGGATGCTCCTGGTGTCCCGATTGAGTATTTTGCTGACCGCGGTTCTCGCCTGCGTCACCTACTACTATATTCCGCTGCTGCTGGAGCTTTTCTTTGCCGGGGGCCGGCTGGTGGCGGGCTCGCTGTCGCCGGTATTGATCGCCGTCCTGCTCTTCCCGTCGATGCGCAAGAAAACCCGGACGGTGTTGGCTGCGTTGACGGTCAGCGCAGTAGCGGTCATCGTCTCTCAGGCCGTCATGCCCCGGGAACTCAAGGAGGGAGCCAGCTTTTTCATCTGGGTGTTCGATCCGGTGCTGATTGGCGTTTTGATATCAACCGTGGTCCTGGTGGTCGGCAAGCGGCTGGAGAGGAGCGGCGACTTGGAGCGGCGGCTTCCAGCCGCCGACCCTGGAGCGAAGCGGAGCTCCTGAGCGGCAGCTTCCTGCCGCCGACCTCCGGTGAAGGGGCAACAAAAAAGGACATGGCGACTGAAAAGCGCGCCTCCGGATAGTTTGTTTTTTGGAGGAGAGAAAAAATGCCGTATCGGCTGGCCCGTCTCAGAGGATATGTTCCCTGGCTCCTGTTCGTGATCGGGACCGCAGGCTGTTCCGTTTCGGACCCGGCCGAGGTGACGAAAGAGCCGTCGCCGCCGACTGACGGACTAAGCGAGGCCCTGAGTTTTCATGCCTCCTTTGACCACGGACCCACCGCCGATTTCGCCCGTGGCGATGCGCAGATCTACACCGCGCCCAAGTACGACCAACTCGACCAGGCGTCGCCCGGCATCGGCGACCCTGACATCTCCATCGAAAACAACGCGGGCCGCGTTGGAAGCGCACTCAAATTCAACCGGAGCTACAAACGCGCCCTGTTCTACAGGTCAGAGAAGAACCTGGCCTATTCGACCGAAAACTGGGTCGGCACCATCTCCTTCTGGCTCAATCTGAATCCGGATGAAGATCTGGAGCCCGGCTATTGCGACCCGATCCAGGTGACGGACAGCGCCTACAACGACGCTGCGATCTGGGTGGACTTCAGCCAGGACCCGCCGCGGGACTTCAGACTGGGAGTCTTCGGGGATCTCGAGGTCTGGAATCCCCAGAAAGTCTCCCCAAATGACAACCCCGATTTCATGAACCGGCTGGTTGCGGTCACCCGTCCTCCCTTCAAGCGCGGCAGTTGGACCCAAGTCGTGATCACCTACGCCGGCCTGAACAGTGAGGCCGGCGGCACGGCCCGGCTCTATCTCGACGGTCGGTTACAGGGCACCGCCGAAGGCATACAGGAACCGTTCACCTGGGACCTGCCCCGCAGCACGATCCGGTTGGGGATCAACTACGTCGGCCTGTTCGATGAGTTGGCGATTTTTGACAGAGCCCTCGGTGACGAAGAAGTCCGGATCCTCCATCAGCTCGAGGGTGGCGTGGCGGCGCTCTACTAAATCGAAGAAGGCGTCAACTGCATTCCACCGGTAAACCGGGCGATCCCGTCCGGATTCCACTCCAGGCCCATTCCCGGACCGTCCGGAATCGGAATCATCCCGTTTTCATCGGGATGAATGGGGACGGCCAACAACTCTTCGATGTAGGGTGCCGGCGTAATGTATTCGACCCAGCGTGCACAGGGGACGGCGGCGACGAGTTGAAGATCGGCTGCCAGGCCGACCGCCGTATTCCAGCCGTGAGGAACGAAACGGATCGAGTGATCGTCCGCATATCGGGCAATGCGAATTTCCTCGCTGATCCCTCCGACTTTGGTGACGTCGGGCTGGATGTAGTCCACGGCTCTCCGTTCGATCCATTCGATAAACGACTGTCGCCGCGTGAAGACTTCACAGCCGGAAATGGGCAGCGGCGCATTTTCGGTCAATGCCACGTAGCCGTTCAGGTCATCCGGCCGTAGCGGCTCTTCAAACCAGGCAATCCCGTAGTCAGCGAGCATCTGCGCGGTCTGCAGTCCCCACTTGTAGCCATGCGGCCAGAAGGCATCCGAACCTCCGGCGTCCACCATCAGTTCGATCTCAGGACCCACCGTTTCGCGCGCGGCCCTGACGATGGCTTCATCGGTCTGCCGGTCGCGACGGCCGAACGGGCCCCACCCGATCTTGAAGGCCCGGAATCCCCGGCTGAGCCCGTCTTCCAGTGAGGCTCGCAGTATTTCGGGTTCATCCATCAGCAGGGAACCGTATGGTTTGACGTGATCGCGGTAGCGGCCTCCCAGCAGCCGGCTGACGGGTTGGCCGGTGACCTTCCCGAGAATGTCCCAGAGCGCGATGTCGATGCCCGAGATGGCATGGGTGACGGCCCCGCCGCGGCCCTGCCAGAAGGTCTGCTGGTGGCAAGTCTCGGTCGTCGCCGCCGGATCCAGGGCGGAGGCGCCGATCAGGAACGGCCGCATCACTTCGATGGCGCCCCGGATCAGCCGTTCCGAGGTGAATACGCTGCCCACCCCGGTCACGCCTTCATCGGTAATGACCTCGACCAGCGTGTGCAGGTTGTTCTCGAGATCGGAAAACTTGTCATCCCATCCGCCATCGGGAGTTTCGCCGCGGAGCGGCAGCAGACGGATGTCCTGAATCTTCATTGGTACCCCAACCCGTGGACTGGTGGACAGGATGCGTCTATCGGCTGTCGCCGAGACAGTGCAGCTTGAAGATTGAAGAGGTGATTTACCACGTCACACTTCGTGCCCGGTGACTACCGGCTCATTGCGGAGCTGGCGACGCCGGACTTCGGTGGCCTCGGGGTCCACGGACAGATCGTCGTCGATAATCACGCCGTAGTCATCGCGAGCCGCTTGGATCGACACTTTCTCGTTCCGGACGTCCAGCTGAACGGCCTCCGGGGGCCGTTCAAGGGGTTCACCCCAGCCACCGCCCCCAGGCTGCCGATGGTAGAGAACGTCGCCTTCCTTCAAGGTGCTCGAAATCATGACGGGAAGGACTTCCTGGTCTTCCTCCCGGGTCAGAACGGTGAGGGAACCGGTTCCAGGTTTCCCCGAGTAGAGTCCATAAGGCAGGTGATCGCGCCGGTCGGAACGGATGGCCAAATGGGTCTCGCCCTCCAACAGCTCCCATTCCCGTTCGACGGCCAAGCCGCCGCGGTACCTTCCGGCGCCTCCCGAGTCTCCCACCAGGCCGTAGCGCCGGATGCGGAGCGGGTACTCGGTCTCGGCGTGCTCTACGGGTATGTTGCTGGCGACGTTGATGGGATTGCAGAGGCCGTCGTTGCCGTCGCGGTCGGGACGGCCGCCCCAGGTTCCGGTCATCAGTTCGTAGTAGACATAGGGCGACCGGTCCTTTCGCAACCCCCCGATCACCACCAGCGTGTTGCCCCCTTCACCGGCTGCCAGGATCCGGTCGGGCAGCAGACCGGCCAGCGCGCCGAAGATCGTATCCACCATGCGAAACCCGGTCACTCCGCGCATCGAGGAGGCGCCGGGCATGACCACGTTCACCACGGTGCCGGGCTCGGTGATGATGTTCAGGGGCTTGAACATGCCGGCGGTATTGGGCACTTCCTCCCGCATGGCGCAGCGGACACAGACGGCTACGGCGCCTTCAGTGAAGGAGAGCGTGCTGTTGAGTGCTCCGCGGACCTGCGGATCGGTGCCGGTGAAGTCGGCAGTCAGGGAATCGCCTTCCACAGTGATCTTCACCTGCAGGCGCACCCTCGGCCCGCCGACGCCATCGCTGTCCATGTAGTCGGTGAAGGTGTTGCTGCCGTCGGGCCAGGCGGCGATCTCGGCCCGCATCAGGCGCTCCGTGTAGGCGATGAGATCGTCGGCACAATCGGCAAATGTCTCGGGACCGTGGCGCTCCATGAGCGACTGGACGGCGCGAGCGCCGATATTGCAGGCGGCGACCTGGGCCCGGAGGTCCCCGATGGTCTGTTCGGGCACCCGGACGTTGGTTCGCATCAACTCGAAGATCGCCACGTCGGGTTCGCCCTGGTGGAAGAGTTTGAGCCAGGGGATGCGGAAGCCTTCCTGAAAAATCTCCGTATTGTCACACGCCGAGCTTCCGGGCAGACGTCCTCCCAGATCGAGGTGATGGGCCGTACTGACGGCAAAGGAGACTCGACGGCCCTCTATGAATATGGGCTTGACGACATAGATGTCGGGGATGTGCATGCCTCCGCCGAAAGGATCGTTCATGATGAAAACGTCCTCCGGCTCCATGGCGTCGCCGTACTTTTCCAGCAGCGTCTCCATGGCGTGGGGGACCGATCCCAGATGCAGGGGGATCGTCACCCCCTGCGCGATCATCTCGCCGTGGGCGTTGCAGAGTGAGGTGGAGTAGTCGAGACAGTCCCGGACGATCGTGGAGTAAGCGGTCCGATAGAGCGCCAGCGACATTTCGTCGGCGGCCGACGAGAGGGCGTTCTGAATGATTTCACGAGTGATGGGATCGATTTCAGCCATCGACGAACTCCAGGTTTAGATTCCCCTGTGGGTCCAGCCAGGCACGGGCGTCGGGCGGCACGACGATGGTCGAATCGTATTCGTCGATCAAAAGGGGACCATTCTGAGGTTCTGCCAGGTCGCTGCGGCCCAGAACGGGCGCATCCATCACCGTTCCGGAAAAACAGGCCCTGCGGCTGGGCGCCCTGGTGCCCAGATACTCGGCCGGCTTCAAGGCCCCCTCCTGACGCGGCTCCCCGGCCCGGCCGATAAATCGGACCGCCACCACTTCGATGGGATTGTCGGGATCGGAACGGTGTCCGTAGAGTTTCTCGTGCTCCGCTACAAAATCAGTGCACAGGTTTCGGACGGTATGGCCGCTGATCTCGCCTGCCGTGATCTCCAAGCGAATTTCGGAAGTCTGCCCCTTGAAGCGCACGTCGCAGGCGGCCGACAGCTGGACCTGCTTGGCGGGGAAGCCTTCGGCCTGGAACTGGGCCAGCATTTTCGCGCGCATCTCGTCGCTGACGTTCCGAAGCGCCGTCGCCGTCAAATCCGGTCCGGAGAGCAGACAGCTCCGGACGTCGTGGTGCTCGATTCCCGAAAAGAGCAGTCCCAAGGCGCTGAAGAGGCCCGGCAGCGCAGGAACGATCACTCGGCTGATGCCCAGTTCACGAGCCAAGCCCGCAGCATGGATCGGTCCGGAGCCCCCGAACGCCATCAACACGAAATGGCGCGGGTCGCGGCCGCGTTCGGTGGAGACGGCCCGCAAGGCCCTCATGGTGCGGGCATTTCCGATGCGATGGATGCCTTCGGCGGCTTGAATGAGATCCAGGCCCAAGGGCGATGCGATCTGGTCGGTTATGGCTCTCTCCGCGGATTCGCGATCGATGCTGACCTGGCCGTCCGCCAGATCGCCGGGCCGGATGTAGCCCAAGACCACGTTGGCGTCCGTCAGTGTGGTTGCCCGGCCACCCCGTTGATAGCAGACGGGGCCGGGCACGGCGCCGGCACTGCGCGGACCGACCCGCAGGCCCCCGGCCCGATCCAGGTAGGCGATGCTTCCGCCACCGGCTCCCACCTCCGCAATGTCGATGCTGGGCGCCCGGATCAACTCACCGCCGCCGCCCACCAGCCGGCTGACGACGGAGAGTGAGGAGCCGACCTCGTATTCCGGACTGTAGTCGATCTTCCCGCCTTCGATCATGGAGGCTTTGGCTGTGGTTCCCCCCATATCCAGCGTGACGACGTTTTCGATCCCCAGACGGCCAGCGGTAAATCCCGCGGCCAGGACTCCCGCCGCCGGACCCGATTCCAGCACGAACACGGGCCGGCGCGCCGCATTGTCGTCCGGCGTCAATCCGCCTGCGGACTGCATGATGTGGAGCGGGGCCTCGATTTCCAGATCGTGAAGTCCGTGCCGCAGGGCATTCAGGTATACGTGCATGATGGGCCGCACGTAAGCGTTGACGACTGTGGTTGCCGTCCGTTCGTACTCCTTCCGCTCCGGCAGCACCTCGTGCGAAAGTGAGACGGGTGTGTTGGGGAAATGCCGGCGCAGAAACCGGCCCACGACCATCTCATGCTGGGGATACGCGTACGAATGGATGAAACAGACCGCGATGGACTCGACCGCCTCGGCTTCGAGCCGCTCCTTGATACGCCACAGATCGGCCTCGTCCAGCGGCGCCAGGACGGCGCCGTCGGCCGCAATCCGCTCGTCGACCTCGAAACGAAGATAGCGTTCCACTAGAATCTCCGGTTTGTCAAAAAACACGTCGTAGATCTGGGGAGCCCGGATGCGGCGCAGCTCCAACACGTCCCGGAAGCCCTTGGTGGTGATCAGGGCGGTCTTGGCGCCCCGATGTTCCAGGACGGCGTTGGTGGCCACCGTGGTTCCGTGAGCGACCTGCCTCACCGCGGGACCACCGGTCTTGCTCTCGCGCAGCAGACTCGCGCTGGCGAGCAGGACCGCCTGCTCGAAGTCGGGGGGCGTGGAAGGCACCTTCTGGCTCCAGATTCTGCCCTCGGCGTCCAGCAGGATCACGTCTGTAAAGGTACCGCCGACGTCGGCGCCAATTCGGATTTGCTCTTGCGGTCTGCTCATAATTCGATCATCAGGAGAAGTGCCGGTTTTTGGGGGACCTATGCCGGAGTTGTTCGTGCGAGGGCTCGTCCCCTGCAAAGTGTTTCTCCGTGGCAGAGTAGCCTAACTTGCGCCGGGTACCGGTTCAAGAGGCCGATACTCCCTTACGCCATCGTCTCGGATCGCCGAGGCACCGGTTCCATGGGGTCAGCCCATATCGGGCCACGCGTAGTCGATCCAAGGCTTTTGGGCTATCCTTTTCCCGCGAGCAACGCAGACCTTGCCGAAAGATCGACGTAGGGTTGCTTGTGCCCTCGGCGACGCTGGAAAGAAATCATTAAGAGCCCGTTCGCTGGAAGCCGACCAGACATGGAAAAGATGGACAGAGCACTGGCAATAACGGCCTACGAAGACATGTTGATCATTCGGGCGTTTGAGGAAGAGGTGACTCGCCAGTTTCGGGGCGGAAATTTTCCCCGCCACGCTCACACCTATCAGGGACAGGAGGCAGTCGCGGTGGGAGTCTGCCAGGCGCTGGAGCGGGATGACTTCATCACCAGCACGCACCGGGGCCATGGCCACCTCATCGCCAAAGGGGCCGATCTACGGCGCTCCATGGCCGAGTTTGCGGGGAAAGCATCCGGCTACTGCAAGGGCAAGGGCGGCGAGATGCACGTCATCGATCTCAAGATCGGGATGCTGGGAGCGGTCAGCGTCGTGGGCGGCGGCATCCCGCTTGCGGTGGGAAGCGGCCTGGCCAGCCAGGTGGGCCGGGACAGCCGTGTCACCGTCTGCTTTTTCGGCGACGGAGCCGCCAACCAGGGGACCTTTCACGAGGGGCTCAACCTGGCCGCGGCCTGGAAGCTTCCCGTCGTTTTCGTCTGCGAGAACAACGGCTACGCCATGACGGTGAAGTCGTCGAACGTCACTTCAGTCAAGGACCTGGCAGTACGGGCCGGTTCCTATGGGATGCCCGGATTCAGTGTCGACGGGAACGATTTCGCGGCAGTGCACGAGGCCGCCAAGAGAGCGGTGGGGGAGGCCCGGGACGGCAAGGGTCCGTCCCTGATTGTCTGCAACACCTTCCGTTACGAACCGCACGCCACCGTCTTTCCGCCTGCCCTGCACCCGGCGTCGGCGGATGAAGTCCAGGCATGGAAGCATCGCGATCCCATCGACCGCCTCCGTCGCGAACAGACGCAAGTCCTCACGGCGGAAGAGGATGAGGCCATTCGCGCTCGTGTGCGCGTTCGCGTGGAAGATGCCCTTCGTTTTGCCTTGGATTCGGAATGGCCGGATCCGTCCGAAGCCACCACGGAGGTCTATTCACCGGCTTACGTTCCCCCCCGGCGTGAGCCGCCGGCAGGCAGCCGCAAGATCACGTACACCCAAGCTCTCAACCAAGCGCTCCACGAGGAGATGACAAGTGACGATGGTTTGATCGTCATCGGAGAAGACGTTGAAATCCTGGGAGGTCTGTTCGGAGTCACCCGCGGCCTGGCCCGCCAGTTCAAGGATCGCGTCCGGGATACGCCGATCTCGGAGAATTCCTTCACCGGAGTGGGGATCGGGGCGGCCGTGCGCGGCTATCGGGTCGTGGTTGAATTGATGTACGTGGATTTCACGACCCTGGCCATGGACCAGATCGTCAATCTCGGGGCCAAGCTCCACTACATGACCGGCGGCCAGGTCAAGGTACCGGTGGTGATTCGGACGGCGACCGGCGCCGGCGGCAGCGGCAGCGCGACCCATTCACAAAGTCTTGAAGCATGGCTCTATCACGTTCCCGGATTGAAGTTGGTCATGCCGACCACACCCTACGATGCCAAGGGTCTGCTCACGACCGCGATCCGCGATGACAACCCGGTCCTGTTCCTGGAGCACAAGCTGCTCTATCAAACCCAGGGTCCGGTCCCCGAGATCGACTATGCGATTCCCTTCGGGGAAGCGGTCATCCGTCGCCCGGGAGATGACGTCACCGTAGTGGCCACCGGAGCGATGGTCCAGGAGGCTCTCAAGGCCGCCGAGGATCTGTCGCGGCGGGAAAACGTCGAGCTGGAGGTGATCGATCCCCGGACCATCGTGCCCCTCGATCTGGAAACCATCGTTTCCTCAGTCAGAAAAACACGCACGGCGGTAGTCTTGAACGAGGCTCCCCGCCAAGGCTCTTTTGCCGCCTGCTTGGCCAGCGAGATCGGTGAAGCGGCATTCGATTGGCTGGACGCCCCGGTCGTCGCACTGGGAATGCAACATACGCCCATTCCGTTCTCTCCGGCCTTGGAGAAAGAGTTGATTCCCAACGCTGAGCTGCTTAAAGAAGCGGTCCGGGAGCAACTCGATCTTTGAGTTTTTAACGGTGCGTCAGGTTTGAATTCATGAATACGGCTCCGAATAGGTAGTTCACCATGTCAGATCTCAGGATGCCCGCATACGGCATCTCCGATGCCGGAGGCACGGTCATTCGATGGCTGAAGCAAATCGGGGACGCCGTTGAAGCGGGCGAATCCCTGGTACTGGTCGAAACCGAAAAGGCGGCAGTGGAGTTGGATTCCCCGGCCACCGGGATCTTGCGAGAGATTTGTGTCGACCAAGGTCACGTCTCCGTCGCAGAGCTTCTGGCCGTCATCGAGGACGAGACTGGCGCCGGCGAATCTCCTATTCCGGGTCCAACTTCCTCCGAATCGACGAAGACGGGTCCCGCCACGGAAGGCATTCCGGAAGCTCCGGTCGTGCCGCGGCGCCCGGACCGCTCGACCAGGCGCTCAGCCGAGCCCAATGTGCGAGCGGCGCCCGCAGCTCGGCGTCTGGCCCGGAAGCATGGCATCGATCTGGGCCGGATCCGCGGAACCGGGCCTCGAGGCCGGATCGTCAGGGCCGATGTGGAACAACTGATCGGCACCTCCCGACCCGGGGCACCAGCCTTGGCTCCTGGCAGTGGACCCGAAACGGAGCGGGAGGAACTCTCACAGCTCAGGCGTGTGGTGGCCCAGCGAATGATCGAGAGCGCCACAACCATCCCTCAGTTCCATCTGACCGTGGACGCCGACGCCGGCGCACTGCTGAAGGCGTATCGGCAACGGCGGCAGACCGCCCAGGGGATCTCGATGACCGCGTTTTTGGTCAAGGTGCTGGCGGAATTGCTGAAGCGATATCCTCGTTTCAACGCCTCCTGGAAGGAGGATCACATCGAGATCCACCGCTCGGTAAACATCAATGTTGCGGTGGCCACCGATCGAGGACTGCTCGTCCCCGTCTTGCGTGATTGCGCTTCCGGAACCATCGACGAAATCGACGAGCAACTGGTTGATCTGGTGAACCGTGCCAGAGCGGGAAAAGTCCTTCCCGAGGAATTCGCCGGGGGCACCTTCACTTTGAGCAACCTCGGAATGTACGGGATCCGAGAGTTCAACGGCCTGATCAATCCCCCCCAGAGTGCGCTGCTGGCCGTGGGAGAGATCCGGGAGCGACCCTTCGTGAGCCAGGGGATGATCGGGATCCGGCCCGAGATGTCGCTCACGCTGGCGGCGGATCATCGCGTCGTCGACGGCGCCGAGGCCGCCCGGTTCCTGGACGCGTTGCGAAACAACCTGACTCGCCTCTGACGCCGGACGGATCGGAACCGGCATCCATCCGGATTCGAATCAGTCGGGAATGACCGGCAGGACCAGATGAGACGGGTAGCGCTCGTCGTGATGGATGGTCTGGGCCGCGACTTTCATCTCCGCACTCTTGCCCAACGGATTGCCGGTGTTCAAATTCCTGGCGAAGCGCGGGAAGTTGCTGCTGGAGATCTCCAGCCGGATGCGGCTTCCCGGTTGGAACTCCCAACTCGTCTCCCAGATCTCGATGGGGATCTCGTAGACTCTTCCAGGTTCGATCAAGGTCGGATTTTCCAACGATTCCCGAAAGCTGGCCCGCCGGATCCCCTCACTGATGTGAACTGCGGTTCCATCCGGCAACACCTCGGTCAGGACGGCAGTGAAATCGGTGTCGACCGCGCTGGAAGCGGCATAGAGCTTCAACTCGATGGGGCCGGTGACCTCCAGCTTCCGGGTCAAGGGCTCACTGCTATAGATCAGGACGTCGTCCCGCTTCTGGACGGGCCGGCGATCCTGAGGACCTCTCTGGTCGGGCGGAAACTCGGTCTGTCCTCCCACGGTGGGGATGGGGTTGGCGGGATCGTATTGGAAGCTGTCCTGAGGAGCACCGGAAGGGGGCGGTGAAGTCCCCAGGGTGCCGTCGCCCCGGTCGGAGTTGGCCGCTCCCCCGCTGTTGAGGTAGTACCTGGTCCACTGGGTGCGGGCCAATGGCCATTCGTGCTCGTCACGCCACTTGTTGGCGCGCATCACGAACAGCCGGATGGGGGCTTCCTGGTCGATGCCGTTGGGAACATCCTTGAGCCAGAAGTCATACCATCGGACATGCAGTTCCTCGACGTCGAGAAGGGAGGATTCCCCAAAATCAATCACCCAGTTGTCGTAGGTCTGATTGTAGGAATGGGACCAGGGCCCGACCAGGATCTTGGTCTGCCTTCTGGCCAACTCGGATCCCCCTTCCTCTCGAAAGCCGATGAACTGCCGCCAGATCTCATGTTCCAGATTGTCGTACCAACCGGTCAGGAAGTAGGCCGGGACCAGAATCTTGTCGTATTTTCCTTTGGTTCCGTAGGACTTCCAGTAGTCGTCATAGGTGGGGTGATCCAGCAGCGTCTTGACCCAGGGACGATCCACCATCTCGTCCAGCGCGGTGTAAAGGGGGAGCCGCGAGAAGATCTCGTGCCAATCCATCAAAGGCTCGTCGAAAATACCGGGCCAGAAGGCCATGCCTCGATTGACCCAGAGGAACTCGGCCACGAAGATCACGTTCAGTTGGGGAATGCCGTCGTTGTAAAGATGTCCGAAGTTGGTCTCCTGGTTGGCGCTCGGCATCAGGGCTTTCAGATTCGGATGCTGGTAACGGGCCGGCATCACCTGCGTGAAGCCGTCGTAGGAATGTCCGAAGGTCCCGATCTTCCCGTTGCACCAGCTCTGCTCGGTCAGCCACTTCTGAGTGTCGAATCCGTCCTCGGGGTCATTGACATAGGGGTGCCAGATCCCTTCGGAGTCGTGACGGCCGCGCAGATCCACCACGACCGCGGCGTAGCCCCTCTCGGCGAAATAGACCGCCCGGCGCACCACGTCCGGGCGCATGTTGTTGTAGGCGGTCATCAGCATCAGAGTGGGGAACGGGCCGGCTGCATCCGGCCGGTAAACGTCAGCCGAAAGATGGACTCCATCCCGCATCGGCACCTTGGCGTCGAGCGAAAAAACGGCCTTGTGCCCGGGTTGGGAGAGCTCGGCCTGTCCACAGCCGAAGACCGTAAACAGTAGAGAGGAAAACACCGTCGTCACTATACTGGATCGCAGGCTGGTCTTCGCCTTGAGCATCAAGCCGTCCTCCTGGAAGTGGACCGGTTTTGCGCTGACTTGGTTCCGGGCGGCAAGGAGCCGCCAGAGATGTTGCCCGAAAAGCTGTTTTCTGGCTTCAGAGTCATCCGAATATATCACCGGCGCCGCCCCCTTGCCGATGGTCGTTGTCCAGCAGTCAGGAGACTTTACATGCATCGATTTTCAACGCTTGTTCTGGGACTGATCCTCTTTGGCGCCGGCAGCATCGAGCAAGGTCTGGCCGGGAAGCTGCGTGCCTCTTGCGTCAAGGTCGACATCACTCCCGGCGAGCCGGTGCTGATGCAAGCCTATCCGAGACCGGGACCCTCGGAAGGGGTGTTGGATCGGATCTACCATCGGGTCGTTGCCCTGGACGACGGCCAGACCCAGGTCTTTCTGATTTCCAGCGATCTGGCACTGATCCGTTACGACGTCTACCGGGCGTTCTCCCAAAACCTGGCGAGGGAGACGGGGATCCGGCCGGAACAGGTCTGGTGGAATACGACCCAAACTCATTCCGGCCCCCAGGTCGGCCTTGAACCTGAGGATTCGAGCACGTTCAAGGCCAACCCGGACTACTCCGCCTGGCTCAAGAGAGCACTGATCGACGCCATTCTGGAGGCCCGCAGGAAGCTGGGACCGGCTCGTCTCGGCGTGGCCACCGGAATGTCCATGGCCAACATCAACCGGCGGCCCCGGGAGATCGACGGCAGCGTGCCCTATGTCGGATTGAATCCCGAGGGTCCGGTGGATCGGCAAATCGGACTGATCCGTCTGGAGCGGGCGGACGGAACCCTACTGGCTCTGATTGCGAGTTACGCCATGCACGGCACCGTCCTGCCCGTGAACGGTCCGGAGTACCTCTTGATCAGCGGTGATGCCCAGGGGGTCGTTGCCGAGTACGTGGAAGAGAAGACCGGAGCCCCCCTCCTTTTGATGAGTGGCGCCGAGGGGGATGTCGCTCCCATCTACAGCACCATCACCATGCCCCATGCGAAGAACCAGGGGTTGAATCACCTCAGCCAGTTCAAGGTTCTCTTGGGAGATCGAATTCTGGCGGCCAATCGATCGGTTGCGGCAACGACGACAGAGGTCAGGCTGTGGACAGGACGAACCATGATCGAGACTCCGCTCAAGCAGCAGCAAACCGTTTGGTACCAGGAGGCAATGCGCGGCTTGAAGCGGGAAACTGATGCAGGCGTGACGCTGGTAGGAATCCCGGTCGACTTCCTGAAGATCAATCGGGAGATCCTGCTCTGGGCGGCGCCGTTGGAACTTTTCGGCGAGATCGCCATGAAGGTCCGGGACCGGTCTCCGTTCCCCTACACCTTCTTCTATGGTTTGAACAATGGGTATCTTGGTTATCTGACCACCCGGAAGGCATTCGCCGAGGGAGGCTTCGAGCCCCGCATTTCCCCGTATACAGAGCAGGCCGAAGAGGACTTTACCAGCGGGATCTTGAACGCCGTCTGGGCGCTACCCGGACGGCCGTAGGGGCTCCCCTTGTGGGTGCCCTCTCCCCTTGTGGACACCCTCCCGCCTCAGCGGCGAGTTGGCGGGTAGTTGACGAAAAACGGCGACGACCAGGCGATCATGCCGTCTTCCTGCAGCAGGCGAACGTAATAGAAATGGGGCTTCAAATCGAAGTCGGTGTCCGGGAACTCCCATTCTCCCGTGGCTTTGCCGGGCTGCACCGAATGGATGACCTGACCGTCCTTGAGCAGGTCGACCCGTTCGATCGGGGCGGTTCCCCGAGCCTTGACGACTACCGGCTGCGCTACCTTGATGCTGAACTCGTCTCCCATGAAATGTTCGCCCATTCGAACTTCCAGGATGATGTTGTCGGTGGCCCCATAGGTGTGGCGTTTGCGGATCGCTTCCAGAAGGCCCTTCCTGCTGGCGTCCGGGCTGTAGACCATGGCGTAGGAAATATGGGTGGAGACATGATCCGAGCTGGCGATCACTCCAAGTTTGTGGCCTCTCTTCCAGGCTTCTGAAACCATGCCGTCGGGCCGGATCCGGAACAGGTTCTGGATCCAGTCGGAGATCCGGCCCGTATCCGGCCGGACCCGGGATGCATCCGCCTCGATCTGAGCCTGGGTCGAACTGTAGGGAGCGCCCACATGCTCGAAGCTACGCCGGGCGCCTTGGAAAATCTCGACCACCGGTTCCACGTCCGGCTCCGGCCGATGCCGCCAGTCGGTCCCCATTCCGGAGCCGGAGGTGTGGGCAATGGTGAGCCCGCCGCGGGCGCGGACTTCCTGGAAGAGAAGCTCAGTGTCGTTGGCGGCCAGGAAACCGGCTTCGTCGGCCGGCTCATCGCCTTCCGGCGTGAGTGGAAGAGCATAAAGAGAGACACCGTCCTTCAGGAAGAAAGGGATCACTTTCGCTTTCGCCCGGTCGGAATAGAAGACATTGCGATGTCCGTACGGATAGCTGGCGCTCCGTTCATGGGCGAACAAGCTGACGTAGACGCCCGGAAGGTGATACATGTCGCTCATCTTCTGCGAGTACCACCACCAATAGGGCCAGGCGCCTCCCTGGTGTTCGGTGTTGGCGCCGAAGTCCAGGGAAGCCGCGTCCAACATGTAGCGGTAGTAATCGTCCAGGGAACCGTCGTTGGCGCCCCCTTCATCCCAACTCAATTCGGTATGGCGATGAAGATCGCCCCGCAGCAGCCGATGGTCCTTACCGTCGATGCGGGTCCGATAGCCGGCGATGCGCTCCAAATGTCCGAGTTCGGCTTCCTGGCGCGGGTCAGGTTCGGTTCCCTCGATCTTTCGTTCCCGCAGAGCCGGCGGCGTCCCTGCCGTGGACGGCGCCACGCCGACATAGACCTGCTGGCGAAGGGGACGGTGATAGTAGCTTTCGCGTCGATTGTCGGTGGGCCAGATCATCCAGAGGTCCTTGCCCTGCAACAGCGCGGCGCCCATCCGCGTCGAGGATCTCCCCTTGCTGTGGGGCAGGAGCCTGGGAGCTGTCCACTGCTCCCCCTGCAGATGGGTCACCCAAAAACTCCAGTAGCCGTCTTGACGCCCCCTCCAATACTCGGGATAGGACCGTTTTCGAAAGAGCACGGAGTCCTTGGTCGGCCCGCCTGTTCGCCGCTCCATCGCCACTACCCGGATCGAACCCGAGCCATCGGAAAACACGTGGGGTTGGTACGTGTTGTAGGGACGAAAGACCGCTTCCAGGGAAGACACGGGCTCCAGCCATCGACCCTGAGCCAGGCAGGCGATCCGCGGCTCCCGAAACCCACCCAGGGGCGCGCCCGTTCCATGATCGCCCAGGGCCCTGCCGTTGTCCTTTCCCCAATGGCGAGGCCCGAACTCCCAGGCCACCCAAACCCGATCTTTGGAATCTACGGAAGTGGTGGCCCGGGCCTCGAAGGCCGGGGTCACGGCCACCGGTATGCGGGACTTGACGACCTTCTTTCCAACGATTTGTGCCAGAAAGACATCGAAACTGCCGTTCCGGTAAGTGTCATAGGCGACCCAGACCACACCTTGGCTGTCGATCGCCGGGCTGGGCGCCCAGTCATTTCGAGCGCCCTCCGTGACCTGGATCGTCTCCGTCCAGCGATCACCATCGAGCTGACGCAAAAAGATATGGCTCTTGGCTGTGGGGTGTACATCCGGCTTCCGGCGAAAACCCTGCCAGGCGACGGCCAGTCCGCCTCGGCCGTCCGACGACATTCCCGGGTTGACGTCGGGAAGAGGATCCGAGCTCAATCTGGTCAAGGGTCCCCAGATCGAGTCGGAAGGATCGAAGCGCCGGGCAAAAATATCCCAGTTGGAGTCGAGTTGCTGCGACCAGACGACCCAGACTCGATTGGAGCTGTCCACGCCGACTTGGGGAAGCCAGCTGTCGCCGCTGGTCCCTGGCACCCAATGCAGGTTTTGCCAGATTCCGTCCTTGAAGTGGCGGATGGCCACATCGTCTCTCTGTCCGTCGAAACTGAGCCAGGCCACCCAGAGGGAGCCGTCCGGCGCTGCCGCGATCGAAGGCATGTCGTCTTGGCGGGACTCATGGCCCACCGGGATCGTGGTGCCGGCATCGGACCCGGCGGAGGGACCAAGGAGAAAGCCGCTTCCCGGAGTTGCCAGAAGGAGGAGGGGCAGTCCCAGAAGAAGTATGGTTCGGCGGAGATGTTTGAACACGATTCCGTTCCAGCCCTTGGAGGTGGGGGAAGGGTAACAAACCAGGTTTTAAGCTCCAAGCAGGCACCCCCAAGACGCGCGGAGGCAAAACGAGTGGTATCCGATCCTCCCATCAGATTCGCGAGGCAGTGTCATTCAGGGTTGTTTCACCGGTTTGGAATTCGTCGCGCGCCCACCCCGGGATCGCTGTACAGCAACCTGGATCTGACGGCTTGCACGACGAGGAAATCGGCGGGTAAACTGCGGCACCGGCTCGACTGGAATTCCCTTTGCCAGATGGGCGCCTGTCAATGCATCAAGCAGACTCCGCAAGCCCGGAGCGGCCCAGTAATCTCCTGTTCATTCTCTCGGACCAGCACAATCGGGATACCCTGGGTTGTTACGGTCACCCGCTGGTCGAGACGCCCCATCTCGACGCGCTGGCGGCAAGGGGGGTTCGGTTCAACTCCGCCTATTGCAATAGCCCGCTCTGTGTCCCCTCGCGCGCCAGTCTGGCGACCGGCCGTTACGTGCACCAGACCGGCTATTGGGACAACGCAAGTCCCTACGATGGACGAGTTCCCGGTTGGGGGCATCGCCTGATCGAGGCTGGACACCGGGTTGACGCCATCGGAAAGCTGCACTATCGCAGCGTGGAGGACCCGGTCGGTTTCAGCCGAACCCTGTTGCCGATGAACGTGGTGGACGGAATCGGCGACGTGATGGGATCGATTCGCGACGCCACCCCCGTCTACAAAATGGAACGAGCGGATGTCGAGAACGCGGGCCCAGGCGTTTCCGCTTCCTTGAACTACGATGCCGACGTCGCCGGTCTCGCTTGTGATTGGCTCAAGCGGCAGGCACGACGTTCCGGCCGGTATCCCTGGGTGCTGTTCGTCTCCTTCGTTTCCCCCCATCCCCCGTTTGTGGCCCCTTCCGAGTTGTACGAGAGGTATCCTCCGGATGCGATTTCGCTACCGGTTCAATATCGTCCCGGCGAGCAACCGCTGCATCCGTCGCTGGCGGTCTTGCGGCGAACCCTGCACTTGGAGGAACCCTTCACGGACCAGCAGATCCGCAGGGCTACGGCAACCTATTATGCGATGTGCACCTACCTGGATCGCCAGGTGGGGCGGGTTCTCAGCAGGTTGGAGAATTTGGGTCTGGAGGACAATACGCGTGTCATCTACACCAGCGACCATGGCGAGAGCATGGGTCGCCGAGGCCTCTGGGGCAAGTTCACTCTCTATGAGGAGTCGGTGGCGGTGCCCATGATCCTGGCGGGACCGGGAGCGCCAAGAGGACAAGTCTCGCCCGCTATCGTTTCATTGGTGGACTTATACCCCACCATGGTGGAAGCCCTCGGTCACGAGCTGAACGACGAGGAGCGGGAATTGCCCGGCCGGTCTCTGTGGCCGATGGTCCGAGGCGGCCCGGGTCCGGATCTGGCTTTCAGCGAGTATCACGCGGTGGGATCGACGAGTGCGAGCTACATGCTGCGGGCAAGGCGTTACAAGTACATTCACCATGTCGGCGAGCCGCCCCAGCTCTTCGATCTGAAGTCCGATCCCCGGGAACTGAATGACTTGTCCGCGGATCCCGGCTCTCGGGAAGTGGTCACGGCGTGCGAGCGGAGGCTGCGCGCGCTGGTCGACCCGGAAGGCGTCGACGCCGCAGCCAAGGCCGATCAACGAGTCTTGATCGAACGCCATGGGGGCCGGGAATCGGTATTACAAAGAGGAACATTCGGTAATACCCCCATACCCGGACAGAATCCCGATTTCCATGGCGGTGCGGGATGATTCGTTTGCGGGATCCTTGGAAGAACGGAAGGGCGAAACACTGGAATTCACCTAATTCATGAAAAACCTCGAAAAGGAATCCTTTGCTGCGGTACAAGCGAAACACTACCGCCGGTGCCTGAAGGAGGCGAAGTTGGCGGCGGCCATCTTCCTGCTCGCTCTTGTCTGCTGCACCTCCGTCATTGCATTCTTGGGATATCCCGCCCCCGGCGAGCGCGCTCCGGAACCCGCCTTGATCTGGGGAATTCCGGAATGGGTTTTCTGGGGTCTGTTTCTTCCCTGGTGGGTGCTGATCGGAGTCACCTGGTGGTTTGCACTCTTTTTTCTCAGGGACGATGAACCTCTGCTGCCGTTTCCCGGCCAGCAGGCGGACGCTTCCGAAATCGATCAATGAACTCTGCTTCCGAATCGGTGCTTGAGCAGGTCGGCCAAGCCGCCCACTGGTACGGCTTCAACCAAACGGACCCCCATATTCTGGCGCCGTTCATCGGATACCTGGTGGGGGTATTCGTGATTGCCGTTCTCGCCCACCGCCACCGCAGGTCGACGAGCTTCGAATCCGAGTACTACGTCGCCGGCCGGGGATTGGGTGCTTGGGTCCTGGCGCTGTCCTGGGTGGCCACCATGTTCAGCGGGGGAGCATTCCTGGGCTATCCCTCCCTGATCTATTCTTATGGCTGGACGGTGGCATTCTGGGTGAGTGGATCGATCGTCACCGCCTTGGTGGGACTTGGAATCGCCGGCAAGAGGATCAATCGTCTGGCCCGTCAGACGGGCGCGCTGACGTTGGTCGACCTGCTGCGCGACCGCTTCCGGAGCAATGCCATCGGCATCCTTTGCATTTTGGCGATCATACCGCCCACCCTGGTTTACCTCATCGCTCAGTTCGCTGCCGGAACCCGGGTCATCCAGGCCATGCTGGGCACGACTTACCCAACCGGCCTGGTCCTCTTCACTCTCTCGGTTGTGGCCTATACCACCTACGGCGGTTTCCGGGCCGTTGCCTGGACCGATACCCTGCAGGGAGTCGTCATGATCGCAGGGATTCTGGTATTGGTTCCGCTGGCGGTCTCGGCCGCGGGTGGACTCGAAGCGGCTACCCGCCAACTGGCGACGCGTGGCGATCCCATCGCCCTGGACCGAGGGCTGGAAACAGCCCCTCACGCCTATCTCTACGGACCCGGGCCTGAAAGAGTCGTCGCCACTGAGTCCGGCGCCCCGCCGGGAGAATCTCCGCAAGCCGATCCCTGGCTGCCCTTCAGCATGGGGATCTCCCTCTTTCTGTTACGGCCCCTCAGCTCGGTCCTGGCGCCGACCACGGTACCCCGGATGCTCGCCTTCAGAGATACGGCAGCCCTTCGAAAAGCCCTGATTCTGATCGCGCCCTATTTCCTGCTCATGTACGGGGGCAGTCTGATCACGATGAACTGTGCCTACAGTCTGGACCTCGGGCTGTCCCCCCTGGAATCCGACCAGGTAGTTCCGGTGCTGGCGAAACGGGTGGCGCCGCCGCTGTTGGCCGGCCTGCTGATCGCCGCGCCCTTTGCCGCCGTCATGTCCACGGTCGACTCGGCTCTGTTGGTCATCAGTGCATCGGTGGTGAGAGACATTGTCCAGAAGACATGGTATCCAGGGCTGAACGAAAAAAGTGTCAAGACCCTGATTTATGCTGTCACCGGAGGCACCGGGGTTCTGGTTTTCGGTCTCACCCTCCTGATAGAACCGGTCTTTCTCCAGCCTCTGGTCATCCACTACGGCGGCGCCGTGACCTCCGCCCTGTTCTGGCCGGGCATCGCCACTCTCTTCTGGAAGCGCGCGACTCGGGAAGGGGTGATCGGTGGGCTCGCCGGTGGCCCGCTGGTTTATCTCCTCTGTGTGGTCAGCCCGCCGTTGGGGGAGGTGCTCCCCATGCATCCATTCGTCTATGGGTTCTTCGGCTCGGCGCTAATGGTCTATCTGGGCAGTCTCCTGACGATGCCCCAGGACAGGGATCAATTGGCGCGCTATTTCGGCATCGATCCAACGGGGTGAGTCAATTCCTGTCGTTGGTGAACGTCCAATACGACTTGGGTCGGCACTCAGCGTTTGGCAGCGGCCACGGTCAATCCCGTCTCCTGGCGGATCGTCTTTTTCCCAATTCGATCGTTGACGCTCAGCCGGAAGGTGTAATTTCCCGCCGGCAGGTTCGGCTCTGGCCAGAAACGTGCCACTGAGACGCGGTCACCGTAAAAAACCGTGCCGATGGAAGTGAGGTTCTCCTCTTGAACCACCTCGCCCTTGGGGCCGATCACCTGGGCCAGGACGTCGATCGACGGGCGCCGCGTCGACTGGTCGATGCCGAGGTTGTAGATCTCCGCGTAGAGGCCCAATGGAGATTTCGGGGAGAAGACATTCCCCATGTTGGGGTAGATCTTCAATCCACCCGCCGTAACAAACGGAGACGGAAACTCTTCCGTCATCGCCGGACCGATGTGGTCGGCGAGAAGAATGGAGCTGACGTTGACTTCTTCTTCCTTGGCTCTGGGAACCAGCACCATGGCTTCCGAGCTTCCGATCTTCCCGCTTTTCTCCTCCTTGAGGATGAGCGTGAGCTTGTACCTGCCGGTCTTCAACGGGATGGTGTATTGGTACAGAAAGACCTTGAGCTCGTTGACCTCGTCCGGGGTGACGTCAACCGAGAGGATGTCTTCAAACTCATAGACGACCCGGTTCAAGGTCTGGGTTCTCCCGAAGAGGTTGACTTCCGCCCGCATTGCATGAGTTCCGGATATCGGGAAGAAGGTGAGTTCCTTGGGATCGAGGCGAAGGGTCAGGTTGACGATGGCTCTTTCGGCGGAGGCTCTAAACCAGTCGCCTCGGAACCTGAAAGGAAGGCTGTCGTAACCGATCCGGGTATCAACCAGGGTGCGAAGATCTTCGAACTTGTTGGCGATGGGGCGCTCGAGCCGGTAGAGGCGGTCCAGCTTCGTGAAGGGGCTGGCGCCGGGATCCGTGAGGTCATCTCCCAGGCCCAGTGGCCGCATCGCGTCGGATCGACGAAGCCGAAGGGCCCGGGTCTCCAGGCCCAAGCTCTCGAACAGCGTGTTGCCGGCGTTGGTGGTGTAGAAAAGGGCGTCTTTTTCATCCGGTCTCATCGCCATTTCGTAACGGCCGGTATTGGTTGAATCGACGAACTCGATCTCGATGCCGTTGCCCACTCCCTCAAGGTACTGGTAGTACCAGACCTCGAACGGATAGGTCATGGTGGTGCCGCCGCCTTCGGTGATGCGACGGTCGTAGACGGTCCCGGTGGGATTCTTTTCTATGCTGGTCGGTGGTCCGAACTTGATATAGATCTTGCCCCGATCCGTGTACCAGCCTTCGACACCCGAATGGAAATGATCGTTGGCGTAGGCAATTCGGCGGTAGTGCTCTTCCTTGTATTCGTTGTGGGCGGTTCGAAGGTCCGGGTCCCGGCGGCGCCAGAACTGTTCAATGAACTGTTCTTTTTCCTCGGGTGTGGTGAGACTTGAGAAAACGCTCTTTTCTTCGGGCGTTATGATGTAGATGACGTCTCTGTCCAGCCAACCTTTGTAGTAGTCCTCCCGTTCCTCCTGACGGAGGCTGTCCCGTTGAGCGTGGAGTACGAAAGCGCCGACTGGAGCCGGACCGAGAAGTAACGGCACCGCTGTGAAGAACACTCGCCAGTTGGTCATCAGTCACTCTTTTGGGGAGCGTTTTGCTTCATGCGAGCCTACAACACAATTCTCCATGGATGTCCTTTCGCCTGTCAAGAAAGTGGACGGCAAGACTTTCCCCATTTTTCCGGGGGTTCGGGAGAACCGGGGAAGCAGGTTTCAACGAGGATCGCGACGTAGGGGCACCCGAGCGCCAGGCTAACTGGCACAAGACCAGCGGTGAAAGTCCGCTGAAACGAAGGACTAACCATCCACGTTTCTCCGCGAGCCGTGCGTCGGCACTCGTGAGGGTGTGGGCGAAGCGTCGGTAGCGGCGCGTGTGGGCGGGGCTATGGAGCATCGAAACCTACGTGACCGGAAGTGCCGAGGCCGTGGGTGCGGTCGAAGGCAACACCGGCTGGACCGGGAAGGTGAGGGACAGTCGGGCACCGCGGTGTCGAGGAACCCAAGCACGCACGTAAGTCTGGTGTCGGGACCTGGGAGGGCTTGCTCTCCCCCGGCGAGAGCCGGGGCCTTGTGGGAAAGGAGAAACCCGTAACCCAAGAGGGGAGAGAGAAAGCAATCGGATTCACCCATAGTAGTGATGAAGCGGGCGAACAAGGAGGGGAAACTCTCTGCGGAGTCGGTGGAGCGAAGGGGTGGAACCAAGGGGAATTACGGCTCACCAAAGTACGGACCGGACACAGAGCCGGGTTGCCGTGACACAGGCGGGGGTCGGATACGGCGGGCGTCGCGACCTGCCGTCATTACCTGAGGTAGGAGCCGTATGCCTTAGCGGGCACGTACGGATCTGCGCGGGGGGCGCTGGGCAACCGGCGTCCCTACCGCGACCTTGTGGGTGCCCGCTGCCGCACCTCACTGATCGCCCCGGGGAGGGCGACCACACAAGGGTCGCCCCGACGAGGGCTTCTCCCGGAGACTATAATCCCGGTCATGCCGTCCCTCGCTCCCTTCGCCATGAGAGTCGAAGCCAGCGAGGGACGGCGCTACCCGGAGCCGCCGCACCCCTATCGCAACCCCTTCCAGCGGGATCGGGACCGCATCATTCACGCCAAGGCGTTTCGCCGTCTGGAGAAGAAGACTCAGGTCTTCAACCCCAACTATTCGGATCACTTCCGAAACCGATTGACCCATACCCTCGAGGTCAGTCAGATCGCGCGCACCATCGGCTCCGCTCTCTGCCTGAACACCGATCTGTGTGAAGTCCTGGCCCTGAGTCACGACATCGGCCATCCTCCGTTCAGCCACGCCGGAGAGGCGGTTCTGGACCGCATCATGAGGTCGTACGGATCAGGATTCGAACACAACCTTCACGCCTTGCGGATCATCGAGGATTTCGAAGAGCGCTACGCCCGCTTCCGGGGGTTGAACCTGACGTTCGAGGTTCGCGAGGGGATCGTGAAACACAGCCGCGACTATGCTCCCCAGGACCGCCCGTACGTGGACATCGATGGTTCGAAAAGGGGAGCGCCCGCCGCTGGAGGCCCAATTGATCGATCTGGCCGACGAGGTGGCCTACAACACGGCGGACCTGGACGACGGCTACGGTTCCGGGCTGATTACACTGGACCAGATCCTGGAGGGCTCGGATCTCTTTCGGCGCCTCTACCTCCGCATCCAAGGCGATTTCCCCACAGCTTCCGAGGGAATCCTGGTCAGCGAGACCATTCGCCACCTGATCGACGTGCTGGTGACGGATCTGGTTCGAGCCACCCGTGACCGGATTCGGAGCGAATCCCTGGATTCGGTGGACGCCGTCCGAAGATTTCCGACTCGAGTCGTGGGGTTCGGCCCCGAGACCGCCGCTCTCGGCCGTCAATTGAAAGGTTTCCTGCGCAGCAATCTTTACCACCATCCCGACTTGGAGGGTCCCCGGCGGAAAGCCAAGGTGCTGATCGCGGATCTCTTCCAGTATTACGAGGAGGATCCGGCAAGATTGCCTCCGGCGCATTACGGCCGGATGGAGGACTACGGTATTCACCGGGTCGTCTGCGATTACATCGCGGGCATGACGGATTCCTTCGCCCGCAAGATCCGGGTCCGGATCTCGAGTCATTCCGGATAGCGGAAAATACTGAAAAGAAAAGGTTTGAACGCTATATTCGGGATCGGTTCCCCTTGACAAGGAGCCGGTTTTTGGAGTAGATTCCGAAACTTCATTTTGTTCTTCGTTCCGGGGACAAGGGATGGTCGTGAACATCGGGCGGCTGAAAATGGCGGGAGAGCCCCTCTCCCTGGAATTGGCGATCAGCAATCGGGACTTGGCTTTGGGTCCATCGGTCTGTACCTTGAACCGTCCGGCCCGGGCGCAAGTCAGGCTGGCGGTCGCCGGCGATGCGGTTCGGGTCGCAGGCGCGGTGAAGGCCAATCTGGAGGTCTCCTGCAGCCGTTGCCTCAAACCCGTTGACTGGTCCGTGAACAAGGAGTTCGACCTGGAGTATCACCCCGACCCGGTGGTCAATCGGGAAGGGGAGGAAATCGAGCTCGAGTTTGGAGATCTGACGGTTGGTTTCTACCGGAACGAGCAATTGGACGTGGGCGCTTCGGTGGGCGAGCAGATCGTCCTGGAAATACCCATGAAGCCCGTATGCAAGGAGAGCTGTGAGGGTCTGTGTGATCAGTGCGGGCAGGATCTGAACGAAGGGTCCTGTTCCTGTTCCAGGCGCCCGCTGGATCCCAGGCTGGCCAGGCTGGCCGAGCTGAAGCTCAAGATGAACCGCAAACAATGAACCGCCGGTTCGCGGCCTCCGCCGTGTCACTCGCGGATGGAGCGCCCGGGCCCGCCGGAGGATGAGACTTTGGCCAATCCCAAGAGACGACATTCCAGGGCCCGCAGGGGACGAAGGCGATCTCACGATTTCCTGACGGCTCCGAGTCTGGCCACCTGCAGCCATTGCGGCAGCACCGTGCTTCCCCACCGCGTCTGTGCCGAGTGTGGATATTACAAGGGACGGCAGGTCATGAAGGCGGGAGAGGCATAGCAGCCCGTGGCGGAAGTACCGTGCGGCGCCCCCAGCGGTGAAGGCCCGCGTCCGATCGCCGGAAGCCTATTGCCGCCGTTTACTGGCTCGGTGCCGGCGAACGGGGTGGGTTTCCGTGCAGTTTCCGGGAGGACGCTGGAAGGGTGCCCGCGGCTTCGCCAGTCGAGGGCGTATCCGGATACCACCTTGCCGTCCGCCCGCCTGCCGTGAGGTCTCATGATCGCGTTTGTCTTTCCGGGTCAGGGGTCCCAGACCCCTGGGATGGGTGTGGACGTTGCCGAGGCCGATTCGGCGGCGCAAGAGGTCTTCGACCAGGCCGACGCCGCGTTGGGTTTCGGTTTGAGCGAGATCTGCCGTCGCGGAAGTCGTGAAGACCTGGCGCTGACCGCCAACACCCAACCGGCAATACTGACGACATCAATCGCTCTCTTGCGGGCATTGGGCGAACGGGGACGCGGGCCCGATCTGGTTGCGGGCCACAGCCTGGGAGAGTATTCCGCACTGGTGGCGGCTGGAGCCTTGGAGTTCACCGATGCCGTTCGCCTGGTGCGCCGGCGCGGCCGCTTCATGCAGGACGCCGTCCCGGTGGGAGAGGGAAGCATGGCTGCCGTGCTGGGTCTCGACCTCGGACCGCTGGAGGAAGTCTGCGCTGAAGCTGCGGAGGGCGAGGTCGTAGCTGCGGCGAATATCAACTCTCCTCAGCAGATCGTCATTGCAGGGCATCGAGGGGCCGTGGAGCGAGCCTGCCGGCTGGCCCGGTCGCGGGGTGCTCGCCGGGCGCTTCGGTTGCCCGTGAGCGCCCCCTTTCATTGCTCCCTCATGGAGCCGGCCAGGCAACGTCTGAAACCGTTGCTTCAGGACACCCGGTTTGGCGAATTGACTTGTCCTCTGATCAACAACGTGGATGCCAGGAGCGTCACCACTGGTTCCGCGGCTCGGGAAGGTCTGATTCGCCAGGTGACCGCCCCCGTCCAATGGCGCCGTTCGGTGGAGGTGCTTTGGGAGCTGGGTGCGCGAACGTTCGTCGAGGTGGGGCCGGGTCGGGTGCTGAGTCGCCTGATCCGGCAGATCGTGCCCGAAGCTCAGGTAGAATGGATCGGGAACCGTGCCGAGGTGGAGGCCTATGTTTGATTTTTCGGGGCAGGTCGCATTGGTTACGGGAGCGTCACGGGGCATCGGCCGTCGTATCGCGGAGGATTTTTCGAGCCATGGGGCAAGTGTGGCCCTGGTTTCGCGGGGCCAGTCGGAAATCGAGAGTGTAGCGGCTGTCGTGGCGGAGTCGGGTCATCCCACGCTGGGCATGGCCATGGATATCTCGTCGTCTCCCTCGGTTCAGGAGGGGGTGAGACGCGTACTGGAGGAGTTCGGCCGGATCGACATTCTGGTGAACAACGCCGGAATTGTCCGGGACAAGCTTCTGCTCCGGATGAAAGATGAGGATTGGCGCCAGGTTCTCAACACCAACCTGGACGGCGTCTTCCGCGTCACCCGGGCGGTCGTGCGGAGCATGGTCAGGCATCGTTACGGCAGGATCGTGAACCTGACTTCCGTGGTCGGACAGACCGGGAACCCGGGTCAAATCAACTACGTCTCCAGCAAGGCGGGAATCATCGGGTTCACCAAGGCCTTGGCCCGGGAGATTGCCGGGCGCAACATCACGGTGAATGCCATTGCCCCGGGGTTCATCGAGACCGATATGACTCGGAGCCTTCCCGACCGGGCCCGTTCCGAGCTGGTCGCAACGATCCCCCTGAAGCGTGTTGGAACCGTCGACGAAGTGGCCTATGGAGTGCGATTTCTGGCCTCAAAGGAGGCTGGATATGTAACGGGGCATGTGCTAAACGTTAACGGCGGCATGTACATGTAGTTCACTCGGCGCTCGCGCGTCGCATACGGCGCGGGCCCGGTGCCACGGGTCCCCATTGGATTCATGAATGGAGGAGCCACGTCATCGGTCGGGGATAACGCGTAATCGGTCATCATCAAAAACTGAATGGAGGAGCTATGTCATCGGTCGAGGAGCAAGTGAAAGCGATCATCGTGGACCAGCTTGGCGTCAGCGATTCGGACGTGAGTGCCGACGCTCGCTTCGTTGAGGATCTGGGCGCCGACTCGCTGGACACGGTCGAGTTGGTGATGAAGTTCGAAGAGGACTTCGAACTGGAAATACCCGACGAAGACGCGGAAAAGATCCGAAACGTCCGCGACGCCGTAGACTACATCGACGCTCAGCAGAAGTGACTCCCCTGTAATTCGAAACTCCAACGGGCGCTTTGGGAGCGACGGCAGCTTGAAGAGAAGGGTCGCGGTAACGGGCGTAGGGATGGTTTCGCCTGTCGGTCTGGACACGGCCGAAACCTGGGAGGCGCTGCTTCAGGGACGGAGTGGTGTCGGATACGTGACCCGGTTCGACACTTCCAAGTTCCCTACCAAGATTGCCGCCGAGGTCAAGGGTTTCGATCCCCTCCTCTATCTGAGCGTCAAGGAGGTCCGGAAAATGGACCTCTTCATTCAATACGCCATTTCGGCCAGTGACTATGCCGTGCACGCGTCGGGTCTCGAGATCACACCCGAGAACGGCGAGCGGGTCGGAGTTGTCATCGGGTCGGGAATTGGTGGGTTCGGAATCATCGAGCGGGAGCACAACAATTTCCTGGCCAGAGGGCCGCGGCGGATCTCCCCCTTCTTCATTCCCTCGACCATCGTGAATTTGGCGGCTGGCCAAGTTTCGATTCGCCTCGGAGCCATGGGACCCAATTCAGCCACCTGCACCGCCTGTTCAGCCGGGTCCCATGCCCTTGGGGACTCCTTCCGCATGATTCAACGGGGCGAGACCGACGTCATGATTGCCGGCGGGACGGAGGCTGCGATCACCCCCATGGGCATGGGCGGCTTCTCCGCCATGAGGGCCCTCTCGAAGCGCAATGACGCTCCGGAGAAGGCCAGCCGCCCGTTTGATCTCCAGCGGGACGGATTCGTCATGGGCGAAGGGGCCGGAATCCTGGTTCTGGAGGAGCTGGGCCAGGCTCGCAGACGCGGCGCCGAAATCCTGGCCGAGGTCGTCGGTTACGGCATGAGCGGCGACGCTCATCACATCACGGCTCCCCCGGAAGATGGGTCGGGTGCCGTCCGAGCCATGAGGAACACCCTGGAAGACGCCCAGGTCTCTCCCCAGGAGGTGGACTACATCAATGCCCACGGAACCAGCACGCCTCCAAACGACCGGATCGAGACTCTGGCGATCAAGACGGTCTTCGGAGATCATGCCCGTAAGCTGGCCGTCAGCGCCACCAAGTCCATGACCGGCCACCTGCTGGGAGCGGCCGGCGGATTGGAAGGTGGAGTCGTGGTGCAGACCCTGAAGGATCAGGTCATTCCTCCCACCATAAACCTGGAAACCTCCGATCCGGACTGTGATCTGGACTATGTTCCCCACCAGGCACGGAAGGGGGATATTCGGTATGCTATGTCCAATTCTTTCGGCTTTGGGGGAACCAATGCCTGCCTGCTGTTCAAGCAACACGATCCTTGAATAGGCCGGTTCTTGAAGAGAATCGGTTCTTGAGGAGAGATCGGGGAATGAAAATGCCGGGGTGTGGAGATGTGACCGTGAGTCGAATCCATTTCATTCCGCTTGGAGACCGTTCCGGTTCCGGACTCTTCCATGGAATATAGAAAAAGTGCGAAGACCGGCAGGGGCTCCAGCCGGAGAAGCCTGCTGATGAGGCGGTTTCTCGGCCTCAAGCACTGGCGCCAAAGCATATTGGGCGAACTGTCGATTCTGCAGCTGTCGGCCGGCCTGATTCTCTCGGTAGTGGTCGCTGGTGTCCTGGCCGGTTATCAGTTCCAATCCATTCCCGACTACGAAGGGGGCGACATTGCCGATCGGACCATCGAAGCGCCCCGCGATTTCCAGGTGGTGGACCTGGAGGCGACCGATGAGAAGAAGCGGGAGATCATCCAGGGTGTCCCCGGTGTCTTCGATCTGGATCTCTCGGTCAACCAGCGTCTGGAATCGGAGTTGAAGAGCGCCTTTGCCGATGCCCGGCGAATTATCTCGGCAGTCCGGACGCGGTACCGGCTGGGGGACAGACGGTCTTTCCCCCGGCGGGCGAAAGCCGAGCTGCTTTCCGAGTTGAGCCACGCCCTTCCCCGGTTCGCCCAGGGAAAGGTTTTGGAGATCTGCCTCGCACAGGGTTTCTCCTCCGAACTGGAAAATCAGATGTTGGCCGTGCTCCGGGAATCGATGAAATCTCCCGGGGTTATTCTCAATCGCCAGATTCTCCTTCTCTATCGCGACCGGGGAATCATTCTCCATAATGCCATCACCGGCCGGCAGGAACCCTTGGACGATTGGATCGCGATTCGGGACCTGGGGCAGGCTCGGGACATCCTGCGGCAGAACGAATACGAGCTGACGGCGGTGGGTCGGGTTTCCAAGAAGCGGGTCATCAGCTTCCTGGATACGTGGGTGGTGCCCAATGTCAGCTTCAACGAGAGAGAGACTCGAGACTTGGAGAACCTGGCGTCCGAAGAAGTGGACCAGGTTCTGGTCCAGGTCCGCAAGGGCCGTACCCTCGTTCGGAGCGGCGACGAGGTCGGGGCCCGGGAAATCCTGTTGCTCAACGGTCTCAAGAGCATGAAGCAGCCGAGCCGGGTTGCGGGGAAGTTCTTCGGGATCCTGATCATGGTCGGGTTCTTCCTGTTCGCTCTGGGCCACTATGCCGTCGTGGCGCGAGGGGGGAAGGCGGAGGCGCCCCGATACCATGTCCTGTTGTCGCTGGTGCTTCTTTCCACGCTGGTGGTCTGCAAGGTCTTTGTGGTTTTGGCAGACTTTTTGGTGGAGGGGATCGGGTTCGAGAGATTCCAGAACCCCGTGGATTTCTATCTTGTGGTGCCCACGGCGACCGGCGCCATCATCGCCGTTCTATTGACCAACGTCCCGCTGACCGTTTTCTACGCCCTGACCTTCGCGGTCTTCGTCGGACTCATGACGGGCGAAGGTCTCATGGTGACCTACACACTGGCCGGTTCGCTGGCGGCCATCTATGCCCTGGACCAGTATCGGGAGCGTTCGGTCGTCACCCGGGCCGGTCTGATCATCGGCTTGGTCAACGTAGCGATCGCCTTGGGTTATCAGCTTTTTTCCATGGCGGCGGGATTCGATTGGCTGCTCTTTGCCCTGCGTTCAGCCGGCGGACTCTTGAGTGGCGTCTTGGCCGCCATGTTGGCGTCTCTGCTGCTCCCGATACTGGAGTCCTTTTTCCGGATCACCACCGACGTTCGCCTGCTTGAGCTCTCGAACCTGAACAACCCGGTCCTGCGGCGTCTGGCCCTGGAAGCCCCGGGAACGTATCACCACAGCATCTCCGTCGGAACCCTGGCCGAGGCGGGAGCCGAAGCCATCGGAGCCAATAATCTCCTGGTTCGAGTGGGTGCTTACTACCACGACATCGGAAAGCTCAAGGCACCCGAATACTACATCGAGAACCAGATCTACACCTCCAACAAGCACGATAACCTGACTCCGAACATGTCCAGTCTCATCCTGGGCAGTCACGTGAAGGACGGACTTGCCATCGCCGACGAGATCAAGCTGCTTCCCAAGGTCCGGGACCTCATTCCCCAGCACCATGGGACCCGGATGATGAAGTACTTCTACGAGAAGGCCAAGGAGGCCGCCCGGGCCAAGGGCATGGAGGTCGGCGAGAGTGAGTTTCGCTATCCTGGCCCCAAACCGCAGAGTCGAGAGGCGGCAATCCTGATGTTGGCCGACCAGGTGGAGGCGGCTTCGCGCACCCTGGAAGATCCGGGGCCGGGGCAGATCCGGAGCATGATCCAGCGTTTGACCCAGGCCACCATCGAGGACGGACAGTTCGACGAGTGTGACGTCACCATCAAGGACCTGGGCCGGATCGGCAGCGCCTTCGAACGGGTCCTCGGGGGCATGTATCACCATCGGGTGGAGTACCCCGGGTACGAGTTCAACCAGCGTATTGAGGAAGAGCAAATCCCACATCCACGTATTCAATAGGCAGAAAAAGGTCCTGGTTGAGACCCGGCGTCTTGAGGAGTTTTTGGTCCGTCTCGTCCACAGACTGGGAGTCGAAGCGGAATTCTCGACCGTCCTCGTCAGCGACCGCGGAATCCGTCATTACAACCGTCGCTACCGGGGAGTGCCCGAACCGACGGACGTGCTCGCATTCCCCATGGGCGAGGAGTCCTACCTGGGTGATATCCTGATTTCAGTGGAAACAGCCGACCGGCAGCGACGCAAGAGTCTGCAGACGGAACTGAAGGTGTTGGCCCTTCATGGTCTTCTCCATCTCATGGGGTATGACCATGAGGTCGACTCAGGTGAAATGGAATCAATGGAAGTGCAGCTGAGAAGGGAGTTTCAACTTCTTTGAGTTGGGCGGTCGCCCTGTTGTTGGCGCTCTCTCTTCTGATTCTCCTCTTGCTCTCGGTGGTTGAGACTGCCGTCATTCGACTCTCCCGCCTGACTCTCAGGATACTCTCGAAGCGGGAGTCGACTCGGGAACCGGGTCTGGTGGGGACCATTACCTCGGACCGGAGCCGTTTCCTGCTCCCGGTTCGCCTCCTGCTCCTGTGTATTCAGATCACACTGGTCGTTTTCGCAACTGGATTCTTCCTTGAGCTCCGGCCGATACAGGGCGCTTGGTGGGCGCTGCCGGTGCTGCTGTCGACCTTGGTGTTGGTGCTGCTGGTGATTCCCATCATGGCGACTCGGTATCCGGAACAGGCCCTGCTGCGCCTGGTGCCGGTGCTTTCCAGGTGTTACCCCTTCATGGCATGGATCAGTCGTCCCCTGGCGTCCTTGCTCAAGCCCTTCGAGCGCACGTCCGCCAACGGTGACGAAACTGGAGGCCAGGAGGAAGAATCGACGGAAGGCGAATTTGAAGCCTACGTGGATGTCGGTGAGGAGGAGGGGATCATCGAGGGCCGGGAGGGTGACCTCATCCTTTCGGCGCTGGAGTTCGGGAACACTCGGGTCAGGGAGATCATGACTCCCCGGACCCAGGTCGTGGCGACTTCCCAGAGCACGACCGTCTCCGAGATGCGGGATCTCATCGTCTCCCGGAAGCATTCCCGAATTCCGGTCTATCGAAAGGGCCTGGACGATATCGTGGGCGTCGTCTACGTGCGAAATCTGCTCTCCTATCTCAACGCGGAGAGCGGTGACGAACCGGTGACGCTGCTGCTGACGCCGCCGTTGTTCGTTCCTGAGACCAAGAAGGTGGCGGACCTGTTTCGGGAGATGCAAAGGAGCGCCGAGCACATTGCCATCGTCATCAACGAGTACGGGGCGGTCAGTGGACTGGTGAGCATCGAGGACCTGATCGAGGAGATCGTGGGCGAGATTCGGGATGAAGACGAGTTGCAGTTGGTGGATCTGGTTTCCGAGGGGGAAGGGAGCTACATCGTCCGTGGCGCGGCCGAAATCGAAAATCTGGAGAAGGCTTTGGGCCTGAGCCTGGGGAACACCCACTTTACGACGGTCTCGGGCGTCGTCGTCTCCCAGATGGGCCGGGTTCCGCATCCGGGCGAGACCACCGACATCAACGGCATCCGAGTCGAGGTTCTCACCGCCGATCAGAGAAGGATCAACACCCTGCGGATCCGCTTGGCGTTGGCGGGCTGCCAGCCTGGGGCCTGACCGGGAGATGCTGATTTCTGACGTGGTCGTGCCTGCGGACTGGATCCAATTCGTCATACACTCAACGACCCGTTGAGAAGTTCGGGCCATTGTTCCTTGAATGCCGGGGCAGCTCTTGCCGGCGGTCGGCGTGAAACTGAAGGACCGGTGACAACATCCCATGTCTGCCTCCGCCGCTGACATCCAATTCATGCGCCGCGCTCTCCAGCTTGCCCGGCGAGGTGCCGGCCGGGTGAGTCCCAACCCCATGGTGGGAGCCGTTGTCGTGCGGGACGGTCAGATCGTGGGCGAGGGCTATCATCTCTATCAGAAACTCCATCATGCCGAGGTGGTCGCTCTGGAGCAGGCCGGAAGCCGCGCCCGGGGAGCCACCCTGTACGTCACCCTGGAGCCCTGTGCTCATTGGGGCCGGACCCCTCCCTGCATGGAAAGGGTCGTCGAAGCTGGGATCCGGGAGATCTTCGTGGCCGTGACGGACCCCTCGCCCCAAGTGGCGGGCAAAGGGGTGCAATACCTTCGTTCCCGCGGAATTCGAATCCATGAGGGACCGTGTCGTGAGCAGGCTCGCCGGATCAACGAAGCCTTCTTCTTCTTCGTCCAACACCGGAGACCCTTCTGCCTGCTCAAGCTGGCCCTCACGTTGGATGGCCGGATCGCTGCCCCGGGCGGCGATTCCAAGTGGATCACAGGCGAGAAGGCGAGGCGGCACGTTCACCGCCACCGTTTTCTCTACGACGCCATTCTGGTGGGAATAGAGACCGTCCTGGCGGACGATCCCTCCCTGGATGTCCGGTGGAGGTTGAGGAAGCGGATCCGGAAGGTGATTCTGGATTCTCAACTACGGACCCCGGTGAACTCCAGGCTCTTCCAGTCGGGTGATCCGGTTTGGATCTTTCACAGGTGTCCGTGTCCGCCCGACAGTCCCCTCGCAGGCAGGGCCCGCCTGGTACGGGTCCCGCGAGCAGGACGGTTTCTCTCCTGGCCGGCGGTGCTGGAGTCTCTGGGCCGGGATTCCATCACCAGTCTCATCATCGAGGGAGGCGGCCGGGTCGCCGGATCGTCCCTGCAGGCCGGTGTCATCCAGCGGCTCCACTTCTACTATGGGCCCAAGATTCTCGGCAGCAGGGGCGTCCCGGGAGTCGCAGAACTCAAGGTCAGCCGCCTCGCCGATGCGCTCACCGTGTCCGGTCTCAAGGTCAAGAGACTGGGTCAGGATTTGTTCATGGAAGGAAATATGGGGTAGCCCGCATTTCTCACCAGGGGGCGTGACGATCGCGGAGGATTTTCGTCTCCAGCGCGTGCTCGCGACCGCAAGCGTAGTGGTGACTACGTTTGCGGAAGCATGTGCGCGCTGGGGGCGAAAAGACCCGCGAGCGCGCGCCCAGCGCAGTCTGTTTCTGGCAAAGTTTGTCAATAATTTCGCAAATGTCCATCGGTAAGGCCTTTTTCATCATACAAAAAGCGGCCTGGTGAGAAATGCGGGGTAGGTGCCTGGGCCAGGTGCCGGACCCGCCGCCGCAAGTCAGCGCCGGGCCCCTCTGGAAAAGAGGCGCCGTTCCAGGTCGGTCAGGTTGTACTGTTGCTCCAGCTGGACCAGGAGCGGCCGGAGTTTCTCGATTTGGTCCAGGTTCGACTGAACCTGGTCGATCAAGGGCTCCGGCGCAAATGACAACCGAACCAGCCTCCCTGCATCCCGGGCTCCCCGGAGAGCCGTGTAGTGGCCGAATGCTCGGATGGCCGGATAGAAGAAGAAGATGTTGGGTCCTGGAATGGGAGTGAGGATGCTGCCCAGACCGGCGAGGACCACGTCCACCTTGAGCCAGGCGGAGTGCTTCAGGCGCTGCCGGACGAAGAAACGGTGCAGCAGTTTTCTTGCTGCCTCGCTGTCCATGCGGGTCGAGTGGCGCACCTTCAGTTCGGGAACCTGGCGGAGAGCCGAACAGAGCCTCTCATTGTAGTCGAAGCGCTCTTCCAATCGCCGGTAAGTCGTCCGGATCCGATCTTGCAGCCGGGACCACCGCGTGGTTGGATTCCGCCGTTGCGCTATGGCCGTCTTCGGCAATGGCTGCAGCACGGGCAGCGCATCGCCCCGCCGCGATTCGAACAGCAGTAGATTCATGTCGCCCTAACCCGTATCCCAAACCGTTCCACGTAGGCTCGAATCTGGCGCTCCGGGCTCTGGGCTCCCGCAACATCGGAGATCACCGCCACCGAGTGCGCTCCTGACTGCCACACACCGGGGGCCTCTTCCACCGAGATTCCACCGATGGCGACCAAGGGGAGATCGGTGTTGCCGGAGGCTTTGCGCAGCAGTTCCAGACCCAGCACAGGGGCCGCGTCCTCCTTGGTCCCGGTTGGGAAAATGGGGCCCAGCGCAAGGTAGTCGACAGGCTCCTCGAGTCCCCTCCTGAACTGTTCCCAATTGTGGGTGGAGAGTCCGATGACCGCTTCCTCTCCCAGGAGTCGCCGGGCAGCCGCCGGCGGAAGATCGTCCTGGCCCAGATGGACACCATCGGCTGCGGCCGCCAGAGCCAGATCCACTCGATCGTTGACCACGAAGCAGGCTCCCGCCTCTCGGCACAGGAGCCGAATTTTCAGGAGTTGCCGGTAGAGACGGCCGTCCGGAAGCGTCTTGTCGCGGACCTGAAAGAATCGGATCCCGCACCGGATCAGGCAGTTGGAGAAGTTCACATGATCCCAGCCCTGCGAGTTGGGGCAATGAGTGATGGGGTAGAGGGGACCGGGCAAGGGCTTGGGCATCGATCCTCATCCCCTGAGGAGCTGAAAGAGGATCGTGAGGATGGCCAGGGGGCAGACGAATCGGATCAGGAAACCCCAGACCGTTCCCAGGCGGAAAGTCCCGCGGCCCCGCTCCAGCTCCTCCACGGCGTTCCCGATGCCCCACTTCCAGCCCACGAACAGGCTTACCAGTAGAGCGCCCACGACCAACGCCATCCCTCCAAAATACTGGTTCGCGAAATCGAGGGTTCCGGAAAAGAACGGAACGGCGCCGTTTCCCAACGCACTGGGGATTCCCAGGAGGAAGATCACGCTGCCGGCTCCGATTGCCGCTCGGCGGCGGCTCCACCCGAACTCGTCGATGGTGTATGCCACGACCACCTCCAACATGGAGATGGCGGACGTGAGGGCGGCGATGCCCAGCAAGATGAAAAAGGCGGCTCCGAAAAAATTCCCCAGGGGGATGGCATTGAAGATGTTGGGCAGCACCACGAAGATCAGCCCCGGTCCCACGTCGGGTGACAGCCCCGGCACGGAAAAGAGTGCCGGGAAAATGGCCAAGCCGGCCAGGAACGCGATGAAAAAGTCAAAGAAACTCACGTACAGAGCACTGGAAACAAGGTCCTGCTTCGGGGAGAGGTAGCTTCCGTAGGTGATGATCGCCCCCATTCCCAGGCTCAGCGAGAAGAAGGCCTGACTCACCGCTTTCAGGATCACCACGGCATCCAGCTTTCCGAAGTCGGGCTTGAGATAGAAGCGGAGGCCTTCGGAGGCTCCCGGAAGCGTCAATGAACGGACCACCAGCAGGAGCAGCAGACCGAACAGCACGGGCATGAGGATCTTGGCGGCCCTTTCGATCCCACCCTGGATGCCCCCCATGACAATCCGGATGGTGATGAGCATGAACAGAAGGTGGCAGCTGAGGACCGCCACCGGGTCCTGGATGAAACTGTTGAAGGTCGCGCTGATGGCCTCCGGTGTGGCGCCGTGGAAGGAGCCGCTGACTGCGACCCAGATGTATTTCAGCGTCCAGCCCGCGACCACGCTGTAATAACTCAGGATGATCAAGCCGGTGAGGACGCCGAGACCTCCGGCCAGTCCCCAGCCGCTTCCGGGAGCCAGGCTGCGGTAGGCCCCGACCGGATTTCGCTGGGTCTTCCGGCCCAGCGCCAGCTCGGCCAGCATGACCGGGACACCGATCAGAAAGGTGGCGATCACGTAGACAAGAACGAAGGCGCCTCCTCCGTTCTGTCCCGCCTCGGTGGGGAACCGCCAGATATTGCCGAGCCCGATGGCGGAACCGACAACAGCCAGGACGAATCCGAGTCCGGATCCCCAGTAGCCTCTCTGGTTGGTCTTGGCGGGTGCGCTCATGCCTTCTTTCCCATGAATTCGTCGAGGAACGAGGTCCCATAGGTCCCACTCAGGAAGTTGGGATGGCGGATCACCCTCCTGTGAAAGGGCAGGGTGGTCTCGATCCCCTCCACGATGAAGGTGTCCAAGGCCCGGTTCAGCCGAGAAATGGCCTCCGCCCGGTCGCTGCCGTGGGCGATGAGTTTGGCGATAAGGGAATCGTAGTGGGGGGAAATGACGCAATCCGTATAGGCCGCGGAATCGACGCGGATCCCTGGTCCTCCCGGAGCATGGTAAGCGTGGATTCGGCCGGGGGAGGGAGTGAAGGTCTCGGAAGATTCGGCGTTGAGCCGGCATTCGATGCTGCTTCCTCGAAAGACCACGTCGTCCTGGGAAAAGTCCAGAGGAAGGCCTGCCGCGATCAGAATCTGCTGCTTCACGATGTCGATTCCCGTGATCATCTCGGTCACCGGATGCTCGACCTGGATCCTGGTGTTCATCTCGATGAAGTAGTGGTTCCCGTGCCGGTCGAACAGAAACTCCACCGTCCCCGCGTTCTGATAGCCGATCTCCTTCATGGCGTGCACCACTTGGCTTCCCAACTCCATTCGCCGGTCGGGGCCGAGAAACGGGCTGGGAGACTCCTCCACCAGTTTCTGATGCCGCCGCTGAATGGAGCAGTCACGCTCGCCCAAGTGGACGACGTTCCCCTGATCGTCGGCCAGGATCTGAAACTCGATATGGCGCGGGTTCTCAAGGTACCGCTCCAGATAGACTTGGGAGTTGCCGAATGCGCTTTCCGCCTCGGACTGGACCAGTGCCAAAGAGTCAAGAAAATCTTGTTCCCGGCGAATGATGCGCATCCCCTTCCCGCCGCCTCCGGCCGCCGCCTTGATGATGAGAGGGAATCCGACCTGCCGTGCCAACGCCGAGGGATCCGGGCTCTCCCGGTCGATGGCTCCGGTTCCGGGAATGGTGGGCATTCCCAGGGCCTTGATCGTCTCCCGTGCCCGGGACTTGTCTCCCATGAGACTGATGGCGGACGCGGGGGGCCCGATGAACCGGATACCACAGTTTTCGCAGACCTCCGCGAAGTGGGAACTCTCGGCCAGGTAGCCGTAACCGGGGTGGATGGCGTCCACGTTGGTGATCTCGGCCGCGCTGATGATGCTGGGGATGTTCAGATAGCTGTCGTAGCTTCGGGCCGGGCCGATGCAGACGGCCTCGTCGGAAAAGCGGACGTGGAGCAGGTCCCGATCGGCCTCGGAGTAGACTGCGACCGTGCGAATGCCCAATTCCTTGCAGGCGGCGACGACACGTAGCGCTATCTCACCCCGGTTGGCGATGAGGACCTTTCTGAACATATCTATCAGGTGCGGATCTCGAACAGGGGCTCACCGTATTCGACGGGTTGGCCGTTTTCAACCAGGATGCGAACGATTTGGCCATCCACGTCGCTCTCGATCTGGTTGAAGATCTTCATGGCCTCGATGATGCAGAGAGTGTCCCCTTCGCGGATGGTGGATCCGACTTGGACGAAGGTGTCTGCATCGGGTTTAGGTGAAGAGTAGTAGGTCCCCACCATGGGCGCGGTGAAGACGTGAAGGTTCTCCGGCGCGGGTAGGGGCTCCACCGGGACCGTTTCTACGGCAGGGGCCTCCTGCACCGTCGGAGCTGCGGGTTCAGGCGGCGAGGCGACACCGCCGCGATGGATCCGGAGCCGGACTCCGTCCCGTTCCAACTCGAACTCCGCCACCTCGAACTCGTCGATGAGTTTGAGTAAAGATCGGATCTCCCTGGTGTTCATGGTTCTTTCCGCACCGGCGTCTCCCCGCGCGGTGTAAGTTTAGTCTCCACGGCCCCACGGGAACAAGTCGGAGCAGTCGTGACTCTGGCGGCGGGAGAACTCCCTCATGTTCACTCATCACCGGGCCGGATCGGAAAGCAGCCGATTGCCGGTGTCGGTCACGACCACCACATCCTCGATCCGGACGCCCATCCGTTCCCGAAGATAGATCCCCGGTTCCACGGTGAAAACCATTCCGGCCTCGAGGGGCCGCGTCCGACTGGGGGAGATCCGGGGCAGTTCGTGGATTTCCAGACCCAGTCCGTGGCCGACGCTGTGTTGAAAGTGGTCACCATGTCCGTAGCGCTCGATCACGCCGCGAGCCGCCCGGTCCACGTCGGAGGAGAGGACGCCGGGACGGATCGAATCCAGCGCCGCGTGCTGAGCTTCCGAGACCATGTCGAAGATCTCCGGCTTCTTGACCTCGCGAGAAAGATGGACTCGGGTGAGATCGCTCAGATACCCTCCGGAGCGGATCCCGAAATCGATCAAGAGGATTTCCTGCGCTCCCCAGATCCGGCCGGTAGCCACGCCGTGGGGCAGGGAGGATCGGGGTCCGCTGGCCACGATGGTGTCGAAGGCGACGCCTTCACCCCCGGCCTTGCGCATCTCCATTTCCAGGATGCCTGCCATCCGGACCTCGGTCATGCCGGGGGAGATCTGGTCGAGAAAGCCGGCATATGCGCTCTGTGCCAGCTCGAAGGCACGGATCAGCGCCTCGATTTCGCTGGGTTCCTTGATGATTCGCAGGGATTCGATCAGGTCGTGTTCGGGTACCCACTCGACGGCTGCGGACCAGTTCTGGATTCGCAGCCAGAGATCGCAACTCACACGAGTCGCCTCCAGCCCCAGTCGTTTCCGAGGGCTCTTGCCGGGAAAGCGGTGGTTCAACAGCTCTTCCAAGGCCTGCTCGAATGAACTCCGAATCAACTGCGGAGTGCAGTTCACGGCCGTGGCCCGGGCTTGTTCCAGATAGCGGGAGTCCACCAGGAGAATGGTTTCGTCTCCCAGGCAGCAGGCCAATCCCGCCGAGCCGGTGAAGTTGAAGAGGTAGGTCAGATTGGGTCCATGCTGGACCAGAAATCCGTCCAGGCCCCGGTCCTCCAGCTCGGTCAGAAAGCGACCATAGCGGCCCCGAAAGTCGTGCATCCCCGGACTTTAACAGCCCGTGGCAAAAGTCGTCACGGCATTCGACCGGGTCTGCAGCGTGCGCGGACTGGGTTGCGCCTCGGTCAAATAGGGAGGAATATGCTCCCTCATCGCGCCTTGTCCGGCGGGCGCAGCCCCGGTCCTACGCGGGACATTCCCCACGGACTGTTACCTGATTCGGGGCGTGATGAAGAAGATGATTTCCCGGGTTTCCCGGCTCTTGGACTCTCTCCGAAAGAGCCTTCCCAGAACTGGGATTCGTGCCAAACCCGGAACCCTATGCTCCAGCGTCCGGTCGATGTCCAGAAGGATTCCTCCGATCACGGCCGTACCTTCATGCGGGATCAGAACCACGGTCTGGGATTCACTCGTGAGGATGGTGGGAATGCCTTGAACTGTGCGACTGAAATCGGGGACGTTGTTTTCCACTTTGATCTGCAGCAGAACCGTCTTCTCGGGCGTGATCTGGGGCCTGACCAGAAGCCGCAGAGCGGCGGTCTCGAAGCGGACCGTGGTCGTGAAGTCGTGCTCGACTGGAATCGGAATTCGGGCTCCCTGGGTGATGATGGCCTCGACGTTGTTCAGGGCGGTGACCCGGGGCTTGGAAAGGATGCGAACTTCTCCGTCCGATTCGGCGGCTGTGAGAAGAGCATCCAGGCGCACCGTGTCCAGCATTGGCGCGGCCGCGATCCCGGGAGAACCCGATCCCAGCCCCAGCGGGGTGCTCATACGCACGGACCCTCCGGCTCGTTGGCTGGTTCCCCCGACCAGCAGGTCAAGCTGGAGACCCAGGTTCCGGGCGAAGGTGGTGGTGGCCTCGATGATTCTGGCCTCGATCTCGACTTGACGCCCCGCAACGTCCAACCGGTCAAGAAGGCGGTTCAACTCCGCGACTCGAGGCGGGATGTCGGTCATCAGCACCGTGTTGGTCCTGGTGTCCACGTCCAAGCGGCCCTTCTCCCCCAGTTGATTCTTCAGGGTCTTGGCCACCTCCTCGGCGGAGGCGTAGTTCAGGGATCGGGCCACGGTAGCCGGTGCCTGATTTTCACGTTCCTGTTCCAGCAGCTTCCGATCCCGTTCCTTCTCTGCCCGGAGAGTCTCTCGGCGAGAAATCCGAATCAGGCTGTCCTGTGCCGTCTGTTCCAGAGAATGGCTCTTGAGGACCATCTCCACCACCTGGTCCAAGGCCAGTCGCTCCACGCGTAGTGTCACGCTTCCCGACACGTCGGAGTCGATCACCAGATTGAGGTCGCTCAACTCCGCGACAGTGCGAAAGAAATCCACCAGGGAGGCGTCGACCAGACTCATGGAAACCGTTTGCCGGAGCGGATCGGGGACCACTGGGAGTTCGGGTCCTGAACCTCTTGTGGGAGTGGCTGCGACCAACACCCAGAAGAGAGGAACCCACCTGCGCCGGAGTCGCGGACCGATTGGCATGCTCTCACTCACTTCCCGACGGATCGAATTCGTCTCGTGACCCAGGTCCGGCCCAGGTCGATCCCGTCGACCCGGAAAATCACCCAGTCTCCGCTGATCCCCACCAAGAATCCGTCGGCGAATCTAGCCTTCACGGGAGCCAGGCGGGTCAGGCGGTCAGCCCCTTGCACCAGGGCGAAACCGCCGAGTTTCCCCACGGCCGTCCCCACAATGACCAGTTCCGAAATTGCCAGGTGCCGCAACGGCGCCGTCAACGGCGTCTCCGCCGTAGACCGTTGCTCCTGTCCCCAAGGCGCGAACGGGTCTCTCTTCCCTTGAGGCGTGTAGGGGTTTGCACCTTCCGGGTCGGAAGCCGCCAGGGCGCAGAGCAATCCGAGTTGTAGCAACGGGACCAGGATCATGGGGCCTCCTCCGGTTCCGGCTCCCGGCTGGGATCGTAGTCTTGCAGGCTGATCCGGAAGAGGCTCAGGGAGATGGAAGCGTCCAGAGTCAGCGCCGGAAGGGACGGGTCCCGGCGGCTTCTGATGGACAGTTTTCGGATGTTGACGGTCTCATCCAGGTCTCCGAGATCCTGAAAGAATCGGCCCAGGCCGTGAAACCCTCCTTCCACAACCAGGTCCATCGGCCAATGGGTCAGGACCTCCTCCACGACGGGGGTCGAAGGAGAGACTCGGGTGGGACGCAGGTCACGGTGGAGAGCCAGTTGCACGATTTGACTGATCGCCTGGGAACGAGAGGCCGCCGCAGCCGGCAGTTTTCCCTCGTCCAGGAGACGCTTGCGTTGTTCGGCGAATTCTTCCTTGACCCGTGAGAGGCGAGCCTCTGCCGAGTCGATCTGTTTCCGCTGGGACTGCGCCCTCAGGAACTCCTTCTCCAGTCCCTCGAGTTGGAACTGAAGCGGACGGATGGTCGAGGCATAGACGGAACCTGCCAGGAGAATTCCCATGATGGCCAGGGAGAGCGCAGGTTTTTCGCGAACTCTTCGACGGAGTCTCTCCATACTCGCGTTTCCAGGTCAGTGCCGCGTACGGGCAGTGACGGTGAAGCGGACGGTGTTCCCCACTTGTTCCAGGGCGCGCAGTTCCACCTGGGAAAAACCCGCATCCGGACCCAGGCGTTGCAGCAGAGTCCCCGCGGCGGCCGGAGTAGCGGCGGTTCCCTCCAGGGTCAGGGTTTCGTCCTCCCAATCGAGACGGTGCAGGGACACTTCCTCCTGGGATGGGAACCGGTCCATGAGCCGGTTCCACAACCAAAGAGGGGAGGCCTGATAGAGTTTCAGTTCCCGGACACGGCCGCGGCACCGGACCAGGACTTCGACCGCCTCTTCCCAGCGCCGGACCCTCTCCAGAACCGCTTCCAGTCTCCCTTTCCGGTCAGAGAACGTCGCGAGTCTGGCACGGCCCGCGTCAGTCCGGGAGACTAACGACTGCCGCCAGACGGCGGTCCCCGCGAGGATGGCGCATACGGCCGCGAGGACCAGCAAGTCGCGTCTCGGCGCCGCCGGAATCGGCGATCTGATGTTGAACCCCTTCATCTTCAATCTCCTCAACGTTCGAACCGCCTGGAACGCGAACCGAAGGCGAGTTGACAGGGCGCAGCCTTGACAAGGGACGGGTCCGTTCGGTAGATTTCCAGACTCTTGGACTCTGAGGGCGTAGTGTGACGATATGAAGAATTCGAGTAAGACGATTCTTCCCAGTGTTGACGAAATCGACCGGAAGTGGTTCGTCGTGGACGCCAGCGATCAGATTCTGGGTCGCTTGGCGACTCGATTGGCCACCGTCCTCATGGGCAAGGACCGACCGCACTACACCGATTTTCTCGATACTGGCGCATTCGTGATCGTCGTCAATGCCGACAAGGTGCGTCTCACTGGGAAGAAGTGGTCCCAGAAGGTCTATTATTCTCACAGCCGATACCCGGGGGGGCTGAAAGAGATAACGGCCGAGGATCTGCTCCGCCGGTATCCGGATCGTCTGGTACGCTTGGCGGTTCGAGGTATGCTGCCGAAAAACAAGTTGGGCAAGAGGATGATCCGGAAACTCAAGATCTATGCCGGCGCCGACCATCCGCATCAGGCTCAGAAGCCGGAGCCACTGGCCCTGTAATCCATCCCCGCCGACCACAGGAGATCTTCCTTGAACGAGGTTCAATACTACGGCACGGGCAAGAGGAAGTCCGCCACCGCACGCGTGTTCCTGATGCTCGGGGAAGGGCAGATCGTCGTCAACCACGTCGATTACCAGGACTACTTCCGAAACCGGACACAACAGGTTGTGGTTTTGCAACCTCTGATGCAGACGGAGAACAACGACACGTTCGATGTCTACGTCAACGTCAAGGGCGGGGGATATGCGGGACAGGCCGGTGCCGTCCGGCTGGGAATAGCCCGTGCCCTGCTCCAGTTCGATTCCGATCTCCGTGGCACCCTCAAGAAGGCAGGACTTCTCAGACGCGATCAGCGGGTCAAGGAACGGAAAAAATACGGACAGCCCGGGGCGCGTAAGCGGTTCCAGTTTTCCAAGAGGTAGACAGGGAGAAATAGGTGAGTTCCATTCCCATCAAGCAACTGTTGGACGCCGGTGTCCATTTCGGGCATCAGACCAGGCGCTGGAATCCCAAGATGAAACCGTTCATCTTCGGCCAGCGAAACGGCATTCACATCGTCGATCTGCGAACCACACTCCGGTATTTCAAGCGCGCCATCGATTTCATCGTCGAGCGGAGCATCCGAGGAAGTTCGGTACTGTTCGTCGGCACCAAGAGACAGGCTCAGGACACCATCGAGCAGGAAGCCAGCAGATGTGAGGCCCATTACGTCACCAACCGCTGGCTCGGCGGTCTTCTCACCAATTTCGCGACCGTCCGGAACAGCATCAAGCGCTACAAGGATCTGGAAGAAAAACGGGTCAACGGCTTCTACGACCAGCTCTCCAAGAAGGAAGTGGCCCGGCTGGAGCGGGAACGCAAGAAGCTGGACAAGAATCTGCGTGGCATCCGGGACATGGAGCGTCTCCCCGATATCCTCTTCGTGGTGGACACGAACCGGGAGGTCATCGCCGTCAAGGAAGCCGCCAAGCTGGGCATTCCGGTGATCGCCGTGGTGGACACCAACAGTGATCCTGACGACGTCGACTTCGTGATCCCGGGAAACGACGACGCGTTGCGATCGGTGAGGCTGTTCACCTCCACCATCGCGGATGCGATCCTGGCCGGAAAGGCGATCCGGGAAGCTCGTTTGGCAGAAGCCCGAGAGAAGGCGGCCCGCGAAAAGGCGGCCCGCGAGAAAGCGGTCCGCGAAAAGGCGGCTCGGGAGAGGGCTCTGCGAGAGCAGGCGCTGCAGGAGAGGGCAGCGCAAGAGCAGGCGGCGCAGGAGCAGGCGGCGCAGGAGATCTCGACACCGCCAGATGCCACCGTGGCGACCAGCACCGCTTCCGCGGTGAAGGCCACGAGTGTCCCCACCTCCGACCACAGCTAGGAGTCTGCGCGGACTCGACGCGTCAAGCTTTTTCAGTGGGAAGGTCGATCGAAAATGAGTGTAACCGCAGCACAGGTCAAGGCGCTCCGGGACCGGACCGGCGCTGGAATGATGGAGTGCAAGAGAGCGCTGGTCGAGGCCGGAGGAGATTTGGACCGGGGTGTCATCATCCTGCGTGAACGGGGTCTGGCCGCTGCCGCCAAGAGGTCCGGCCGCACCACCAGCGAGGGGACGGTGGGTCAGTACATCCATGCGGGTGGCAAGCTGGGTGTTCTGGTGGAAGTGAATTGCGAGACCGATTTTGTCGCCCGCACCGATGAGTTCCAGGAACTCGTCCGGGATCTGGCCATGCAGGTGGCCGCGTCCAACCCCCTTGTCGTTCGGCGAGATGAGGTGGCTTCCGAAGAGATCGATCGCGAAAAAGAGATCTACCGCAACCAGGCGCTGGCGACGGGCAAACCTGAACGGATAGTCGAGAGAATTGTCGAAGGCCGCTTGGAGAAGTATTTCTCCGCCGTGTGCCTCTACGAGCAGCCCTTTGTCAAGGATCCCTCGATCACGGTCGAGCAACTCATCAAATCCAAGATTGCCACCTTGAAGGAAAATATTACGGCCCGTCGCTTTTGCCGTTTCAAGGTGGGAGAAGAGCTCTAGAGTTCCTCACCATCGAAGGAGGCGGTTTTGCCCCAGGAGAGCCAGGCGCCGTTGGGAGACCCGGTCAAGCTGGCACGACCCGTCTACCGGCGGCTTCTCGTCAAGCTCAGCGGCGAGATGCTCATGGGCGCCGGCAACTTCGGCGTCGATCCCGCCATGATGGAGGGTGTCGCCCTCCAGATCAAAGACGTTCACGCCTTGGGTGTTGAGACTTCCGTCGTTGTCGGCGGTGGCAACATCATCCGTGGGGTGAACGTCAGCGAGGCCGGATTCGACCGGGCTACGGGCGACTACATGGGCATGTTGGCCACCATCATCAACTCTCTGGCCTTGCAGAACGCTCTGGAGAAGAATGACGTCGACACTCGAGTTCTGAGCGCCATCCATGTCTCGGAACTTGCAGAGCCGTTTATTCGGCGGCGAGCCATCCGGCACTTGGAAAAGAAGCGCGTGGTCATATTCGCCGCCGGTACCGGCAGTCCCTACTTTTCCACCGATACGGCGGCGGCCCTGAGGGCGATGGAAATTCGGGCCGATGTGATCTTGAAGGGGACCAAGGTCGACGGCGTGTACGATTCGGACCCGGAAGTCAACCCGGATGCCAAACGATTCGATCATTTGACTTACCTCCAAGTCCTGGAAAAGGGTCTCAAGGTCATGGACGCAACGGCTATATCGCTGTGCATGGATCACAATCTGCCCATCATGGTGTTCAGTCTTCGGCAGAAGGGGAACATCACGAGCGCGGTCCTGGGCAAGAAGGTGGGTTCCGTCATCAGCCATTGAAACGATCCCGCCGAACCTGTCGGGGACGCCGCGCGACTCAAGGGGGAGACAGCATGAACGGGAACTCCGTCCAGCAGGTGTTGACTGAAATCCGAACCCGAATGCGTAAAACCGTGGAGGATCTGAGCCGGGAATTGGCGTCAGTCCGTACCGGCAGAGCCTCCCTGCACTTGTTTGATCCGATCAGGGTGGACTACTACGGCACTCCAACGCCCATCAACCAGGTCGCCACTTTGCACGTGGCGGAAGCCTCTCTGGTGACCATCCAACCTTGGGACCCGACCCAGATCGAGAGTATCATCCGCGCTATTCTGGTCTCCGATCTCGGTCTGAATCCTTCCAGCGACGGAAGGCTCATCCGGGTGCCCATCCCTCCGCTGACCGAGGAGCGGCGCCGGCAACTTGCCAAACATGTCCGGAAAGTGACCGAAGGGCACCGGACCGCGGTCAGGAACATCCGCCGGAGCGCCAATGACCGGTTGAAGAAACTCTCCAGAAGCAAGGCCATTTCCGAGGATGACGAGCACCGCGGGTACGATCGGGTCCAGAAGATCACCGACGACTTCATCGCCCAAGCGGACGATCTGGGGCGGCTGAAGGAGAGCGAGGTCCTCGAAGTCTGAATCAGTGCCGGCGTCGTCCTGAACCGGTGTGACCCCATGCCCGGTTCGGCATTGGAGCCGTCGTCGTTATCCCAGCAGAATCACGGCAGCAGGACGGCGGCCGCCACGACGGTCGTCCAGCGTCCGTTCCGGTCACCGAACGCGGACTGGGCGATGCTGGTGGTTTCGGCGAAGTCGCCGCGTTGTTCCCACGACCGCTTCGGGCCTTTCCCGGCAGCATCCTCCTCCGGGGGCAGTCCCAGGCTGGCGGACAGCATCTGGGCGGCCACGGATTCGGCGTGGCTTCCCGCCGCGGCCGCGGTTTCTCCGAAACCGTGGTGCTCGCTCAAGTATCCATGCCGGTTCGAGTCCCTCGGCGTCGCCAATCCGATGGACGTGGCAACCAGACGGCCCGGCTCGGGAGTCGCATTGGCGCTGATCACGGCAAAGACCACCTGACCCGGGACCAGGCCTTCCAAACCCTGCTCCCTGGTGACCAATTTGCACTTGGGAGGAAAGATGCTGGAGACGCGAACCAGATTGAAGGAGGAGATCCCGGCGTCGTGGAGCGCCATCTCCCAACTGATCAGTTTCTCGCGGTGACGTCCGGTACCACGCGTCAAGAACAGTCTGCTGGGCACCAGCATGCAGAAAACTCCTGTTTCCGGGCCGCAGCCGCCGCGTTTCCGGAGAGTGTCCGCCGCGGACTGCGGGAGGTTGTCATCGAGGTGCTATACTTGATTATTCCCGCCTCGTCCACCGGGCAAACAGCGGGTGCGGCGCTCGTTGCCCCGTAGGGGCGACCCTTGTGGTCGCCCTCTTGCACCCTTGTGGCCGCTTTCGGAACTATGGTATCAATGAGCCTCGTTGGAGGGAGCGGTCCAGGAGGAGATGCCTGAAGAGCAGCCGCCAGAAACCGCGGTCCGACCAGAACCGACAGAGGCCGAGGACAGCAAAGACCAATGGTCTCTGGCCGGCGTCTTCGATGAGTTTCGCGGTTGGGCTCGAGACATTCTCGTCGCCGCCATCGTCGCCGTCCTCATCGTCGTATTCGTGGTGCAGCCGGTCAAGGTGGAGGGGACCAGCATGGCTCCTCGCCTGGCTGATCAGGAGCGAATTTTTGTCAGCAAGCTCTCCTATCGATTCTCGAATATCGAACGCGGCGATATCGTGGTCTTCTGGTACCCTAGGAATCCGGCCAAGTCTTTCATCAAACGGGTCATTGGGATTCCCGGTGAAACCGTGGAGATCAAGGGCGGCGTCGTATTCATTGACGGACGGCGCCTGGAGGAAACCTACTTGCGGCCAGAGTATCTGGACCACGACTATCACACGACCAAGGTTCCGGAGGCCCAGTACTTTGTTCTGGGAGATCGGCGAAACTCCAGCAACGACAGTCGAAACTGGGGCTGCGTGCCGCGCCGGAACATATTCGGGAAGGCCGTGTTCCGATACTGGCCCGTCTCCAAGGCGGGCATGATCGAATAGCCGGGAGACGGACCCGGCTCAACCAGACCTGCCTGATTCGAGGATCCAACAAAGGTGGAGAAGCGGGCGATTCTATACCTGGAAGATGGGACCGTGTACGAGGGCGTCGCCTTCGGTGCGGACGCGGAAGCTTTGGGCGAGGTGGTCTTCAACACCTCCATGACGGGGTACCAGGAGATTCTGACGGATCCCTCCTACGCCGGTCAGATCGTGGTCATGACCCAGCCCCAGATCGGAAACTACGGAACCAACTCTGAAGATGGAGAGTCCTTCAAGCCTCACGTGGAAGGTTTCGTCCTCCGTGAATGCAGTCCCATCTACAGCAATTGGCGGGGCGAGCAGACGCTGGACGCCTATCTGAAACAGCATGGCATCGGCGGCATCTCCGAAATCGACACTCGAGCTCTGGTTCGCCGCATCCGGGAGCAGGGGGCCATGCGGGGCGGAATCTCCACGTCCTCTGTCGATTCCATCCGACGGAGAGTCCTGGCTCATCCAACCATGGCCGGACTGGATTGCGTGAAGTTCGTCACGACCTCGGAATCCTATTCCTGGCCGGTGCAGGATTCCAGGTACAGAGTGGTGGCCTACGACTACGGGATCAAACACAATATCCTTCGCTGCCTCGCCTCCCGTGGGTGCAACGTCACCGTCGTCCCGGCCACCACGGCTGCCGAGGATGTTCTGGCGATGAACCCGGACGGTGTCTTTCTGTCGAACGGTCCCGGTGATCCGGAACCTCTCGACTACATTGTCGCCAACGTCAAGAAGCTGCTGGGGAAGAGACCCGTTTTCGGAATCTGTCTGGGTCACCAGTTGTTGGGATTGGCCTTCGGAGGACGGACCTACAAGTTGAAGTTCGGGCATCGAGGCGGCAACCAGCCGGTCCAGAATCTCCTGACTCGAAAAATCGAGATCACGTCTCATAATCACGGGTTCGCCGTAGATCCCGATTCCCTGGACGACAGCAGCGTCCAGTTGACCCATTTCAACCTCAACGACCAAACTCTGGAAGGCATGCGGCACCGGTCCCTGCCGGCTTTTTCCGTGCAATATCATCCCGAGGCTTCTCCGGGACCCCATGATTCCTTGTACCTGTTCGACGATTTCCTCGACCTGATGCGAGCCCATCGGTCAGATTGAGTTCCGCGGACCAAGGCCCCGAGCACAGCAGGCATGCCCAGGCGAGACGACATCGAGAAGATCCTGATCATCGGCTCGGGACCCATTGTCATCGGCCAGGCCTGCGAGTTCGACTATTCCGGGACCCAGGCCTGCAAGGCCCTGATGCAGGACGGGTTCCAGGTCATCCTGGTCAATTCCAATCCGGCCACGATCATGACGGACCCCGAAGTCGCGGTCCGAACCTACGTGGAGCCGCTGACGGCGGAATATGTGGGCGAAATCGTCCGGCGGGAACGCCCCGATGCCGTTTTGCCCACCGTGGGCGGCCAGACCGGTCTCAACATCTCGGTTCAGCTCAGCGAAAGCGGCCTGCTCCGGGAGTTGGGCGTCGACATGATCGGAGCCAATCTGGAGGCGATTCAGATGGCGGAGGATCGGCGCCTCTTTCGGGCCGCCATGGAGGAAATCGGGCTCCAGGTTCCCAGCTCCGGATTCGCCAACAATCTGAAGGAGAGTCAGGAGATTCTGGAGAGGGTGGGTCTTCCCGCCGTGATACGTCCATCCTTCACCTTGGGCGGCACCGGCGGCGGCATCGCCTTCAACACCGAGGAATTCCGGGAAATCTCGGACCGCGGAATCCAGCTTTCGCCCATTGGAGAGATCCTGGTCGAGGAATCGGTTCTGGGGTGGAAGGAATTCGAACTGGAGGTGATGCGCGATCTGAACGACAACGTGGTCATCATCTGCTCCATCGAGAACTTCGATCCCATGGGCGTGCACACGGGGGATTCCATCACCGTGGCTCCTGCGCAGACCCTTACGGACCGGGAATACCAGAAGATGCGGGATGCGGCCATCGACATCATCCGCAAGATCGGAGTGGAGACGGGCGGCTCCAACATCCAGTTCGCCGTCAACCCGGACGACGGGCGAATGGTGGTCATCGAGATGAACCCTCGGGTGAGCCGGAGTTCGGCCCTGGCCTCCAAGGCCACCGGTTTTCCCATTGCCAAGGTCGCGGCCAAGCTGGCGGTGGGCTACACCCTGGATGAGATTCCCAACGACATCACGCTCAAGACGCCAGCCTCATTCGAGCCCACCTTGGACTATGTCGTGGTCAAGATACCCCGCTGGAATTTCGAGAAGTTTCCCGAATCCGATCCGTTGCTGGGAACCCAGATGAAGTCGGTCGGAGAGGTGATGGCCATTGGAAGGACCTTCCGGGAAGCCCTGCTGAAGGGTGTCCGATCTCTGGAGACGGACAAGACCCTGTTTGCCGAACAGACCGATCCCCAGCGCATCAACGAGCACCTGGTTCGTCCCAATCCGAGTCGTCTCGCTCATGTGTTCTTGGCCTTCGAGCATGGCTACAGCCGGGACCGGGTCTTCGACCTGACCGGAATCGACCGCTGGTTTCTGCAACAGATCGAACGGTTGCTGGCCGAGATCAAGGAACTCGAGGGGAACCGGCCCGAGGCCCTTGGACCCGGCAGGCTGGCTCGCGCCAAGAGGAATGGGTTCTCCGACCTCTGGCTTTCTCAGATCCTGAGCCGCAACCGGGCAGTTGGAAGTCCCGCCGTCACCGAACGGGAGGTTTGGAATTTCAGAAAAGACAACGGTATCGGTCCTGTCTTCAAGCGCGTGGACACCTGCGCGGCCGAATTCGAGTCCTACACTCCTTATTTGTATTCCAGTTACGAAATGGAGGACGAAGCGGATCCGGGCGACGGCAAGAAGATCGTGATCCTGGGGAGTGGACCCAACCGGATCGGTCAGGGGATCGAGTTCGATTATTGCTGCTGCCACGCCTCCTTCGCTCTCAAGGAGGAGGGGTACGAGACCATCATGGTCAATTGCAACCCGGAGACGGTTTCCACCGACTACGACACCTCGGACCGGCTCTACTTCGAGCCCTTGACCTTCGAAGACGTGATGGCGGTGGTGCAGCGGGAGCAGCCCGACGGTGTCGTGGTTCAGCTGGGCGGTCAGACTCCTCTGAAGTTGGCGCTGCCCCTCTTCGAGGCTGGGATCCCCATCGTCGGGACCTCTCCCCAGTCCATAGACCTGGCCGAGGATCGGAAGCGTTTCGAGCGGCTGCTTCGGGACTTGAACATTAACCGGCCCGAAAACGGAACCGCCATGTCCATCGGGCAGGCGCGCAAGATCGGTCGGCGCATCGGTTACCCGCTCCTGGTTCGACCCTCTTACGTGCTGGGCGGCAGAGCCATGGCCATCGTCTATGATGAGGCCTCTCTGGACGGATATGTCAGCTCTGCCGTGGATGTCTCGCCCCAACGCCCTATCCTGATCGACAAGTTCCTGGAAGATGCCCGGGAGTATGACGTCGACGCGCTGGCCGACGGCGAGAACGTGATCATCGCCGGGATCATGGAACACATCGAGGAGGCGGGGATCCACTCGGGGGACAGCACCTCGGTCCTGCCGCCCATCATCATCGAGGAAGAGCATCTGGAGACCATGCGGGACTACACGCGGCGGCTGGGGGATGCGCTCCAGGTCGTGGGCCTCATGAATATTCAGTTTGCGGTGGTGGAGGAGCGTGTCTACGTCCTGGAGGTGAATCCCCGGGCCAGCCGCACCATACCTTTCGTGAGCAAGGCTACAGGAATCCCGCTGGCCAAGGTGGGAGCCCGGCTCATGGTCGGAAGAAAGCTCTCTGAGCTGGGACTGACGCAGGATCTGGACGTTACCAGTTGCTTTGTGAAGACCCCGGTCTTTCCCTTTGCCAAGTTTCCCGGGGTCGACACGATTCTGGGACCGGAAATGCGGTCGACGGGCGAGGTCATGGGGGGAGACGAGTCCTTCGGCTACGCTTACGCCAAGGCTCAGACCAGCGCCGGCAACCACCTGCCCAAGTCGGGAGTCGTATTCCTGAGCGTCAATGAGCGGGACAAGCGATACGTCATCACCATCGCCCAGGACTTCCAGCGGCTGGGTTTCCAGGTAGTGGCCACGAGCGGCACCGCCAAGGTCCTGGCGCTCTCGGGCATGGATGTGGAGACGGTCTACAAGGTGAACGAAGGGCGGCCCAACGTGGTGGATCTGATCAAGAGCAAGAAGATCCATCTGGTGGTGAACACGCCCCTGGGCCGGGAGTCCTTCTTCGACGAGAAGGCCATTCGGCGGGCCTGCATTCAGTACGGAACTCCCTGCATCACCACGCTCTCGGCCGCGGCTGCCGCGGTCAGCGCCGTCCGGGCCCTGCAGCGGGAAGAGATCCGGATCAAGAGTCTCCAGGAGTATCACGAGCTCCGCAACGATCCGGCGGAGCCTCTGTTCCAACCCTGAACACTCCCATTTCGCCTTCGTCCCGTCCTGCTCCGGTTTGGTGCGAAGAGGGCGCCGACAAGGGGCGCCCCGACATGTCTCCTCCCTTTCTGTTAGATTAGCGTTTCGTGAGCCCACGCTTGGACTTGGTCGAGTCTCTGACCGAGAAATATCAGGATCTGCCGCGCGAGGTGGTCTTCAAAGAGGACCTTCTGCGCACGGGAGTCGCATTCTCCAAAGACGCGCTGGCCATCGCCTCCGGGTACAAGCCCAAGGCGTACTTCATCTTCTCCTTCGATCTGGTGCCCATTACCGAGATGGAGCAGCAGGAGAACCTGCATGCGCCCGAGGAGATCTGCCTGACCGGCGGGTCCGGCAACTTCCGGCGAACCATCGTTTCGGTCCGGCTGAACCCCGGTTCTCCCTACTGCGTCGACTGCTCTCCGGATGGGAGGCTGGTCTTGGTCCTGGATGGGGTCGAGGTGTGCGGCGTCGAGTTTCCGTCGGTTCCCGAGTACTACAAGTCCACTCTGGCCAGCGGCAAGCCCATCACCGACATCGCTCCCAGCATTGAATGGGGTTATCTCCTCTATCTCACCGTCTTCCGGATCTGCCAATATTTCGGCCGCAAGGTCGAATGCCAGTTCTGCGACATCAACGAGAACTATCGGCAACAGCGGAAATCGGGTCGCTCCTATACCGGAGTGAAGACGGTTGAAGAGATTCTCGAGGCGCTCGAGATCATTCAGGAGACCGATTCGATCAGCAAGGCGTATACGGTGACCGGGGGCAGCATCACCTCCCAGCTGAATGGTCAGGAAGAGATCGACTTTTACCTGCGGTATCCGGAAGCCATCGAAGAGCGCTTTCCGGGACGTTGGTTGGGCAAGGTGGTGGTCCAGGCGCTGCCCCGGGAGTCGGTGCGCCGCTTCAAGGACGCCGGCGTCCGGATCTACCATCCCAACTACGAGGTCTGGGACGCCAGGCTCTTCGAGATCATCTGTCCGGGAAAGGCCCGGTACATCGGACGAGACGAGTGGATTCGGCGGATCCTGGACGCGGCCCAGGTGTTCGGGCCATCCCATGTGATTCCTAATTTCGTTGCCGGAATCGAGATGGCGCAGCCCGCCGGATTCAGCAGCGTCGAAGCGGCGCTGGCTTCCACCGGTGAGGGTCTCGACTTCTTCATGAGCCGAGGCGTGGTTCCCCGCTTTACGACCTGGTGTCCCGAACCTCTGAGCGTTCTGGGGAAGTCCAATCCCGGCGGGGCTCCCCTCGAATATCACCTGGGGCTGCTTCGAGTCTGGCGGGATACCCATGAGCGCTACCGGCTCCCGGTCCCTCCAGGTTACGGGAAACCGGGCATCGGCAACGCCGTCTTCTCCGTCTCTTCCTTCATGGACGTCATTCGCGATGCTCCTGTGATCCGATCCCTCGATGCTCCGAATGGGAACGGGAAACCAGGGCGAGCAGACTCCTCAGGAGCTTGACGTCCTCCTTTTCCAGCTGAGCACGTCCCAAGATTCGGTTCAAGCGGGCCAGGATCCGCTGCCGGGACAGATGTGGGGGGAGGCCGGACGAGGTGAGGACCGCCTCCAGGTGAGCGATCAGGGACTGGAATTCGGCGGGTTCGGCAAGGTGGAGAAATTGCATGTCGTCCGGCTCCCGAGACGCCAAGTGGAGGTCGTAGGCCACGACGCCCACCGCCTGAGCCAGATTCAGGACCGGATAGACTCCTGCGGTGGGGATTTCCACCAACCATTCGCAGAGCCGAAGCTCCTGCTTCGAGAGACCGTTGTCTTCGGGTCCGAAAACAATGCCCAGCGGTCCGGACCGGAATCGAGGGACCAGCTGACTCGCCAGGGTGCGGCTGCCGATGCGGCGTTTTCCCGATTTGGGCGATCTCGCCGTGGTCCCCACCAGAAGCCGAATTTGCCGTCTGGCCTCGTGCAGGGAGGGGTAGTAGACGGCGTCGTCCACCAAATCGGCGCCCTTCATGGCCAGCATCCGGGCCTCGGCCCCGACTTCGCACCGGGGACGGATCAAGACCAGGCGGCCGAAACCCATGTTTTTCAGGATTCGGGCGGCTGCTCCCAGATTGGAAGCGAACTGGGTCCGGACCAGAATGAAGTGGAGATGGTCCTTGGGCATCTTGACCCGAAAGTCTACAACAAAGAAGAATGCGCATTCCGAGGGTCGAATCGCATTGACATGGGTGGGGTATTGGACGATGATATGCGCCCTGAAACTGTCGGGTGTTTCAGACCATCCGTAACCATGTTTTGTCCTGGTAGTTTGCTAAAATGATTGTGCGTTTGGCGGGGAGAGGCTACCCCCGGTTTCGGTGGAGATAACATTGGCCATCGCACAGACCCAAACCTTCGTCCCCCGGCAGGACGGCGTCCGGACCAGCGTGGTGAACGACCTCAGCATTCAGGTCGCCACGGTGAACGGTTCCGGAAGCCAGAGCTCCAACAACGTGCTGATGCGGTCCATCTTCCAGATGGGCATTCCCACCAGCGGCAAGAACCTGTTCCCCTCCAACATCGCGGGGCTGCCCACGTGGTTCACCATCCGCGCCTCCAAACGGGGCTACGTCGGCTGCAAGCGGGAAGTGGACATCCTGATCGCAATGAACCCGCAGACCTCCCGTGAGGACGTGGAAACCCTGGAGCCGGGTCGAGTGGTGCTCTACGAAGAGCGGCTCAAGCTCTCCGGTCTCCGCGACGATTTGATCTACTATCCCATCCCTTTCAGCAAGTTGGCGGCGGAGGTGGTTCGGATTCCCAGGCTGCGCAAGTTGGTGGCCAACATGGCCTACGTGGGCGCCGTGGCCGAGTTCCTGGGCATCGAGATGGAACAGGTGGAGGTGGCGATCGCCAAGTGGTTCAAGAAGAAGAAGAAAGCCATCGATCTGAACATTCGGATCGCCCACATGGGGGCTCAGTACGTCAAGGATCACCATCCGAAGCGCGATCCCTACCGGCTGGAAAGGATGGACAAGACCCAGGGCAAGATCATCATCGACGGGAACTCGGCCTGCGCCCTTGGCGCCATGTTCGGTGGAGTGACCGTAGTGACGTGGTATCCCATCACACCGGCCAGCAGTCTCGGCGAAGCTCTCACCCATTACCTGCAGCAGTATCGAACCGACCCCGAGACCGGGAAAGCGACATTTGCAGTCGTCCAGGCCGAGGATGAGTTGGCGGCCCTGGGTATGGCCATCGGGGCCGGATGGTCCGGCGCCAGATCCATGACCTCGACCTCGGGTCCCGGTATTTCATTGATGGGCGAATTTACGGGACTGGCCTATTTTGCCGAGATCCCGTGTGTCATTTTCGACGTTCAGAGGGTCGGGCCCAGCACCGGCCTGCCGACACGCACCGCCCAGGGCGACATCCTGGCGCTGCACAGTCTTTCGCACGGGGATACGGCTCATCCGGTCCTGCTGCCCGGGAACATGGAGGAGTGTTTCGAGATGTCCCGGCAGGCTTTCGATTTGGCCGAGCGGCTGCAGCAGCCGGTGTTCGTCGGATCGGATCTGGATCTGGGCATGAACAACTGGATGTGCGATCCTTTCGAATATCCCACCGAGCCACCGGACCGGGGCAAGGTCCTCACGGCAGCCGACTTGGAGCGGGTTGGGGAATTCGCCCGTTACCGCGACTTGGACGGGGACGGTATTCCCTATCGCACGTTACCGGGTACGGAGCATCCCCTGGCCTCCTATTTCACCCGAGGCAGCGGACACAACGACGCCGCTGGTTACAGTGAGCGGCCCGAGGACTACGTCCAGCTCATGGACCGCCTGAAACGAAAATACGAAACGGCGAGGGACTTGGTGCCCCAGCCCGTGATCGAGTTGCGAGACGAGGCTGTGATCGGGATCATCGCCTACGGGTCGTCGGACTCGGCCATGGGGGAATGCCGGGACCAACTGCTGGAAGAGTATGGGATCGAGATCAACTATCTCCGGCTTCGAGCCTTGCCGTTGAGTGCGGCTCTGAAGGACTTCGTCGCCGCCTGCCGCCGGGTCTTCGTCGTCGAGCAGAATCGGGACGGCCAGATGGCCGATCTGATCCGGCTGGAGCTCGGCGAGGAGGGGACCAAGATTCGAAAAATCTGTCACTATACCGGACTACCGTTGGACGCCCGCTTCGTCACCGACGAGGTGATAGCCTTGGAGCGTCCTTACTGAATTCACACCATGGCTGTACGTACAAGAAGGTCGCCAAAGAAAACAAACCGAATCGGGTTAGCTCGTACCGCCTATCGAGGTCACCCCTCGACGCTGTGTTCCGGGTGTGGCCACGACGCCATCACCAATCAGATCATCCGGGCGTTTTACGAGATCGGCGTCAACCCCTACGCCGTGGCCAAGATGAGCGGTATCGGCTGCTCCAGCAAGACGCCGGCCTATTTCATGAACGCGTCGCATGGCTTCAACAGCGTCCACGGACGCATGCCTTCAGTGGCCACGGGAACCATGTTGGCGAATCGTGGTCTGGTCTGCATCGGGGTGAGCGGAGATGGGGACACGGCCTCGATCGGGCTGGGCCAGTTCTGTCATCTGCTGCGGCGCAATGTGCCCATGATCTACGTCATCGAGAACAATGGTGTCTACGGTCTCACCAAGGGCCAGTTTTCGGCGACCGCCGACGACGGCTCCATGCTCAAGACCGGAGTGGTCAACGAGTTGCCGGCCATGGACTGCTGTTCGCTGGCGATCGAAATGGGATGCTCCTACGTGGCCCGTTCCTTTGCGGGAGACCCCAAGCAGGTGGTGGCGCTGTTGAAGGGGGCGCTCAGCCACAGTGGAACCGCCATGCTCGACGTGATCAGCCCCTGCGTGACCTTCAACAACCATCCCGGATCGACCAAGAGTTACTCGTGGGCCAAGGAACACGAGGAGTTGCTGCACCAGATCGACTTCATCCCCGGCTTCGAGCCCATCGCCACGGTGGATTATCCGGAAGGCGAAGCCTTGGACGTGGAGATGCATGACGGGTCCGTCATCCGGTTGCGCAAGGTGGACATGGACTACGACCCCATGAATCGCCGGGAGGCCGTCCGAATGCTCCACAGTTCGGCGGCTGCCTCGGAGTTGTTGACCGGTCTCATCTACGTCAATCCGGTGGCCAAGTCGTTCCTGGATACCCTGAACCTGTGTGACGAACCTCTGGTGTCGTTGCCCCACGAGAAGGTCAAGCCGGGTCCGGAGGTCCTGGAACAGGTCATGCAGGACCTGATGTAGTCCTTGTCCGCCGGATCCCGGGCCGTCACCCGTTTGCCGGCTCCCAGCCGCCGTTTCCAAGTCACACCCACCCGTCGGGGCAGGCTCCGCAAGGCCCCTCTCGAAAGCACCGAAATTCACCCCGGATTCAGGTGGATGTCAGCCCGCGTTGCTCACCGGAAAAAAAGGCTTTTTCGTAGAACCAAAAGCGACGCGGTGGGCTATGCGACATCCATTCGGGACGGTAGAGACGATCGGTTTTCCACAGCATGGTCGGCGGATCTCTGGAAAAGCTGTGGAAAAACTGTCGAGAACCCAAAGGGCGTCGGCAGATATCGGTTTGGGACGATGGGGACCCCGTCAAGCGCCCAGCCTCAATTGGGGGTGGCGTTCTTTGTAATATTGTGATATCATGTTAACACATGGAACGGGTATTGGAAGAGAACAAGGCTCTCTGGGAGCTTTTCGATGCCATGTCCCGGTTGCAGGGCAGGGAAGAGTACGCCCTCTTCTTTCGGGATCTCTGTACCATGGGGGAGCTCAAGGCCATGGCCGAACGCTGGCAAGTGGCCCGGTTGGTGGCGCGGGAGCTCCCCTATCGAGAGATCCATCGGATCACGGGAGTCAGCACGGCGACCATCACCCGGATTGCCCACTGGCTTCGATACGGCGAAGGTGGATATCGGCTCATGATCCGGCGGTTGGCTGCCGTCGAGTCGCCGCCAGCGGCGTCCTGACGCCGCAGAGCTCTGCCGCGATGTGGATCGAGGGCTGAGCTGTAGGTGCGCTGAGATGAAGGCTTACAACTACTTACGACTGTCCGAGACCCAGATCTCGGACCTGTGTCGCCGCAATCCGGTGGGTGACCCGGAGCTATTGAAGGTCTGCAGCCGGATATTCTCGGCTGTCGAGGAGAAAGGCGACGACGCAGTCCGGGAGTACACGCGCCGGTTCGACGGAGCGGAGATCGTGGATGCTCGCGTCTCGAGGATCGAATTCGAATCGGCCCTGGGGGAAGTGTCTCCGGCCCGACTGGAGGCCTTGGAACGGGCGGCGTCCAACATTCGGAAATTTCACGCCGCCCAGGGTCTGAGGGAAGGCTTTCTGGAAGTGGAGCCGGGAATCGTCTGCTGGCGGGAGCAACGGCCCCTCGAATCGGTGGGCCTCTATGTGCCGGGTGGAACGGCCGTCCTCCCTTCCACCGTCCTGATGCTGGGAGTCCCTGCGGTGTTGGCCGGTTGTCCGCGCGTGGCCCTCTGCACGCCGCCACGCCGAGACGGGTCGGTGACTCCCGAGGTTCTGGCGGCCGCGTCCATCGCGGGGATCCATGAGGTCTTCCGGATTGGGGGCGCCCAGGCCATCGCGGCCCTCTGCGTCGGCACCTCTTCGGTGCCCCGGGTGGACAAGATCCTGGGACCCGGCAGCCCGGTGGTTCAGACGGCCAAGCTGTTGGCCCAGCAGCGGGGAGTGGCCATCGATATGGTGGCCGGTCCCAGTGAAGTCCTGGTGGTGGCGGACGATACGGCTCGACCCGACTTCGTGGCCGCAGACCTCATCTCCCAGGCCGAGCACGGAGCGGACAGCCTGGCCATTCTGGTCTCACCGTCGCCTGAGCTGATCGATCGAGTCGACCGGGAGTTGGAACTGCGGCTCAAGGACCTCCCGCGGCGTCCGCTGGCGGCGGAAGCCCTGGGATCCAGTTTCTCTCTCCGGACCTCCTCCCTGGAGGAGGCGTTGGAGTTCTCCAATCGGTACGCGCCGGAACACCTGATCCTGCAGCTTCGGGAACCGAAGCGATGGGCTGCCCGGGTACAATCCGCCGGTTCCGTCTTCCTGGGACCCTGGTCACCCGAGGTGGCGGGGGACTACGCCTCGGGGACCAACCACACGCTGCCCACCTCGGGCCTGGCCCGGAGTTTTTCGGGAGTTTCCCTGGACAGTTTCGTCAAGAAGATCACGTTCCAGGAGTTGAGCCGGGAGGGGCTTCGGTCCCTGGCCCCCACGTTGGAGGTGATGGCCGAGTTGGAACAGTTGGAGGGGCATCGGCGAGCGGTCGAGGTACGGATTCGTCGTGAGGACGCCGGACCGGTTCCGGCGGGAGACTGATATGCAGATACGCGAACTGGTGAGACGGAACATCCTGGAGCTCAAGGCCTACCGGTCGGCCCGCGACGAAGTGCAGGAGGGTGTTCTGCTGGACGCCAACGAGAGTCCTTTCGCAGTCGACTGGCGAGGGATCCAGCTGAACCGCTATCCGGATCCCAATCAGGCCAGGCTGAGGGACGCGCTGGCGGCATATGTCGGCCGCCGGCCCGAGCAAGTGGTTGCAGGTAACGGATCAGACGAGGTGCTGGACTGGATCTTCAAGATCTTCTGCCAACCCGGTCAGGATCAGGTGGCCGTCGTCGAACCCACCTACGGGATGTACCGGGTCATGGCGCAGACTTTCGGAGTCACCCTTTTCGAGTCCCGCCTGGACCGGAACCAAGGTCTCGACGCAGACGCTTTCCTGAAGGCTGTGCCCGCTTCGGTGAAGGTCGTGTTTCTCTGTTCTCCCAACAATCCGACGGGTGATGTGCTGGCAACGGAGCAGATCTTGAAGCTATGCGGGGAATGGCGGGGCATCGTGGTGCTGGACGAAGCCTACGTGGAGTTTTCCGACACTCCGTCTCTGGTCTCCCGGGTGGAGGCGTTTCCCAACCTGGTGGTGATGAGGACCCTGTCGAAGGCTTTTGGCCGGGCGGGCCTGAGGCTGGGATACGCAGTGGCGAGTCCCCTGGTGACGTCTTTTTTCCTGAAGGTCAAGGCGCCCTACAATCTCAGCTCGCTGGTGATGCAGAAGGGCCTGGAGGCCCTGGAGGGATGGGAACGCCAGCGCCCGACGTGGCTGCGGATCCGAGGAGAGCGGGAGCGGTTGTCTCGAGAACTCGCTTCGTTGCCGGGCCTGGGACGGGTCTTCCCGTCTCAGAGCAATTTTGTCCTCTTCGACTGCCCCCGAGCCGGCGCCGTCTGCCGGAAGCTGCGGGAGAGGGGCATCGTGGTCCGGGACCGTAGCGATCTGCCCGGGTTGTCCGAATGCATCCGAGTCAGCGTCGGCACTCCGGAGGAGAACGATCTGTTTCTGAAAGAGTTGCGTCGAGTTCTGCCCTGAGTTTCCGGTCGTTCTCAGGGATCAACAGCGGGGAAGAAACGGTGAAGAGAACAGCATTGGTCGATCGAAAAACCAAAGAAACCCAGGTTCGGATCGAGCTGAATCTGGACGGCCAGGGCCGCTACTCGGCCCGGTTGCAGACCGGCTTCTTCAGCCACATGCTGGAACTGTTGGCCTTGCACTCTTCAATCGATCTTCGGGTCCGGGGTGACGGAGACCTGCAGGTCGACGACCATCACCTGATCGAGGACGTGGGAATCGTCCTGGGGCAGGCGTTGCAGCAGGCCCTGGGGGAGAAGCGGGGGATCCGCCGCTATGGATGGACGCTACTGCCCATGGACGAGGTCCTGGTGGCGGTGGCCCTGGATCTGGGAGGGCGTTTCGCCTTCCATTCCGACTACCGTCCCGTGAGAGAGAAGGTGGGAGACCTGGCCACCGAAATGGCGCCGCATTTCTTCCGGTCACTCGCCGTCGAGGTGGGCGCCAATCTCCACTTTCAATTCCTCAATCCGGGAGAGAACGAGCACCATCGAATCGAGGCCATGTTCAAGGGTTTCGGCCGCGCTCTACGCACTGCCGTCAGTCTCGATCCGGAAGCCGGAGGGAAGATTCCCTCGACCAAGGGAAGCCTGTGAGGGTCATATGATCGTCGTCGTGGACTACAAGGCGGGAAATCTCTACAACGTGGGCAACGCCTTGGCCTATCTGGGCGTGGACTTCGTCTTCTCCGGGGATCCCGAGCGGGTCGCAAGGGCCTCCAAGGTGATCCTTCCCGGAGTGGGATCGGCGCAGGCCGCCATGGATTCCTTGCGGGAGCAGGGACTGATCCCGGTCATTCAAGGACTCCAGGTTCCGTTCCTGGGGATCTGCCTGGGGCTGCAGCTCCTGTTCGACGGTTCCGACGAGGAGGACACCCCCTGCCTGGGTGTCATGGACGGTCGGGTACGAAGCTTCGACGATTCCAGGGTCAAGGTGCCTCATATCGGATGGAACCAGATCCGGCGCAGCCGTTCGTTGCCGCCAGCGGCGAGAGCAGGCGCCTTGCTCGACGGCATCCCCGACGGTACCTACTTCTATTTCGTGCACAGCTACTACGCTCCTTCCGGCTCGGCCGAGACGGTGGCGGTCACCGACTATGCCAGCTCCTTCGCCGCCATGGTGTTGCGGAAGAATTTCTGGGGCGTCCAGTTTCATCCGGAGCGTTCAGGCGAGCCGGGGCTCCGCCTGCTCAAGAACTTCGTCGGGGTGGATGAGCCATGCTCGTGATCCCGGCCATCGATCTGGTGGATGGAAAATGCGTGCGCCTGGCTCGAGGCGAATTCCATCGCAAGACGGTCTACTCGGGGAACCCGGTGGAGCAGGCCCTGGAGTTCCAGGAAGCGGGTCTGCCCCGGATCCATGTGGTGGATCTGGAAGGCGCCCGCTTCGGGGAAGGGCGCAACCGCCGGTCCATCCGCAGGATTCTCTCCCGCGTGCGGGTCGCCGTGCAGATCGGCGGCGGCATTCGTGAGGAAGCGGATGTCTCCGAACTCTTGGACTGGGGCGCCGGTCATCTGATCCTTGGCACCTCGGTCCTGGAGACCCCGGAGAAGGTGGAGAGATGGGTCTCCAAATGGGGACCCTCTCCCTTCATCGTGAGCGTCGACCTGCGCCGCGGCCGCCTCCAGGCTCAGGGTTGGGAGCGGGAAAGCAGACTGGCGTTGGAGGTGGTGCTCAAGAGAATCCTGGACTGGGGCATCGGACAGATCATCTGTACCGACGTGGAGCAGGACGGAATGCTCAAACGGCCCGGATACGCGGCCTGCCGGAAAATCCTGGGATTGCTGCCCGCGCAGGTCCTGCTCCTGGCTGCCGGCGGCGTCACCAACGCCGAGCACCTTTCCCGGCTCGATGAGATGGGTGTGGGTGGGGCGATCATCGGCCGGGCGTTCTACGAGGGAAGGATCTCATTGGAGGAGATGGCTCGTGTTGGCTAAGCGCATCATTCCCTGCCTCGACGTCGCCGGAGGGCGCGTGGTCAAGGGGATCCATTTCGTGGACCTGAGGGATGCCGGGGACCCGGTCGAGTTGGGTCGCCGTTATTACCGGGAGGGAGCCGACGAGTTGGTGTTCCTGGACATCACCGCTACCGTCGAGGAGCGGAAGACGACCCTGCACTGGGTCCGAAGAGTCGCCGACTCCATCTTCATTCCCTTTACCGTCGGGGGAGGAATCACCTCCCTGGCGCGGATCCGGGAACTGCTCCGAGCGGGAGCCGACAAGGTGTCCATGAACAGCGCGGCGGTCAAGCGGCCGGAGCTGATCCGGGAATCCTCCCGGGCCTTTGGCGCCCAATGCATCGTTCTGGCGGTGGACGTCAAACGGCACGGAACGTCGTGGAAGGTCTACATCGGGGGCGGACGCTACGAGACGGAATGGGACGGCCTGGAGTGGATTCAGCGGGGCGCCGAGCTGGGAGCCGGCGAGATTCTACTCACCTCCATGGATCGGGACGGGACCCAGGCCGGATACGACCTGGAGCTGCTGCGCAAGGTCGATTCGCTGGTCCGGATTCCGGTCATTGCCTCGGGCGGAGCCGGTTCTCCGCAACATCTCTTGGAGGGAGTCCGGATCGGCCGTGCCGACGCCATACTGGCGGCCAGCATTTTCCACTACGATCGTTATTCCATCGCCGCCGTCAAAGAGTTTCTGGTGGAACGGGGGATTCCGGTTCGCCCGGTTCCCCGGTCAACCGGGAAATCATGAGGCCGCGCCTTCCCGATACGGAGTGGTCTACGGCGCGCTCCGCTCGTCCAGGTACCGACCCGTAATGAACGCTTGGACGAAGGGGTCGGATGAGGAGTAAAGCGCTTCGAGATCGCCCTCGAAGTGAATTCGGCCGTCTCTGAGCAGAATGATCCGGTCGGACACGGTGGCCAGGCACTGAAGGTCATGGGTGACCACCACCGAGGTGAGGTTGTTCTGGCGGTTCAGCTTGCGGATCAGGCGGGACAGAGACTTGCCGATCATGGGATCCACCCCCGCGGTGGGCTCGTCGTAGAGGATCGCTTCCGGATTGGTGGCGATGGCGCGGGCGATGGCCACCTGCTTCTTGGAGCCCAAGCTCAACTCGTCGTGCTCGTGCTCTCCCATCCCTTCCAATTCCACGGCGTCCAACAGCTCCTCGACGCGGCGGCTGATCTGATCCTCATCGGCAATGCCCTGTTCCCGCAAGGGATAGGCGATGTTCTCACCCACACTGAGGAAATCGAAGACGGCGCCGCTCTGGAACACGTAAGAGACCCGTTTGCGCACATCCAGCAGGTCGCTCTCACTCATCTCTGACAGGTTCCGGCCCTTGAAACGTATCTCGCCCCTGTCCGGCCAGAGCAATCCGACGATGAGTTGGAGCAGGACACTTTTGCCGCCTCCGCTCATGCCCAGGATCCCCAAGGTCTCGGCGGGGTTGATCTTCAGGCTCAACTGGCTCAGGACGTTCTGGGGACCAAAGGATTTGTCGACGCCCTTCAACTCGATGAGGGGAAGGGAAGAGTCCTGCCGCGGCGGCAACGATTGGTTCGAGGTGGCGCCGGCGCGATCAGACTGGGCCGACCGGCGCCTTTGGATTCCCACAACCAGTAAGGCAAGAGCCAACGGCAGAACGATGCAGAGCAGTATAAGAAGGGGGCTGTTGAACATATCAGTCCCTGGCAAAAGTCGTCACGGTATTCGATCGGGTCTGCATCCCGGCGGACTGCGTTGCTCCTCGGTCACATACTCCCGGTATGCTCCCTCAGAGCGCCTTGTCCGGCGGGCGCAGCCCCGATCTCGGTACTACGTGGGACTTTCGCCACGGGCTGATATGCTCCGCAGCCGTGACCCGACCGGGATGTCTCGCGGAGGGCGACCTCCGGATTCTTCGCTCGCGAGATGCTCCGACTCAGTGCTCGGGGCAAATTAGTGGCGGATCTGAAAGCGGGTCAGTTTTCGCGCCATTTCCCGCTTCCGGTCCGGGTCGCTGCTGTTGTACAGGTCCAGCCACTCCCGCAGTTCCCTGGGGTTCAAGGCCAGAACGTCGCAGACCCACAAGAAGCTTCCCGGATCTTTCTCTTCCGAGGAGAACCAATCCAGGGCATCTTGGACCCAGAGTTCCCATTCCTTGCTGGCAGACTTCTTGGGAGCTACGATATCTCGAAATGCCTGCAGCAGAATTCCCAGAGCGAGATTCCTCAGGGAGGAATCCGGCTTTCTGGTTTTAGGGTACAGACCCTCGCTTTCGATTACCGAAGTCTTCATTTCTAACGCCGCTTTCTATCCAACTCGCCCGTGGGCGATACCTCTTCTAATATCTTATTTGATGCAATTTCGGGTAAAAAAGTTTCGTAAATGCAAAAACTCGGGCCGGACGGGAGTAAAGCGTTTCCGTCGCTCCCCCTCCATCCGTCCTGCAAGTCAGGCCTGAATTCGAATCCCACGACCCCCATTTCCGGCTGAATTGTACCGATCAAGGGTGACGGTCCGGAGCAGAAACGAAGGAACAAAACGGAGAACGGAAGGGAAACATTTGCCGGCTGGTTTCCTCCTTCGCTCTCAGTTCTCGTTTTGAATCTCACAGGCGTGCTAAAATACCCTTCCACCAAGGAGGCGAATATGATGGTTGAAAGATCCAATGCAGTGACGCTCAAAGGCAATCCCTTCACCCTGGTGGGACCTGAGCTCGAAGCGGGAAACCCGGCTCCCGAGTTTCAGGCCCTCGCTACCGACCTGTCCCCGGTATCGCTGGCCGACACCGGGAACTCCATCCGCGTGTTCAGCGTGGTTCCCTCGCTGGATACTCCCGTCTGTGACATGCAAACTAGGCGCTTCAACGAGGAAGCCGGGAAACTGCCGGGCGTGAAGATCTACACCATCAGCATGGATCTCCCCTTTGCCCAGAGCCGCTGGTGTTCCGCCGCCGGGGTCAAGAATCTCTCCATGCTCTCCGATCATCGCGAGGCCTCCTTCACACAGAACTACGGGACCTTGATCAAGGAGTTGCGCTTGGCCAGCCGCGCCCTGTTCGTCGTCGACGCCGAAGGGGTGATCCGGCACGTCGAGTATGTGGGTGAGGTGACCGAGCAGCCGGATTACGATGCAGCCCTGGACGCCATCGCGGGCGCCGGCTAGTCGGACGGCACGGCGGGCGCAGCCCCGGTCTCCGCGCAGGCTCCTAGGCGGGACTTTCACCACGGATTGTTAGGGGATCAACCGGGGTCTGGAGATTTTGTCGGCAGTGCTCCAGGCAGTGAGATACACGAGTCGCGTCACCTTCTCCATCTTGGCGAAATTGAGTTTGTCGACCGTGTCCGAAGTCCGGTGATAGTCCGGATGGAGTCCGGTGTGAAACAAGGCCACCGGTACCCCGTGGGCCAGAAAGGGCCAGTGATCGCTCCGTCGAATCAGGTTCATGGGGTGGTCGTCGTAGCGGAATCTCAACTCCAGGCCGACCCGGCGGTTGGCTTCCCGGACCCGTTCCCGTAGATCGCTGCTTCGGCTGTAGCCCAGGACGTTCACCGAGTTCCGGTTCTGTTCCGCGGTTTGCTGCTCCATGCCCTGAAATCGGCGATCCTGGGAGTCGGGAACCTCTTCGTCGCGGCCGATCATGTCCATTTGGAGCATGGCCACGGTCCGTTCCAGGGGAAAACTGGATCGCGCCACATAGTAGTAGGAGCCGAGCAAGCCTGATTCTTCGGCGTCCCAGCCGGCGAAGATGACGGAGCGCCGGGGTCCCTGGGTGTTCCGGGAGAAGGCTTCCGCCACTTCCAGAAGTCCGGCCGTGCCGCTGGCATTGTCATCGGCGCCGTAATAGATCTCCCCGTCCTCGGCGCCAAGATGGTCAAAATGGGCGCCCACCACCACCACCTCTCGGCTGAGCCGGGGATCAACTCCGGGTAGAGTGGCCAGGACGTTGCGAACCTCCGTGGTATGGGGCACCGTGTCCGACTCCAGGTGCGCCTCCACGCCCTCCAGGATCAGACTCTGGGGCCGATAGTCCTGATCGATCTTCTGCTGGAGTTCCTTCAGAGTAGTTCCTTGGGTTTCCAACATGGTATCCGCCAACTTGGCGGAGACGTAATGAACCGGGATGGTGACGGCTTCAGCCCAGATCTCCAGGTAGCGACGGCGGGTGAGACCCTTCTCGGGCCAGAAGTATCGGGCCAATCGCGTGAGCCCTCTCCGTGCGGTGTGATCGAGCACGTGCGGCGCCAGGAGAACGCCGGCGGCGCCCCGTTCCTGTGCCCTGAGAATCTTGCGGCGCGTCAGGCCGTGCTCGGTGGCGACGACTCCTTGGAAAGGACTCTCCGGGTCCTTTTCTCCGGGCTCATGACGCACCATCATGACGACCTTGTCCTTGACGTCGAGGCCGTCATAGTCGTCATATCCCAACTCGGGCGCCACGATGCCGTAGCCGGCAAAGACCACTGGACCGCGGGAGAAGCTCTTGGCGGAGAGGGGGGCCGGACAGAACTCGGCGAACAACTCGGGCTTCCTGGGGGAAGCGCCACCCGGAAACCGGATCTCGAGGGTGTTTCGTTGGCCCAGCTCCATTCGCACCAGCCTGAAGTGCTGGAAATAGCTGTCCCCGTCTCCGGCGGGTTCCAGACCCAACAGCTGGAAACGGTGGGCGAGATAACGCGACGTGATCCGGCCGAACGGAGATCCGGTGCTACGGCCCTGGAGATCATCCGAAGCCAGGAACGAGACGCTCGATCGCAGATCGGATTCGTTGATGCTGGACACGCCGGCCTCACCGATATCGTCGGTGAGGCCGGCGATGCCGAGCGAAACGGCCAGGAGCGGGCCGGCGGCCAGGAGCACCAGGCTCGGCTTCCGGACTCGGGTCACGGCCGGACCAGCCCGGAGATGGTGTCGCCCGGTCCGGAAGGGCCGGCTTCTTGCGCTCGCATGCCGTGATGACTTTTGCTACGGGCTGTCAAGGATAGACTCCTTCCGGAGCTTGCCTGAACTGTTGCGACTTGTCTCGGAGTCCCGCCTCCAACGCGGCCTGATGGTCCATTCCGCGCTCTCGAGCATATTCGCGAAGTTCCTGCGTGATCTGCATGGAGCAGAATCGAGGGCCGCACATGGAACAGAAGTGGGCGACCTTGGCTCCCTGTGCCGGCAGCGTCTCGTCGTGGTATTCCCGGGCTCGCTCGGGGTCGAGAGAAAGGTTGAACTGGTCCTCCCAGTGAAACTCGAAGCGAGCTCGAGACAGGACATTGTCGCGGGCCTGCGCCCCAGGATGCCCCTTGGCCAGATCGGCGGCATGAGCCGCGATCTTGTACGCCAGCACCCCCTCCTTCACGTCGTTTCTGTCGGGCAGTCCCAGGTGTTCCTTGGGGGTGACGTAGCAGAGCATGGCACAACCGTACCAGCCGATCATGGCGGCGCCGATGGCCGACGTCAGGTGGTCATATCCAGGGGCGATGTCAGTGGTCAGGGGCCCCAAGGTGTAAAAAGGCGCCTCGCTGCACTCCTCCAGTTCCTTCTCCATGTTGATCCGAATCAGATGCATGGGGACGTGTCCGGGTCCCTCGATCATGACCTGCACGTCGTGCTCCCAGGCGATCCGGGTCAACTCCCCCAGCGTCTTGAGTTCGCCGAACTGGGCCGCGTCATTGGCGTCGGCGATGGAGCCGGGCCGGAGCCCGTCTCCCAGGCTGAAGCAAACGTCGTACGCCTTCATGATCTGGCAGATGTCTTCGAAGTGGGTGTAGAGAAAGTTCTCGGCATGGTGGGTCAGGCACCACTTGGCCAGGATGGAGCCTCCGCGGGAGACGATCCCGGTCATCCGGTTCGCCGTCAGCGGCACGTAACGCAGCAGCACTCCGGCGTGAATCGTGAAGTAGTCGACCCCCTGCTCGGCCTGTTCCACCAGCGTGTCGCGAAACAGTTCCCAGGTCAGTTCCTCGGGTCGCCCCCCCACCTTCTCCAAAGCCTGATAGATGGGCACCGTACCGATGGGAACCGGAGAGTTTCGGATGATCCACTCCCGCGTCTCATGGATGTTGGCCCCGGTGGAGAGGTCCATGACCGTGTCGGCGCCCCAGTGGGTGGCCCAGACCATCTTCTCCACCTCTTCCTGGACCGACGATCCAACCGCCGAATTGCCGATGTTGGCATTGATCTTCACCAGGAAGTTCCGCCCGATGATCATGGGCTCCAACTCCGGGTGGTTGATGTTGGAGGGAATGATGGCTCGGCCCTGGGCGACTTCATCCCGCACGAATTCGGGCGTGATCTCTCGCGGGATTGAGCTCCCGAACGAATTGCCCGGATGTTGTGACCGAAGGCGGTCATCCACCGGCTCGGACCCGAACTGAGCTCGCCGTGTGTTTTCCCGGATGGCGATGAACTCCATCTCAGGAGTGACGACCCCTTGGCGCGCATAATGCATCTGCGTCACGTTGCCGCCCGGCCTGGCCCGCAACGGATTCCTGCGCGGAGGGAACGAGACCTCCTTCAGCCGGGGATCGCGAGCACGCTCTCTGACGTATCCGGAGCTGGGTTGAGGAAGGTCCACCGTATCCTGCCGTTCCTGAATCCAGGGAAGACGGATGGGGAAGAGCCCGTGGTTGATCTGGGGGGTGGCGCTCAGATCGGTGTAGGGTCCGGAGGTGTCGTATACGGTGAATCGGGAGGCTCCGGACGCGGAGTGACCGTTACTCCGGCCCCCCTTCAACTGAATCTCCCGCATGGGCACTCGCAGGTCCCTGCGGCTACCCTGCACGTACACCTTTCGGGAAGCCGGGAACGGACGGATGGGATCGGAAAGTGCGACGGCTCCGTTGCCGTTCTTGGATTTTCTCTTGCTCATGGCAGAATCCTCGTTCCAACGCCGCTGGAGGGAAGACCGCGGGGAGAATGGGATGGGAGGAAAGACATTCCCTACGCCGGCATTATCCGAACAGGTTCATGGGGTCGATGGATCTTCTCCATCCTCTCAGCCGGACTTCAGCTCCCCCAAAAGTTGGTCTCGGGCCCGCAAGCCGGGACTCAATCAGGCATGTTATCGGAGGGACGGGGCGCTTTCAAGAGACCGTCGCTCGCGTCAACCTGATAACCTCCGATTTATCAGTCCTCTGTGGCATTATGAGTGCGATTCGGGGACTGGCTGACGCCCCCCTTTACTTGGAGGACGAGGAGGTTCTTTCGACCTGCGTCCCATGATCCCGCGTTGCAAGACTGTGATCTCAGCCGATTTTCCCGGGGCCGCCTGTCCCCCGGGGAGTCGCGTGCGTTTTCCATCCGCCGAAGGGTGGATCGAGGGCGCCGTCAACGAATTGAGACTCCGGCATGCCGTCGTCGCGGCCACGGACGGCACTCGCTGGAGGGTCCCCTATGGGGCCGTGACCGTCATCGGGCGGGCCCGGGCAGCGGAGTGCCCGCTGCGGGAGGTCGAGGATCTCGCCCAGGAGCTGCTGGAACGCCAGCGGCGGGTCGGCGGCCTGGATGCCGGCTGGAACTTCGGATTCGACCTGGCTCCCGTGCGGGCGGGAATCTGCCGGTACGCCCGGAAGAGAATCGAACTCTCCGTGAGCTACTGCCTGCGGGCAACGCGGTCCCAGATCGAGGACACTCTGCTCCACGAGATCGCTCACGCCATCGTCGGCCAGGGTCACCATCACGACGCCGTCTGGAAGGCCAAGGCTCGGGAGATCGGCTGCAGTGGCGAACGCTGTCACGACGTCACTCACAGCGTTCCCCAATGGGTGGGCAGATGCGGTTGCGGGCAACGATGGTACCGTCGGCGGCTCCACCGCCGGATCTGGAAGAACGCGCTCTGTGCCCGCTGCGGGCTCCGGATCGAATGGCGGCGCAACCGGGAATCGGTAGCGGCGGAAGTGCGGTCCGGATTACCTTCCCCTGAACCTGCGCCGTGACCGGCAGGACCCAAGAGGCGTGAGGCGGGGGGACTCGGGGTGACGATGGGCAGGTGCGAGGGGTTGCGGCAGTCGCATTCATTTTGACTTCCAGGCTCCTTGATGTTCCCGCACTGCGCCGGGGCTATTCCGGTTTGGCCAGGAATCGGCGCCCCTCGGACAATCGGGTTGGATTCCGGTATATTTAAAGCCGACGATGACGTTGCGTCGTACCCGCCCGCGCCAAGTTACGTTCTGGTTCGTCTCTCTTGCCGTTCTGGCTGCGTTTCAACTCGGACCCGCCCAGGTCCAGGACCTCGAAGAACTGCGCAAGGCTGCCGAAGCGGGAGACATCGGCGCTCAGTTCAACCTGGGCTTCAGGTACGCCACTGGCCGGGGTGTACCGAGAGACCCTGAGCAGGCCGCGAAGTGGTATCGGAGGGCCGCGGACCAGGGAGACGCTCTCGCTCAATACAACCTTGGCGTCATGTACGTCACCGGCCGGGGCGTGCCGAGGGATGCCGCCGAGGCCGCGAAGTGGTACCTGAGGGCCGCGGAGCAGGGAGACGCCCGGGCCCAGTACAACATTGGCGTCAGGTACGCCAACGGCCAGGGTGTGCCGAGGGATGCTTCCGAAGCCGCGAAGTGGTACCGGAAAGCCGCCGAGCAGGGGCATGGCCGCGCTCAATACAACCTTGGCGTCATCTACGTCATCGGTCGGGGCGTACCCAAGGACGCCGGCGAAGCCGTGAAGTGGTACCGGAAGGCCGCCGAGCAGGGAGACGCCCGCGCCCAATACAACCTTGGATTCCGGTATGCCAATGGTTGGGGTGTTCCGGAGGACGCCGATGAGGCCGCCAAGTGGTACCTGCTGGCCGCCGAGCAGGGACACGCCCGCGCTCAGCTTTTTCTGGCCGACATGTACTCGGATGGCCGGGGTGTGCCGGAGGATGTCGGCGAGGCGGTCAAGTGGTATCGGAACTCTGCCGAGCAGGGAGAGGCCAGCGCTCAAAACAATCTTGGCGTCATGTACGCCAGCGGTCGCGGGGTATCGAAGGACGACCAGGAAGCGGTGAAGTGGTATCGGAAGGCCGCCGAGCAGGGAGACGCCGGCGCCCAGTACAACCTGGGCGACATGTATGCCTCGGGTCGGGGCGTGCCGAAAGATGTGGGCGAAGCCGTGAATTGGTATCGGAAGGCTGCGGATCAGGGAGAAGCCGGCGCTCAATACAACTTGGCCGACATGTACGCCGATGGCCGGGGCGTGCAAGCGGATGCCGGCGAAGCCGTCAAATGGTATCGGCTGGCCGCCGAGCGAGGAGACGCCGGCGCTCAATACAACCTCGGCTTCAGATATGCGAACGGTTGGGGGGTGCCGGAAGACGACCGCGAAGCCGTGAATTGGTATCGGAAGGCTGCGGAACAGGGGGAGGCCCGGGCCCAGAACAATCTTGGTGTCATGTATGCCAACGGTTGGGGGGTGCCGAAGGACGAAGTTCAGGCCTACGCCTGGATTATTCTGGCCTCGGCGAAAGGAAACGAAACCGCGGTCAGGACCAAGAATTGGCTCAGTCCGAAGATTTCCCCCGATCAGGTGTCGGAAGCGCAGAAGCTCGCCGAAGATCTGTCCCAGCGCATCGAGCCCACAGAACCGGAGTAGGCGCTACTCCCGGACCATCCCGCACCAATCCGTGTCAATCCCGCCGGAATAGCCGTGGAAGTGGACCCCGTCTGATTCCCCTACTCGGCCGTATCGTTGGCGGGATAGCCGGGATTGGGAGGATCGAAGTAGCCGTTCCCGTCGAAATCCACCCAGATGGGATTGGTGAAGGCGAACGAGCTGAAATGGGAGAAGGGTGTCTCCCAGGGGCGGTCGGAGGTGGCCAGCACCAGAATCCAGGTGTCCTGGTCGGCTTTGACCTCGATGTCCCAATGGTGTCGGGTGGCCTCCGGCGCCTCGAGGGTCGAGAGCGTCTTCAGCACCTTGCCGTTGGCCACGATTTCCACCCGGTCCAGCGGAATCCAGGGCGCCCTCTGGACGTTGACGTGCAGCATCACCGAGCCGTCTCTGGCGGTGTGGGTGGCGCCCATCTGGACGCCGTCGTCGATGCTGAAGCGGATGAAGGGACCCAGCGAAGCGGATGACGCGCCCCGCTTCAACGCGTCGACCACCTTGTAGGGATCGATCTCCCAGGGATTGTCCGTTTCCGACAGGACGTAGTTTCGAGGATATCCGGGCAACTCGCTGGGGTACCGGTGGGCATCGGTGTTGCCCACGCCGGTGATGGCGATCCCCCGGTTGAGCAGGCTGTACCAATCCTTCAGATTCTGGTCCAGCTTGTGGTTCCGGCCGAATTGGGGATTTTCCCCGTCCTCAACCACGGTGAGGGCGTTGTAGACCTCTACCTGGTCGAAACCGGTTTCGAAGAAGGGATACTCGATCTCTCCGGTGTCCCGGTTGAGCCGGGTGTTGAAGTAGCCTCCCTTGGACGCGTCGTACCGGGGATGATTGATCTGGACGATCTCGTCGCCCGGGTTCCGCCGCATCAGCCGAAGGAATTCTCCCGGAGTGCGAATGGAGTGGCGATATGAACGTTCCTGCCACCGGTTCAGCGACATGGGAAAGCTATTGTAGTGGCCGAATACCGTGTCAATCTCAGACCCCACCACCGAGGACATGAAGCGGCCCAGGTTCAGTTGCTCGATGTAGGGAGAGTAATCCTTGAGGATGTTGTGATCGGTGGCGGTGAGCAGGTCCAGTCCGGCCGCCGCCGACACGATGGCGCCGTCCCGCATGGCGAACTGGAGGTGCAGGTGGAAGTCCGACGAGATGAAACCGCTGGTGTCGATGGCCCGGGAGAGGGTGGAGGTGAAGTGGCTCCGATTCCCTTCCAGGATCTCCACCTCCTGACGGTCCAGGGTGTATTCGATTCCGCGGCTCACGTAAACGTCGTACCGGCCCACCGGAATGGTCTTCAATTCCCGGCCGGAAGCCGTCACCAGGAAGTTCTTGAAGCGTCCGACCACAGGCGATTCCGGCCGGCCGTCGGCGTGGGCGAAGAAGAGCCGGGAGGGCAGATGGATTCCGGTCTTGTCCTCGAGAACCTCGAACGAGAGCTCCCCCACGGGCTGGCCCGTCTCCAGGACGAAGCGCTCGTCCGGGTCGAGCCCCTGATCGTGCGAGGAGAGGGTCGTGGCCGGATGCTGCAGGAAAAACCAGCAAGCTACGACCGCCAGCAGGAAAGAGACTCGAAGCAAGAACTTGGTTGAGATCATTTTCAAGGTTATCCTCCACCCCGAGGTTAGGGTCCGGATGGCAGGACTGCAAGAAGAAACCATAAGAAAAATGTATTTTCGCGAAGTGATGATGGTATTGGGATCAGCTAAGGGAGACGATCCATGAGTGTTCTGGAAAATCAGGTGGCGGTGGTCACCGGGGCGGGTACGGGCATCGGCCGGGCCGTAGCCGAGACGTTCTCTCGCGAGGGCGCCGCGGTGGCTCTGCTCGGGCGCCGGCAAGAACCACTTCGGGAGGTGGCGGCCCAGTTGCCTCGAGATCGGGTCTTGACCTGTGCCTGCGACGTCTCGTCCCGAAATCAGGTCGACGGCGTTTTTGCGCGGATCCGGGAGCGATTGGGGACTGTGAGTCTGCTGGTGAACAATGCCGGGATCAACACGGTGGTGAGGGATCTGGCCCGGATCGATCCTTCGGATTGGGACCACGTCGTGGCGGTGAACCTGACCGGCGCCTTCAACTGCATCCGCGCCGTCCTGCCGGACATGCGGGAGTTGGGCGGGGGCGTCATCATCAACATCTCCTCCATCGCCGGGAAGCGGGCCAGCAAAGTGGCCGGAGTGGCCTACGTGGCCTCCAAGCATGGGATGGTGGGCCTGACCCACTCCACAAATCGGGAGGAAGGGGTCAACGGGATCCGCTCCACCGTGATCATTCCCGGCGAAGTGGATACCCCAATCCTGGACGTCCGCCCGGAGCCGGTTCCCAGCGAGCGGAGAGAGCGGATTCTCCGATCCGAGGACGTGGCGGCGTGCGCCCTGCTGGTGGCCGGGCTTCCGGCGCGCGCCTGCATTCCCGAAATCGTCGTCACGCCCACGATTCAAAGTTATTCGTGACACGCGATGCCGCTGGCCGGGGGTCTTGGAACCTGGTTCGGGTCGCCTCTCCCTCTGGCCGTAGTAGACTGGGTGCGACCTGGGAGTCGTCGGAAAAACCATTCACAGAAACAGAAAAAGGGAGGATCCATGAAGAAGCATTCGGTCGGTGAAGTTCAGGGAAACGACAGCATTCCGGGGATTCTGCGCAAGACGCTCGCCTATAACGAGGAAGTCATGCTCTGCCACTTTTCCATGTCACAAGGGGCTACCATTCCCCTGCACAATCACCGGGCCAGCCAGGTGGGATACGTGGTCAGCGGATCCCTCAAGTTCGTGGGCAAGGAAGAATCGGATACCTTCAGGGCTGAAACGGGCGATTCCTACGTCTTCGATCCCTACAAGTTCCATGGCTGCCAGGTGCAGGCGGACTCGGAAGTCTTGGAAGTCTTCTATCCGGTTCGGGAAGAGTACAAGGACTCCTGACATGGTCAATGCTTCCCTGAAGCAGAAGCTGTCCCGGGGCGAGTTGGTGGTGGGGACCCTCATGACCTTCGATTTCTGGGCCGGATATCTGGAGATCTACAAGCAGGTGGGCATGGACTTCGTGTTCCTGGACATGGAGCATGGAGCCGCCGATCTGGCCAAAGCCGAAGAACTGTGCCGCACTGCCCGGTTGCTGGACCTGCCCCTGATCCTGCGTCCCGAGGACAGCGTCTATCACCTTCTGCGCCGTTACGCGGACATGGGCCCGTCCGGGTTCATGATTCCCTGGACCGAGAGTGAGGCACAACTGGAGACGGTCAAGAGCGCCATCTACGTTCCACCCCGGGGACGCCGGGGACCGGGAGGGCCGTCCGTCATGCGCACGCGCAGCCTGGATCTGAAGGGCTGGCAGGAGCTGGAGGACGATTTCTTCGTCTGTTTCCAGGTGGAGACGCCTCGGGGCATCGAGGCCCTGCCGGGACTGGCCGCCCGGGACTGGATCGATGCCGTGATGTTGGGTCCCTATGATCTCTCACTCAATCTGGGACACTGCGGAGAGTGGGATCATCCGGTGGTGGTCGACGCCATAATGAGGGTCCTGGAAGGGGCTCGAGCCGCCGGGAAACCTTGCGGCATGGTGGTGGGAAGCCTGGAGCAGGGCCGATTCTGGATCGAACGGGGATTTCACTTCCTGTCGTTCGGAGAGGCCACCGGCATGGTCCGGGCCCAGGCCTCAGCTTTTCTCTCGGCCGTCCGGGGATGAGCCTCCAGGGGGCGCACGGCGTCAACCGGTGTCGGCGGAGAGTCGTGTCTACTTGAGGAGGTCCAGCCCCCGCAACACCGTTTCCACCTGCTCGCGGCCCCTCTCGGTCGGCTGAGCAAAGGGACGGGGAGTGAAGTTTCCGGGGACCCCCCTCAGGTTCATGGCGGAGGTGAAACCGGCGAATACCGAGTCGTAGGCCACGACCTCCCTCAAACGCAGGAGCTTCCTCTGGGCCGTGGCGGACCCTTCTACGTCTCCCTTCCGGAAAGTTCGGTAGATCTCGACTCCATATTCGGGCGCCAATGCGAAGAGCCCCTCGATGATTCCCACGGCGCCCAAATGCAGCGCCAAATCAAAGAAGGTCGTGTGTCCGGAGAGGACCGCGAACTCCGACCCACGGAAATGCTCCGCGGAACGTCGAAAGGCGAGAAAGTCTCCGGACGCCTTCAACCCCACGATATTGGGGTGCTCGGCCAACTCCCGGACCAGTTCGAATTCCAACGAATGGCCCGTGAGGCCCGGGTTGTCGTACGGATAGACCGGGAGGCTGGTCCGGGAAGCCACACCGGTGAAGTAGTCGTGGAGCTCGGTCTGACTGAAGCGGAAGATGAAAGGGGGGATCAGCGCCACCCCGGTCAGGGGATAGTTTTCCGCGAGCCGGATTCGCGCCAGGGTGCGTTCCGTGCTGGTGTCGCCGCATCCCACGATCACGGGCACGGTGCCCCTCACCTCGTCGATGGCCACCTCCACGGCTTCCACGAAGACCTCGTCCTTGAGCATCTGCATGCAGCCCATGGAGCCCAGGACCAGAAGGCCGTCCACGCCGGCGGCCAACTGCATCCGGATCTGCTTCCTCATGCCCGCCTCATGAAGGTCTTCGTTCCGATCCAGGGGTGTCCCCAGCGCAGTCACCACGCCTTGAAGCGTTCCTCGAAGTGTATTCATGGTCTCCTCGATTTCCTTGGCGGACGCCCGCCGGCCGCAATCAGCCGATCTCGTCCTCCAGAAAGTGGGCGAACTTATCCTCCAATGTGGCCCGGAGCCGCTCGATCCTTTCGGCCGGCGCCGCTTCCGATGGAGGACGGGGCGGCCCCGCCTTGAAGAAGCCGGCCGCGTTCACCGTGGCCTTGGTGAGAGAAGTGTCGTTGTAGCCCTCGCCCGCCAGGGGAATGATGGCTTCCTGCAAGATCTGGTTGCACTGGTGCTGGTAGGCCAAGGCTTGAGCCACGTCCCCGCCCCGGATCGCTTTCCACCACCTCTGCATGAAGGCGGGGAAGGCGTAGACGAAGCTGGCCATGACTCCGTTGCCCCCTACCACGTGACTCACGCTCCAGAGCTGCTCCAGAGGGAAGTGGGGGATTTCGGTTCGCCGCAGGCAGTTGAGGTAGAGGCTGACGTCGGCCCCGATCATCTTCACGCCGGCCACGGTGGGGATTTTCTGCAGCTCCACGAAGTCCGAGTCGTTCAGCAGCAGCTTGGTGGTGCCGGGGTTGTTGTAGACGATGATGCCCAGGCCGGGGCAGGCTTCCGCAAGATCCCGGAAGTACTGGCAGGCTTCCGCCTTGGTCAGGGTCTGGTAGAAGGGGACGACGTTCATGACCCCCTCCGCCCCTTCCTCCATGGCGATGCGGGAGCGGCGAATCGACTCCTCGGTATTGACGGCGCTGGCTCCCACGACCACCTTGGTCCGGGTTCCCTGGCATTCCTCCACCGTGATCCGGCTGATGGTGCGCAGCTCCTCGTCGTTGACGACAAAAAACTCGCCATTGGTCCCGGTGGTGATGATCCCGTCCACTCCCATCCGGACCAGCTTCCGGATGTTGTAACGAAACCCTTCCGTGTCGAGATGGAACCTGTCGTCGAAAGGGGTGACCACGAGGACGTAGAGACCGTCCATGTTCTCTCTTGTCAGCATTCCTCGTCTCCTTGTCTATGTTCGGTTGTCCGGTCGGGCCAATCTGACGCCGGGCCAGTCTACTACGACGATCGGTCCCTCGTAGGGGCGACCCTTGTGTGGTCGCCCTCCCCGAAGCCGATCAGTGAGGGGCGCCAGAGGGCACCCACAAGGGTCGCCCCTACGTCGCGATTCTCGTTCAAATCTGCTTTCCCTAATCTCCCGAACCTCCAGAAGAAGGGGAAAGGTCCTACACGGGCCGATCATCGGAACGCCTCCCAGACCGTCTCCGGCTCGAACGGATAGAGGGGCCGTGGACGGTGCCGGTAATCGAAGTGTGCCGGATTGGCCGAGGTGATTCCGGGCGTGTCCACGTAGATCATCCGGCTGGAAACCGGCTCATAGGCGGCCACCGGAGCGATGGCCCCCTTGGCCACCAGGATCCGGTACGCCTTCGGCTTGATGCCCAGGCTCAAGACCTGTTCCAGGCTCATGGGAGCCATTCTGAGGGAGGTCAGAACGATGGCGTGACCATCGTCCATCTCCACCAGTGCGGTGAGCCCCTGGTTGTTGAAACGGGCGCCGCCGTGACGAGGCTCATCCTCGACGAAGGCGCCGTCGTGCAGGCAACGGACCCGTCCCCGAATGGGGATGGGCGGCCCGTGCAGGTCGTCGCTCTTGCCACCCACTCGCAGCGAGACTTCCGTTCCCACTCCGGAGGCGACGCAGGCCTGGACGGCAGCCGGGTCGAACAGGACCACCAGGGCGGGACCGGACCCGGTCCGAATCACTTCCTGCAGGATGAGGGTGCCGTCGGCGGGGCTGCCGCCGCCCACGTTGTCGCCCACGTCCAACAGCGTGACGGGCCCTGTATCGACGTCCATGGCTGCTTCGACGGCCTCCCCTATGGGAGTCCCCAGCAGGGTCAGTTCGTCCCGAAGTTCCCAGGCCCGCCGCGCCAGGCCCAGCGCCTCCTTCCGGGCCAGATCCCGATCGCCGTCGGTCACGACCAGAAACGCCGGGCCCATCTCCTCCACGTCGGCGTAGGCGAACCCGGGCGCGATGCTGGCCGAGACGACCCCGTCCTGATCGATCACGTCCTCCATCCGCCGGTAGAGGCCGGCCATGGGCTCCTGGCGGGTCCCCTGGGCCAGGATGCTGATACAGAGTGGAGGTTTGACCAGGGACTGCACCGGCCGAATCCTGCCTGCAACCGTCTCCGCCAGGATCCGGGCCGCTTCCCGGCCCCGTTCCCGCTGATCCAGATGGGGGTAGGTCCGGTAGATGGTGGTGGCGGTGACGCTCTCGATCATGAGGGGGGAGACGTTGGCATGAAGGTCCAGCGTCATGACGATGGGCAGGTCCGGGCCCACCAGCCGGCGGATCCTGGCGGCGGTTCGGCCGTCGGCGTCCCGGACGTGCTGCGCCACCATGGCGCCGTGCAGGGCCAGGAGCAGCCCGTCCAGGGACTGGCTCGAGATCCGGTCCAGAATCTCCTCCAGGATCCCCTCGTAGGCTTCTTCCCGGACGGGACCCGCCGGCATGGCGGTGCCGGTGACCAAGGGGACGGTTTCGAGTCCCAGAGCCGGCAGCATCTCCAGCATGCCTCCGATCTCGTGATGGGCCTCGCCCCAGTGGGAGATGACCTCCGGGCCCGATACCAGGCAGGTTTCCCGGAACATCTCCCGGGTGGTGGGGACCGGGAAGAAGGTGTTGGACTCGTGCATCAGGGAAGCGAGACCGACCCTCTTCAACAGTAGACCTCCGTGGAATTCGGTGGGATGCGGGTGTTTCGAAAACCGGTCAACCAGTCACCCAAAGTTTGACCGCGAAGACGACGATGGTGATCGTCACCACCCGCTTGACCCAGGAGTGGCCCTTCAGGACGGTGAACCGGACGCCTAGCTGCCCTCCCAGAAAGGTCCCCACGGCCAGGACCAGGCCGGGGAGCCATAGGACCTTTCCCTGAGAAATGAAGATGGCGAGAGAGACGATGGTGAAGGCCAGAATGCTCAACACCTTGACCGCGTTCCCCCGGACCAGGTCCAGACCGGCCATGGTGGTGGCGGCCAGCACCAGGAACCCGACGCCCGCCTGAACGAACCCCCCGTAGACGCCCGTCAGGAAGAATCCGAATGCCAGAACCGGCAGGCGAACGCCCCCCTTACGGCTGGATGGATCCTTCTTGGCGAGAGGGTCCCAGAGGGTCCACAGGGTCACGGCGATCATGAGGAAGGCCAGAACCTTGCGAAAGGCGGCATCTCCGATGGAGAGAGCGAGGACGGTGCCCACGACGGCTCCCAGGCTGGCGGGAAGAGCCGCCCAGAGGATGGACTTCCAGTCCATCAGGCGATTCCGGTGGAATCCCCAGACGGCGCCCACGTTCTGGAAAAAGATGCCCACCCGGTTGGTGCCGTTGGCGACGGTGGCCGGAAGGCCCATGAAGATGAGAATGGGTAGCGTCAGGAAGGAGCCCCCTCCGGCGATGACGTTCAAGGCGCCGGCGACAACACCCGCCAGGACCAGCAAGGGATACAGCCACAGATCGGTCACGACGCACCATCATAGGGGGAAATTTCCAAATCGCAAATTCAAGATCCCCAAATGACAACCGGGAGCGGGGAGCGTTGGTTTCCAACCGCCGAACTCCGGACGAAGCATGGGGGCATGAGCGCCCGGAGGACAAATGGGCGAACGGAGGTCGCCCGTCCAAGGTCCACTTCATTTTTCCAAGGAGTGCTCAGACAGGGAGATCCTCGACGGGATTTCGACACTCGAGCCGGATCGGTCAGTGGAGGATCTTCCCGGAATCCGCCAGTCGACGGCTCAGGATCCGGATGCCCTCCCGGTAAACTCGAAGCACCGATTCCCGGTCCCGGGCACTGGAAAATGACGCCCGGGAACGAATCTTCGCCACGCTCGCCTCCATCTCCGCCAACAGCGATCGGGCGACCTCGGGCCGGAAGATGGACCGGCCGTGCAGTTGGAGATAGATGGGGCTGGTGTGAGCGAAGAGGGGCCGGTCCAGTTCGTTTTCGGGCAGTTCGTGGGGGATGCGAAGAGCCACCCATCCGGGCTCGGAAACCTCCAATGCAAAGTCCAGGTCGGCCACGAAGTGGGCTCCCGAAGGACGGCTCGAGACGGCATGGACGACGCGGCCGTTGACAACCAGCTCCAAGGCCTTGAAGTCCAGGCGACCCACCCCTCGGCCTCGGATCCTCACCGTCTCCTTTCCGGTCAGCGGGATCGTGCCACCGGGTCGATGTTCCCCAGCTTCGAACTCCAGGAAGGGGCCATTGGTGATGTAGGAGCGCCCGTGCGAGAGGATCTCCAGCCATTCCCGCTCGGTGACAGGTCCCTCCATAGGGACGTAGACTCGGGCGAAGTCATAGATGAACCAATCGGTCCCGGTCGAGAAGGGCGCCTTGAGTCCCAGGTTCAGGTAGCGGTAGAAGGTTTCGTCATACTCCGATACCGATCCGCCGTCGAAAATGTTCTGGGCGTCCACCAGGCCGGCCATCCAATTGGGAATGTCCTCGTGACCGTTGGCGTTGTGGCACCAGATGACGGTGCCGCCGTCCTGCCGCGCCTCCCGGATTCCCGTCTGCAAGGGACGGCCGTCGGTGCCCGCACCCATGATGCCGGGCCCGATGCTCACCGGCCGGATCAGCTTGAGCAGGTTCAGAAGCATCACGTGGCCGTACCCCTGTTCTCCCCGGCCGAAGTTGTGCCGGTGCTCTTCGCCCCATCCGAAGACGATCCCGTCGCCCGAGAGCCGGGCCAGGTCACTCCGGGTGAAACCGTTGGTGGTATAGCGGGCTTCGTCCGGCATCCTCCGCAAGTAGGAAACGAACAGTAGATCCAGTCCATCCCCCAGAGGCACCTCGCGCAAGTAGCGTTCGGCGTCCCGGAAGGTGATGTTCATGAGGTGGAGATGGGTATTGCCGGATTTCAGCCCTCTGGCCCGGGGGTCATAGATGCGGCGCAGGGGCAGCTGGATCTCCTCCCGGCTCTTCCCGAACAAGTCCAAGGACCGTGCCGTTTTCTCCGTCTCCAGTCCATGCAGCGCCTCGATCAACAGTTTCGTGCGGGGGAACCGCAATCTCGGCGGACGGAGGAATCGTGTGCCAGCCTCCGGCCCGGTGAAAGAGCCCCGGCAGCTCCAGCGCCTCGTCCCGGCTTTCAGCGGTGACCCGGATCAACCCCGGGAGCTCGACCCCGGATCCCTCCTCCATCAGAGACACCTTCAGATTGCAGACCTCGTGACCCGCCAGGATCCCGGTTCCCACCGGACGCGCCAGGGCGGCCACGTTGTGCCGCTTGAGAAAGGTGGTGCGGGTGCTCTCGTGCGCCCCGATCGGAACCATCAGCATCAGGACCGCCGGCACCAGAACGTTTATCGTCAAGGCGGGTCGTTGAAACGCGTCCTTCATGGAAGCCTCCTCCTCGGGGTATGTTCGCGCGATCGTACCACCTGCCGCTTGAGGTCACGAAACCGAAAAGAGCGGAGCATAGGATTCCGGTTCCGAGGGAACGAACAGACCGGGCGTGTCGTATAGTATGCTGAATCCCGAAGCTCCGCCTCTAATTGGAATACACCAGCATTCGGCGGTTTCTCTCGTGGTCCGCAATGAAAATCCGGGTGAAGGTCTACGGTTTCCTGGCTATGGTCGCGGTTCTGGCCGCCGCCTGGCACTTTGGATCTCCCTACCTGGACAAGGACTCCAAAGATCCGTCCGCCGCTGCCTCTCAAGAGGAAAATTCGGACGAAGGGGCAATCCCGGTCCAGTTGGAGCAAGTGCGTCAGGGATCCATTTCCTCGTTCCTGACCTCGACGTCCAACCTCAGGGCTCTTCGTGAAGTGGACCTTATGGCCCAGACGGAAGGGACCGTTCGCCGCGTTGCGGCCGAAGAGGGCGATTATGTCCAAGAGGGACAGCTACTGTGTGTCCTGGACGACCGGGAGTTGGTGATCCGCCGCCGGCTCACCGAGGAGAAGCTGGCCCAGACCCGGATCCAGTTGGAGAAGGCCCGGATCCGGGGGCAGAAGGCCCAGGTCCAGATCAAGAACACGTCCCTGGAATTGGACCGGAAGGAGCGGGCCTTCGCCGATGACCTGGTCAGCGAGGAGGAGGTGGCCACGCTCCGCTACCAGATCGCCGAATTGGAGCACGACGAGCGCGCCGCCGCTTCCGAGGTGAGGGAGTTCACCCACCGGGTCAGCGAGCTGGAAACCGAAATCGAGCAGGTCCAACTGGAGATCTCCCGCAGTGAGCTTCGTGCTCCCTTTTCCGGCCACATCACACGGCGGACCGTGGAGCTTGGCCAGACGGTCCGCGGATCGGACGCGTTGTTCCGGTTGGGCGCCTTTTCGCCCCTCTATGCGGATGTCCACGTGGCCGAGCGGGAAGCTCGCCTGGTGCGTCCCGGACAGGCGGCGGCGGTGGGGCTCGACGCCGGAGGGACGGAGTCGAGCCAGGGACGGGTGATCCGCATCAGTCCCGTCGTGGACGAGTCCACCGGAACGGTCAAGGTCACCATCGAATTGGTCTCCTCCAGTTCCTTCTTCAAGCCGGGAGCCTTTGTCCGCGTGGACATCCGCACCGACACCCGGGAGCAGGCCACCATCGTTCCCAGGAGGGCGCTTCGAGAGCAGGACGGCGAGAGTTTCGTGTTCCTGGTCCGGGATGGAGTGGCCCACCGGCGTCCCGTGCGCCTGGGCTATAAGCGGGAACAGGAGGTGGAAGTCCTGGAGGGCGTCGACCCCGGCGACCCCCTCGTGGTGGCCGGTCACGGCCAGTTGAACGAGGGCTCCAAGGTCCGGGTAACCGGCCAAGGCCCGTAACCGCCAGCCGATGAGAACCGTCAGGACCGCGATCCGCCGCCCGGTCACCGTCTCCATGTTCGTGGTGGCCGTCTGTCTCTTCGGAGCGGTCTCGGTCGATCGCCTCTCGCTGGATCTCCTGCCCGACATCTCCTATCCCTCATTGACGATTCAGACCGAGTTCGAGGACGCGGCTCCGGAAGAGGTCGAGGCGCTGGTCACCCGTCCCGTCGAGGAGAACGTGGGGGTGGTTCCCGGCCTCTCCCGGATCAGCTCGATTTCCCGGCCGGGCCAATCGGAAGTCATCCTGGAATTCGGCTGGGACACGGACATGGACCTGGCGGTCATGGACGTGAGGGAAAAGCTGGATCTGGCCAACCTCCCGACGGACGCGGAGAAGCCGGTGATCCTGCGCTTCGATCCCGCCTATGACCCGGTCATGAGGCTCCATCTGTATGGGGACGCCCCCCTCAGCCGAATCCGGGACCTGGCGGAGCGAAAAGTGAAGCAAGGTCTGGAATCGACCTCGGGAGTGGCGGCGGTCAAAGTGGCCGGCGGCCGGGAGGAGCAGATCCGGATCGAAATCGACGAGAAACGGCTGGCCGAGCTGAACATCCCAGTCAGCGAGGTCAGCAGCGTCATTCGCGAGGCGAACCTCAATCAGCCCAGCGGGAGCCTGTATGACCTGGACGCCAACTATCTGGTCCGGGTGCTCAACGAGTTCCAATCGGTCGAGGAGATTCGGAATCTCATCGTTCGGAATCTGGACGGACGCCAAGTGGTTCTGGGAGACGTGGCCAGAGTCTGGCGGGGGACCAAGGAACGGGACGTCATATCCCGCTTCAACGGCCGGGAGAGTGTGGAGCTGCGCATCTACAAGGAGGGCGACGCCAACGCGGTGGCGGTTTCCGAAGCGGTGAGAGAACGCCTGGAGCAGCTCAAGCAGCAGAAGACCTATCCGGGCGAGCTGACCCACGAGATCGTCTACGACCAGGCGCAGTTCATCAATCTGGCGGTCCGGAACGTGGCGGCGGCGGCCATCCTGGGAGGATTGCTGGCGACGTTCGTCCTGTTCGTCTTCCTTCGGGATCTTCGAAGCACCGCTACCATCGGCCTCTCCATCCCGATTTCCGTCATGGCCACGTTTACCTTGATGCACCAGACCGGCGTGACCCTGAACATCATGTCGCTGGGCGGAGTGGCCTTGGGAGTCGGCATGCTGGTGGACAACTCCATCGTGGTGCTGGAATCGATCCACCGGCATCGAAGGCGGAACCCGGACTTGGCGGAGGCCGTCTATCAGGGCACCCGTGAGGTGGGGCAGGCCGTGGCGGCATCGACTCTGACCACGGTGGCCGTCTTTCTGCCCCTGATCTTCGTGGAGGGGATTGCGGGCCAGCTCTTCAAGGATCAGGCCCTGACCATCACCTACTCCCTCCTCGCCTCCCTGGCCGTCGCCCTTACCGTCATTCCCATGGTCCTGTCCCGGCGCAGGATCGCGGTGGAGCCTGTCCCCCAGTCCGGCACCGGACGGGTCCCGGCGGCAGGCGGCGAGGAAGCCCGGCTGGCGCGTCTGATCCGAGCCGCGGGACGCGGCGGGGCGCGGGTCTTGAAGTTCCTCACCGTGGATCTGGTTCTGGTCGTGGTTGGTGACCTGAGACGATTGCTCAGGACTCTGGGAAGAGGCCTGCTGAAACCCCTGAACCCCTTGCTGGGGTGGTTCGACTCCGGCTTCGAATCTCTGTGGCGAACCTATCCCCGCTTCCTGGCCTGGTCTCTCGACCATAAGGGGAGCGTATTGGCTCTCACCTTGAGCCTGGTCGGTGCCAGCGCCGGTTTGGCCCAGTTTCTCGGGGCCGAGTTGATCCCGTCCCTGGTTCAGGGAAAGTTCTCCTTTGAGATCCAGCTTCCCCAAGGGAAGCCTTTGGAAGAGACCGATCGGATCATCCGGCAGGTGGAGAGCCAGGTGTTGGCTCTGGACGGGGTGGCCACCGTCTTCTCCAGTGTGGGAGGAGGGGCCGATGACCAGTTCGCGACGGGTCCGCTCGAGGAGCACCGGGGCTGGATTCACGTCTCCATGGAGGACGGCCGTGACAAGGTGGGCGAGGAGCGTGTGATCGGCCGCACCAGAAGTCTGCTGGGACGATATCCGGGACTCACCCACCTGTTCGGCCGACCCACCCTGTTCAGCTTCAGAGAGCCGGTAGAGGTGGAGATCTACAGCTACGACCTCGCTCAACAGCGGAGCATCGCCGAGAAGGTGATGGGGCGGCTTTCCGGGATCGACGGCCTGGCCGATGTCCAGAGTTCGACCCGATTGGGGAATCCCGAGGTCCGGATCAGTTTTCGGCGGGAGCAATTGGCTCGTCTGGGACTGGACGAAAGTCAGGCGGCTGAGATCCTGAGGAGCAAGATCCGCGGCGACGTCGCCTCCCGCTACCGGGACCAGGAGAGACAGCTCGACATTCTGGTCCAGGCGGCCGAATCGGATCGGAACGCGATTCAGGATGTTCGCGATCTTGTCATTAACACTCGGACGGACGGAGCCGGCGCTGGTGGGAACCGGCGTGGCGCCGCAGACACCGCCCGGTCCGATGTGGGAGGCTCCCGCGTCGGCGCGGGTGGAACGCAGTCCAATTCGAATCCGGCGCGGACTGAGGTGGAATCCGACAGCGAGGAAGAGAACTCCCAAGTGCCGATCCGGTTGGGATCCGTGGCCCGGGTGCAACTGTCCCGGGGACCCGGCGAGATTCGCCGGGTCGGTTCCCAGCGCGCGGCCGTGGTGTCGGCCAACCTGGCGGGAGCCGATCTGGGCACCGTCTCCCAAGAGATCGAGGCCGAGCTCTCCGGGATGTCCCAAGAGCTGCCGCCCGATTCAGTGGTGACTCTGGGTGGGCAACACCGCGAATACGACCGTTCCCGGAGCAGCCTGTTCTTCGCCCTGGCTCTGGCGGTGCTCCTGGTCTACCTGGTGATGGCGTCGCAATTCGAATCCCTGGTCCACCCTTTCGTCATCCTGTTCACGGTGCCGGTGGCCTTGGTGGGAGTGGTGGCCGCTCTATTCGTGACCGGATCGACCGTCAGCGTCATGGTGTTGCTGGGCGTGATCATCCTGGTCGGGATCGTGGTCAACAACGGGATCGTCCTGATCGACTACACGAATCAGCTCCGCCACCGGGGGTTGAGTCGCCGGGAGGCGCTGATCGAGGCGGGACAAGTGCGATTGCGGCCCATCCTCATGACCACGCTGACCACGGTTCTGGGACTGCTTCCCATGGCCCTGGGCTGGGGCGAGGGCTCGGAGGTGCGAACCCCCATGGCCATCACCGTGATGGGCGGATTGCTCTTCGCCACGCTCCTGACGTTGATTCTGGTGCCGGTGCTCTACGAGGGCCTGGACCGAAAGCCGGAGGCATCAAGCCATGCAGGGTGACCGGAAGGCGAACTCGTCCTCGACCAAGACGGGCGGCCCGAGCTCCTCGGCGCTGGCCGGCTTTTCCGTGCGCTATCCGGTGACCATCTGCGCCGTCTTCTCCTTGCTGCTCCTGGTGGGCGTGGTTTCCCTGTTCAAGATTCCCCTGGTGTTGTTTCCCAACCTGGACCTCCCCTTTGTGATGGTGCAGGTTCCTTATCCCAATGCCACGCCGGCTCATGTCCTGCAGACCATCACCAAACCGGTGGAAGAGGTCGTCAGCACGGTCCCCGGTATCCAATGGATGCAGTCTTTCTCCAATAGCGGCAGCTCCGGGGTGCAAACGTTTTTCGACATGAACATGGACGTGCAGCGGCTCCGGGGAGAGGTCAGGGAGAGGGTCGAGCGGATCCGCGGCGAGCTTCCGGAAGACGTGGAACGGATCGACGTGGTCAACTTCAGTACCGACGATACGCCCATCCTGGGACTGAGGATTGCGTCCGAGAGGAACTTGCAGACCGCCTACGAGTTCCTGGACGTGAAGATCAAAAGACGGATCGAGCGGGTCCCGGGAGTGGCCGAGGTCGAACTTTTCGGAACTCAGAGACCCGAGATCGGCGTGTATCTGAGCCTGGATCAGCTCAGAAGGTATCGGGTGGACGCAGGCCGCCTCTACCGGAACCTGTCGGGCATCAACCTGGACCGCTCTCTGGGGCAGTTCACGGACGGCGGAGTCCGCTACGGCGCCATGACCCGGGGCATGTTCCGGTCTCTGGAGGACTTCAACGTCTTTCCCGTGAACGAGCGGGGCCTGCGCCTGGAGAACGTCGCCGATGTGGTCTACGAGAGTCCCGTGGCCCATGCCAGCCAGCACCTCAACGGCGAGTACGCGGTGGGTCTCTGGGTTCGCAAGGCCGCCGAAGCCAACACCGTGACCACGGTGCGAGCCGTGGAGGCGGAGTTGGAGAAGATCAGGTCGGATCCCGCCCTGAAGGGAATCCAACTGGAGCCCCTCCGCAACGCCGGCGCCGAGATCGTCAAGGCCCTCAAGGGACTCCTCACGGCCGGGACCGTCGGCGCACTCCTGGCTCTGGGGGTGCTGGTCCTCTTCCTTCGCAAGTGGAGCGCGGCCCTGGTGGTTGCACTGGCCATTCCCTTCTCCCTGGTCGGAAGCCTCGGGTTCCTCTACTTCGGTGGCCTGAGCCTGAACGTCCTCTCCATGATGGGACTCATGCTGGCCACCGGAATGTTGGTGGACAACGCCATCGTCGTGTTGGAATCGATCTACCGGAAACTCGAGCAAGGAGCAGACCGTCTGGAGGCGGTCAAGCAAGGCACCCAGGAGGTGCAGATGGCGGTGATCGCAGCCACCCTCACCTCCATCATCATTTTCGTCCCCCTGGTCTTCGGCGCCCAGAGCTTTCTCAGTTTCTGGCTGCGACACACCGGTTTGGCCATCATCTTCGCGCTGCTCTGCTCTCTGTTCCTCTCTTTGACCCTGATCCCCTTGGCCATGGGACGCTTCCTGAAGCTGGACGTGGCTCCCGCCGCCGGCGCCGAACCGATCCCCGCCGCAGGTGGCGGTGACTCTTCCGTCGCCAGGGACAGACGGAAACCGGGCCGCTGGCCGATCATGGATTCCTACCTGAGGTTGGTGGCCTGGCCCCTGAGACATCGCTTCCTGGTGGGCTTCCTGCTGGTTCCGCTGGCGGTCGCCGGCTCCGGCTGGCTGCTTCTCAACGTGGTCCCCGACAACGCTCCGGACGCCCAGGAACCGGGCAGCCTCCGGATCCGTTATGAATTCACCGAAAACTATCACTACGCCAAGATCGAACGGGACTATGTCGATCCGGTCGAATCATTCCTCGCGGAGAACCAGGAGGCTTTCAAGATCGATCAGGTCTTCAGCTCCTTCTCCAACAACAGCGCGTCGACCGAAATCTATCTCCACGGTGACGGGATCGGTCTGGAAGAGATGGAGGAGATCCGCGGGAAGATCTCGGCCGGACTGCCGGTGATCCCGGGTTGCCGGATCGAGTTGTCCGGTCAGAGTGGAAGGCAGAACCGGGAAGGGATCAACGTGAGCCTCTACGGCGATGATCCTCGAGTCCTGGACGGACTGCTGAGTGAGGCCCGGACCCGCCTCCGGCAACATCCCGACTTTTCCCAGGTGTCCGCGCCTCGGGACAGCACCCGCGAGGAGGTTCAGATCCGATTGCGTGGGGATCTGGCCCGTCGCTACGGGGTTTCCACCCAGTCCGTTTCCCAGATTCTGGGAATCCTGATGCGAGGCCGGCAGGTTCGGGGCTTCCGCACGTCGGAAGGGGAAGTGGACGTCATCATCCGGCTCCGGCCGGAGGATCGGAGCGGGCTGGAGGACCTGCGCTCGGCCGTGGTGGGCTACGGAGACGAGGGAGAGGAGATCCTCTTGTCTCAAGTCGCCGATCTTCGGATCGAAAAGGTTGCGGCGCAGGTCCAGCGGGAGGATCGGCAGACTTATGCCAACTTTTTCGCCACCTACTCGGGAGACAAGAGGGACGAGGGCATCCGGCAGATGACGGTGGTCATGGACGGCTTGGACTATCCGGACGGCTATGGGTGGTCGCTGGGCTTCTGGACCCGGCGGAACCAGCAATCGGATCAGGAGTGGATCTTCAACATCCTGCTGGCGCTGTTCATGGTCTACTTCGTCATGGCCTCCCTGTTCGAATCCCTGACCCATCCCCTGGCCATCATGCTGTCGCTGCCCTTTTCGGTGGTGGGAATCGCCGGCTTTCTGCTCATCACCGGGACCCCCTTCAACGTGATGGCCAAGATCGGATGCCTGGTGCTCATCGGAATCGTGGTCAACAACGGCATCGTCCTCATCGACCGGATCAACACCCTTCGACGCCAGGGAGTCGACCGCCGCCGAGCCATACTGGAGGGTTGCCGCGATCGCTTTCGTCCCATCGTGATGACGGCGACCACCACGGTCGTGGGTCTGATTCCGCTGGCCTACAGCTACAGCAGCTTTTTCGATTTGCGGTACTTTCCCATGGCCCGCACCGTCATGGGCGGACTCATCGCCTCCACGGTGCTGACTCTGGTGGTGCTGCCCACCTACTACACTCTCTTCGACGACCTGACGATCTGGCTCCGGCGGAGCTGGCAAACCAGCGACCCGTCGGCATGGAGCGGCGGCTTTCAGGCGCCGACTCCGGGGGGTGTAGGGAGGACTGGAAGTCCCCCGACGGAGTCGCCTTTCAGTCCAGAAGCGCCTTGAAGACGCCGTCGGCCGGATCGCTGTAGACCTCGATGTTGATCTTGGTCCACAGCTCATCGGGGAGGTCGATAAGGGGACGCCGCTTCGGATCGGCCCGGAGGATGGCCGCCAGGCGCTCATGGCCGTCGAGTGGCGTGCCCTTGTCACTGAGACTGGAGATCAACCGGTCGAGAATGGCCTCCTCAATCATCGGTCTCTGGCTAGCCCGCATTTCTCAACAGGTCGCTATGCGTATGATGAAAAAGGATCTGTTTTTGAACATTTACGCGAATTCTTCCAAGGTTTCTCCGGGACAGACTGCGCGCTCGCGCTCGCTCGCTGGTCTTTTCGCCCTCAGCGCGCACATGCTTCCTCAAACGTAGTCACCACTACGTTCTCGGTCGCGAGCACGCGCTGAGGGCGAAAATCCTGCGCGATCGTCACGCCCCCTGATGAGAAATACGGCCTAGGCCCTTCCGTAGTGTCAGCCTCAAATAGTCCTCTGTTGCTTCGAACTCGGGATCCACGCCGTTCAAATTACGGAGCAGAGGAATAATTTTCTTGCGAACGCCCATGCCTCTCGCGTCGACGTAGCCGTAATCTCGCAAGACCTCGACGACGAGTGGATTCCGGGCCGAACGTTGACCGGCCAGCATTTTTTTACCGTCATGGTGTTCGGTAGTGCACCGGGACTCAGAATCTCCATTCGATCGACATAGCGGACCAATTCGATCTCCTCATAGCGGGTCCAATCCCTGTGAGCGAGTGCATTGACGACTGCCTCGCGGAGGACCTCCATGGGATAGTGCCAGCGGCGTTCACGTCGCATGGACTCATTGATGTCGCCCATTTCTTCCAAAACGAATGGCCGTATCGAGTCAGCCGGGTGAATCGACCTTCTTCGTCATTAACTAGTTCCGGCTCGGTGCCGTTGAATTCCTGCATATGGTGTCGCATCAGCAGCCATCCTCGGCCGCGCCGTTCCATCAATTGCCTCACGACCATCGCGTTCGCCATCATCTCGTTGCGGGAATGCGGAGCGCCGCCGGATCGTGCCTGTTCGACCGTCATGTGATTGGGGAGGGTTCCAGGACTCGTGACCACGATACGGTCGCCGAACGCTTCCAACAGCACCTGCGATCCCGTCAATGCGTAGTCACGATGAATGACAGCGTTCACCAGCGCTTCCCTGAGAACCTCTTCCGGAACGAGAGGAATATCCTGACGATACAGTCCCCGGTAGTCTTCTTTTCTTCCCAGGCTGCGAAACCATCCCATGGAACGGTTCACCTGTTCGTCGAGGCGGCCCTTTCCCTCGCCTGCGCTCAGTACGTCGGACGCCTGGTCGGCGCCTGCGTATGCGACACAATGAATGAACAGGTTCGTCGTATGCGGATATCCTTGGGGATCTCTTCCAAAAACCATCACACCGTAAAGTGTCGGCCGGAGCACTCGGTCCAACCAGTCGCACACCGAGGCGTTTCGCAAGTCGTTTTCGATGTCCGGCTGTGGCTCCTCCGCCATTCGCATGCCCTGCGCTCGCATGAACGAACGAAAGGCACCCATGTCGATCTCATTCACCGTAGCGGTCGGGATGATCTGTTGCTCCGTGAAAACCAAGCCGAAAGCGTTGAGCAGTTCCTGCAGCTCCGATGGAGATGGCGCCACGGTGCTCCGTCCCCGTCGGATCCAGAAGCGACCGTCGTAACTGAATGGATCGTACCCTTGTTGATGGCGGCGAACTTCGATCCAATGCACCCATCCATTGTCCGTTTGGTGTCGATTGCACTCGGCGGTGATCCGTTTTTTACAACCAGTGTGAAGAAAGCTCGTCAATCGTTTCTGGACTGATTCCGGATCTTCCTTCACGCCGACGATCGCCCCGGGATCGATCACGCCGACCAAGACAAGCCCACCGTCTCCATTCGCGAACGCACATAGGGTCCTGCCGACACGGCTGAAGTCTCCGAGGCCGAGCTTGAATTCCGTTCGCGCGTCCTCGCCGCGTTCGATGCGCCTCAACACGTCCGACCACTCCATATCCGCGTACCTCAAAATCCGTACTTGCGTCGCCTCAAGCGAAAAGCGTCGTCACCGCCGTCGACCGTTCGAACGATGGCGTCGCGAACGGCAGGTTCCTCGATCGCGCCGGCTTCGGCTATCGATCCGCGTTGCGCGGTGGCTTCGAGTTGAATGACCATATCCGCGTCTCCGTTTACGACGATGTTCGGATTATGAGTCGCAACCACTATCTGACGCCCTCCTTTGAGCTTCTTGAGGGCCGGCAGAATGGTTTCCCAAAGAAAACGATTGTCGAGCTCGTCTTCCGGCTGATCGATCACCAATGGATGGTCGTCGGCGGTTTCAAGCAGCAAGGAGAGCAGGATGCTGACCTTCTGTCCGCCGGAAAGCTCGTCCAGTTGCCGGTAGCTGCCGTCATCCAAGCGCATTTCAAGGACGTAGACGTCCGGTGCGCGCAGGGCGGCCAATTCTCGCTGCCTGGATTTGGTCACAGACTCTCGAAACGTCCGTTGCACGGCAGGGGTCATCCCGACGTCGCTCAGGGTGTTGCCGACAAGGTGGCGGAGCAGCTTCTCTGGGGAAGGCCTGTTGTCCGGCTTCAGTCCTTTCCACCATCGGGTCACTCCTCTCTGAACCAATCCGGCGACGAATTGGTCGAGGGATCGAAGATCTCCATTCTCAATCCGCCGCGCGCGAATTCGATTCCCGAATTGTTCCGTGACATAAACCAGCACGCGATCGAACGCCTCTTTCTGCTCTTGCACCAAGTCGTTTCGTTGTCGTTGCAACGCGGCGAAGGAGTCTTCCGCCGTTTGGCCACGAGTCCGCGTTTCCTTGAGGTTTGCTTCATAGTTCGCGAGCAGTGAAGCTTGTCGATTGAGTTTCTGAAACTCCATGAGCTTGCTCGATTCCAAGCCCAGTTGGGCCAAGGCTCGCTCGACTTCGATCTGGATCTTAGTTTCGCGTTTGATCAACGCTTCGACGATTGTCGCGACCTCGGTCGCCCAAGCTTGCAACTCATCGCGCGCCGACAGCAAGTGTTCCACAGTCCGAGACCGGCGGATGCCGAAGTCGAGTTGAGCCGGATCGACGTTGGACTCGGTCAATACGCTTGCCTGGCCGTCACGGATCTCGGGAGCAGCCAGAGAGCGAGCGGAAGCCAGGGCTCTGTCGATGGCCGATCCGACTTGGGCTCCTTCTCGGCCTGCTGCTTCCCAGTTTCGTCTCCATCGCCCGATGGAATGGAGTCTGCTCACGCCGGCGTCTTTGAAGGCGTCGAGCTCCTGTCTGGCCCGCTGTGCGCGATCATGGTCCTGCTCCGCTTCGGCGAGTTTCCCGTCGAGCTTGGTCAGGCCTTTTGCCGCACTGGAGAGTTGCGTGTCGAGTCCTCGCAACGTGGCCTTGCGTTCGGCGATTTCCGAAACCTCGGTGGGCGCCAGCTTGGCGAGGAGGTCTTCGATGGAGCCCGTTTCGGCAAGGCGCTGCAGTTCGCTCTGAGCAAAGAAGCGCGCTGGCCACCGGTGGTGAGGTGTGGCCGTTGGATCGCTTCCCGGCGCCTGGATTACGATTTCCGGAGAGCCCGAAAGAAAACGGTGCTTGCCTCGCGCTTGGACCTGTTCGCGGAGCGTCTGGTCGTCTGGCCCATGCGCGCCGACGTAAGTACGTAGTCCGTCGAGCAACGTACTCTTGCCGGTCATGCTGCCTCCAATGATGCAGGTCAGATCGGGGCTCATATCAAAGCGAGTCTCCCTCGGGCGTCCGTTTTCACTCCCGCCAAAGAAAGACGCCCCGCCGCGCACGATGACCGACTTCAGCCAGGGCCGATGGTTCAGACTGACGTCCGGTGGATCCGGCATTTCTGTCAGCTCGCCGTTCGCCTGACTGACAAAGCCGATGCGCATCCGAGAGTCACTGGCGATGAACGCTTGGCGCAAGGCCTCGATGCGGGGGCTCGCCAGCTTCATCCAGGTGTGCCGCTTCCCGATGTTGTCAATGGAGTAGGTATCGCTGCCGTGAAAAAATGCTTGACGATGGCTTTGCATGCCTTCGGCGAGCCAGTGGCGATTCCGGAGAGTATCTTCCGGCAACTTCTCGTCGCCCAATTCCAGACCGGCCAGTTCCCCATGACTGAAGATCTGGAGGACCTGGGCTTTTTGTGCTCCCAGTAGCCCCTTGGGTGCATCGATGTGTGGAGCTAGGACAAGGTGATTCCAGGATGGGCGCTCTCGACTACGAAACTGCCGCAGTTCCTTGAAGACACTTGCAGCATCTTTGTTCGACATCTGAAGGCGGCTGTCGTTCCAAGCCGAAATTCCCCCCATCACGACATCGAACAATTTCAGATAGTCATCCCGACCGATTTCGGGATCGAACAAGAAAATGAGATGAAGCCCCTCGCGGCCGTTGTTGAGAGATGGTTCGAATCCGGGAAATAGAGAGAAGATCTTCTCTCTGAAAGGAATGCCGTCGTCGTCGTGTCCGTGGTTCCATTCCTCCACGATCTTCCAGACGGCGCTCGTGTCGCCACTGTCCCCGGCGCGAGGCGAATGTGGTGTCAGTCCAACCACCTGTACCCTGTTGGCAACGATCCCTTGGAGAAAGCGCCTGGCATAAAGTGACAGTACGCGAGGATCCCTCGGATCCCCCGAAAGACCATCCGGCATTTTGGCCCTTTCGCCAAGATGATCGTCGATGGTGTGTAGGTGCAGGTCAGCCTTGAACCAGCGTGCTCCCGGGATTTCCCGCCGCCATTTCTCGGTCGGTTGTCGTTCGAAGCTCATGGGATGTTTCCCGTATCCCGGTGCGACGGCCCGGCTCGATTGGCGGCAATTGCGTAGTACAAGGCGTTCCACCGATCTCCGCCCAACTCGCGACCGCCAGGAAAGTCGATCACCTCGGGCTGTGTGCCGTTCTTGCCAGTCATGCTCAAGCGTGGCCGGGCACGAGACCCGGCGAGCCCTCTACATTCTTCGGTCCTCTGTCAAGAACGCCGATCCCGAAAGGTGCAATTTCAGAAGACTATTGTAAGTGTACAGGTCTGGTCCTGAAATCTTTCCTCTGGAGTCGTGGTTCGGCTTCGCGTAAATTTTGTGTCTCCTGGTTGGCATACGCCGATGGTTGAAGGAGGTGCCCTTGTCGAGACGGTTGACCATCTGGGGTGGGATCGGAGGATGCAACGGCGTGTTTCCCACCGAGGGAAACCGGGAGATGGTCTGCGATTTTCTGGATCAATGTGCCGAAGCCGGTGTGAACCGTTTCATCCCCGGCTATATCCCAGGCCGGGAGATGTGCCTTCGTTTTGACCACGGCCGGGGAGGACACGATCCGGCGGACATCCTGGCCGTGCTGCCTGGCTTCTACTCCGTTCACGGCTGGGACCCTCTCTCGTTCCTGGTGGAGGAAGCTCATAAGAGAGGGATCGAGGTTCATGCCTACAACGCCGTCGGCTACACGGGAATGACCGGCATCGACTACCAGAGCGGCACCCGGCTGCCCGAGTGGCGCCTGACCCGGTTCGCCAACGACCACCCCGAGCTCTGGATGCGGCGCCAGGACGGAAAGACCTGCTTCGACGTTTCGGGATCGGTGGTCCTCAGCTACGGGACGCGCGAGGCTCGCCTGCACGAGCAGCAGCCGTTCCTGGAAATGGCCCGGGATTACGACATCGACGGCGTCCAACTGGAGTTCCAGATCGAGTCGGTTCCGGAGCAGGTGGACGAGCACGGGGTGATGGTCTACGGCTACGAGAAGGCCATCGTCGAGGACTACCGCCGGGAGATGGGCCGGGACCCCATGGCCATTCCCAACCATGATCGGGACTGGACCCTGTTCCGGGCCGGGTACGTCACCCGCTTCGTGCGGGAGCTGAGGCAGAATCTGGGCGCCCCGGAGCGGAAGGTGTCCCTGACGGTGGCGGTGGCATCCAATCCGGAAACGGCCTGGAAGCGTCTTCAAGACTGGCCAGCGTGGGTCAGGGAGGGTCTGGTGGACGAGATTCACCTCCGTCATCTCACCGGGAACCTGGCTCACATCTTCGAGGACACGCGCGCGGCTGCCCGGGCCGTCGCCGGCCGGGTCCCCCTGGTGGCCCAACTGGTCTGCTGGGGCCCCCCCAAGCTGGTGACTCCGGATCTGCTCCGGCAGGGTGCTGATGCCGCCTTGGCGGCCGGGGCCGACGAGGTGGGTGTCTATCGGGCCGACAGCATCGAGCGTCTGAATCTGTGGAGCGCGGTCGGCGCCTTGGCTCGCGGCGGCGACACTGGGGTGGAAAACGCGTGACCAGAGCTACTAAGAGCCTCCGCCAACTCCGCGAAGATCTGCCCCTGACCCGGCGGCTGGCCTATTTCCAGACCGGCTCCTACGGACCGACTCCCGATTCGGTGCTGAGGGTCGTCGCCGAGAGGATGGCCTATCAAAGCCGTTACGGGTCGGCTTCTCCGGGTGTGACGGGTGTTCTGCTGGATCAGGAGCATCGGGTCCGGCGTCAACTGGCCGACTTTCTCGGAGTCCAGCGGGAGCAACTGGCCTGGACTTCCAACACCAGCCAGGCCATGCAGCGGGTCCTGCGGAGCTTGGACTGGCGGCCCGGAGACGAGATCCTGGTCTCCTCGGCCGAGCACGTCAGCACCCAGGACGCCTGCCGGGCGCTGGAGCAGCACCGGGAGGTGGTGATCCGCACCTTCCCGGCGGAAGCAGGGGACGATGCTCTTCTCAGCGGCCTGGAGACGGGGCTGAAGGGTCGGGCACGGCTGGTCTGTCTCAGCCAGGTCTCCACTCTCGACGGCCGGAGGTTGCCCGCCCGTCAAGCGGCGGGTCTGGCCCGTGCGAGGGGGGTTCCCCTGATGTTGGACGGGGCCCAGGCGGTGGGTCAGTACCCGGTGGAGATTCCGGCCCTGGATTGCGACTACTACATCGCCTCGGGTCACAAATGGCTGTTGGGACCCCTGGGAGTCGGGTTTCTATGGGTATCCCCCGATCGGCTCAGCCAGTTTCGCCCCGATTTCATTCCCGACGCCAGTACCTGGTTGAAGCCGGGTAACCCTCCTCCGCCGGTGACAGCCTCTTCGCGCTCCGAGCTGGGAACCCACAACTACGCCCTCCGGATCGGTCTGGGCCGAGCGCTGGAGATCATCGAGGCGTTGGGTCCCGACCGGATCGAGCGGTACGTCCAGGAACTGGTCCAGCTGCTTTTCCATGAACTGGAGGCTCGGCCCGGGATCCGGATCGTCACTCCCACCAAGCCGGGGCTCGCCTCCGGTCTCGTGGCGCTGGAATTGAAGGAACTGGGTGAGGCCGAATTGCGGAAACTCATCGAAAACCTGCTGGAGCAGGGGATCGTGGTCAAGTACCAGCCCGAGCGGCCGGCGCTGCGGGTGTCCGTCGCCGCCTTCAACACCCGGGAAGAGATCCTTCGTCTCGTGGATGCTATCGACGTGTTGACCCGTAGCAGGCGATAGCGGGCGGGAAGCGGAGGCCGAACTCAGCCGCGACCTATACCGCTGCCAGTCAGACCCGCAGGTTCTCCAGAATCCGATCAGTGAACGACCGACTCGTATGGTCACCACCCAGATCGGGGGTGCCGTGGCCTTGGGCAAAGGTCGCTTCCACGGCTTGTTCGACGGCGACGGCGGCTCGTTCCTCCCCCAGCCAACGGAGCATGTTGGCCCCGCTCAGGATGGCTGCCGTGGGGTTGGCGATGCCTTGACCGGCGATGTCGGGCGCCGAGCCGTGGACCGGCTCGAACATGGAAGGGAAGCGCCGTTCCGGGTTGATATTGGAGGATGGCGCTTGGCCCAGTCCTCCTGCCAGGATTCCTGAGAGGTCGGTCAAAATGTCGCCGAACAGGTTGGACGCCACCACCACGTCGAACCGTTCGGGCCACCGGACCAGGTTCATGACCGCCGCGTCGATGTGGTATTTGGCCACTTCGATGTCCGAATACTCGGACTTGAGTTGTTCCAAGACCTCGTCCCAGAGCACGAAGCCGTAGCGCTGGGCGTTGGACTTGGTGATCATGGTCAGGTGGCCTCGCCGGGTGCCGGCCATCCGGAAACCGAAACGGAGAATCCGCTCGACCCCTTTGCGCGTGTGCAGGGCGGTCTGGACCGCGAACTCGTCAGGGGTGCCGACGCGGAACCGGCCTCCGTTGTTGACGTATTCACCCTCCGAGTTCTCCCGAATCACCACCAGGTCGATGTCCTGGGGCCCTTTTCCGGCCAGAGGCGTCCGAACCCCGGGAAAGAGCCGGGCGGGCCTGACGCACGCATACTGGTCGAAGCTCTGACGGATGCGGATCAGCGGGGCCAGCGTCACGTGGTCGGGAATCCGGGCCGGGTCCCCGATGGCTCCCAGGAATATGGCGTCGCTGGGGGCCAAATGTTCCAGGTAGTCGTCCGGCACCACGGTGCCGTGCCGGTGGTAGTAGTCCGAACCCCAGGGAACCCGGGTCACCTCCAGGCGAAAGTCGCCGCAACCGTCTTGCGCCGCGTTCAGTACGCGCAGCGTCTCTGCCGTGACCTCCTGGCCGATTCCATCGCCCGGGTAGGCGGTGATCCGATAACTTCGCATGGCGTTCTCCGTCGCTGTCGAGTGGGGTCAGGTTAGCAGTCCGCGGCGAAAGTCGCCATGGACGGTTCAGGATCGGCGCAGACGCTGCTGGAGCAGGATTCCGCACACGATCAGGACCAGGCCGGCCAAGGTAGAGGGCAGGATCGCCTCTCCCACCAGCACCCGGATCAAGACCAGGGAGAGGAAGGGGGAGAGGAAGACCAGGTTGCTGACCCGGGCGGTGGTCCTGGCCAGTTCCAGGGCCTTGAGCCAGAGCAGAAAGGTCAACCCCATTTCGAACAGTCCGGAATAGATGCCGCCCAAGAATCCCGGCCAATTTGGGATCCGGATCCCCTCACCCAGCAGGACGGTGGCCAGGATGAAAAGGGAGCCGAACCCGAAACTCAGGAACAGCTTCAGGACCGGGTCGCGCCGGTCTCGCAGATTGCAGATCCAGAACAGGGCCCAGACCAGAGAGGAGCCCAAGGCCAGGGAGGCGCCAAAAGGATGTGAGACGCCCAGGGTTTCCAGGTCCCCCCGCGTGGCGATCAGGACCACCCCGGAGAAGCTGACCAGGATAGCGACCACGCTTCCGGGCCCGATTCGTTGTCCCAGCAGAGGCACCGAGAGGAGGACCAGGACAACGGGCCAAGTGTAGTTCAGGGCCAGGGCCTCCTGGGCCGGGATCAGGGAGTAGGCCTTGAACAGAATCAAGTAGTAGACGTACGGATTCAGCGCCCCGAGGCCAGCGGAACAGAGTAGTTCACGGACGGTCAGCCGACGCAGGAGGGAGACCTTTCCCTGGGCGATCATGACGAGAAGCAGGGCCAGAAAGGCCGTCCAGGAGGAGATCAGGAGCAGGTGGATGAAGTCCACGTGCCTCAGGGTCAGCTTGAAGACGGTGGCGACGGTGGACCAGAGGAGTACGGCGGAAAAGGCGTAGAGCCAGGCTCGGCCGGACATGGCCTGGATTGTCCCAGGATGCCGAAGAGGATGCCACCGGAGTCATCCGGTGTCCGCCGGCCTGCGGAGATTCACTTGCGGCCCGTCATCCGCCCTTCACGATTCTGTCGACACGGCCCGTACTCATGAAGACGATCAGTCCGGTCCGGGCGGCCGTCGCTCGGAGATAGTCGCGAACCTGTTGGTGATACTTGGCGATCTCCTTTCTGGTGGGCTTGACGTCGCTCTTCCAGTCCACCACCAGCTCGATCCGCCCTTTCCCATCGATGGTGACGGCGTCGGCAATCCCCGCGGTGAGAGACACCGACGAACCCTCGACGGTACTGGCGTAGACCGGGAACTCGGGAACCAGACGCGGCCGGAGGGCGGCGACCATCGGGAGTTTCAGAGTTCGTACCACCGAAGCTGCCATTTCGACGCTGGATGGTCCCGTCGATGCGTCTTCCGCATCCGTCAGTTCCCGTTGAGCAATCAGCTGACTGGCCCTGGCCTGCAAAGTCGCTTCGTCGTCCGCGATTTCTCCGGTGAGAATCTCCTCCATCAGTGTGTGCAGGATACGACCGCGGAGGCGTCCGCCCTGGACCGGCAGCTCTTGGACCTTCTCAGGAACGGCGTCCAGTATGGCGTCGGCTCCGGCAAAAACGGTCTCTTCCTCTTCGTCCAGCTCCTCGGGACCCTCGTGAAGGGAGGGCTGATCCCACGAGATCCGCCGGGTGTGGTCACGAATCGTGGCCGCTTCCCGTCTCCAGGTGGCGATGTCCTGACGGTTGGCGCTTGCGGGGGTGCTTGTTCCAGGTATTCCTCCGAATGGTCCCATTGAGAAATGAGAGGGTAGGGAATCGATATCGATATCGATCAAGCTGAGCCAATCTCCTGGAATCCTTTCGTTCTGCCTGGGGAGCAGCAACAGATCGCGGGCCCGGGTCAGAGCCACGTACCAGAGACGGATCCGTTCGGCCAGCAGTTCCCGTTGCTCCTCTTTGCGCACTTCCTCGTATCCCAGGCTTGAAAGGTATGCGGTCTTGATGTGGATCGTGTCGTCCTGACGTCCGTAGAGGATTCCCGATACGGAACGTGGCCGGGTGGTGGAGTTGATGGGAATCACGATGGGCCATTCCAGCCCCTTGGCGGAATGCATGGTGATGATGGAGACGGAGTCGGCCGCAGCGTCCGGCCGGCCTTCCGCCTGCATGTCCCCGTCGTTCCACCGCTGCCAAACGGCGCGGGCGAAATCGCCGATCCCCCGGCCGTCATAGGCGCGTGCCATTTCCAGGACCAGCTCCACGTTGGCGAGAGCCCGCTCGGCTCCCCGGGAATGCCGGGCCTTCAGAATCGAATTCACGCGCAACTCTTCCACCGCCTCCACCAGCAATTGGTAGGGAGTCAACCGTCCCGACTTGCGCGCCAGGTTCTGCAACACCTCGAGAGTTCTACGGAGCGGGGCGTTTCCGATGGATTTCAGGTCGGTCCAGAGGCGAAGCCGGCCGCTGCGGCTCCTGCTCTCACCCTTGGTGGAAGCATCGGTCTCAGCTTGAATGTGGAGCGCCTCGATCTCGTCGGCGATCTCTTCTTCCGTGAGACCCACCAGCGGTCCCCGGATCAGAGCGCCCAGTGCCAAGGTGTCGCGGGAATCGGCAATGATCCGAGCGATGGCGATCAGATCCTGCACTTCCTGCCGGCGAAAGAAGCCCTTGCCGGCCTGAGTGGCGATGGAGATCTCCAGTTCCTCCATGGCCTGTTCATAGATCCATAGGCTGGTCCCGGTGGGGGCGAGCAGGGCTATGTCTCCTGCCCGGGCCGATCTCAGTTTTTTCTCCTGCGCGTCCCAAACCGGGTAGGTCCCGATCAGACCGCCGACGAGAGAGGCCAGAACTTTGGCCTCCCTCAGGCGAACTCGATGGACCAGGGGTTTCCCTCTGGCAGACTTGTCCTCGTCCTCCAACTCGATGTCAAAGGCCGCGACACAGGGTCCATCGCCGCCGCAGCGCGTCGCGTCGAGTGGCGTGAAGCCGGGTTGGCCCCGGTTTTCGTCAAGCATGGTCACGAAGTGCGTGTTGACGTACTCCAGGATCGGTTCGCGGGTCCGGAAGTTGGCCGTAATGTCCAGGATCGAGGACGGATCGAACTGCTCCAATGCCTTCTTGGCCAGCAGGTAGGTATTGACGTCCGCGCCGCGAAATCGATAGATCGCCTGTTTCGGATCACCCACCACGAACAGTGCGCCGGGACGAATGACTCTCTCGTGCCAAGGTGACGCCGGATCGCCTTCACCGGCGAGGCGCCAGATGATCTCGGACTGGAGGGGGTCCGTATCCTGGAACTCGTCGACCAGGATGCGGGGATAGCGGCGAGATAAAGCTTCGCGAACCGGCTCGTGGTCTCTCAGGAGGTCCCGAGCCCGATAGAGCAGGTCGTCGAAGTCCAGAAGAGCGGCATCGCGCTTGTAGTTCCGGTACAGGTCCCGAAACGGTTCGAACTCCGCCACGAACTGGACAAATGCCAATGCGCCGAGCTGGGACCGAAATTCGGAGTAGGTGTCGGAGCAGGCGTCGTAATGAGCCTTTCCCGCCGCATTGAGCTGCTCCCCCCGGGCGGCGCTACCGCCGGCGGCCGCGGCCGCTTTCCTCCACGCGGTCTTGCGGCGCCACTGTTTGAACTGGACCGCGCCCCGTTTGCAGGCCGACGGCGGTTGGTGGAACAGGAGGTCCTTCGAGGTTTGCAGGGTGGCAGGTTGGGTGGCCGCCTCTCGCACGACATCGGCGACCCGCAGGATATCCTTGATCGTCTCGGCGGCGCCGGGCTCCGTCACACCGCAATTCCGGTACCAGGCGGCAAACTCGTCGGCGGCTTCCACGAATCGTTCGAAGACCCCCGGTTCAATCTCGGGCTTCGCCGCTCGTGTGGTCCGGTGTTGCTTCAGGAACTCAGCCGTTTTTCTGACCCGGTCCAGCGTTTCGCGCGGCGCCGCCAGCACGAGCGTGGCCAGGAAGTCCCGGCTTTTTCCGGTGTCCCGGATGGGAGGAATTCGGCCCAACCCCTCGGCACCCCGATCCCGTCCGAACCGCGCCGAAAGCCAAGCCTCCAGCAGATCCTGGTAGGCGAGTTCGGCCGCCGCCGGATCGATGATGGCCGCGCCTGGATCCAGTCCGGTTTCCACCGGGTAGGGCCGGATCAGTTGTTGACAGAATCCGTGTATGGTCGTGCAGGTGATCTCGTCCAAGTCCCTCGATTCGCGCTCCAAATTCTCCTTCTGCGCCTCGGTGAGCCCTGATGGCAATGCCGCGGCGAGCTCGATGGGAACCGTACCCGACATGAGGTTTCTCACCATGGTCTCGATTCGCTCCAGGAGCTCGGCCGCCGCTGCTTCCGTGAAGGTGATGGCGACGATCTCTCTGGGGTGAACACCAACGCCCATCAACAAGGCGACGCGCCCGGCCAAGAGAGCTGTTTTTCCGCTTCCGGCGCCCGCCTCCACCAAAAGGGTGCGCTCATGGTCGGTCAGGGCCGCGACGCGGGCCGCGGAATCGGGGAGGGGAGTCACCGGTCTGACGCTGGACATTGAAATAGACCTTTATTCGACTCCCTTACCGGCCGTCCGTTCCGAGGCGGTTCAAGGTTCTTTCCACAGTGGTGCGAGGTCGGACAATGTGAGTTCAACCAACAGGAGCTTGCCGGCGACGTAACTCTCCTTGGCCCCTCCCGGCAGTGCGAAGTCCAAGCCGTACCAGTTCTCACGGACGGCGGGGCCGGGGAGGGCCTTTCCCGCCGCGAACGAGGCTGACGCCGTGACCAGATATTTCGCCAACTTCTCGAGGGTGGCGTCGGGGTCATCCAAGGGATACGGGGGATTCCCCGTGCGTGGGAAAAGGAGACGCGTGTCCACCCGGGGATGTCCCGCGATCAGTTTCTTCACGGCAAACGCGTAGAGGCACCGCTGGAGTTCCGCTCCACCCTTGATCTGCGGCGGGCGACCGCGCAGCTTGCCTGATTTGTAGTCGGTGACCCTCGCGCGGCTTAGATTCCCCGCAAGATCGAGACGGTCGATGGATCCACCGATGCGCATCGTGGTGCCCGGGATTTCGACTTGGGTGCGGGGGTCCCACGGCAAACGGGCGCGGAACTCGTCGCTCAGAGCCTCCATCCAGGGGCCCCCTCCAAAGGGGACTTCCGCCCAACTGTGCTGCTCCGGCAAGGGGGCCTCATCCAGCGTCAATGCCTGCTGGGCCAATCCCACCACTTCCTCCAGTTCCCGTGCCCAGATAGCAGGAGGCGGCACCGGGCGCGATTCATCCCACCGGGCTCTTACCCCGCTCGCGGACAGGAGTACGAACTCTTCGATTTCGTCGGCTGAAGCGGCTACAAAACCAGGAGCTCCAGGCTTCTCCAGCCGGGTTACCGTTTCCTGGAGGATCTCGTGCAAGAGGGTGCCGAAGGCGAGCGCGTCGAGGATGAGCGGCTCGTCCGTTTCCTCGGGAGCTTTCCATCCGAACCCATAGGTCCAGAGATATCCCAACGGGTCTCGCAGCAGCTTGGCCAGAGAAGTGGCGGATTGCCGGCGGTTTAGGGCACGGACGAGTAGCGGATGATTCTTTCTGATCAGGCCGTCATGCCCGGTCAGTTCGGACCGATGCCAATCGATCCAGGTCTGAAGCGCCGACTGAGCGCGACGACGCCGGCTGAACTCTTGGGGCCGTGCCATCAATCGGTCGCTTTCGGTGGCGGCATGCTCCGGCTCCCGGCTCTGCGCCAGATAGGTCTCGCCAAGTTCATGGGGATAGAGCGGGGAGATTCCGTTGAGCCGTCCTTCGCTGTCCCGTCGGGCCCGGGAGCAGACGATTTCCGACCGCGTCGAATGCAAGATGGTTTCGAAGTCGCGCCGATCTGCTTCGTGAACGGGCAGGGGGTCGAGACTCTCTGCTGCGATGATGTGATTCGGCAACAGAGGATCTTCCGCAGGGCGCCGTGGCCAGGAACGCGAGGTCAGGCCGAGGAGCCAGCATAAGGGTCGTGGAACGGCGGCGATGGACGGAGCGGGACCCCAGACCATGGCGGCGCCCGGCTCGACGTGGTCATCGACTCGCAGCCCGGTCAGGGTGATGTCGAGCGCCGCCGGCGGCCCTTCCATCAGCGCCTTGCGCCACAATTGGAACGCCCTTCCCTCCAGCAGCCCTTCGCCGACGGTTGCTGCTTCTTGCAGTCCCTGCGCCAGAGTCCCGATGATCTCCTGCAGAAGCGGCCGGCAGTCGCCGACCGGGGACTCCGATTGGCTCATTTTGTCAATTGCCCGACGCCAACCGGTGGCATCCAGCAACGGGGCTTCCTCCGGCAATGACCGCCACCAATTTCCCGGAAGCGCTTCAAAGCGTTTGTTTCGGGAGCGGAGGAGTGCCGCCAAACGGACGACGCGAGTGCGCGAGAATCCGCGCAGCAGGACCTCGGCGAGGGCCGCGGCAAGTTGCCCGTCAGCCGTCGACAGCGCAGCCCGGCCATGAATGAAATGAAGCGGCAGATTGGCCGCTTCCCCCAAGGCAAGCATGTGATCGTCCCAGTTTTGCGGAGAGGCCGCGGTGATGGCAATCTGCTGGGGCAACGCGCCTCGGGCGAGATGCCACCGGGCCCAACGCAGAGCTTCCAACACCTCGTGACGTGGACTGGCGCAGGAGAGAGCCCGGATCGTGGGGGTTGCCTTGGGAGCTTTCTCCACGCCGATGCCGAATTTGCGGAGCCAATCTGGCGTCTCCCTCGCTCCGGCTACCCAAACCACTTCCGTTTCCCGGCTGATGAGGGACAGAAGAGGCCGCCAGACCGGAGACATTTCGGTGCGGCCGTGAATCTCGACCCGGCCGAAGATCACGGGGGCATGAGCTGCACGCTGTGCCGCAGCCTCCGCCAGGTCTCGCGGGCGGAGCTGATTGTTTCGTAGACGGGAGAGCACTTCCCGCTCGAGGATAGCCAGCGAATGGAGTCGAACTCCCGCCGGCTCGCTGGCCGCGTTGGCGGCTTCCTCTTGCAGCATGAGACCCGCACTCCACGCTTTGGACAGACTCGCCGCTGCCGCCCGTTGAAAACCAGGCAGCGTCTTGATGCCGTCCAGCTCGCCCAGCGGTTCGGAGACGGCTGACGCAACCGCGATCTTCAGGGCATCCGGGTCGATGGGTCGCAGGAAGCCTCCGGCCAAACGGGCCGCAAGCTGCTCCATGGTCAGGAGGCCCAGACCCTGGTCGCCGTCCAAAGCCGCTTGTGTCCGATGACTCCGCCATCCGTAGCGGCTGTGAACCACCAGCGTCTTGCGGACTCTGTTCCTCGACTCTCGGATCAATGGTTTCGCCTTCCTTACCCGCCCGTGGCAAAAGTCGCCACGGCATCCGACCGTCCCTGCATCCCGGCGGACTGCGTTGCTATCGGCTCACATACTCCCGGTATGCTCCCGAATCGCGCCTTGTCCGGCGGGCGCAGGAACGGTCTCGGTGCTCGCGGGACTTTCACCACGGACTGTTACCCGCCAGTAACGTGAGACCGGCCGCCAACCGGTGATCCGATTCTACGTGAATCCAAGCCCCGCTACGCTTAAACTACTCGGCTTTCTTCACTCTTTTCTCTTTCCTCTTTCCAAATTCTTGAACGGGACTGCTAAACTGGTCGTCAAAAAGGTGTCGGCGGGAGGCGTGTCCCAGTGCCGGCCCGAGCAGAAGTCCGGGGCTGGACTCAAACCGGAAGTATGAACCCGAAACTTCGTGCGCTGATGATGTTGGCGTCGATCCTGATGCCGGCGTTTGCAGAAGTGCCGTTTGCCCAGGAATCGCCCCAGGTGCTTGCCGACCAGTCCCTGGCGGAAGCGGACAAGCACCTGGGCCAAGGTGATCATCAGGCCGCCAGAGAGGCCATGAGCCAGGCGCTGGCCCTTCACCGGCAGCATGGGATCGAGTTGCCCACCGGGTTTTATCTCAGGTACGGACAGATCCTGAACCTGTGCAGCGCGTCGGCGGAAGCCATGGAGGCGCTGCAGCGTTACCTGGCCACGGGCGTCACCGGCCGATCCCGCAAGCAGGCGTTGGCGCTCATGGCGAGGGTGGCGGCCAAGCGTCTGTGGGTCGAAGCCAGAACCGGCACCGATCCTGGACTGATCCGCATCCTGGTCGCCGCGGGGGCCGACCCGAAGGCCCAGGACGAAAGTGGCGAGACGCCGTTGCACTATGCGGCCTGGAGCAACGGGAACCCCCGCGTGGTCCGAGCCCTCATCGCCGGCGGCTCCAAGGTGAACGCGAAGGACCGCAATGGCTATACGCCCCTGCACAACGCCGCCTGGAACAATCCCAATCCCCAGGTGATCCAGGCGTTGATCATTGCCGGCGCCAAGGTCAATGCCAAGGATGAGGACGGCGCCACACCCTTGCACCTGGCGGTCAGCAGCAACGAGAATCCCGAGGTGATCCGTGCCCTGGTCGCCGCCAAAGCCAATCGAAACGCCAAGGATGACGAGGGAGTGACGCCCTTGCACCTGGCCGTCAGTCACCCCGACAAGTTCACGACACTCAAAGTTCTACTGACATCCCGAGTCAAGCTCAACGTCAAAGACGACTACGGGACCACGGCGCTGCACTGGGCCATCGGCGACAATGGAAGCCGCGAGTTGGTGCAGGCGCTGTTATCCGCCGGGGCTGACGTCAACAAACGGGACGATGTCTCCGACACGCCCCTGCACTATGCGGCCCGTTACAATCAGGATCCGTTGGTCGTGGGCCTGTTGCTGAAGCGCGGCGCCAAAATCAATGCCAGGAACAAGGCCGGTGACACTCCGCTGCACCATGCCGCGGGTGACAATCGGAATCCGGAGGTGGTCAAGGTCCTGATCCGGGCCGGCGCGAAGGTCAATGTCAGGAATGGGTCGGGTTATACGCCGATTCTCAGCGCGGCCATGTTCAGCCGGAATCCCGAGGTGATCAAGGTGTTCCTGGCGTTGGGCATCAATTCCAACCTCAGAGACTCGCGCGGCAACGGCCTGCTGGACTACGCGGCGGAAATGAACGAGAGTTCCGGCGTCGTGAAAGCGTTGACCGCAAACGGCGCGGATCCGAACAACCGGAACTGGCAAGCCGAGACGTCGCTTCACCGCGCGGCCGGGAACAATCCGAACCCGGAGGTGTTGAATGCGTTGCTGGCGGCCGGGGCCGTTCCCCAGGTCAAGAACCGGGACGGCAATACCCCGTTGCATTACGCGGCAGCCCAGAACCAGAATCCGGAAGTGGTGGAGGCATTGGTGGCGGCTGACGTCAACCTGGAGGTCAGGAATCGGAGAGGCGATGCTCCGCTGCACTATGCGGCCTGGAACAATGCGAACGCGGAAGTGGCGAAAAGTTTGTTGCTGGCCGGGGCGGACCCCGATGCCAAGAGCCGCCGGGGAAACACTCCACTGCACTATGCGGCCCGGAACAACTCGAATCCCGAAGTTACGGAAGTGTTGTTGCTCGCCGGGGCCACGCTCAATGCCAAAGGCGAAGGCGGAATGACTCCGTTGGCCCTGGCTCGGAAGTTCAACGAAGCCGTCGTGTACGTCCTGGTGTCACCGCCTGCCCCCGATGAAGAGGGGCCGGCACCGTCAGAACCGGAGTAAGGTGTTCGCACACGGGAAGGTGGAACTGTGCCGTGAACGAAGCGCGATCCGGGGGCGAATTGCCGTCCCGGCGCTTTGACTTTCCCCGGACGCTCTGATACCACCGGCGCGCGGGTTCCGTCCTGCAACTGAAGGGAGCGATCAAATGAAGGGAACCATCTTCGATCTGAGCGGTCGGACCGCGTTGATCACCGGCGGCAGCCAGGGGCTGGGTCGAGCCATGGCCCACGGATTTGCGCGGGCGGGGGCCGAGGTAATGATCAGCAGCCGCGGGGAAGAGGGTCTCCAAGCGACAGCCGGCGGTGTCCCGGATGCGACCATTCACTACCATGTGGCCGACATGACCTCGAGAGCACAGGTTCGCTCGCTGGCGGAGACCGCGCTCGAAGTCATGGGAAGGGTGGACATCCTGGTCAACAACGCCGGCTGCAACACACCCGAGGCCATCGACGAGATCAGCGACGAGATCTGGGACCGGACTCTGGAGCTGAATCTCACCTCCTGCATGGCGCTCACCCGGGCGCTGGCCCCCCAGATGAAGGGTAGGCGGTGGGGGCGGATCATCCACATCTCCTCCATCATGGGCTTGGGTTCCAAGGAGAAACGCAACTCCTATTCGACCACCAAGGCGGCCTTGCTCGGACTCTGCCGCGCCAGCGCCCTGGACCTGGGGGCCTACAACGTGACCGTCAACTGCCTGGCACCGGGGCCCTTCCTCACCGACATGCCGGGAAGCCTGCTCAGTCCGGCGGAGAAGCAGGTCTTTTCGGATCGTACCGCTCTGGGCCGCTGGGCCGAACCCAAGGAGCTGGTGGGGCCGGCTCTGTTGATGGCCAGCGAGGCGGGAAGCTACATTACCGGAACCGTCCTGGTCGTGGACGGTGGAGTGCTCTGCAAGACGTTCTGAGCCTGGCTCCCCGCATCGAGCGCCCCCATTTCGAGGTGCCGCGCGTCCTGAACCGATCAGTCTGGGATCCGTCTGTTTCCCGGTCCGGGAGGGATATGAGACGGGGGCTGTTACAATAGCCACTCGTGACACCGAACTCCGGGCAATCCGGCCCTCGGTTCGCTCCCGGCGAGAAATGAAGAGCACCCCTATGGCCCAGGCTCGGATCCGGAACTTCTGCATCATCGCCCACATCGACCACGGGAAGTCGACCCTGGCCGATCGGCTGCTGGAGGCGACCCACACGGTGGATGCCCGGCAGATGAGAGAACAGGTCCTGGACCGGATGGACCTGGAGCGGGAGCGGGGGATCACCATCAAGATGGCGGCCGTACGACTGGATTACCGGGCCGCAGACGGTCTCGACTACGAATTGAATCTCATCGACACTCCAGGCCACGTGGACTTCTCCTACGAGGTGTCGCGCAGTCTGGCCGCCTGCGAGGGAGCCATCCTGGTGGTCGACGCCGCGCAGGGGGTCGAGGCTCAGACCCTGGCCAACGTGAGCCTGGCCATGAATCACGATTTGGCCATCCTGCCGGTCATCAACAAGATCGACCTGCCCGCGGCGGATCCGGATCGGGTCATGGAGGAGATGGACGAGACCCTGGCTGTGGACGTGTTCGAGTGTGTGCTGGCCAGCGCCAAAGAAGGGCTGGGCATCGACGAAGTCCTGGAGGGTGTGGTTCACAATATACCGCCACCTCCGGGAAACCCGGCGGCGCCCCTGCAGGCGCTCATCTTCGACAGCCATTTCGATACCTACCTGGGAATCATCGCCTACGTGCGGGTCGTCAACGGCGTGCTGAAGCAAGGAATGCGGATTCGCATGATGGCCTCGGGCAGGGAGGCGGAGGTGGCGGGCGTCGGCGTTTTCGCTCCGGAACGGAAGGAGACCGGGATCCTCGAGGCCGGTCAGGTCGGTTTCGTCCACGCCGGCATCAAGTCCATCGGAGACTGCCGGGTGGGAGAGACCATCACCGCGGCACCCAACCCGGCGCTGGAGGCCCTCCCCGGTTACCGCCAGAGCCGGCCCATGGTTTTTTGCGGCCTCTATCCGGTCAACAGCAATCGCTATTCCGAGCTCCGCGAGTCTCTGAATCGGCTCCAGCTCAATGATGCGTCCCTCTCCTTCGAGCCCGAGAGCTCGGCGGCGCTGGGCTTCGGTTTCCGTTGCGGTTTCCTGGGTCTGCTCCACAGCGAGATCATTCAGGAGCGGTTGGAGCGGGAGTTCAACCTGGAGCTGGTGGCCACCTGTCCGTCGGTGGTCTACCGGGTGACCTGCAAGGACGGCTCGGTCATGGAGGTCGACAACCCCACTCGCTGGCCCTCCCTGGGCGAGATCGAGGTCGTGGAGGAGCCCTACGTTCTGGCCACCATCATCACGCCCAACAAGTCCATGAGCGTCTGCATGAACCTCTGCAAGGACCGGCGCGGCGTCTTCCGGAACCTGGATTCCAGCGGTCCCACGCGTGTGGTTCTCAGCTTCGAGCTTCCGTTGGCCGAGATTCTCATGGACTTTTTCGACACCCTGAAGAGCCGCACCCGCGGCTATGCCTCGTTCGACTATGAGCCCATGGGATATCGGGTCGGGGACTTGTCCAAGCTGGACATCCGGATCAACGGCCAGGGGGTCGACGCCCTGAGCTTCATCACTCACCGGAAACGCGCCTACGCTCGCGGGAAAGCGCTGGTCGGCCGGCTCAAGGACGTACTCCCCCAGCAGCTCTTCGAGATCCGGATCCAGGCGGCGCTGGGGTCCCGGGTCATTGCCGCCGAGAACATTCGCGCCTTGCGGAAGAATGTCCTGGCCAAGTGTTACGGAGGAGACGTGACCCGGAAGCGGAAACTGTTGGAGATCCAGAAGGGGGGCAAACGGAGGATGAAGTCCATCGGCAGGGTCGATATTCCCCAGGAAGCGTTTCTGAGCGTGCTGCGGGTGGGAAACGAATAGATGCCTGAACGGGGCGGTCCGGCTCAGGGGCTGGGAATTTATCTTCACATTCCCTTTTGCCGGCCCAAGTGTCCCTATTGCGATTTCAACTCGGGACCCCATCCGGAGGCGATGCGCCGCCGTTACCTCGAGGCCCTCAAGGAAGAGATCCGGACCAGCCCCTGGGCCGGGTATCCGGTTCCGGCCGTGTCGTTCGGAGGAGGAATCCCTTCGGAACTCGACCCCGTCGACGTTGCCTCCCTGGTGGAGGCAGTGCGAGGAGTCTTCCCGGTGGCCGACGATGCCGAGTGGAGTCTGGAGTGTACCCCCGACACCGTCACCTTGGACTCCCTGAGGACGCTGAGGCGACAAGGCATCAATCGCCTGAGTCTGAGCGCCCAATCCTTCCGGGATCGTCATCTCCGCTTGCTGGGACACCGCTACCAGGTCCGGGACCTCCGGCGGAGCTGCAAGTGGGCCCGGACCGCCGGTTTCGACAACCTCAATCTGGACCTCCTCTACGGTCTCCCAGGTCAGACGCACGGAGAATGGATGGGGGATCTGGGGCAGGCGCTCGCCCTGGCTCCGGAGCACCTTTCCCTCTACAATCTCGTCGTCGAGGAGGGCACCGGATTGGCCCATTCCGGAGATGACGGTCGGCTTCCGGAGCCGGATCAGGAGACGGTCGCTCGGATCTATGAATCCGCGCTGGATCGCACCGCGGAGGCGGGTTACCTTCACTACCACGTCTCCAGTTTCGCCCGGCCCGGCAGGGAATGGCGGCAGGGGGAAATCTACTGGAAAGGCAGGGCCTATCTGGGTCTGGGTGTGAGCGCTGCCTCCTTCATCCATGGGACCCGGTGGACCAATACCTCCCGCCTGGAGTCCTATATCCAGGGAGTGTGGGCAGGGGATGTGCCTCGAGCCTCGGAGGAGCATCTTTCCGGGCTTCGCGCTCTGGGCGAGGACATGCTCCTGGGTCTGGAGCGACGGGAGGGCGTCTCCCTTTCAAAACTGTCCGCGCGCTACGGCCAAGATGTCAGCTGGCTCTACCAGGAACCGATGCGATTCCTGTCCGAAAACGGATTGATCTCCCGGCGGGACGACCGTGTGAGCTTGACCCGGCGGGGCCTGCTGCTCTCGGACGCCGTCACCGCGGAATTTCTGGCTGTCCCGGAAGGGAGGCCCCCCCTGTGAGCCGGGTCTGCGTCTTCTGCGGCTCCAAGACGGGAAACCGGCCTCTCTACGTCGCAGTGGCCGGACGGTTGGGGCGCCGCCTGGCCGGCCGGGGTCACGATCTGGTCTACGGCGGTGGAGCGACCGGGCTGATGGGTGTGGTGGCCGATTCGGTCCTGGAGGCCGGGGGGGAGGCCATCGGTGTGATCCCCCGTTCCATGGCCACCCGCGAGGTGGCTCACCCGGGACTGACCCGAATGCACGTCGTCGCCACGATGCACGAACGGAAGGCCCTGATGGCGGAACTTGCCGACGCGTTCATCGCTCTTCCGGGAGGATTCGGGACCTTCGAGGAACTGCTGGAAATGATCACCTGGGCGCAGCTCGGCATTCACCGCAAGCCGGTGGGTCTTCTCAATGCCGAGGGATACTTCGATCCCCTGGTGGAGATGTTCGACCGGGCTGTCCAGGAGGGTTTCGTTCGGCCCCAGTATCGATCCCTCTGCCGGGTCGGAGCCGACGTGGACGGACTACTCTCGAGGTTGGAGTCGCGACGGGGAGAGATATGCCGGGCAAGGTGACCGTCAAGGACCCCTTCGAGGTCAACCTGGATTGCGTCCACTGCGGTTTCTGCCTTCCCAAATGCCCGACCTACCAGGTCTTGGGCGACGAGAACGACTCACCCCGCGGCCGCATCTACCTGATGGACCTGGTCCGGGAGGGTCGCCTGCCGCTCGACGACACCGTCATGACGCACCTGGACCGCTGTCTGGGATGCCGGGCCTGTGAAACCGCCTGTCCCTCGGGTGTCCGCTACGAGCTGATGCTGAACCAGACCCGGGCCCGGATCTACGAGAGCCGTCCTCCTTCGTGGATCGAGCGTCTCGCCTTTCGCCGGATCCTGCCCTCTCCCGGGTTGCTCCGTCACGGCGCCCGTCTGGCGCGTCTCTACCAAGTGACGCTCCAGCGCTGGGTGCGGTCCAGCCGCGTCCTCGCCCGCTGCGCTCCGAAACTGGTAGAGATGGAAAAGAAGTTGCCCGCCGTACCGTCGCCGTACCGTTTGAAAGCGTTCTATGCGGCGAAGGGGCCGAGACGGGCTCGCGTCGGGTTTCTGTCGGGGTGCGTGATGCCCATCCTCTTTCCCGAGGTCCACCAGGCCAGTATTCAACTGCTCCGGAGAGCCGGGTGTGAGGTCGTGGTCCCACCGGGTCAGCGCTGCTGCGGCGCCCTCCACTCCCACGCCGGAGACCAGGAGGGAGCGGGACGGCAGGCGCGGATCAACCTCCAGGCCTTTCCCTGGCGGGATCTGGACGCCGTCGTGGTCAACTCGGCCGGCTGCGGCGCCGCCATGAAGGAGTGGCCCCATCTTCCCGGGAGCACCGACGAAATGGCCCGGTTCTCGCACCAGGTCAAGGACGTCTGCGAGTTCCTGGTGGAGATGGATCCTTCCTGGGAGCTGGGCCCGCTTCCGCTCCGAGTCGCCTATGACGACCCTTGCCACCTGCTCCACGGGCAGGGAATTTATTCCCAGCCCCGCAGCCTCATGGCCCAGATCCCCGAACTGACTCTCCTGGAAGTTCCCAACAGCGAACGCTGCTGCGGAAGCGCCGGAATCTACAACCTGCTGCAACCGGAGCTCGCGGGCCAGTTGCTGGATCGGAAGCTCGACGAGATCCTGAGCGTCGATCCGCAACGAGTGACCACGGCCAATCCGGGGTGTCTCATGCAGATCCGGTTCGGCCTGAAGAGTTGCGGCGCCCCGATCCCGGTGCAACACCCGGTGGAGTTGCTCTACGAGTCCGTCCGGTCAATTCCCGCGTAGGTCGATACCGGATCAGATCCCGCCCCAGAAACGTCCCGGATTGAGCGTCCGACGGGGATCGAACTGTTCCTTGATCCGTCTCATGAGGGGCAGGGGCTGGGTGGTGGGTCCCCAGACCTCCAGGCCCTGCTTCAATGCCGCATCCGCCTTGAACAGCGTGCTGTAGACGGGCTGGTTTTCCCAGCGGGAGCGGAGGTCCCGGAGAAAATCGGTCCCGGTCGTAAAGATCAGGAGGGTGCTGCCGGCGGCGTGCCCCGAGAGTCCGTGACCCGGCAGCGTCTGCTCGACCCAACGGTGGACCTCCTCCAGCAGCCCGGCGGGAGCGCTGATTCGGACCACGACCCTTCCATTGTCCGGCTCCAAGGCCCGGCTCAACTCCCGGTCCCAGCCCTTCCAAAAGGAGTCCGCCTCGGCCGTGTCCAGGAATCGAATTCCGGGACAGCGTTGACGGACCGCACGGCTCTTCCATTGGATCGGGCCCTCCGAATCTCGAAGCTCGATGGCCAGACCGTAGCGGTCCGATGCGGCCGCCTGCCGCCGCAGACCCGATGCTTCCCCTCCCTCAAGGAATCCCATACCGGGCCGGAACAACTCCAGCGCCGCCGGCACGACCTGGTTGCGCAACGAAATCGCCGTCTCCAGCAGTTCGCTCAGATTGTCGAATTCCAAGAACCCGGTCCGGGAGGCGGGAGGCAAAGGACGGACCTTGAAGGTGGCGTGAGTGATGATTCCCAGGGTCCCCATGGATCCGGCGTAGAGCTTGCACAGGTCGTATCCTGCCACGTTCTTGACCACGCGCCCTCCGGCGTGGCTGAGTCGGCCGTCGGCGTGCAAGACCTCGATGCCGATGAGGAACTCCCTCATCCCGCCCATTGCCAAGCCGAAACGCCCGGCCAGAGCCGTGGCCACGGCCCCGCCGACGGTGGCGTGCCGATAGTTGGGTGGACGGAAGGGCAGGAATTGTCCGGCCTCGGACAGCGTTTCCTGGAGCCGTTCCAAGGGACAACCCGCCTCTACGGTGACCGTCAGGTCGCCGGGGCTGTGGTCCAGAATCCGGTCCCAACCACGGACGGACAGGACCTGGGTCGCCTGCTCCGGGTCGTTTCCCAGGAACCACTGCCCCCCACCTCCCAGGATGAGGACCGCATCTCCCGCTCGATTCCGCTCCCGGATCCAGTCGCGGCACGACTCCGGGTCGGGAGGTTCATGGACCGGCGGGACGCCTCCCTTCAGCTTCAACCAGCGACAAGCCTGCGACGGAGAAATCATGCCGGTTCTCGCTCCCTTCCGGGACCCGTCCTGCTATTCATAATGGCCCCAGACTCTACTACAATTCCCGTCTTGCGCCGGCGCCCGCCATTTGGTTTCCCTTGCCGGCAACCGGGACCTGAATATTTCGGCGGCGACAAGTCACTTGGTCCAGCCGCCGTGAAGAACGGAGGAGGAGGATGGATCTGGTAGGAGTCATCATGGCCGGAGGCGCCGGAACTCGTTTCTGGCCTCTCAGTACCGCTCAGCGGCCCAAGCAGTTCCTCCGGCTGGTGGACGAGGAGAGCCTGCTACAAAAGAGTTTTCTCCGGTTGGCGGGGCTCATCGACCGGGAACGGATCCTGGTCCTCACCAACGAAGCGTTCGTTCCCCTGGTTCGAGAGCAACTTCCCCAGGTCCCGGCCCACAACGTCGTGGGAGAGCCGCTACGCCGGGACACGGCCGCCGCCGTCTGCTTGGCGGCCACCCTGGTGCGGAAGAGATTCGGAAACAGTGTCATCGCCACGGTGACCGCGGACCATCTGATCGAGCCGGTGGACGAATTCCGCGGGAGCCTGATCTCGGCCGCCCGGGGAGCCGCCGATAGCAGAGCCCTCTACACCTTCGGCATCCGTCCCACTTCCCCCGCCACCGCCTACGGCTACCTGGAGCTGGGCGAGCCACTGGACCTGGACCCTGACGTCCAGCATTTCCGCATTGCCAGCTTCCGGGAAAAACCGGACCTGGAATTGGCCCGGGAATACGTGGCCTCGGGAAACTATTTCTGGAATTCGGGATGTTCGTCTGGTCGACTCAAGCCATCCTTCGCGAGTTGGAAGCGAACCTGCCGCTTCACGTCCGGCACCTCACGGCCGCCGTCGAGAGTTTCGGGACCGATGCCTGGCCCCAGGCATTGGTGGCCGGTCTCGATCCACTCGAGTCGATCTCCGTCGACTTTGCGGTGATGGAGAAGGCCCGGGAGGTCCGTTGCGTGGCCTCGTCCTTCTCCTGGACCGATCTGGGAGGTTGGCTGGCCCTGTTGCCCTTCTTGGATGAGGATACGGATGGAAACGCCTGCCGGGGCCGGATCCGGACCCTGGACGCCCGGGGAAACCTGATCTATTGCGACGATCCGGCCGAGACGGTGGTCGTGGTGGGGGTCGAGGGGCTGGTGGCGGTTCGGTCCGGAGATCGGACCCTGATCGTCCCCAGAGATCGGCTGGAGGAGATCAAGTCGGTGGTGGCGAAGCTGCAAACCTAGGTTTGCGCCGGCCGCGGACCCGGGGAGCGGCCCCGGCCGTCAGCCCCGGCGGCGGATTCGATCGATCTCCCACTGGGAATCCGTCGCGAAAGTAGAGGAAGTCGCCGGCAGTGGGCCGCACGCGGTTCCCGGGCAGGATGATTCCGGCCAGGTTCAAGGGGTCCGCGGTGGACACGCGGATCACCTCGCCATCCGGCTCCAGACGGCGGCAGGCTCTGAGGGCTTCCAGGGCTTCCGGCAGCGAGAATTGCTCGCCGTAGAATCCGGCGACGAACCGTCCTCCCCGAATCTCTCCTCTGGCTTCCAGCCGCCGGTACACCTGAAGCAGGTCTCTCCAGGATGGCGCCAACGGTTCTCGCGCCAGCAGATCACGAAAGACGACTCCCCAGCGTTTGAGCAGCTGCCGAGCCAGAGGCTCCAGGTCCCGGGTCGAGCCGGCAGATTCGATTTCCTGGTCCCGGCGGCCTTGAAACAGGGTCCAGCGACCGGCCGCCGGTTTCACCCGGGATTTCCGTTTTCGGTTTCGGGAGGGCCGGTGAGGACCCCGCCGCCGCGAGGGATCGATGAGGGCCCGCAGGTTGTCGAACCCGTCCGCCGTGACCAGCCCGCAGCGCACGAGTTCCCAGAGTCCTTCTTCCACCTCCACCGGGAGCCGGCCGGTGCCGCGCACCAGATCCTCCAGGAACGACGCTCCCCAGCGCTCCAGGTCGGCCAGCACCTCCCTGGCCGGATGGGAGAAAGACGAGGCATCGGCGCCGGTGGCCCGGGATCGGAGAGAGAGGTAATGGGCCATTTCCTCCCGGCGGAAAAATGAGATGGGAGTCAGCTGGCTCGGTTTCATCCGGACACCGGTTCGATCCGGCGTCTTCCGGGAGAATCCGTTGCTGAGCCGTCCCCAGGTAAAGAGGCCGGAGAGGCAGGCCCGGTCCAGGAGCGAAGGCTCGTAGTCGTGGAGACGGACCTTGAGCAGGTGTTTTTCCCAGGCTGCCGCCGGCGCCTCGTACCCTTGGAGCTGTTCCAGGATCAGGGACAGGCCGACCTCGCCGTGGAGGCGGCTGGCGGGGGAGAGGTGTTGCCAGCGGAAAAGGTAGCGCATGAATTGGGCGGCGGAGACCGGGGCGATCCGGCGTCGCAGACGGCCCAGGGTCATACGGTGGATGCGGGCCAGGAGGCCTCTCTCGCACCATTCGATCTCCTCGACGCCGGGCCGAAAACGTCCTCGGAGGGTATGGCCTTCCGCCTCCAAGGCGTGTAGAGCCGCCGAAGCGCCGGCTTCCGGGATCCGGAGGCGCCGGCAGAGCTCCCGGCAGGTCAGGGGACCGGAGGCGTCGAGCCGGATGCGGACCAACTCGGTCATGGCCTTCTGGTGATCCAGGTCCCGGTCGCGCTCCCAGACGAGTTCGTCCGTGTCGCACCCACCCTCCGGCTCGAAGCGCACTCCCGGGTAGGCCGTTCGGATCAGCCTCGTCCGCTCGGCCGATGCGAAGTAACCGGACGCCCGGCCGGGTCCAGCGTCCTCGGAGGTCGCCGGTAGTCGTACCCGGCGCACCCGGTCGTCAGCCAGGAGCTGCCGCAAGAGGTCGGTGTGGGGTGCGACTTCCGATTCCTCCATCAGACCCAGGGTCAGGAAGGCGTCGTGAAGCTCATCCGCATCGCGAATCATTGGCCAGGCCTGGGTGGAGACCTCCCGAATGGCGTCGGGATCCAATTGGCACAGCTCCCGGGCCTCCTCCGGCAGGATGTTGCGCCGGGTCCGGACGGCGCGGGCCCGGCGTTCCTCCAGGGGCGCGTCGTCCAGAAAGGCATACGGATTGGCGTTGAGGATCTCGTGGCTGAAGGGGGACGGCTCCCGCGTATCCACGGCCGTCGTACGAATGGTTCCGGCCTCGATTCGCGTCAGAATTCCTTCCAGGCCCTCGATATCCGTGGCCTCGGTGAGGCAATCGTGAAGGGTCTCCCGGACCAGGGGGTGATCGGGAATGGCGATGTCGCCCTGAATATTCTCCTGGCAGGCGGCCTGTTCCGGAAACACGGAAGCCAGCAGATCGTCGGATCGCATGCGCTGCAACGGCGGTGGGACCTTTCGACCCCCGGCGAAGCGGGGGACCGCCAGCGCACGGCAGGCGTTCCAGCGCCATCGGGTTCCGAACAAAGGCGTGTCCAGGAGGGCCTGAATCAGGATCTCCTTGACGCTGGCGGTGGCAAGAAAGGAGAAGATGGTCTCCAAGGGGAAACTGTGCTGATCGCTCAGGGAGATGAGGATGCCGTTGTCGGTGGCGGCCGCCTGCAGCTCGAAGTTGAAGGAGCGGCAGAAACGCTTGCGCAGCGCCAATCCCCAGGCCCGGTTGAGACGGGTGCCGAAGGGAGCGTGCACCACCAACTGCATCCCGCCCGATTCGTCGAAGAATCTCTCCGCCACCACGCAATCGAGCGTCGGCGGCATTTTCAGGGCCGCGGCGCCGGCCCGGACGTATTGGATCGCCTGGATAGCTCCGAACTGGTCGAGGCCACAGTCCTTCCGGAGCCACTCCTCAGCCCGGGCCTTGCTGGTCTGGGCGATGTCCTCCCGGAGGCGGGAGAGGGACTCGGACAGCTCCCAGGTCCGGCCGGGAGCCTCTCCCCGCCAGAAGGGGACGGTGGGCGGGGCGCCCTGGGCGTTCCGGACCCGAACGGTTCCCGATTCCACTCGCTGGATCCTCCAGGAGGTGCTGCCCAGGAGGAAGATGTCCCCTCGGCTGCTCTCGACGGCGAAGTCCTCGTCCAGGGTTCCCACCACCGTATCTTCGGGCTCTTCCTTGACCAGGAAGTCGGCCCTGTCGGGAATGGCTCCGCCGGAGGTCATGGCCACCAGGCCGGCCCCTCTCCGCGGCCGGATCCTTCCCGGATCCGGTCCCAGTGCAGGTAGGCCCCCCGCCGCCCCCGGCGGGTGGAGATGCCTTCGGAGAGCATGGCCAGAATCCGGTCGAAGTCCTGCCGGCTCAGGTTCCGGTAGGAGGCGGCTCGGCGAAACCTGGAGAACATTTCGTCGTCACTCCACTCCCGGGAAGCGGCGGCGGCCACCATCTGCTGCGCCAGGATATCGAGCGGGCACCGGGGCATGATGATGCGGTCCAGGGTTCCGTCGTGGATGGATCGGATGAGGGCAGCGCACTCCAGCAGTTCGTCCCGGGTCGTGGGGAAGATTCGACCCTTGGGAATGGCGCCCTTCCAGTGTCCCGATCGGCCCACTCTCTGGAGCAGGAGGGAGATGTTGCGCGTCGAGCCGATCTGGCAGACCAGATCCACCCAGCCCACGTCGATTCCCAACTCCAGCGAGGCGGTGGCCACGACTCCCTTGAGCTCGCCCCGTTTCAACCGCGACTCCACGTCCAGGCGGATCTCGCGGGACAGGCTCCCATGGTGGGCCTGAACGGCCGCTTCGCCGAGCCGCTGGGCCAGTTGATGGGCCAGGCGTTCGGCCAGTCGCCGAGTATTGACGAAGACCAGGGTGGAGCGGTGCTTCTCGATGAGCTCGGTAATGCGATTGTAGACGTCGTCCCAAGTCTCGTGGGAGATGACCGCTCCCCGCTCGGCGCCGGGAACCTCGATGGCCAGATCCATCTTCCGGCGGTGACCCACGTCGATGATCCGGGTCCGGCGATTGGGTCCGGTGAGAAATCCGGCCACCTCCCGGATCGGCTTCTGGGTCGCCGAGAGGCCGATTCTCTGAAACGCGCTTCCGGTGAGGTCCTCCAGACGCTCCAGCGAGAGACTCAGGTGAGCTCCCCTCTTGTCCCGGGCCAGAGCGTGAATCTCGTCGACGATCACGGTTCGGGTCTCCTTCAGCATGGTTCTTCCGCCCCGGGAAGTGAGCAGGATGAAGAGGGACTCGGGAGTCGTGACCAGGATGTGCGGAGGGGTTCGCTTCATTCGGGCGCGTTCCCGGGCCAGGGTGTCTCCGGTCCGGACCAACGCCTGTATGGGGGAGAGCTCCAGGCCCCGGGAATTCCCCAATTGCTGAATCTGCTCCAAGGGCTCCAGCAGGTTCATACGGATGTCGTTGGCCAGGGCCTTCAGCGGCGAGATATACACGATCTGGGTGCTCTGGGACAGCTCGCCTCGGGAACTCTGACCGATCAGGCGGTCGATGGCGCAGAGAAAGGCGGCGAGCGTCTTCCCGGAGCCGGTGGGGGCGGCGACAAGGACGTTCTCGCCCCTCTGAATGGGGGGCCACCCGAGACGCTGGGGCTCGGTCGGCTCGCCGAACCGGTCTCGGAACCATTCCTGCACCACCGGTTGAAACTGGACCATTGATCCTTCCCTGAGCGTCGGCTCCCGCTTCGACCAATTCTAGGGATTGGGGGTGAAAGTCGCCATGGTGTCTGTTGGGCGCGGCGATTCCCGGCTGGCGGAGTGAGTTTTTTTTGAAATAGTGCACGCCGGCATCCAGAGGGCGAGCCGGAGGCGCCGGAAGGCCGGGCTCACCCGGAGGGACCGGAAGGCGCGTCCGGCACCGGACTTGGTGAACCGGAACTTCACAGTCGAGGGTCCGGATCAGCTCTGGGTCGCGGACCTGAGATGCCCGACCACGAAGCCGGCACGGCCACCGTCGCACCAAGCGTCACGCCCGACTGTCATTCTGTTTCGTTGTGGCGGTCATTTGGTATCCTAGATCGTGTAGCTTTCTAACACTACAGGGAGATGGACCATGACAGCTCCGAGCACGCGACTCGCTGTTTGGAATGGGCTCTTAGAGGCAGATAGGCTTGTCCGCTATTACGGAACCCTCGCAGACCGCCACAGCCAGTGGAACACGTGGATTCTGCGCGGGCTGATATTCGGTGGGAGCACGGAGGCGATCCTGGTTTTTGCCAAGGCCTCGGAGTTCTTGATCGTCCTGTTCGCATTGGCAGTCGCTGGAATCGCGGCATGGGCTGTCGCAGGGGACTACGCAAAGAAAGCCGCGGTGCTGCACGGAATCAGTCTTGAGTGCAGCTACCTGGAAATAGAGTGGGATAATCTATGGAACCGCATGGACCTTGGCAACCTCACTGACGATCTGGCTCTCAAGAGGAACCAAGAGTTGCAACGGAGATTGACTGCAGCCACCAGTCGCGCCGTGCCTGCGGGCATTGTCGAGGATCGGGAGTTGAATGAGAAGTCCTGGATCGAAACCTGCAGAGCTCTGGAGCAGCAGTATGCCTAGACCTATAGACATAGGTGGTGGACAGCCGCCGCGCCCTTCATCTCCCGCTCCGCCTCCTCCACCTCCTCCGCCTCCCCCGTCCGAAGAATAGCGGGCAACTCAGCTACAGCCCACACTCTTTCTCCTCGGTGCTAGCCAGACTTTCAGCAACGCGACGGTGCGCCATTACTCGATTTCTGTCCCGAACACGAAAAATGTTCGGGGCGATCGTCGCCCGCCACCATGCGCGTCTCGACTTGAAGCTGGACAGGCGGTGTGGAAGTCTTGATTTTGGCCTGAAGCGGGGGCATCGAAGGCCGATCGCGGCCGTGACGGAATCCGGGTCGGGATGGATGAGGCTCCTTTTTCCATGGGTCCGTTTCCATGAAGCGTCGTCGCTGGTTCGATCTTCCGGTCTATCTCATGGTTCGCGGTTTCGTGGAGCTGGTGGGGAGATTGCCCCGGATCCTCGCCTACCCTCTCTGCCGGGGCATCGCCGGCCTGGTCTATCTGGCCGACGCCAAGCACCGCCGCATCGGCATGATCAACCTGGGGATCGCGTTTCCCGACAGCGACGAGCGCTGGCGCCGGGATGTCCTGCTGGAGAGTTACCGCCAGCAAGGCCTCCACGCCGTGGAGTTGAGTCGCCTGAATCGACGGGAGGCTTCTGAAGTTCGCAACCGAGTGAGCTATGAGCCGGGACGGGGGCTGGAAAACTATCTGGAGGCCAAGAACCGGACCGGATCGGTGATTTTCCTGACCGCCCATGTGAGTTGCTGGGAACTGCTCCCGGCGGCCCACGCACTTGCCGGACATCCCTTGAGCTTTGTGGTGCGCCCTCTCGACAATCCCTATCTGGAATCCTGGGTCACCCGAATCCGGAGCTGGTCCGGCAACCAGGTCCTGCCCAAGCGGCATTCCATGAGAAGGATCTTGCGGGGGCTGTCCCAGGGAAGCGACGTGGGGTTGCTCATCGACCAGAACACCCAGCGGAAGGATGGAGTCTTCGTCCCTCTGTTCGGACGTCTGGCCAGCACCCATGCCGGAGTGGCGGTTCTGGCCTTGAGGACCTCCCACCCGGTGGTCCCCGGATTCCTTTATCCGGGCCGTCGGCGGGGCCACTACAGGATCCGCTTCTATCCCGCGGTGGAACTGGTCAGGACCGGTGATGACGAGGAGGACGCTCAAACCAACACCGCCCGTTTCAACCGGTACATCGAGGAGATGGTTCGGGAGTTTCCCCAATGCTGGCTCTGGGGGCATAGGCGTTTCCACACTGGGAGCGGCGGCGTGGATCCCTACTCGTAGTCCGGTGACGGCGGCGCTCCGCCTTCCGCTTAGACCGGCGCCGGGTGCGCAGAAAACGGTCCCGAGACGAGATCTGCCGATCCACAACTGGAGGGGAGTGGCACCGAACGGGGATGTGCAGGCCCGGCCGTTCGCCGTGGGGACTGTGGGACCGGACTGATATACTGGCCGCCGTTTTTCGAAGGACTGAAGTTCAAGCAGGAGGAGACGGAATTGAGAGTTGGAATCAACGGTTTCGGACGAATTGGCAGGAACGTGTTTCGGGCGGCGCTGGACCGGGAGACCCCGGTGGAGGTCGTGGCCATCAATGACATCACCAGTCCGCAGACGCTGGCGCACCTGTTGCGCTACGACTCGGTTTACGGCCGCTTGCAGCAAGACGTGGAGGTGGAGGGAGACACCATGGTCGTGGGCGGCCGGCCCATCCGGATTTTCTCCCAGCGCGATCCGGCCCAGATTCCATGGAGCGACGAGGGGGTCCGGTTGGTCATCGAGTCCACCGGCTTCTTCACCAAGAGGGAACTGGCCGCGAAGCATTTGGGAGGCTCGGTGGGCAAGGTGATCATCAGCGCGCCCGCAAAGGGTCCCGACGTCACCGTCTGTCTCGGGGTCAACCAGGAGGCCTACGACCCCGAGAATCACTCCATCATCTCCAACGCCAGTTGCACCACCAACTGCCTGGCCCCGGTGGCCAAAGTGCTCCACCAGAAATTCGGTCTGGCCCAAGGGTTGATGACCACCATTCACAGCTATACCAACGATCAGCAGATCCTGGATCTGCCCCATTCCGATCTGAGGCGTGCCCGCGCCGCGGCCGTGTCCATGATTCCCACCACCACCGGCGCCGCGCGTGCGGTCACCCTGGTGTTGCCGGAGTTGCAGGGCCGCCTGGACGGCATCTCCATCCGGGTTCCGACCCACACCGTCTCATTGGTGGATCTCACGGCGACCCTGGAGACCGACGTGGATGCGGAAGAGGTGAAGGACGCCCTCCGCAGTGCGGCCGAGGGAGAGCTGAAGGGGATCCTGGAGTACACGGAGGAAGAGCTGGTCTCCACCGACTTCAACCGGAATCCGGCGTCGGCCGTAGTGGACGGTCCCTTCACCAAGACCCTCTCCAACAACATGGTCAAGGTGCTGGCCTGGTACGACAACGAGTGGGGCTACTCCAACCGGGTCCTGGAATTGACCGAGTTGGTGGGTGGCAACTAGCCGGCTGCTAATCCCCTAAGTTGCCCAGCCAGCCGCCGAACGCCCAAGGGAGAAAGGGGCCGGGAGCGGACGAAAGAAGGCACCCACAAGGGGCGCCCCTACGTGGAACCGGTACCAGGGGGACGTGACTCCGCCGGCCGTTTCCGGTCTTCGGTTTGAAATTTGGTGCTTGAATTTTGGAATTTCCCACAAGGTGAGTCCCGGTGTATCCGCAGAAGCGATCGATTCGAGACTTAGAGTTGGCGGGAAGAGCGCTCTTCCTCCGAGTCGACTACAACGTGCCGGTTCAGGCAGGAAGGGTCGTCGACGACACTCGGATCCGGGCCTCGATCCCGACCCTCAGGGTCGCCGTCGAAAAGGGTGCGAGAGTGGTGTTGGCGTCCCACCTGGGCCGTCCCAAGGGTATGCGCGACCCGTCACTGTCGCTGGAACCGGTGTCCGGCTGTCTCTCGTCGCTGTTGGGAAGTTCGGTTCGTTTCGTCGGGGATTGCCTGGGGCCGCCGGTCCACCGGGCCGTGGATTCTCTCGGACCGGGAGAAATCCTGCTGCTGGAAAACCTGAGGTTCCATTCGGGGGAGGTGGAGAACGATCTTGATTTCGCCGGCCAACTGGCGGCTCCGGCCGAGAAGTACGTCAACGACGCGTTCGGCACGGCCCATAGAACCCACGCCTCCACCGTCGGGGTTCCCGCCGTCCTGGGACGCGGAGCCGCCGGACTCCTGATGGAAAAGGAACTCGGTCAGCTTGATCGGGTCCTCTCCGACCCCCGTCCTCCGGTGGTGGCCATATTGGGCGGCGCCAAGGTATCGGGCAAGATCGGCGTGATCGAGAACTTCCTGTCCTTGACCGACACCATCTTGATGGGAGGCGGCATGGCCTTTACCTTTCTCAGGGCTCTCGGAATCGACGTGGGACGCTCGCTGGTGGAGGAATCCTGTCTGGAGACGGCCCGGAAGGCACTTCGGGACGCCGACGCTTGCGGAACTCAACTGGTGCTTCCCGAAGACGTTGTGGTTGCGCGCGAATGCGCTCCAGGACAGGAGACGTGGACGGTTCCGGTGGGATCCATCCCGTCCGACCGGATGGGATTGGACATCGGCCCGCGAACGCGCCGGCGTTTCGGCCAGGAGATCGAAAAGGCCGAAACCGTCATTTGGAACGGGCCACTCGGTGTATTCGAAATGGAGGAGTTCGCCGCCGGCACGCTGGAGGTGGCCCGGTCGGTGGGGGCTTCCCGAGCCTTTTCGGTCGTCGGAGGCGGGGACTCGGCGGCCGCTGTCGGCCGGGCCCGGGTCCGGGATTCCATCGATCACGTGTCCACCGGTGGAGGGGCGTCCCTGGACTACCTGGCCGGAAAGACCCTTCCCGGGGTTGCGGTCTTGACCGAGAGCAATTGAAGCCTGCGGAACGCGCATTCAGTGGAGAGATAAGTTGAACCATCATAGAAAACCCATCATTGCGGCGAACTGGAAGATGTTCAAAACCGTCCCCGAAGCGAGGGAAACGGCGGTGCAACTGAAAGTGCTCTTGGACGGCGGCCCTGCGCTTCACTCTCGCGAGGTGGTCGTCTGCCCGCCGTTTACCGCATTGGCGGCCGTCAAGGAGGCTCTCTCCGGGTCCGGCATCCAATTGGGAGGACAGAACCTCCACTGGGAGGACGAAGGCGCCTTCACCGGGGAGATTTCGGCCGGGATGCTCCTGGATTGCGGTTGCAGGTACGTCCTGCTGGGACACTCGGAACGGCGCCAATTTTTCTTCGAAACGGATGAGGCCGTCTCCCGCAAGCTCAGGGCCGTGCTCTCCACGCCTCTGATCCCGGTTCTGTGCGTGGGGGAGTCTCTGGCCCAGCGGGAGGGTGGCCGGATGGAAGCAGTGATCGAGGCGCAACTGGCGGGAGCTCTGGCAGGGGTGGAGGCCTCCCGGCTGGATCGCCTGGTGGTGGCCTACGAGCCGGTCTGGGCCATCGGCACCGGAAAGACGGCGACTCCGGCCATCGCCGATCAAGTGCATGGCATGATCCGGGAGTGGTTGGCCCGGCGCTGTTCGGCGGACATGGCGGCAGCGGTGAGGATTCTCTACGGCGGGAGTGTCAAGCCCGCCAACGCGGGAGAACTCATGGCCCGGGAGAACATCGACGGCGCCCTGGTGGGCGGCGCCAGTCTTGATGCCGACTCTTTCGCGCGGATTGTCGAGTTCAAATGAGTATAATGGGGCCACGGCCCGTTTTTCGGAGACCGGAGAAGACAGGGGTTCGCTGAATTTGGACTTGGCCGCCCGGCTTGGCTGGTGGCGGCCTGCGGAGGCATCGATAGATCAAAATGACCCTCATAACGGTATTTCATGTGCTCGCCTGCATCATTTTGATTCTGGTCGTGCTCCTGCAGTCGGGCAAGGCTGGTGACTTGGCTTCCGCCTTCGGCGGGACCACCAGCCAGACGGCGTTCGGCGCCCGGTCGGCGGCGACGCTTCTGACCAAGGGGACCACCGTATGTGCCGTGATCTTCATGGTGACCTCTTTGGGATTGGCGATCCTTTTTACGCAGGGGACGGAGTCCACGGTGATGGAGGACGTTCCGCTGACGGGAGAGGCTCCGGAAACCGCGGTTCCCGAGTCGGAAACCCTGCCGGCCGTGGCGGTGCCGGAAGACCAGCAGTAGGTTCGTGCCGGAGTGGTGGAACTTGGCAGACACACCATCTTGAGGGGGTGGCGCCCGACAGGGTGTGCGGGTTCGAATCCCGCCTCCGGCACCAGTCCCACATCTGGTCGCCATGCCGCTGGTCACAGTGGAGCCGAAGTTCCAGGTCACTATTCCCGCCAAGTTGCGTAGAGGCATCAATCTGCGTGAAGGCGACATCATGGAGGTCACCGTAGTCGGAGATGGCATCCTCCTTCCGCCCATGGGCGTTGTGGACCGAAATTCCGCCGCCGACCGTATCGCCGCCAAATTCGCGGCGATGGAGATTTCGTCCGAAGACGCTGGCCGCTCCGAGGACGAGATCATGGAAGACACCATCGCCGACATCGCCGCGTCCCGCCGAAAGCGCCGCAACCGCGAGGAATGAAGGTTGTCGTCGACTGCAACGTTCTGGTTGCGGCCGCTCGAACTGACGGCGTGCGCCGCAAGGTGATCGTCGTTGTAGTGCGTCGGCACGAGATCATCCTTTCGAGTCCAGAGGCGCGCCATGAAAACTGTCCGCCAGCTACTCCAGGCCAAGGGTTTCGACGTCTGGTCCGTGAGCCCCGGCACCTCCGTTTTGGATGCCCTCAAGCTCATGGCCGAAAAGAATATCGGAGCTCTTCTGGTGCTGGAATCCGGCCGTCCGGTGGGGATTTTCTCGGAGCGGGACTACGCCAGGAAGGTGATCCTCAAGGGCAAGGCCTCCCATAGCACTCAAATCCGGGAGATCATGATCCGGAGGGTGGTCTACGTCCGGCCCGAGCAGGGCATGGAGGAGTGTATGGGGCTCATGACCCAGAAGCGAATCCGGCATCTTCCGGTGATGGAGGGGGGAGAACTGGTGGGGATGATCTCCATCGGCGACGTCGTCAAGTCCATCATCTCCGAGCAGGAGTTCACCATCAGGCAGCTGGAGCAATACATCTCCGGCGGTCCGACCGACTGACCCGGACCAGGAGTTGTCCCCTTGGAAGTGGTGTGGAAGGAGCGGATCCAGCGACGGCTGTTGCGGATTCCGCCACGACGGAATCCGGCCTCATCCAAAGCTCAGGCAGCCGTCCTCATGGGCCTTCTGGATTGCGGGGGCGAACCCTCTTTCCTGCTGACCAAGCGAACCCACGAAGTCGCAACCCACAAGGGGCAGATCTGCTTTCCGGGAGGCGTGGAGGAGGCTGGCGATCGCTCCCTCTGGCAGACTGCTCTGAGGGAGACCGGAGAGGAAGTCGGGATCGAGCCGGAGTATGTGGAGCTACTGGGCCGGTTTCACGATTACCAGGCCGTGACCGACACCGACGTCGCCTGCTACGTGGGCTACCTGAAGCCGGGATTCTCCTTGATTCCCAGTCCCTCGGAAGTGGAACGAGTGCTGCAGGTGCCCTATGCCTTCTTTCGCGACACCCGTCCCCGGGTGGAGACCCGGCATCGCGGAGGCCGTCCGATTCCGGTCTATTTCTTTGACTACCAAGGCGATTCCGTCTGGGGATTGACCGCGCGCATGATCAAGGATCTGCTGGACGCGCTGGGAGACTGGCGGTAGGGGCAACCCTGGTGGTTGCCCTCCTCCCTTGAGGTTGCCTCGTGACGGTCTTCCCAGCGGACGGTGCAGTCGGAATCCACCGTAGATTCCGGCCACGCGCTGGTCAAGCAACCGGCATTGGGCGATGCTCGGCTTTGAGCCGGCTCGCCAGGTGGTCGATGATGAGTCTCGCCTGGGTGACGCCTTGTTGGATCAGGAACGTGGAATTGGTCCCGTAGCTCTTGTTGCCCACGATGAAGAAGTCGGGCTCCGGATTCCTCAGGAGGTCGAGGTCCGGGGCGGTCTGATCGCCGCAATCGCCGGATCCTCCCAGCAGGCTGGCCGCCAGCTTGATGGGGCCGGAGGTGGCGTAGCATTCGTGAACTTGAAGCTGCCGGTAGATGGAGTTGTCGGGTTCGAATCCCACGTGGGAGACGATCTCGTCCACCTCGATCTCCCGCCGCTTCCGGCCTCCGTTTCGAGTTCCGTCGACCACCACCCGGAAGGGACCCTGTGGGGACCACGACAGAATCTCGTCCACCATGGAGCTTCCCAGATACGACAGCCAGGAAGGTGGACGCTGGGCCAGTGAATTGGCCAACGCGGCGATCTGGTCCCGATAGGGAAAGGGATCGTCCCGGTACCGCTCGTAAGGGACGGTCTGGGGCGAGGAATTGACCCAGAAAACGCGGGTGCGGGGCGCCGTCTCCGCCAGCTTGCGGAGGGCCTCGAGGGTCGTTGCCGCCGAGTAGCCGCCGCCCACCAGCAGCACGCGGCGACCGGCGAACCGGGAACCTTGGTTCCCACTCACGTCCACCAGGTGCCGGTGAAAATGATCCGGAGCGGCCTCTTGCGCCTCGCGCTCGCCAGGGGCGGCGATGTTGCCGTTGCCCATGTACTGGGGACAGGAATAGACCCCCGAGGCGTCAACGACCGATCGGGATCTGTGGATCGAACTCCGTCCTCCTTGCTCTACCAGCAATCTGAAGGGGTGATGAGAACGCTCCGGCTTGCCCAGGAGATCTTTTTTGCCCAACCCTTCCCGTCCCACCGAACGGACGACTACCCCCTCCAGGATGCGGCCCGAGAGTTGAGGAATCCGGGACAGCGGCTTCAGGTACGTCTCGACCATTTCGGCAGCGGTCGGGTAGCTGTCCGGTTGCGGAAGGGAGAGCTTCGGAAAGGCCGCCGTGATCAACTCCAAGCCCCATTGCGAGTGGTTCAATCGAAAGGGACTGAACAGTCGAACGTGACCCCACTGGGAGAGGTGGTGGCCCACCTCCCCTTTCTCGAAGACGACGACGTTCAGACCGGCCAGAGCGGCTCGACTGGCCGTTTCCAAGCCGATGGGACCGGCGCCGATGATGGCAAGATCGCTCGTGGCGGGAAGGCGGTTTCTCCTCAACTTTTTGCTCTGTGTTACAGAATAGAACCTGGAGGAAGGGTGGCGGTCAAGAATGTGCCCCCTTCCAGTTGCTCCTCCTGAAAGGATGAAAGAGGGCGCCCACAAGGGGCGCCCCTACGGTTTTCCTAGAAGCCGTAGGCACCGAAAAGCTCGTAGCTCTTGGGAATCCGCCCCAGAAAGAAGGCCGTGGCGACAAGATACCGGTTCCTGTCGGCGGCTGAAGAGGCCTGGTGGCATTCCGCCGCCACCTTGACCAGAAGGATGTCGTCTCCGCCGCCCACGTGCCCGTCGTTCTTGACGGCCAGATCCATCAGAGTCGTCGCCAAGCCGGCGCCGTTCTCGGATTCCCGGTCCAGAATGACTTTGGCCGCGGTAGCGGACGCGTATGGGTCCGAATGGCTGACGACACTTCGTAGGACCTTGGTGGCATCGGTGGGAAGCAAATGGCCGGGGAGCTGATCCAGAACCCGGTTCTCACCGCCTTCGGAGCTCTTCGTCGAGGCCCGGTGGATCAGGGCGGCTCCCAGCAGCAGCGCGAAGGTCCGGCGGTGAGGCTCCACCAGATTCGCCCAGTCTCGCAAGAGGTACACGAAGTTCAAGGCGCGGGCCGGACCCGGCCAATGACCGGTCCGGGAGTTGGCCACCGCTTGGGCTGCAGTCAGGAGCAGCACGTCCCGAATCGCTTCCACACTGGCGCCGGATTGACTCAGTCGTCCCACGGCGTCCAACGCGTCTGCGGTCGATTCTCCGAAGAGGCACGTTTGCTCGAAACGGGAGCGAAGCTCCTCGGAAACCGTCCCGCTGTTTTTCAGGGCCGAGGTCAGGGGATTGGCCTGCCAGTATTCCCGGACCCGGGCCGAAAGCCGCTTCTCCCGGGGTCCGGCCACCAGGTAATGGAGGGCAGGGAAGAGGATCGCTTCCAGGTTCTTCCACTGGAGCGACTGAGCCAGTTTCCAGGCCTGGAGCAGGTAGAGAAATTTGAATCCTCCATGAACCGTATCGGCCAGGGCGTAAGATAGTCCCTGGGTCCGAAAAAAGTCCCGGTCCGAGGGGCTGTCGAGAAATCCCTTGGCCCATGCGAGCGAAGCGGGAACGTCAGCCGATGCGGCCGCCTGGGTGAAGTGGTGCCAGCGCTTCTCCAGGCTCTCCTGGTTGCGAGCGTCGATCTTGTCCAGGTTCCATGGAGTCCGCTTCCGCTCCTTGGCGGCGCTCCAGGTTTGCTGAACGTAGGGGCGCCACCCGGTTTCCGCAGGCAGAATGGTCTGGGCCTCGGTGGCCGCCATGATTCCGAAGAAGCCGCGGGGAACCGAATCGCCGTAGTAGTTCTCATACAAGCGGGTGGGAAGGTAGCCCGTCACCGCCTCCACGAAATCAGCGGGAGCCGGGAAATGGCTTTGAGCCTCCTTCATGCAGACCGAAAACTCCTTTGGGCTCGACGCTTCCAGGAGGCGTTCCATGATTTCGGTCATCTTCGAATAACTCCTTCGAGGGAAAAATGGACGAGTCAGGAACCCGCTCCCGGCACCTCTATGGTCGCTTCAGGGCCCGAATACGCGCCTCGAAGTGGGCGGTTTCATGATACGAAATCGGCCTGCCGATCACAACTTTTCCGGTCCTCCGGAGGGTGGAGGCCGGGCTCTTCCGAGGGCCTTCCGGCTTGTTGGGGAAGAGGGCCGTATTGTAGAATTTCGACCATGTCCAGGGCCAGAAAGACGGTCGCGGTCCAGGTGGGAGATGTCACGATCGGTGGCGATGCCCCCATCGTGGTCCAGTCCATGACCAATACGGATACCGCAGACGTGGGAGCCACGGTCCGTCAAGTGCGGCAGCTTGCGGCGGCCGGATCCGAGATTGTGCGGATCACCGTCAACAGCAACGCCGCGGCCCGGTCCGTCGGCGAAATCGTGCGCCGGCTGAGAGGGGAAGGGAACGACGTACCCGTAGTGGGGGATTTCCACTACAACGGCCACCTGCTCCTCAGCCGTCATCCCGACTGCGCCCGTTCCCTGAGCAAGTTCCGGATCAACCCGGGCAACGTGGGAAGGGGCCGCTATCGCGACCAGAACTTCCGGCGGCTGATTCAGCTGGCGCTGGAATATGACAAGCCGGTTCGTATCGGAGTCAACTGGGGCTCGTTGGACCAGGATCTGCTGTCACGGCTGATGGAGGTCAACGCAGCCCGGGCCGAGCCCAAGAGCGCCGAGGAGGTGCTCGAGGAGGCCATCGTGGCCAGTGCCCTGGAGTCCGCGGAGCTGGCCCGGGAGTATGGCCTCCCCAAGAATCGCATCATTCTGAGCGCCAAGGTGTCCTCGGCACCCGAGTTGATCCGGATCTATCGAGTTTTGGGACGGTCCTCTGATTACCCTCTGCATCTGGGGCTGACGGAAGCGGGGATGGGAAGCCGCGGGATCGTGGCCAGTTCGGCTGCCCTGGGCGTTCTCTTGCACGATGGCATCGGTGAGACCATCCGGGTGAGCCTGACTCCGCTGCCCGGAGCCAGTAGAACCGAGGAAGTTCGTGTGGCCCAGCAGATTCTCCAATCCCTCAACCTTCGCAGCTTCGCCCCCCAGGTCAGTGCCTGTCCGGGCTGCGGCCGGACCACCAGCAGCTTCTTCCAGGAATTGGCGGAACGAATCGAACGTCACCTGCGTCTTAGGATGGTGGACTGGAAGCAACTCTATCCGGGCGTCGAGGACCTCAAGGTGGCGGTCATGGGTTGCATCGTCAACGGCCCCGGGGAGTCCAAGCATGCGGATATCGGTATTTCGCTGCCGGGCAGCGGCGAAGAGCCGAAGGCGCCCGTCTACGTGGACGGAAGGCAATTCACGACGCTGCGGGGCGATGGGATCTCCGACCGGTTCATTCGGATTCTGGAAGATTATGTAACGGATCGGTACGGTGCCTCTCGAGGGTTTTCGAGGAGCGCCAGCCTGGGTCCGACCTAGCGTATCGTTTCAGGAACGGCCACCGGTGGTTCCTGAAGATTCTTCATTCCCAGAGAAATTTCCCAGGAGATTGGACACAGATGATCGAGGCGGAACATCTGACCAAACGATATGGCCTGCTGGCGGCCATCGAGGACGTGAGCTTCCAGGTTCGACAGGGAGAGATCCTTGGATTTTTGGGTCCCAACGGAGCCGGGAAGACCACCACCATGCGGATTCTGGCCGGCTTCTTCCCGGCGACAGAGGGACGGGCAGTCGTGGCCGGCTACGATGTCTTCGAGCATCCGCTGGAGGCCAAGAGCCGGGTGGGATACCTGCCGGAGAGTCCACCTCTGTACACCGAAATGACGGTGGACAGCTACCTTCGATTCGTGGCCACCATCAAGGGACTGGCCAGCTCCGACACGCCGGGCCGAATGGAGATCGTCAAGGAACGGTGCGGACTGTCGGGTCAGGGCGAACGCTTGATCAAGCACCTGTCCAAGGGTTACCGGCAACGGGTCGGATTGGCTCAGGCCCTGATCCACGACCCGGACGTCCTGATTCTGGACGAACCGACCATCGGCCTGGACCCCAAACAGATCATCGAGTTCCGGGATCTCATCGGCAGTCTCCGGGGTGAGCACACCATCATCCTCTCCACTCACATACTGCCCGAAGTGAGCATGACCTGCGACCGGGTCATCATCATCAGCCGCGGACGCATCGTGGCCGTCGATACTCCCCAGAACCTGACCAGCCAGATCCAGGGCGGGGAGCAGATCGACCTGACGGTGGGCGGCGACAGCGGCCGTGTGACGGAGCTGCTGAACGCCCTCCCCCACGTGAGGCGAGTGGCGGTCGAAGAGCCGGAGAACGGCCTCTCCTCCGTGCTGGTGGAGGCGGACGGTCAGGCCGAGGTCCGCCACGCGGTGGCCCGCCAGGTGATCCAGGGGGGACTCGATCTCTATGAGTTGAAGGTCCGGTCCGTCAGCCTGGAGGATGTCTTCGTGGAGTTGACCACCGAGGAAGAAACGGCGGAGGGAACCATCCGGGAAGGGGACGAGCCGGATCGGGAGGGGGAGGCGGCATCGTGAGGAACTATTTCGCCATCGTCAGCAAGGAACTGTACGCTTTCTTCGTCAGCCCCATCGCCTACGCCGTGCTGGGCGTTTTCTTCGCGGTTTCGGGCTATTTCTTTTTCGGGATCACCACCTCCATCATCGAGAGGGTTCAGCAGATGGGATTCCAATCCCAGCAGTTCGGGTCCGCACCGCCCCCGGTGGATGCGTTCTCCCTGATCATGAGCAACATCTTCAGCATCATCAGCACCATATTTCTGCTCCTCATGCCCCTGATCACCATGGGCGTCTTCGCGGAAGAGAAGAAGCGCGGCACCGTCGAGCTTCTCTTCACCTCCCCCCTGACCCACCTGCAGCTGATTCTGGGCAAGTTCACGGCGGTCATGGTCTTCCTCCTGGCGATGCTGGTCCCCACCATTCTCAAATTGTGCCTCCTCTACTTCTACAGCGATCCGCTACCGCCCTTGAGCCCGGTTCTCAACGGATTCCTGGGAGCCTTCCTGCTGGGCGGTTCGCTCCTGAGCCTGGGGATCTTCGCGTCCTCGCTGACCGAGAGCCAAATCGTCGCCGGGATTCTTTCCTTCGGCTTCTTCATCATCCTTTGGGTAGTGGATTGGATGGCCGGAACCGGATCGACGCTGGGCAACGAGGTCCTGCGCTACCTCTCCGTCATGAACCACTACGAAGACTTCACCAAGGGAGTCCTGGACAGCAGCCACGTTTTCTTCTATCTGTCGCTGATCTTTATGGGGCTCTTCCTGACTTCGGTTTCCCTGAACTCCCCGAAATGGAGGTCCTGAAGTGTTCAAGAAACTGATTCAGCCTCTGGTCTCGGTATTCGGCACCTCCGAGACCCTGATCTACGCCGGCGCGGGAGGCCTGATCGGGGGCTACTTCTATTATTCGGTCAACAATCTCTGGGACTGGAAGGCCCAGACGGCCGTTTACGGCGCAGCCGGCCTGCTGATTCTCTGGGTCGTCCTGAACCTGGGGCAGTTGCGGACCGGCTTGACCTCGCGCCGTGGGCGCCATGGCGCCGCCGCGGGCGCCTCCACGGTGCTGGTGGTCGCCATCGTTTGTCTGCTGAGTTTCCTCAACCTTCGCCACAACCGGCGAATCGACTTGACGGAGAATCAGCTCTTCTCCCTTTCCAGCCAGAGCCGGAAGGTGGTCGAGGCCCTGGAAGGGGAGATCCAGGTCGTGGGTTTTTTCCAGGACGAGGTCCAGTCCAGAGTCTTCGAGGATTTGATGCAGCAGTACCGATACGTATCCACCCGGGTCGACTATGACGTGGTGGACCCGCAGCAGGAACCGAGTCGCGTCGCCCGGTTCGACGTGGAACGCTTTGGCCAGGTCGCCGTGACCGGCGGAGCCAAGACCGAGATCGTGGATGATTTTGACGAGGCCAGGATCACCAACGCCATCATCAAGGTGACACGCGAAGGACAGAAGATCGTCTACTTCATGACGGGTCACGGAGAGCGAAGTCCGGAGGAGGCCGGTCCTGAAGGGTTGTCCCAGGTCAAGGAGGCGATCGAGAGACAGAATTACGTGGTCCGGAGCTACAACCTGGCGCAGGAGAATGCCCTTCCCGAGAATCCCGCGGTCCTGATCTCGGCCGGTCCCACGGTGAGTTTTCTCCCCAATGAAGTCAGACTCCTGAAGGAATACCTGGAGGGCGGAGGGAAGCTGCTGCTGCTGCTGGACCCCCGGACCAGATTCTCCATGGATGGCCTGTTGGGCGAGTACGGATTGGGCGTGGACGGGAACGTGGTGATCGACGCCAGCGGAGTGGGGCAGCTCTTCGGCCTGGGGGTGGCCGCGCCCATCGTCTCCAGTTACGAGACCCACCCGATCACGGACGAATTGCGTGGAGTCATGACCTTTTTCCCCATGGCTCAGAGCGTGAAGGTGACCGCTAGCTCGCTCGGGTACAACTCGTCCAAGCTCTTCTCCACCTCTGCCCGAAGTTGGGGAGAAACGGACCTGGAGGGCAACCAGGCGGCATTCGACGAGGACCAGGACGTCCAGGGGCCCTTGGCTTTGGCGGCCGTGGCCGTAAAGACGGTTGAGACCGGCGGTGAACCGGGAGGAGAGGAGCCTTCCCACCACGGAGAGGGCGGGGACGAGGACGGCGCCGGGGAGACCGCTCCTGAACCGGACCCTCAGGCCGGCGCCGAGGATGGTGGAGAGAGTGATACCGAATCCCGCGAGTCGCGCTTCGTCCTGGTGGGCGATTCCGATTTCGCCACCAATGCCTACTCCACCACGTCCGCCAACGGGGATTTCCTTCGGATGACCGTCAGCTGGTTGGCGGAGGATACGGATCTGGTGGCGATCCAGTCCAGAGCCCCGGAGAACCGCAGGGTCAATCTGACCCGGAGAGAATCGACCCTGATGTTCTGGGCCACCGTCATCCTCATGCCTCTGGTGACCCTGGTCTTCGGCTTGGCGGTGTGGTTCAGGCGGAAATGAAGCTCGGCGGCCGCCGAGCCGTGCCCCGGTGTCCTCCCGGGGGTGGTTCCGGGTACGGGAACGGCTCCCGCGCAGTTTCCGGATGATGACCATGAAAAAGATCGGTATCCTCTTTGCTGCATTCCTGGCCTTGGTCCTCTGGGTCTACTTCTACGAGATCGAAGGCGAGAAGACGCGCCAAGCGGTCAAGGAGCGGGAGCAGAGCCTTCTGCGCCTGGAACAGGACCAGATCAGTTCGGTCAGGATGGACCGGCCCGGTCAAGATCCGATTCTCCTGGAGAAGATCGGCGAGGGCTGGGCCCTCAAGGCGCCGCTGGAGGCGCCTGCCGACAAGACCAGCGTCGACTCTCTGGTTCGCGACCTGGGGACGGCACGCATCGACCGGACGTTCGAGGAGGTGGGCGCGGGACCTGAGGAGTATGGACTGGCTGAACCCCGTCTCAAGCTGACGGTCGAGGCGGGTGACGAGAGCAAGATCCTAAGCGTGGGCAGCGACGACTTCACCGGAAGCAAGGTCTACGTCCAGGTCGCAGGTGAGACCCAGGTGCACGTGGTCTCGGACCAGCTCTTCACCACGGCCGACAAGAAGTTGATGGATTGGCGGGACAAGAAAGTGGTCTCCATGGAGCGGGACAAGATCGCGGCCATCGAGATCTTTCGCGCTACGGAGAAGCTCCGGCTCAAGCAGGAAGACGGCAAATGGATGCTGGAGTCGCCGCTGCGGGAGGCGGCCGACCAGAGTGCCGTGAACGGTCTCCTGTCTTCGCTGGAGTTTGCCGAGGCCAAGCGGTACGTCTCCGAGGAGAGCGACGATCTGGGCGGTTTCGGTTTGGACAAACCGCAGCTGTCGATCCGTTTCCAGCAGGAGGGTCAGGAAGATTGGGAAACCCTCGATCTGGGCAACGAATTCGAGGAAGCGGAGGACCAGTATCTGGCGCGCAATCCCGCCCGTTCTCCCGTCTTCAGCATCGGCAAGGAGGTTCGGGACGAGCTGGTTCAGGACCTGTGGGAGTTTCGTGACAAGGACGTCATCGACATCGACCAGGATGAGATCGCGGCAGTGGTCGTGAAGCTCGGGGACCAGGAGATCCATGCTCGCCGGGAGGATTACAAGTGGATCCTGGAAAAGCCGGAGGAGCGAAAAGGTAAAGAGGCTCTGGCCTACAAGTTCTGGTACCCCATGGACGACATCAAGTTCGAGTCCATCGACGCCGATTCCGTCGAGGCGGGGACGGATCTCCCCCAACCTCAGGTCCGGGTCCGGATCGAGCTGAAGGACGGGTCGATCCGGAACTTCCAGTTTGCCCACGAAGGGAATCGCTACGTGGCCCGAAAGATGGAATCGGGCCGCACCGGCGCCATCTCCAAGGAAGCTTTCGAAAAGATCCAGTTCAAGGTGGACGAAATCGTTTGATCCCGGGAGGGCCGGGCTCACCCCGGCGCACTCAACGCCCCCATTCGCGGCAGGCCTGACCAAAATGCTGCCGGAATTGCCATGAACGTCGGCATCACCTGCTACCCGACCTACGGCGGAAGCGGCATCGTGGCGACCGAGTTGTCGCAATGTCTGGCCCAGAGGGGTCACCAGGTTCACATCATCAGCTCGTCCATGCCCAGCCGCCTGCTGGAGTTGGGGGAACGCATCTTCTTCCATGAAGTGGAAGCCATGGCTTACCCCCTCTTCGAATACGTCCCCTACGACCTGGCTCTGGCCACCAAGATGGTGGAGGTGATCAAGCGGGAGAATCTGGACCTGCTGCACGTCCACTACGCGATTCCCCACGCCATCAGCGGCTACCTGGCCCGGGAGATGATTCATCCCCGCTGGGTTCCGGTGATCACGACGCTCCACGGCACCGACATCACGCTCGTGGGCCGGGACCATTCCTATCTGCCCGTCACCCAGTTCGGACTCCGCAAAAGCGACGGGGTCACTGCAGTGAGCCACTTCCTCAAGGAGGCGACGCTCCGGGAATTCTGCAGCGAGTGCGATATCCGGGTGATTCCCAACTTCGTGGACGTCGACCGCATGCAGCGGCGCTTTTCGTCCGAGATTCATCGCCGGTTTGCCCCCCGCGGCGAGAAGATCCTGGTTCACCTGTCCAATTTTCGGCCGGTCAAGCGGGTGGACGACGTCGTCCGCGTCTTTCACCGTGTCCGCCAGCAGATCCCGGCCGTCCTGCTCATGATCGGCGACGGCGTCGAGCGATCCAACGCCCAGTATCTGGCCAGCGAGCTGGGCCTCGGCGAATCGGTCTTCTTCGTCGGCATGGTGGACGCCATCGAGAACTACCTTTCGGTCTGCGACCTGATGCTGCTTCCCAGCGAGACCGAGAGTTTCGGGCTGGCGGCGCTGGAGGCCATGGCCTGCGGAGTTCCGGTGGTGGCCACGCGCGTGGGCGGAATCCCGGAGTTGATCCGGGAAGACGAGACCGGCCTTCTCTACCCCGTGGCTGACGTGGACGGAATGGCCCGGGGCGCCGTGAGCCTGCTCGAGGAGGGCCGGCTCCGGGAGCTCAGAATCCACTGCCGGGAGCGGGCCCAGAACTACTCCGCCCGGCAGGTCGCCCCTCTCTATGAAGCCTTCTATCGGGAAACGATCGAACGTGGGTTCCGGTCTGATCGACGACGGCGATGAGGCGGGCAGCTTGGAGTCGCTCGCTGACGGCCTACAGGGCTTTCAGAGGATCAGGACGTTCTGATTCAGGCCCCACCTCGAACAGAAAGTGGCATGTCCAGTAGTAATTTAGTTCCTTACTCGCAAAATCTTGTGCTAATGGGCGAAGAATTTTCCGTAGGGGCGCCCCTTGTGGGCGCCCTCTTCGGTCCAAATCGGAGCAAGACGGGGCCAGACGAGGTGTCGGCGGCTGGAAATCCACCGCGCCGGCGAAGAAATTTTAGTTCCGGCTACGCCCGGTCAGGTAGTGTCGAGAGATGAAGCTCAGCATCAGCCTTCGCGAAGAAGACGTCGGCTTCCTTGACCACTATGCCCGCGCACAAGGCATCACGTCGCGGTCCGCAGTCGTGCGGACAGCCCTGCATCTATTGCGGACCACGGCGCTCGTCCGCGATTATGCGGCCGCGTGGGAGGAATGGAATGCTGGTGACGACGCTGATGCTTGGGAACGTTCAGCCACCGACGGATTGAAACCTTGAAGCGATTGGAGCAGTTGCGTCGGGGCGATATCCGGACAGTAGCGGGAGAGTTGGGCGCCTGTGCCGCAAAGGCGCCATGATGATGATCTCTGATCAGCCGGAATGTGCAGCCGATATTGGCTGCCCTTGCCTATGGTTATCGGGGCATTCGACCGGTGCTGTATTCCCACTCACGGTAGTATTCGGGCGCCACAAGGGTCGCCCCCAATGGCGTCGTGCCTCTCCGTCGCGATGTGGGCGGAATCCCTCAACGCTTGGCCAGTAGGCTGCAGATCCGGTCGATGCCGCGGCGGGCGTTGTGGTGGCCGAAGCGGTGGTCGTTGACCAGGATGGAAAAGGCCAACAGTTCAGAGGATCGGGACTGGACGTAGCCGCCCAGGGTGATGGCGTTGGAAAGGGTGCCGGTCTTGGCGAAGACACGGTTGGCTGCGGGCGTTCCTCCCATCCGCCCGCGGAGCGTGCCGTTTCTGCCGGCAACGGGCAAGCTCCCCAGGAAGAAGGGGAAGAAGGACTTTCCCGCTACGTGCTTAAGTAACATCGATTGCGCCCGGGGTGTGATCAGGTTCTGCTCCGAGAGCCCGGACCCGTCCTGAAGGTCGGTGAGGCGCAACGGGACCCCCGCTTCCCGAAGCAGCTCGTAAACCACTTCCAGTCCACCCGAATCGCTGCCTCGGCCCTTGACGACGGCACCCAGGGTCCGGAGCAGGATCTCAGCGTAGAGATTGTGACTCTCCCGATTGACCCGAAAGATGACCTCGATCAGAGGCGGGGACACGTGGACGTAGATTTCCTGCATTTCCACGCCGTCTGAGGGCGCGACGTGGCGGGAGCGGACCGAGCCTCCAACCCGAATCCCCCGCTTGCGAAGTCGGTCCCTCAAGAGTGTCGCCGTATACAGGGCGGGATCCTCCATCGTGATCCGGCGAGTCCAGCCCGGACTGTTGACGGGGATTTGGCCACCGATGACCGCCTTGTGGTTTCCCAGGGATCGATAGAGGTATCCGGTGGCTTGCGGACCGTCCGCGACGGTCGTGCCCATGTTGACCAGTTGAAAAAGGGAGTTGGACGGGTAGCTGGCAATACGGATGGGCTGTCCGGTCCGTCTGCCGGGACGGGCCACCAGATTCAGGAGGTTGTCATAGAAGGAAAGGGCGGAGACTCGAGGGGCGTAGTGGTACTCCAGGTCCTTCTTGTTCCATCCTCGCCCGTGGGGTGCATAGGAAAAGAAGGAGTCGTCACCCACCACGTCCCCTTGGATCAGACGGATGCCGGCCCGTTCCACCTCCTGGGCCAGGTTGTCCAGATGTTGGAAAATGGGCCCGGAACCCAGATTGTTGGCCAAGCCGGGATCCCCTCCCCCGATCAGGACCAGGTCCCCGGTCAGAACCCCGTTTTCCTGGAGTTGCCCCTCGTAGCCGAGGCGGGTCTCGAATCGGAAGTTGGGCCCCAGCCGGTCCAGAACCGCCGTCGTGGTGAAGACCTTCACGTTGCTGGCCGGAATGAAGTATTTCAGGGGGTCCCGGGAATAGAGAACCGCTCCGCCGTCGACGTAGCGCACATCGACTCCCCACGAGGCCCTCCGGTACCGCTTGCTGTCCAGCAGGGCGTCGATCTTCCGCGCCAAGTCGGGATCGGGCCGGCGGTTGTTCTCAGCGATCGCCGGCGGAGGACTGGGGGCGGCCGGGGGTGGGTCGGCGGCCACTTCCACTGCAGCGGGCCCCGTCGGGGACGGTGGCGCCGGTGTCGAGCCGGTCCCGACCCAAAGGGCGAGACCGATGGAGATCGCCGCCGAGAGTCCCAGGACTCCGGCCCGGGAGAGCCGGAGTCGCCAGCCGTATGACAGGCGATGGCCTTTTCGCAACCGATCCGAAGGAAACCGATTCCAGGGGCGGGTCCGGAGCGTCCGGCGAATCCTCGCCGGCGCCATTTTCCGCAGCCGGACGAACCAATAGGAGAGAACCCGCATTTTTCGTGAAAGGCTGGCCAGCAGCGGTCTGGTCATTCCTGGGGTGTCCTCCTGGCGCTTCGGCGACTCCAGGTTCAACTGACGACGTGCCCCATCCGGCTCCATCGGGTCCGGGTCACGAAAAAGACGATCCGCTCCAGGTAAAGGCCCAGCATGTCGGGAATCGAGGTCTTCAGATAGGCATCCGACGCGTCCTCGTAGGACCAGAAGACGACCAGGGGTCTCCCCACGATATGGCTTCGGGGCAGAAATCCAAAGTAGCGGCTGTCGGCGCTGTCGTCCCGGTTGTCCCCCATGACGAAGTAGCTGTCGTCCGGAATCGTGATGAGGTTCGTATTGTCTCGACGGTCGCCCCGATGCGGGGCGTGCGGAAAGTTCCGCCCTTCGTCGAGGGCGGAATCGCGGTGCACCTTGTAGGGCTCATCCAACGGCGATCCGTTGATATGGACCGTTCGTCCGCGAATCTCCAACTCTTCACCGGGCAACCCAATGGCGCGTTTCACGTAAAGGACGTCCGGATTGTTGGGGAACTTGAAGACCACGATGTCTCCCCGTTTGATATCGCGCTCGGGAGCCAGCGGGATTCCCGGCTTGTAACCGTTTCGAAAACTGAATTTGTCGATCAGTAGCCGGTCTCCTACCAGGATGGTGGGCTCCATGGACGGGGTGGGGACCGTCATCGGATGAACCACGAAAGTGGTGACGAAGAGCGCGAAGATGGTGCAGACGACGGTGGTGACGAAGTACTCCCGCAGCGTGCTCTCCTGCGGGGCGGACGTTTCCTGGTGCTCTTTCTCTCTCATTCTGCTGCGACCGGGAAACGGACCCCCGGAATGTCCCGAAAAACGCCGCCGAGTATAACAGCCGACGGTGATGACCGCACGGTGGGGCGCCGGCTCCAGGTCCGGACGACATCGTTATCCGATTTTCCAATACGGCGGCTCCGGGGTGCGTGTCGCTGCGCAATAGAGTGAGACCCGCGTCCGGTCCGGGCAAAGTCGAAGCAGTTCGGCCGGACTTCTCCCCGTAATCGGGTCTCTGAAGCAGGGCAGGATCTGGTTCAAGGGGACCAGAACGAACTTCCGGTTCCGGAGCCTGGGATGGGGGATCCGGAGATGCCGCTGTTGGACGATCTTCTGTCTGAAATAGAGGATGTCGATGTCGATGTTGCGAGCTCCCTTGGGAACTTCGCGTGAACGGCCCAGAGAGACCTCGACGTCCAGGCAGGTGGCCAGCAGTTCCTGGGGAGACTGGCGAGTTTCCACTTGGCTGACCAAGTTCAGGAAAAGGCCCTGGTCCACGACTTCCACCGGTTCGGTCTCGTACACCGAAGAACAGAGCACCGGGTCCACTCCCCGTTCATTCAACCGGTTCAAGGCGCGGGCCAGATAGTCCTCCCGGCGGCCCAAATTGGACCCGAGAGAGAGCAGGATTGCGGCTCCGGTGGGTGAACCCGTCAGAAAACGCTCCGAGGCTGTTTGATGGTCCCAATGGTTCCGATTCCTTTGAGGTAAAAGGAAAACCGGATCTGGTTCTCCTGGCGCACCCCCACGTTGAACCCCACGAAATCAAGAGAAACACCGCAGCAGTCCCAGAAATAGTTGAGGCGGGTGCGGTAGTTCAGGAAGCGGGCGGAGTGGACGTCATAACTGAGGGTGCTGGACAAGGACGCGCCCCGGCCCAGGCGTCCCAAGGCGACCTGTCCCTGGACCTGGTTGGTCTGGATCGTTCCGGGCTCCAGCTCCCGGGTCACGAAGTAGGCAGTCCCCAGAAGGAAACGCTCGCTGTGGACGAATCCCATGACCGCGACGTTTCGGACGCGGTGAAAGTCGGGATCGTAGTCTGCGCGGACATCGAAGTTGACACGGGGTTCCGGGGTGACGCGGGCCACCGCCGTGACCGGAGAAAAACCTCTCCGCAAACCTCCGAAAGGAAAGCCGGTGAGGGAGTGGAAAGAAAGAAACTGGTTGACGGCGCCGGCTCGGAAGGCACCGCCGAAGTCGGGATCCAGAAAATGCTTCTGGACCAGTTTGAACGCCATCAATTCCTGCGTCTGGGAGCCGTGCGGCGTCTGGCGTTTGACGAAGAAGCGGTTGAAGAGTCCGTACTCCACTTCATTCGTATCGGTGATGGAATCCATATGGTCGAAGCGGAGGAGCCGATCGAACTGGTCGATGCCGGTCCGGTACTGATATCGGAATGTCGGCTCGATCAGGTGCTTCATGGACCCGCCCCGCGAAGCATCGCCGTAGATCCGCGAGAGGCCCCATCCCTTCAGATCCAGCGTCAGTTCGGCATATCGGCGCGAGAAGCCCTCTTCACTGAACCCCTGGGGCGAGTCGCCGTCGCCGGCCTCGGCCAGACTGTTCCCGTAGAAGGTCTCCCGTAGAGCCAGCCTCGGAGTCAGTCGCAGGCCCTGGGCCAGAGGAAGGGACGTATAGATTTGGGGAAAGAAGTCGAGGCGTTGGGTCAGGCCAGAGGTCTCCAGCAGCGAATCACGCCGCGTGAGCCCTTCGGCCGAGGTGTCCAGATCCAGATAAACGGGAATCCCCCGAAGTCTATGGCCGCTCAGTCGAAACTGGGCGCCTGGAGCGCTCTGAACGACGACGTTCCCCTCCGGAAAGAACGTCTCTTCCCGGGAAAAGGAGACGTTGAGACTCTTGGCCCCTTGGTTCCTGGTCAAGAAGAGGGTGGAGCTTTCCGTGGGACGGGTGGCGGTGAAGAAGTTGTCCGAGAACACCTGCCGAAAGGTGAAATTGGAGATGAAGTTGAAATCGGCCACCGCCCGGTAGCCGTTTCCGAACCTGGTTTCGCCCTGGCCGTTGAGGCTGGCGCCTCCCTGGTCCAGGCTGTCTTTGATCAAGTACCCGTCCAACTCCAGAGAACTGGTCTGGTTGGGCCGGGTCCGAAGGGCGAAGCCGTGGCCGAAGCCACGTTTCGAGTAGTAGTCCTCATGGAAGATGATGTCGGTGCTACGGCCCAGGACCAGATAGACCGACTGGCTCAGACGCCTGCCCTTGTTGTCGGAGGCGCCGGTGCTGGGAAGCAGGAAACCGCTGGAGCGCTCCTTCTCCTCGGTGGGAATCGACATGAAGGGGAAATAGAAGACCGGGATGTTCTTGATCTTGAAGAAGGTGTGGTGAATCCGAGCCCGCTCGCCGCTCTTGATGGTCCCCTTCTTGACGGTGAAGCTCCACTTGGGGACGGCTTCCTGGCAGGCGGTCAGAAAGCCGTTTCGCGCTTCATAGCTGTCGGGACCGGTCTTGAGAAGGGTCTCGGCCTGGACCAGGATGTTCCGGTCGGTGGAGCCCTCCACTTGCCTCAGAATCCCCGTCTGCGTCTCCAGGTTCAGCTCCCCGCCGGCGCCCTTGAGCCGGAGGTCGCCCCGTTTCACTTCGAAACTCTCCAGGATCAGGAGCTGGCCGGTACGGGAGTCGTAGGTCATCCTCCCGGCTTCGATGGTGCTTTCCTGATGGGTAATGACGACTTGCCCTTCGGCGACCCAGAGATCCTTCGACTCCCGGGCGAGCCGGTCGGCTTCGATGGTGACCGGACCGCTCTCGGACACCAGTTCGACCCTGGCCCGATCCTGGGATTGTTCCATGGCCGGGAGGGTCAGCAGCAGTAGGATTCCCACAGCAGACACGGGTCAAAGATAGTAGCAGAATTGCTCCGCCGTCCATTCCCGAACTCCGTTCCCGTCGCCTGGCGCCAGTCTGGAACGGCCCGGAGGCGGTGTGCTAACCTTTGCCCCAACATGGCAATCAAGAAGGATCCGGGGAATCGGGAGAAATGGCCCTCCTACAGCATGGTCGAACCCCGCATGCGGAAGATCTACTTCAAGTTCTACCAGGAGACCTACAAGTCTTCTCCCATCGACCGCAAGCAGAAGGAACTGATCGCCATCGCCGCGTCCCTGGGATTCAACTGCGAGGGTTGTCTGGACGGTCATCTCCGGAAGGCGCTCAAGTACGGCGCCACCCGGGAAGAGATCAGCGAGACCATATCGATTGCCATGGGTGTCGCCGCAGCCTCCGTCGTAGACCAGACGGACCACGCAGCGGAGCGCTTGCAGGCGAAGCACTTCGATTAGTTTCTTGATCCCAGATTCCTGTGCAAGTGGACAAAGAATATCGGGTAGGGGCGCCCCTTGTGGGCGCCCTCTTCGGAAGAGTGATTTTCCGACCGCCGAGTCGCCGGTTCGGAGCTTCGGATGGCCCCGAGTCCTGGCTTGACGCGGTTTGCCGACCACCGGCCGGCCCGCACCGGAATCGTAGCGCCGCGATCCCGGGTCCCTAACCGTAAGGTCAATGGTTTCAGAAAAATGTGGCTTATCCGGGAGGCGTTGGCGAGAGCATCGCAAACGCTTGGTGGATTGGGTGCGTCTCCAGTTGATCGGTCCGGCGCGTGATGGCCTTCTGAAGGGATCGCCTCTCGAGCGGTACCCCACCGGCGTTCTACACCCCGTGGAACCAGGATTCTCGGGCCTCGATCCGGCGAGTCCGGAGGAGGACGAGGACCACGAGACGCCTCTCGGTGACGACCAATTGAAGGATCTGAAGATGGCCCACCCGGTTCGGCGCCGGCGTTACGTGCCCCCTTCCTCGGTCGGTTTTTCCTTTTTTGTCCGCTCCGGCGACGGCGTGAGCCTGCGCATCACGGCATCCGCGGCCGTTTACGAACGGACGGGTGAGAGGGATGACCAAGGACGGTTTCGGGGGCGCGAATACCGGCGCAAGTCCCTCGAATGCGCCGTGGAATGGACCGGGGGAGAATCCAGGCAGTCCGAAGACGTGCTCCTCGAAGTGCGCCAGCGGCCCCATGGGCAGGGCCGCATCCTCACCGTGGTCTTCGCGAACCGCAGGAAGCCAGCCCGAATCGGTGAGGACCGCGACGAGCGCTGCCTGTTCGAGGCGGGTCTGGAATGCGAAGTCGTGAACGGCGAGTTGGCCGAGTACCCACGCGTCGACCCGAGCCTGCTCACCGAGGAAGAGCGGGAACTCGAGCTTCAGTATCGCGACAAGCGCATCTACGCGGTGGGCCACGGGGCGGCGGTGGACTGGTCCGTCGAATCGGGGACGCCCCCCACGATCCGGGCCAGATTCATGCCGGAGGTGGACGTGCCGCTCGTGACGGTCAAAGCCCGGGGTGTCGATGAGGACATCCTGGTCATGAAAGACCTTGCCGAAGCCTCCGGCGAAGCGGTTCCGGACCGGCTCGACGCTTTCGTGGATGGATACGAGCGCTGGATCAGGGAGCAGGCCCGGGACGCCGAGGACCTGGAAACCGCGGTGGAACGAGCCACTGCCGAGCGGATCTGCGGACGGATGGCCACGGCGCGGGACCGCATGCGCCGGGGTGTGGCGTTGCTCCGGGCCGATGCCGGGGCGAGGTTCGCATTCCGGCAGGCCAATCGGGCGATGTTGGCGCAGATGCGGCAGCAGGATCGCAACCGGGCTGAAAGGAAGCGGGACGAACCGAGGGACTCGCGGGAGTACCGGTGGCGGCCGTTCCAGCTCGCCTTTCTGCTGGCCGTGATCGAGTCGTCCGTCCGGGAGAAGGACGACTTCCGCGGCGTGCTGGACCTGATCTGGTTTCCCACGGGCGGCGGCAAGACGGAGGCCTACCTGGGCCTGGTCGCGTTTCTGATCGTGTGGCGGCGCTTGCAACACGGGACGTTGGGTGGCGGTACGGTGGTTCTGATGCGTTACACCCTGCGTCTGCTGACCCGGCAGCAGTTCGAGCGCGCGACCCGCATCATCTGCGCCCTGGAGCTGTTGCGCCGAGAGGATCCGGCACAGCTTGGCGATGAGCCGATCACCGTCGGCATCTGGGTCGGCCGCGCGGCCAGTCCGAATACCTGCCGGCAGGCGAAGGATTGCGTGAAGGAACTGGCGGCGGGCGATGAGGACGCCGGTCACCAACTCGTGCTGAGAACGTGTCCGTGGTGCAATCGGGAGTTCGAGGCGCCTGGGAGCTACCGGGCGACGCTCGGAGTCGTTCGCCTTCCTGTGCCGGAATCCCGAGTGCGAGTTCGGTCCGGATGGCGAGTCGGACGAGCCGACCCCGCTGCCCTGCAATGTCGTTGACGAGGCCTTGTATCAACGCCCGCCGACGCTCCTGATCGCCACCATCGACAAGTTCGCCCGCTTGGCCTGGGAGGAACGGTCTTCAGTCTTCCTCGGCAGACGGCCGCCCGGAAGCCGCTTCCCCCGTCGCCCGCCGGAACTGGTGATCCAGGACGAGCTCCACCTCATCGCCGGACCGCTCGGGTCCGTGGCCGGCCTCTACGAGGCGGGGTTGGAGACGGTTCTGGAGCAACGCGGCGTGCGTCCCAAGTACGTCGCGTCGACGGCCACCATCCGCATGGCTCGGGAGCAGGTGAGACGGCTGTACGGGCGAGAGCTCGCCGTGTTTCCGCCGCCGGGCCTCTCGGCGGAAGATTCGTGGTTTGCGCGGACGGATCCATCGAGGCCGGGCCGACTCTATGTCGGCTACCTGGCGCCGGCGCTGGATCAGAGGCGCTGCCTGGCGCCGTTGGCCGCCGCCCTGCTGCACGCGCCGTTGGCCGTGTTCCGGGATCAGCAGGACCGGGACGATCTGCTGGAGGCCTGGTGGACCCAGGTGATCTATCACGGTAGCCTCCGCGGCGTCGGCAACAGCCACAACGCCTTTGCGACCTCGGTGCGCGACTTGGTGCGGCGTCTCGACCGGGAGCACAGACAGGCGGTCCGGGACGGCGCCGGGTCCGACGATGAATCGACGGCCGACCCCGAGCGGACCGATGCGGGAGGGGCAGCCGAGTTGCGCCAGAACGTGGTCCAGCTCACCAGCTTCTCGCCGCCGCAACGGAACGCCCGGACCTTCGATCAGTTGCATCTCCGCCGGGACGAGCCGGACTGCCTGGACGCGGTGCTGGCCACGAACATGATCTCGGTGGGCGTGGACGTCGACCGATTGGCGGCGATGGTCATCAACGGTCAGCCGCTCACCACCGCCGAGTACGTCCAGGCCAGCAGCCGAATCGGCCGCGCCGCCGTCCCGGGGCTCGTTTTCGCCAACTATTACCGCCACCAGGCACGCAGCCTCTCCCACTACGAGAACTTCCGTCCCTACCACGAGTCCTTCTACCGGTTCGTGGAGCCGACCAGCGTGACGCCGTTCACCTACCAGGTCCGCACCCGCGCCCTGCATGCCGCCCTGGTGACCGCTCTGCGCCACGGGGGCGACGCCTTGAGTCGGAACGAGGACGCCGGCGCATTCGACGCGAACGACGATCGGGTGAGGGCGGTGATCCGCCGATTGAAGCGCCGTTGCCGGGAAGCCGACGAAACTCGGAGCGAGATCACGGGCCGCCACCTCGACCGGCTCGCCGAACGGTGGCACCAGGAAGCGCGGCGTTGCGAGCGGCAGAGGCGACGGCTGAGCTACCGGGCGAACGATCGAACCGCCGACGGGCTGTTGCGCCAATTCGACGAGTCGCCTTCCCGGGGGCTGTGGCGGACGCTGAACTCCATGCGCAACGTCGAGGACACGGGAGTGTTGCAACGCGATGACTGACGAAGCCATGCCGGTGCGGCTTTCACACCTGCTGCGGCACTGTTCCGTGGGCGCGGTGGTCCGGGGGCCGGATCACTTGGTGACGGTGAAGGACACGACTTTCTGGACGGGCGCCGACGAACAGGGGCTTCGCCACGTCGAGCGGGTGCGCCGCGCCCTGAAGATCGGCAAGGCCCTGCGCACGCCGCCGAAGGCGAAGGTGGAGAACAACGGCCGGGTTTCCGGACACCCCATACCGGCCATGCGTTTTCCGGGCTGGACGCGGTGCTCCAGGTGCGGCCTGTTGCATCATCGCCCGTGGCGGCGCACCCGAACGGACCGAACCGAGTCACGCGGCGAGGTTCAGATCGACCCGTCCCGTTGCTCGGGTTCGGCGCCGCGTCACCGGATGGGTGGCGACGTTCCGGTCTGCGGCGGCAAGCTGGAGCAGGTCCCCTGGGTGCTGGCTCACGAGCACGGCTACCTGGCGGAGGTGCCCTGGCATGCTCTGGCGCACCCCGAGCCGAGGCACTCGGCTCAACGAGCGTGTCGTGCGGATTGGGCGAGTCCGTACCTGGAGATTCAACCTGCCGATCGGGGGTACCGGGTTCGTTGTAGGAGCTGCCGCGCCTACGGTCCCATCGAGTCACGCTTTCCTTATTCCGACCACGAATGGCAGCAGCCGTGGCTCCGCAACCCCCCCGAGAACAGGCCGGAGGGACTGGCCTGGATCCTGGAGATCAGCGACGTTCGCGTCCACTCACCGGAGACCCGGACCGCGTTGGTCATCCCCCCCGAATCCCGCATCCGCAAGGGAACCGTGGTGGACCGGCTCTACAGCAGCACGGACAGGCAGGAGGAGATCCGGGAGTGCCGGACCGGCCTGCAGCGAAGGACGACTCTCGGGCGAATTGCCGCCGAGTGGGGTTGCGGCATCGATGAGGTCGAAGAGGCGCTCAAGGAGATCGACCGTGGATACCCGCTCTTCGGGGAATCCGTCGGTGATGGAGATCTGCTCGGCAGCGAGTACCGGGCGTTGATCGGGGAGATCCCGGACCTGCAAGAGGACGAGGACTTCGTCACCGAGCATCACACGCGGGCCTGGTCCGATCTCGGAGGGAGGCTGCCGGGAACCGCCGTTCGGCTGATCGCCGCCGTGGATCGGCTGATCGCCGTCAACCGACTAAAGGAGATCCTGGTGCTCGATGGGTTCCGGCGTCTCGAAGGCCGAATAACACCGCCGGACCTCACTGGGGCAGCCGACTGGCTGCCGGCGCTGGAACTCTACGGAGAGGGGATCTTCTTCACCTTGCGCGAGTCGTTTCTGAGGCGTTGGGAGACGGACCGGAAGGTTCGGAACCGCACCCGGATCTTTCTCGACCGCTTCGATGGGTCGGGCGTCCGTTCACCGATGGGACCTCCGGCAGTTTCTCCTCGCTTCCTGGTTCTGCACACACTGGCGCACCTGATGATCCGGGAGTTGGAGACAAAGGCCGGGTATCCGGCCGCGTCGCTGCGCGAACGCATCTATTGCCGGAGCGGGGGCGCCGCGGATTCCGGGTCGATGGCGGGAGTCCTGATCTATGTCGCCGTGCCGGACACGGAAGGGTCCCTGGGTGGCCTGATGAGTCAGGCGGAGCCGAGCCGGTTTCTCCGACTGTTGAGCTCGGCGGTCGAGGCGGCCGCTTGGTGCTCTCTGGATCCGGTCTGCGCCCGGCAGGAAGGTCATGGCCCCGAGCTCCTGAACCGCGCCGCCTGCCATGCCTGCGCCCTGCTTCCGGAGACGAGTTGCGCCTTCGGCAACGTGCTGCTGGATCGCGCCTTCGTCACAGAAGTTGCCGGCGGCATTCCGGGGTTGTTCGACATCGTGGAAGGTCCGGAACAGCGAGGCTGACATGGCGAAGCGCCGGTTCGAGCTGCCGGGCATCCAGGATCTGAGCAAGGAGCAGGAAGCGGCTCGGGCTCTGCCCAAGGAGGGCCAGCACCTGATCGTCGGCGGCCCCGGGACGGGAAAGACAGTGTTGGCGCTGATCCGAGTTCGTCGCCACGCGCGTGACGGTGACCCTCATGTCTTCCTGGTCCACAACCACCTGCTCCACCGTTCGAGCGGCCAACTCGCTGGCGAGACGCTGTCGAGCGCCACCTGGGAGCAGTGGTTCGGCCGGAAGTTCCGGGACATCACCGGCCAACCCCTGCCGAGAAAAGATGCGGACTCGCCAGACGGATACCGGCCTATCGACTGGAGGGCCGTTTTGGATCTCGCGGAGAGGGCGAAGCCGGTCCAAGACGCTCCGTACGTGGTGATCGACGAAGGCCAGGACATGCCGCCTGAGTTCTACCGTTCCTTGGTCAAGCTGGAGTTCGAACGGTTCTTCGTGGCGGCGGATCAGAATCAGCAGATCACCGATGCCCACAGCAGTCGCAAGGATGTCGAAACGGAACTGGGCGTCGACACCCACGACACCGTGGAATTGACCTACAACTACCGCAACAGCACGCCGGTGGCGAGGCTGGCGCGTGCGTTCTACACTGGCGACCCTGCCAGCCCGCCCCCAGCTCTGCCTGAGCGCCATGGGGTTCCCGCGTGGCTTGTCGACTACCCGCCGGAGCGTTTCGCGGAGGTCTGCCTACGGATCGTCCGGCTCGCCGATCGTGATCCGACGAGGTTGGTCGGCGTGTTGGCGCCCAACAACGGCGTGCGGCAACGTTATCTTGACGGATTGCGTGCTGTGGCAAAGGACGACTTGGACCATGATCCCCCGACCATCGAAACCTTCCACGGTGACTATCGACCGGAGGTCCGATTCGATGAAGGTGGGATCCTGGTGATCAACGTCCAAGCGTGCAAGGGACTTGAGTTCGATTTCGCCGTGCTGGCCGACATCGACCAGCATTACTATCGGCCCGACGACCGGGAGACGACGATGAAGCGGTTCTACGTCATGGTGGCCCGAGCCCGGGAGCAGGTGATCCTGCTCCGGCAGATCGGGGCCGAAAGTCGAATCGAAGAAATACTTCCCGGCGATCCCGAAGTGCTGCGGAAATCGGTGTTGAGCAGGAGGAAGTCACCTTGACCGCTCAGGCTTCTCTGTTGGATGACACGGGACGACTCCTCGCAGTCACCTCACGGGCAGCTCCGAAAACGGGTCACCTGGTCACCAATCACCTGAATCTGATGTACATGCTGGGCTCGGGTCTGGTGCTGCCGGCCGCCGGATTCGGGAGCAAGTACTATCGGGATACCCTCCAATGCTGCCCCGGCTGGATCCCTTTGTTCACCGGCAGACCTTCTCGCGCCGCCGTGGACGCTTCCCTCTCCGAGGCGAAACACCTCAGACCCTGCATCGTGAGGATGTCCCTGAAGGAGTTCTCCGGCCCGGTGTTCTCCCTGGAGTCGGGCGATCCCCAGGAACGTCGATTCCCGGACGAGGTGGGCGGGGCCGAGTTGCTGTTCCTGCCGGCGCCTCTTCCGACGTCTTCGATCGAGAAGATCCTGTTTCGCTCGGTGGAGGAGCGGAAGGCGTGCGAGACGGACGCCCGGGATTTCTCCAACGTGCCCTGGGCGGACTTCGCGACCCGAACGGAAAGACCTCCTTTCTCCGACGCCTCGAACGATCCCTGGCCGCCGGAACGGGTTCCTGAGCCTCGGGAGGCGTCGGTGGGTCCGGCGCAAGCCGCCGCCGGCGTGATGGCGATGCTGCGGCTGATGGGCAACCGGAGCGCCGACGCGATGCCCGCCGCGGGAGAGACCCTGGGCGTTGCCGCCTGTCGCCGGGCCTTCGATCCGACGCCGGGACCGGCTTCCGAGCTGGCCGGCACCATTCTCGCGGGGCTCGGATCCTGGGTGCGCTCCGGCGGCGGGGCGCACTCGGAAACCGGGCCGAATTCCGAGGCCACCGGCCGAAACGCGTGGCGACGGTTGTTCTGGGACGCCGCCGGGCGACTCGCGCAGGAGACGGGTGGGGACAGTCGGGACAACGCGGCCGCCATGCTGCTCGAGTACCTCGGCGAAGCCTCGACACAGGTTTCCTCCAGGTTGAGGGAGCGCGTCCGGGGACTCCGGGACGACCTGGAATCCCTGACCGGATTGGGGGAATTCCGAACCTCGGAGTTGTGGGAGAAGTACACGACCCCGCTACCTCGGGCCCTGTCGCTCCTGTTTCTTCGACGGACCGGGGCGGAGCTGTTGGAATTCCAGGCGCCGGAACTTGGCGAAGAAGACTGGCTGGCGGCCGCCGTGCTGTTCGGCGCCCGTTCCGGATGGCTGTCCATGCCGCTGTCCCTACGGGGTGGATCGGCGGCGTCCCGGGCGGTCTCCCACCGCATGGCCGCACTCAGCCAGCGGATGGCCGGCACCGGCTTGGACCTGGGACCCGCGCCGAAACGTCCGAAACCCCTCGCCGAGTGGTTTCTGGGCAGTTGGAGTGCGCGCCAGCGTTCCGCTGCCCTGGAGCTGGCCCGGGCGCAAGGATGGGACTGTCTTGAGACACGTGTGAAATTGGGTTATGGGGACTATCGCCTGAAAGTCTCGCGAGGTGGGACGGAGATCGTGTTCCAAGGTGAAGCCAAGAGTCTCGAAACGGTAGTTGACAGGGATCGTTTTCTGAATCTCCTGGCGGGAGAGGCGCTCGTCGATCCCAGGGTCGAAGCGCGCTTGGTGAAGAGATTGGGAGCCTGAACCCATTTCGATCGGTTCGGCGATCTCCGGTACGTCTCGACGATCGCACGGGTAGGGGAAGCGGTCTTGATTCCGCCTTGGTTTCTAGCTATATTGTTAGCTAAGTCACTCCTTGGCCGAGGCGAAGACCCATGCTCACTGTAAACGTCCACCAAGCCAAAACCCAGCTCTCCCGCCTGTTGGCGCGAGTCGAGGCGGGCGAGGAGGTCGTGATCGCCCGGCGCGGCGAACCCGTTGCGCGGCTCGTCGGGTGCAAGCCCGTTGCCATGCGGCAGCCGGATGTCCTCAAGGGAAAGATCATCGTACCTGACAGCCTTTTCGACCCACTGCCGGAAGAGGAACTGAAGGCATGGGAAGGTCGATAGCGTTGCGGGCATTGTTGGACACGCATGCGTTTCTCTGGTGGATGGCAGACAGCGAGCGTCTTTCCGGACCCGCACACCGTGCTATTGCGGCCGAGGCCAACGAAATTGCCGTCAGCGCTGCGTCCGCTTGGGAAATCGCCACCAAGTTCCGGCTCGGCAAGCTGCCGAGGGGCGAAGTCGTGGCGATCGATGTGAGCGGTTGCATCGCCAGCCAAGGCTTCAAGGAATTGACGATCAATGTTGCCGCTGCCGAGCGTGCCGGGAGATTGCCCGGCCCTCATCGCGACCCGTTCGACCGAATGCTCATCGCTCAGGCCCTGACGTACGATCTGGTGGTCGTGTCGATTGACGCAGTATTCGACCGTTACGGTGTCCATCGGCTGTGGTGACACCGGCGTTCTCTCTGAGACCGATGAGGAACGAAATCCGATTGGAGGACCGGATTCCCAGTTGCCCATTCGCTTTTTCGCCCGGTCCCACTTCGTCTGGCCCTGATTCCAGAGTTCAGCGGCTGAAAGCCGCCGCCCCAACGACACCCGGAATTGACAACTCCGCCAGGTTCAGATAGAAAAATTCGTCATCGTCAGGTGGCCCCATCGTCTAGTGGCCTAGGACGCCGCCCTCTCAAGGCGGTAACACGGGTTCGACTCCCGTTGGGGCTACCATCTCTCCCTCCGGAAAGCCGATGCGTACCTTGCGGCGGGACGGATCTCCCCGGTGTGCCGCCTTTTTCACCGCCGTGTAGGATGAAACGATGAGACTTCGCGCCGTTGTCGTCAGCCTGTTGGTTCTTCTGTCGATCCGTTTCGCTCTGGCTCGAAGCACTCGGCCGCCGGAGCCGCTGGAACTGGGCTCGCGCCTGGAGCTGTTCGTCGACGACACCCTGATCGAATTCATGCGGGGCCTGGAGCTGAAGCTTCATCCCCCCCGTCCGGCCGGCAAGGTCCTCTCGTTCGACCGCCCTTGGGAAGGGGGCACGAGCGACTACATCTCGGTCTTCAAGGACGGGGACCTGTATCGCATGTACTACCGTGGCAGCACTCATGCCGCCAAGGGTCTGACCGTCGTCTCCATGCTGGAGCCTGGGGAAACCGTCACTCCCGACCATCCGGAGTGGACCTGCTACGCCGAGAGCCGGGACGGAATCCACTGGACCCGCCCCTCCCTGGGCCTTTTCGAGTTCAATGGATCCAAGGAGAACAACATCGTCTGGACCGGGGCCCATGGAGACGCGTCCCATTGCTTCATGGCCTTCAAGGACGGGAATCCCCGGGCGCCGGGCGATCAACGTTACAAGGCCCTGGCCAGCTACCACACTCCGGGTCTGAAGCACGTCATGGGAGTCGTATCTGCCGACGGGATCCACTGGCGTCTCATCCAGGACGAGCCCCTCATCACACAGCAGGTGGACTGGGGAGGCGACCTGGCATTCTGGGATTCGGAACGGGAGGAATACGTCGCCTATCTCCGCGGTCTCCGGGGCCAACGTATCCGAGAGGTCGTTCGGTCCACTTCCCCCGATTTCATCCACTGGAGCGAGCCCGAGTACATCGATGTGGGTGACACGCCTCCCGAACACTTCTATACGAATGCCGCGAACCCCTATTTCCGGGCTCCCCACATCTTTCTGGCGTTCCCCCGGCGCATGGTTCCCTGGCGCACTCTGGAACCCTTCCGGTCCCAGCGGTACGCTGGAGCCTCGGATGTGGTCCTCCTCAGCAGCCGCGATGGACAACGGTGGCAGCGCACCTTCATGGAAGCCTTCATCCGGCCCGGCCGACACGTCCGGAACTGGATTCATCGCGCCAACACGCCGGCGACCGGTCTGTTGCCCACCGGGCCGGACGAGATTTCCCTCTACCTGCAGCGGCACTACACTTTTCCCAGCGTTCACCTGGAGCGGTTCGTACTGCGCACCGACGGCTTCGCCTCCGTGAATGCCGGCGCCGCGGGAGGTGAATTCCTGACCAGACCGCTGATCTTCGAAGGCGACTCCCTGACCCTGAACTTCGCGACCTCCGCCGCCGGAAGCATTCAGGTCGAGATCCAGGACCTGTACGGCAATCCGATGCCGGGTTTCGCCCTGGAGGAATCGCCCATCTTGTGGGGGGATGAAATCGACCACGAGGTCCAGTGGGACCGGAGCCGTTCCCGGAAGACATCCGAACAATTGATGCGGAGGATCTCGGGAGACCCGGTGAGATTGCGCTTCGTGATGAAGGACGCGGATCTCTATTCCTTGAAGTTTCGATAGAATCTTCCCTCTGGCCGGTCTGAAGCCGAGTGCCCTGCCAGGACGATTTCTCAATTGGCACGGACGGTCAACTACCGAGGAACACTGCCCAAATGAACACGAAACGCCGCTTCAAATCGATTCTGGTGGGGATGGTCTGCAGTCTCTCGTGCGGGATATCCCTGTCCCAGAGTGACTCCTCCCCGGTGGTGACGCATATCTTCACCGATTGGACCAAGGTGGATCCGGGAAATGCCATCTTTCCCGTCGATCTGACCTACGTGGACGAGCACGATCGGCAACTGATCGCCAAAGTGCGCGACTACTACAAGGCCACCATGTACATCTCCGAAGGACCCACTGCTTCCCGGAGAATAAGGGCCGCCAGTGGCGTGAAGATCGGCATCGAGAAGGGACGGCTGGTCGGGCCCTGGCTCAAGCCGGAGAAACCTTGGGAAAGAAGCGGCATCGGGCCCAAGACCGTGCTCCACGAGGATGGCCGCTACCGTCTCTGGTATGGCTGCGGCTGGACCGTGCGAGACCGTGCAGTGGTGGCCCCTGACGGCCGCTTGAAACTGGGATCGGACGGAGGAGGCTCCGGGGTGTGCTATGCGGAGTCCGAGGACGGCCTGAACTGGAAACGAGTCTCCATGGGAATGCTGGAGTTCGAGGGAAGCCGGGACAACAATCTGATTGCCTTCGACGGTCTGGCCGGAATCAACGGTCACATCTTCGTCGATCCCAACGCTCCTCCCGAGGAGCGGTACAAGACCACCAGCCTCACCAATATCCGGTTGTTCAAGCCGGACGCCAAGAGCATGGGCGGCATCCTGGGAGCGGCCGTCTCTCCTGACGGGATCCACTGGAAACGCCTTCCGGAACCGCTCTGGGACACGTATTTCAACAACGACGGCGTTCCCAGCATCTACTTCGACGGCAAGTTGAAAAAGTACGTGATGCTGATGCGGCAGAATTATCCTCGCCGCCGCAGCATCGCCCGAGCCGAGACCTCGGATTTCCGCCGGTGGCCTCATCCCAACCTGATCCTGACTCCCGGACCCGAAGAGTCGCCTTCCGACGACTTCTACAACAACACCTACCTCCACTACCCGGGGACGGAGAACACCCACCTCATGGTGGCCTCCGTCTACCATCGGGACACGAGCCTGGTCGACCTGCGGCTGGCCACGAGCCTCGACGGCGTCGTCTGGAATTGGGTGAGCCGGGAATCCATCGTGGAGTTGGGCGAGCCGGGGGGATGGGCCGGCGGCTCCATGTACGCCGTCTCCTCCATGGTGCAACTGCCCGACGGCCGGATGGCGGTTCCCATCGTCGGAAGCAGCTGGTCCCACAACGAGTGGTGGAAAGTCCGTTTCCAGAAGGATCGCGAGTGGCCTCGGGGAATCGGTTGGGCCACCTGGGAGGATGGCCGTCTGGCCGGCGTCGAGGCCGCGCAGGAGGGCCAGTTCACGACCCAGCGCTTCCGCTTCCAGGGCAAACCAATAGAGGTCAACCTCAGGACTCACGGTGATTCCGGATCAGTGGCCGTCGAACTGATGGTGGAGAGGGATCCGGACCGGAAAGTCTACCGGGCTCAATCCATTTCAGGAAACCAACTCTGGATTCCCCTGGTCTGGCAGGATGGCGAGGGAATCGAGGATCTGGCCGGGCAGACGGTGCGTCTCCGTTTTCGGCTCTTCAACGCCAAGGTCTTCGGTTTTCGTAGCGAGGGAATGGTTGCCGTCGACCGCCTCAGGAGGCCGAAGAGCGAATAACCTGGCTCCCAGGTTCAGAATCGGGTCCGGAATTCCCGGGAACGGGAAGGAGAATCCGAAAGGTGCTGCCCCGGCCTGGAATGCTCTCCACCGAGACGGTTCCGCTGTGAGCCAGCACCACTCTTTTGACGATCGAGAGGCCCAATCCGGTTCCGCCCAGTTCCCGGGAACGGGCCGTGTCGACCCGGTAGAAGCGTTCGAAGATGCGGTCCAGGTGCCGGGCGTCGATGCCGATGCCGCTGTCCTCGACTTTCAAAAGCGCCTGGCTCCCCTCCTGGCTCAGGCTCACCGTGACCTCGCCCTTTTGGGGCGTGTACTTGAGGGCGTTTCCCACCAGGTTCGAGGTCACCAGGCAAAGTCCTTCCATGTCGCCGGTGATCCACAGGGGCCGGTCCGGGACTTGAATGTGGAGTTGGACGCCCCGAACTTCCGCCGTCGGAATGGCTTCTTCCGCCGGAACCGCAACCGTTTCTCTCAAGTCGACGATTTCGCGGGAAACGCCCTCTTCGGACTCCATTCGGGACAGAGTCAGCAGGTCGGTCACGATGGAGGAGAGGCGGAGAGACTGGTTTCGGGTCTTCCGCAGGAACCGGTCCCGCGTCTGAAAGGTCATGTCCGGGTCGTCCAGAATCGTTTCCACCAGAGCCTGGATGGCCGTTACGGGCGTCTTGAGTTCGTGGGAGACGTTGGCCACGAAATCCTGCCTCATGGTCTCGACCCTCAGGCGCTCCGAGACGTCGTGCATCACCACCACGGCTCCCGCCGGCGCCTGGTCGCCGTTGCGGAGAGGCGTGGCCTTCAACTCGATGGAGCGGTCTCGCGGGGACGACCTGAGTTCCAGGCTGGTGTTCACGCCGGTCCCTTCCCGGAGGGTTCGGGAAATGGTCTCTGAGATCTGGGGGATCCGCGTGGTTTCCCAAACCGGCTTGCCGAGGCTGGCCGACGGTTCCGCGCCCAGAATCCGGCCCGCGGCCTCATTCATGTGAAGGACACGTTCGTTCTCGTCGACGGCGACGACTCCCTCCGCCATGCCTCCAAGAATGGCCAGGAGCTGCCGGTGATCGGTCTGGAACGTCTCCATGCGCCGCTGGCAACTGCGGGCCATCCGGTTGAGTGCTTCTCCCAGCTCCCCAATCTCGTCGGACCGGGCGATGGAAAGGCGCTGGCCGTAATCACCCTTGGCCATGGACTCGGCCACGCGAGTCATGGAAACCAGGGGTTTGAGCAGGCGTCGAGCCACCAGCAACCCCAGGATCAGGGCCACCGCCGCCACGGTGACAGTGCCACCCAAGACCGCCTTTCCCGATCGCCCCAGTCTTTCATCGATGGCCGAAAGCGGCATCGAGACCCGGATGTAACCGTCGTTGCCGAGGTTGTCACCTACGGGCAATGCCAGAGAGATTCCGGGAACGCCACGGAGTTCGCTCAATCTGGGACGGGTATCCAGACCGTGGGATCGAGCCCGCAGAATCTCGGGCCGGTTCAGCTGGTTTTCCATCTCGGCGGGGTCCTGGTCCGAGTCCGCCAGGACGACGCCGTCGGGGCCGATGACGGTGAGACGGGCTCCCATTTCCCGGCCCAGGATGCGGAGTCGATCCCTGAGTTCCGTTGCCGATTCGTCAGCGGGACGGCGCCCGGAAAACTCCCTGAGAAAGAGGGCGTGGGTCCGAAGTGAAGTCTGGATCTCCTCCAGCGAGTCTTCCTTGATTCGCCGAAAGACCAGACCGCCCAGGATGGAAGCGGTCAACACGATCAGGACGAAATAGCCCAGATAGAGTTTCCACAGCAGGCGGGAAGGGAGCATCTACTGCATGTATTCGTCGTGGAAGCGGTAGCCTACACCCCTGACGGTCTCGACCAGATACCTGTGAGCCCCCAGCTTCCGGCGGACTGCACCGACATGGACATCGATGTTGCGATCGTCAATGAAGGTACCTTCTCCCGCTACCCGGTTCAAGAGTTGGTCCCGGGTAAAGACGCGGCCGGGCTGGGATGCCAGGGAATGCAGAAGGCGAAACTCCGAAGCCGTCAGATCGACCCGCCTGTCGGCGACTCGCAACTCGTGGCGTCCGGCATCGATCACGACGTCTCCCACGACGATTCGTTCTCGGCTCTGATAGTCCTGGAGTGGTCCTCGCCGGAGCACCGCCTTGACCCGCTCCATGAGTTCCCTGGGACTGAAGGGCTTGGCCACGTAGTCGTCGGCGCCCAATCCCAGACCCAAGACGATGTCACTCTCTTCCCCGCGGGCCGTGACCATGATGATGGAGATGGCACGGGTACGAGGGTCGGTCTTCATACGACGGCAGACCTCGACTCCGTCCAGACCGGGGAGCATCAGGTCCAACAGAACCAGATCGGGCTCGAACCTGCGTACCAGTTCCAGGCCCCGTTCCCCATTCGGAGTCGCTTCCACCTGATACCCGTCTCTCAGGAGGTTATGAACGATGATCTCCTGGATATCGGGTTCATCCTCGATGACGACAACTTTCTTGCTGGTATTCATGGGGGTACTTCCATCTCAGATGATTCAGAGTCAATGGAAGCTTACAGGGGCATTTTAAAGGGGGAATAAAGAGTCCGTTAAACCTTGTGTGGATCCGGGAGGATTCGAGCGTGGCCGAGACCGGTGACATGGTGGATCGGATTCAGTTGTCCCTCGGCGCGGCCAGTTCCTCGGGGATCAGATATCCCGCCTGCATGAAAGAAATGAGGTCAGCCAGTTCCTGGCGAGACAGGCTCTCCTCGAACCCTGCGGGCATGACCGAAACTTCCGAAGCCCGAATCTCGGTGATCCGGCCCCGGAGGATGGTTTCTTCCTGATTCGGTCCGCTCCTGAGGGTGAGGGTGCCGGGAGTCTCGGCGGCGATGATTCCTCCATAGACTCTGCCGTCACGGGTGGTGACGATGTAGTTCTGGTAGCGGGACAGGATGAGTCCGCTGGGATTCAGGATGTCGAAGAGGAGCTGTTCGCGCGTATGGCCCTGAACCGCTGTCCGGAGCCCGGGGCCGACGCCAACCCCCTGATCCGGCTCATGGCAGCGGGCGCATTCCTGGCGGAAGACCTCCCGGCCGTTGATCGGGTCGGTCTCCAGCTCCAGAATCGGCAGGTATTCTTCGACCAGTGCCTCCCGGTCCGTGGTATCCGCCTCCAAGACCTGTGCGGTCTGTTGCCGGATCTGCTCCCATGGGTGGTTTCTCAGGAACTGCTTCTGCTGATGGTCCAGCGCGGCCCGTTCGACGGCGCCGCTCTCGACGGCGTTCAAGAGAGCCCGCACCCGCTCGGGGTGGTCAAGGAGGATCGCCAGAGCGGCCGCACGGACATCCGGGGAGAACCTGCTCCAGCCTTCGAGGACCAGGCGGCTGACACCCGGGTCTTCGAAATAGGCGAGGGTTTCCAGGGTGGCCCGCGTCAACTCCGGATCCGAGGCAGTCAGAAAACGCGCCAAGATCGATTCGATCTCCCGGTAAGGGGCGGAGGCGAGCATTCGGATGGCGCTGGATCTCCGGGTTGCCGAAAGGGTCTCATCCAAGACGGCCTTCCTGGCGGCCGCCACCAGCGAGGGAACCCGGAAGTGTTTGCCGACTCTGGCCGCGGCGCCGCGCACCTCCTGTGAACGGCTTGCCAACAGGTTTCGCAGTGACCCGGTCGCGCCTGCCGGCTTCAGGTGAAGCACCTGTCCCAGCTCCAGACCGCGGGCCAGCCCCGACAGACCCGCCGTCTGCCAGCTTTTCTCTCGCAGAGGCCGCGACCGGGCCAGCAAGCGAACCAGGCGCTGGACTTCCTGACCCCGGTTGCGCGCACCCGCGACGGCGGCCAGATCCTCCAGGAAGCCGGTTTTGTTCGGAGTCGGATCCTTGAAATAGCCGCGTTCGGCTACCATCGATTCCAGCAGCTGCAGCGAGGAGCCCGCGTCGGAACTGAGGATGGCGGCTCGTTGCCACGGGTCCTCTCCGTGACGGGCCAGCAAGTCCCGGAAGGCGTCAAGCACACGGGGACCGGAAAATTCGCCCAGGCTCAGGGAGAGTTGGAAGGCGACACGGGGGGAAGGATCCGCCGTCATCTTCACCAGCCGGGGCAGGAGACCGGGGAAGTCTTCGGCCAGGAGGACGGCCTGTTCCCGGACACCCGGATGTTCGTCTCCCAAGGCTGCTCCGACGATGGATTCCTCCAGGGCGGACAGGCCTTCCAGAGCGTAGAGGGCATGGAGGCGGGCTTGGGGATTCTCTCGGTCACCCGCCATCTCTCTCAACGCGGGAAGGGCGGACCGGTCCTGCCGTTGGAGAAGAAGCCGTTGGGCGGTGAGACGCCACCACTGGTTCGACGAGGCGAGATGCTCGACCAACTCCGGTGTGGTGGCTTTGTGGAGTTGGGGGCGAAGGTACGGGCTGGCGGCGGAATCCCGAGGCACGATCCGGTAGATGCGGCCGTGATCGATCCCGGCATAGAAGTTGAGGCCCTCCTTGATGGGCTCGGGGATGGAGGCCGGAGTCTCCACATACTGGCGGCAGATGTCGATGACATAGAGGTTCCCGTCGGGACCGACGGTGAAGTTGGCAGGCCGAAACCAGCGTGAGGTGGAAGCCATGAACTCACGGTTCTCTTCCTCCTCGGCCCGGTTGGCGACGAAACTGACACCGCTGGGAGAGATGACATCTCGGTGGACGATGTTGCCGGCCACGTCGCCGGCGAAGGCGTTGCCCCGGTAGCGCGGGGGAAACGTGTCTCCGTTGTAGATGGTGTTTCCCGTCGCTCCGGTAAGGAGCCGGTGGAGGCCATTTCCCGTTCTCTCCCCAACTCCCGGGAGCGCCGCTGCCGCATCCGCGTGCGCGCCTCGCGCCAAGCCTCCGGGGGAGTGAGCTGGAAGATGCGCTGATCGTGTTCGGAGATGAATCGGGTGACGGGGGGAGCCGTCAGAAAGAGGTTGCGCTGGAGATAGCGACGGGCCGCCACCACGTGCTGAACGTGTCTTCCGGCCTGGGAGAAGAAGCGGCGTCCCCACTCGTCGAAGCTCAGTCCAGAATCGGGTGGCTCCCGAGGCCGCCTCGAATAGATTTCGGTCGAGACGAAACCTGAGGTCGGCGTTCAAGACCGAAAACCGGTTCGGCACCGGCCGGCGGGAGAAGGTGATCATTCCCGCTTGGCTGTCATTGCCTGCGTAGATCCAGTTGTCGATTCCGAAGCGCAGGTTGCTGAGCTGGCCCTCCGGATCCACCAGGATCGTGAACCCGGTGAACAGCGGAGTGGTCTCATCCGCCCTCAAGTCTCCATCGGTGTCCCGCAGGTAGAGGATGTGCGGCGCCGAGCTCACCAGCACACCGTCCTTCCACGGGAGGACGCTCTTCACGTTGGGGAGCCCCTCGGCGAAGATGGTGGAGTGGTCCACTCTTCCATCCCCGTCCCGGTCTTCCAGAACCCGGACACGGCTCAAGGCCGGTTTCCCCTCAGGCGGCTGGTAGGGATAGTCCCGCATTTCAGCGACCCAGGCCCGTCCCTGTTCGTCGAACGCCAGCTCTACCGGATCGGTGACGTCGGGCTCGGCGGCGAAGATCTCCACCCGGAACTCGTCGCTGATGCGAAAGGTCTCCAGCATTTCCTCCGGAGAGGGTGGAGTCGATGCGGGGTCCGGCCCGCATCCGGTGTTCAACAAAAGAAGGCCGAAAAGCAGGAATAGGGAGCGTTTCATACGGAATTAACTGAGTTTCTGAAGCCCGGTCTACCAACGGACGCCATGACGGTCCTTGGGGTATCCGGGGTCCCATTGGTGGAGCAGTTCATGCCGGGGCCGGGTACGGGCCACGTTCTCGGCCAGCGTGGCCTTCTTGTCCGGGTCGATCTCGACACCGAGGCCGGGGCCCGATGGCAGCGCCATCTTGCCGTCCCGGAACCGGAGCATCCCGCCCCGGATGATGTCTTGAGTGGTCCACGGATAGTGGGAATCCACGTCGTAGGTGATATGGGAGATGGCGCAGGCCATGTGGACCTGGGTGGCCATGGAGATGCCGAGGTAGTTGTTGCTGTGGCCGGAGCATCCCCATCCCAGAGCCTCGCACGTGGCCGCCCAATGCCGGACGTTGTTGAGCCCGCCCATGTAGTGGGGATCCAACAACACGATATCGATGGCCCCCCGGTCGTACCCCGGACGGATGTGCTCCCTGCGGGTGACGCACATGTTGGTGCCCAGGGGAATGGACGTGTGCTTGCGCACCTCGGCCATGCCTTCCTGTCCCGGGGTGGGATCCTCCAGGTACTCCATCCCCAGCGGCTCCAGCTGGCGGGCCACCCTGATCGAGGTTTCCACGCTCCAGGAGGCATTCGGGTCGATTCGGAGCTTGGCCTGAGGCATGGCCTCGCGGATGCGGGTCAAGGATTCGATCTCCCCGCTCCGGCTTCAGAACGCCCCCTTTGAACTTGCAGGTCGTGAACCCATAGTCCCGGTGGAAGTCCAGGAATTCCGGGCCATGGCCTCGGGAGTCGTGATCTCCGGTCCGCCCTCCACCGGGAGAACAAAAAAGTTGTAGGCCGAGAAGGGAGCCTCATTGCGGAAGGGGCCGCCGATCAGATCGACGACCGGCCGGTCGATCACCTTTCCGATCAGATCCAGGCACGCGATTTCCACCGCGGCCAGAGTTTCAGTGTTGTGCCTGGGGGCGAACTCGGAGCGATGGGAGAGGCTTCGGCGGAAAAACTCGATCTCGAGGGGGTCTCGTCCCAATACTGTGTCGCGCGCCGCGTTGAGAGCCTGGAATGCCGCGCCCCCGATTTCGGCCACTCCCGTGTAGCCGTCGGTGGTCTCCAATTCCAGGATGGCCCGCTGGAAGTGGGTGTTGTGGACGTTCCAGGAATTCAGCAGAGCGTAGTCGGGCGACGCTACCAGGGTGGTTTCGAAGGAGCCGATCTTCATCCGGCTCCGGGGGCCCTGGGCCCGGGGCCGCCCGCTTCGTGCCACACCGTAGGCCGCCGGCGAAAAGGCCAGGGCCATGTCCTCGACACTGGCCAGTCCCGTCACGCCTGCCGCGGCGGCCATCCAGCGCCGCCGGTTCCACGCCCCCTCTCGGTGTTCGACAGTCGCCGCCATGTCATCGCCATCGTAATAGCGCACCTGTAGATCCACAAGAGCCGGGCAGGGAAGTGGAGCTACTCTTCGTGGATCACCATCTGCCGTTCGGCGGAGCTGTAGACGATCACCGCCAGCATGGGCTCCTCTCCGACCGTGACCGCCCGGTGGGGAACACCGGTGGGAATGCGGACGAGGTCGCCCGGCTTCATGAGATGGGTTTTGTCTCCCACCGTCTTCCGGCACGACCCCGAGACCACATACAGCAGCTCCTCACAGTTGGGATGAGAGTGAAGAGGGTTCTGCTGGCCCGGATTCAACTCGACGATTCCGAAGGTCTGCTCCGCATTGGGATCGATCTGGGAGTTCATCATCCATCGGATCCATCCCCACGAGAACTCCAGCTTGGAGATCGCTTCGAGACTCCGGACACCGGAAGGGCTCATCACTTCCTCCTCGACTTGCTGTTGGGAAACGCGTTCAGGGGGCGTCGGGTGGCCGGCAGGAACGCAACCGAAGGCGGCCAATGCCAGCAGGAGACTCGTTCGTCGCATGGATTCCTCCTTGTCAGTTGACTGTGACGGATAGATTATATTGTCTCGTTCGGGATATTCTTGAACCTGGGAGCCGGGATCATGAAGCGCCGCGATTTCTTTGGACGATCTCTCTGGGCGTCGCTGACTGCGGCCCTGGCCGGGACGGCGCCGGTTCGGGCCCGGGAATTCCCTCCCGGCCATGACGCCTCGACCGAGTTGGCCGCTCCCGACTGGGCGCCTGTCTTCCTGGACGCCCACCAGAACGACACCCTGATCCGGTTGAGCGACCTCATCATCCCCGAGACCGACACCCCCGGGGCCAAGGCCGCTTTGGTCAACCGCTTCATCGACAAACTCCTGGCCAGTGAGTCTCGTGAGACACAGAGCCGTTTCCTGGACAGCCTGGCCTGGTTCGACGGGGAGTGCCTGAGACGCTACGGCGCGGCCTTCGTCCACCTGCCCGCCGAGAGCCAATTGGAGTTTCTCAATTTCGTCGCCTATCCCCACAAGCTGGTGACCTGGAAAGACAACCGGTCCGAGTTCCCCGGCCACTCCCACTTCCTGACGCTGAAGGACTGGATCAGTCGAGCCTTCTACAACTCGGAGGCGGGCCTGAAGGAACTGGGCTGGAGCAAAGACGCCATGTCCGGGTCCTTTCCGGGATGCCCGCATCCCGAGGGTTTTCACAAGTGAGTTCCGCCCTGATCCAGGATCCGCACAGTGTACTCTACGACGTGGCCGTGGTGGGGTCCGGCGCCACTGGAGGCTGGGCAGCCAAGGTGCTCTCCGAGGCCGGTCTGAAGGTGGTCCTGCTCGAAGCCGGCCGCAAGGTCTCTCCCCGGGAATTTACCGAGCACATGCCCGCCTACAAGCTGGAATACCGGACTCACTCGCCGGATATGGCGCGGACGCGTCCCATCCAGAAGGCCTGCTATGCCTGTACCGAGTACAACTACGACTGGTTCGTCAACGATCTGGAGAATCCTTACACCACGCCGAAGGACAAGCCGTTCACTTGGCAGCGGCTTCGAATCGTCGGAGGCCGGAGCATGGTCTGGGGGCGCCAGAGCTATCGTCTCAGCGACCTGGACCTGAAGGCAGCCAGCCACGACGGATACGGTGACGATTGGCCCGTTTCGTACCGGGATCTGGTGCCCTACTACGACCGTGTCGAGAAGTACGTCGGCATCAGCGGACAGGCCGAGGGAAAGCCGCAGTTGCCTGACGGGCAGTTTCTGCCCCCCATGTCCATGACCTGCGGAGAACGGCTGCTTCGGAGCCGGGCGCGGGAAAAATTCGGCCGCACACTGACCATCGGACGGACCGCCGTCCTGACCCGGCCGCTCAACGGGCGCGCGGCCTGCCACTATTGCGGTCCCTGCGAACGGGGCTGCGTGACCGCTTCCTATTTCAACAGTCCGGCCACCACCGTGGCCGACGCGTTGAGGACCGGCAACTGCACGCTCCTCACCGACGCCATCGTCAACCAGGTGGATATGGACCCGTCCCGCAACCGGGCCCGGGGAGTCACCTACGTCCACCGTCACCGGCGCCGAACCTACCAGGTGCGGAGCCGGGCGGTGATTCTGTGTGCCCAGGCCCTGGAGTCGACCCGGATCCTCTTCAACTCGGCGACCCGGGAGCACCCCGACGGTCTCGGCAATTCCAGCGGACTCCTGGGGAAGTACCTCATGGACCATGTGGTGGGCGCCGGCGCGGCGGGTGAGTTGCCACAGTTCTCCGTCCGGAAGCGGGCATCGGACCCGCGCCGTCCAAACGGGATCTACATGATCCGGTTCCGGAATCTGACGGGAGAGAAGCGGCACCCCCGGTTCATTCGCGGGTACGGTTTCCAGGGCGGCAGCTCACCCAGCTTCCGGTTCGATGCGGAAGGTTTCGGGGCGTCCTACAAGGCGGCGGTCAAGGAGGGCTTCTACATGATCCGGCTGAGCGGGTTCGGAGAATCCCTGGCCCGGCTGGACAACTACTGTGAGATCGATCCCCAGAAGAAGGATGCCTGGGGGATCCCGGCCCTCAGGATCCAGATGACCCACGGTCCCAACGAGGCGGCCATGATGGAGGACGCGGCCGCTTCGGCCGCTGAACTCTTGGAGTCGGTTGGGGCTCGGAACATCAGGGTCAACGCTCAGACGGCCATGCCAGGCATGGCGATTCACGAAGTGGGGACGGCCCGGATGGGGCACGAACCGGCCAAGTCGGTGCTGAACGCCTACAACCGGTGCCACGACGTCGACAACCTGCTGGTCACCGATGGATCCTGTTTCGTGAGCGCCGGCTGCCAGAATCCCACCCTGACCATGATGGCCCTCACGGTCCGGGCCTGCGATCATTTGTTGGAACGGTTCCGCAGGGACGAAGTCTGAGACCCGGCCTACGTTAGTTTCCCCGCTTTCGGATCAGGAGGTCAGCGAGACGCGGATAGCCTTGCCTTCGTCGGCCAGGGCGAAGGCCTCGTTGAGCTCCGTCAGGGGGAAAGTGTGGGAGATGATCTGCTCGAAGGGGTAGGCGTGACCCCGGCGGGCCAGAAAGTCCAGGGCCCGGGGCAGGGCCCACGGGGCGTACGCGATGACCCCGCGGAGGGTGTGTCCGGACCGGACATTTAGGGCCGGGTCCAGGGCGGCGGTTCTCCCCGGAGCGATATTGCCCACCCAAAGATATCGTCCGAACTGGCGGAGCAGGTGCACGCCCTCCTCCACCGGTAGCGGTGAGCCGACGAATTCGGCCACTACATCGGCGCCGTCGCCGCGAGTCAGGTCCATGATCATCTCTCGACGGGTCTTCCGGTTCACGGTGTCGATGTTGACCGTGAGGTCGGCGCCGAAGGAGCGGGCCAGCTCCAGCCGGCTCTCCAAGCGGTCAAAGACGATGACCTGACCGGCGCCCATCTCCTTGGCGAGGGCGCAGGCGTACAGTCCCAGACCCCCTGCGCCTTGGACCACGATCGTGTCGCCCAGGCGGATTCCGATCTGATCCAGACCGTAGAGCACCTGGCAGAGGGCGCAATTGACCGGCGAGACCGCGGAGTCGCTCAGTCCGGGAGGAATCTTGCACACCGTCTGTCCCCGGCGCAGGTAGTAATATTCGCCGTAGGCTCCTCTGAAGTGAGGCGATTTCCCGGCATCCTGGAACCAGTGGAAGGACCGGTTGGGGCAGGCAGGCGATCCGTCCATGCAGGCCGCGCAACTGCCGCATGGGAGGAAGTAGGTGTAGGCGATGCGATCGCCTTCCTCCAGCGGTTGCCCCAGCACGTCGGTCTTCACCCGGCGACCGAGGCGAAAGACTTCTCCCACCATTTCATGCCCAGGGACGAAGCCCTCTCCCTGGGTGATCTCGGGACCATGACCGTGCCAGATGTGCAGATCCGAACCGCAGATGTTGGAGCGGCGGACGCGGACCAGAATGTCGTCGGGACCCACGTCGGGAAGAGGGAATTCCCGGAATACCATCTCCTTTCGGGGGCCCAGCGAGACGGCGGCGACTCCTTGCATCGTTTGTCCTCCGGGCGCCCTGCTACGGGATGGCGAAGGCCCGGGGAGCGATTTGACGATCATGCGACATGCGTTCGAGCTTCATCTCCCAGTGGCCCACGAATCCGGTGTTGGCGTCGACGTTGAGAGTGATCTGGTAGAGATGCGGCAAGGTCAGTCCGTCGACCTCCTTGAAATCCGAGAACCTTTCCGTCAGTTCGACGGTGCTGCGGTTTGTGGGGTCGTCCCCCGCTCCCGGGCCTCCGATCTGGCCCAACAGACTGCCTCGATTATTGGATACGGTGCGGCTTCCGGGAGTTATTCCCCCGCTGGCGCCCACGGGGGCCCCTCCTCCGCTTGAAATGTTGGTCAGGCCTCGCATGGCGGCGCGGGGCACGACGATCCGATACTTGCTGGCGACGTGGCGAAAGGTCTCAGGCTCGAAATAGAGCCGGACCCGGTAGGAGACCTTCTTCTTGGGCTTGTAATCGACCTCGTGGAGCCTTCGTCCCTCGAATTTCTTGAGTCCACGGTAGCGGATCTTGGCCCGTTTTTTCTTCAGGTTGAGCAGTGCCCAGTCGGTGGAGAGGACGCCCGCGTAGAGTCCTTCCTGGGCCAGCCGGGGAAAGTTATCCCAGATGGTCGTCCCGAGTTGGGAACGGACCCCTGGAGTTATGTAGGCGATATCGAGTCGGTCGCCGTTTCGGATGAGGGTTTCCCGGGGGTACTGAACGTGACCGAAGGTGAGCGTGGTCCGAAGCTTGTCGCCCTCCGCCAAGAGCATGGCCCGGCCGTTCAGATTGCCCTGCCCGCCTACCCGGATGTCCATGGAACCCGATCCCTGGGCGACCCTATTCTTCCGGACAAGGTTCTCGCCGATGGCTTTCAGATGGAGGGCGACCAACTCCTCCTTCTTCACCTTCTTGGCCGTTGCGTCCGCTGCCGAGATCGGCAACAACAGGGCGGAGAGAGCGATTCGGAATCCCCACTTATGCATGACTCACCTCATCGTAATTCGGTCGTATCCCAGTCCGAGGGTTCCGGCAACTGCAATCATCCCTCGAATCGATTCCTCATATCTAGTTGATCGCGAAGGCCCGGGCAGCGATCCTCTGATCGTGCATCATGCGGTCGATCTTGATTTCCCAATGTCCCACGAAACCACCGATCGCAGAGGTGTTGAGTGCAATTCTGTAGTGATGCGGCAGGGTCAGCCCATCGACTTCCTTGAAGTGGGAAAAGGTCTCCGTCAGGGTGATTCGAATCTTGTCTGCGGGCCCGGAACCGGCTCCAAACGCTCCTCCACGAATGTCGACGAGTCCCCGTCCCATGCCGGCCGGCAAAGTCAACCGGTACCTGCTCGCCACATGACGATAGGTTTCAGGTTCGAAGTAGATCCGAATCCTGTAGTTGACTCCCTTCTTCGGCCGGTACTCCAATCTGTGAAGCCTCCGGCCCTCGAACTTCTTGAGTCCCTGGTAACGGACCCTGGCCCGTTTCTTTCGGAGGTCCAACAACGTCCAGTCAGTGGAGAGGACCCCTCCGTAGAGCCCCTCTTGGGCCAGACGGGGGAAGAAGTCCCAGAGCGTACCCCCCAGTCGGGAGCGGGCGCCCGGACTGACGTAGGCAATGTCCAGCTTCTCCCCGTTGCGGATGAGGGTCTCCCGAGTGTATTGCGGGTGGCCGAAATTGATTTCGGTCCGGAGTTTTTTCCCCTCTGCCAAGAGCATGGCCGGGCCGACCATCTTGGCTTTGTTTCCCACCCGGATGTCCACGGTGCCCAAACCCTGAGCGACCCGATTCTTCCGGACCAGGTTTTCGCCGATGGCCTTCAGATGGAGAGCGACCAGTGCATCGGCCTTCATCTTCTTGGCCGATCCGTCCACCGTCGCGCAGAGCAACGCCACCGCAGCCAGTGCGGCCCAGCTGACCCTCTTTTTTATGCTCATCAATCATTCCGGGGCGAACAGGCACGAACCACGTCCCGAAGCCTCCGCGGAGTGCCCCTTCCTTCGAATTGATTCGGGGATCTACTTGATGGCGAAGGCCTTGGCGGCGATCTTACGATCGTGCGACATGCGGTCGATCTTGATTTCCCAGTGTCCTACGAAAGAGTCGGCGGCATCGAAGTTCAGAGTGATCTTGTAGTGAAACGGCAGAGTCAGACCGTCGACTTCCTTGAAGTCCGAGAACCTCTCGGTCAGGTTGATGTAGCTTCGGGACCCCGGACCGGTCTGGGTCCCGATCTCACGTTGACTCCCGCCTCGTGCCTGACCTGAGCCAGCACCGGGCCCCGCACCGCCTGCTCCAATCGGGCCAGATCCTCCAATGTCGACCAGCCCCCGCCCCATCCCGTCTGGGATGACCAGCCTGTAGTGGCTGGCCACGTGGCGGTAGGTCTCGGGCTCGAAGAAGAGCCGGATCTTGTAGTCCACCCCCTTCTTGGGCCTGTACTCCAGCTCGTGGTACTTTTTCCCTTCGAACTTCTTGAGACCCCGGTAGCGGACCTTGGCCCGCCTCTTCCTCAGGTCCAGCAACGCCCAGTCGGTGGAGAGAACGCCTCCGTAGAGTCCTTCTTGAGCCAGACGCGGGAAGTCGTTCCAGATCGACCTCCCCAGTTGGGAGCGGATGCCTGGACTGATGTAGGCGATATCCACCTTGTCCCCGTTTCGGATGAGGAGTTCCCGAGGGTATTGGGTATGGCCGAAACGGAAGTCGGTCCGGAGCTTGTCCCCCTCCGCCAAGAGCATTGCGGGCCCGCCGAGCTTGCCTTGCCCTCCGACCCGGATGTCCATGGTGCCCAAACCCTGGGCAACCCGGTTCTTTCGGACCAGATTTTCGCCGATGGCCTTCAGATGAAGCGTAACGAGTTGGTCCGCCTTCATCTTCCTGGCCGGGAGATCCACCGTCGTTAGAAGAAACGCCACGACGGCGGAAACGATCAGGGACATCGATCTTTTCATGTTTTACCCCTTATTGAAGGACCCCCCGCTCTCGGTGCGACACGGGACTATTGCCCAAGAACGAACGGGCAAAAAAAAGCATGAACTGATGGTCATCTTTGCTTAATCGAGCCGTCCAGGTCAAGTCGGCGGTGGCTCAGGGCAGGGAGTTCCCGCCGAATGGTTTCCTGCCGCCGGGCATCCAGCCGGGCCAGGATCACGCCTTCACCGTCGGGGGCTACGGCCTGGGGGACGCCCCAGGGGTCGATGACTGCGGAACGGCCGCAGGTGGCGAATCCGGGCGTGTGCTGACCGCACTGATTGGGTGCGATGACATAGGTCTGGTTCTCAATGGCGCGGCTTCGCAACAGGACCTCCCAGTGATCCCGGCCGGTCGGCAGCGAGAAGGCCGAAGGGACCAGCAGAATGCGGCAGCCCTGGCGAACCAGCCGCCGGTAGAGTTCCGGGAAGCGCAAGTCGTAACAGATGGACAAGCCCAGGCGGCCGTGGTCCGTTTCAGCGGAGACGACGTCGCGGCCGGGGGCCATCCAGCTCGATTCCCGATACGACACGCGCCCGGGCAGGTTCACGTCGAAGAGGTGGATCTTTCGGTAACGGGCCAAGAGGGTCCCCGAGTGGTCGAACAGAAGACTGGTGTTGAAGACCCGGTCCCGGCCCTCGACCCGCTCGCAGAGGCTGCCGGCCAACAAAGTGATCCGGTAACGGCGGGCCAGGTCCCTCATCCTCCGGCTGGTGGGACCCGGGACCGGCTCGGCGGCCCGGATCACCTGTTCCTTGTGGCCCAGACAGTTGAAGAGTTCGGGTAGCGCTACGAGCCGGGCTCCCCGCTCGGCCGCCTCCCGGACCAGCCGCTCGGCGGCCTCCAGATTGCGCTCCTTGTCCTCTCCCGAGGTCATCTGAATCGCCGCCGCCCAATAGGAGTCGCCCATGCCTCCTCCGCTCCGAGACTGATATGATTCTACAGGTTTCGTGCTGGGCCGCGCCGCTGGCGGCTGCATACACGATCCTGTTCCCAGTCCCGAGAGTTCCGTCTATGGATCCCGAGAGACTCGATATCGACCGCTTGGAGACAGCACGACCCCGAAGAGTATTGGTTGGCTTGGCGAGGCTTCTGCTGCTGTCGGCGTTCTCCCTTCTGCTGGCCGCGACTCCACCGGAGCTGGAAGAGGATCAGGGGCTGACCGGCTTCGGCCTGGCGTTGCGGCGTCTTCCGACCACGGGCTCTCTCCTTTGCATCACCGCCCACCCCGACGACGAAAATAACGCCGTCCTGGCCAAGGTGAGCCGGGGGCTCGGGATTCGTACCGCGCTTTTGAGCCTGACCCGGGGCGACGGAGGACAGAACGAGATCGGTCCGGAACTGTTCGAGGCCCTGGGAGTGCTCAGGACCCAGGAGCTCATGCGGGTGCACCGCTTCGACGGCGCCGGTCAATACTTCACGCGAGCCTATGAGTTCGGCTACTCCTTCAGCGTCGAAGAGACCCTGGAACGCTGGGGCGAGGAGGTGCTGCGGGATGTGGTCCGGGTGATTCGGGAGTTTCGGCCCGACGTGATCTTGACTCTCAACCCCGGCGGTGCGGGGGGAGGACAACATCATCAGGCCTCGGCGCGACTGGCAGCGCAGGCCTTCGAACTGGCCGCGGACCCCTCTCGTTTCCCGGAGCAGCTCGAGGAGGGGCTCCGGACCTGGCGGCCCTCCCGGCTTTTTCAAGCCCCGGGCGTGGGTTGGGCTTGGGGAGACGGGCGCTCCGCCCCGGGTCGCGCAGCCGCCATCGAAGTGGGCGACTATGACCCGCTGTTGGGAGAATCCTACGCCGAGTTTGGTGCCCGGGCCCGGAGCAGCCACCGCTGCCAGGGGATGAACATCTTGCCCGAGCCGGGATCGCGGACGGCTTACTACCGGCTGGTCCAGGGCGATTCGAAGCTGGGGGACGGCACCGGCTTCTTCGGTGGCCTCGATACCTCATTGGGAAGAGTGGCCCGGCATGACCCGGATTTGGCCGGCGGCTTGGAGAGCCTCCGGCGGCTGATCCGGCAGATCCGCGACGACTACGTCGGGTTCCGGATCGAGCAGGCGGCCGCGGGAGTCATGCAAGGCTTGGAGCTGGTCCGGAAGATGACGGCCCAGACCGGCAATGCGGAGGCTCGATTTCTTCTTCGCGCAAAGGAGGAGGACTTTCTCGCCGCCGCCGGCAAGGGGAACTTCACCTACCTGGACGCACTGGTCCGGCAGAGCCGGGACGGACGCGTCAATCCGGGTGAAGAAGTTTCGGTCCAGGTCCGCTTTCTGAGCCGTTCCGGGAATCCGGCTCGCTTGCGCTCGGTGCAGTTGTCGGGCGCTGGCGATTGGAACGTCCGCAGCCTGGGCCGATCCGGTCACACCAGCGAGTTCCGGGTCACGGTCCCGGCCGAAGCCGGCTACACGCAGCCGTACTGGTTTCGGCGCGATTCGAATATCGATCTTTTTTCGGTCCGCGAGGGCTTCAGCGGAGTGGAGGCGGTAACTCCACCGGCCCTGCAGGCCCGGGTCACGTACGCCAGGGACGAGGTCGAAGCCGCCTTGGAGGTTCCGGTCCAGTACCGCTGGTTCGATCCCGTGATCGGAGGAGAGCGGCGAAGGGAACTTCAGGTGGTGCCGGAAGTGACCCTGGTCTTACAGCCGGAGGTCCGGATCTTCGTTCCGGGTGCCTCGCAAGGGAAGACCTTTCACGTCCGGGCGGAGAACGAGCGCCCCGGGAGTCTCGACACGGTTGTGGAACTGCTTGCGCCGAAGGGTTGGCGGGTGAATCCCCGATCTCGAGATCTGTCGTTCCGGCGGGAGGGGGAAACCGCCACCGTCACGTTTGAAGTGGAGCCTCCGAAAGATCTCGAGGCGGGCAGGTACCGGCTCGACGCCCGGGCGAGAGTCGGAGCCAGAACCTACACTCAGGGCTACCGGTCCATCGACTATCACCACGTCGAGACCCGGCACCTTTATCGGCATGCCCGGTCGCTGGTCCAGGCGTTTGACGTGAGGGTGGCCCCGGTCCGGGTCGGCTACGTGATGGGAGTCGGAGACCAGGTCCCTGCCGCCATCGAGGACCTGGGATTGGATCTCACCTATCTGGACGCCTCGGATCTGGCCGAGGGTGACCTGTCCCGCTTCGACGTCATCGTGACTGGAGTCCGGGCCTACCTGAATCGCGCGGATCTGAGATCCAACAATCATCGGCTTCTGGAATACGTGCGCCGGGGAGGGCATTTGGTGGTCCAGTACAACAAGTACGAGTTCAACCGGGAGCAGTACGGCCCCTATCCGGCACGCATTCACCGTCCCCACGACCGGGTCACCGACGAGACGTCACCAGTGCGCATTTTGGAACCCGATCATCCCGTGCTGAGCTGGCCGAACACCATCACCGATGCCGATTGGAAGGGATGGGTCCAGGAACGGGGTCTCTATTTCCTGGGAGAATGGGACCCCGCCTATCGGCCGCTGCTGGAGCTGCAGGACCCCTTCCCCTACAACCCCGAGGCCAAGCGGGGAGCCCTGGTCGTCGCCGCCTACGGGGAGGGAACCTACGTCTACACGGGTCTGGGATTTTTCAGGCAACTCCCCGCCGGCGTCCCCGGCGCCTTCCGGCTCTGGGCCAATCTGCTTTCCCTGGGCAAGTCTCCTTAATGTTTCCTCTTCTCTCTTTCCTCATTTCCTCACTCCTCTTTCCTCTAGAATGACCCAATGCTCTCCCTTGGGATCGTCGGCCTGCCCAACGTAGGCAAGTCCACGCTCTTCAATGCGCTGACCTCGGGAGCGGCCGGCGTATCCAATTATCCTTTTGCCACCATCGACCAGAACGTGGGCCAGGTGCCGGTCCCCGACCCGAGGCTCCTGGAACTGGAGCGGTTGCTGGCGCCCAGCGAATGCACCCCCTGCTTCGTCCAGTTCATCGACATTGCCGGTCTGGTCCGGGGAGCCAGCCGGGGCGAGGGCCTGGGCAACCAGTTCCTGGGGCACATGCGGCAAGTCGACGCTCTCATCCATCTGGTCCGCTGCTTCCCGGACCCGGATATCGTCCACGTCCTGGATCGGGTTGACCCCGCCCGGGACGTATCGGTGGTGGAAACGGAGCTGTTGTTGGCCGATCTGGAGGTCCTCAGCCGGATCGTCTCCAAGCAGCAGAACACCTGGAGGACCGATCCCCGGAAACACGCCTGGGAAAGGGAGCAGCTTCTTCTGTTCCAAGAATATCTGGAAAAAGGGATTCCCCTCAGGTCGTTGAACCTTGACCGGCAAGCCCGGCGGCGGCTCAAGGGACTGGGGCTCTTGACGGGAAAGCCGGTGGTCTACGTGGCCAACGTCGCCGAGGAGGACTATTCGCTCGGGGAGGACCCGCCCTGCGTCCGGTCGCTCAAGGAGGAGGTGGCTCGGTCCGGCCTAACCTCGGTTCTGGTAGTTTCGGCATCCCTGGATCATGAGCTCCAGCAGTTGGAGCCGGAGGAAAGGGAAGAGTTCCAGGATGAATTGGACTTGCCGTCTTCGGGCCCGGAGCGCCTGATCAGAAAGGGTTTTCAACTTCTGGACCTGGCGACCTTCTACACCATCGCCCGGAACAAGCTCCGGGCCTGGGAGATTCCCCGGGGCACGCCGGCCGTCCGGGCGGCCGGGAAGATCCACACCGACATGGAACGGGGATTCATCCGCGCCCAGGTGGCTTCGGGCGCGGAGTTGTGCCGGATCGGGAGTTGGAAAGAGATGCACCACAAGGGCCTGATCCGCACCGAGGGCAGGGAATACGAGATTCAGGACGGAGACGTAGTGGAGTTTCTCTTTACGCCGTAAATTACCGCGCTTGCTGCTGCCGCCGCCGGAGGCAGCGGACAGCCTCCCCGTGCATAATACCGGCGCGATGCCAGACTCCGAAGCTTCCCGGCCGGGCGTTTTTCTCAGGACCTTCCAGGCTTTTCGGTACCGGGACTACCGGCTGGTCTGGATCGGTGCCTGCACATCCGCCATCGGGACCTGGATGCAGACGACGGCCCAGGCCTGGCTGGTCCTCACCCTGACCAACTCCCCCTTCTATCTCGGTTTGATCGGATTTCTTTCCCAGTTGCCCGTCGTCCTGCTGTCCCTTTTGGGAGGTGCCGCCGCCGATCGTGTGGATCGGAGAAAGCTTCTGCTCTTTTCCCAGTACAGCCAGATGGTCTCCGCGTTCATCCTGACGATTCTGGTCTTCGCCGGGGTGGTTCAGCTTTGGCATTTCCTGGTCCTGGTGACGGTGGTGGGGACGGCCCAGGCGTTCGGAGCTCCGGCCTACCCGGCTCTGATGGTGGGGCTCGTGAAGCGCCGGGACCTGGCCAACGCGGTTGCGCTGAATTCGATCCAGTTCAATCTGGCTCTGGTCATCGGTCCGGTACTGGCGGGGTTGATCATGACCTCCTACGGCGCCGTCACCTGCTTCGGACTCAACGGGCTCTCCTTCCTGGCGGTGATCTGTAGCCTCTACCTGGTCAAGAGCAGTTTTCTTCCCGGCGCCCAAAAGGAAACGGTCTGGGAGGGGATCCGGAACGGTCTCCAATTCGTCCGCGCTCGCAAGTCGCTCTGGCAACTGAGCCTTCTGGGATTCGTCCTGACCTTCAGCGCCCTTCCCATGACGACTCTCCTGCCGGTTTACGCCCGGGACATCTACGGTCTGGGGTCCGAGGGGTATGCCGGGATGATGACCTGCTCGGGCGTCGGAGCCGTGGTGGGGGCCCTGATCTCGGCCAACCTGGGATGGATGAGCCATAGAGGCCGGTTCAGCATTCAGGTCCAGGTCGTGCTGGCCCTGCTGCTGGCCCTGTTCGCCGTCTCCACGAACCTCTACGTCGGGCTGTTGCTCCTCTTCCTGTGCCGGGTCTGCCTGATGGTGCTGTTTTCCTCCGTCATGTCGCTGGTCCAGGAAGGCGCGACCGAAGAGATGCGCGGACGAGTCTTGAGCATCTTCAATCTGGCCATGAGGGGGGGGATGCCGATTGGAAACCTGGTGGCCGGATTCCTTGCCTCCCGCATTTCCACGCCCTTTTCCCTACTCGTGGGCAGCGCGCTACTGGGAGGGGTCGCTCTCTATTGCCTCTTCTTCCGGGTCCGTGTCACACGGCTGTAACGGTTCGACGTTCCCGGAGAAAAATCTGGCCACTCAAGAATGATCCGCACGCGCGGCGTTCAACTCTTCGCCGATCAGGTCGAGGATTTCTCGTTGGTCGTATCGCGCATTGCGGTCCTTGACCTCGGTAACAGTCAGGTCGAAAATCCGGCGCCGCACGGCTTCATCGATTCTTCGCCGGAGCGGTGGCTTTCCAGCCGACGACTCTTCGTCTGGCCCCGTCTTGCTCCGCTTCGGACCGAAGAGGGCACTTCTCGGCTTCCAGTCGTAGTAGACTGAATCGGAACTCATTCAGGGCCGGGAGTCGTCATGAAGTACGCATCACACTGGAACGACCGTCGGCGTGGAGTCCTGCTGAATCTGGCTGTCCTGGTGTCGGTTGGCTGCACGGAGGCATCGATGGCCGCCCAGCCGGCAAAGGGCCGTGTGCTGGCCCGGGTCAACGGAGTGGCGGTGACGCAGGACGAGGTCCGCCAAGCCGCGGCCTCGGACCTGAAGAAGCTCCGGTTGACCCGCCTTCAGTACGAGGCGAAGCACAAGCAGAAGGTCCACGACGCGGTCGAGTCGAATCTGAATCGGCTGGTGGGCCTGAAACTGGTGGAGCAGGAAGCGGAGCGGCGGTCGCTTCCGGTCCAGGAGCTGCTGCGGCAGGAAGTCAGCGCCAGCGTGAAAGAGCCGACCGATCAGGAGGTTGCCAGTTTTTACCAGGGCAACCGGAAGAAGCTGAAGAAGTCCCTGGAGGAGATGTCCGGAGAGATTCGGAGATACCTGAGCCGGCAACGGTACCAGAAACGCTATCAGGCATTCGTGGATCGTCTCAAGGCGGCGAGCCGGGTCGAGTCGTTCCTGGAGCCGAACCGGGTGGAGATCCGGACCTTGAGCAGTCCGTCTCTGGGACCGGTGGACGCGCCGATCACCCTGGTGGAGTTTTCCGACTTCCAGTGCCCCTACTGCGCGCGTCTCGCCCCCGTCGTGAAAAGGATCGCGGGCGAGTATCCAGGGCAGGTCCGGGTGGTCTTCCGGCAGTTTCCCCTGAGAAGTATCCATGCGCACGCCCAGAAGGCGGCGGAGGCTTCCCTGTGCGCTTTCGATCAGGGCCGGTTCTGGGAGATGCACGACGCCCTTTTCGCAGAGATCAAGAAGTTGGAGCCCGAGGACTTGACGGCCAGGGCCAAGAAACTGAATCTGGACCTGGAGGCATTCAACCAGTGTCTGCAGTCAGGCAAGTATGCGGCCGCCGTCCAGCAGGACCTGGAGGACGGCATGGTGGCCGGAGTCTCAGGGACGCCGGCGGTCTATATCAACGGCCGGGTGCTGAAAGGTTCCAAACCCTACGACGGCATCAAGAAAGTGATCGAAGAGGAATTGCAGAGGGTGGGGAACCCTAGTCCCCGATGACGACTTCCGGCTCGGAGGCCTCACCTCGCAAATCCCCGCTGGTCTCCGCCGCTCTCACGGCATTGAGCCGGTGGGGTTGCCTGGCTGGGCTGTTCTTTTCCGCGTCTCAGCTTCACGCACACCAGGATTCGGTGGGCTACTGGTCGATTCAGGTGGAGCCGCCCCAGGTGCGGTCCACGATTCGCATCTCCATCCTGGACCTGAACTTTCTTCCCGAGTTGGACGCCAATAGCGACGGCGTCCTCGAGTATCAGGAAGTCTCGGCTCGGAGAGAGGACATCCAGTCTCGACTCCTGGAACACTTCTTGATTCGGAGCGGAGACCGCACGCCCGAGACCCGCGTCGAGAAGTTCCGGATCCTGGATTCAGGAGAACTGGAGTTGACCCTGGACCACCGTTTTCAGGAGCCACCGGGCGAACTTCAACTGGAATCCGCCTTCCACAAGCTCACCGATGATCGTCACCAGACGTTTTGCCAGGTCAACATGGACGGGGAGCTGAGCCAGTACGTTCTGGATGTGAGCCGGCCGGTGGAGAAGATCGAGGTGCTGACGGGTTGGTCCGGTCTTGCCCGCCGCGCGAGCCGTTTCCTGGTTCTGGGCGTCGAGCACATCCTTACCGGTTACGATCACCTGGCGTTTCTGTTGGGGCTGATCATCCTGGGAGGAGCCCTGAGGTCGCTCATCGGCGTCGTCTCCTCCTTCACGGTGGCCCATAGCCTGACGCTGATTGCGGCCACTCTGGACCTGGTCATCCTGCCCACCCGGTTCGTGGAGGCGGCCATTGCGCTGAGCATCTGCTATGTCGCTCTGGAGAACATGTTCGTGCGCGAGGTCCGGTACCGCTGGGTCATCACCTTCTTCTTCGGGCTGATTCACGGATTCGGGTTTTCCAACGTGCTGCGGGAGATGCAGCTTCCCAAATCGGGATTGGCCGTCTCCCTGCTCTCCTTCAATCTGGGGGTCGAGGTGGGACAGCTGGCGATACTTCTCCTCCTCTTCCCCGTGGTCCTCTACCTGAGCCGACGGCGCTGGCACTCGGTTGCCATTAATCTGGCATCCGCCCTGATGCTGGGTCTGGGAGGATTCTGGTTCATACAGCGGGTGACCTGACTGCCCCCCTGCAAGGCCTTGAAAATTGACCTCGAAGGACCATTACTGCTACTGTTTAAGGCTATTTTTCGGTTGAGTCCAACTCTGAGAAGGGGCCCATGTCGGAGAAAATCTACATATTCGACACTACGTTGCGTGACGGCGAGCAGTCTCCCGGATGCTCCATGAACCTTCAAGAGAAGCTGAAGATGGCTCGTCAGCTGGAACGGCTGAACGTGGACATCATCGAGGCCGGTTTCCCCATCGCTTCCCAGGGGGACTTCGAGGCGGTGCAAGCCATTGCCGCCGAGGTAAGGGAGCCCACCATCGCCGGTCTGTGCCGGGCCCATCGAATGGATATCGAGCGAGCCTGGGAGGCCCTGCGGGGAGCGTACAAGCCCCGGATTCACACCTTCATCGCCACTTCGGACATCCACCTGAAACACAAGCTCAGAAGATCCCGGTCCGAAGTATTGGAAGCCTCGGTAGAGGCCGTCAAAATTGCCCGGAACCTTTGTGAGGACGTTGAGTTCTCCGCCGAAGACGCCACCCGGAGCGACGTCGACTACCTGGTGGAGGTGTTCGACGCCGTCCTCGAGGCGGGCGCCACGACCGTCAACATCCCCGACACGGTGGGCTATTCCGTTCCCGGCGAGTACGGGGCTCTGATCCAGGAAATCCGCTCCCGGCTCTCCCACCACGAGCACGCCATTTTCAGCACCCACTGCCACAACGATCTGGGGCTGGCCGTCGCCAATACGCTGGCGGCATTGGAGGGCGGTTGCCGCCAGGTCGAATGCACCATCAACGGCATCGGCGAACGGGCGGGGAATGCCTCACTGGAAGAGATCGTCATGATGCTGCGGACGCGAGGCAGCATCCTGCCCTACTACACCGACATCCTCTCGGAGGAGCTCTACGCGGCGAGCCGCATGGTGGTGAACCTGACCGGAAGCTTCGTCCAGGCCAACAAGGCCATCGTGGGCAAGAATGCCTTCGCCCACGAGGCGGGGATCCACCAGGACGGGATGCTCAAGAATGCCCAGACCTACGAGATCATGACTCCCCAGTCGGTGGGCCTCAAGAGCAGTTCGCTGGTGCTGGGCAAGCACAGCGGACGCCACGCCCTGCTGCGAAAGTATCAGGATCTGGGCTACGAGCTCTCGCGCGACGAACTGCATCGAGCCTATTTCTTCTTTACCAAATTGGCGGATCAGAAGAAGGAAATCTTCGACGAAGACCTGATCACCATCATCCAGGACGGGATCAAGACGATTCCGGACACCTACAAGCTCAAATACGTCCATGCCCAGGGAGGAAACCAGCAGTTGGCTTCGGCGATGGTCCAACTCCAGCAGGGTGACGAAGAGTTCGTCGCCACCGCCCACGGCGACGGCCCCATCGATGCCATCTACAAGGCCATCGACCGGATCACGGGAGTCACCGGCCGCCTGTTGGATTACAACGTCAGCGCCGTGAGCAGGGGCAAGGACGCCTTGGGTGAAGTCTTCGTTCGCACCAGTTTTGGTGGGATCGGATTCACCGGGAAGGCCGCCAGCGTCGACGTGATCGATGCCAGTGCCCGGGCCTATCTGAACGCCGTCAACAAGGCTCTGTACGAGGCCACCAGGTTGGAGCGGGAGGCGCCTCGCACCGCCTCGGCTTGACGGTTCCGATCGGGTGGGCCGATTTTCCGGCGCCGGAGTTCCGCCTTGGACCACCCTGCCGATAAATCGCACCATCCGCTGGAGGAACAACCCACAGACATGGCCAAGACCTTGTTCGCGAAGATTTGGGACGATCACGTCGTTCATCAGGAACCCGGTCGGCCCGACCTCCTGTACATCGGTCGCCATCTGGTGCACGAGGTCACCTCGCCGCAGGCCTTCGAGGGCTTGCGGCAGGCGGGACGGCAAGTCCGGCGTCCCGATCTGACGACGGCCACGTTGGATCACAACATCCCCACCGTGGATCAGAGGTTGCCCATCGCCGACCTCATCGCCAGAAAGCAGGTGGAGACCCTTCGCCGGAATTGCCGGGAATTCGGGATTACGCTCTACGACCTGGACAGCCGGAATCAGGGCATCGTGCATGTGATCGGCCCCGAGTTGGGCCTGACACGGCCCGGACTGACCATTGTCTGCGGCGACAGTCACACCTCGACCCACGGCGCCTTCGGAGCTCTGGCCTTCGGGATCGGAACCAGCGAGGTGGAGCACGTACTGGCCACCCAGTGTCTGATCCAGAGCCGGCCGCGGACCATGCGGGTCCACTTTTCCGGAACGCTCTCCGCCGGCGTGACCGCCAAGGACGTGATTCTCTACCTGATTCGGACCTTGGGGATCGATGGGGCGGTGGGTCACGTCCTCGAGTACGCGGGGCCGGTGGTCGAACGCTTCTCCATGGAGGAGCGGATGACGCTCTGCAACATGTCCATCGAGGCCGGGGCCCGGGCCGGAATGGTGGCGCCCGACGAGACCACCTTCGAGTATCTGGAGGGACGCCCGTTCGTCCCCCGGGGGAAGGACTACCAGGAGGCGGTGGACCGGTGGCGGCTGCTCCCCAGCGACCCCGGTGCCGGCTTCCACCGGGAGCTCGATCTGGACGTGGACGCCCTGGCCCCCCAGGTGAGTTGGGGAACCAATCCCGGAATGGTGGTGGATGTGACGGGCGCGATTCCCGATCCGCAGAGCTTCGACAAGGCAGCGGATCGGGAGTCGGGACACAGAGCATTGGATTACATGGATCTGGACCCGGGAACGCCGGTCCGGGAGGTCCGCGTCGACCGGGTGTTCATCGGTTCCTGCACCAATTCTCGAATCGAAGACCTGCGCAATGCCGCTCGCATTGCCCAGGGACGAAGGGTGGACGACCGGGTCTATGCCATGGTGGTCCCCGGGTCGCAGCGCGTGAAGGGCCAGGCCGAAGCCGAAGGGCTGGATCGGATCTTCATCGAAGCGGGATTCGACTGGCGGGAGTCGGGCTGCAGCATGTGTCTGGGCATGAACCCCGACGTGCTCCAGCCCGGACAACGTTGTGCATCCACCTCGAACCGGAATTTCGAGGGTCGTCAGGGAAAGGGCGGACGGACCCATCTGGTGAGTCCCGCCATGGCGGCCGCAGCCGCGATCCAGGGACGATTCGTGGACATTCGAGACTGGTTCTGAGGCACTGAGGATGGAACCCTACCGGTTGGAGACGGGCAAGGTGGCCACTTTGGATCGGGCCAACGTGGACACCGACCAGATCATTCCCAAGCAGTTCCTGAAGCGGATCGAGCGAAGCGGATTCGGCCGGTTCCTCTTCTACGACTGGAGATTCCTGGAAGACGGGGGCCTCGATCCCCGGTTCGAGTTGAATCAATCCCGGTTCCGGGGCGCCACGGTGTTGTTGACCGGCAGCAACTTCGGTTGTGGGTCCTCCCGGGAACACGCCCCCTGGGCGCTGCTGGACTACGGTTTCCGAACCATAATCGCGTCCTCTTTCGCCGACATCTTCTACAACAACTGCTTCAAGAACGGAATGTTGCCGATTCGGCTCTCCCAGCTGCAGGTGAAGGATCTCTTCCGGCGGGTCCGCGAAGATCAGGGCTACACCCTGACGGTGGACCTGGAGAGCTGCACTCTCCGGGATGAGTTGGGTTTGAACCTGGAGTTCCCGGTGGAGCCGTTCCGGAGGCACTGCCTGTTGGAGGGCCTCGACGAGATCGGACTCACCCTCCGGCACCAGGAGAAGATCAGCCGGTACGAGGCGGCTCACTCCGCATAAGCCGTCGGCGTCCGGAACAACTGGCCGAGGCGATTCCCGGGCCTCAGCAAACCCTCACGCGGATTTCAGCGCTTCCAGCTTGTCCCGCACCTTCCGCGCGTGTCCCCTGGCCCTGACGTTGCGCCAGTGGTGAGCCACGTTGCCGGAGGGATCGATGATCACGGTGGAGCGTTTCACGCCCATGAAGGTGCGGCCGTACATCTTCTTTTCGCCCCAGGCCCCGTATTCCTCCATCACGTTGTGGTCCGGGTCCGAAAGGAGCGAAATCTTCAGGTCGAACTTGTCGATGAAGTTGCGATGCTTGCGGGTGGTGTCGGGGCTGCAGCCGAGGACCACCGCGTCGAGTGCCGCGAATTCCTCTACGCCGGCGGTGAACTCACAGGCCTCGACGGTACAGCCGGGAGTATTGTCCCTGGGATAGAAGTAGAGGACGACCCACTGTCCATCCAAATCGCCGAGACGGACATCCCGGTCGGCCTGGTTCTTGAGGCTGAAGTCAGGGGCTGGTCTTCCGATTTCGATCATCTTTCTTGATTCTCCAGAATGAAATGTGCCGTTGCCACGGCCTTTCAGAGGTCGATGGTGATGGGTTCCCGCCCGTCCACATTCGCTTCCACGGCGCCGATGACGGCTGCCTCGGAGTCACCTCCCGCCCGCAACTCTTCGATACAGGTTTCCGAGCACTGGTCCGGCACGCTCGCAAGCAATCCTCCGGCGGTCTGGGGATCGAACAACAGCGGGAAGGCCGATGCTCTCGACGCCAGTCTAAGGTTCCGAACGGCGCCCTGCAACCGCAGGTTCTGAGGCTGGAGCGAGCTGTGGATTCCGGCGTTGGAGGTCTCGACGGCCCCTTCCAGGAGCGGGACGGAGGGCAGTGAGATTCTGACCTGCAGGTTCGAGTTTCGGACCATTTCGAACAGATGGCCCAGGAGACCGAATCCACTCACGTCGGTGCAGGCATGGACCGCGTGGCGAAGAAAGCAGGCGGCGGCTCGCTGGTTGGACCGGAGCATGGAGTCCAGGGCTCCCTGAATCCAGCGGCCCTTGGCCTTCAGCCGCATCTGGGCGGCGAAGAGGGCTCCGGTCCCGAGGGGCTTGGTCAGGATGAGGCGGTCTCCCGGCACCATCGTTCTCTTGCGCAGGAGCCGGTCGGAATCGGCGAGGCCGGAGACGGACAACCCCAAGGCCAACTCGGAGCCCTCCAGCGTGTGGCCTCCCACCAACTCGGCTCCTGCCCGGCGGAGGACCCGTCTCGCGCCTTGCAGCAACTCCTCCAATGTCACTTCCATTTTGTCTTCGGAAGCCGGGGGCAGCGCCGCAATGGCCAATGCCGTCCGGGGCCGGCCGCCCATGGCGAAGATGTCGCTCAGGCAGTGGTGGGCGGCGATCTGGCCGAAGACGAAGGGGTCATCGACGATGGCCGGGAACATGTCGACCGACTGGAGGAGGATCTTGCCCGGCGGGACCGACAGCGCGGCCGCATCCTCTGCAGCGTCAAGACCCAGGACCACATCCGGCAGTTCCCCTGGATCGATCCGGCCCAACACCCGTTCCAGCACCTCGGCCCCCAGCTTGGACCCGCATCCCCGGCAACGCAGGAGGCGATCCGTAGCCGGGGCCGCCGGCCCTTCCGAGGTTACTCTCCGAGGGGAAGCCGCCGGCTCGACGTGAATCTCCGAAAGACCGTTGAAGCGCGCCATGAATTGCCGGTCGAGCCAATCCTTCCAATGCCAGACCCAACGCCCCTCCAGAGACCAGGAGCCCCGAGAGGCCACGGCCCGCCGGTCCCCGGTGCTGATCAGGCTCAGGAACTTCTTCTGGGGATGGAAAGGTTTCCGAGGAATCCCCCGCAGGGCTCGCCGCAGATTCCGCTCGAGTGGCTTGCCCTGACGGACCGCGAAGACCCCCGCCTTCTCTCGGGGATGGGGGACCACGGCGGCCACGTCTCCCGTAGCGAAGACTCCCGGATGTGAGGTCGACTCCAGAGTGGCTTCGACCTTCACGAATCCCTGGGCGTCCACTTCCAAATTCGACTCCCGTAGCCAGCCGGGAGCAGAGGCCTGTGTGACCCACAGGATTTCATCCAGTTCATGATTGGAACCGTCCTCCAACACCAGAGTCCGGCCTCGGACCTGGAGGACCTTCATTCCGGGGTAAAGTCGAATGCCACGGTGATGGAGCAGCCTTTGAAACTTGGTCCGGACCCGACGATTGTGGGTGGGAAGAATGGTTTCGGAAGCGAAGAAGAGATGAAAGTCCGGAGCCTCGCGAGGACGGCCCGACGCACGCCGCAGGTTGTCCAGTGCATGCCGGACCGACAACAGAAGTTCGACGCCGCCGGCCCCGGCTCCGACCACACCGATACGAGTTCTCCCGGCTCGGGCCAGGACTCGTTGCCGGACCTCGGCCCAGCGGTTGAGAAAGTTGCCGATGGGCTTGACCGGAACCACCGATTCGGCGGCTCCCGGAACCGGAGCGAGAGTGGGAGTGGAGCCGATGTTGATGGAGACCAGATCGTAGGGTACGGGTGGCCGGGAACGGCACAGGATCCTCTTGGATTCCAGGTCGAGGCCGACGGCCTCATCGTGGTAGAGGCGGGCGCCGGCAAACTGGGAAAGAGGCCCCAGGTCGATGTGGGTCTCGTCGTATTCGTAGTGACCGGCGATGAGGCCCGGGAGCATGCCTGAGTATGGGGTGTGGACGTCCCGGGTAATGAGAGTCAGGCGAACGCCCGGCATGGGCCTGGTGCCGAAGCCCTTCAGGACTCCCACGTGGCTGTGTCCGCCACCGACCAGAACCAGATCCTTGGTGACGGGAGCTTGAATCGGGTTCATGACTCGTCAGGAGAAGGTGGAGGCCAACCAAAGCGGATCCCGAACCGCAGGCAGTCGAGCCTACCACAGGGCTCGGACCGGCGACCATATCGTTCCGTAGCGAACTTCCCGCGCCCCTGCGACTTTCACCCCGGGCTTCCGTGTAGCAAAATACCGCGACGAGGGTGACAGCGCCCTCGGGGCCGGGGATGAAATGAGGTACGATCACCGATTGCTCGTGTCCTGCCTTCTCCTGATCCCCGCATATTGTCTGCTTCTCCCGGCGGTGGCTCAGAAACGGGAGGCCGCGGAACCACAGAGTGGGCCCACCGGGCAGGAGGAGCCGGCAGAGTCCAAGCAGTCGTCGGAGGAAACGCTACCCGAGTTGACCGAAGAGATCGTCGTCGTCGGCACCCGGGCCCAGCCGCGCACGGTGACGGAGTCGGTGGTGCCCATCGACGTGATCTCGTCCAAGGACATCGTCAGCCAAGGTGAGCCGGACGTGGCCGACCAGTTGAGAAACGTCCTTCCCGCCTACAACGTCAATCCGCAGCCCGTGGGCGATGCGGCCCGGATCATCCGCCCGGCGACCCTCCGCGGCCTCGCTCCCGATCACACGCTGGTCCTGGTCAACGGAAAGAGGCGCCACCGCGGCGCCGTCATCACCTGGCTGGGGAACGGTGTTGCCGACGGAGCCCAGGGGCCCGACATCTCCGTGATCCCGTCCATCGCGTTGCGCCAGGTGGAGGTGCTGCGCGACGCCGCCTCGGCCCAATACGGCTCGGACGCCATCGCCGGCGTCCTGAATTTCCTGCTCAAGGACGATGCCTCCGGCGGCAGCGTGGAGTTCCGGACCGGCCGCTTTCTCGCCGGAGACGGCGGTACCTACACCGTCTCCGGGAACGTCGGCCTGCCCCTCGGCCCGGGTGGATTCGCCAACCTGAGCGTCGAGTACGGAAACACCGCCGCCACCAGCCGCAGTGTCCAACGCGCCGACGCCGCGCACCTGATTTCCGTCGGGAACGCCCATGTCGCCGACCCGGCCCAGATCTGGGGTTCACCCGCCATCGACGACGACTTCAAATTCTGGGGCAACTTCGGGCGCGTGTTCGACCAGGTGCAGTTCTACGGTCACACCAACTACGCCAGCAGGCGGGTCACCGGTGGTTTCTTCTTCCGCAATCCCAATACCCGGGCGGCCGTTTTCAGCGCCGACGGCGGCAAGACCCTCCTCATCGGGGACCGTCTCGACGCCCAGGACGGCAGCCAGGACGGTTCGGCCGGCTGCCCCCGGGTTGCCATCGCCAATGGGGCCCCGGACCGGATTGCTCTTGACAGAGTGTTTTCCGATCCCGACTGTTTCTCGTTTCAAGAGATCTTCCCAGGCGGCTTCAGGCCCCAGTTCGGGGGCGAACTGACCGACGCGTCGGTGGTCGCCGGTGTTCGTGGGCAGACCTCGGTCGGGATGGTATGGGATGCCAGCGTCAGCCTGGGTTCAAACTCGGTGGATTTCTTCATTTTCGATACGGTCAACGCGTCATTGGGTCCGGCCACGCCGACCGAATTCGACCCCGGCCTATACCGGCAACAGGATCTCGCCTTCAATCTGGATCTGAGCTATGCGGTCAGTGACCATCTCCATTTGGCCGGAGGCGGCGAGTGGCGCGAGGAGGACTTCAAGATCGGCCTGGGCCAGAAGGAGTCGTGGGAGATCGGCCCCTACGCACCTCAAGGCTTCAGTGCCGGCTCCAACGGGTTTCCCGGATTCAGTCCCATCGCCGCCGGCCAGTGGGACCGGGCCAACTACGCACTCTACGGTGACCTGGAGTTACGTGGACGCTCGAACCAGTGGACGGTCGGCGCCGCGGCAAGGATCGAAGACTATGAGGACTTCGGCGCCACCCTCAACGGCAAGTTGGCGGGACGCTACGTTTTGACCCCGGCCTGGGCGCTGCGCGGCAGCGTCAGCAGCGGTTTCCGGGCTCCCACACCGGGCCAGCAGAACGCCTTCAACGTGTCGACCCGCTATGATCTTCAGCTCAGGGACCTGGTCAACGACGGCACCATCCCCTCGACTTCCCGTGCGGCGCAACTCCGGGGCGGCCGGCTGCTGGAGCCCGAGCGATCCATCAACACCAGTCTGGGTGCGGTGGCCGACCGGGGACCGCTGAAGTTGACGGTCGACTACTTCCGGATCAATCTCTCCAATCGCCTCGCCTTGACCCAGTTGTTCGCCCTCGGTCCCGAGGAAGTGGAAACCCTCATCTCGGAGGGGGTCACCAGCGCCCGCAACCTGCAGAACTTCCGATTCTTCACCAACGACTTCGAGACCCGGACCCAGGGGATCGACCTGGTGGCCACGGTCACGCCCGCCACGCTGGGAGGCGCCACGACCTTCGGCTTCCTCTTCAACCATACCGATACCGAAGTCACCGAGTTCAACCCGGGCGTGCTGGACGCCGTCCGGCTCCGGCAGTTGCAAGAGGCCATTCCGGGAACCCGCTGGAACGTCTCGGCCCAACACGACCTGGGCCGCTGGCGCCTCCGGGGACGCCTGAACTACTACGACGACTGGTTCGATTCCCGGGACGTCCGAGTCTACAACGGCGACTACATCTTCGATCTGCAAGCCTCCCGTTCCATCGGAGATGCTGTCACCCTCACCGTTGGCGCCCAGAACGTGTTCGACAATCAGCCGGGAGAAAACCCCAACGCCTCTGCCGTCGGCAATCGATATAGTCCCTATACGCCGTTCAACTACAACGGAGCGTTCTACTACTTCCGAATCGCCTACAACTGGAAATGGAAGAGCGACACCGGCGCGGTCTTCCCCTGAGGGTTCCACGCAACGAGCCATGCGGCCGTCCGGATGATGGTGGGATTCCGAAAACGGTCGGACCCGTGTCCACCCGGGATAGTAGACTGGGGCGGAGGGAGCGCCGCCCGAGGCCGGAAGAGGAGTTCCGGCCGGTTCGCTCACGACCGGTCCCGTGGCTGAACCCCCCTTCAGAGAGGAGAAGATCAGATGCGAGTTCTCGTTACCGGAGCCACCGGGTTCGTTGGACGCAGGCTCTGTGAGGTGTTGTCCGGGTCGGGTTGCCGGGTGACGGCACTTTCACGCCGCCCGGACGCTGCCCGGCAAACCGTTCCCAGTCTTTCCCAGGTCTATGCTTGGCGTCCGGTGGAGGAGGCTCCGCCGCTCGAGAGCCTGGAGCAGGTGGATGCCGTCATCCACTTGGCGGGTGAAAGCGTCGTCGGCCGCTGGACCGCCCGCAAACGGCGGGCCATCCGTGAAAGCCGGGTTGGCGCCACCAGGAATCTGGCCGACGCCATACGGCGGGCGGAAGCAGGCCCCAAGACGCTGATTTCGGCCAGCGCCATCGGCTACTACGGAGATCAGGGAGAGACGGAGTTGACCGAGTCGATGCCAGCGGCCAACGATTTCCTGGGGGAGGTCTGTGGCCAGTGGGAGAAAGCAGGGGCTCGCGCGTCGGAGGCGGGCGTCCGCGTGGTCCATTTCCGCATCGGCGTCGTCCTGGCCGCAGGCGGAGGGGCCCTGGACGCCATGCTGCTGCCGGCGCGGCTGGGAATGGGTGGGCCCCTGGGATCGGGGCGGCAGTGGTGGTCCTGGATTCACCGGGAGGATCTGATCGGCATGATGCAGCACGTACTGGCCGACGAAAACCTCTCGGGTCCCTTCAATGCGACGTCCTCGAACCCGGTCCGGCAAAAGGATTTTGCCAAAGTGTTGGGAAGGGTCCTGTCCCGCCCCGCGTTCCTGCCCACGCCGGGGATCGGTCTGAAACTGTTTCTGGGCGGCTTTGCCGTGGAGCTTCTCTCCAGCAAGAAGGTGCTTCCGGACCGGATTCAGGAGAGTGGGTACCGCTTTCGTTTCCCCGATCTGGAGCCGGCGCTCCGGGAAATCCTGGGGTAGCCGAGGGTCACTGCGGGCTGGCCCGGCCCCCGGCGGGCAAGCGGCGAAACATCCGTTACCTCAACGGTTTCGGGCGATAGACGAATTGAAGGATGTTGCCCTCGAGATCGGGAAAGAAAGCCAGCTTGGTGCCGGTAGAACTCTCGGAGATGGGCTGCAGGAGTTCGATGCCCCGCTCCTTGATGTGCTGGCAGGCCTCTTCGAAGTCGACCACGGTGAAGGCGAGGTGGCGGATGCCGGCGTCGTCCCCTTCGGCCTCCATGCGGGGACGGTCGCTGGAGGGAAGGATCTCCAGGACTCCGGTTCCGGGAACGGCCACGAAGTAGGTGGAGTAGGCTTCGTCGGCCACGGCGATCTCGCAGCCCAGATTCGTGCAGTACCAGTCGGCCAGCGCTGTAGGGTCATCGGCCACGATGGCCACATGTTCCAATGATGTGATCATGACTCATCTCCTTCCGTTTGGCGGGGCATCCCCCGGAGACAATGAAAGGCCAGTTTATGCAACGGGAAGGAAAGAGGAAAGAGGAAACAGCGTAGGGGCGACCCTTGTGGTCGCCCTCCTTGACCCTTGTGGTCGCCCTCACCGGGCCGAGAGCAGTGAGGGGCAACAGCGGGCACCCACAAGGGGTGCCCCTACCTGCCGGCCCTGGCACCGGAGCCGTACCGTCAGGTGAGATGCGGGAAGGATCGGATGCCATGACGTGGTCTGACCCGGACTGTTACTATCCTGGGGTTTCGCAGGGATGAACATGCCTCTTGGGAACAAGGTCGCAGTGGTTACGGGAGCCGCCCAGGGTCTGGGGTTGGCCATCGCCCGGAGGTTGGCGCGGGACGGGGCCTCCGTCCTGCTCTGCGACCTCCAGGAAGAGAAAGTCCGCGGAGTCGCCGACGCCCTGGTGAGGGACGGGTTCCAGGCCGAGTCGGCGTCTCTGGATGTGACTGACGCCCCGGCAGTGACCGCCGTCTTCGAGGAGACGTTCCGGAACCGGGGGAGGTTGGACATTCTGGTCAACAGTGCCGGTCTGGGCCAGAAGGTGACCCCGACCGTGGAGTTGGGCGACGAAGAGTGGCGGCACATCCTGGAGGTGAATCTGACCGGGACCTTCTACTGTTGCCGGGCGGCGGGCCGGTTCATGCGGCGGCAGGAATCGGGAAGCATGGTGAACCTGGCGTCCATCAATGCCCACAGTCCGGCGGCTCTGGTGGCCGCCTACAACGCGGCCAAGGCGGGCGTCGCAAGCCTGACCCGGACGCTCGCCATCGAGCTGGCCGCCTATGGTGTCCGGGTCAATGCCGTGAGTCCGGGTCCGGTCTACACCGACTTCAACCGCAAGACCATGGCCCAGCGAAGCCGGACGCTGGGGATTACTCAGGACGAGATGGTCGAGCGGGTCCGCCGATCGATCCCGTTGGGCCGCTGGGGAGAGCCCCAGGACATCGCCTCCATGGTCGCCTACTTGTGCGGGTCCGAAGCGTCCTGGATCACCGGGCAGGTGTACCAGGTGACGGGTGGCCTGCAGGGCGTCTCGGCGACTCCCCCCAGAACGACCCGGACCAGAGCATGAAACCCACCGTCTTCATCCCCGAACCCATAGCCTCTCCCGGGGTGGAGTTGCTGCGCATGTATTGCCATTGCCGGACGCCGTGGGAAGAGGGGGTCACCGTGCCGGCGGAGCCGGACGCCGCAGGAGCGGCTCCCCATCGGGCCGCCTTCCGGGACGCCGACGCGGCCTTGGTGCGCCTCTTCGAGGTCGGAGCCGAGGATATTCGGAACGCCCCCCGCCTCAAGGTGATCGCCAAGCATGGGGTCGGCGTGGACAACATCGACTGCGAGGCGGCGACCTCCGGAGGCCTGCCTGTCGTTTTCACGCCCGGTTCCAACGGCCGTACCGTGGCCGAGCACGCCATGGCGCTGATGTTGGCTCTCTCCCGGCAGATCTATCCCTCCAGCCACGCCATCCGTTCCGGAACCATGGAGGACCGGAATCGGTTCCAGGGGGTGGAGCTTGCGGGGAAGAAGCTGGGCTTGATCGGTCTGGGCCGTATCGGCAGCCGTGTGGCCGGGATCGCCTCCGGTGGATTCGGCATGAAGGTGCGCGCCTACGACCCGTTTCTGCGCCCCGGATCGACGACGGGAGCGGCCGTTCTGGAAGATTCCCTGGAGGCACTTCTGGCCGGGGCCGACTTCATCAGTCTCCACGTTCCTCTGAGTGACGAGACCCATCATCTCATCGACCAGGAGCGCCTGAAGCTGATGAAGCCCGGTTGCCGGCTGGTGAACACCTCCAGAGGGCCCGTCATCGACGAGGCGGCTCTGGCCGAGGCGTTGCGGGACGGACGGCTGGCCGGGGCCGCCCTGGACGTCTTCGAGGAGGAGCCTCTGCCGGCGGATCATCCCCTCTGCCGAACCCCCAACACTCTGTTGACGCCTCACATCTCCGGCTTGACCGACAGCGCTCTGGAGCGCGCCTCCTGATGGCCGCCCAGGGCGTCCTGGACGTGCTCCAGGGACGCCGCCCGGAGCATGTCGCCAACCCCGGGTGTTTCGAGTCTCAAGAGTCAGGAACCAGCAATTGAAAGAAGAAGATCAGCCATGACCATCCCACTCGACCAGATCGCCAACATGCCGGCCTTTTCTCCCTACTATCCCCCGCTTCCGGCCCGCTACCGGAACGTGCGCTTCCACATGGTCTGCTTCCGGGCGGACAAGTCCGCGTTGGACCGGGTCCTCCCCTGGTGTTTCGAGCCGGACCCGGACGGCAACTGCGCCGCCATCGGCATCGACGCGACCTGGACGGCCAACTACGGGGGGTTTCTGGAAAGTGTGCTCACCGTCAAGTGCAGCTACCAGGGAGAGCCGGGCTACTTTGCGCCCATCGCGTTCCTCAACTCCAAGTCGAGCATACCCGCGGGAAGAGAGATCTACGGTACCCCGAAGGTGTATTCCGACATTCGGGTGGGGATGGACGAGCGCGTCATGTTCACCGATACGCGGCTGGCCGGCGCTTCGGTCCTGGCGATCCGGTCCACCATGCACCGCCCAATGGACCCGGAGAGCCTGCCGGTGTTTGCGCCCTCCTGGCGCCTGAAGGCGATCCCCCGCGTGGACGGAAAGGGGTTCGACGTCCTCCAGGTCATCGATGGCGCCAAGTGCACCTCGGACGTGACTGTCCACGTCTGCCGGGCCGGCGACGGGGTCGTGCAGTTCGATCCCTCACCCATCTACGATCTGACCGGCTTCGCTCCCCGGGAGTACCTGGGGGCGTACTACATGGAGACCGACTACACCGAAGGGTTCGCGGAGATCGTGCACGATTTTCTGCGGGAATAGCGCGTCGGTGTGGGTTCGGTTACACCACGGCCTGAGCTTGGCCCGTCCGGGCCGCTTCATAGGCGCTGAAGATGGCCTTCAGGACGTGGAGGCACTCCTCCCCGGTAGCCGGCGGAGGGCCCGTGCCCCGGGCCGAGTCCAGGACCGCCTCCACCAGGCGCTGGTAGGGTCCGACCTCGTGGGAGAAGGGATAGGATTGGACCCCTTGGGGAGCATCGGGATCTGTGGAGTACCACTCCAGAGGCGAATTGTCCTCGTCGAAGCGGAGCCATCCCTTGGAGCCCCAGAGGGTCAGTCCCAGGTGGTAACCCCGGTCGAGGTAATATCCGCCGTGATACGTTCCCACCATCCCCTTCCGGGACTGAAAGGTGACCCCTACCGAGTCTTCGACGTCGATGGGCTGGCCTCCCACGTTGCGGGTCACGGCGGAGACCCGTTCGATGCGGTCCTGCGTCAGATGCTGGAGCAGGTCCACATAGTGGATTCCCAGCCAGATCAGGTTTCCTCCGCCTGCCGTGTCTCGCGAGGCGAGCCAGGAACGATGAAACTCGGGGCGCGTGAGGCGGGTCTGATCCGCCACCACCAGCAGATGCGCCCCGTAGGGTTTTCCGATGAAGCCGGACCGCACCAGTTCCCGGGCCTTGACGGCTCCCGGATGCACCCTCAGGTAGAAGGCCAACGTGAGCGTCAGATTCTTGGCTTCGGCGAGTCGGACCAGGGGCTCGAAATCCTCGGCCCGGGTGCAGGAGGGTTTTTCAGCCAGGACGTGGCAGCCGGCCTCCAGGGACTTCCGGATCAAGGGCGGAGCCTTGTGGGCGGCCAGGCTGATGACGGCCGCGCGGGGTCGAAACTCCCGCAGCATTCGGTCGTGGTCCTGAAACGTGGTTAACTTCGCGCCCAGAGCATCGCGCGCACTCGTGAACGTGGTCCCGCTCTCATCGGAGATTCCCACGGCTTCGACGCCGTCGATTTGGGCCAGAGATCGGAGATAGGCGCTCAGATGGGGTCCTTTCTCCTGGGTGATCACGCCGACCCGGAGCGGTTCAGCGGCGGCGGACCGGGCCCCGCGGCTCAGAATCGAGGGAGCCATAAAGGCTCCGGCAGCGGCTCTATGGAGAAAGGTTCTTCGTTTCATGGCGGGAAAGTTTAACAGCCCGTGGCAAAAGTCGTCACGGCATTCGACCGTCCCTGCATCCCCGGCGGACGCAGGACCAGGAAGGGAGTGAGGAATGATTTCGTCGACCGTGACTGAGGGGATGAGGGCCGCACGGAGGATCGCAGGGATCGGATTCTCCCTCCTCCTGCTGGGTTTGGATTGCTCCATGACGCTGGCCCAGGAAAAGCTCCTGGTGGTGGATACGCCCATGGAACCGCCCGAGTGGGCCCTCTTGCAACGTCAACTCCTGGAGGCCAACAGCCAAGCCTGCCGGGTCTTGGCTCGACACGCCCTGGACGACCGCGGGTACCTCCTCCACGTTCCTCGCTGGGGAGTGATCGACGGGCCCGACGACGCCATCGAGACCTTCGGCGACTGGCCTCTTCTGCACTCCCTGGGAGCGGATGATTCTGTCTTGGAGGATTACAAAAGGGCCCAGGAGGGCCACTGGATCCAATACGGAGAACTGAGAACGGTGAAGACGGATCTGGCCGGGGATGGGGCCTATTTTCAGGAATTCATCACCATGTCCGATTGGGCGCACACCCGGGAAGGGATGCAGCCCTTCATGTCCCTGGGGCTTTCGGAGCCCGACAACTCCCTCTACCGCAAGCGGATGGCCCGCTTTGCCGGCCTCTTCATGAACGAAGATCCGTCCGTCCCCAACTATGACCCGGTTCGCAAGCTGATCCGCAGCACCTGGACCGGCAGCAAGGGACCCATGTTAAGGGAGCCCACGGTCTACGACTGGGTGGGAGACCCGGTCCGGGGGCGATTCCATTTCCTGCACAGCTCGGCCGGGCTGGAGCAGATGTTGGACTTCGCGAGCCACTATCCCAAGATGCTGGACCACTGCGAGGACTACAAGGACAGCGTGGGAGACAGCCATTTGAACCTCTCCGCCACCAACCTGGCATTAAACGCCTACATGATGACGGGCCGGGAGAAGTACCGGCGGTGGCTCCTGGAATACGTGGACGCCTGGAAGGAGCGGACGCGCGCCAACAACGGCTTCATCCCCACCAAGGTGGGCCTGGACGGCAAGGCGGGCGGGGAGTCGGGACAGTGGTGGAAGGGCTCTACGGGTGGAATTTCTCCAACTTCGACGCCGAAGTGGGGTACGTGAAGCACCGGGGAACCATCTTCATCGGGACCTGGGACGGATTCGGAAACGCTTTTCTCCTCAGCGGCGACCCGGGCTATCTGGCGGTCATGAGACAACAGCTCATGCACTTCCACAGCCGGAAGAAGGTGGTCGACGGCAAGACGCTGATCCCCAAGATGTACGGCGACCCGCGGGGCCACACCTACAGCGGGAAACCCGAATGGTACGCGTGGACCGAGAAACTGAACCTGGATCGCTGGACCGAGCTCTACCTCTGGAGCATGGACCCGGCCGACCTGGAGCCCGTACCCAAGACCGGCTGGATCGGATTTCTGGAAGGGCTGGAGCCCAACTACCCGGCCCGGATCTTGAGGAGGGACCTGGAGCGGGTTCGGAACCGGGTGCAGGCGATCCGGGATGACCCCACCACGCCCGACACCCGGCTGCCCGACTGGTTCATGCACCTGAACCCGTCCTCCAGCCGGAATCTGGCCAGCCTGATGACCGGGGCCTACCTTCCCAGTGTCATCTGGAGCGTGAACTTCCGGTTGCGCTATTTCGATCCCGAACGGCGCCGTTCGGGCGTCCCCCCGGATGTGGGCGCACTGATCGGGCGAATGACCGGCGATTCCGTGACCGTCACCCTGGTCAACCTCAATCCCGTCACCCCGCGCACCGTAGTGGTCCAGGCGGGCGGTTACGGGGAGCATCGGTTCACCCAAGTCGAGAAGGCCGAATCCGGAGCGGAGCTGAACGGCTCCTTCATCACAGTCAAACTGGAGCCCGGGTGTGGAGCGCGGTTGACCTTGGGGATGAAACGGTACGCCAACACGCCGACACTGCTGCATCCCTGGGATCGTTGACCGGGGGCGCGGCGACGGCGCAGGATTTCCGTCTTCGGCGCCGACTCAAGATGGAACCCGCAGGAGCAATCGACGGGGCGGGGGCCCCGGGCAACTCTTGTGGCTGCCCGGGTGCCGTTTCTCTCGGACCGGCGCGCACCTCCGCACCCGATGCCGCAGGGGTCCGATTGCGGGGTCAGGAACCCAACTTTTCGATCATCCTCACCAGCGAGCTGACTTGGTTCTTCAGCGCATCGGAGAATTCTTCCAGTTGCCGGGCGTATGCGCGCAAGGCCTGGAGCTCGGGACTCAGACTCGGAGCAGGCGCAGGCTCCTCGGGCTCGGGCGCCGCCTCTGCGGGTTCGGGGGCGGGCTCAGGTTCAGGCTCAGGTTCAGGTTCGGGCTCAGGTTCAGACTCGGGAGCCGCCGAAGCGTCCGGGGCGACTTCCGCCTGGGCCTCCGTCTCAGGACCGGCCTCTGCCACGGGCTCGGGAGCCGGTTCGGGGGCCGGCGGAGCCTCGACCTGGGACACGAAATAGAGTTCGCGGCCCCGTTTTTCCATCTCGACACCATCGACGGCATTCAGCAGCCGCTTGACCAGATTCTTGTCGTTCGGAGTCGACTTGAGACCCAGCTTGGATCCGTTCTTGGCGATGAGTTGACTCACACTCGCCGCGCCCTCTTTCAGGATGGCCCGGGCCAGGCCTCTCTGTATCTTTTGCAACTCAGCTCGCTTCCGGCGTCTCCTCTTGGCCATTGTCTTATCCTTTCATCTACTGTTTGAACCAACTATACAAAAACCTAGCCATGTTACAGTGACTATTATCCATCAATTGTCAGTTCAAATCTACAAATTTAGTGGAGAAAGTTGAATTTCCGACCGTTCGGCCTGTCCGGGCAGAATTCTTATGATCTAAAACAAATGTGAGAATGCGCCGGTGATTTCCGGATCGGAACTGCAGGCGAGAGTTTGTATGATAACAACGTGGCGCGGAATTCCGTGCGAGACTCAAGCGGTCTCTCAGCCGGACGAAAAGGATATTTTGGTACGCCATTCGATGGTCCAAACATGTATTGAATTTCATGTGTCCGGGACTCGATGGTAGCCTGTAAGGGAGGATTAAGCGCATGCATAGCAGATTGAACCGGCGTCATTTCCTGGGAGGCGCCATGGCGGTCTCTTCGTCCGCCATCGTTTCCGCCGGAGCCGGTCCGCGGGCGGTTCGGGAGGAAGGAAAACGTCGCCGTTTTCTCCTCTGGTGTGACAAGGGAGGCCTGATCAATCCGTCCGGGCCCGCCGATGATCCGAAAGTGGCGGAATTTGTCCGGAAATGCTCGAACCACGGAGTCACCGATCTGATTCCCTGGAGCGGGACTCGTATTCTGGTGGAGGAGGGGCGGAAGAAGGGTATAAAGGTGCATCCGTATCTGGCCTTCAATTCCCACGGCTCCCGCCGTGTCAACTATGCCTGGTCCATTCACTACCTGAGTGCATCGCCCGGTTCTCCCGAGATGAAGAAAAAGTTGGAACGGCATCAGCCCATCTGGTCCCATCCCAGGTCGTCCCCCAGCCTGAGTGATTTTGCCCAGGCACACCCTCAGTATTGGGCTCGGGACCGGAGTCGAAGCGACGAGATTCAGCCAGGACAAAGGCGCACCCTGAGTCTGGCCGTGCCCGAGGTCCGGGAGCACGAGAAGGGCAACTACATGGCCATGCTGGAACGTACGGGCGGGCACGGATTCCAGGTGGAGTTCGTCAGTCTGAACCAGGATGAGAACGGGGTTGGAACGGACGGTTACGAAGAACCCATGACCCGGTTCTACCGGCAAAAACTCCGCCGCGATCCCATGGACCTGCCCAACGACGATCCCTCCTGGGTCAAATTCCGAGCCGATTACACCACGGTCACCATCCGGGAGTTGAGGGAAGCCTTGAGGGAGGAAGACCCGTCGGCGCCCATGACGGTGGCCTTGGTGGCGCGGGAGATGGACGACTATGTGAAGGTGTTTCAGGATTGGCCGACCTGGGTCGACCAGAATCTGGTGGATGAACTCCATCTCTGGTTCCGCACCACTTCCGACGTCCGAAGGGTGGAGCGCCAAGTGGCCGCCGCGGTCAAGAGGGTTGCGGGCCGCTGCCCCGTGGTGGCCGAGTTCTCCTGCTACCACGTGGGAGTTTCCAGGATCCCGACCTCCTGATGGAGGCCGCCCGCCGCGCCTACGGAAGCGGAGCCGACGCCGCGGGGATCTACCGCAGCCATGCCGTGGAACAACTCGGTTTCTGGCCTCTGGTGGAGAAGATCGCCGCGCTTTGATCACAGGTGAGGACAGGAACCATGAATTCCATGCCAGGACGACGATTTTGGCTCCCAACGATGATTATGCTCCTGTGCCTTTCGGTAATCCGGGCGGAGGATCCCCGGATCGTATCGGTGGAGAAGATCTGGGACCAGGGCCTCCACAACGCTTTCACTGACCTGATCCGTTTCCGCGAAAGGTGGTTCTGCACCTTTCGGGAGGGCGAACGACATGCCGCCGGACAGGACGGACGGATCCGGGTCATCACCTCATCCGATGGTGGGAGCTGGGAATCGGCCGCACTCTTGACGACGGAAGGGGTGGACCTGAGGGATCCCAAGCTCTCCCGGACGCCCGACGATCGCCTCCTGCTGGTGGCCGGCGGCAGCGTTTACATCGATGACGTGTTCCAGACCCGGGTGCCCCGCGTGGCTTTCTCCCCGGACGGCTACGAGTGGACCTCTCCACAGCGTGTCCTGGCCGAAGAGCACTGGCTCTGGCGCATCACCTGGCACCAGGGCACAGCCTACAGCGTCTCCAAGATGGGAGATGGGAAGAATACCCGCCGGGTCATCCTCTACTCGAGCCGGGACGGTATCGAGTGGAACCGGATCACCGTATTCAAGAACATTCCTCCCTGGCCCAACGAGGCCACCATCCGCTTTCTGCCCGGGGACGAGATGATGATCCTCTTGAGGCGCAACGCCACGGGTTGGATCGGCACCAGCCACCCACCCTATCGGAAGTGGACGTGGACCGACACCGGGCACCGGCTGGGCGGACCCAATTTCATTCGCCTGCCCGACGGCCGGCTCTGGGCGGGCAGCCGCGCCTATACCGAGGATCCCACCACCATTCTGGCCCGCATGACCCGAAACAGCTTCGAGCCGGTCCTGACTCTCCCCAGCGGCGGGGACACCAGCTATCCCGGAATGGTCTGGCACCAGGGTCTGCTCTGGGTCAGCTACTACTCTTCCCACGAGGGGAAGAGCAGTATCTACTTGGCGAAGGTGCGGTTGCCGTCGGAGTAGGGGGGAGGGGACATCCTTGTCCCGCTCTTGATCCGAATCTTCGTGTGGTGCCGTTCTGCTCCGCTTTGGACCGAAGAGGGCGCCCACAGGGGGTGCCCCTGCCAATTCTTGAGGAGGCCGTCAGACTCGGATCTGTCCGTCCCCGACGATGACGAACTTCTCCGTCACCAGGCTTTCCAGGCCCATGGGTCCGTAGGCGTGCAGGCGGGTGGTGCTGATTCCGATCTCGGCGCCCAGCCCCAGTTCTCCTCCGTCCGAGAAACGAGTGGAGGCATTGACCAGGACCACCGAGGAGTTGACCCGGTTCAGGAAGGCCTGTCCCGCGGCCCGGTTCTCGGTGACGATGGCCTCGGTATGGTCGGAACCGTAGGTTTCGATGTGGGCGATGGCCTCGTCCATGTCCGAGACCACCCGTACGGCCAGGATCAGATCCAGGAACTCCTCGTGGTAGTCCTCCTCCGTGGCCGGGGTGACGCCGGGGAGTATCTCGCGGGTCCGGTCGTCTCCCCGCAACTCGACGCCGACCTGATCCATCCGTTGGGCGAATCGAGGGAGGAACCGGCCGGCGGCCTTCTCATGGATCAGGAGGTTCTCCACGGCATTGCACACGGCGGGCCGGGAGATCTTGGCGTTCTCGGCGATGGTCAGAGCCTTCGCGAGATCGGCTTCCTCATCCACGTAGATGTTGCACACGCCCTTGTAATGCTTGATGACGGGGATGCGGCTCGTTTGCGCCACGAAGCGGATCAGTCCCTCGCCTCCCCTGGGGATGATGAGGTCGATGAACTCCTCCTGCCGGACCAGTATGGCGATGGCGTTCCGGTCGGTGGTGTCCACGAGCCGGCACGCATCCGAGAGTCCGGCCGGGGCCAGCGTCTCACCGACCAGCTCGACCAGGGCCCGGTTCGAATGGATGGCCTCGGAGCCCCCCTTGAGCACGGTGGCGTTGCCGGCCTTGAAGCAGAGGGCGAAGGCGTCGATGGTGACGTTGGGCCGGGCCTCGTAGATGATGCCGATCACTCCCAGGGGGATGGTCCGTTTGGCCACCTGGAGCCCGTTGGGCCGGGTCCAGCTCTGGCGGTCGACTCCCACCGGGTCCGGAAGCCGAGCCACTTCCCGCAGGCCCCGGATCATGGAGTCCATGCGTTTGGAGTCCAGACTTAGGCGGTCCAGCAGCGCGCCGGTGAGACCCTTGCGAGCGCCCGCGTCCAGGTCCCGGGCGTTGGCAGCCAGCAAAGTCTCACGAGCGTCCGGCTGCGACAGGCGATCGGCAAGGCTTTCCAGCAGCGCGTTCTTGGCGTCCGTGGACAGTGCGGAAAGGCGGCGGGAAGCTGTCTTGGCCCGCCTGGAAAGCTGGACGATTTCGTTTTCCAGTGAAGTTACGGTAGTGGTCATCATTTTTCTCCCGCGAATAAGGGAGCGGTCATTTTACCAGCACCAGGTTGTCTCTATGGATCACCTCGTCGTAGTAGCTGTAGCCGAGGCGCGCCCGGATCTCTTCGCTCCTGCGACCCCGAATGGCCTCCACTTCCCGGGAACTGTAATAGCTCAGTCCCCGGGCGATCTCCCGGCCGTCGGGTCCCATGACCCGGACCGGGTTTCCGGAGTGAAACTTGCCCTCCACCGCGGTGATGCCGATGGAAAGCAGACTCTTGCCCTTATGGGTCAGCGCTCGCGCCGCTCCCCGGTCGACCACCAGGCGCCCCTGAGGCTGAAGCGAGTGCAGGATCCAGTGCTTCCGCGCGGAGAGCCTTTCTTTGAACGGCAGGAAGAGGGTACCCACCTCCCGTCCCTCCAGGACCGTCTCCAGGATGCCGTCGTCCAGGCCGCTGACCAGCAACGAGGGAATTCCCGAGTCGGCCGCCTTCCGGATCGCCAGCAGCTTGGAGCGCATCCCTCCCCGGTTGATGGACGCCGAATCGCTCGTGTCGCGCGTATGGTGGAAATGCCAATCGGTGATTCGCTCCACGGTGGGAACCAGGCGGCCATCCTCGAGTGCGCCCTCATGGTTCTGCTCGTAGAACCCGCCCACGGTGGAGAGGATGAGCAGCAGGTCGGCTTGAACCAGGACCGCGACCTGCGCCGAGAGGTGGTCGTTGTCGCCGAACTTGATCTCGTTGACCGCCACCGTGTCGTTCTCGTTGACGACGGGGAGTATCCCGGATGCGAGCAGGGTTTCCAGCGCGTTCCTGGAATTGAGATAGCGTTCCCGGTTGTTCATGTCGTCCCGGGTCAGCAGGATCTGCCCCGTGTGCCGGCCCAGCCGCGAGAAGAGTCGTTCGTAGACGGACATGAGGAGGTTCTGACCGACGGCGGCGCACGCTTGAAGTTGGGGGATGGTTTTGGCCGAACCGGTCAGACCCATGACCGGAGCCCCGGCCGCCACCGCCCCCGACGTGACCAGCACCAACTGGCGCCCCTCCGCCAAGAGCCGGGCCATGCTTTTGACGAGTTGGCCGATTCGGTCCGTGTCCAGACGTTGCTCCGCGTCCACCAGCACGCCCGACCCCACCTTGACCACGATGCGGCCGGCTCGGGCCAGCGAACAACGCACGGATTGATCGCCACCTGCCTCCATGTCCGGCGCCTATCTTCCGGGCTTCCCGATGTCAAATCAAGCCGCTCGCGGGACGCGGTCCGTTCGTGCCTGAGCCAAGCTTGGCCGATGGGAATCCGATCTCGGTTTGTCAGAGTATTTTTCATTTGGAATCGGTTATGCGGATGCAAAATAGATTAGATTATACTGCCCGCATTCAAAATCAATTACCACACCGAATCCGACTTGGGGGGCACGTTGGTTCCGTGTTCCAAACCAACGAGGTCCAAGACGTCGCACTTGGCGTAGCGGGAAATCAGGACGGCAAGATCGTGATCGAAATCGTGCGTAGCGTCAGGGTCTACAAGCGGGATCGGGCTTCCTCGCCAAATCGTTTTCCCGAAGTCAAGGGAGGTTAGGAATTTATGGAAAGGATGCGGTCCTGGCTTTTTGTCCCCGGCCACCGGCAGAAGATGATCGACAAGGCGCCTGGCCGGGGTTCCGATGCATTGATATACGACCTGGAGGACGCCGTCCCTCCGGACGAGATGGACGCGGCCCGGAGGAAGGTGGGCGCGGCGTTGGATGCGGCGAAAGAGGGGCCACGCCGATTCGTTCGGATTCACGGCGCCGGGCATGGAGCCATGGACGGCGACCTGCGAGCGGTGGTCCGGCCCGGCCTGGAGGGGCTGGTGCTCCCCAAGGTGGACCGCCCCGAGGACGTGACGGCCGTCGATCGTTCGCTGACGGAACGGGAGTCCGAGGCCGGCATGCGGCCCGGATCTGTTCGGCTGGCGGCGATGATCGAGAGCGCCATGGGCTTGATTCAGGCGCCGGCGATCGCCGCGTCTTCTCCCAGGCTCGTGGCCCTCATGTTCGGGGCCGAGGACTTTGCAGTCGACCTGGGTCTGTTCTCGTTTCGAGAAGGAGAACTGATGTCCTACGGGCGCTCCGCGCTCGTGGTGGCGGCAGCCAGCGCCCGGCTGGAGCCGGTGGACAAGGTCTACCTCGATTTTCGGGATCCGGACGGATTGGCCCGGGAGACCCAGGCGGCAAGGGGGCTCGGGTTCTCCGGAAAGACCCTGATCCATCCGGCTCAGATCGAAGTGGTTCACCGGGTCTTCCGTCCGACGGATGAGGAGGTCGAATCGGCACGCCGGGTGGTCGAGGCCTTTGAAGCGGCTCCCGAGGAAGGGACGATGGCCGTCGATGGACGGATGGTGGATCTGCCGGTCGTCAAGCGAGCCCGGTGGATACTCCGGTCGGCAGCGAAAAGGGAGATATCCATGAGGAGAGAGGGATAGGAAGCGCCGCCTTTCCAACCGCCGAACTCTCAGCCGCGCATCGGGGGAAGCTTTCGCCGCGGGTGTCTTTTCTGCCGAAACGATCCGATCAACGAGGAAGAGGATTATGTCATCCAGGCGTGAGTTCCTGACGGCAGCCACCTTGAGCGTGGCCGCCAAGGCCGTTTCGGCAACTCCGAAATACGTGGGGTACGGGTCGGCCACATCGGACAGGAAGATCCGTATCGGGATCGTTGGAGGCGGGTTCGGTTGTTCCTTCTACTGGCACGAGCATCCGAGGTGTGTCGTCGAAGCCGTGACTGACCTTTACCCGAAGCGCCGGAAGAGACTCCAGGAAGTCTACGCTTGCGACAACGTCTACGACTCCATGGAGGAAATGCTGAAGGAGAAGGCGAACGACCTGGACGCCGTGGCGGTCTTCAGCGGAGTTCTCGATCATGTGAAGCACACCAAAATGTGTTTCGAACGGGGGCTGCACGTGATCGTCGCCGTACCCGCGTGCTTCACCATGGAAGAGGCGTACGAGCTCAAAGAGCAGAAGGAAAAGACGGGTCTCCGGTACATGATGGCCGAGACCAGCTACTACAACACGGCCTGTATCTACGCCAGAGAGCTATTTCAGAAGGGCGGGTTCGGAGAGCTGTTCTACAGTGAAGTCGAGTACTATCACGATGTCTATCGCAAGGAAATAATCAACAACCCGAAGTCCAACTATTACCATCCTGACGGTTCCGTGAGCTGGCGGCAGGGGTTTCCTCCCATGCATTATCCGACCCATGCCCTGGGCTACATCGTGGGAGTCACGGGCGAGCGCATCGTCAGGACCTCGGCTCTGGGCTGGGGGGATCCGGAGGAGATGGCGATGTTCAAGTCCAACCCCTACCGGAACCCGTTCTCCAACTCTGGCGCCTGGATGCAGACGGATCAGGGCCACATCGTACGCTGCAACATGTTCTGGCACATCGCCGCGGGGGGCGAGCGAGCCAACTGGTTCGGCGAAAAGGGAACCTTCTACATGACCCGGGAGGGCATCCACCGCGTCATCTGGGATGGGCGGAGAAGCAAGCCCGAGGAGGTGACCCTCCCCGAGTATTGGAACACCGGCCGGCTTCCGAAAACGATGCGTCACACCAGCGGTCATGGCAGCAGCCACACCTTCCTCACCGCGGAGTTCGTCAATGCGCTGGTGGAGGACCGGGAGCCGGCCATCGACGTCTACGAGTCGTTGGCCATGACCGTGCCGGGAATCGTTTCCCACCAGTCCGCGCTCCGGAACGGAGAGCAGATGGAGGTTCCCCAGTTCGACCCGGGGGCTTGAAGGACCGCGGCGAAAGTCATCACGGAACCAAGTACACTCAAGCAATCGTTGCGAAGTTGGGGTGGGGAATCGACGTTATGAAAGGCATTGGGGGAAATGTGCGGTTTGTCGAGACGTTTCAGAACCGGTGCCGCTTCGGCTTGGCGCAGGCGGACATCACTCCGCCGGTCGGCATCTATCACCGGATGTGGGGCGCCGCCAGCCACGACCGCTCCACGGGCGTGCATCGCCCCCTGAAGGCGGCGGCCGTCGCGTTTGGGGCACTTGAGGAGGAAGGGCCTCCTTCGGAGTCCGAGCAGATCCTGATCCTGTTGGACCACGTCCTGCTGTGGCCCGCCGAGATGGACCTGCTGTTGGAGCGGGCCAGCCGGCTTTCCGGGGTCAGCCCTGACTCGCTGTTGGTGGTGTTCTCCCATACCCACGCCGCAGGCCTGATGGGCTTGGAACGAGAGTCCCTGCCGGGGGGAGAATTGATCCGTGGCTATCTGAAGAGGGTTGCGGCCTCTGTGGGCGATCTGATCTCCGCGGCCAGATCCGGGTCGCAGGCGGCCACCATCAGTTATGGCTTCGGCCACTGCTCGTTGGCCCGGAATCGGGATCTGTGGGACGATCGATTGCAGCAATACGTGTGTGGGTACAACCCGGACGGACCGTCGGACGACACACTCCTGGTGGCGCGGGTCAACGGCGAACGGGATGAGCCGATTGCCACCATCGTCAACTACGCTTGCCATCCCACGACCCTGGCCTGGGAGAACACGCTCATCAGCCCCGACTTTCCGGGAGCCATGCGGGAGGTCGTCGAGCGGGAGACCGGGGCGCCCTGCCTCTTCCTGCAGGGCGCGTCCGGGGACTTGGGGCCCAAGGAGGGGTTCGTAGGCGACTTGGAAGTGGCGGATCGAAACGGGCGTCAGCTTGGCTACGCTGCGCTGTCGGCCCGGTGTGAGTTGCCGCCTCCGAACCGGCGCTTTCAATACACCGGTCCCCGGGAGTCCGGCGCCACCTTGGGAACCTGGTCCTGGACCCGGCTCTCTCGCGACGAGAAGCGACGAAGCAGCCGGTGGAAACTGAGGCGCTGGGCCGTCGATCTCCCCTGTCGCCGGAGATCGCACACAAGGGAAGAGGTCCAATCCGAGCTCGAACGATGCAGAGCCGGAGAAAAGCGGGCGCGCGCTGCCGGAGACGAAGCCCGAGCCGGCGATTTCCGAGCCCTGGCCGAACAGCAGGGCCGCCGGTTGCAACGCCTGAAATTCCTTCCGGCGGGAGAGTGCCTCCCCTATTCGATCTGGCTCTGGAAAATCGGGGACGCCTTCTGGCTGGCCGTGGAAGGCGAACCCTACCAAGTGCTGCAACGGTCGTTGCGGGAGCGTTTTCCCGGAATACCGATCATGGTGGCTTCCCTGGCCAACGGCGCCCGGGCGAACTATCTGATCCCGGCCGGGGCCTACGGATCGGGCCGCTATCCCGACACCATCGCCGTTCTGGCCAAGGGCTCCCTGGAAACCGTCATCGACGAGGCCGGAAGCCAGATCGACGATTGGCTGAAGGACGAATAGCTCGTTCCCCGTTCCCTAGGGGCGCCCCTTGTGGGCGCCCTCGTCGACGAGCTACCGGTGTTTATCGAGGACGCCGGCGGGCGTTGCTGAGGAAGGCCAGCAGGCTGGCCAGGTCCTCCCGGCTCACCTGCTCCTCCAGGCCGGAGGGCATCACGGAGACGTTGCCGGGGCGGATCTCGCGGATCTCCGACCGAGCCACCCTCACCTCGGTGTCCGGACCGGTCACCATCTCGACCTCCTCTTGCCCCTCCTGGGTGATGACCCCCTGGTGAATCTCTCCCGATGCGGTCACCACCACCATGGGTTCGTAGCCGCGCACGAAGCTGGCGCTGGGAAAGAGGATGGACTCCAGCAGATCGCGCCGGTTTCGGACATCGCCGATCCGGGTGAGGTCGGGGCCGGACCGGCCCCCCTGGTAGCCGATGGCATGGCACGAGGAACAGGCGGCGCTGTTGCTGTTGAAGACGGCCTGACCCTGGCGAATGTCCCCTTCGCCCAGAGTCTCCAGCAGACCCTCCAGACGTGCCCGCTGCTGGATCGGATCCATTTCCAGGGATGCCAGGAGTTGCTCCCCTTGGCGTTGAACCGGAGGAGGAAAATTGGCCAAGGCCTGGTTCATGACGTCGGCCCGCAGTCCGTTCAGCCCTCTTGAATCCCGTACCGCGGCCAGCAGCCGCAGGCCCAGATCTTCGTCTCCGCCGTTCCCGTAGGCCCCAAGCAATGGCGAGAGGACCAGGGGTCCCGCGGTCCGCACCGACTCGGCCAACTCCAGCAACTGATCGCGTGTCAGCCGGAATCTGCCCAGGACGCCGGCGGCGCCGGTGCGGGCATCCACCGCAGCCGCAGGCCCGAGGCTAGCCCGCAACAATTCGAAGAGATCGGCGTCGAGTCCGTCCAATTCTCCGGGAAGGGCCGCCAACGCATTCACGCGCAGCTCGTCGTCCCGGGTCGAGTCGCGGCCGACGCCAAGCAGGACCTCCCCCAGGCGGCCGGCGTCTTTCTCCCCCGGGTCGGGCAGAGTGCGTAGACTTTCGACCGCCTCCCGGATCAGGACCGCGTCCCCTCCGGACAAAACCGCGGCGAGTCCGTCGACCCAAACGGAGGGTGTCTCCTTGAGGGTGCTGCCGGCCATGGCCCGCAACGCGGTCAGGCGGGACTCGGTCGAGCCGGTGCCGGCGACCGTCGTGGCCAGCAACCTCTGAATGGTGGAGTCTTCGCCGAATTTGGCCAGTTGCCTCGCCAAATCGGCCTTCTCTTCGGGTTCCCCTCCCTGACGGGCCAGGCGCCGCCGAAAATAATGGGCCAACGCTTCACCCCACTCCGGATGTTGGCCGGCGATCCAGGAGGCCGTCTGTTTCAGGATCAGCTCGTCGTCCGCGAGCAGGGGAGTAACGGTCCCGGGCTCCAATCCGCCGCCCGCCATCTGGTCCAGGGCGATGAGGGCGGCACGCCGCGTGCGGGGAGAAGAAGCCCTCAGTCCGGCGGCGGTGCCCTCCGGGTCGGCAATCTCGATCAGCGCGTAGATCAGGGAGTGCTCCAGAATCCGGCCGTTATCCGCCCCGGACCGAGCCAGCAATCCGGGGACGGCGCGGCGATCGCCGATGCGTCCCAGTGCCTCGGCAGCCACCCTCTGAATCGATGCAGAGCCGTGTTGCAGAAGCTCCAGCACCCTGGGACCGCTGCCGGCGTCACGCCAAACGCTGACGGAATGGAGGGCGGCCTGCCGAATGCTCTCCTCACGGTCGGAAAGTGCCTGTCGAACGGCCGCGCGAGCGTCCGCGTGGTCGATGCGGGTGAGCGACCAGACGGCGTTGCGGCGGACCTCCACGGAATCGGATGTCGAGAACGTCCGGGCCAGCACCGCCACCGCCGCGCTCCCTTGCCTGGCCAGTTCTCCAAGGGCCCGGCTTCGGACAGCGGGCCTCGGATCGTCCAGGAGCGCGGCCAGTCGGTCGCTACCGGCGTTTACCCAGTCGATGCGCAGGCCCCTGGGATCCTCCGGTCCCGACGCACCCCTGCGCCGGATCCGGTAGACCCCGCCCACGATGTCCGGTTTGTGGAGCTGGGAGGTGGGACAGCAGAGCTTGTACCAGCCCCCCGTATCCACCACCAGCAGGCTGCCGTCTGCGTCCTCCAGGACGTCGGTGGGATGAAAGTCGCGGTTGCCGGAAACCAGAAAGTCCGAGTCCCGGGTCGTGAAGGTGGCTCCACTGGGCTCCAGGACGTGACGCGTCACCTTGTTCAGGTTGAAGAGGCAGGCGAACAAGTTGCCCTGATATTCGCCGCCGAAGACCTGGGAGGCATAGATGGCTTGGGCGCAGGGGGCGGCCGGTCCCAGGTGCAGCATGGCCGGCAGCAGGTCTCCGGTCCTGGCGTGGCCGCTGAGGACGCCGTGCGTTTTTCCGTAGACGCTGCCATGGACGGCGTGGATGATGCCGTCCCGGCGGCCCAGTTTCGGGTGCTGGACGAAGGTGGACGCCAGCAGCCGTTCGCCCCGGGGCGTGAAGACCACGTCCACGGGGTTGTCCATTCCCCCCGTCAGGACCGGCTCGATCCACGGATCTCCAGGCCGCCGCCGGAAGATGTGGGCGGCGCGGGTCACCAGGAGAGGACCGTCCGGCCGTTCGTAGGTCTGCTCGGCGAAGGCGCCCTTGGTCCAGTAGATCCATCCGTCCAGGCCCAGGTAGGGGCCGTGCAGATCGTTGGCGCAACCGGTGAGGGTCTTGCCCGCGAACCATTCCTCCCGCTGGTCGGCGACGCCGTCACCGTCCGTATCGGTCAGCTTCCAGATGCTGGGGGGCGCCGCCACGTAGAGGGACCCGTCGAACCAGAGCGCGCCCTGGGGGATCATCATGCCGTCGGCAAACGGAGTGCTCCGGTCGAAGCGGCCGTCGCCGTCCGTGTCCTCCAGGCGTTTGACGCGGTGCGGTTTCTGCTCCAGTTGTTGTTGCACCGGGTCATTGGAACCGGAGGACTCGGTCACGTAGAGGCGTCCCTGCTCGTCGAAGTCGGCGGAGATGGGGCGTTCCACCAGCGGCGGCCCGGCCACGAGTTCCACCTCAAATCCTGCGGCCACCGTCAGCGTGGGGTCGCCGGGCGATTCCGGGACCCGCAGGAGTTGGTACAGCAGCGCGGAAGCAGCCAGCAGGACCAACCCCCAGAAGAGGGAAGAGCGAGCAAATCCGGATTTCATGGATACGGCCTCCCGCCGGTTCAAGGAATGGTTGGAAGCGATTAAAACACCGGTGGACAAGGATTAGAAGCGGCCCTCGATCCGCCATGCGGATGGACTTGACGTCGTCACTTCCGGATTTCCCCCAAAGGGTCGATTATTCGCTATAGGTAGTAAAAAATAGGCCTAAATTTACTATCAATGGACAACTCTTGCCAAGAGACGTGCATGGGAGAGGGAGGTTCTTGTCCCCTACGATCCCACGAATCCGCGGTTGACGACCTCCGCCCTCATTCCTTTGGCGCAGCCTCCCAGGCGAGTCTCAGAACAAGCCCCGCTCGGGCGCCGGGGCCAGGATGTCCGGATGGTTGTTCCGGACGCTGTTCACCTTGGTGCTGACGGCGCGCTTCTCGTAGGGGCCGGCGTAGGGCTCACGGACCAACTCAAGGAGCTTACTCGCCGACGATGACGGATCGAGCCAGTCGTCGAATCGGCCGGGGTCGACGATGGCGGGTTGACGGTGATGGACGTCCGCAAGTGCGGGAGCGGCCTCCGTGGTGATGATGGTGAACGTCTCGCGGGTTTCCGCCGGACTGCTCCAGCGCTCCCACAGCCCGGCGAACGACAGGAGAGAACCGTCGGCGAGGGCCAGAAAGTAGGGTTGCTTGTTGCGGCCGTCCCGCCGCCACTCGAACCACCCGTTCGCCGGCACCAGACAGCGGCGTGAACGGAAGGCGGAGGCGAACGACGGCTTGGAGTGCACCGTCTCCGACCGCGCGTTGATCAAACGAAAACCGATCCGGACGTCCTTGGCCCAGGACGGCGCCAAGCCCCAGCGCAGCTTGACGGCCGTGCGCCGGCCGGTTTCGTCGAGCCGGCAGGCCGCGAAGTCCTGGGTCGGCGCGCCGTTGTAGCGGGGCGCCAGACTCAGCGGCGCGGCCGGTTCCTGATAGTGGTACAGGTCGTGGACCTGACTCCAGGACATCATCTGAGTGAATCGTCCGCACATGACCGGGCACTCTCCGTCTTCTATTCGGGAGGTGAATAGTCGAACTCGTCGAAAGGGAACATGGGCCGGGGCATCCTCACGAAGGGGAGGGAGGTCAAGTCGGGACTGCAGCACCCGGGGCTGTTCACGATGATGATGGAACGAGCGATGGGTTCGTACTCGGTGCGCATCCCCAGGGGCGACTTGACCAACACCAGCTTCATGTCCCGAGGTTCGATTCCGTGGCTTCGATACAGTTCCGGATCGGTCGTGGGAACGGGCCGCTCGGAAATCAGCAGGCGGATGCGTCCGATCGCCAACACGACAGCCCGCCCCATCCGGACCAAGCGGCCCGTGTAGACTCGGCCCTTGTAGCGGAACTCGCCGTCGGAAATGAGCTTCACCTTACCCGTGACGCGAACCGGTGTAGCGTAGTCAGGATCCAACTTTCCCCCGACCCGCAGGGTGACGGGTTTCCCGACCCCCGCCCGTACCGCCTTCTCGACGGCGCCGGGATCGACGACGACGGCCGCCACCGGCGCATCGATTCTTTTTTTCAGAATGCCGGCCAGAATACTGGTTCCGTCGCCGGGCGCGCCCCCCATGGTGCCGTCCGCACCCTCCCCAAGCACCACCGGACCCCCAGGTATTGACATAGCCTCTTCCAAGGCCTCGTCCACCGAGGGAAGGGAAATGACAAACGACTTCCTGACGGACCAGATGAAGCGGGCCAGTTCATCGGCCTGCGATCTGGCTCGATCCGGATCGTCGTTCGTGACGACCAGCGAGGCCCAACCCAACTCCTCCACGTCCATCCAGGGTTGGACTGCAAACACCGAAGCGGAGATGGTTGTTCCCTGGCCCTCCAAGGACCGGACATGGTCGTAGATCCGGCGGAATTCGCCCCGGTCGGTGAGCATGTTTTCCGCTTGGACCACCATCGGGATCTTTACGGCGTGCATGGTGGGGCGGACCTCACGCCGGAGGAGGGAGACCATCAAATCAGCCCCTCGCCGTCCGGTGTCGTAGAGATCCACGTGAGGACAGGTCTGATAGCCCACCAGGGCGTCGGCATTCTCCCACATGGTGCGGGTCAGGTTGGCGTGGAGATCCAAGGTCGCGACGATGGGAACCGAGGGTCCCAACAGTGCTCTCAGCTCCCGCAGGATGGCGCCGTCGCAACTGTCGATTCCCTCGCCTGCCCAGGCGCCGTGCAGCGCCAGGAGCAACCCGTCCAGGGGACCCGCCTTCCTGATTCCCTCCATGAGGTCATCCAGCAGCGATTGGAAATCACCAGCCCTGATCCTGCCGTAACTGACCGCCCACCCACCCAGAATGGGCATAATCTGCGCTCCCGCCTCGGTCAGGGCATCCACGAATCCGTGAATCTCGCTATTTTCCGTTTTGTGGCTCTCGATCAGCTCGTGACCGGGAGTCATCAGGAAGTGGCCGCGGACCGTGGCTTGAGGGGAAAAAGTATTCGTCTCCTGCAATAATGCAGCGATTGCCACTTTCACGGAAAGGCTCCCTCGTTCTCTATTCCTCAACCGAAAAGTCTAGGGGCAAGCCGTTCACCGTACAAGTCTTCCAGGAGTTGTTTCCATGAATCGAAGAAATTTTATCGAGACCGGTCTGACGGCCAGCGTGGCGGCCGCCTCGACCGGCATCCCCCAAGCGCAAGGAAAAAAATCGGGCCGGCTCACTCTCCCGCAGCCGCGCAAGATCGGGGGGGAGGTATTCGGCGCCGGCGGCTACGATGCCATCTGGTACCTGGTGAACGTGGGATTCGTGGTCCGTCTGGGTGAGGTCTGCATCTTCCTGGACCCGATTCTCCAGAGCGGCAATCCGCTGTATGCCGAGTTGCGGGAGCAGCGTCGACATGCGGATCGGCTGCCGCCGGAGGTTCGGTTCTACGATCCCGGCAGCCTCTACCTGGAGACCGGGCACTATCCGCTCGACGGCTCCGATGTGAAACGGGCCGACTACGTTCTCCTGACCCACGACCACACCGACCACTGCGAGCCCCGGTCGGTCAAGGCTCTCTCCCGCCACAATCCCAGGATTCTGGCTCCGCCGTCTTGCCACGCCATGTTGATCGAAGCGGGAGTCCCCAAAGCGCAGTTGCAGCCGGTCGCGCACGGGGATCGCATCCGCGGAGAGGGCTTCACCGTCCGGATCCAATACGCCCACCACAGGAACTCGGAGGGCGCTTGCGGATTCCTTCTGGAGACCCGCTACGGCAACATCTACCACCCGGGCGACGGACGCTTCGACCATCCCCACAAGGCCGAGAACTGCGGCCTGAAGGTGGACTACCTGCTGCTTCCCATCAACGACACCAACCTGGGCGTTGGATTCGCGGCCCTTCTGACCCGGATCCTGCAGCCCAAGGTGGTCATTCCCTGCCACTACGGATTCACCTCGCCGCCGGTACGGTCCCAGGGCGGGCACCCGGCCGAGTTCGTCACCGCCCTGGCGGCGCGCAACTACCGGTTGCCGGCCACCGATATCGCGATCCTCAAGCCGGGAGGGAAGGTCGTCCTGGTCTGAACCTGGCGGGCCCCCACCGCCCGGGCTGGACCAGCCCGAGGTTGCGGTGGGAATGCCTCAAGCGTACCCTTGCGACGGCCTGCGAGTGGCCCTCGGAAGCCGGATCACTCGGCATTTCGGCCAGACAATCGAGCCAGAACTACCGATCGTGGAAGGAAGGCACATGAACCGTATCGCAACCGTCGTCCTGGTGGGATTCTCGATCACTCTAGGAAGCTGGACCCGGCTGTCGGCCCAACACATCCCGCGGGTGACTCCCGAGCACAAGCAGCTCTTCGTCGACGACTATCTCATCGGCAAACTGGTCAACGTGAAGCGCACTCTGCACCAGCCCACCAAGCACCCGGACCCCATGATCCGGCCGGTGCATCCCTGGGAGAACTTCGTGGTGCAGGCACGTACGGCCCCGATCTGGGACCCGGAAGAGAAGGCGTGGAAGTTCTTCTACATGGCCTTTGCGAAGAAGGGGAAGGGGACGAAGGAGCAGCATACCTCCCTGTACGCCGTCTCCAAGGATGGAGTCCGATGGGACAAGCCGGTGCTGAACCTGATCGAATGGAACGGGTCCAAGACCAACAACCTGGTGGCCCACCACGATCGCGGCGACCAGTTCTTGTATCACGTCGTCTACGATCCTCACGACGTGCCGGAACGCCGCTACAAGGGCATGTTCGGTCTTGGGAAGCGGCAACCGGCGGTATCTCCGGATGGCCTTCACTGGACGCCCCTGGAGGTCTCCGCCGTCCCCAGCGCCGACGAATCGCAGTTGATCTACGACGAGCTGGGCAAGCAGTTCCTCTCCACCGTCAAACACGCCGCACCTTACGGACGGTCGGTCTACCTCACCGTGAGCAAGGATTTCGCAAACTGGACCGAGCCCAGGCTCATCTTCCATGCCGACGGCGAGGACCAGGTCCTGGGCCGGCAACGCATCGCCGATCGCATGTCCGATCCCCGTTGGGTCCCGATGACCATCAACCAGCCCTCCCACTACAACGTGGACATCTACAACATGCCGGTCTTCCCCTACGAGGGCATGTACCTGGGCCTTCCCATGAAGTTTCATCAGACCGGTCCCACGCCCATCGGCAACCAGGACGGGTTCCACATGATCGAGATGGTCTCCACCCGGGACCTGATGGAATGGCAACGGGTGGCGGGGCGGGCCATCTTCATCCCCCTCTCCTACGACGGGTTGGGCCGCTACGACACCGGCACCATCGTTCCGCCGACGCGTCCCATCGTGAGGGACGGTGAGCTCTGGCTCTACTACAGCGGCATGCGGCGGCGCTTCCAGCCGGATAACATCGGCCCTCTCGTCGACGGAAGACGGCGCTACGTCTCGGTCCCGGACAATGGGGCCATCCTTCTGGCCAAGCTGCGGCTGGATGGGTTCGTCTCCATGGATGCCGGCCACCAGGAGGGGACTCTCACGACCGTTCGCCTGCACCTGGAAGGCAAACGGATGTTCGTGAACGCCGACGCCTCCGGCGGCCAGATCCGGGCGGAGATCCTGGGTCCGAGCGACACCTTCTCGCTGGACAAGAGCATCCCGGTCCAGGGAGATCATCTGAAGGCGGAACTCAAGTGGAAGGGGACTCCCGACTGGGCCGCACTGGAAGGGAAGCAGGTCCGGATCCGCTTCCACCTGCGCCAGGCGAGTCTCTTCGCATTCTGGACGGAATAGGCTGATCCATGACCGATCGGAAATCGGCAGAACCTCGTGTGATGCGGGTCTCGGGAGAGACTATCACGGCCCTGGCCTGGATCGGGCCCATGCTGATGCTCCTGGCGGAGGCCATCGGCAGCGGCGAGATCCTCACCGAGCCGGTGGCCGGCGCCCGCTACGGAGGCGCCCTGCTCTGGTTGATCCTCCTGACCATCGTCACCAAGGCCTTCTGGAACGAGGCCATCGGGCGGGTCTCCATCGTCACCGGGCAGAATTTCCTGGAGGTCTGCTCCGGGATGGGAGCACCCTTTTCCTGGGTCCCCTGGATCTGGTTCTGCATCAACCTGATCAAGGACTTCCTGCTGCGAGGCGGGATCGTGGCCATCGCCGGGCTCATCTGCCACGACGTCTTCGGCGGCCTGCTGCCGGGCGCCGGGGAGGTTCAACAGCAGGTTTTCTGGACCTTTCTCAACTTCCTCCTGGTCTGGGTGATCCTCATCGCCGGCGGCTACCGGCCGGTGGAGACCTTCAACACGGTCATGTGCCTGCTGTTCACCCTCAGCCTCCTGATCTGCGCCAGCTTCGTCGTCCCGGACGTGGGCGGCGAGCTGTCCCGGGGCCTGGTGCCGCGAATGGCCACCGACTTCGATCAGCTTCTGGTCATGATGTCCCTGGCCGGCATCGTCATGGCCGGTTCGGGCACCATCAAGTACAGCGCCTGGGCCGAGGAGCGGGGGATGGGCCTTCTGGGCCACGCCCGGGAGAAGGGCCGATTGACGCGGGAACAGTTTCAGCCCAACTCACCGGAAGAGGTGAGCCGCATGCGGGGCTGGCTGCGGATCAACCGGACCAACATCATCCTGACCTATGTGCTGGGACTGATCGTCTGTATGTCCACCTTCATCCTGGGGGTGGGAATTCTGCACCCGGCGGGGATCACGCTTGCGGGTCCCGGTCTGGCCCGGGAGCTGAGCCTGATGATGACGGAGGTGCTGGGACCCTGGTCCCGAAACGTCTTCTACCTGGGCGCCTGGGCCGCCATCATCAGCACCGCCATCTCCATCTTCGACGGCTCCTCGCGCATGTTTCTGCAGCCGCTCAGGATGAAGGCGCCGGGGCTGTTCGGCAAGATGTCTCCCCAGGTCTGGCAGAAGCTGATCCTGAGCGCGATGATGGTGGGCTCCTGGGTCGTCTACGCCTTCTTCCCCAAGCCGGTGACGCTGGTCCTGATCATGGGCGCCATCGACACGCCCATGATCGGCATCATGATGGTGGCCTACGCGTTTCTGGGGCGGAAGTATCTGCCGGCCGAATACCGCTACGGCAAGGCCTGGTGGGCGAGCATCCTGTTGATGGGGTGCCTCTACCTGGCCCTGGGAGTGACCTACGCGTTTCTGAAGGGCTGACGGCCCGTGGCAAAGCTGGGTGTGAGAGGAAAACGGGTGTGGCGGGAGAGACGGAGATGCTCACGCAGAGGCTCGACTGCTCTGCGAGTCCCAGTCGCTGTTCACCGTCACCTGGGAAATTGAACTGCCCAGGGCTTGCCGTGCGATTTCCAAGAGGTGGAGGTGGTGGGTAAAGAAGAGCACTTGTGTCTTCTTGGCCAACTCGCCCAGCACTTGGAAGCCGGCTCGTGCTCGGTCGTTGTCGAAGTTGACGAACAGATCATCGGCGACGAACGGCAGGGGGGAGGCATGTTCGAGATAGTCCTCCATGGCAGCGATCCGTAGAGCGAGATAAAGCTGGTCCCCGGTTCCGCTACTCATTCCTGGTACGCGTACAACTTCGCCGCTCGGTCTCAATCCGGTCAGATGAGCTTTGTCCTTGGCATCGTAATCAACTCTAAGTTCGGTAAAAGAACCTCCGGTGACGGTTGCAAAGAGCTGACCGGCGCGTTTGAGAAGAGGCGCCTGCTTTTCTCGCCGATAGCGGTCGATCGCCCATTGCAGCAAGAGAGCAGAAGTTCTCACACGGAGATAACGCTCGGAAATTTCACCGATCTCCACCAGAGCTTCCTGCCGCGTTGATTCGGCTCGGGCCGCCACTGCATCACCACCGATCGCCTGGAACGCGTTTCTGGCCTCTGCCCGCTTCTCGGCAGCTTCAGCCAACTGCTCCTGCAATCTCTTCAGCCGTGCGCCGGTGGTGTTTTCCTGGGCCACAATCCGGTCGATATCGACATGGTCGCATTCTTCTTCCAGTTCAGCCGCTGTCAGGCCGTCCCCCTGTTGCTTCAGCGTTCGCAGGACCGTGTCCAGCTCAAGTTGCACGGCGCGAAGAGAATCGGATTTTTCGATGGCCCTCCTCAGTTCCTCGCTGGTCTCGACGCCGGCCGCGTCTTTGAGGTAGTTCACTGATCCGCGCGCGGTTTCACGTTTCTCATCCAAAGCACGCAGGTCGTGCTCGAGTTCTCCGATCTCCTGCTCTTTCTTGGCCTTGATGTCCCGTATTCGCCGAGCTTTCGTCAGGCGATTCTCGATCTCCAGGACCGCCTCCTCTGCCGGTGTGCCGGCAAGGTCTACCGCCACGTCATCGACCATGGTTGCGACAACGGCCTCGAAGTCGATGATGTCGCGCTTGATCTTGCCGATGCGTTGGTAGCGCAGGTCGTTGATCCGCAGGGATTTTTCCCGGATCTGTTCCATGACTTCGATCAGAGCGGAAACCGAATCCGGGTTCGAGGCTGTCGTAAGTCTAATATCGGTCAAGGCGTCCGACCAGTCTTTCTGCCAGCGCAGCCATGCCTGCTGTGCCCGATTCAGTTCACGGTGCCGCCGCTCCACCGTCCGTTCAGCCTCCTTCAAGCGTTCTTCCAATTGATTCCTGGTTTTTGCCTCTTCTTCGTAGTCGATTCGTATACCGTCGGCGCGTTCCAGCAATATCCGAAGGGTGTCGTCTCTCAAAGTCTCGGGCTCGGCGCCGAGTGACGACAACTCCTTTATGAGACCCTCCCTGGCCTCGTGTTCCTCTTCTTTCAGGACTTCCATTGCACTGGTGGCTTCGGCCCGATCTTCAACCGCTTCCAGCAAGTTTGTTCTTGCTCGCAGCCACTCCAGCATGATGTCGGGAGCAAGCGCGGAAATCGGCGCCTCTTCCCATAGTGCCTGCCACTCCGCATCCAGGCGTTCGCCCTCCCGCAGGAGTGTCTCCTGCCGCTCGCGGATTTGGGCCACACTCGCCATTTGCGCGTCGATGCTGCGGGTCATCTCCGCCAGGCGTCCGGCCGCTTCGGCGTTGTCGAATCTTTGATCCGCCAAGTCGTCGGCATGGCGTATTGCGGGTTCGAAGGCCGCCGCCAGGTCATCGAGCGCATCGGCATGGCGATCGGCCTCCTTTGGGGAAATGGGCCGATTGGATATGTGTTTTTTCCTGACCAGTCTCCAGAGGGCGTCACGATCATCTCGAGCCTCTTGGAGTGTTCCGACCGAAACAACCTGCTCATCCCGTACAGCACTCCGGAAGTTTCTGCGGGCCCGATCAAGTTCCTCCTCAGAGGTCTCACGTTGCCGGATCGCGTCGCGGGTGCGTCGTTCCCAATCCTGATGGCTGTCCCGATGCGCGTGTACCATAGTCTCCGGTGGCACCCGCATTGCTGCCGCGGCTCTTGCATTTGGGACTGTCGGGTTCATGGAAGCAAGAAGTCGGTCCAGCCAATCCTGCGTATGTTTGACTTGCCGTACCGCCCGGCGCAGGCGCCCGGTAACGTCGCCATTCTCCCGAATCGTCTTGATGACGGCTCTCAATCCGGAAACGTCGGGGGCCGTACCGAAAGCCTCGATCGTCTGCTCAAAGTCGTCGCGTTCGACCTCTGCTTCTTGCAGGCTGCCGGCTCGATTCTCGAGGTCCGAGGCCAGTCTGCCTCGTTGACCAAGAAGGGACCTCACAGCGCGAAGCTTGGTCCGTGGCGGTATTCGTGCGACCACCTTGCGGGCGTCCTCCCTCCAGCCCAACTCTGTAGACAGATCGCGCAACTCGGCTTCCACCGCTTCGAGTTCGGCCTGCCGCTTCGGGAGGTCGGCTTTCTCGCGACGGATCTCTATCCGGCGTTCATGGAGGTCCAAGATATCGTGAGAGCGTAGGATCAGCCTCTGGTCGAAGGTGAGGTTCGCCAGTTCTTCGCGCGCCTTGGCCAAATGATCGGAAAGCGTGTCGATTCGGGTCGACAACTCGTTGTCCCGGCGCTCGGCTTCTTCGAGGACACTGCAGGCATCATCAGGCAGTGAGATGACCCTTTCAAGATCCGCGATATCTGTCTCCTCTCTCAGTACGGCCATGCGACAGACATCGCGATACACTCTCCGGATTCGGCTCAGCCGTCGACCCTCGGCAGATAGATTCTCGAACTCGGACTCGATTTCCCCATAGGCCTCTTCCGCACGCTCGTACGCCTTTTTCGATTCCTGCCACATGTTAGCCGTGAGGGTCTGCTGCCGCAGCTCCGTTCCTGCATTCGTCAGCCTGTCGTGCGCTTGGTAATACCTTCGATGTCTCGCTCTTCTTGGTGCCCAGAGTTCATCGGCTTCTTTGGTGAGTTCTCCGAGCAGATCTCGCAGACCTCCGATTCCGGCGCCAATCGAAAACAGCATCTGGCCGATGTCGTCCTCCGCATCCAATATCTCCCGGCCGCCGGTTTCGAGCCGAACGTGGTCCAGACTGAACATCCGTTGGAAGAAGGAACGATCAGCGCCTGCCAGTAGAGGTTGCAACGCGGTCTCGCCGCCCGGAATCGGCAGATTGTCAGTTCCGAGAAGCGTATCCTTCGACCCCTTGCGGCGAACCAACTCCAACGACGTTTGGCCATTCTCGAGCACGGCGCCGATCCTCAGGCTCGCGTAGTCGTGCAAGAAATTGAAGGGCGATCTCACGGGGATGCCGAACAGTAGATCCTCGATGGCCGAGAGCGCGGTGGATTTTCCGGCCTCGTTGGGACCGAACACGATGTGGAAATCGGTATCGGCGGAGGGAAGCTCGAAGGACCGATCCGTAAAGTGCCCGTAGCGGAGAAGGTCAAGGCGTCTCAACCGCATCTCAGTCCTGTCCTCCCAGAAGCCGTGCGGCCAGGAATGGCGTCACTGCGGCGATCAACGCGGCGTGGTCGCGGTCGATTGCGGCTCTCAGCACCGGGATCTGGACGGCAGATCGCACTTCCGGAGGAAGTCGACGAATCATCCTGCCGATGTCGGTCTCAAGCCGGCTCAGCAGGTCTGCATCGGATCCTGCTCCTTGCAGCATCCGGAGCAGGTCGCCGACCGCATCTTCACGTTGCTCCATGGTCTCCGGGGAGATCACCGGTTCGGTCTCAACCACGACCTTTTCCACCCAGGCCGTCTCCTCGCCCAGGCCCAGGGCAATGGAGCGTGCCTCGGAGAGGAGAGGATCTCCGTCTACCAGGAGTTGCTCGTGGATTTCGGTACGGCCCCGGAGCAGGATGCGGCACGCCAGAAGACGGCCTCCGGCAAGATTGGCAACGGCATTTTCGATGGCGTCCCGGATTCGATCCAGGACCTCGTCGAAGCTCGTCGCGTTCCGCAGATCGACCGTTACGGCGGCCCAACGCACCACGTCGCTGTGCATGGGGACAAGGTCTGTGATTTCGCCGTTTTCGACCGTGACCAGGGAGGCGCCCTTGGCGCCGGTCTCGCGCACGTGGCGTCCCTGCAGGTTTCCGGGAAACACGATATGAGGCCGGGTGTTGAGCACTTCCGCCCGGTGGACGTGTCCCAGAGCCCAGTAGTCGTAGCCTTTGTTGATCAGCTCGGCGAGAGAACATGGCGCGTAGTTCTCATGGCCGCCCATACCGCCGAGTCCGGTGTGCAGGACGCCGATGTTGAAGGCGCCGTTGACCGGTTGCGGATAATTCAGCGCCAAGTTGTCCGTGACGTCCCTTTGACTGAAGCTCTGTCCGTGAAGGAATACGTTCAGGCCGTCGATTTCGAATGATTGCGGTTTTCGCGATCCGAAAACGTGCACGTTGCCGGGAAGGGTGAGGCGGCGTGTGATCTGACTTCTGGCGTCATGATTGCCATGGAGCAGGTAGACAGGGATTCCGGCTGCGTAAAGGCGGCCCATCTGGCTGGCGAAAAACAGGCCGGTCCTGTAGTCGCGCCAATCCCCGTCATAGAGGTCGCCGGCAATGATCAGGAAGGAGACCTGCTCGTCGATGGCAAGTCCGACCAACTGATCCAATGCTGCCCGGGTGGCGGTGCGAATGGATTCCGCCGCGGACCCCTCGTGCTTGGCGAGCCCTTTCAGGGGACTGTCCAGATGGATGTCCGCGGCGTGAAGGAAGCGGAGTGAAGTCACAAAGAAAATACACGCGTCCGTTCAAGTGGACTTCGGAGGTCCTGACGGACGTTCAAGAAAAGCTGCCTACAAAAAGGAAAGGGGCAAAACCACGGTCTGTATGATTCTAGTCGATGCGCTCCCCGGGCTATTCCTCGGATTCCATCTCCTCTCCTGAAGGCATCTCGCCCTCCAGAGGAACCACCGGCAGTGTGGTGAAGATGCCGTTCATGGCATCCATTTCTATGGCGACTCCGGTGAACTTCTGCGCGATGCCCGGCGCCGTGCAGCGGACCGACCCTACGAATTCCGGCATGACGTGTTCGCCGAACATCTCGTCGATGAATTTGGCATCCTGCCCGTTGGCTGGCAGTATGATTGGATAGCTTTCCAGCACCAACCCGTCCTTCATCAATCGACAGGTCAACGTCACCTCGGACTCGCTTAGGTTGCGGAGCGCCGCCGCGGTGCGGATTCCTCCCATCTGACGAGCCGGGAAGATGGCGTTGCGGACGGCTTCGCTGGCCCCGACGCCCGCCACACCGACGCCGGGAACGTCAAAGCGCAGGACCCCGCCGATGGGGCTGTGGGGACCGTCGGAGATCACTTTCACCGAACCGGTCACGGTCTCTCCCATACCGTTGGTCGAAATCGTGACTTCTCCCAAGGGCGCCAATTCGGACTGAAGCGTGACCGCCCCGTGATCCGTGGCTTCCAGATTTCCCCCGAAATCCACCACCGATGCCGGGTCGATGAGTTCGCCCATCTTGTCGTAGAAGTAGACTGCCGGACGGATCGGCGTGGAGGCGAGATTCACCAACACGACATCGGAACTGATGGCGGATCCGTTGCCGAAATGAGCGAAGTCCAACGCAACCTGGTGTCCGAGATAGATGCCGGAGCCCATGACCATGTTCGTGTCCGGAAAGAGGTCCGGAAGGGGCGAAGTGAAAGGCTCGACGTAACCCAATTTGGGGGAAGTATGGTCTTCGTCTCCTTCAATCGACGGATCGTCAAAATGATACTCGACATAGCCTCCCCCCGATTTGGCCGCGGCAATGAGTTCCTGGACGTACAGGGCTCCGGTGAACTGGTCTTCCAGACCGCTGAGATCCTGGTCCACCAAAGCCGCATTGCCGCCGTGCCAGCGGATGACCCCCTCGTCATTCGAAATGTAGACGTAGACGGAGCCGAACCTCCATTGCTCGTTCAAGAGATCGTCGATCTGGGCAGGATCAGTGATGCCTGCCACGTACGCCTTTGCAGATCTGACGAATGCCTTCAGAGTTTCCCGGTCCAGGACTTCTCTGGCCGTGATCCCGGTGTCCTGGGCGAGGGCGGGCTGCATAGCGGAAAAGACTACCGCCAGCCCCAAGACCCCCATGAGAAGCAGCGTTCTCAAAGATTTCATAGTGATTGCTCCTTATTTTCTGACGAACGAGCGCTCTCGCTGATCCAATCCTGCGATGTCACTCCCTATTGCGCCACCGGCACCACGGGCAGCGTGGTGAAGACGCGGTTGTTTGCATCCAACTCCAGGGCGACGGCAGTGAATTCCTGATCCCCTTCGGGCGACGTGCAGCGGACCGACCCGGTGAAGTCGGCGGTGTCGTAGTCGAACATCTCGTTGATGAACTTGGCGGTCTGTCCGTTGGCCGGCAACTCGAGCGGCGTATCGTCGCCCAGCATTTGGCCATCCTTCATCAGCCGGCAGGTCAACGTCTGCTCGGAATCGCTGAGGTTGCGGAACGCGGCTCCGGTGTTGATCCCGCTTGCCACGCGGCGCGCCGGAAAGATGGCATCCCGGACCGGCTGGCTGGCTCCGACGCCGGCCACGCCGACGCTAGTCAGGTCGAAGCGCAGGACTCCCCCGATGGAGCTGCCGGAACTGTCGGAAACCACCTTCACCGACCCGGTCATCAAGTCTCCCATGCCGTGGGTCGGGATGGTGACCTCGCCCAGTGGCGGTAGTGGGTTCGGGACGGTCAGAGCTCCGCTGTCCGTGACCTCCAAACCCTGCCCCATGACGTCCAATACCGATTCAACGTCGATCAGTTCACCCATCGTGTTGTAGAAATAGATGTCCGGTTGGGCCGCCGTGGCGGCTGCGTTCACCACCACGATGTCCGAGGTGATGCCTCCCCCGTTGGCGAAGTGGGCGAAGTAGAGAGTGACCTGGTTTCCGTTGCCGGATCCGGAGCCATCCGCAACCACCGGCACCACCGGAAGTGTGGTGAAGATGCCGTTGTTCGTATCCAACTCCAGGGCGACGGCAGTGAATTCCTGCTCCCCTTCGGGCGACATGCAGCGGACCGACCCGGTGAAGTCGGAAGTGTCGTAATCGAACATCTCGTTGATGAACTTGGCGGTCTGTCCATTGGCCGGCAATTCGACCGGCTTATCCTCGCCCAGCGTTTGGCCGTCCTTCATCAACTGGCAGGTCAACGTCTGGTCGGACTCGCTCAGGTTGCGGAACGCCGCTCCGGTGTTGATCCCGCCTGCCGTGCGACGCGCCGGAAAGATGGCGTCCCGGACCGGCTGGCTGGACCCGACGCCGGCCACGCCAACACCGGTCAGATCAAAACGAAGGACTCCGCCGATGGAGCTGTCGATACTGTCGGAAACCACCTTCACCGAACCGGTCATCAGGTCTCCCATGCCGTGGGTCGGGATGGTGATCTCGCCCAGCGACGGTATTGCGTTCGTGACGGTCAAAGCTCTATAGCTCGTGACCTCCAGACCCTGCCCCATGACGTCCACGACTGATCCCGCGTCGATGAGTTCACCCATCTTGTCGTAGAAATAGATGTCCGGCCGGACCGGGTTGCCGGACGCGTTCACCACCACGACGTCCGAGGTGATGCCTCCCCCGTTGGCGAAGTGTGCGAAGTCAAGAGCCAACTGGTTGCCCTTGTAGAAGCCCGAGCCGGCGACGACCGTCGCACCCCCAATGCTCGGATAATCGTTCGGCACAGTGAAGGTCTGGGCGTAGCCGACCTTGGCGGACCCGAGTTCCTCATCGCCTTCCACTCCCGGATCATCCCAGTAGTAATCCACGTAGCCTCCCCCCGATATCGCCTTTTCGAGGAGTGCCTTGATGAACGGCAATCCGTTGCGGTCTACCAGCTCGACCTGGATCAGGTCTTCCTGATCCGGACGAGCTCCGTGAAAGAGCACATTGCCGTCGAGCGTCATCAAGAAAATGTAGGTGGAGCCGCTTTTCCAATGACCCCCTTCCAGCCTGAAGATGGTCTCCAATCTCGGCAGATCGAAGCGCAATGTCGGCAGGGCCCGAATAGCCCAATCGCCTGCCCCTTGAACGAAGGCTTTCAAGGTCTCCCGGTCCCGGACGTCCATGGCCGAAACCTCCGAAAGTTCAGGGAGGTCTTCAGATTCACCCTCATCGTCCATGGTAGTGACGTTATTGTGATAGCCGCCGACCAGAATGAATACCCGGCCGGGCAACGCCTCATGACCGCCCTTGATGGCGTAGCAATCCCTGGGATTCAAGTCGTCGTTCGACGGATCATCCGAAGTGTACTCGACGAATACTTCGTCTTGATCATCCATTATTAGTGTGTCGACGATCTTTTGGACGACCATTTTCCCATTGACGTCTACCTCCCCCGTTATGTCCGTGTTGTCCTTGCTCGGATCTTCGCCGTGATAAAACACAGTTCCATTGTCGGTCAGGACAACGAGGTACATGGACTTGTAGTTCCAATCCCCGCCCTCTTCCCGCAGGAGATCCCCAAGCGTGAGCAGCTGAGCGAAGGGAAGGCTGGCGAAATGATCTCTTGCGGATTCGACGAACTTCTTCAGCTCCTCCTTGGAATAACCCGCGTCCACCACATCTTTGGCCGTGGTCAGCTCTTCGTCCTGGGCAAGAATCGGGGACATTACGCCGAAAATTCCGGACAAGCTGAGTACCAACCCCCATGCCATCATCGATCTTGAGAACTTCATGGAAACTGTTCCTTTCCGATTAAGGTGTGATTCCTTTGGGGGCTAAGCATCCAACAAACAAGAGCCCGTGGCAAGCATCGCCGCGGGCTTTCGACCGGTCGGCCAGCCAGGTCAGGGGCCGAGAGAAAGAGAGCCGACGTCTCCAACCCCGGACAATCCGGGCAGGCCGACGAAACGGCCTGCCCGGATCCGTTCTACGGTCTCGATTCTTCTATTCGTCCGAATCCATCTCCTCGCGAGACATCATATCTGCGTCCAAAGGCACCACCGGCAGCGTGGTGAAGATGCCGTTGTTGGCATCCAGCTCCACGGCCACGCCGGTGAATTCCTGTTCTCCCGCCGGGGCCGTGCAACGCATCGACCCGGTGAAGTCCGACGTGTCATGCTCGAACAGCTCGCTGATGAACATGGCCGTCTGACCATTGGCCAGCAGCGTGACCGTCTGCATCTCCACCATCTCGCCACCCATCATCAAGCGGCAGGTCAACGTCAGCTCCGACTCGCTCAGGTTGCGGAGCGCCGCTCCCGTGTCGATGCTTCCCATCTGACGGCGCACCGGGATGATGGCGTCCCGCACCGCCTGGCTGGCGCCGACTCCGGCCACGCCGAGGCCGGGTGCGTCAAAGCGAAGCACTCCGCCGATGGGGCTGTCGAGGCCTTCGGTAACCACCTTCACCGAACCGGTCATGAGGTCTCCCATACCGTTGGTTGAAATGGTGGCTTCTCCCAGGGACGGCAGTTCCGACTGCAGGGTCAGAGCGCCGAACTCCGTGGTTTCCAGATTCCCCGTGACGTCCACCATCGATCCCGATGGAGTCGGCCCGTTCCATGCCGCGCATCAGATCCTTGCCCCTCTCGGTCACCATTCCGAAACCGCCGTAGGCGGCGTCGACGTGATGCCAGAGGCGTTCCGCTTCGCAGTAATCCGACCTCGCCTCGAGCGGGTCGATGGCGCCCGTACTGCCCGCCCCGGCATTGGAGCAGACCGCGACGGGATTGAGACCGGCCGCCCGGTCGTCGGCAACGGCGCGGACCAACGCGTCCATGTCCAGTCGGAAGCGGCTGTCGGCGGCCACCTTGCGGACGTGCTCCGGCCGGATGCCGATGATCCTGGCCGCCCGGATCTGGGCGCTGTGGCTCTGGTCGCTCATGTAGACGGGGGGTGTCCCGCGGCTTCGCGCGCCGCCACGAAGGCGTCCAGGCTGGCCGCCGTGCCGCCGCTGGTCAGGAGACCGCCCGCGGTCTCGGGATAGCCGACCCAGCGACGGAACCAGTCGATGACCACGAGCTCGAGCTGGCTGGGGCCGCTGGAGGTCAGCCAAGTGCACTGGTTGACGTGGAAACCGGCGGCCATGAAGTCGGCCACCACGCTGGGCCAAGTCGGCGAGGAGGGGATGAAACCGAAGAAACGGGGGTGGTCGTTGCGAACCGCCAGCGGGAGGATGTCGCGCACGGCCCTTTCGATCACCTGTAGCGCCGGCTGACCCGACTCGGGTGGATCCTCCAGCAACTGGTCCACCAGATCCTGCCGGAACTCGCCGTCCCAGGCATGTTCGCCCGGCAGCCTTTCGATGCGCTCCACCACCAGCTCCGCCGCCCGGCGGGCCAGATCGAGCATGGCTTCGCGGGGCATCCGGAGGCCGTCCGATTCCTCGCAGAAGGTATCCGGAGTCGACAGCTCGTCGGACTGTTCAGAGGCCGCCAGCGTATCTAAAATGGTTTCGGGCCCATCCATGAGCGTATGCAATCGTGCCAGCGTCGCAAGACCTCGCCTACAGGATCCGAAAATTCACATCAAGATAACATAAACATATAGGCAACCGAACTTGTTCTAATCGGACACCGCTTCCGACCCAAATCGTTCAGCGGCTTCCAGCGTCTCCCGGACATCGTCCCAGGTCGTGGTGTAGTTGACGATGCACATTCTGAGCGAAAATGTCCCATGCAGGAGCGTGGAGGATATGAACGCCCGGTCTTCCCAGAAGATGCGCGCCAGCACCGTGCGGTTGATCTCTTGCAGCGAACCCGCGTCCGGATTTGCGTCCGCCGGGTTGACCCGGAAGCAGACGATCCCCAGCGAAGCCGGGTTCATGACCTCCAGAACCGGACTCGCTTCGATGTATTCCTCGGCCCGAGCGGCCAACTCCATTCCCTGTGAAACGGCCTGGCGAAAGGCGTCCATGCCGAAGGTCCGGACCGAGACCCAGATCTTCAAGGCCCGGACCGACCGGCTCAATTGCAGGCCGCGGTCCGAAAAGTTGGGGTGATTCGCGCCCCAGATCGTGTCCTGCAGCATGTCGTGGGGGATCCGGAACGCGGTCTCGAGCGTCGTGGCATCCTTCACCAACAGACAGCCCGCCTCGTAGGGTTGGAAGAACCATTTGTGCGCGTCCAGTCCGATGGAGTCGGCTCGCTCCATGCCGCGCAAGAGCTCTCTACCCCTTTCCGTGATCACTGCGAAACCGCCGTAGGCCGCATCGACGTGGAGCCAAAGGCCTTCCACTTTGCAATAGTCCGCCATCTCGACCAGCGGATCGATGGCTCCGGTGCTGCCGGCCCCTGCGTTGGCGCACACCGCGATGGGATTGAATCCGGCGGCTCGGTCGGCGTCCACGGCGCGCCGGAGGGACTCCATCTCCAGCCGGAAGCGGCGGTCGCTCGCCACCCGGCGGATGCACTCGGGGCGGATGCCGATGATCCTGGCCGCCCGGACCTGCGCGCTGTGACTCTGGTCGCCCATGTAGACCGTGACGCGGCTGGGGTGTCCTGCCGCTTCCCGTGCCGCCACGAAGGCGTCCAGGCTGGCCGCAGAACCCCCGCTGGTCAGGAGCCCTCCCGCACTCTCGGGATAACCGACCCAGCGGCGGAACCATTCCAGGACCACCAGCTCGAGCTGGCTGGGACCGCTCGAGGTCAGCCAGGTGCATTGGTTGACGTGATACCCGGCGGCCATGAAGTCGGCCACCACGCCGGGCCAGGTGGGCGAAGACGGGATGAAGCCGAAGAAACGAGGGTGATCGATACGCGCCGCCACCGGCAGGATGTCTCGGGCGGCCCGTTCAATGACCTGCAGTGCGGGCAGACCGGACTCGGGGGGATCTTCCAGGAGCTGATCGACCAACTCCTGCCGGAACTCGCCGTCCCAGGCGCCTTCTTCCGCCAGGGACTCGATTCGTTCCACGATGAGCTCCGCCGCCCGGCGGGCCAGGTCGAGCATGGCACCGGGGGCCATCCGGAGTCCGTTCTGTTCAGTATCGAAATCTCCCGCAATGGATTCGGTATCGCTTGGCATCGAAATCTATTCCCTATTCAGCATTTCGTCGAGGCGGGCCACCTTAATCCGACAATGGAATTGTCAATGGAAGTATGCGCTGGAACCGGCAGCACGAGACACCGGAAGGGGAGAGAAGTTGCCGCCAGCCGTTGAATCGTTCCCGAGGGGCCATAGTCTTACGGATCGAGCGCCGTCGATTGCCCGGACCGAAAGACATAAATGCGCGAAAACAGGGGCATATGTCTCAATTGATCCGTGGGGACAATGGCGGAATGAAGGGGTCCGCAAGTCCCCCCTTTCAGTTCCAGTCCCGGGCCAGGTTAGCTTCTGGGTTCGCTTGGACTCGGAGACACGTCCGGGTCTCAGGACGCCTCCGCAATCTGTCCCCGGACGCTCAGTCCTTTCCAGTTAGAGTCCCGTTCCGTTGCTTCGGTGCATTTTGTCAGGCCCATTGGCCCCGGATCGACGGGCCCGATGAGTCCATACCCTACTCGGAGGGCTGGTCGACGAAACGGATATAGGGCTTGGGAGAATCCCAACCCTGAGGGTACTTTTCCCGGGCGGCGTCGTCCGAAACCGCCGGCAGGATGATGACCTTGTCCCCGTGATTCCAATTCACCGGTGTGGCCACCTTGTGGCTGGCGGTCAACTGCACCGAGTCCAGCACCCGCAGCACCTCGTCGAAGTTGCGGCCCGTACTCATGGGGTAGGTGATGGTCAGCTTGATCAGCTTGTCCGGTCCGATGACGAACACGGATCGGACCGTGGCGTTGTCCATGGGGGTTCGGCCCTCGGACGTATTTCCGGCGTTCGCCGCCAGCATGCCGTAGAGCTTGGCGACGGCCAGCTCGGTGTCGGCGATGATGGGGTAGTTGGGGGCATGACCGGTGGCGTCCCGGATGTCCTGCGCCCAGGCCCGGTGACTGTCGGCGGGGTCTACGCTCAACCCGATGATCTTGCAGTTGCGTTTGTCGAACTCGGGTTTGAGGCTGGCCATGTATCCCAATTCCGTGGTGCAGACCGGCGTGAAGTCCTTGGGGTGAGAAAAGAGAATGGCCCAGCCGTCGCCGATCCACTCGTGGAAGTTGATGGGCTCCTGGCTGGAATCGGCCGTAAAATCAGGTGCGGTGTCTCCGACGGTAAGGGACATGGGATTCCTCCTGGTGGACTGTGGAAAACCGAAATGATCACCGTCAAGAATGGCCCAAAGCGGCTGCAAATTCAACCGTGGAGCGGGGCTTCCCGGCCGCCGATTTCCGGGGGGCGTAGGGGCGACTGGAAGTCCCACCTCCGGAATTCCCCCCGGCATTCGCCAAATAAGTCGATCCGTCAGATCATTCCGACGAAACCGGAAGCTGCACAACGCGTCCGGTACTTGATGATTCGTAGACCGCTTCGACGATCTGCTGGGCGCGGATGCCGTCCTCGATGGTGATGGCGGGCTCTCTGCCCTCGGCGAGTGCGGCGGCGAACTCCTCCAGGACCAGGGCATGGGTGCTCTGGTCGAATTCGTACGACCTTTCACCCTCCTTGGTGGCCACCACCAGCCGCCCCCTGGAGAACTTGTCGTGCAGGGGAGAGGAGAGGATCACGCCGTCGGTGCCCAGGACCTCGACGTACGAGTTCCGGTGTTCGTCCGGGTCCCCCGTGCTCCAGTGGGCCGTGGCCACGCCTTGGGCGCCGTTGGCGAACTTCAGGATGGCGCTGGCCGTGTCCTCGACGGCATAGCTCTCCACCAGCGTGTCCACGAAGGCGGTGACGGCAACGATCTCTCCCACCAGGAACCGCATCAGGTCGACGCCGTGGGTTCCCAGATCGGTGAAGGGGCCTCCGCCGGCACGGGCCGGATCGTGTTGCCAGATTTCCTGTTCCGAGGGATAACGCCCGGAGAAGTTCCAGCGGACGGCGGTCACGCGGCCGATGCCGCGGTCTTGGATGATCTCCCTGATCTTGCGGTGCCGGGCGCTGAACCGCTGGTAGTAACAGGTCATGAAGGTGACCCCGGCATCCCGGCAGGCCCGCCGCATGGCCTCTCCCTCGGCAACGCTCAGGGCCAAGGGCTTCTCGCACAGCACGTGTTTCCCCTGAGCGGCCGCCGCCAGGGTGTTGGGGCAGTGCAGATCCACGGGGGTCGAGACGTAGACGGCCTCCACCTCCGGGTCCCGGACCAGCGCCTCCACGTTGTCGTAGGCGCGCCGGGCCCCGTGCTCGTGGGCGAACTCTTCGGCGCCGGCCTGGGTGGTCCGCATCACGGCCCTGAGCTCGCTGCATTCGGTGGCGCGCATGGCCGGCGCCATCACCCGGTGGGAGATGTCTCCGGCCCCGATGATGCCCCATCTTACAGGCGGTTTCTGCTGCATGGATCGTACTCCAAATTGAATACGTCATATTGACATATTGATTTATATATAAGCGCATATAAATATATCAAAATATCATGACGATTAATATGATATGCGTATATAAAATTAATTCATAATTAAATACGTTAAATATTAATAGATCGATAGATATTCTCTTCCGTTCTCGTACTTCCAGTCACGAATCGTAATTATTTCAAGAGCTGGATTTCGGCCAATTCGGAGCCCACCAGCCATTCTTCCCGGCCTTCCGCCGTCGCCAGTACGAGACTCCATTGATCCTCCTCTCGCCAGCTTCCTTTCAGGTTCCGGACCGGCGGCTCCTGACTCTCGTTGCCAAGGGAGAAGACGGAAACGAAGACCGATCGAGCGGCCTGCCGGTGCCGGATGACGGTGGAGAGCCGCCGGCTGGCCGGGTTGGAGGGGGAATCGCCCACCAGCAGACGTCCAAAGGGACCGGCCAGGTGCAAGTCCAGCCAGCCGTCGGAATGACGCCAGCGTAATCGGGTATCCGGGGACTCCAGAGTTTCCCCGTCCAGCCGGACGTGACGGAGCCCGCCTGCTCCGGAAGGAGGTTCGCCGGGACACAGCACGGAATCTCCGAGCCCCCGTTCGCCTTGAACGTGGCAGACCCAGTAGAGGTCACGTTCCGAAGGGCAGAGGACCTCGAAGAGGTCGACGAAATGGGTTTCCCGCCAGAGGATGATGCGGCGCATCCGGACCCCGGCGTAGGCGCCCTCCTCCCAGGAGGCGGAAGCGTCGACCAGCGTGAATCGTTCTCCGGTGTGGAACCGGTCGAGTCGTCCTTGGGTGGGGGGCTGCGACTCGCCGTCCACCAGGACCGTGGCATGGCTGGCGGTCTGCTGGTACCAGGTGTGGTTGAGATCGATGCCGTACCCTGGCGTCCCCAGGTCCGGAATGAGAGACGATCCGGAGCTGGCGAGCTGGATCCGCAACTGGTCCCAGTGCCCGTGGACGCCTCCGTGGTGACCCGCCTTCAGGAGCAGGCAGTTGTGACGTTGGTTGGACCCGCCTCCGCGAAGGACGGCGAGCCCCGCCTCCGGGAGCGGGTGGCTGTCCCGGGCGGGAGGATCGCCGTCAGGAATCACTGGAACTCCGTCCAGCAGGGATTCGAAGCAGGAGCGGGGGCGGGACCGGTAATTCCGGCGGAGGATCCAGGCGAACGCCGGGTCCCGGAACCAGGCGTACGCAGTTTCGTAGAAACCGTCGGCGTCGGGGATTCCATGGCCTACTTTTGCCTCGAGGCCGATGAAGTGCCAGCAGTCGTTGACCGACGGCAATTTGAGATCGGGAAGCGCCACGACAATGGGGGCCAGGAACATGCGCCGTAAGATCCCTCCGTCATCGAAGGACTTGCCCGTGGCCTTGAGGATGCGCAGCGTCCGAACGATGGCATCCAGGCTGTAGTAGTGGTAGCTGAGGGAGACTTCCCACCAGAGGCCTTCCTCGGTGACCCCGCGCTCCAACTGGGCTGTCAGACCCAGCTCCCCCTCCAGGGCCTCCTCCAGGAGCTGGTCATCCTCCAGGACCCGGGCCAGCGTGACCAGGGCGGCGTTGTTCCAATTGCTGACGTTGTGAATCTCCCGGCACCTGACCCGGCGGATGTGCCGGGCCGCCGGCCGGAAAAGCCGCCGGACCAGGTTTTCCCGGAGTGCATCCGGCAGCGTCTCCCAGAGCAGGGCGTACGCCCAACAGAGCCGGACGATCCAGACCGATTCGTCCAGATTTTGCCAAGTGGCGATCCCCGGTTCCTCCTCGTAGACCGTGGGCGCCGGCTTCAGATGCAGATACCGCCGGGCGTAGGTCTCCAGGATCCGGGCCGCCTCGGTGGCGTCGGCACGAGCCCCGCCGGTGCCCTTCTCCAGGTGCCATCGAAAGGCGAACTTGAGGGCCGCGTCGCTGAGCATGTCGTTGACCGACCAGAGCCAGGCACTGTCGTAGGGCTCGCCGCTGAAGACGGCGCCGTCCACGGGGCAGACGTGGCGCCGGGGGCTCCGGTGGTCGAACCGGAGTTGGGTGGCGTGCTCGGCGCAGAAGAAGTCGTGGTAGTAGCCCGCCTGTTGGTCCGGTACCGGGGGCAGAGATGCATGATAGGCCTGCAGTCGAGCGTCCAAGGCTTGCCGGGCGGCGGCAAGATTCGGGTGAGACGCTCGGAGCCGAAGGTTTCGGCTCCATTCCGGGGTCAACAGGGTCACGCGCGATACGCCTCCAGGGTCAGCTCCGCGATCCGGTCCCAGTCGAATCGCCGGACGCTCTCCAGAGCGGCGGCCGAGGCGGCTTGGCGGTCCCAACCTCGAATTTCCTCCATGGCGGCCAGGAGTGGATCCTCCTGTCCCGGATCATAGAGCAGCCCGGCTCCCGGAGAAACCACTGTCGGGAGGCAGCCCAGCGCCGGAGCGATGACGGGGCGGGCCCGCGACAGGGCCAGGATGACGCTTCCCGAGGTCATGGTGGCCCGGAAGGGGAGCACCGCTACGTCGCTGGCTTCCAGGAACAGCAGGAGATCCCGGTTCGTCGCCTGCATGTCTCCGTCCACGATCCGGGAGACGATTCGGGGTCGCCCCGCAATTCGGCGCCGGACCCGCTCCGGATAACCGCCGGGTCCGCCTCCGGCCAGCAGCAGCCAGGAGTCCTGCGTCGAGAGCCGCTCGAACGCGGAGATCAGCTCCTCGATCCCTTTGTAGGGCAGGATGCCGCCGATGAAGCCGTACGCGAAGGCGTCTTGCGGGATCTCCAACTCGCGCCGGGCCCCGTTACGGGTGAAGTCCGTCCGGTAGACGTCGATGAAATGCCCGTGAGGGATGATGAAGACCCGCCGGGAGCGTCCGAAGCGTTCCTTCAACCCTTGGGCGTTGAACGGGCAGTGGGCGATGACGGCGTCGGCCAGACGGCAGATCTCGAGGCGGAACTCGTGGTCGATGGAACGATGAAGCCGGTTGTGGGGATAGATGTTGTGGGCGGTCCAGACGATCTTGTAGCCCAGCTCGCGGGCCAGCTCCAACGAGGCCGCCAGCTGCCGCATCCGTTCCTCCATGATCCGGCGTTCCGGGTGGAAGTAGTCATGGTGGGGCCAATGGAAATGAAGCGCCTGGATCCGGCCGCTGTTCCCGCGCAGATATTCGGGGCTGTAGTCCCGGGTGTACTCGACCTGAACGCCGTGGCGCTCCATGGCCTCGGTGAGCAGGGCGCCGTAGGGATTGCTCCCTTCATGATCGGGAGGAAGGGGACGGTCCTGATGGTAGTAGAACGCGATACGCACGTCCGGGGAGGGCTCCTGGTCCGGGGATGTCAGCCGAAGGTGGTCGGATCCGAGATCCGGTCGAGCCGGTCCCGCAGTTCCGGGCTCAGGCCCGCGGCCAGACTGTCGAAGGCCTGGTCGATATGGCCGGGCCGCCTGCCGCCGATCAGGACTGAAGTGATCTGAGGGTGGAACAGCGCCCAGGCCAGGCACAGATCCACCAGGGACCGCCCCTCTTCCCGGGACACGACTCGCAGGCGCTCCACCAGCGAAAAGGCGCGCGGGTAGAAGTAGTCGTCCCTCCAGTCCCTGGCCAGATCGAAACGGGTTCCCGGCGGCAGCGGCCCCTGAGGCGAGTATTTGCCGGTCAGAAAACCGCCGCCCAGGGGGCTGTAGGAGAGAATGCCCAGTCCCTGGTCCTGGCAGAGCGGCCCCATCTCCGCTTCCATCGACCGGTCCGAAAGGTTGTACTGGGGCTGAATGGACTCGAATCGGGCCCAGCCGTTGGTGTCCTGAGTCCAGAGCGCCTTGCACAACTGCCAGGCGGCCGAGTTGCTGAGTCCCAGATACCGCACCTTGCCCTGCTCCACCGCTCTCGAAAAGGCCTCCAGTATCTCCTCCACCGGGTCCCCCTCAAGCGGCCAGTGATGAAGCTGGAAGAGGTCGATGACGTCGGTCTGGAGCGTCCGGAGGCTCTGCTCGATCTTCTGAGTCACCTTCGGTCCGTCCAGCGGTCCGGTGAAGCCGCACTTGGTGGCCAGGATGATCTGCTGCCGCGTGCCTCGCTCCCGGAGCCACTCGCCGATCATCCGCTCCGACTCCCGCTTGCTGTAGGACTCGGCGGTGTCGATGAGGGTGATCCCCCGTTCCAGGGCCCGGTCCAGCAGTGTCCAAGCCGTGGACTGGTCGATTTCGCGGCCGAAGGTGGCGCCGCCAAAGCCGATGGCGCTCACCGTCAGATCAGTGGTTCCAAGGCGTCGGTATTTCATCGATTTCTCGGTTTCCGGGAGCGATCGGATCCGCCCTCACGAAGTCAACCAGGTCTTCTCGTGGCGGGTCTTCCAGGTCAGTCCGGCCAGACGGTGCTGGTTCCGGTTGGGGAAGATCAGGCTCAGGATCCAGGCCGTGCCGAAGCTGGCAACGAAGGAGGTGGGCATGATCCAGGTGAAACCCATCCCCTTCTCGATCAGCCGCGGGCCGAAGCTGTCTCCCAGCAGTGATACCAGCGATTGCTGGGCGGAGGGGCCGAGAGACTGGAGCAGGGGCTGGGAATAGGCAACGGCGAGGGACGTCAGGAAGCCGATAATGGCCGCGGGCCAGACGGTTCGACGGCCGGCGCGGGGAAGAAACATTCCGGCCAGAAAGAGCCCGCCCATGGGTCCGACCAGGGCGTTGAAGGTCTTGGGCAGGATGGTCAGGATGTCGTCGGAGCCGGTGAAGTTTTCCAGAGAGAGAGCTCCCATCATCACCGCCAATCCCACCACCAGGGTGATGATGCGGGCCTGGCGGACCTCGTCCACGGGTTTTTTCTTCTTACGCAGGCGTCCGAAATCCACGGTGGCCACGGTGGCGAAGGAGTTCACCCCCGAATCGATGGTGGACATGGCGGCCGCCAGCAGGGCGGCGAAGATGGCGCCGGCGAGGCCGGCCGGGACTCGGGAGGCCACGAAGAAGGGGAAAATGCTGTCGCGGTCCTTGCCGCTGGCCAGGTCGATGTGACCGGGAAGGGGCTCGGGTCCCTGGGTGAAGTAGTAGACCAGGCTGGCGCCCACGATGGTGAGGACCAGGATGATGATGATTCCGGTGACCGCTCCGGTGACCATGCTCCGTTTGCTGGCCGCGACGTTCACGGTGCTGAAGTAGCGCTGCATGGTCATCTGGTTGGCGCAGTGGGCGACGACGATCCAGAGCGCGTCGGTCAGGGTGAAGGTGACCACCGTCGCCGGCAGGGTCGGGTCGGGCGAGAAGAAGGTGAAGCTCTCGTTGTCCCGGGCGTTGACCACCTCCATCCAGTCAAAGAGGTTGGTGCCGGTGGCCCAGGCCACGTAGCCGATGGTGAAGAATCCGCCCCCCAGGAGTAGCGCCACCTGGATCACGTCGGTCCAGACCACGGCCCGGATCCCGCCCATCATCGTGTAGATCGTGGCCACGACGCCCACGGTGAGGATGATGACGATCAGGGGAATTCCGGTGGCCACGGCCAGGGCCCGGGAAGAGACCAGGACGATCACCATCATCAGCACCGAAACGAACACCAGGAACATGGAAGCGCCCAGGAGTCTCGCCGAGAGGCCGTAGCGGTGTTCCAGGTACTCGTAGGCGGTGGTGAAGCGGAAGCGGACGAAGAAGGGGATGGTCAGCAGCAGGATGAACAGCACGTGGATGGGAAAACCGAGGAAGGTGCTCAGCAGGTTTCCGAAGCCGAATCGCCAGACCACTCCGGGATAGGCCAGGAAGCTGATGCTGGAGAGCAGGGAGGCGATGATGCTGATGCCCACGGCGAACCAGGGAAGCCGCCGCCCGCCCAGGAAGTATTCCTCGCCGGTCTTCTGGCCCCGGGAGAGGCGCCAACCCAGAAACATCATGGCGCCGAGATAGCCCACCAGGACCACGTGATCGGCGAAGTGCAGTTGCATGTCGATCGTCTCCGTATCGGTCCGGAAGAAAAGCAGTGCAGATCGTATTCGTTCGAGATTGGAGGCGCAAGAGCGTTAGGAGCGACTTTCTTGTCGCCCACTGGGAGGGGCGACTTTCTTGTCGCCCACTGGGACAGGCGGCTTTCTTGCCGCCTGCTCTTCTTGCCGGGAAGCGTAGAGTGGGGACTCCGTCCCCCCTGCCCCCCTAATCGGCGGCAAGAAAGCCGCCGCTCCCGTTCGGCGACAAGAAAGTCGCCGCTCCATGTCCCCGCTCCTACAGGAGCACGACCGACTGCTGGCTGGGGATCTCGAAGCGCCGCCGGCACCTGGGATTGGTGCAGAACAGGTATTCGTCTTCCCGGACCATGTAGGAACGGACGTTGGCGAATCGGCGCCGGTCCTCCGGCCTGGCGCGATAGGGCAGACGGCCCTTCTTCTCCCGCACCAGCCATCGGACCTGGAAGTCGCCCAGTTCCCGGCAGTAGGGACAGGAGAACCGAGCCCTCTTGGTTTCACGCCGTTCCCGGTAAAAGTCTCTCTCCCGCATGGGTCATTCCCTTTCGATCTGGCGTCGCACCGCCGTAAGCGCCTCGTCCAACATCTCCACCATCTCGTCGATCTCCGCCCGCGTGATGACCAGGGGAGGGAAGATGCGGACGCTGTCCCCCGGGCTCCCGTCGCCGGGACCTCCCGTCGCCGAGATCGACAGTCCCCGGCGGATCAGGTGCCGGTGCAATCGCTCATGGACCTTCAGGGAGGGAGGGAAATAGGTGTAGGGCTCCCGGTTGCTCACCACCTCGAACCCCACCAGCATTCCCAGGCCCCGGACGTCGCCCACCATGGGATGGCTGCGCAGGGTCCGAATCCGGTCCAGCAGGTATTCCCCCATGGCGGCCGATCTCTCCACGATGCCCTCGTCCTCCATCAGATCCAGGACGGTGAGCCCGACCCGGGCGGCGAGGGGGTTGTTCACGTAGGTGAACACGTGGGGGAAGGGCTCCTTCTTGTCTTCCAGCACCTGCCGGATCTCATCGGTGAACAGCGCGCCCCCCATGGGGAGATAGCCGCTGCTGACGCCTTTGCCGAAGGCCACGATGTCGGGAACCGCGTCCCAGTGCCGGACGGCGAAGAACCGTCCCGTCCGGCCGAACCCGGTCACCACTTCGTCGGCGATCCAGAGCACGCCGTAACGGTCGCAGATCTCGCGGATCCGAGGGAAATAGTCGGCCGGCGGAATGCCCGGGGCGCCGCCCGCCAGGGAGACCGGTTCGGCCACGAAGGCGGCCACGTTCTCCGGTCCGGCCCGGACGATGGCCCGCTCCAGCTCACGCGCGCAGGCCAGCGTGCAGGTTTCTCCGCAGCCGTCGAAGAGGCACGCCCGCGGCAGACAGGGGTCGATGTGCTCGAACCCGGCAAGCCAGGGACTGAAGGCATGCCGGACTCCGGATCCGGTGGTCGAGAGCGCGCCCAGAGTGGCCCCGTGATAGCTGCTCCAGCGGGCAATCACCTGGTGTTTTTGGCCCTGACCCCGCCTGAGGTGGTAGAGCCGGGCCAGTTTCAAGGAGGTCTCCACTCCTTCCGAGCCGCCGGAGACGAAGTAGACGTGGTTCAGCCGGCCCGGCGCCTTTTCCGCCAGCCGGCCGGCCAGCTCGGCAGCCACCGGATTGGCGAAGTGAGAGGTGAAGACAAAAGCCAGGGTTTCGGCCTGGCGGGCCATGATCCGGGCGATCCGGCCGCGCCCGTGGCCCAGAATGACGTTTCCGGCTCCGGCGGTGCCGTCGATGTAACGCTTGCCGGCGCCGTCGTAGACGTAGATCCCCTCGCCCCGTTCAACGACCGGATAATCATAACGGGGGTCCTGGAGCAACAGGTGGCCGGAGTCCGCTGGATAACTCATGGTCGTTCTCCTTGCACTCATCCTACCAGTTGATGTTTCCGGCTTCGAATCTGGCGCGATCCCCTGTGCCGTGGCGACTTTGTCCGGCGGCTGGTAGAGTTTGCGCCATGTCCAAGAAAATCTGTTTGCTGGTCTGGGTCGGTCTGTGGCCGGGAAATCAATTGCTGGGCGGTGCGGAGGAAGCCAAGCCCGTGGACATCGGGTCCCGGCTCGAGCTCTTCGTCGACGACTTCCTGATCGAGCGGATGTCGGGAGTGGAACTGAAGCTCCACCGGCCCCGCTCGGCGGGAAAGGTCCTCTCCTACGACGCTCCCTGGGAGGGGAACACGAGCTTTTACACCAACATCCTCAAGGACGGCGACCGGCTGCGCATGTACTTTCGCGGGAGCAACAACAAAGGGTACGTGGACACGGGTCTCCTGAAACCGGGTGAGAAGCAGGTCGAGGACCACCCTTTCACCATCGCCTATGCGGAAAGCCGCGACGGCATCGTCTGGGAGCGTCCCTCGTTGGGGCTGTACGAGTTTCAGGGATCCAAAGACAACTCCATCGTCTGGATGGACAACCCGGACCAGTCGGTCACCGATTGCATGTACGTCTTCAAGGACGGCAATCCGGCAGCTCCCGACTCCCAGCGCTACAAGGCGTTGGGGGGAAGCAGTTATCCGCTGGTCGCTCTGGTTTCTCCCGACGGGTTTCGGTGGACCGAGATGCAGGGCCAGAAGTCCCTGATCCGGAAGGGGCTTCACCGGAATGCCTTCGACGCCCTCAACGTGGCCTTCTGGGACTCATACCGGAAGCGCTACAGCATATTTTTCCGCGATTCGGACCGTGGGATCAGCCCGCACTCGCTCCCCTTCGACCACACGGCGGGGCCGCCGTTCAACTACGGCAACCGCAGCTTCAAGTTCGCCACGTCGGAGGACTTCGTCGACTGGAGCATGCCCCGGTGGGTCGATTTCGGCGGGGCCGCCACCGAACACCTCTACACCAATGGAACGACTCCCTACTACCGGGCGCCTCACATCTACATGGCTTTTCCCAAGCGCTTCCAGCCCTGGAGGAAACGGTTTGCGTCGACCCCCTATCCCGGCGCCTCCGAGGCCGTCTTTCTGACCAGCCGGGACGGACTGCACTGGGACCGGCGCTTCATGGAAGCCTTCGTCCGGCCCGGCCGGGATCCGCGCAACTGGACGCACCGGAACAATCTGGTGGCGGTCGGAATCCATCCGACGGCTCCCGACGAAATCTCCCTCTACGTGGTCCGCAACTACAACATGCCCAGTTGCCATCTGGAGCGGATGGTCCTGAGGACCGACGGATTCGTGTCCGTCCATGCCGGTTACAACAGCGGCGAGTTGGTGACGAAACCCATCCTGTTCAAGGGAGACAATCTGTATCTGAATTACGCCACCTCGGCCGCGGGAAGCATCCGCTTGGAAATTCAAGACCTGGCGGGGAATCCGTTGGCCGGTTTCGCCCTGGAGGAGTCTCCCCTGATCTGGGGCGACGAGATCGAGGGGAAGGTGAGGTGGGTGCGTACCCATTCCAAGGGCACGTCGGACCGGCCCCTGCGCCGGTTCGCCGGAAACCCGGTGCGGCTCCGTTTCGTGATGAAGGACGCGGACCTCTACTCCATCCGCTTCAAGTGAGCCGGGGTCGAGGTCAAAGCTAGTACTTTCCGGTTAGCGGACTCCCAGCAGCAGGTCCACCGTCAGCTGGTCCAGGCGTTCGTGCCGCAGTTTGCGCCGGGCCAGTCGGTGGCGGTCCAACGGAGCGTCCAGGATGTTCCGGGCAGCCTCCGGAGTGTAGCTCCGGAATTCGGCGGCCGGGACCAGGGAGCCCCTTTCCCGGAGTTCCGCCAGGATCTCCTGGATCTTCGGGTCTTCGGCGAAGCGCCTCGCCTTCTCCTTGAGGATCAGGTAGGTGCGCATGCACCCGGCGGCGAAGTCCCGGACTCCCTCCTCGTCCTCCGTCCGGTAGGCATGGGCGTCGAAGTGCCGCGGGCCGGAATACCCCACGTCCTCCAGGAACTTGACCAGGAAGAAGGCCGCCTTCAGGCTCTCCGACCCGAACCGGAGATCCTGGTCGAAGCGGTTCGGCTTCTGGTCGTTGAGGTCGATGTGAAACAGTTTGCCGGCTTCCCAGGCCTGGGCCACGGCGTGGTAGAAGTTCAGTCCGGCCATGTGCTCGTGGGCCAGCTCCGGATTGACGCCCACCATGTCCGGATCGTCCAGGGTGTAACTGAACGCCAGCATGGCTCCGGTGGTGGCGAAGTAGATGTCTCCCCGGGGCTCGTTGGGTTTGGCCTCCAGGGCGAACTTGAGGTCGTAGCCGTTGTTCTTGACGTAGCCGATGAGGAAATTGAGGCACTCGCGCATGCGCTTGATGGCCTCCGAGGCGTCCTTGGCGGCGTCCACCTCGGCTCCCTCCCGGCCTCCCCAGAAGACGTAGATCCGGGCTCCCAGTTCCACCCCCAGGTCGATGGCCCGCATCGTCTTCTGGAGCGCATAGGCACGCACGTCCGCGTCATGGGACGTGAAGGCTCCGTCCTTGAAGACCGGCTCGCTGAAGAGGTTGGTGGTGGCCATGGGGACGCAGACGTTGTAGTCGGCGAGGGCCTGCCGGAAGTCCTTCAGGATCCGGGCTCTCTCCCCGGGAGTGGCGTCGATGGGGATCAGGTCGTTGTCGTGGAAGTTGACGCCGTAGGCTCCCTCTTCGCCCAGTAGCCGAACCAGCCGGTGCGGAGGAATGGACGACCGGGTCGCGGCGCCGAAGGGATCGCGGCCCGGATTGCCCACCGTCCAGAGTCCGAAGCTGAACTTGTCCTCCGGGGTGGGTCGATAATCGCCGTTCATGGATCAGTCCTTTCTGTTGATCAGTTGTCGATGGCCGGCAAAGACGGGGCTGGAGATGAGCGTGTCGCTCAGCTTCCGGTAGACGGAATAGACCTCCTCGTAGAGTTCGCGTCCGGATCGAGTCGGAAGCTGCCGCGTGGTTTCATCCAGCCGGACGTATCCGTCCACCCAGTTTTCGAGACTCTGCTCTTCGCGGCACCATGCCGCCTGAAGCGCGGCTCCAAAGGCCGGTCCTTCCTCCTGGCTCAGGGAGACCACGGGGCATCCGAAAACGTCGGCCGCGATCTGCCGCCAGACCCGGCTCCTGGAACCTCCTCCGATGAGCCGGATCTCGTCGGCCCGGGCGCCCAGCTCCCGGAGGCGGTCCAGCCCGTAGCGGAGCCCCAGCGTGACGCCCTCCATGCTGGCTCGGGCCAAGTGGCCGGGCCGGGCGGTCCGGGGACGCAGACCCAGGAGCACGCCCGTCCCCTCGGGGACGTTGGGCATCCGCTCACCCTCCAGGTAGGGAAGCAGAATCAGGCCTTCGGCGCCGGGAGGAACCTCCTCGATCCGCTGGTTGAACTCTTCCAGCGTGGCGGATGAGAACTGGGACCGAACCATCTCGGTGGCCACCGTCACGTTCATGGTGCAGGCCAACGGCAGCCAGCCTCCGGTGCTGTCGCAGAAGGCCGCGATCTCGCCCTGCGGATCCAGCACCGGAGTGGAACTGTAGCCGTACAGGGTCCCGGAGGTTCCGAGGCTGACGGTGATCTTGCCGCCGGAGACGTTTCCGGAACCGATGGCGCCCATCATGTTGTCTCCGCCGCCCGAGCTCACCCGGACGCCGTCGGGAAGGCCCCACTTGCGAGCCAGGCTCGGCCGTAGCTGTCCCGCCGGTTCGCGGGCATCGATGAGCCGGGGCAGGCAGGCACGGAGGTCGCGCTGGGGATCGAGCCATCCCAGGGCGCGGTCCGACCAGGACCTCCGGGCCACCTGGAAATACCCCGTCCCGGAAGCGTCGCCCGCTTCGGCGGTCTTCTCTCCCGTCAGGTGCAGGTTCAGATAATCGTGGGGCAGGAGCATGGTTTCGGCCCGGTGGTAGATATCGGATTCATGCTCCCTGGCCCACAGGATCTTGGAGGCGGTGAACCCGGGAGGCAGACTGTTTCCGATCTCCTCCCGGTAGGCATCGAGTCCGCCGGCCGCTTCCAGAATCCGGCGGCATTGAATGCCGGTGCTGGTGTCGTTCCAGAGCTTGGCCGGTCTCAGGACACGGTCGGAGCGGTCCAGAAGCACCAAGCCGTGCTGCTGACCGGAGACACCGATGGCTCGTGCCCGGGACAGGTCCGCACCGAGGCCGGCGAGCCGATCCATGCAGGCGTCCAGGGCCTCGATCCAGTCTTGGGGATGCTGTTCCTTGTGTCCGGGAGGGAGTCCCGCAATCAAGTCGTAACTCTGGGAACTGGAGACCAGCGATGCTGAATCCGGTTCCCAGGCGATGACCTTGAGGCTCTGGGTACCGCAATCCACGCCGAGATACATCGCCATTTCCTACCGGATCTCATCCTACACTCTACGGGAGTCGTGCGCCCATACCTGCGGCGACACGGCGTGCTCTCGCGGAGATTCAGATTTTTGTATGGTCTAAGTTCTTGTTTTCTATTGGTTTAGGAGAACCGTGGCGGATCTCTGAACCAGATAATTGGATTTTCGTCGGCGGCTGGATCCGGATGCGCTGTTCCCGATACGTGTTTCTGGTTGATAATAAATGGTTTACGGGGTTCCATAGGGTTTTCGGCACGGGACTTGCTAGACAATACGGCGAAAGCAGTACTGGGAAGTGCCGGGGTTCCATTACGAATTGAGCCTGGGATGCAACTAGTAACTTGGATTTTCCCCGGCACCTTCCCGCTGCTTCGTCCCTGACCGCCCCGCGTCGGCAAAGTCCCTTGAATCCTCCGAGTCCGGAAATTATCGTGCAGACCGCCGGGAGTGGAAGGTGAGCGAAAATCTGTACCAGGAAGCCTTGGAGGAATTCGGCCGTCGGCTCCACCGGGGGCGGGAAGAGGGGCTGATTCTCCAACCCACGGCCATGACGCTGGCCACGGCGGATGATCGGGGAAGACCCTCGGCCCGAACCGTTCTGCTCAAGGACTTCGATCGGGAAGGTTTCGTCTTCTACACCAACCGGGAGAGCCGCAAAGGGGAGCAACTGGCCGCCAACTCCTGGGCCGCCCTCTGTTTCTACTGGGACCCCTACTGGGAACAGGCCGTGGTGGAAGGTCCGGTGCAGGAAGTGAGCCCGGTGGAGGCCGATCTCTATTGGGTGACCCGTTCCCGCCTCAGCCAGTTGGGAGCCTGGGCCTCGCGGCAGTCCCGGCCCCTCGCGAGCCGTGACCAACTGATCTCCGAGGTCGCTGCCTACGAAGCCCGGTACGAAGGCTCCACCGTACCGCGTCCGGAGTACTGGTCCGGATTCCGGGTGATCCCGCATCGCATCGAGTTCTGGACCGGACGCTCCTTCCGCCTCAACGATCGGCTGCTCTATGAAAGGACCGGCCGGGGCTGGAGGGTGCAACGTCTCTACCCCTGAGCTCCGGGACGACGTCGGTCCGCCGCCGCTTTATGTCCAAGCGGCAAACGTGCTAAGGTTCCCTCTCCAAACTCTTCAGCGTGGGGCTGTAGCTCAGTTGGAAGAGTACCTGAATGGCATTCAGGGGGTCGTGGGTTCGAATCCCATCAGCTCCACCAATCCCATCTTGATTCCTCCCGGATACTTCGGTCGAATCCTCTGGAAAATACCGATTTAGGTCCCCCGGCTGACACCCGGCGATTCACCGGCCATGTCGCCCTTGGGTGGGACAATGAGTGTCCGCCGTAAGGCGGAATCCGTCGGATTCAGTGAAGTAGACGGAGGATGAATCTCGACGGGTTTTTCTGCCCTGTGATGATGTTGGGATGCGAACCGGTCACCGTTACGTCCGCGCCGAAACCTCCGTTCACCTTTCAAGCCTACTCTCTCGAATAGTCATTCAAAAATGTCGACCGACGATCAACCAGCGTTAGAGTTTTCTATCCGCCATTACCTCTTGCACTCCGCTCTCGCTGCAGCTTGTTTCTCGGATGTTTTTTGAGATTGTCCGTGGAGGCATGTCCCTGACGGCCGGAAGATGAAAAAACGGGACTACCCATTAGGCATCGCGTCACGGTCGGGCGCCCGATGGCGTGGACTGCTCGGGGCTTTCGCGGTTGTTTCTCTGTTGGTTGAGCCGATTCAGACCCAGCAGCCACAAGCGGTGGCCGGCAGCGGCTTTGCGAGGAAGGCGGGGCCGGAGGACCCGGCTTTGTGGCGGGAGTTCCGGTCCGCAGCCCGGGTGAGTGTGCGGGACGTTCGGAGGAATCCGGAAATCGGCCGGTCCCGAGGCAGCGCCCTCCGGCAAACGGCTGCGATGCGCCGGACTCACGGAGTCGACGGCACCGGAATCGGGATCGGCGTGATCGCCACCGGAGCAGTCCCACTGGCGACCGGTGACGCGCCCGAAGACCTACTGGACCGGGCGACGGTGCTGCCGGGGCAAGCAGGAGAGGGCGACGCCGGGATGGCGGCTCTCGTGACCCTCCGTGATCTGGCTCCGGGCGCCGAACTCTACTTCGCGACCGGGTTGGGTGGGCCGGCACGGTTCGCGGCCAACGTCGAGGCGCTCTGCCAGGCCGGCGCGGACGTCATCGTCGACGACGTTCTCGACTTCCGTAAGACCATTCACCAGGGCGGTCTCATGGCCCAGGGGATCGCCCGAGCCGTGCGAGACGGCTGCGTCTACGTTTCTGCCGCAGGGAACCAGGCGGGACCCGACCCGCATCCCGCCGCCCGGACCTGCGTGACCGCGGCGACTCCGGATTTCTCGACCTTTTGCGGCAGGGCGGCCACACCGGTCCAGGCGTCGGCGCTGGCGGCTCTGATCCTGGAGGCTGCCGGCGGCCGCCACAGCGTCACGGCGGAAGAACTCCGCGCGGCAGTCTCCGGCGCGGCCCTTCGGATCGAGTCTCCGACCGCCGCGATTGAGGGCACGAAACCACCGACGGTCAGCAAGATCGAGATGGGTTCGATTCCTCCGGAGGACCGGGAGGTTTACGGCATCGGCGACTCGATCGAAATCACCGTGACCTTCAGCGAGGTCGTGAACGTGATCGGGACTCCCCTTCTGATGCTGAACGTGGGGAACCTCACCCGGCAGGCGGTCTACACCAGTGGTGCGGGAACGGCAGCACTGACTTTCTCCTACTCCGTAGCCGAGGGCGACGAAGACACCGACGGAGTGAGTCTGGAGGCCGACAGCCTGTCGCTGGGTAACGGAGCGATCGAGGACGGATCGCAAAATCCCGCGGTGTTGGGCCACGCGGGATTGGAGGATCGGGCCGGCCAGAGGGTGGACGGCATCGGGCCGTCGCTCGTGACCGGCGATGAGGCTACCGTGACCGGGGCCAGACTGACGCTGAAGTATGACGAGCCGCTCGACCGGACCTCGGCTCCACCGGCCGGCGATTTCAAGGTGACCGTGGGGGGTGAGAGACGTGACGTCACGACAGTTGCCGTAGCAGGGAACACGGTGGCGCTGAAGCTGGCCTCGCCGGTGGGTCGAGGCGAGCCGGTGACGGTGAGCTACGTCGCCCCCGCGCCAGGAACGGCGGAGCCGATCCGGGATCCCGCCGGCAACGAATCCACGGCCTTCAGCAACCATTCAGTGGCAAACCGGACCGGTGAGGCAACGGATCAGGCCGGGCGGAAACTGTCAGCGAAGACCGCAAAGCAGATACAGGCCATCCTGGCCGCGAAGGTGCAGCGGACCCCTGGCCAGAAAAAGGTAAGTTCGGAGCTTCTGGACGCGCGGCGGATGGCCGGCGGGGTCATTGTCTCGGACAAGGCCGGCAAACGGGCGGCTCCGGGCACAGACCCCTTGAAGGAGCTGGTGACGGTGGACATCCGGGCGGACGTGATGCCTGAGGTCCTGGACCGCATCCGGAGCCTGGGGGGCACCGTGATCGACAGCGTGCCGCGGTACCGGTCCATCCGGGCCCGGCTTCCCTTGGGCGCCGTGGAGATGCTGGCCGAGCTCGAAGCGGTTCAATCGATCCGCACCGCCGACAAAGCGATGACACGCGGCCCAGTGAAACGCCTCCCATCGGCCCTCCGGGCGGTCGCCGGAGATCGACCCGTGACCCGCAAGGTCAACACGACCCAAGGCGACGTCGCCCACCAGGCGAAATTAGCGCGCGACACCCACAAGGTAGACGGCACCGGCATCGGGATTGGAGTCCTCTCGGATGGGGTCGGCTCCCTGGGGGCGCGGCAGGCTTCGGGCGACCTGCCGGACCGGGTGACGGTGCTGCCGGGAGAAGCGGGTGAGGGGTACGAAGGTACGGCGATGCTGGAGATCGTCCATGACCTGGCCCCGGGTGCGGAACTTTACTTCGCCACGGCGCTCGGTGGGCAAGCCCGGTTTGCAGCCAACATCGAGGCGCTCTGCGAAGCCGGAGCGGACGTCATCGTCGACGACATCGGCTATCTTTTCGAAGCTGCGTTTCAGGACGACATCGTTGCAAAAGGGGTGAACGCAGCGTTCGCCGACGGCTGCTATTTCTTCTCGGCCGGCGGCAACAACGGCAATCTGAACGACGGCACCGCAGGGGTCTGGGAGGGCGACTACGCCGCGGGGGGGTCCATCACTCTGGACGGAACCACGTATGTGGCGCACGACTTCGGCGGAGGCGTCATCCAGAACGGGATTACGCAGGAAAGCGATTTCGAGGTTTACATTCTCCAGTGGGCCGATCCGGTGGAGGCCTCGGACAACGACTACGACCTCTTCCTGATCGACGCAAACGGCAATGTATTGGACGCGTCGACCTCCACCCAGGATGGCACCCAGGATCCGTTCGAGGCGGTCTATACGGATGAAGAGGATCATTCCGGCGCGCGGCTCGTCATCGTCAAGTCCTCGGGTTCGAACCGGTACCTTCGCCTGGACTCGGTCGGAGGCCGTCTGGCCGTAGCGACCGCCGGCAACCTTTTCGGCCACTCCGCAGCGGAGAACGCCATCAGCATCGCGGCGGTCGCGGTCCAGAGCGCCGGCGGAACGGGCGGGGTCTTCGACGGGACCGAATCGGTCCGAACCTCCAACTCGGACGGGCCGCGCCGGATTTTCTTCGAGCCGGACGGGACTCCCATCACGGCGGGGGATTTCTCCTCCACCGGCGGGGAACTGCTCCAGAAACCGGACATTTCCGCCGCGACCTGCGTCCGCACGGCGACGCCCGGTTTCTCGATCTTCTGTGGAGCGTCCTCCGCGGCGCCGCATGCGGCGGCGATCGGGGCCTTGATGCTGGAGGCGTCCGGCGGGCCCGGCAACGTCACCCAGTCGCAGCTCCTCACGGGCATGACCGGGTCCGCCCTCGACATTGAGGCCACGGGGGGCGACCGTGACTCCGGTGCGGGAATCGTCATGGCGCCGGGCTCCGTGGATGCCGTCGATGTGGCGGAGGCGGACCGCAACGGCGCGCCCACCGCGACGGGGACCCTACAAGACCGGACGTTCACTACGGGCGATGCCGCCGTGACGATCGATTTGTCGGCCAAGTTTACGGATCCGGACAGCGACACGCTGACCTACGAGGCGCTGTCCAGCGACGACCGCGTGCAAGTCGGCATTACTGGGGCCCAGCAGTCCCAACTGACTGTGACGCCGCAGTTGCCGGCCTCGGCCGTGGTGTTGGTCCGCGCCGTCGATCCGGACGGCCTGAGCGCGGCTCTGGACTTTTCGGTCTCGGTCTCGGTGGGGAACCGGGACTACGACACCGACAACGACAATCTCATCGACGTCAGGACATTGGCGCAGCTTGACGCCATCCGCTACGACCTGAACGGCAATGGTGTGGTGGATGGCACGAACTGGCAACCGTATTACAACGCCTTCACACAGGCCTCCCAGAGCATGGGATGCCCCGACCGGTGCATCGGCTACGAGCTGAGGGCAGACCTGGACTTCGACACGGACGGGGATGGTGACGTCGACTCCGACGATACCTACTGGGACGGCGGCGACGGTTGGGAACCCATCGGGGATTCGGGCGATCCGTTCAGGGCGGTTTTCGAAGGCAACGGCGAGACCATTTCCAATCTGTTCATCGATCGGGACTCGGAGAACAGAATCGGCCTGTTCGGGCACGTCGACGGCCGAGTTTTTGGAACTGCCGTGATCAGGGACGTCGATCTCGTCAATGTGGACGTGACCGGTAACGATTACGTCGGCAGTCTGGTCGGTGAGCTCGAAGATGCGCCGGTCGCACGCAGCCGGGCCACAGGCCAGATCTCCGGTGAAGATGACGTGGGCGGGCTCGTGGGTTGGTCCGACAGTCTCATCGTGGACAGCACCGCGGCCGTCGGGGTATCGGGGACCGAACGGGTCGGCGGCCTGGTCGGGAATCAGTTCGACGGCTGGATCATCCGCGGCTACGCCACGGGGAGCGTGTCCGGAGACCACGCGGTCGGCGGGTTGGCCGGTTCCTCCAACGATCCGATCCGGGCCAGCTACGCCACCGGAACCGTATCCGGGCAAGGGGTTCGCAGAACGAGCGCGGACGACTGTGAGTACGGCGGAGTCGGTGGACTGGCCGGGAATGCCTGCAGCGTGATCTTGGCCAGCTACTCGACGGGCGCCGTGTCCGGAGACGCGGTGGTCGGCGGACTGGTGGGCGCCGTCTCCGAAGACGTCATCTTTCGCTGGAGCTACTGGGATCTGGAGACATCGGGCCTGCGGGTCGGAGTGGGTGAGGACGACCTGAACGACAACGGGGTGATCGACGGTACGGAAACGCAGATGGTGGGCTTGGCGGGACAGACCACGACCGCCCTGAAGTCTCCCACGGACTTCGAAGGCATCTATGCGAACTGGAACTTGGACTTCGACCTGGACGGGGAACTCGACGACGCCTGGCAGCTCGGAACCTCCAGCCAGTATCCCGTCCTGGCGGTCGACCTGAATGAAAACAACAGCGCGACATGGCAGGAATTCGGCTACCAGGTCCGGGCCGATCTCACCCTGACGGCGACGGCGACGGAAAGCCAAGCCCAAGTAGCGCTGAGCTGGTCCGCAGTGTCGACGAGTTCCTGGAGCCCGGCGCCGGACGTCACCTACGACCTGGTCCGCGACGACGGAACCACGGAAGAGACGGTGGTTGAGGCCGCCACGGCACGCCAGCACACCGACACCGACGTGACCAGCGGAAGTACGTACACCTACCGGGTGACGGCCCTGCTCGACGGCGGTGAAGCGGTCCGCAGCCGCCCCGTAACGGTGATTGTGGGTACAGCCAACCAGCCGCCTGTGGCGGTGGGGTCCTTGACCGATCTGACCCTTCAGGTGGGTGGGGGCACAAAGGAGGTGGATGTCTCCGGGGCGTTCAACGACCCGGACAACGACACGCTGACCTACGGGGCGTCTTCGTCGGCGACGGGCGTGGCCACGGTCACCCGGTCCGCCGCCCGGTTGACGATTTCACCGGTGGCGGCCGGCCGTACGACGATCACGGTCACGGCCACCGATGCAAACGGGTCGAACGCCGCGGCTACGCAGCGCTTCACCGTCGCGGTCTGGTCGGCCACCGGCGTCGACTATGACAGCGACGAGGACGGGCTCATCGAAATCTCGACGCTGGCTCAACTCGACGCGGTTCGCCACGATCTGGATGGCGACGGGACGCCCGTGGCCGACGGGAAGACTTCCTATGAGACGGCGTTCGGGAATGCCGTGGAACGGATGGGCTGTGGTCAGCTCATCGGCTGCCGGGGATATGAGTTGGCGGCCGACCTGGACTTCGACACGGACGACGATGGCGACGTCGACTCCGATGACGACTACTGGAACGGCGGCGCCGGCTGGGTTCCCATCGGCGGCGACGGCAGCACATCGGACGGGACCTTTTTCACGGCAACAAATCCGTATCTGGCGGTTTTCGACGGCAATGGGCATACCGTCAGCAACCTGTTGATCGATTCGGACAGTCTGGTCCTGGCGGGTCTGTTCGGCTACGCCTTTGCCGTGATCCGCAACCTCGGGTTGACCGACGTCGATGTGACGGGAAATCACACGGTCACCGGCGGGCTGGTCGGTTTCAACAACGGCATCGTTCGCGGCAGCTTCGTAACAGGGTCCGTTACCGGGGACGACAACGTGGGCGGGTTGGTCGGGATGAACTATTTCATCGGTGCAATCCGTGGCAGTTACTCCACGAGTCAGGTGTCGGGGGACGACGATGTCGGCGGGCTCGTGGGGGACAACCGAAGCGAGGTCACCGCCAGCTACGCCACGGGCCGCGCATCGGCCAATACCGACGTGGGCGGGTTGGTCGGGAACAACAAGTCAGTCGGCGAAATCAGCGCCAGCTACGCCACGGGTCCTGCGACGGGAACGTCCAATATCGGTGGGTTGGTCGGGTACGAAGAGGGAGGGACCATCACCGCCAGCTACTGGGATACCGGCACCACCGGGCACGCTGCCAGCTCCGGCTCCGCCGGGACGGGCCGGACGACGGCTCAACTGCGGTCGCCTCGCAGCTACAGCGGCATCTACAGCAGCTGGAACCAGGATCTGTACGGGGACGACGACAACGACGACCCCTGGGACTTCGGCACGTCCAGTCAATACCCGGTTCTTTCCATCGACGTGGATGGAGACGACGAGGCCAACTGGGAGGAGTTCGGCTTCCAGCTTCGGACCGGACCGACGGTTACGGCAACTTCCACGACACGATCCCCGGATCCGGCCCAGGTGACGGTCACCTGGACTGAGGTGACGGCGACCGACTGGGAGCCCGACAATCCGACCGTCACCTACACCGTGACCCGAGTCGACGGGGCCATCCTCAAGGTCCTCGCGGACGATCTCTCTGTGCGGTCGTACACCGACTCCGACGTGACGGCCGAAGAGGACTACACGTACCAGGTCGCGACGGTCGTCGTCGGTGGGGAGGCGACACGCAGCGCAAGAGTCACGGTGACGGCCCGCGGAAACGAGGCGCCGACGCCGGTCGGGTACCTGTCAGATCGGACGTTGCGCGTCGGCGACTCGGCCATGACAGAGTTTTCCGGGGCGTTCGTGGACCCGGAGGGAGACACGATCAGTTACGGGGTCTCCTCGTCGGACAGGAGTGTCGTCATGGTGACTCGATCGGGGACGAGGTTGACGCTCACTCCGGTCAGCGAGGGGGATGCCGTCATCACGGTGACGGCCACTGACGACGGGTCCAACCGAAGCTCGACCCAGGAGTTCAAGGTGGTGGTGCTCTCGACGTCCACGACCGATTACGACACCGACGATGACGGACTCATCGAGATCAGAAATCTGGCGCAATTGAACGCGGTCCGTCACGACCTGGACGGGGACGGGCTCCCCAGCAGCGGATACATGGCGTATGCAGACGCGTTCGCCGGCGCCGGCAATGAAATGGCCTGCGGCGGCCTCTACGGTTGTGTGGGGTACGAGCTCCGCGCCGATCTGGACTTTGACACCGACAACAACGGCGCCATCGACTCCGGCGACGACTACTGGAACAGCGGGAACGGATGGGTCCCCATCGGCACTTCATCCGATAGCTTTTCAGCGGTCTTCGAGGGCAACGGGGAAACCGTCACGAGTCTGTTTATCGATCGGAGTGGAAACGACATCGGATTGTTCGGCGAAACCGCCTCCACTGCCGTTATCCGGAACCTGGAGATGGTGGCGGTACAAGTGACGGGAACGGACTACGTCGGCGGCCTGGTGGGGTCCAACGACGGCGCCGTCATCGGCTGTTTCGCCACGGGCAAGGTGTCCGGCGATGACGATGCCGGGGGTCTGATCGGAACCAACCTGAGTAACGGAGCCGTGACCGTCAGCTACGCCGCCGTCCACGTGACGGGAGACGACCGGATCGGCGGTCTGATCGGGTCCAACAGCGGAGATGCGACCGCCAGCTATGCGACGGGCCGGGTCGTTGGGGATTCCGAGGCCGGAGGATTGATCGGCCGGAACACCGGTGACGTCAACATCAGCTACGCCACCGGACTCGTGTCGGGCCGCAGCACCATCGGGGGCCTGGTTGGCCGGAACAGTGGCCGCGGCACGATAATTGACAGCTACTGGGATTCCGACACGTCGGGGCGCACCACCGGGTCCTATGGTCAACCCCAGAACACGTCGGCGTTGCAGACGCCCACGGACGCCAGCGGCATCTATCAGAATTGGAACGTGGACCTGGATGGGGACAGCATGAACGATGACCACTGGGTCTTCGGAAGCTCCAGCCAGTATCCGGTCCTTTCTGTGGACACGAATGGGAGCGGGGGCGCCACTTGGCAGGAGTTCGGCCAACAGATTCGGACCAGCCCGGCCCTGATGGCGACCCCTGCCATCGGCCAGGTGACGCTGACTTGGTCTGCCGTGACCGGGGTGGCCTACAACCTCTACCGCACCTCCGGGACCACCGTCGAGATCATTTCCGAGAACACTTCAAGTCGCTCATACGTCGATACCAAAGCGATTTCCGGCACGACCTATGTCTTTCAGGTGGCAACCGTGATCAATGGCGGCGAAGCGAGCCGCAGTGCCCGGGTTTCAGTGGACGTCCCGATTCCGGGGACGAAGGTCAGCAAGGTGGAGATCACGTCGGACGCGGGATCCGATTCGACCTATGCGATCCAGGATGTGATCGAGGTGACGGTGACCTTCACTGCGGACGTCTTCGTGACGGGAACGCTGCAACTGACGCTGAAGATCGGGGACCAGGACCGAACGGCAGACTACGACAGCGTCACGGACGAGGAAGTCCTGTTCCGCTACCGGGTGGACACCGGCGACGTCGACACCAACGGAGTGAGCATCGAGGCCAACAGCCTGTCGATCAACGGAGGCACCATCGAGGACGGTTCGAACACCGCGGCCGGGCGGGAGCACAGCGCGCTGGGGAACCAGTCGCGGCACAAGGTGGACGGCATCAAGCCGGATTTGGCCGCGACCAACGGCGCCGTGGTGGATGGGGCGACGCTGACGCTGACCTACACCGAGCCACTGGACTCCTCTTCGACGCTGTCCTCCAGCGCCTTCTCCGTGTCGGGAGGCTCTTTGTCGCGAACCGTTTCAGCAGCCGTGGTGAGCGGGAGTACGGTGCGACTCACTCTGTCCCCGGAGGTGGCGCATTGGGAGACGGGGATCCTTGTGAGCTACCTGGTCCCGACTGGAACGGGGGCAATGCCGATTCAGGATCGGGTGGGCAACGACGCGGACGGACTGAGCGGCCAGATGGTGACGAACCAGACACCTGACAGGATTCCACCGACGGTCACCTCGGTGGAGATCACGTCGGATCCTCCGGACAGCCGGGATGTCTACGGCATCGACGACGAGATCGAGGTGAAGGTGACCTTCAGCGAGACCGTCACCGTGTCCGGGACCCCGCGGGTGACGCTGAAGGTCGGAGAGCGCGATCGATCGGCGAGCTACGAGAGCGTCACTGGGTCGGAGGTCGTGTTTGCCTACAAGGTGGCCGTCAATGACAGCGACACGGACGGCGTGAGCATCGAGGCGGGCAGCATATCCGGCGGGACCATCCGGGACATCGCCAGGAACAACGCGGTCCGGCCCCACACGGCGGTGGCGGCCGACACCGGGCAGAAGGTGGACGGGATCAGACCTGTTCTGGCGACGACCGACGGTGCGGTGGCCAACGGAACCATTCTGACACTGGCCTACGGTGAGCCTCTGGATTCCTCCTCGGTCCCGGGGAACGCTGCCTTCTCGGTGACTGGGGGGAGCCAGACGCGGACCGTCGCCAATGTCGGGGTGAACGGGAGCGCGGTGGAGCTGACGCTGAGTCCGGCGGTGGAGCACGGGGAGACGGGTCTCCGGGTGAGCTACACGGTGCCGACGGGAACGGGAGCGGCTCCGATCCAGGACCAGGCGGGCAACGATGCGGCCCGGTTGAGCAGCCGGAGTGTCACCAACGTCACGGGCGACACAACGGGACCGGCGGTGCAGACCATGAGGATCACCTCAAGTGCCGGATCGGACCGAACCTACGCCGTGGACGATTTCATCGAGGTGACGGTGACGTTCAACGAGACGGTGGTGGTAACAGGGACGCCCGAATTGATCCTGAACGTGGGTGGCCGGAACCGAACGGCGGAGTACCTGAGCGTCTCGGGTTCCGCGGTGAAGTTCGAGTACCCGGTCGACCCGGGTGATCTCGACCGGGACGGGGTGAGCATCGACGCCGATAGCCTGTCAAGCGGAGGCGGGACGATCCGGGACGGCGCGCAGAATGACGCCACCTTGACCCACGCGGGGGTGGCGGCCGACTCGAGGCACCAGGTGGACGGCGTGGCGCCGATGCTGGCCCCGACGGACGGGGCGGTGGCGAACGGAACGACGCTGACACTGGCCTACAGCGAGCCGCTGAGGTCGTCCTCGCGGCCCCCGGCGAGCGCCTTCACCGTGGCGGGGGGTAGCGAGACCCGATCGGTGACGAGCGTGTCGGTGAGCGGGAACGGCGTTTTCCTGACCTTGAGCCCGGCGGTGCAGGACACCGAGTTCGGCCTCCGGGTGAGCTACCAGCCGGAAGGGAACCTGATCCGGGACGTGGTGGGCAACGCCGCGGAAGAGTTGAACAGCGAACCGGTCACCAACCGGACGGGAGACACGGCGGGGCCGACGGTCGAGACCGTGCGGATCACTTCGAACGCGGGGTCGGATCAGACCTACGCGATCGGCGAGACGATCGAAGTGACCGTCACGTTTAACGAAACGGTCCTGGTCACAGGAACGCCGCGGCTGACGTTGAACGTGGGGGGCCGGAGCCGGACAGCCAACTACCAGGACGTCACGGGCGCGGCCGTGAGGTTCGAATACCCGGTGGTTTCGGGCGACACGGCCCCGTACGGGGTGAGCATTGATGCCAATCGCCTCTCCAGTGGGACGATCCGCGACGGCGCCCGAAACAACGCCGTGCTGACGCACGCGCCGGTGGCGGCCGATAACCAGCACCAGGTGGACGGGATCAAGCCGGCACTGGCGACATCCGACGGGGCGGTGGCCAGCGGATCGACGCTCACCCTGGCTTTCGGTGAGGCGCTGGATTCCTCTTCGACGCCGTCGACGGACGACTTCACGGTGACGAGAGGAAGCGAGTCCCGGACGGTGACGGGAGTCCGGGTCAGCGGAAGCGCCGTCTTCCTGACGCTGAGTTCGGCCGTCACGAGCTCAGAGAGCGGTCTCCGCGTGAGCTACGAGATCGGATCGAATCCGATCCAAGACAGGGCGGGCAACGATGCGGACCGGTTGAGCAACCGGAGCGTCTCGAACAAGACGGGAGACACGACGGGACCAACGGTTTCGACGATACGAATCACCTCCAGTGCGGGGTCGGACCGGACCTACGGCGTGGACGAGACCATCGAGGTGACGGTGACGTTCAACGAGACGGTGGTGGTGACGGGGACGCCCGAAGTGACCTTGAACGTGGGGACCCGGAGCCCGACGGCGGAATACCGGAGCGTCTCGAACCGGGCGGTGAAATTCACCTACCGGGTGATGACGGACGATGCCGACGAGGACGGGGTGAGCATCGAGGCGAACCGCCTGTCGCGGGCCGGAGGGACGATCCGGGACGGGGCGGGCAACGACGCCACGTTGGACCACGATGCCGTGGCGTCCAGTACGAGCCACCAGGTGGACGCGGTCGCGCCGTCCCTGGCCCTGACCGACCCGGCGGTGGTCAACGGGGCGACGCTGACGCTGACCTACACCGAATCTCTGAACACGTCCTCCCGCCCGGCCACGAGCGACTTCACCATCGCCGGGGGCGATGAGACACGCAACGTGACCGCGGTCCGGATCAGCTGGAGCATGGTGCAACTGACGCTGAGTCCCCGTGCGGAGCACGCAGAGACGGGGATCCGGGTGAGCTACGAGCGGCAGTCGAATCCGATCCGGGACCGGGTGGGCAACGACGCCGAGGAGTTCACAGATACGTTCGTGGACAACCAGACGCCGGACACGACGGCGCCGTCGATCGAGGGGATCGAGATCAGTTCGGATCCGGGGACGGACGAAACGTACGCGATCGGAGACATGATCTCGGTGACGGTGCGCTACGACGAGACGGTGACGTTGGACACGGTGCGTGGGACGCCGACGTTGGATCTCCTGGTGGGAACGCGGAGGAAGCGGGCCAGCGCCAGCGTGGGACCGGACCGGCCGGCGGCGGTGTTCGTCTACACGGTGGAGGAGGGAGACGAGGACGAGGACGGAATCAGTGTCCCTCGGGGGAGCATCGCGCTCAACGGAGGAAAGATCCTGGATCTGGCAAACAACGCAGCGGCGCGCAGCTACGACGCAATCGAGCCACAGCCGGACCATCAGGTGGACGGGGCGGAGCCGGATCTGGAGAGCGTGACGGTGCACGGATCGCGGGTGGCGCTGAACTACGATGAACCGTTGGATGAGAGCTCGGTGCCGTCGACGTCGGACTTCGCGGTGACGGTGGAGAACAACGATCGACCCGTCGACGACGTCGGGGTGAGGCGCAAGGCCGTCATCTTGACGTTGTCCTCCACGGTGGAGACGGGCGAGACGGTGCGGGTGGACTATACGCCGGGACTCAACCCGATCCAGGACCAGGTGGGGAACTCGAGCGAGATGGTGACCAATGAGGAAGCCGACCCGCCGCTGGTGATCATCGAAGCGAGGCAGGGATCGGAGACGGAAGGGGACACGGTGGAGTTCACGCTGACGCGGGGGCCACCCACTGAGGCGTCATTGACTGTGAGCGTGGAGGTCACCGAGCGGGGATCGGTAATCGAGACATCGGGGTCCTACGAGCCGCCGGATGAGGTGGTCTTCGGCACCGGGCAGGAGACGGCGACGCTGTCGGTGCTGACCGATGACGACGACGTGTCCGAGTCCGCCGGAATTGTGACCGCAAGACTGCAGCCGGGGAACGACTACCGGCTGGGACCGACCTCGACCCGAAGCGCCCAAGTGACGGTTCAGGACAACGAACCCGCTCCTCCCCCTCCTCTTCCCCCTCCTCCACCGCCACCACCACCACCACCGCCTCCCGGAGGAGGGGGCGGAGGTGGAGGAGGGGGCGGAGGCCCGGCCCCGCCGCCCGCTCCCGCACCCACTGCGCCCACGGCGCCTCAGAACCTGCAGGCGGCAGCCGCCGACGGAGAGGTGACCCTTTTCTGGCAAGCGCCTGAGAGCGACGGCCGCTCGGCCATTACCGACTACGAGGTCCGGATCGACGGGACCGGAGAGTGGATCTCCATCGGGGCCACAAACCTGACCCATACGGTGACCGGACTGACCAACGGCCGGACCTACGTTTTCGAAGTGAGGGCGGTGAACGAGGTGGGCCAGAGTCCTTCCTCCAATGCAACCGAGGCCATGCCCATGGCGGAAGCCCCACCCATGCCTGAGGAGGTGATCCTGGAATTCGCTCACTTCGGCAACGGGTATTCGGGCAATGATGTACTGATCACCTCCGACTTGGTCTTGGTGAACGTCGGTGCAGAGGAGATCCGTCCCGTCATCTATTTCTTCGACCGAGCGGGAGATCTGCTCGAGGCCGAATCCGTGGTGGATGTGGGAAACGCTTTGGAAGTGGAAGCGGACGGAGGCCTGTCGCCACGGACCGAGGTGGCGCCGCTGGGTGAGCTGACCATCTCGACGCACGGGCGGGGAGAGGTGGTGACGGGATCGGTGCGGGTGGTTTCGAACGGACCCCTCGGCGGCGTGGTGCGCTTCGACATCCCCGGGATCGGGGTGGCCGGCGTGGGTGCCAGCGAACCGACCGGGGACGCCCTGTTCCCGGCGCGGCGTCAGGCGGGAGGGATCCGCACGGCGGCGGCCATCCACAACCTGGGAACGGAGCGCGTGGACGTGCAGTGCCGGTTGATGAAGGACGGCCGGGTGCTGGAAGAGAGACCGATCGACCTGGGAGCCAACGGCCAGGACGCCCGGTTCATCGAAGAGCTGTTCATGGAGACGGACACGGCGGACTTCGTAGGATCGGTGCGCTGTACGGTCCCGACGGGCAAGTCATTCACGGGAGTGGCGGTGGAGATGGATGACGGCAACGGGATCTTCACCACGTTGCCGGTGGTGCCGATTGACTCGGAGGGGACTGAAGACGGGGAAACGACCCTGACGTTCGCGCACTTCGCCAACGGTACTTCCGGCGACGGGACTCTGATCACGTCGGACCTGGTGCTGGTGAACGTGGCGGCGTCGACGGCCCGGCCGGCCATCTACTTTTACGATCAGCGGGGCGAGCTGCTGGAGCCGGACTCGATGGTGGAGGTCGGGGACGATCTGGTGGTGCGAGGGGACGGAAGTCTGACGGTGCGAACGCCGATCGCTCGCCTGGGGGAGCTGACGATCTCGACGCATGGGCGGGGACAGCTTGTAGCCGGATCGGTGCAGGTGGAGGCGAACGGACCGCTGGGCGGGGTCCTGCGCTTTGACATCCCCGGAGTCGGCGTGGCCGGGGTGGGCGCGAGCGAACCCACGGCGGACGCGCTGTTCCCGGCGCGGCGCAAGCAGGGAGCGATCCGGACGGCGGCGGCCATCCGGAACCTGGAAGCAGGACGGACAACGGTTCGCTGCTGGTTGATGAGCGGGGGAGAGGCACTGGAATGGGTGGACATCCCACTCAACGGCAACGGACAGCGGGCCCGGTTCATCGATGAGATGTTCACGAGGACGGATACGACGGACTTCGTGGGATCGGTACGATGCACGGCTCTCGGAGAAGGAATGTTCACCGGAGTAGCGGTGGAGCTGGACACCGGAAACCGAATTTTCACCACCCTGCCAGTCGTGCCGGTCGAAAGATGACCTGTTGGGAAAAGATGCCAGTCGATCCCGCCCCGGAACCCCAGGACTATCCCACGCTTTGACATTGCCGTGGATTGAGGTTCGTTTCGGAGATCAGGGCGCGATGCCGTTGATCCGGGCGATGGATGGACAGGAACGGGGACGCCAATTCTGCTTCGGGTGGTAGGGGCGAAGCGTCGTTGCCATCCGGCGCCTCCGTCGTCTATGCTCCTATGATGGTCGGATCGCTATTTTCTGCGGCGCAGGCTTCTAGCCAGAATTTCTCACCGGGGGACGCGAAGATCGCGCAGGATTTTCGCCTTCAGCGCGTGCTCTCGACCGAAGGCGCAGCAGGGACTACGATTGAGGGAGCATGCGCGAGCTGAAGGCGAAAAGATCAGCGAGGGCGCGCCCAGCACAGTTTGTGCCCGGGACACTTCGACAAGAAATGGCTAAATGCCTAAGGATGAAGACTTTTTCATCATACCTTCAACGGCCCGGTGAGAAATTCGGGCTAAGGCAGACGCCAAGGTTATCGTAGAAATCACAAGCGCGTACCCTCGGACCGCCAATAGCGCCGCCTCCGACCGCCGATAGCCCCGCCTCCGACCTCGTATTTGCGTCCGTTGATTCCCCGCGTTGTGTGCCTCCCGGACGCAAAAAATGAGTCAAGACCCTTGGAAGAATTCAGAAGTCGGCGTGGTTTCCAGATGCCGGGGACTACGATCGCTCGGCACGCGCCATAGAGTCCACCATGCCATCATCCCCTTCGCCTTGGCATGTTTTGCCCTTTTCGTCACCCTGACGGCAAAACGCGTGCAGGGGCAGAGCGGGAATGCGGCTCCAGCGTTCCCGCCCAGCGAGACCGGAGTCCGGAGTGTGGACGAGAACACCCACCCTGGTACCAACATTGCCTCCCCCGTGGTGGCCTTGGATCCTGAGGGCGACGCGCTGACCTACACATTGGACGGCGACGATGCGGATTCCTTCGATATCGTCGCCTTAACCGGCCAACTGCGGACGAAAGCCGCCCTCGACTACGAGGACAAGAGCACCTACACCGTCACGATCTCGGTCAGCGACGGCAAGGACGCGGAAGGCAACCAGGGCCATCCCACGCTAGGAATATCTGACGATTCGCCCCAACAACCGCAGAGGTTTGCATTCTCCGCTGGCTTTTTTTCGCCCCAGGCTTCATCCTGGGGGTATGAGCGCTCCAGCAGACGACGAAGTGATCTTCAAGGAAACCCCGGAAGGGTTTTTCCTCAACGATGCCCAGGTGCGACTGGCCCGCCCCGACGAGCGGGTGAAGTGGGACCGACGGGTTCACCAACACCATTACCTCGGCTTCAAACGGTTTGCCGGTCGCGGTCTGCGCTACGTCGTCGAATGGCGCGGGAAGTGGCTGGCGCTCGCCGGCTGGCAGTCGGGCGCCTTCAAGTGCCGGCATCGGGACCGCTGGATCGGTTGGAAGCCCGACCTGCAGTACCGGCGTCTGCATCTGATCGCAAACAACACACGATTCGTGATTCTCGCCTCCAAGGGCGTCTTCCCGGGTCTCGGCTCCTGGACGCTGGCCCGGATGCTGCGGCGTCTCGGCGACGATTGGCAGGCGCACTATGGACACCCGGTGCTGATCGCCGAGAGTTTCGTCGACCCCGCCCGCTTCGACGGCGCCCTCTACCGCGCTTCCAACTGGCGTTATCTCGGCGACACGCGGGGTTTTGCGCGTCACAACGGTCGCTATACCGATCCTCACGGCCAGCCGAAGCAGCTGTACGTGTCCCCGTTGCGGCGCAACGCCTGCCGTCGTCTGCGCGACCCTCGCCCGCTGACCTCGAAGTGGGAGCCCAAGGGTCCGACCCGGAAGGGCGCGAGCGAGTTGCGCTCGCTGGTTCAGGAGTTGGCCGAGCTCAAGGATTTCCGGCGCGCCCAGGGTCGCAAGCATTCCGTGGCCTCGGTGCTCACGGTCTACCTTCTCGCCCGGCTGGCGAACCTGCGCGGACCGGTGGCCGCCGCCGAGTATGCGCAGAAGCTCTCGCAGCCGGAACTCGAGGCGATCGGCGCCTGGAAGAACCCCCGGACCGCCCGCTACGTTCCGGTCTCCAAGTCCACCCTGCACCGTGTGATCTCCTCGGTGGATCCGGACCAGATCGAGGCCGTGCTCCGGCGGTTCTCGATGCCGAGACTGCAATTGGGCCGCGCGATTGCGGTGGACGGCAAGCGGATTCGCGGCGCCAACCGCAACGGAGACGGGCACTTCGAGACCGCCACCCTGGTCGAGCACACCACCCGATTGCCCCTCGCCACCCTCAGCTTCAATGAAGAGGGCGGAGAGATCGCCGCCGTGCGCGCTCTGCTCGAACAGGTCGACGTTGCGGGCCGCGTCCTCACCGTCGACGCCTTGCACACCACCCGCGAGACCGCGCGCGTCATCGTCGAAACCCACGGGGCCGACTACCTCATGACGGTCAAGGAAAACGCCCCCGAGACCCACGAGCTGCTCTCGACCATCGACTGGAACCGGGACGCGACCGGGTCTTTCCAGGAAGAGACCGACCTGGCCCATGGGCGCATCGAGCAGCGCTCCATCCAGGTCATGACTCCTCTGGAGGGCCTCCTGAACTACCCCCACGTCGCCCAGATCTTCCGCATCACACGCCGGCGCACCGACGCCCGGCAAGACGGAACCGGAAAAACCAGCCGCGAGCAGGTCTACGGCATCACCTCGGCGCCGGCTTACCGCGCGTCCCCCCGCCAACTCCTTGCCGACAACCGCGGCCACTGGGCGGTCGAAGTCAATCACAACCTCCGGGACACCCTCTTTGCCGAAGACGACTGTCTCGCCCGCACCCGATTCGCGCCGGCGAACAATGCGACCTGCACCAACCTCGCGATCGCGATCATCATTCACCAGACTTCGTTTGACAGCTTCGCCTCCGCCACTCGCCACTTCGCACTCCAACGCCAGGACGCCTTCACCGCGCTGCTGTCTCCGTGAGCACCGGCCCAACTCCCATCCCCACACGGCGACGATCCGATCCCTCCCGCCGTCCCTGAGACGGAACTTCTACTCGTCCGCAGCCCGACCGGGCCGCTCGGGACCCTCAGCGGCAGCAGATCAGGGCCCTGACGGCCCCCATGGTGGCGCCCCCATTCGGACCGACCCAACGCCCAGCCCGACAGCAGCGCGCCCTGATCTCGAAAATCAACTCAATTCACGGCAATGTCAGAGCGTGGGATAGTCCTGGGAAGGCAACACCGACACCTTGATTGATGACGACATTGACGTGACCATCCTCGTCACCAACGTGGATGAGGATGGCACAGTATTCCTCATTCCGGAGCGGCTCCGGGTAGGAGCCGTGCTCAGGGCAAGGCTGAGCGACCCTGACGGCATCGCGGCATTCGTGACCTGGAAATGGGATGTGTCTTCGGACAAGAACACCTGGCTTCCTATAGCTGGCCCTGAGGACAACTTCACGCCATTCGACCGCTACATCGGGATGTACCTCCGGGTCACGGCGACCTACACGGACGGCGAGGGCTCCGGCAAGGCCGCGGACGTTATCTCGGACAATGTGGTCGGGGACCGGGAGCCGACTCCGGATATCTCGGTCGTTGATCTCGTCTCCGGCCTGACCATTCCCTGGGATCTCGCCTTTACGCCAGACGGGACTATGCTGTTCACCGAGCGGGGCGGCGTGCTGAGCAGTCGTCTCACCAACGGCAAGGTCCGGACCGTCACCGCTGATCTCAGCGACCTCTACGTCGAGAGAAACACCGGGCTTATGGCAATTGTCGTAGATCCCGATTTCACCTCCAACCGGCGGTTCTACACCTGCCAGGGCCGCGCCGGCCGCGAAGTCCATGTGATCGCCTGGACCGTCGACGCCGCCTAGACCACGGCCACCCGGGTCAACGCCCCCCTCGTCGGAAATATCCCCGCCGACCGCGAGCACGGCGGCTGCCGATTGCGCTTTGGCCCCGGGGGCTACCTGTGGATAGCGACCGGCGATGCGTCGATCGGGACCGCCGCGCAGGATCTGACATCGCTAGCCGGAAAGATCCTCCGGGTCGACGCAGTCACGGGCGCCGCGGCGACGACAAACCCGTTCGCTCCATCACTCATCTACACCTATGGCCATCGCAATCCGCAGGGTTTGGCCCTTCACCCAGGCACGGGCCGGATGTGGTCGGTGGAACACGGGCCGTACAAGGACGACGAGATCAACCTGCTCTCCGCAGGCGGCAACTACGGCTGGGACCCGGGGCCCGATGACGAGTTTGTTTTCTCTACGACGATCGCTCCCCCATGACCGACCTCGTGGAATTTCCCAATGCCATCGAGGCCAAGTGGTCTTCTGGAAACGAGACCCTGGCCACCAGCGGCGGCATCTTCCTGGAGGGTGACGACTGGGACGAGTGGGAGGGGCGGCTGGCAGTGGCCACGCTGAAGAACAGATCGCTACGCGTCTTCGAGTTTACGGGCGACGGCGACCTCGTCAGTGAGGTCGTAGTGCCCGAACTCGACGATAAATACGGTCGGCTCCGGACCCCCATGCTCGGCCCCGACGGCGCGTTGTACCTCACCACCTCGAACGGCGATGGCAAGGACTGGATACTCAGGGTCGTTCCCAGCCAACCGCCTGCGTTCCCGGCCGAAAACCAGACGCTACAGGTGGCCGAGAACAGCAGTTCCGCAACAGTCATTGCCACGGTGACGGCTATCGATCCGGACGGTGACCCGCTCACCTACGCCCTGAGCGGCCCTGACGCCGCGGCCTTCAGCATCGCCGGTGGCGCCGTCGGCCAGGTGCGTGCCAATGTGGCATTCGACTATGAGGCAAGGCGTTCGTACGAGGTCATCGTTACCGCCTCCGACCCGTACGACCTGAGTGACGGCATCGCGTTGACCATCGCGGTGACGAACGTTGACGAAGCGGGCACCGTGACGCTTTCAGGGCGGGCGGACGTGGATCAGGAACTGACGGCCATGTTGAGCGACCCTGACGGCCGACCCAGCGGTATCACTTGGCAGTGGGCGCGTTCCAATAACCGGAGTGACTGGACCGTCATTGCAGGGGAGGCATCAGAGAGATATACGCCGGTGGCGGGCGATGTGGGCTCCTATCTGCGTGTCACAGCCACCTACACGGACGGCCACGGGCCCGGGAAGATTTCCCAGGCGGTGACGGCCCAGCCGGTGCGGATCACGTGGGTGGCGCATTTGGTGCTGACGCCGGCCTCGATCCGCGAGAACGGAGGGTCCGGCACAATAACGGCGAGGCTGAGTCGTACCTCGAGTGAAACGACGACGGTGGTCGTTGCAGCGACGCCGGTGAGTCCTGCTGTGGCAGGGGATTTCAGGTTGAGTGCAAACAAGACGCTGACGATCGATGCGGGTCAGACGAACAGAGAAGATTCTGATCACGGCCACTCACGGTCGTGACACAGTCGGCACGCAGCAGACGATCACCATCACCGATGATGACGCCGCACCGGTGGTCACGACGACCTCCCCACTTCTCGTGGCGGAGAACGAAACAAAGGTGGCGACGCTGGTGGCGACGGACGCGGATGGCCGGGTGGGGGACCTGGAGTGGGAGATCGCTGGAGGTGCGGACAGGAACAGATTCACGCTGGCGTCCGACGGCGAACTCTCGTTCAAGGCGGCGAAGGACTACGAGAGTCCGGACGACGCCAACCAAGACGGAGACTACGAGGTCAGGGTCCGGGTGAGCGACGGGGCCAATCCGGTGGAAGCGGACTTCATCGTCCGGCTTGAGGATGTGGATGATACGACTCCGACGTTTTCTTCCGCGGTGGTGAGCGGGGCGACACTGACGCTGGCCTACAGCGAGGAGCTGGACCGGTTTTCGATACCGCCGGTCGATGCCTTCACGGTTATGGGAGGCAACCATACTCGCACCGTCACCGGAGTCCGGGTGAGCGGGAGCGCGGTGGAGCTGACCGTGGATCCGGCGGTGGAACACGAAGAGACGGGCCTCCGGGTGAGCTACACGATTCCGACGGGAACGGGAGCGACTCCGATCCAGGACACGGCGGGGAACGACGCGGACCGCTTGAGCAACCGGCCGGTCACCAACGTCACGGGGGACACGACGGGACCGACGGTGCAGACGATGAGAATCACCTCGAGCGCGGGATCGGATCGGACCTACGGGATAGACGATTCCATCGAGGTGACCGTGACCTTCAACGAGACGGTAGTCGTGACGGGGACGCCCGAAATGACCTTGAACTTGGGCGGACAGAACCGAACGGCGGAGTACCTGAGCATCTCGGGCTCCGCCGTGAAGTTCGAGTACCAGGTGGCCGACGGTGACCGGGACCGGGACGGCGTGAGTATCGACGCCGACAGCCTGTCGCGCGGAAGCGGAACGGTCCGCGACGGGGCCCGGAACGACGCGACGTTGACCCATGCAGCAGTGGCGGCCGATTCACGGCACAAGGTGGATGGAGTGGCCCCGATGCTGGCCGCAACGGACGGGGCGGTGGCGAACGGGACGACGCTGACGCTGGCCTACAGCGAGCCGCTGAAGTCGTCCCCAAGGCCGGCGGCGAGTGCCTTCAGCGTGACCGGAGGGAACGAGACGCGAACGGTCACTCGAGTCCAGGTGAGGGGGAACGCCGTCTTCCTGACCTTGAGCCCGGCGGTGCAGGACGGAGAGAACGGCCTCAGTTTGAACTATCGGCCGGGGTCGAATCCGATCCGCGACGTGGTGGGCAACGCCGCGGCTGAGTTGACCGACCAACCGGTCACCAACCACACGGGAGACACGACGGGACCGGTGTTGCAGACGGTACGGATCACTTCGAATGCGGGGTCGGATGCGACCTACGCGGCCGGCGAGACGATCGAAGTGACGGTGAGGTTCAACGAGACGGTGGTGGTGACGGGGACGCCGCGTCTGACGTTGAACGTGGGGGGCCGGAGCCGGACGGCCAAATACCGGGACGTCACAGGATCAGCCGTGAGGTTCGAGTACAAGGTAGCCTCGGGTGACACGGCCCCGTACGGGGTGAGCCTCGATGCCAACCGCCTGTCCGGGGGAACCATCCGCGACGGCGCCCGGAACAACGCCGTGCTGAATCACGCGCCGGTCGCCGCCGATACCCGGCACCAAGTGGACGGGATCAAGCCGGTGCTGGCAACTTCCGCCGGGGCGGTGGCCAACGGGACGACGCTGACGCTGGCTTACGGCGAGCCTTTGGATTCCTTTTCGACGCCGGCGACGGACGACTTCACGGTGACGGGAGGGAGTGAGACCCGGACGGTGACGGGAGTCCAAGTGAATGGAAGCGCCGTATCCCTGACGCTGAGTTCGGCAGTCACGGACGGAGAGAGCGGCCTCCGGGTGAACTACGAGACGGGATCGAATCCGATCCAGGACACGGCCGGCAACGACGCGGACCGTTTGAGCAATAGAAGCGTCGCGAACAAGACGGGAGACACGACGGGGCCGACGGTGGCGACGGTGAGGATCACGTCGAGTGCGGGGTCGGGTCGAACCTACGGGATGGACGACACCATCGAAGTGTCGGTGACGTTCACCGAGACGGTGGTAGTGACCGGGACGCCCGAAGTAACGCTGAACGTGGGCGGCCGGAATCGCATGGCGGAATACCGAAGTGTCTCGAACCGGGCTGTGAAGTTCACGTACCGCGTGGTCACGGACGATGTCGACGAGGACGGGGTGAGTCTCGAGGCGAACCGCCTGTCGCGAGCCGGAGGGACGATCCGGGACGGAGCCGGCAATGACGCTACCTTGGGCCATGATGCCGTGGCGGCCAGTTCGAGCCACCAGGTGGACGCGGTGGCCCCGGTCCTGGCCGATACGGACCCGGTGGTGGTGAACGGGGCGACGCTGACGCTGACTTATAACGAACCCCTGAATACGTCCTCCCGGCCGGCGACGGGTGACTTCACCGTAGACGGGGGCAACGAGGCGCGAACCGTGACCGGGGTTCAGGTGAGCGGGAGTGAGGTTCGGCTCACGATGAGTCCAGCGGCGGAACACGCAGAGACAGGGATCCGGGTGAGTTACGAGCCGCGATCGAATCCGATCCAGGACCGGGTGGGGAACGACGCGGACGGTTTCCGGGACGAGTTCGTGGACAACCGGACGCCGGACACGACGGCGCCGTCGATCGAAAGGATCGAGATCAGCTCCGACCCGGGGACGGACGAGACGTACGCCATCGGAGACCTGATCTCGGTCACGGTGCGCTACGACGAGCCGGTGACGGTGGACACGGTGCGGGGGACGCCGACGCTGAATCTTCTGGTAGGGAACCGGAGGAAGCGGGCCAGCGCCAGCACGGGTCCCGCGCGAGCGGTGGTGGTGTTCGTCTACACGGTGGAGAAGGGGGACGAGGACGAGGATGGGGTGAGTGTCCCTCGGGGAAGCATCGCACTCAACGGGGGAAAGATCCTGGATCTGGCGGACAATGCGGCGGGGCGCAGCTACGAGGCGGTAGAGGCGCAATCGGACCACAAGGTGGATGGGGCGGAACCGGATCTGGAGAGCGTGACGGTGCACGGTTCGCGGGTGGCGCTGAACTACGACGAACCGTTGGATGAGGGCTCCGTGCCGTCAAGCAACGACTTCGCGGTGACGGTGAAGGGGAACGATCGAACGGTCAACCAGGTTCGGGTGAGAGGAAACAGCGTGATCTTGACCTTGGCCTCAGCGGTGGCGGCAGGGGAGACAGTGAGGGTGGACTATACGCCGGGACTCAACCCGATCCAGGACGAGGTGGGGAACTCCGGAGAGGCGTTGACGAATCAACGGGCCGATCCGCCGCTGGTGACGATCCAGGCCAAGAAAGGCGCGGAGACGGTGACGGAAGGAACGACGGTGGAGTTCACATTGACGCGGGGACCCCCTGCGGAGGCTTCACTGACGGTGAACGTCGAGGTCACCGAAAGAGGGTCGGTGATCGAGACGTCAGGGTCATACGAACCTCCGGATGAAGTGGTGTTCCAGGCCCAACAGGAGACGGCGACGTTGGCGGTGCTGACCGATGATGACGACGTGGCCGAGTCCGCCGGGAGGATCACGGCCCGGCTGCAGCCTGGGGACGAGTCCCGGCTGGGACCGACCTCGACCCGGAGTGCCCACGTGACGGTCCAGGACAACGAACCCGCGCCCCCGCCCCCACCTCCGCCACCTCCACCACCTCCTCCCCCGCCCCCGCCTCCGGGCCCAGGACCGGCTCCACCGCCCGCGCCTGCTCCAACCGCGCCCACGGCGCCCTTGAACCTCCAGACAGAGGCCAGGGACGGCGAAGTGACGCTGACCTGGGAAGCTCCCGAAAGCGATGGCCGCTCCGCCATCACCGGCTACGAGGTCCGAATCGATCGGGCCGGAGAGTGGATCTCCACCAGATCCACGGACCTGATCCATACGGTGACCGGACTGAGCAACGGCCGGACCTACGCGTTCGAAGTGAGGGCGGTCAACGAGGTCGGTCAGAGTCCGCCCTCCGATCCGGCCGAAGCGACGCCCATGGGCGAAGCACCACCCATGCCCGAGGAAGTGATCCTGGAATTCGCCCACTTCGGCAACGGGTATTCGGGCAATGACGTGCTGATCACCTCCGACTTGGTCTTGGTGAACGTCGGTGAGGAAGAAATCCGTCCCGTCATCTACTTTTTCGACCGGGCGGGAGATCAAATCGAGGCGGAATCAGTGGTGGATGTGGGGAACGAACTGGAGGTGGAAGAGGACGGCGGCCTGATTCCCGGACAAGCGGTGGCGCCTCTGGGCGAGCTGACGATCTCGACCCACGGCCGGGGAGAGGTGGTGACGGGATCAGTGCGGGTGGTCTCGGAAGGACCCCTCGGCGGCGTGGTGCGCTTTGACATCCCCGGGATCGGGGTGGCCGGTGTGGGCGCCAGCGAACCCACGAGGGACGCCCTGTTCCCGGTGCGGCGTCAGGAGGGAGGGATCCGCACGGCAGCGGCCATCCACAACCTGGGGACGGAGGCCGTCGAGGTGCAGTGCCGGTTGATGAAGAACGGCAGGGTGCTGGAAGAAGGGGAGATTCCACTCAGCGCCAACGGGCAGGACGCCAAGTTCATCGAAGAGCTGTTCACCGAGTCCGACACGAAAGACTTCGTGGGGTCGGTGCGATGTACGGTCCCGGCCGGCGAGTCGTTCACGGGAGTAGCGGTGGAACTGGATTCGGCAAGCCGGATCTTCACCACCCTGCCGGTGGTGCCGGTGAACCCGGAAGTTTCCGAGGACCAGGATATGATCCTCAACTTTGCGCATTTCGCCAACGGGATTTCCGGCGATGGAACTCTGATCACGTCCGACTTGGTGCTGGTAAACGTGAGCGCGTCGACGGCCCGGCCGGTGATCTACTTTTATGATCGGAGCGGAGAATTGCGGAAGCCCGAATCGATGGTGGACGTCGGTGAGGAACTGTTGGTGCGAGACGACGGAGGTCTGACGGTACGGACTCCGATGGCTCGTCTGGGAGAACTGACGATTTCGACGCATGGCCGGGGAGAGGTGGTGGCGGGATCGGTGCGGGTGGTGGCGAACGGTCCCCTCGGAGGCGTGCTGCGCTTCGGCATCCCCGGCGTCGGCGTGGCCGGGGTGGGTGCGAGCCAACCCACGTCGGACGCCCTGTTTCCGGCGCGCCGGCAAGCGGGAGAGGTCCGGACGGCAGCGGCGATCCGGAACCTGGAAGCGGAACGGGCTGCGGTTCGCTGCCGGCTGATGCGCGGGGGCGACGCACTGGAATCGGTGGACATCCATCTCGCCGGCAACGGGCAGCATGCCGGGTTCATCGAAGAGTTGTTCACCCGAACGGACACGAGGGACTTCGTGGGATCAGTCCGATGTACGGCTCCCGGGGAGGGGATGTTTACGGGAGTGGCAGTGGAGCTGGACACCGGCAACCGCATCTTTACCACGCTACCGGTGGTTCCAATTCAACCGTGATTCCGGAGGGGCGATTTCCCAGTCGCCCATTCTTCCGTTCGCCTGATCTCCCATTCTTCATCCTGCCCGCTTCCTCATGCCCCACGGGGAGTTCGGTAGTTGGAAAACCCCGCCTCCTGCGTTCTGCCTATCGCATCGTAGAATTGGTGAACGCATGGTTCACAGCTATTCCGCGAACCTCTCCCCGGCCCAGCCCATGGCGGCTCCTCCCAACACGAACAGAACCAGGCCATCGACGCCCCACCAGACCACGATCGTCATGGGCAGGGCGATCACTCCCGAATAGCCCAACAAAGTGACGAAAGAGAAAATGCCCATATAGAGCCCCCACGTCATCCCGCATCTCCAGCCGGGACCCTCGAAAGCCTTGCGCAGACAACTGTAAAGCCCGGCCACGACCAGACTGCTGATCAGTGACACGACGATCCAACGCGGAATGACGGCCGCCAAATCGGGTGGGTCCTGCCGCAGGGGTTCGATCCACAGCGTCTCGGTTGCTCTGTACATCGGGTCGAGGATTGAGTTGTGGATGATGGGGCCGGTGACACCCAATCCCAAGATGTTGGTAACCAGCCAGAAGGCCAGTCCACCGACAATGATCAGTTTCCAGTTCATTCGTCTTCTCCTTTACTTTGTCTCGGATGTACCGTTCGGTCGCACGCTCAGCACTGTTTCCGGGGACCGTCCTCGTCGTAGATCACGCCAATTCATGGACTCGATGACTCGGCGAACCACCGTTCAACGTGCCCCGCGAACTCCTTGTAGTCATCGAGTTGTCCGGAGAGGATCTCGGCGATCAGGTCGACGTCGACGTCCAGGTGCCCATGGACAAGCACCTTCCGGAAACCGGCGATCCGCCGGAACCGTTCCCCGAAACGCGGCGGCAGGACCTCGGCCTCGACCAGGCAGTCGACGGACGATCCGTACGTTACCGGGTCGAAGACCAAGGCTGAACCGAGATGAGTCGCGATGTCGAGGGCCGCTTGAGCGGCTAGTTGAAGCCCGTGTTCAATGGCCCAGCGGCGGTCGATATCGGCGCGAAGCTCCTGCGGCGTGCATCCGGCGAACCGGCGCAGGACGTCGTCGGTCCGCCGTAGCGCGATGAGCCGTCTCTGGACGGCACGGCGGTCCGCACGGCCCGGAGTCACCGCCGGTCCTCGCTGGCGAGGTCGGCGGCGTGCCGCCGCGCGCGGTCCATCTTGTCCAGTTGGGGCAGGAAATCGAAGTAGCGCGACAGCGCTTGACCCGCACGGATGGTGGTCGCCCGGAGGTCCCGCGAGAGCAATCGGACGCCGTCGCGCAGAACCCGGTGGTACAAGAGAATGGAGGCCCGGTTGAGCACGACGACGTCTACGTGGTTCGTACCCCGAACCACCATGAGGTCTGTTGTGAGCTGCGCCTGATAACCCCACGCGCCGTCGTCGGCCAACGCCTCATCGATGTAGACGGCGACGTCAATGTCGCTGTGCGGTTGCGCCTGACCGCGGGCATGCGACCCGAAGAGGTAGGCTTCCAGGATCTCCTCGCGCCCCTCCAGAGCACTCGTTAGCCGCACGAAGAGATCGTCGTGCAGTTGGTCGCGTCCCAGAGTGCCCATCATGATGTCCCCGACTCATTGGCAAGGGTTCGATACCACGTTGAATCGACCATATCCTCTCGAGCCCTTTCTATCTACCGCAAGGAGTCTTGGTCGGTGTTGGATGGAGCTGGAAATGGGTTTCTCCGATTCTCCATCATTGTCCGGGTCGCCCCGAGCCGATGACCTCGACCAGCTCCGCCACCACTGTCACGGCATCCTCGTCCTCGGTCGTCAGTTCGATGGGCTGGAATTCCGGATTGACCGGTTCGAAAACGCTTCCAGAGGTGGGAGGAGAGATCGTCCAAGCGCGCCCGCGGAACGACCTGCTCGTCGAATCGGATCAGGCGAGTCTGGCTGCGTTGTTGAAACAGTCGGGCGAGGTACTCCGTGGACATCCGCCGCTTGGCGTTGGCCACGCGGTGCAGATAGCCTCCGGGACTGCGGTGGACGAACAGACTGCGCGGCACGTCGATCTTGACCACGGCGAGCTCTTCACCCGTGGGCGCAGGCAGTCGCAGATGTTCGACGACAAGGGGCTCTACGGGCGGGTCGATCGAGTCGATGCACACTTCGCGGACGAAGTCCGTCACCGTTTCAAGACGATCGAGAGGAATGCCGACGACGTCATGCGTCTTGGCCTCGATTCCCAGGACGAGCCCGCCGCCGCGGGTGTTGGCGAAAGCGGCGATGGAGTCGGCAAGTGAGTCGCAGTGTGGCGCGGTGACCCGATGACCGGAAAACCGCACCTCCTTGACTTCAAGGTAGGAGTCTTCTCGCAGTCGAATCTTGTCCAGCAGTTCCTTCCTGCCATTGAACATCCTGAATCTCCCGGGGACTCGACACGGGGATTCTCGGACCCACCGGCCTACGTCGTCGCCGCCGGAATGCCGGAGGGACGCATGGGACGGAAAGTATGCCAGCAGAAAATGAAGACTTCAGCCCCTGCGGGACGAGTCGTCAGGTCTTTTCGGCGTGGGATGGACCTGCGTCGACAGGCTCTCACGTTGACATTCGGTAGCGGTTGACCTATGGTTGCGATCCATCGGAGACTGAAGGATGAAAACGGTCGCAACCATCTGCAGACTCGGCCCGGAAGAGGCGGCCGAGCAGGTATTCAGAGCGCACGAGCACGAAAGCGCCTGGCTCGACGCTTTTGCCAACAGCCTTGATCGCCGGCGCGCGGTCGGGTCCTTGGCGCGAACCCTCGAGGTATGGGATCTGAGCCAAGCCGGAGCGGCCCGTCTCTTCGGTGTGAGCCGCCAGGCGGTCGGCAAATGGCTGCGACAGGGCGTGCCCCCTGAGCGCGCTGGAGCAGTCTCGGACTTGGCGGCCGCCACCGACCTCCTCGTGCACTATCTCAAACGCGATCGAATCCCGGCCGTTGTGCGCAGGCCGATCCCGTCGCTTGGTGGTGTGTCCCTGGTGAACCTGCTGGCACAGGGTGACACGCGAGCGCTGGTGGCGGCATGCCGCGACATGTTCCGGTTCGAGCGAGTGCAGGCGTGACCCAGGAACTGCGGCGCGAAACGGTTCCGGATGTCCACGTCTGGTGGCGTATCGCCGATCCGGCATGGACCGATCCGCTGGTTCCGAGTTTCGCGGGGAAGCAAGGTGGACGCTGGAACCCGCCGGACAGTTTCCCCGTGCTCTACCTGAACGAAGGCATGATAACGGCGCGCCTGAATCTTCGGGCTTTCATCGCCAAGTGGCCATATGAACCGGAAGACCTTCGCGATGACACCGGTCCGATTCTGCTGGGCTGCGTCCTGCCGCGCCGGCAGGTCGTCTGTGACGCACATTCCCAGGTTGGTGTTCGCGCTCTCCGGCTACCCGATACCTATCCGTTCGAAGCGGACGGAACACTGGTGCCGCGGGTTCGCTGTCAGCCCATCGGAGTGCGGGTCAAAGCGGCGCGTCTACGCGGCGTTCACGCACGATCGGCGCAATCCCGGGACCCTTCTGATCGCGAGTTGGCCTGGTTTCCCGCCTCTGTTCGCAGCGTTGCTCGACGGGTGCGAACGCTCGCGTTCGCGGCGTGGTATCGGGGTTCGCCTCGGCAGAATCGATCTGTTCAATCGGCGCGCCAGTTGGACAGGTGATCCTTCAGGTCGTCCAGCAACGGTCGGAGGTCGCTCCGGAGAAAAACATCGGGACGCCCAGGACGGGGACATCCTTGTCCCCCACACTCCCCCCGGAATCGGGTGCAAGAAAACCGCCGCTTCCCCTGCCACTCTTCTTTCTCACGGTTTTCCTCCGGTCCCCGGTGCAGTGGTCCTGACGGCGCAAGAAAGTGAATGTCCCCTTCTACACGATCGAAGTCAGCCGATGGGCTCGGGGTCCTTTGCCCACAGCGTCAGTCGAAGCTCGTCCCCGAATAGCTCGTATTTCGGGCGGCGCCCCGAGTGCGCTTCGCCGTCCTTGAGGATCTTCCGCACGCCCTCGCCTCGCGATTCCAGGAATACCTGTCCCGTGCGCTTGCTCCGGATCCTGGACAGGAAGCTGCCCAGGAGTTGGTTGCGGGTGAATGTGCGGTAGGGCATGTCCTGGAGCGTAATGGTATTGGGCAGCTTGCCCGGGCTGTACAGTTCCAGCCGGTCAGCGAACAGGAAGAGTCGGATCTTGGAGCCGGCGATGGCGTAGTCTCGATGGGTGACCGCGTTGACGATGGCTTCGTCGACGACGTCAATGTCGTACCGGCTGCCGGTGCCGGCAGAGACTCCGGTCTGCATGAAGCGGGCGACGAAGGCGATTCCGGCGTCGATCTGATCGGATACGGGACCGGCCAACCGCTCCGCGTGGATCAGATCCTCCGACGACAGGCGAGTTCCGTGGTAGCACGCGGCTTCGATGGATCCAGAGGCAAGAAACTCGGTCGGCTCCGTTGCGAAGACGAGCAAGCCGGCAACGGTCGGTCTGTCCACCCCATCCTCGTCGCGGGAAGCGACTCGCGTATTGCGCAGCAGGTCGAGCCAGGGGATGATCGGCGACCGCCCGAAAAATGCTTCGAGTCGATTTCGGCTAAGATCTCCCACGGTCGCGGAAAGCACGAGCTGTTCGTCGAATACGTACTCCCGGCCGCGCTGCCGGAAGAACCGGGCCAGTTCCGAGGGCGCCAGATCCCGTTTCGTGGACCCGACCCGCGTGTAGTAACGGCCACCCGAAGTTCGGTGAACATAGAGGCCCCCGGGCAACCTTCACCAAGACGATCCGCTCATCTTTCGCACCATCGCCTGGCAGCACCGCCTTGCGGACCAGCGGCCGGATCGGCAGATCGCAGTGGTGGGTCGCGGCGTTGAGGAGCCAGTGCTCGACGACGTTCATTTTCGCCAACGGAATCCCGGTCACTGCACCCGAATCATCAACGCCAAGGAATACGACGCCGCCCTCGGCGTTCGCGAACGCCGCCAACTCGCCGGCCAGATCTTCGGTGTTGGGAGATAGGACCCCTCGATCACCGAATCGCACCTCCTTGAACTCGGCCCGGCCGTCTGCATCGGCACGAAGTTGGTCCAGAATCTGGTCCCTCGTGTCGAACATCGATCTACTCTCCAAGTCGTCCGGAATGAGGTCGGCATCGATCAGTCAACAGGTGGCGCCAAGCTATGGCACAAGTCGTTACGATTGTGGAATCGGGGGACGCTTGTTGTCGGCAGGAGGGCCATCGGCTCAATCGGTGCGCCATTTGGACAAGTGATCCTTCAGGTTTTCCAGGAAAGGCTGGAGGTCGCTCGTTTCGTCGGCAGCTTCGATCCGGGCGATCAAGCGGCAGACTTCGGGACCGGCCCGGTTTTGTGCATCCGCCAAGTTGTGGAGCCTGGTCTTGGCGATTGCAGATTCGGTATCGGTCGCGGTGCTGTAAAGTGCATCCAAGCGCCGGATTTCTCTGGCCAGGCTCTCCGAGTCGATTCCCAGCTCTTGGGCATAAACGTGGGGCGCCTCTTTCAAACGTCTTCAGATCCAGATTTCCGGAGCATGTTTACCGGGTAGATACAAGATTGGGACACGGATTCTGTCGGCGCTCTCGCGTATTTTCCGAGCCACGTCGCTCTTTTGCTGATCACCGTCAAGGACGAACACGAAATTGTCCAGCAAGCCGAACTTCCTGAACGCGCTCGAGGAAGATCCGTCCATTGCCCGGCACTGAGTCGAGCACTACCGGGCTGTGGGAAGTGACGATGACCTGCAGATCGTTGCGGAGAGCAAGCTGTTGCAATTGGAGCATGAGAAGCTGTTGCACCCACGGGTGCAGGCCGGCTTCGACTTCGTCGATCAGGACGAGCGCGTCCCTCAGTTGCGCGATTTCCAGAGACAACCGCAGGATGGCGCGTTCTCCCGCCGCCATGTGCAGTTCGGAATAAGAGGCTCCCGTCTCCTGCTCCGCGAACAGGGAGACTCTTTTTCCCCGCTGGACAGATGGACGACATCGGAGTAGCTGAACGGCAGCATCTGCTTTGCGAAGTTGATCTGGGAGGCCGTCAGCGATGTCTCCTCGGGTGCATCCTTCAGATGAGACATCCGAAGCACCCCGCGCACCTCCGACGGATTGCTGAGGTTGGTCAGGGTGCGCAGGTAAACGGGGCGTTCGGGTTGCACAGCGCCCTTGCGGCCGAAGAAGCTTCGATTCCAGCCCTTGACCCGCCGCCAGCGCATGGAACGTCGGCCGTTGGGAGTCGAGTACTCGAACTCGATGGTGTTCGGTTGTCGTTCGTCTTCGCGGCCGCCGTGCCGGGGACGGTAGTCGGGGAAGAGAGTGGAGGGTACGAAATCTTTCACGCCGGCCCCCTGGAACCTTGTATGCGCTGGCCGTGGCGAAAAGCACGGTGGACTTGCCACTGGCGTTGCCGCCGGCAATGACGCTCACTGGGTAGTCGAAGGGCACCTTGAGACTCCGGATGCCCCTGATTCCCGACAGGCGAACCTCATCGAGGAAATGCGGCAGGTGTGGTTTCTTACTTTGAAGTCGTGGCCACAACTCTTTGAGCCTGTCGTCGATCATGAGAGTCTGGCCTTTTTTCGGGCGCGACGGGAAGTCTTCGTCGCCGTGCCTGGGTCGAATAGCGACTTCTGGACGGAGTTTGCGTCAACGCGGCTTCCAGAAAGAGCTTGTACAGATTCAGATCCGCCGAGCCCTGATGGCGGAATGGATGGGACGGATCGACGAAACCCGTGGCGCGGTCGCGGGCTCTCCTCCATCGTGAGTGAAGCTGTTGGTTCTTGTTTCCCCGAACCACCAGGAAGCGACGCTGGCTCTTGGCGTTCTCTTCGGGGTCTCCGAACGGGCTTGCGGCATGGCTCGCGTAGTTGGACTGGGCGCGAAAACGAGCGTTGTAGTCCAACCAGTCACGCTCCACAGAGGCGTCTTCGAAGTAACTCGACTGCCTCCGCAACGCTTGCTGCTTGCCGTAGGATCGATAGAGAGGATCGATGTTGGAAAAGAACTCTTTGGAGATGGGTTTGGCGATGTCCCAGGGCGGATTCCCGAGGATTGCATCGAAGCCCGAACCCGGTTCTCGAAATACGTCCGGGAACTCCAATTCCCAATGAAAGAATCGCATCTCGGCCGCGATCTGACGGGCCACGTCCCGCGTCTCCTCCGACGGCTCGGCGAAGGTGCTCGGCAACGGGGCGACTTCGATCCCGTGCGCCGGCCAGAACCAGCAGCCGCACCAGAGATCCATAGCCCTTTTGAGCGAGCGCCATGACGGCGATCCCAGGAGGTCCTCGCGATAGATGCGAGATCGTTCCCCTGCGTCCTGCACCGGCAAGGCGTGCATCTTCGCCAAGACGGCGAACGCCTCGTCGTGTGCCGTGAGGGATTCCTCGAGCCGGTCCGTCTGAAACAGGTTTCGGCCCTCAAGGAAATGCTTGAGGGTCCGGGGTGAGCCGGTCGTTGCGGAAACTCCTGATCTCTTGAGTTCGGGAATTCTTCCGAAAATGCACACCGTTCGAGTGGTTCTTGTCACCTCCCTCCCGGTTCTTCCAGGCCATCACCGGATAGTGTCGGAACTGGTCGAACCACGCTCCGATCAGGGAGTTTCCGCACTTGATCTTGTGGTCGAGGAACCCGAACGGCAGGGTGCGGTCCATGGTCTCGATCCAGAGTAAGAGACGGCAGAGCTCCACCGCCAGGGGGTCCAGGTCCACGGCGTAGAGGCACCGTTCCACCACGTGTCGGCGCAACACCGCCTTGAGGCGCGACTCGAAGCGGTCGTCGTCCGGCGGGCAGGGAATCAGCTCGTCGGCGAGGCGCGGCTCTTGTGGGGTGTCCGGGTGCTTCTCACCATCGATGCCCAGTAGCCGGACCAGGGAACGCTCCCCTTCCGGTTCGATGCGGCCGTGATGCTGGAGCGAGGTGTACAGCGCCTCCGTGAGGAAGCGCAAAGCGGCCAACGGAAAGGTCCCGGACCCGCAAGCCGGGTCGCAGATCTTGAGATCCAGGATTCGTTCGGGGAGCTTCGGTGTCCAGCTTGCCGGCGCCGCATCCCGATCGGGGATTCCGTCCTTGCCCACCGGGGGGTCGTAGGCGAGGGGGCGCAAGGTGCGTTGCACCGTGGGAACGGCGAGGCCCGGTCGAGTGTAGAAACTCCCGGAACCCTTTCGGGTGCCGCCCCAGCGCACCAGGTACCACTCGCCGGGGAGAACGATGCGGCCCACGAGCTGACGCGCCTTCGCACGGAGCCGGCTTTCGAATGCGAGCCGCCGTTCGGGTGTGTTCCGCCCACGACGCTTCCGGACGAGGCCGGCGGCGAGTGCCGCACGCCGGGCCCAGGTTTCCGCTCGGGTACGATTCTCTTGCCTTGGGTCCGGTCGGGCCGTGACCTCTCCGTCCGTGTTCTCTGCTTCACGAATTTGGGTGTCGTCTTCCGTAGGCCGCTCTTCATGCGGTTCCGAGGATGCGTCGGGCATGGCCGTGGATCTGCCCTTCTTGAGGATTTCGAACAACGCCTTCAGGGCGCGGTCCTCCATGGCCTCCAGCCGGGAGAGGGGGAGCGCCGGTTGATCGCCGACCGAGAGAAAAATCACCGGGTCGCCGGGGGGCGCCGTCTTCAGCTCGTAGTCCAGAAGCCCCTCGTAGAGGATGCCGATGTACGCGGAGGAGAGATCGGAAAAATCCACAGGGACCACGGCTCGAGTGCCGCCGCGGCCCTGACGGATACGGATCGTGGTCCGGGTCAGAAGCTTCAGCATCTCGTAGACGTCGTCATCCGGCAGGACTTCGCTCTCGAAGCAGGCGCTCTCGAACACGGAGAGTGCACGGGAGAGACCCTCTGCCGCATCGGGCTGTCCCGGTGAGAACAGGTCCCCGCCATACGCCGTCACCGGCAGGTCGGGGTGGTGCGACCCGTCCCGCACCAGCGCGAAGAGGGCCAGCACGCGAGGCCACCCACCGAAGCTGTGCGCGAGAGCGCCGGGGCGGGTCGCCGCCCGTTCGAGTTGGTCGAGGAGGCCGTTCAGACCGTAGCTCTCGTGATAGAGGGAGTTGTCGCGGGGCAGCAGTTCCCGGGACTCGGCGAACAGGATCACCACGAGCCGCATCGCAACCCGGCAGGCGGCGCGGTAGATGTCGGCGGGATCGACGGTGCCGCATCGCTCCTTGAGCGCCTCGCCGTGGCCCTGGATCAGGAGTTCCACAGCCTCGCGGACCCGCTCGCCCAGGACTTCCGAGAGTTCCGCCTGTCCCTTGCGGGTGTCCCGAATCGCCTGCAGCAGCGGAGCTTCGGCACCCTCGCTCTCAGGCGTCCAGAGGTCCGGGCTCAACAGCGTGCGGAGCGCCGTCACCTGCGGGGAGAGTTCGCCATGCTCGAACCACAGTTCCAGATCCCATTCGCACCAGGCATCGAAGTCGAGCCCGGCGAACAACAGCCTCCACTGCCGGCCGTTCGTCACCAGCGCCAGGTGATCGTTGCCGGCGCGCAACCAGCCCAGGACCTGGCTCACGGTGCGGCGGCTCCGGCCGATGCCGAGGCGCTTGCCGCTCCGGTCCAGGAAGACGGGCAACCTTCCACCGTTGGGACCCGTCCAGAGCTGGCGGGGTTTGACGGTCTCGCCGGTGACGGCGCGGCGTCCCCAGGAGGGGGCGACGTGGCTGCCGCGCGTCCAGTCGTCCGCCGATGGGTCCAGACCACAGACCCGTTCCAGAACGAAGGTTGCGAAGGATGAGGGGTCGCCGTCCCCGTCCAGCATGGAACTCGCATGCTGGCGGAGCTGGCGCTCGGTGTGTTCGTCGAGAGGACCGGGCGTACTTCGGGCGACCGCCTCCAGGCGTTTGGGATCCAGGAGCAATCCGCCGTGGCGAAGGCGATCTCACCCCGGTAAACCTGGAGCACCGGTTTGGCGCATTGTCCTCACGAGAACCGCTCCAGTGGAGCCGCGTGTTGCTGTCAAAGTCGGTGCGTACCGTCGAGTCGGGACAGAACCTTATCGAACGTGCCCACCGGAATGTGTCCCGCCTTGCGGGCCGCCTCCACGATGAGGCAATCGGAGAATCCGACCGATGGGTGGCGCTCGAACGCCGCGTGCGCCCTCCGGACCGCGTCCTCATGTTGCAAGGTTATCCGGTCGTGCTCCACGAGCATTCCGATGACGATGCCGATCTGACGGCGACTCAAACCATAAACGGACTCCAGCACCCAGACGGTTTCCATGAGCACCAGAAGAGAAGTCCATGCCCCCCGCGCCACGAACGTTTCGGCGGCGTCGACCTGTTCCGGGTCGTACCGGACCAGCAACCGAACGAGAACGTTGGTGTCAACGGCGCGCATAGTTGCGTCTCATTCGAGATCGGATGCCTTCATCCATGTCGTCAAGGCTCCTTCGATGTGGGACCTTGCCGAATACAGCTTTATGAATGTCCCGCGACGAGTATTTGGCCGCCCGGCGAACGATCACGTCGTTTCCCCGCTCGAACCACTCGATTCTCGAACCCGGCGACAAGCCCAGCTTCCGGCGAATATGAGCAGGCACCGAGACTTGTCCTTGAGACGTTATCTTCGACTCGACAGTTTTCATGCTCGTTTACCCTCGAAGGCGCGCCTCGAGATTGTCACTTGCATTACCCAGGTAAATCAAGCGGAGGAAGATCGTGGCCATCACGCAATCAATGCTCCGGAAGGCGAATTTCCACCGCCACGGGGAATACCTGTGCATTCCCTGCCAGAGTGAACCGGGCTGGCAGGAGGTGATTCAGGACGCGAGAGCGTTCGCGTCCCAGTTGGCCGCGGATTTCCTCGTAGTGGTCTCGGCGCCGATTGAGCTCCTCCGCTCGTTCCTCGATGGACTGCTCGATCTCCGTGAGATGTTCGTCCGGGTCGAAGAGCCGGCCTTGGCGTTTCTTGGTCTCAAGCCGGGCGATTTCCTGTGTGAGTCTTGCCATCGTCGAACGTTCGATAAGGGCCGAGACCTCCCCCTGGCGTTGCCGGTAGCGGTCATCCTCACGTTTGCGGGCCGCCTCTCCATCGGCTCGAAGCCGGTGGCGAAAGCATTCGGTCAACTCGTTCGTGTAGTTGCGCAACCATCGGCGCAGTTCCGCGCGCATCTCTTCCAGGACGTCGCCGGCAAGAATCCGGTCGATCGCATCCTCGGACCCGCACGCCCCGCGAAGCGTCCAGGCGGAAGCATGAGACAGCGGTTCGTCGAACTCTCCGTCTCGAACGGGCAGCGCCACCGTTCGCACCCAGCGGTGAAAGGTCTCGCGCAGTTGGTTCACTAGAATCCCTGCCTTGCCCGGTTCCAGGACTCGGCGAACGCGGTGGGACAGGAGAGCAGCCGTTTGCCCAGGATCTCCACCGCGAAGGTCCCGGCGCGCCGTCTCCGTTTCGTTCCCTTTGACGCCAATCTGCGAACCGCATTTCGAAAGGCATCGAAGGCGGTGGAGAGCCGGGCTTCCCGCGTGTCGATGTCGAGAGTCAAGGCCTTCGGCGGATGACGGGTGCAGAATCGGGAAGAGGCGCTCTTGGCGTTGATGTCCCGTTTCAGACGGCGGACCACCACGTCGTCCACACGCCGGCGCATGGCGGGAGTCATCTCGCTGGTGCAAGTGAAGCGGACCGGGTCCAGCATCTCCAGCAGGCCGGTGAAGGAACGGGTGTGGCCGTTGTGCGGCGTCGCGGAGAGGAACAACCGGTGCTCGAACCGCGGCGCCACCAGCCGGAGCATCTTGCAGAGCCCGCTGTCTTCGCCGAACGGGGAGGGCATCAGGTTATGGCACTCGTCGACGATCAGCAGGTCCCAGGGAAGATGCGGCGAGCCCGGCGGCGTGCGGCAGGCCGACAGGAACTGCTCCTGCACGTCGGGTTGGCGCAGGTAGTGATAGGAAGCGACGATACGGCTGAACGAACGCCACGGATTGGCGTCCATGCCCAGGCGGCGGCGCAGGCGCTCGGTCTCCGGACGGTCCACGACCGCGAACCGAAGCGAAAACTTTTCCCAGAGTTCTTCCTGCCATTGCCGGCGCAGCGAGGCCGGGGTCAGGACCAGGATCCTCTGGATGCGGCGGCGCAGCAGCAACTCGGTGAGGATCAACCCGGCCTCGATGGTCTTGCCGAGACCGACGTCGTCGGCCAATAATAGGTTGACGCGCGGCATGCGGAGCGCCTTCAAAGGGGGACAAGCTGGTAGTCCTCGACGCGCACGCTGCCGTGGAACGGACTCGCCACCGGCTGGCGGCTGGAAATGCCTTCGCCGCTCGGGTCGACGTAGGGCGAGAGCGCCGTCCAGCGCGCGGCGCGAAGGAGCGCGTCGAAATCTTCCGGGCTCATGGCGTCCGCCCGAGCCGGATCCGGCAAGTCGGTCGGTTCCAGGAGATTCCGCTTGGGCTCCAGTTCCCACAGCAGGCGCTCCTCCCCTGGGGCGTGGTCGTCCTGGTACTCCAAATGAACGAGGTGGATGCGGCCGTTGTCGCCGTCGAACGGTTCGACGGACGCGATCACACCGACCCGGTTACGGACGGTGGCGAGCATGCCGTTGCGCTGGATGTCACCAGTTGTGGTCGGGGTGGTCACGGTTCAATCCGCAGGCGCCGTGGTCGGGCCAGGAGGGATTTCCTGGAACGTGTCTTCGAACGGGGGCCTCTCTCTCCCGGCGAATATGACACGAGTCGGATCTAAGATTGGCGAGTCTTGGGCGGTGGGATGGCGGTGATGGTGCGGGAAGTTCCGTTCCCTTCGAGGGCTTGTCGTGGCCGGTCATGGCAACCTGCGGCCGGCAGCGCCCGTTCTCGAAGCCTGAGGTTGTCGACTCGTCTGCGTCACATGAATCTTCGTCGACAGGCTGCGTAGCGAATGGTGATGGATGTCGGCGACCTGCCACCGCGCGGCCGAATCGTCGTGGATAGCGCGCCCATTATCTATCTGCTTGAAGATCACGCCGTTTTCGCATCTCGCTATGCGCCCCTTTTCGAGCGGGCTGAAGCTCAGCACTACGAGTTGGTGATCTCCACAGTTACACTTCTCGAGGTGCTGGCCGGACCGCTACGCGCCGGCGATTCGGCGTTGGCGGAGAAGTACCGGACCGCCTTGACGTCGCCGCCGACTTGGCGAGTTGTGGATTTGAACGCCTCGATTGCCCATCGGGCGGCGCAGATCAGAGCGCGTTCACGCCTGCGCCTGCCTGACGCGGTTCAGATGGCAACGGCTCTGGAGACCTCCAGCATCGCGCTGGTGACTCATGATCGCGACTTTTCGTCTTCCGCTCTTGATGCGCTTTCGGCGGGCGTGACCGTATATTGCTGACCACTGTTGCGGGCTGACTCGGGACAGCGTTCCAGCGATGTGGTTGCCCTCGAATCCAGAACGACGCGGGCTGAAAAGCTGTAGCGGCCGATGCGTTGAGTTCCGTCTCGACCGGTGTCTCGCTGTGCCGTCGCGTCGTCGTGGAAGCGACTAGGCGAACTCGTCAGGGTTCGTGACTTTAAAGACCAGTGAGGCCGCGACGCCGCCGGCGACAGGTCCCAGCAGGTAGATCCAGATGTTCCCCAATGAGCCGGAGACGATGTTGTGGCCCAGCGCCACCGCCGGGTTGAAGGCCCCTCCCGAGATGGGACCCACGGAAACGGCGCCGACGAAGATGGTGAATCCGATGGCCAGTCCGTAGAAGGAGTTGTTCGGGTGGTCCTTGGAGGTGGCGACGTTCAGGACCACCGAGGCCAGGGCGAAGGTCAGGAGGAATTCGGCCAGGAGCGCATTGGTGGCGCTGACACCGTCGCCGGGGGCCACCGTGGTCGCTTGGCCGCTCAGGAAGGTGGCTGCGCAGGCTCCTGCCAGGGCTCCCAGGATCTGGCTCACGATGTAGATTCCCGTGGTAATTCCGTCCAGAGCGCCTCGGACCAGGCAGGCGATGGAAACGGCCGGATTGTAGTGGGCCCCCGAAACGTGGCCTCCCATGTAGACCATGATCATCAGCGTGCCGCCGATGGCCAACGGCGCCAGGTCTCCGGATGCCAAGCCGATGACCAGCACCAGGAAGAATGCCCCTATGAACTCGGTCACGTAGCTATTCATGCCTCTCTACCCCCCTCGGTTCTGATTCGAAAAGCGGAAAAATCGGGGCAAATGGTAGCATCCGCACGCGGCGGGTTTCCAGCCGGCGGACAGGAGCGCCGATTTCCAATCGCCGAACGGAACGGCGACTTCCAATCGCCGAACTCCCAGAGGAACAATGGGGCGAGCGTGTGTATGTGAATGGAAGAGTGGGCGACAGGAATGTAGCGCGGCCGGTCGCCCCTTCTATGTGCCTTCGAGATCCTAAGATTCGGCGGCGGGTGAGCCTCCGCCCGTCCGTGCCCGACCGCTCCGGTTGCAGTAGGGGCAGCGAAACTCCACCGTGTCGTCGGTGAATTCGGTGCAGACGATGTAGGAATCATCCACCGGACAGCGGGGCGTGTCCCCTTGACGGTACCGTTCCAGGCAGTAGGAGAGCTGAATCGAGGTCCAAGCTTCCCGGTCCCGGTCCTGTTCCCAAATGAATCCGGCGCGGCAGTCGGGACAATCCACATGGAGCCGGTAGGGAGAATCTCCTGAGGGGTATCGCGATTGGAACCCAAGGTCCTCTCCACAGTCGGGGCAGAGCGGCTCGTCTTCGGACGCCGAGCCGAAGTACTCCAGGATGATCTCCTCCCGTTCCTTGTCGGTGTAGGCGCTCATGGTTCAGGGCTGTCCAAGAGCGAGCGCAGCACCTTCAGGTTCCTCCGGTCGGCCTCCCCCTGGTTCTCCTTCGGGGTCTCCAGCAACTTCGGGACTTGGATCAGCCGGGGGTCGTTCAGAAACCAGCGGAACCCCGCCTTCCCGATATGGCCCTTTCCGATGTGCTCGTGCCGGTCCACCCGGCTTCCGAAAGCTCGCTTGCTGTCGTTGAAATGAAGGACTTCCAGTCTTTCCAGTCCCACGTTCTGATCGAACTGGTCCATGACGCCGATGTAACCCTCCTCGGTTCTGATGTCGTAGCCGGCGGCGAAAACGTGGCACGTGTCCATGCAGACCACGACCTGCTCCGGAAAACCGCAACCTGCCAGGATGTCCCGCAGATGTTGGAAGCGGTGACCCAGGGTGCTCCCCTGGCCGGCGGTGGTCTCCAGGGCGACCTTGACCCGGTAGGAGGCCGTTCTCTCCAGGATCCGTTTCAGGGCCGAGGCGATCCGGTCGATGCCCCAGGTCTCGCCGGCCCCCACGTGGGCTCCCGGGTGAGTGACGAGATGGCTCAAGCCCAGGCGCTCGCAGCGATCCATCTCATCCAGGAAGGCGGCGATGGACCGTTCCCAGAGTTCCTCTTTGGGGGACGCAAGATTGATCAGGTAGGAGTCGTGGGCCACCACTTGGCGGATCGGGGATTCGGCCCAGCGTTGCCGGAACTCGTGGACCTCCGGATCGAGCATGACCCGGCCCCGCCACTGGTTGTTGTTCTTGACGAAGATCTGGAGGACGTTGCAGCCGACGTCCAGGGCCCGGTCGAGGGACTTCGGAATGCCTCCCGCGATCGACATGTGGGCGCCCAGAAGGGCATCTTGTTGGTTCGGCATGTCTCTCAGGTTAACTGGGCGGAGGGCGGTGGGGAAGGTAGGAGGAACGATTTCTAGTCTCCCCCGCTCCCACGTTCCCTCCGGAATTCGGCGGTTCGAAACCGCCGCTCCAATTTGACCTGGAATGGACCGCATTGGAGAATAACCAGCTGTCGGCCATGACCCTTGAAGAGATTTCCGACTATTGCCGGCTGCGGGATTGCCAAGTCTGGCTGGGGAGCTCCGATACCGGCTTCATCCTTGTCAGTTCGGGGGGCGTGGAACGCTCCAACAACTATGGCCGGTTCCTCGCGTTGAGTGAGCTGAGAGGCTTGCCATCCACCACGGAGGTGATTCGGCGGGCGGAGTTGTTTCGGGTGGACGGACCCCAAGAAACCCGCGAGTTGAACCGCGAGGCGTTCCTGCAGGAGTTGGAAGACCTGCTGCGGAAGGTGGGCCTGAGATGAGATACCCGCATCGGGACCTGAGAGCGTTTGTCCGAGTCCTGGAGCAACAGGGAGAACTGAGACGCATCGACACGCCGGTGGACCCGGTGCTGGAGATCGCCGAGATCACGGACCGCGTCTCCAAGCGCATGGGTCCCGCCCTGCTGTTCGAGAATCCCAAGGGGTCAAACCATCCGCTCCTCATCAATGCCCTTGGTTCCTACAACCGGATGAATCTGGCACTGGGGGTCGATTCCGTGGATCGGATTGCGGATCGGATCGAGGCCTTGCTCGACCTGAAAGCTCCATCGGGTGCGATGGACAAGCTGAAGCTGCTTCCCAAGCTCACCGAATTGGCGTCGCTGACGCCGAAGATGGTGCGCCGGGGCGTCTGCCAGGAGGTCGTCAAGACCGGAGACTTCTCGTTGTTGGATTTTCCCGTTCTCCAGTGCTGGCCCGGGGACGGCGGCCGCTTCATCACCATGCCCCTGGTCTTCAGCAAGAACCCGGAGACGGGAAAGCGCAACTGCGGCATGTACCGCATGCAGGTCTTCGACGAACGGACCACCGCCATGCATTGGCAGACCCACAAGCACGGCGCCCAGCATTTTCGGGAGGCCGTCCGAATCGGCGGCGCCGATTCGGGTGGAAGGCGAATGGAAGTGGCCGCCGCCATCGGGGCGGATCCGGCCACCGTCTTCTCCGCCATTGCGCCCCTGCCCGACGACCTGGATGAGATGATGTTCGCCGGTTTCCTGCGGCGGTCGCCGGTGGAGATGACGGCCTGCAAAACCGTCGACCTGGAAGTTCCGGCAAACGCGGAGATCGTCCTGGAAGGGTACGTGAACCTGGACGAGCTCCGCACCGAGGGACCCTTCGGGGATCACACGGGATACTACTCCCTGGCCGACGAATATCCGGTCTTTCACGTGACCTGCGTCACTCACCGGAAGAATCCCATTTACCAGACCATCATCGTGGGCAAGCCTCCCCAGGAGGATTGCTACATGGGTCATGCGGTGGAGCGAATCTTCCTGCCCCTGATTCGAAAGCAGCTCCCGGAGATCCTGGACATGCACCTGCCCTTCGAGGGCATCTTCCACAACCTGGTCCTGGTCCGGATCCGAAAACGCTATCCGGGACACGCCCGCAAGATCATGAGCGCTCTCTGGGGCATGGGCCAGCTGATGTTCTCCAAATGCATCGTGGTCCTGGACGGGGACGTGGACCTGACCGACTATGGAGAGGTCCTGTTGAGAGCTTGCAACCACATCGATCCGGAGCGGGACGTCCAGTTCACGCTGGGCCCCGTCGACTCCCTGGACCACGCCTCCCGCCTGCCCAACTTCGGTTCCAAGATGGGGATCGACGCCACTCGAAAGTGGTCGGAAGAGGGGTTCCAGAGGGACTGGCCCGACGAGATCATCATGGATGATGACGTCCGGGAGCGAGTGGACCGGCTCTGGCCTCGCTTGAGACTGGACTGAGCCTCCCTGCGTTGCCCGTCAGTTCGCCGGTATAGCGGCGCCGGTCCCGGTGGCGCCCGGGGCGACCACCATGGAACTCAAGGTCGCACCGGGATGCCGGCCCCGGAGTCGCCTCAGCGCGACGTTTGCCGAGGAGATCACGTCGGCGTTCTCGCTCCGGGTCAGAGGTTCCACTACCTCCAGGGAAGAGGCATCGCCGCGCTGACCGATCACGTCCAGAAGGCGAGCCTGAATGTCGGGTTGCCTGGTGTGGAGTGGGAGCAGCGGATGGAGCTTGGGTACTTCCACCGGTTCCAGTTCCAGCAGGTAGAAGTAGGCTTGATCGGTATTGATCCGGTCCACCAGTTCGGGGAGATGCGCCTCAGCGCCCAGACGAAATAACGCGAAACTCGCGGCCAACAACACCTCGGGCTTTTCCTCCATCTCAAACATGCGCGCCAAGGTGGGAACGAGGCTCGAGTCTTCGAGTCGGCCCAGGCCCTCGGCGCCGTATCGACGGAACGGCGTTCGCTCGTCCGTGATCGCCTCCAGCAGGATCGCCCGGGACCGGGGATCGGCAATATAGGCGAGCGCCTCCAGGGTCTTTAGCCTCAGATCGTGGCTTCGGCTCACGGGAACAAGCCCGCCGAGTATTCGCTTCCGCTCCGTGACCCCGCTGTTATAGAGCTCCGTCAGCGCCGGGACTGCCGATTCCACCTTCAGGCGTCCCAGAGCGAAGATGGCTTCATCGTGGACCTTCTTGTCCGGGTCCCAGATCAGGGGAATCAGCGTGACGCCCGCTTCCGGATCTCCGATCTTGTAAATGGCGCGGATCATCTCCACCTTCACGCCGTTCTCCGGCTCCAGCTCCAAGGCTTCCTGGAGGGCAGGCAGGCCTCGACGGCCGCGAAGGATTCCCAGCGCAAGGGCGGCGTTCCGGCGAATGTCCGCGTCCGCGGAGCCCAGCAAAGCGGCCAGGGTGTCGATCGCCTCCGGGCTGACGGAAACGTAAGGTTCCACGATCAGGGGGTTGTAGTCATCATTCGCGGGATTCACAAAATCGACGACGCGTTTCATCCCCTGGATGAAGCCGTCCGGAGTGGTCACATAAAGACTGACCAGTCCGCGAATCGCCATGAGTTGGGTCTGCTTCCTGGAATCGTGGCAGAGAGTCGTCAGAGCCGGTACAGCCCTGATATCGCCGATCTTGACCAGAGCCCGGGCCAGCGCCGTCCGGAGCAGGTCATCCGGATCCTTGACCAGCCTCGACAGTTCTGGGACAGCCCGCCGAATCCGATGCTTTCCCAGCGCCACGACGGCCGTCTTTCTTCGGTCCAACTCCGGGTGCCTCAGGTCGAAGATGAGTCCATTGACATCCCGCAATTCCTCTTGGCCGTGCAAATCAGGCGCGGCGGTCAGGAGCAAGGTTGCGATCAGAGCTACGGTCAGGGCTCGGTTGAAGGACATGGCTCGTTCCTCCAAAGATTCAGTCGCGGTTTCGACCCGAATGGGTTCCGCCATTATCAAAACGACAATCCACCACAATACCCAGGTCAAGGTATCAGGCGGGTCTGACCTGTCGGGAAGGGAAAGAGAAAAAGAAAAAAAGGAAAGAGAGAAGAAGCGGTGGCGAAGGTCGCCTCTTCTGATGACTGGTCCTCGCTCGATGCAGGTTGTGCATTCGGGACGGAGGGGTGCCGCGGGAAGCGAATGCGGCAGCGAGATTTGCTGCTTGTTGTTACAGTGCTTCTGACTCGGTGGTCTGAATGCGTTTCCTGGTGCTGATATCGATTGAAATGGTGGCGGTTTCCTGGATGGCGGCAGGTTCTCCCCTCGTTACTTTCGCTGGTCAGAAGGATCCGGCCGAGGTGGAGCGGTTGTTTCTGGCAGGCGAGGCCGGGGCTGGGGATTTCCGGGTGGTGGCTGCGTTTCCCGAATTGCTGGATCACCGGCCGGTGCAGATAAAGGTCTTTCGGTCCCTGGCCTCCAAGGATCCCGAAATCTTCCGGGCGGCGGTCGGACTGTGTCTCGAGGCGCCGCGACTGGAATCGTTCGCCATGATCCGGAGGCGGTTGAGTCTGGCATTCCGCAGTCAGGATGCGTGGAAGCGCAAAGCGATCCTGCAGTTGGCCCGGGACGAACCGGAGCGATTGCGGGATCTCCGTTTCGTGAGTCTCTTGAGCGAGGCGTTGCGGGACCCGGACCCCGCTCTGGCTGAGTTGGCGCTCGCACTGATTCGAAGCCGGCCTGAACTGCGCGACCTCCCGGCGATCTCAGAAGGCCTGACCCGGCTCCCGGGAGAAGGTCCGGCTACGGAGCTGGCGCTTCCGTCCCTCCAATTCTTTCGGGACCGCGTCTTGCCCCTGCTGCAGACAGTGGGAGCCGACGACAAGTCCTGCTTCGACTGTCACAAGTCTCACGTCATCTTCCGCCTGGAGCCGGCTCCGGAACGGGCCGGACCGGAAGACGTCCAGGGTTACTATCGTTCGGCGTTGCGGGTCATTGACCTGAAGCGGCCGGAGCAGAGCCTGATGTTGCTGAAGCCCACCCGGGAGAAGCCTCCCCCAGGAACCCAGGCGTCCGGCTCTGAACAACATGGCGGAGGTGTTCGATGGGATCGGGAGTCCGCGTCCTTCCGAACGCTATTGGAATGGGTCCAAACGGGTGGCGACTGAGCAGGGGAGATCAGTTGAATCGGACCAGGGAGATCTCCAGTCGCCGCGTGTTGGATTCGGGCCGGTCCCATTGAACCAGGATGGGGCTCTGGTAGGTTCCGTGGACGATGGAGCCATGGCCGTTGCCGTTGGCATGGGCGTTGGAGACCAACAGGATCAATGAGCGCTCCATGCCCAGGAAGTGGTCGGCGGGCGCCCTGACGAATCTTTGCAGCAACCGTTCGAAGACCGACTCGCTCAACCCCAGCGCGTCCACGGTCTGATTGAGAATCTGGACCAGATCGTATTTGGCGTAATCCCTGGCCCTGCCCGGAATTGCCCTCGGGTTGCCCAACATCTGCCGGCCGCTCTTCGCCATGAAATGCAGGGGATTCCTCAGGACCCTGGCCAGATCGTGCTTCATCAGCAGGGTCTCGTACTCGTTCACGGTGAGGCCCGCATTCCGTTCGTCCGGCGCCAGTGAGATATCGATGCGCCCCCGGTCGACACCGTGGGTCCGGATCAGTTCTTGCACCCGCGTGAAGAATCCAAGTCTGGGATCCATCAGGTTGATGGAATCGATGGGGTGCCGGGACACCGGGACCGGAAGGTCCACGCGATCGACCACCTGTTCCTCGTTGAATGCCATCACGGTGGTCCGGCGCCGGCGCCGGACGTCGTTCCAGATGCCGTCCAGGTCCACGAAATAGACGGGGGTATCGGGATTGTTCTCGTACGTCGCGCAATTGGTGAGGCCGGAACTCATGAAGGTGAGGTGGGAGTCGGCATTGTGGGGCTCCGTGACCTTCTGCTCCTGGCTCAATTCGGTGCGAAGATCCATCTGGTCGTGGCGGTATCCCCGCCGGGAAGGGAAGAGCGTCTGGAACATCTGCAAGAAATTGCGAAGGGCCTCGCCGCTGTGATTCAACTGGGCCGAGAGCTTCTCACCGAAGTAGCCGGCCGTGGTGTGGTAGGAGTAGAAGACCGACTTGGAATACTTGGAAAACCGGGAGTGGATCCGATCCGGAATCCGCTCGCGGACGTTGATCACGTCCACCCGGGATTCGGGTTCGATCTCCAGCGTGACCTCAGTTTCCAAGGACATGGCCCGGCTCCCTACGGATTAGCGTAGTGGGAACGCCATTTAAGAGGGCATGATATTGAACCGGTCGCGTTCCAGTCAAACCAATCCCAGGCGAACAAAGTGTTTGGGGGCCGATTCCGATTTCTGGCACGGCCCCCGAAAACCCTCCATTGCCTTCGGAATCGACCGCCGGAAAGGTGACGGCCCGATTTTCGGCGAAGGGCGTCAGGGAACCGCTTCGCCTCGGACCAGATCCTCGAGCGTTTCTCTGGCCCGAATCTCTCTCCACTCAGCTCCATCCACCAGGATCTCGGCAGCCCGCCTCCTGGAATTATAGTTGGAAGATAAGACAAATCCGTAGGCACCTGCGCTCATCACCGCCAGGAGGTCTCCCGGGTGGGCGTCGGGAACGCGCTGGCTGCGGGCCAGGAAATCGCCGCTCTCGCAGACCGGCCCGACCACGTCGGCCGTGATCCAGGATCGATCCGGCCGCGCTGGCAGAATCTGGTGGTGGGCGCCGTAGAGGCTGGGGCGAAGCAGGTCGGTCATGGCGGCGTCCACCACCAGAAAGACCTTGCCGCGATTGGCCTTCCGGTAGAGGACACGAGTCAGCAGGACGCCGGCGTTTCCGACGAGATAGCGTCCCGGCTCCATGACGATGCGGTAGCCTTCCCCATGTTGGGCCAGAGCCTCGGCGTACCGTTGAAGATCCGGCCCCGTTTCTCCTTGATAGGAGATTCCCAAGCCGCCGCCCAGATCCAGATGTTGCAGTGGAAAGCCCCGGGCCCGGATCCGGTCGGCCCATTCCCTGAGCCTGTCGAAGGCGTCCAGAAACGGCTGGACGTCCAGGATCTGGGAACCGATGTGGTATCCGAGTCCCACCAGCCGGAGTTCGGGTGAGTTTTCGACAATCTCCAACAGCGAGTCGATCTGACCGGAATCGACTCCGAACTTGTGCTGGTGCAGACCGGTGGCGATGTAAGGATGGGTCCCGGCGTCCACGTCCGGATTGATTCTGATGGCCACGCGGGCTTCGCGGCCCATCCTCCGGCTCACCTGCGCCAGGGTTTCCAACTCTTGCCGGGACTCGACATTGATGCTGAAGAGCCCCCATTCCAGGGCCATCTCCATCTCCGGGACCGTTTTCCCGACGCCGCTGAAGACGATGCTCCCGGGATCGGCGCCGATCTGCCGTAACCGAAAGAGCTCTCCTCCCGAAACCACGTCGAAACCGCTGCCCTTCTCCTGCAGAACCCGCAGCAGGGAGAGGTTGTCATTGGCCTTCAGGGAGTAGCAGATCAAGGGATCCACGGCGGCGAAAGCGCTTTCCAGGCGGTGGTAGCGGTCACGTATGGCACGCCGGCTGTAGACATAGCTCGGCGTCCCCGCCCGCCGGGCGATTCGAGACAGGGGAGTCTCTTCGCAGCTGAGCTCCCCGCCGTCGTAGAGAAAGGCGTCGAATCCGGTCACGCCGGGATAGTAGCAGAATGAGGGGTAGGGACATCCTCTTCTATCGGTCCACTCTCTCAAAACAGATGCGAACCATGGTTCACTTCCATGCGTGCTGTTAATCTCGTCTAGGAATGGGAATGAAGCTAGCAGCCCGTGGCAAAAGTCATCACGGCATTCGACCGTCCCTGCATCCCGGCGGACGGCGTTGCGATTCGGGCACATACTCCCGGTATGCACCCGAATCGCGCCTTGTCCGGCGGGCGCAGGAACGGTCTCGGTGCTCGCGGGACTTTCACCACGGACTGCTAGGGTCTGGTTCGCGGCACTTGGTGGCAATGATGGCGGCGTGGTTTCTCGCCGGCGAGTGCACCGGCGGCGGGCTCTGGGCCCGGGTGTGGCGCCACCAGGGTTTTCGAGCCTTTTCACAAGGGTCTTTCAAGGATTCTGGCTCCAATATCTACGTCTCCCGCCGGGGCAGGATCCAATTGATCAACCGCTTGGATCTGAACCGGGACGGTCACATCGATCTGTTCGTGGCCAACGGCCACGGGCATAGTGAAGACGAAGACGCCTACGTCTACCTGAACAACGGCGAGACCATCGATCCTCTCCACCGGATCGCTCTGCCTACTGACGGGGCCGTCGAGGGATTGGTGGCCGACTTGGACCGGGACGGCGTGAGCGACGTCGTGGTGGTCAATGGGACGGGCGGTACCACCAGCAAGACCGACAGCTTCGTCTACTACGGGGCCGGGGGAGGGTTCCCCGTGTCCAAGCGCCGGCAACTGAGGTCGTGGGCCGGGAAGGAAGCCGCCGTCGGGGACTGGAACCGGGATGGGTGGCCGGATCTGGCCATCGCTTGCGCCAATCCGGGGCGAGACGAGAAATCGAGCCACTCGGTCGTCTATTGGAATTCGGACCATGGATTCGATCCGGATCGCCGGACCCTGCTCGCCGGCGCCGGAACGGCGGTCCTGGCCGCCGACCTGGCCGGAGACGAAGCGCGCGATCTGGTTCTGGCTGCCGGATCCAATGTCTTCGTCTACGCGGCGGGGGAGGACGGGTTGGACCTGGAGAAGCCCTTAATCCTGGATCTGGAGGCGCGGCATCTGGGTGCGGGGGATCTGGATCGAGACGGAAGGATCGAGCTGGTTGCCGCCGTCGAATCGGGGGTTCAGGTTCGGGCTGCTGCTGCGGACGGATTTAAGGTCTTGCAGCGGCTGCCGGTGGAGAACCCTTGGCAGTTGGCGGTCCAGGATCTCAACCGGGACGGGCTCCCGGATCTGGCCGTGACCTCTTCCGACCGCGGCGGGAACGGGTACACCGACTCCCTGGTCTTCTGGAACCGGGACGGACGGTTGTCCGAAACCGACCCGACCGCACTGGCAACAGTCCATGCCCGGGGGATCAGCGCCGGAGACCTGGATGGGGACGGCTGGCCCGAACTGGTGGTGAGCAACAACCACTCCTTCAACGACCTGAACGTTCAGTCCTTCGTCTTCTGGAACCGGGAAGGGAAGTTCCTCCCGGCGCACAAGTCCATGCTGGACACCCGGAGCGCCCATGGCAACGGCATCGGCGATGTGAACAACGACGGGCGCCCGGATGTGGTCTTCTTCAACCTGGAAGGGGGGCTCCGGACCGGCTACAACCCCAACTTCATTTACTGGGGCGACGGGACCCGCAACTACTCGACCCGGCGGCGCAGCCAACTGTGGGCGGGCTATACGGTGGGCACCGCACAGGCCGATCTGGACGACGACGGCTGGGTGGACCTGGTCTCGGCCGAGGCCCGCTACGCACTGGGCCGGCCGGTGACCCTGAACGGGGTCTATGTCTGGTATGGGAGCGCCGGCGGCTACGAGCCCGGGCGCCGGGCCGTCCTCTCGGTGGAGGACCCGGAGATGGGAGCGGTCACCGCCGACCTGAACCGGGACGGCTACCTCGATCTGGTGATCGGCGCCGCCGAGCGGGATTCGAAGGGTCGTCCCGGCTATGTGATCCTCTACGGTGCGGAGAACGGATTCTCTCCCGCCAGACGCGAAGTGATTCCCATCGGTGGACTGGGTTTTCCCCCGGTGGTGGCCGATTGGAACCGCGACGGGTATCTGGACCTGGCAGGGGGCTCCGCCAAGCAGGGCTTGCACCTGGTCTACGGTTCGGAGGAAGGGTTTCGAGAGAACCATCAGCGGTTGATTGCCAAAGGAAGGATTCCCTATCTGGAAGCCGCCGACTTCAACTCGGACGGTTGGTTGGACCTGGTGGCGCCGGTCAACGACTATCCCCGGAACAAGGAAGGCGAGATCCGGATCTACTACGGATCCGGGGACGGTTTCCGTTTGGGAGAGGGCCGGCCGCTCCGGCACATGTCGGCCCTGGACCCCAGCGTGGCCGACTTCGACCGGGACGGATACCTGGACCTGTTCGTGCCCAACTACTCCAGCAACACCGCCAGGAGCATTCCCTGCTTCCTCTACTGGGGAAGCGCCTCCGGTTTCGATCCGGACCGCCGGCTCGACCTCCCCGGCGATTCGGGGACCGCCTCCCTGGCCGCCGATTTCGACGGCGACGGTTGGACCGATATCTTCCTGCTCAATCACAAGCGGGACGGCAGCCTGGACCGTCCCGGGGACCCCATCCGGCACACGACCCCGTCGGTCCTCTATTGGAACGGCCCGGACGGGTTTTCCCCGCGGAAACGGACCTGGCTTCCCACCGTGGGGCCCCACGGCCAGATGATCCGGGACCCGGGCAACATCTACACGCGGGAGTTGGCCGAGACCTATGTCTCTCCGCCGCACCGGTTCGGCCCGGGTGTCCGTCCCGATTCCATCGAATGGGATGCGGAGACTCCCTTGGGAACCACGATCGCGCTCCAGATTCGAACTGCCGAGCGCAAGAATTCCTTAGCGGAAGCAGCCTGGAGGGGCCCCTCCGGTCCGGGTACGTGGTTCCTGGAGCCAGGTCCCATTTCGGTCGGCGAGTCCTCCGGCTCCTGGATCCAATACCGGGCTCGGCTCGCGAGTCCCAATGGCGGAGCCAGCCCCGTTCTGACCCGGGTCGAGGTCAGGTTCCGATAGCGGCAGGTGTTGCGGACGGGGACGGGGAGTCGTAATCTCACCCGCAGGTCAGGGAGGCCGGTTCCAGGAACAGATACGGCGAGCGGTGTGATGGAATCGGAAAAGCAGCGCATTTTCGGTCTCTTGCAGACACGTTGGATTCCCTGGTGCGCCGCCGCCTCCATCGTAGCGTCGCTCATCTCCATCGCGGCGGCCTACATTTTCGCCGGGACCGCCCTGCTCCTTTGGGTCATCGATAGTCTCCGGCGGCGGCGCGTGCGCCTCCGTTGGCCGCCTTTCGCACTTCCGCTCCTCCTATATGTAATTTCCATCGGAATCGCCGTGCTCTTCTCGGAAGACCCCGGGACCAGTTCGGGCTCTCTCAAGAAGCTGGTGCGCTTTCTCTTCGTCCCCTTGATGTTCACTTGGTTCGGGCAGGTTCACGTGGACTGGACCGTGAGGCGCATTCACTTGGTCTTGGGCGCCAGCGCCGCATACGCACTGGCGCAATACTACTGGCTGATGGAGCCGGATCTGGCTCACCGGATCACCGGGTTCATGAGCCATTGGATGACCTTTTCCGGCCAGCTCATGATGGGGGCCGTTTCACTGGGGGTCTATCTGTGCCGGGAGCGGTTCAAGCCAGCCGGCTCCTCGACCGCGAACGGGGAAGAGAAGGGATGGCGTCGCCTGCCCTCCCCGGGGTTGCTCCTGTTGGGCGTCCTGATCTGGAGCCTGCTGGTGACCTTCACCCGCAACGCCTGGCTGGGAACGGCCGCGGGCGGCCTGATGTTGGTGGTCTTGATGAAGAAGACCCGGGTGCTGCTGGTGCTGCTGGTGCTGCTGGCTCTGTTGATCCTGTTGCCCACGCCGTTTCGGGATCGTCTCTACTCCGGCATGGATCTTAGCGACACCACGACCCAAGTCCGCTTGGAGATGGTCCGGGCCGGATCTCGTCTCATTGCCGACCATCCCTGGACGGGGGTCGGACCCGGCATGGTTTCCCGAGAGGTTCTCAAGTATCGGTCACACCACGAATACCCCGACTGGGCCTACCAGCACCTGCACAACAATTTCCTCCAGGTGGCCGCCGAAACCGGACTCGTGGGGCTGGCGTTCTGGCTGGCGCTCTGGATCGTCCTGATCCGGGACCTGATCCGGATGTGGCTCCGGTCCGAATCGGAATGGGTCCGCTTCCTGAGTCTGAACGGGCTCTGCATCTCGGTGGCGTTTCACGTGGCGGGCTGCCTGGAGTACAACTTCGGCGATTCCGAGGTCTTGATCCTGCTGTTGTTCTTCCTGACGGCCCCGTATGCGGTCCAAGACCGGAACCAGACTGAACTGACCTGAATCCCCGGCGTGATTCCAGATCCACTGACCCGGAGTGTCTTTCCGGACGCCGACGAAATCCTCTATTCCTGCACGGGAAATGTGTATAATACGATCGTATTGTACACATCGAAAGAAGGAGCCTCCAAATGCGTACGAACATCGTCATTGACGACGACCTCTTGGAACGCGCCATGCGCGCGACCGGGGCAAAAACTAAGCGCGAAGTCGTGGAATTGGGCTTGGCCTCGTTGATTAGATTGAAGGAACAGGAAGAAATCCGCGCCTTGCGCGGCAAGCTTCGATGGACGGGTGATCTGGAGAAGATGAGGCGAGACCGATGATTCTGGTCGATTCCAGTGTCTGGATCGATTTTTTCAATGGTATGCCATCCCAGGAAACCGATCGTCTCGATGGCCTGTTGGGACAGGATTTGGTGGCAACCGGCGACCTGATTCTGGTGGAAGTCCTCCAGGGGTTTCGCAACGACCCGGATTTCAGGGCGGCGCAGCAAGCACTGTCGAAGCTGCCGTCTTTCGACCTGCTCGGACGAGAACGGTCGGATCGGGTTGCCATGCGCTATCGAAGACTGCGCAGGAACGGAGTCACGATCCGCAATACCGTCGACGTCGTCATCGCCTCCTTTTGCATCGACGAAGGGATTCCGTTGCTGTTCTCCGACCGTGATTTTCTGCCTATGGTCAAATATCTGGGTCTGAAGCCGGTGATATATCTCCACTGAATCCCACTGGCCGCAACGAATTTGACGTGCTGATGACAGGCGCCGAGCGACGGCGGCAGTTGATCCACTTCCTCATTCGAGGGCCCGACCCGGGAGGGCTCAATACTCGGAGGACGCCGGTTTCCGGCGCATTTGCTTGGTCCGGCTGCGATGCGCCTTGTCTTCGAGACGTCGCACTCTGGAGCGAGTCGGAATACGGGTTCCGTAGCGCTTTTTCCGCTTCTCCAGAGCCGACGCCAGCAGCTGCCGGAATCGTTCCAGAGTCTCCTGCCGGTTCCTCCATTGACTCCGGTGCCGTTGAGAAACCACCCGCAGTTCGCCTCGGCGGTTGAGGTGACTGGCAAGTCGCCGTCGCAGTTCGGCCTTCTGCTCGGTCGCCAGACTGCGGGAGCTCATCAGGTCGAAGACGAGGGTGACCCGGGTGTCTACCTTGTTGACGTTCTGCCCGCCCGGCCCGCTGCTGCGGGAGAAGAAGAAGCGAAGCTCGTTCTCCTCGATGTCGACGCCTTCCCGGATGTGCACCATCGTTCGCCCCCTGGGCGGTCCATTGTAGCAATCGGAGCTCCGACGGAGCGGTAGCAGAGGCGTGGCCCGCCGCTGTCGGGCGTTGCGCCATGGATGAGGGGACCCCGTTGTCGTTCTCCGAGGGTCCACCTCCCAACCCGGCGTAGCCGCAACCAAAAATTCTTCGCCGGAGCGGCGGCGCTCCAACTCCCGGGCCTTCAATTGGCAGCGTCTTGCTCCGGTTTGGACCGAAGAGGGTGCCCACAAGGGGGGCCCCTACGCCCGACTACGGTGATAATCTCTGATCCGTAAGGGGAAATGGACCATGGGGATCAAGGTCGGCATCCTGGGCACTCGCGGGATTCCCGCCAACTATGGCGGGTTCGAGACCTTTGCCGAGGAGTTGGCAGTCCGTCTGGTCCGCCGGGGTCACCAAGTCACGGTCTACGGGCGGAGCCACTTCGTGGACTCGAAGCTCACGACCTACCGGGGAGTCCGAATTCAGGTCCTCCCCGCAATCCGGCAGAAGTACCTGGAGACGGTCTCCCACACAGCCCTGTCCGTCTGGTCCGCCTGTTTTCGAGGCTACGACGTCTGCCTGGTGTGCAACGCGGCCAATGCCTTCCTCTGTTGGCTGCCGCGGCTGGCGGGACAGAAGGTGGTGCTCAATGTGGACGGTATCGAGCGTAGGAGAAAGAAGTGGAATTGGGCCGGCCGGTCCTTCCATCGCATGGGCGAGTCCCTGGCCGTCCGCTTTCCCGATTGCTTCGTGACCGATGCCAGGACGACCCAGGAGTACTATCGGCGGCGTTACGGCCGGGAATCGCCGTTCATTCCCTACGGGGCGCCGGTGGGGCGTCTGGAGAGCCGTGAGGTTCTGTCGCAATTGGGCCTGGAGCCAAATCGGTATCTGTTGTTCGTGAGCCGGCTGGAACCGGAGAACAACGCCCATCGGGTGATCCGCGCCTATCGGGAATCGGGCTTGGAGATCCCGCTGGTGGTGGTGGGCAACGCACCTTACAACCGTCCCTACATCGACCATCTGCGGCAGTTGGCGCAAGGCGCCAACGTGTTGTTGCCGGGCGCCATCTACGGGCAGGGGTATCGGGAGCTGCTCTCCCATTGCCGTTGCTATGTCTATGGCGGGGAGATCGGCGGGATTCACCCTGGACTGCTGGAGGCGATGGGAGCCGGTTGTCTGGTCCTGGTCAACGACATCCCGGAGAACCGGGAGGCCGTGGCCGCCGCGGGCCTCTTCTATCCCTACAACCAGGAGGCCCGGCTCGCCGAACTCATGGCCAGAGTCTGCGGCAGGTCTGAAGACTACAGGGAACTGCGGAAGGCGGCGCAGGATCGGGTTCGCCGCCGATTCGACTGGGAGCGAATCACCGAGCAGTACGAGAAACTGTTCTACGAATTGCTGTGAGCCTGGATGAGGCCGTGGCGGGGTAGGAGTCTGCGCGGTAGGAATGATCGTAGCGAGAAAGCGGGGAATCGAGGCGAGATCTTCTCGATTTTGAGGTGCATAGTTGTTCTATTCGCCGAGAAATCGAGGAAATATGGACCGATTCTACCGCTTTCGCAGTAGATCAATTTCTGCGGCGCAGGTTCCTACGCCTCGAGCATCTCCTGCTTTTCGGAATCCCAGGTCATGAGCTTCCTTCGAGCCCAGGACTCGTTGCACATGACCACGGCGACCACTCCGCGCATTCCCAACTCGGGGGGACAGGCCAGTGCCTTGCCGTCTCGAATGGCCGACTGCAGGTTGCGATGGTGGAGCGCCATGTCCTCGGCGCCCGTCTTCCTGTGGGTGGCCACGACCTTGCCGGTTTTCTGATCCAGGATCTTCCAACCTCTCTTGGTGAAGACCAGGGTGGCCTTGTGTCCGCGGATACAGTGCTCGACACCATGCTTGTTCGCCATGGTGCCCAGCATGTGAAGGGTCATCCCGTTGGTGATTCCCTTGACAGCCGGGTATTCGGCGACCATTTCCAAGTTGTCGGGGACGTCCCGGCCGTCGTCCCAGATGTAGATTCCCCCCAACCCCGCTACCGAATTCGGATAAGTCAGTTCGCAGGCTTTCAGCACACGGGTGAGGCGGTGGATGAACAGGTCCGTCGAGATCCCGCCCGAGTAGTCCCTGTAGTTGCGCCATTCGAAGTAGCGATGGGGGGACCAGGAACGCTTGGTCGCCGGTCCCAGCCAGCGGTCCCAGTCCAGATCGGGAGGTTTCGGTGCGTCGGAGCGGATGCCCCTGCGCCAGGGCCCCTTATGGAGTGGGTGATTGCGGACATACTCCATCTGGGCTTCCACCACGGTGCCCAGCTTGCCGGCCCGGATGGCCCGATTGGCGCTGGAGTAGCTGTCGTCGCTCATCCCCTGGACGCCGACCTGCATCTTGAGACCCGTCTCCCGGACCCGTCGAACCACCTCCTGAGATTCGGGAATGGTGTGGGTCATGGGCTTTTCGCAATAGACGTGCTTTCCTGCGTCCAGTGCGTCCAGGGTCTGCCGGTGGTGCCAGTGCTCCGGCGTGGCGATGACGACGTAATCCAGGTCCTGCATCTCCAGCAGGCCCTGGTGGTGGACCTTTTCGACGGCTCTCCCACCCGCCTTCGAGATCCGATCCTGGAACTTCCGGGCCCGGGTCCGGTAGACGTCCGACACGGCTACGACCTCGACGTTGGCGCTCTCGGACATCTTCAGCAGCTTGGGCAGGTGGTGGCTGCCGGCGATCTTGCCGCAGCCGATGATTCCGATGCGGAGCCGATGATTGGCCCCCAGGACCCGCCCGTAGCTTCGAGCCGAGAGAGCGGCAGCGGTGAGTGCGGTTTTCCGGAAGAATCCTCTTCGATCGAGCTCTGATTTCTTGAGTGGCATGGCCTGACCACTATAGTCCCGTGCGCCGACAAAAAGGAAGAAGAGTAGGGGCGACCCTTGTGTGGTCGCCCTCCTCGCGCCCGATCCGGCTGGAGCGTCCCGCATTGATGTTGTTCGAAGGAAAGAGGGCACCCACAAGGGGTGCCCCTACCCGAACACCCGGCCGCCACAGACGTTGATCGACTGCCCGTTGATGCCTCGGGCTTCGTCCCGGGCCAGCTGAACGGCCAGGATGGCGACCTCCTCGGGTACCAGGCGGCGGCCCAATGGCGTAGATTCCTTCTCCAACTGTTCGAAGCTGACTCCCAGCCGTTGCGAGTCGTACTCCAGGCGCCGGTCGTTGAGGCGGGAGCGGGTCACGCCGGGACAGACGGCATTGGCGGTGATCCCGTGGGGGGCTCCTTCCACGGCCGTGCTGCGGGTCAGCCCCAACAGGCCGTGCTTGCTGGCGCCATAGGCGGCGCCGTGCTCGCTTCCGATCCTGCCGGCGATGGACGAGATGTTGATGATTCGTCCCCAACCCCGCTCCATCATGGAAGGGAGGACCTGCTTGGTGAGGAGGTAGGGCGCGGTCAGGTTGACACGGAGCGTCAGGTCCCAGAAGTCGTCGTCGAAATCGACCAGGGCTTTGGGATTCTGACTGCTTCCCACGCCGGCGTTGTTGACCAGGATTTCGATGGGACCCCAGGTCTCGGTGACGGTTCGGACGATGCGGGCCGGCGCCGATCGGTCGGACAGGTCGCCGGGGACCACCAGCGCGTCTCCACCCCCGGATTTCACTTCCCGGGCCAAATTCTCCAGCTCGTCCAGGCTGCGCGCGGTGACGGCGACTCGGGCGCCTTCGGCGGCGAGTCCGACCGCGATGGCGCGTCCGATGCCACGGCCGGCCCCGGTCACTAAGGAAATGCGATTCACCATGGGATCAGTCCCCCCTCTTGGGAGTGCGGTGCGGGTTCACTCGGGGAAGAAGCTCAAGTCCCAGTCGCCCAATTTTCGCAGTCGTGAGAAGGGCAGCACTTCCGCAGGCTGTCCCGCTCTCAGCCAGGCGGCGATCTCTTCGGCGTGTCCCAGGCGTCGCAGGGCCAGTGAGGAGGCGCTGCCGTGGATGACCGTGTCCCAGAAAGCCAGGTATTCGACTCCCGCGCCGTACAAGGCATGGGCCTTGCGCCGGTATTCGGCCACCGGCAGGTTGCGGGGCATGACGTTCAGGGCCAGTTTGGTCCGGGTTTCCCGGGTCAGGGACACCCAGGCGGCCACGTCCCGCGGATCTTCCCACGACGGCTGCCAACTGAAAAGGTGTTTGGCCGACGAGTAGGGGATCAGGGTGTCCACCAGCCCCTCCCGCACCCAGGTCTCGGGATCCAATCTGAATTCCAGGTTCTCCTCCAGGCTGCCGAAGACCCAGGCCGTGATCTCAAAGGGCTGGTCACGGCCCTGCTCCCGGGCCGATTCTTCCAGCGTCCGGCGAAGGTCCTTCATGAATTGGATGGCGGCCCGGCACCGGTAGGCCAACCAGTCGCGCCACTCCGGGTCCTGCTCGTCCAGTTCCCTGGGGTCCTTGCCGAACTCTCCTTGAAAACCCTCCACCAGGGGAGCTTCATACTCGACGTACGGGGGCTGGCGGTTGTAGAGGATGGCGATGCCGTCGACGGAATAGGCGGACATCTCCCGCACGAAACTCAGCATATAGTCTCGAACTCCCGGAAAGGCCAGAGACATGGCGGTCCCGGGCGTGCCGTCCCGGCGCACGGTCCGCCACTCGGGATGCCGGTCCCAGAAGCCCCCCCGGTTGAAGGCTTCCCAGGGTGGCGGCCAGTAGAAGGGGCCCCAGCCCAGCCGGTAGTTGGCGTGGATCTCGAGACCCATCTCATGGGCGGCGTCGACCGCCACCCGGAGGGGGTCGATGCCTTTCTCCACGTACTCGGTCCAGGTCTCGACCAGCAGCCGGTCGCCTATCCTGACGAAATCCTCCAGAGGATAGTGTTCCCGGGTCCACATCCTTCCGACTCGGGTGAAGTAGTTGCAGACGTCCCCGTGGATCCCGTCCCAGTAGATCCGACGGAAGTCGGTGTCGCGATAGGGTTCAAGGTGCGAGCGGACGAACTCGGCCGAGGCCGGCTCCGCGCGCCCCCAGGCCACGGCCCAGGAGTCGTTGTAGCCGAAGAGCCGGCGGGTGCCGGTGCGCGCCCGATCCTGCTCCAGGGTGGCCACCTCCTCCGAGTTCAGCGGTACCAGCTTGACATAGGCGATCCAGGCCTTCTCGCAGGGGTTGCCGTACTCCTGGTCCGGCGGGACGACGCGTTGGCAGGGTTGCCGCAAGATGAGGTCCTGTCCGCTCAGGTCAGCGGTCTTGAAATAGACCTCCTGAATCCGGGGCCCCCGGACGGTGTCGTCCTCCGGCACCCCCGAGGCCAGGCCCTCCGGAGCCGGCAGGAACAGCGTCGAAAAAGCCGGGTCGCCACTCAGCTTGGCCCGCACGTTCAGGTTCTGGTAGGGCCTCCAGGCGGTATTGAACATGCCGACGTAGACGTCGTGGACACCGGTCGTGTCCAGGCCCAGAGTCAGGTCGGGGGCCTGGGCCTCCTCTCCCGCAAAGACCAGGGTTCCCTTGAAGTCCTCGGTCTCGTAGTCGATGAGTCTCCAGGCGAAACGTTTCTCCTGGCGGGTCAGGGCCGAGGCCGGTTGGGACCGGCTGAGATCGGTGAAGTACACGGGGGTTCCAGTGCGATGGAAGATGGGGAGTCGGCCGTCCTCCCGAGTCTCGACCGGCACCGGTTGAGTACAGGCCGGGAGTAGAACCGTAGCGGCCAGGACCACGAAGGACAGGGCCCGGGAGCCGGTTCCGAAGCCGTCCCAAGCGGCGCTGAGATACTTCCGGTCGGACACGGTTTCCGGCTTCATGATCACTGTCCCCTACTTTCCGGTCTGGCTCTCCTCCAGGATCCATTCGGTCAGGAGTTGGAGCTCCTGGTTTCGGAGCCGGTGGGCGAACTTCGGCATCCCGGAATTCTCGCTCCCGTAGAAACGAGGTTGAGAAGAATCCATGATGATTCCGCCCAGCCACTCCGGAGAACCGTATCCGGTCAGGTCCGGTCCCAGGGCCATTCCCGACCCCGAGACCTCCGGGTGGTCGAGTTGATGGCACATGACGCAACCTTGGGCCCCTTCTGAAGTTCCTGACGAGAAAACGCGCGCCCCGAGCGCCATGAAATCCGGGTCCGCCGCCGCTGATTCGGAAGCTCTCGTCTGCTGGGTGACGAAAGCCGACACGGCTTCGATCTCACGTTCGGTCATGAGGGGGATGTTCTTCCTGGCCCACTGGACCATGGTTCCGTCCCGGTGGCGGGTCATTCCGAAGAAGCGGTCCGCCGCAGGATCCCTCAGAAACTCGGCGATCCATTCCGGAGTCCCGAAACCGGCCAGATCGCTGGCGCTCGGCGTGACCGCCGTAGATTCACCATCCCGGATCTCGATCACCTGGGCCCCGGTTCCGTCATGACCGTCCCAGCGATGACAGGCCGAGCAATTGTCTCGAAACAACGGCGGACCCTGAGTCTGGGGGTCCCGGTGCAACATCGCCAGGGCTCCGTCGGGAGGTATCCCGTTCTCCCGGGCCAACTCCAGGATGCGCCGGGTCCTCTCTTCCGCCTCCGCCAGTCCCGCCAGGTACATGGGCCGGGTCTGATCCTCCCGGATGGCCGTCGCAGTCAGCAGCATGGCTCCGGTCAGAGTGGCGAAGGTGATCCCGACGCACAGTGCATGTCCCCGGCGAAAGCGGCTCAGAAAGGGGAAACAGAACATCACTCCGACGACGAAGGAGGGAATCACCACGGCGCCGATCACCTCGCTCCTCCCTGGAAAGTACTTCAGGAACTGGTAGAGAAAGAGCAGGTACCATTCGGGGCGCGCCGAAGGGGAGGGCCGGGAAGGATCGGCCGGCGCGTCCAGGGGAGCTCCGCCTTCGGGTCCGAAAACGAAGCCCCGTTCCCAACCGCCCCAGCCTGCCAGCGCCGCCAGGACCACCAGCACGGCCAAGCAGGCGAGGCCGTCCAGAAACGCCTGCCGGGGCCAGAAATAGGCTTCTCCCTTGGCGTCCTTGGGATGGGTCACGCCGTGGCGGCGAAAGAGGACGACGTGAAGCACCGTCACCAGCGCCAGCAGGGCGGGCAAAAACCCGGCGTGAAGCGCGAAGAAGCGAGTGATCGTGTGATGTCCGTAGGTGGGTCCGCCCAGCAGGAGGCGCTCCAGGGTCGGCCCCAGCAGCGGCACGATCCCCAGGATCTTGGTGGTCACCTGGGTGGCCCAGTATCCCCGTTCGTCCCAGGGCAACAGGTATCCGGTGAGGGCCGTTCCCAGCACCAGCCCCAGAAGCAGCAGGCCGAACCACCAGTTGATCTCGCGCGGAGAACGGTAAGCCCCCGCGATGACCACCTGCAGCAGATGGAAGACCAACAGCACGATCATGGCGTGGGAGGCGTAGTGATGCAGTCCCCGGATGAACCAGCCCAACTCCATCTGGTGCTGGATGAAGTAGACGCTCTCCCAGGCCGCGCGGATCGACGGACTGTAGGCGGTCCAGAGGAGAAGACCGGTGAAGAGCTGGAGCAGGAAGGTGAAGACCAGGGTGCTGCCCCAGACATAGCGCCATCTGGCGCCGCCCGGGATCGACTCGTAAAGCAGCCAGGACACGAGTCGCCGGTAGCCCGTCCGACGATCCAACCAGTCGCTCACACGGCTCACGAGATGGCGATCCTCTCGCGTACCCCGGGTCGAAACTCCTGGTAGCGCACCATGACCTCGCCCTTTTCGATCTTGACCTCCAGCTCGTCCAGACCCCGGGGAGACGGGCTCTCCGGATCGGCGATGACGCCGTCCAGGCCGAAGGAGCTGTCGTGGCAGGGGCAGAGGAACCGTCGCTTGGCCGTTTCATATCCGACGAAGCATCCGGCATGGGGACAGATGACCTGGAAGGCCCGGACACCGGTCTCCCGCCGCACCAGGTAAACGGCGCCCAGCGGAACCTGGGCGCCCACTTCCCAGGCGTCCCGGCGCTGGCCTCGCACCCTGAAATGGCGGGGGGTACCCATCGGGAGGCTGTCGACGGAGGCCACGCGGCTGAAGCCGTGCTGATCGGCGCGGCGGCGGAGGGGGTTGAGAAGGAAGAAAAGACCCGCTCCCAGGGGAACGACCAACAGGCCGATTCCAATGACGCCGCCCACCAATTTCTGAAACCACTCGCGTCTTCGCATGATTCTATGATCGCCGGCGCCAAACTCAGGAGCCGATCGCCCGGAAAAGGATACCGCAATCCGGTGCCGGAAGTCGGACTGAAAAAATCACGATTTGAAGTATTCCGATCCGGGTTGCAACAAACCCGCCGGACCGTTTTCAGCTCTTGTCCGGCACCGGAATCCGATACCGGTGCAACGTGCTCTCCAGAGTCGGACGCCCCAGTCGAATCCGGCCGTCATTGAGCAGGTAGGAGAACAGGTACCCGGCTCCGAGCATTAGGATTCCGATGAGAAAGCAGTACATGACGGCTCGGTCGGGGTACATGTCCTTCAAATACCCCATGTAGAGCGGTCCGCAGATGCCGGCGGCCGCCCACGCCGTGAGGATCACGCCATAGATGGTGGACATCTTCCTGCTGCCGAAGACATCCAATACGAAGGGAGGCATGGTGGCGAACCCGCCGCCGAAGCAGAGGAGCACGTAACAGACCAGGATCGAGAAGATCCAGGGGTTGGTCTCCGTCATCAGAACCCCGAAGACCACCATCTGGCTGGCCAGCAGGATGCGGAAGACCGCAGCCCGGCCCAGGCGGTCCGAGAGGAGTCCCCAGAAGAGGCGCCCCACTCCGTTGCAGAGCGAACTGACGGCGATGAGCGTCGCTCCGTATGCCGCAAGCGTGGTCGGCTCGATCGAGGGATCGGCGAGTCCCCAGACCTCCTGCAGGAGCTCCGACTGGAAGCTGATCACCGATATCCCGGCGGCGATGTTGAAGAAGAACACCGTCCACATGATGACGAACTGGGTGGTGCCCAAATAGGTGCGGGAAGACTGGGGTTCGGCGTCCCGAAGGGAGGTCTGGTTGCCGGCGCCCAGAGCAGCAGGCGCGGGGGGGTCGCTCAGGAGCAGACTGCAGGGAATCAGGATGCAGGCGAATAAGATCCCCATCCAGAAGAAGACCAGCGGCAGCGCTCCTGCGGTCCGGACGATCAGAAACGGCGCCAGTCCCTTGCTCAGCAGAAACGCGCCGATGCCGAATCCCATCACCACGATGCCGGTGGCCAGCCCCTTGCGGTCGGGAAACCACTTGGCGACCGTGGCGACCGGCGTCACGTATCCGAAGCCGATCCCGGCGCCGCCGATCACCCCGTAGCCCAGGTAGAAAAGGGGGATCAGATCGAATTGGAGCGCCGTACCCGCGATCAGGTATCCAGCGGAGAACATGATGCTGCCGGCCAGGGCCAGTACCCGGGGCCCCAGCCGGGGCAGCATGCTTCCCGCCCAGGCCGCCGAAACGCCCAGCGAGAAGATGGCGATACTGAAGGCCCAGGCGGTCTGAGTATGGGTCCAGCCCATCTGCCGGACCAGCATCGTCTGGAAGAAGCTCCAGGCGTAGACTGTGCCGAAGCAGATTTGGAGGGTCGTGCAGATGAGAGCTATGACGCTTCGCGGTATGCGCACCGCTCGACTTCCTCCTACCCGGCCTGGCCCGGCGTCGCCCCGGGCCCCTTGGAACCGGACCCGCGTTCGGACACGTAACGAAAGAGGCGGGCCAGGTCCCCGACTTCATCGTCGCGGGCCAGCAGTTCGTCGTCCCTCGACCTGTCCGGTTCCCTGTCTCCGGCCACGTCGACGGCAAAGGCGAGGAGTCCACCCAGAGGCTTTGCCGCCAGGTTGACGAACCAGATCGACGCCAGCACACCGACCACGAGAAAGATGCAGATGAGGATGACCTGCTGGCCGATGGCCCGCTGAATCTTGAGTGCAACCAGGTCCAGATCCATTCCCACATGGACCGTGCCCGCGACACCGGCCAGGATGGGGCTGCCCACTTCTACGAAATCCCCCATCCCCGGTATGCTCCGTTCGACCGGTTCGGTGCTGGACGGGTCGCTGGCCCGGACCTGTTCGGGTATGCCCGGGACGAAGGTATGAGCCAAGTATTCGCCCGATTCACTCGTGATGTAGATGTAGCGGATTCCCTGAATCTCCACGAACTGATCGATCATCGACTGCAACGTCGCCAAGTTCCGGTTCAGAAGAATGTCCACGCTGGCGTCGGCAATGGTCTTGGCGATATTCCTGGTGTTGGTCTCGTATTCCGCCGACAACTGGGTGTCGACGGTGTAGATGCACAGAATCGACGTGGACAGCACGATCAGCCCGAAGAGGGCGAAGATGCCGAAACGGGTTTTCTGGAAAAGCTTCTGAATCTTCATCTCAAGAGACCCAACTCTGCCAGTCGTCCAAAGTCACGAAGCGCCCGCCCTCGACGACGGTGTAATAGACCATTTGAAGCCCTTGCCGGCGGTCGGGTCCGAAAGAGACCTTTTCGCCGATCCCGAGGTCGTAGTTCCGCACCGAGAAAACCGCCTTCTCCAGTTTGGCTCGATCGTGCCCTCCCCCCATGCGCCGTAGAATCTCCGCCATCAACTTGGCGTCGAGGAATCCCTCCAGGCTGACGAAGCTCTGGGGGAACGGACTGTAAGCTTCCTTGACCAGCTCCCGGGGAACGGCGGGGTCGTAACGTTCCATCAATTCCCGGTATTCGCGCACCGCCGGAATGGAGGTGTTCTCATAGCTGGGAACCACCTGGGAATTGACCAGATACCGAGTGTATCGATCAGCGTCGTCACGACCTTCGGTGAGCAGTTGGAGGAGGTTTTCGCTCCCCACGAACGAGAGGTTGGCGATGGGAACCCGGAGCCCCAGATCCACGGCGTCGCGCGCGAACGCGGCGCACGCGGCATACGAACCGATGCAGATCACGGCGTCGGGGGAAGCGGCCTGGAGGATTTCAACCTGTGCCCTCATGGTGCCGGTGAACCGCTGACCGCGGCGGTAGGTGGCCTCACCGGCCAGTCGCTCGCCGTGGGCTGCCAGCGCCGCGCGGACGCCCGCCCAGCCGCTCCTGCCATAGGCGTCGGCCTGGTAGAACACGGCGATGCGTTTCTTGCCGACGCGAAGGAAGTTGTCGACGAGGCCGGCGGTCTCCTGCCGGTAGGAGGCCCGGAGGTTGAAGGCGAAGTCACCATAGGGCGGTTCCCTCTGGGGCTGGGCCCCGGTAAAGGGAAAGAAGAGGTAGACCCGTTCGTCCTGAAACTTCTTGAGCAGGGGCAGCACCCGCGTCACCGTCGGTGTCCCCACGTAGCCGAACAGGAGGAACACCCGGTCCTCCAGCATGAGCTTCATGGTGTTCCGAACGCAGGGGTCTGGTTGATAGCCGTCGTCGTAGAGCTTCAGGAGGATCCTGCAGCCGTTGACGCCGCCGTTGTCGTTGATGTGGTTGAAGTAGGCTTTGGCTCCGCGGTAGAGCTCGCTGCCCAAGCCCCGGGAAGGACCGGAAAAGGCGGCGGACATGCCCAGGACGATCTCGTTCTCAGGTGAGCCGGAAAGTGAATCTGGATGCGTCCGTTGGACGACCGTGGTCGACTTGCCCAATTCGACGGGTGTGGCCCCGGCCCTCCGTCGACTGGTCCACGTCGTCGCCGCAAGACCCGCGAGCCCGCGAGTCAGCAGCGACCGCCGCGTCATGATCGGAGTGCGCCGTCTCCGCATGGGAATGTCGCCTTCTGTAGGGTCAAGGATACCCGTTTCGACTTCTTCGTGGTACCGGAAAGGAGCGGGGAAGATCACTGGCAGAGGTGAACCTTGATGGACCCGGAGGACTTGTCGGCGGCAACGCGGAAGGCCTCCTCGACCGACTCCAGGGGGAACCTGTGGGTGACGAGGCGGGTCGCATCCACCCGGCCGGTCGCCATCAGATCGATGGCTGCGCCGAAGTCGGTGTCCAACCCGGTCGAGGCGTAGCAGTGGGATCCGGTGACCACCGCTTCGGATTCCAGAACCCGGCCCAGGTCCACCTCCACCGGCTCCGGATAGCCGGCCAACAGGACCACCACGCCTCGGGGCCGGACAATCCGCAGGGCGAGATCGAAATTGCCTCCTCCGCCAACCGTCTCGATCACCGCGTCCGGCCGTGGCGCTCGGGCCGGACCGCTCGCCCAGTCGTCGAGGTCGGGATCACCCAGCACGAACACGTGGTCGGCGCCCAGATCCCGGGCCATCCGGGCCTGTTGCGGGTACTTGACGGTGATCCAGGTCTCCCGCACGTTGGCCGCCTTGGCGGCCGCCAGGCAGAATTGGCCGATGGTACCGCCGCCCAGGATCGCCACCCGATCCCGCCAGGTCGCGCCTGCCTGACCCAGCGCCCGGCAACCCACCGCCAAGGGCTCGACCAAAGCACCCTGTTCGAAGCTCATGCCCGCAGGGAGTCGGAAGAGAGACGAGGCATGGGCGGTGGTGAACTCGGCGAAACCTCCGTGCGTATCTTGAGATACCCATTGGCGCTGCCGGCAGTGGTTGTAGTGGCCGCTCCGGCAGTAGCGGCAGAGGCCGCAATGGGAAAAGCACTCGATGGCGACTCGGTCTCCAGGCTCGACTCCCGTGACCCCCTCTCCCGCTTCCACCACGACGCCGGAGGTCTCGTGTCCCAGGGCCAAGGCTCCGGGCTGAGGCCAGTGCCCCCAATAGACATGGAGGTCGCTGCCGCAGATGCCGGTCTGCCGGGTATCGATGGTGACGTATCCGGGCGGAGGCGGAAGCCGTTCCACTTCCTGCAGACCGATTCGCCCGATACCCCGGTAGATGGCGGCTTTCATGAGCTCGGTGGAGCGGCCGGAGCCGGTGGAGACGGAAAAGACAAAAGTTGTGCCCTGCCTACGCCAACAGCTTCTCGATCACGTTGCCGGCGACGTCGGTGAGGCGGAACTCCCGTCCCTGGAATCGGAACGTGAGCCGGGTGTGATCCAGTCCCAGCAGATGCAGGATGGTGGCGTGGATGTCATGGACGTGGACCGGATCCTCCACCGGTGAAAAGCCCAGGTCGTCCGTCTTTCCAATTGTCTGACCGGGCCGGATGCCGCCCCCGGCGAACCACATGGTGTAGGCGTCGATGTGGTGGTTGCGTCCGACGGAGTCCCGTTTCTCCCCCATGGGAGTCCGGCCGAACTCTCCTCCCCAGACCACCAGGGTGGAGTCCAGGAGTCCCCGTTGCTTCAGGTCCCGGACCAGGGCCGCGGAGGGACGGTCGGTCTCCCCGGTGACCTTGTCCAGCCCCTCCTGCAGGTTCACGTGGGCGTTTCCGTGATGGTCCCACTCGGCGTGGTAGAGCTGGACGAATCGGACCCCCCGCTCCACCAGGCGCCGGGCCAAGAGGCAGTTGTTGGCGAATGACCGGGCTCCCGGTTCGGCGCCGTACAGGTCCAGGGTCTGCTGGGTCTCGCTGGAGTAGTCGATGAGTTCCGGACCGCTGGTCTGCATCCGGTAGGCCATCTCGTAGGAAGCGATCCGGGTGGCGATCTCGGGATCCCCCGTCTCGGCCAACCGGGCCAGGTTCAGGTTGCGGATCGCCTCCACCCGGCTCGCCTGCCGCTGCCGGCTCATGCCGGCGGGACTCGCCAGATTCAGGATGGGATCGCCGCTGCTGAAGAAGGGGATCCCCTGGTGGATGGTGGGGAGAAAGCCGCTCTCCCAGTTGGAGATGCCGGCTCGGGGACCTTGCCGGCCGGACTGGAGGACCACGAAGGCGGGCAGGTCCTGGGACTCGGTCCCCAAACCGTAGCTGATCCAGGAACCCATGCTCGGGCTCCCGGGCCGCGGAGACCCGGTATTGCTGAAGATCTGGGCCGGCCCGTGGTTGAAGTTGTCGGTGGAGACGGTGGAGATGAACGCCAGGTCGTCGACGATGGCCGCGGTGTGGGGCAGGCACTCGGAAAGGGTCTTGCCCGACTGGCCGTAAGGTTTGAACTCCCGTTCCGAACCCAGGAGCCGGGGCTTGTCTTTGGTGAAGAAGTCCATGAAAGCGAAGCGCTTGTCCTTCAGGAAGGAATCGGGAAGCGGTTGGCTGTCCAATTCCCGGAGCTTCGGCTTGTGGTCGAAGAGATCCAGTTGGCTGGGCCCTCCCACCATGTAGAGATAGATGACGTTTCGAACTTTGGAAGGGAAATGGGGATCCCGGGCCGCCAAGGGATTCACCGGGTCCGGTTTCCGGGCCAGAAGCCGGCCGTCACTGAGGAGGGAGGCCAGGGCGACCTGTCCCAAACCGAGGGAGCAACGGCTGAAAAAGTGCCGCCGTGTTTCCTCAAGAAGCCAGGGATCGTAGTTCTGCATGGGGTTCACTCCCGGGTGATGAACTCGTCCAGATTCAAAAGCACGCTGGAGAGGAGGGTCCAAGCCGCGAGTTCCTGCGGATCTTCGTCCCCCGATTCCAGGGAAAGCAATGATTGGGCTTCCCGCGGGCGCCGTGCCAAGTCATTCCTCTGGTGGTCCAGAAAGCGCTTCAACTGAGTACTCTCCTCCGCGCTGGGCGATCTCGACAGGCAAACGCGGAAGGTGTAGTCGATGCGTTCCGCGTCCTGGTCCGGTCCCTCCCGGAGCACCCGGTGGGCGAGCCCTTGGGCGAACTCGTAGAAGGCCTCGTCGTTGAGCAGGGTCAACGCCTGCAGGGGCGAGGTGGAGCGGCTCCGCCGGGTGCAGGTGGTGATTCCGTTGGGACTGTCGAAGACCATCAGGGCGGGGTGGGGGGTGGAGCGCCAGAAATGGGTGTAGAGGCCGCGTCGAAACCGATCCCCACCTTGGCTGGCCGCCCAGATTCGCTTGGAATGACCCAGACGGCTGCTCCCCTGAGGTTGGGGAGGGAAGACTGGAGGCCCGCCGAGGGCCCGGTTCCAGAGTCCGCTGGCAGCCAGGCAGACGTCCCGCACCACCTCCGACTCCAGGCGCAGGCGGTGTTGCCGGGCCAGCAGCCGATTCGTCGGGTCCACCTTGGCGGCATCCTCGCGATGGCGGGAGGACTGGCGATAGGCCGCCGAGGTGACGATCAGCCGGTGGATCGCCTTCAGGCTCCAACCCTTGCGAATCAGCTCCGAGGCCAGCCAGTCCAGGAGCGCCGGGTGGGAGGGACGGGTCCCCTGCGTTCCGAAGTCGTTCTCGGTCTCCACCAGCCCGGCGCCGAAGTAGCGTTGCCAAATGCGGTTCACGGTGACTCGGGCGGTGAGCGGATGTCCCGGGTCCACCAGCCATCGCGCCAGGTCCATCCGGTCGGGCCTGGACTGGGCCGTCAGCGGAGGCAGGACGGCGGGCACGTCCGGTTGAACGGTATCTCCCCGGCGGGTGAACTCGCCGCCCAGATGGATGTAGGCCTCCCGGGGCTCCGGCAGCTCCTTCATCACCAATGTGCTGGGCAGCTTCGGTTCGGCCTGCTTCAGGGAGTCGATGCCGGCCTTCCGGGTCGCATGGCCCAGATCCTGTTCCTGGTAGAGCAGATGGAGGGTCTTGAGCTGAATCTCGTTCCGCTCTTCGGCGGGCAGCGCCAGAATTCTCTGAATTTCGGGCGGGTACTCGCGCCGCCGCTCCGGGGCCAGTTCCTGCTCCCATTGCGGCAAACGGGCGAGAAGCTCTTTCTCGTAGGTCTTCAGCTCCTCCTCCAGCAGCGCCAACTGGTTCCGGATGATGTCTCTCCGGGCGAACTCTTCGTCGCTCCCAAACTCCAGAAAGGGCCAGTGCCGGGGCCGGTCCGTCTCTTCCAGTTCGGGGCTCCTCTCCTCGATGTTGTTGAAGAAGGAGTAGAGCTGGAAGAATTCCTGCTGAGAAACGGAATCGTATTTGTGGTCATGGCAGCGGGCGCAACCGACGGTCAGACCCAGAAAGGCGGCTCCGGTGGTCGCGACCCGGTCCACGACGCGCTCGACGCGATATTGCTCCACGTCGATGCCCCCCTCCTGGTTCAGGAGCGTATTCCGGTGGAATCCGGTGGCGACGATCTGTTCCTTGGAAGCATCCGGAATCAGGTCGCCCGCCAACTGCTGGATGGTGAACCGGTCGAACGGCAGGTCGCGATTCAGGGACCGGACCACCCAGTCACGGTACATCCAGATCTGACGGGGTCCGTCGGAGAATCCGTCCGAGTCGGCATAGCGGGCCACGTCCAGCCAGTGTCGGCCCCAGCGTTCTCCGTAATGGGGCGAAGCCAGCAAACGCTCCACGAGCCGTTCGTAGGCGCCGGGGCGAGTGTCCGCCAGGAAGCGGTCGACGGCGTCCGGTGAGGGCGGCAGGCCCAAAAGATCCAGGCTGAGGCGGCGCAACAGCGTAATCCGGGAAGCCTCCGGGGACGGTTCCAGGCCCTCTTCCTCCAACCGTTGCAAGATGAAATTGTCGACGGGTGAGCGGACCCACCGCGCATCGGATACCTGGGGCGGCGCGGGACGCCGGACGGGTTGAAAGGACCAATGCCCCCCCTTGCCGGAATCGCCCTCCTCGTCCCAGGGAGCCCCCAAGGCAACCCACTGACGCAGTGCGCGGATCTCCGCCTCCGGCAGCTTTCCGCCCGGGGGCATGTTCAGATCGGACGAATGGGCCAGCGCCAGGATTAGCCGGCTCTGCTCCGAGTCTCCCGGTAGAACGGCCGCACCCCGGCTTCCCCCTTGCAGGATCTCCGGGCGACTCTCCAGCGAGAGGCCGCTGCTGCGAACCTTCTGATTGTGGCAGGCGAGACAGCGGTCCTCGATTATTGGCCGGACGGTCTCCCGGAAAAGCAGCGCCCCGTCGGGCGTCGCATCATCCTGGCGTTGGCCCAGCAGAGGACAGGCGGCCAGGATCAGAATGAGGAGGGTTCCTGATCGAACTTTCATGGTGGGAGCCAGCGCCATTTTGGGCCAAGGCGGTGTCATCTGGCAAGATTCAGCAAAAAAGGCCGCGTTGACGCTACGGACAGCCGTAGGGTAGAACCATGTTGTGACCTTCTACCAATTGCTGTCAGAGGAGAGATCATGGGCCTCAACATCAAGAATGAGGAAACCTGCCGGTTGGCTCGCACACTTGCCAGGCTCACCGGCGAGACCATGACTGGCGCAATCACCGTAGCGCTACGCGAACGGCTTGAGCGTGAACACCACCGGCATGGCGCAGACGCGCTGGCCCGGGAACTCCACGCCATAGGACAGCGCTGTGCTCGATTGATGGGACCAGGACCTTCGGCCGTAGAGCACGGTGATCTGCTCTACGATGAAAGAGGCCTCCCTCGATGATCATCGATACGTCGGCAATCCTGGCTGTTCTGTTCGGTGAACCCGACGCCCATCGCTACGAAAAAGCGATCGCCTCGGCTTGGCCCCGTCGCATGTCGGCGGTTGGATTGCTTGAAGCGGCAATAGTTGTCGAGAGCAGGGGCGGGACGGCGGCGGGCCACGAACTCGATTAGTTCCTGCAAAAGGCGGAAATCGAATTGGTGCCGGTCACGGCGGAACATGCCGGCGCCGCCCGTCGGGCTTGGCGGCGTTTCGGCAAGGGCAATCATCCGGCGGCGTTGAACTTCGGGGATTGCTTCTCGTACGCGCTCGCGGAAACCTGCCGAGAGCCGCTGCTATTCAAAGGTAAGGATTTCTCGCGTACGGATCTTGAGGCCGCTGTCCCACGCGAATCCTGAGAGATCCCATCAGGACGGGTGTTTTTCCAATACCAGGCGGTAGCACTGCAACCGGTTGCGCAGGAAGCAGTGCGCCGATCCCCACAGGTAGAGTCGAAAACGCCGGTATTCGGCCTCGCCGAATTTCTCGATGATGGATTCCTTATTGGAGTCGAGCCGCTTGGCCCAGCCAACGCATGTCCAGTAGTAGCTGATCCGGTCGTCCCAGACACCCTTCAAGTCGAAGGGAGATGACGCCATCGACTTCAGAAAATCGTGGAGCACGAGAAACGAATTATTGCCGGGGTAGATCTGCTGCGTGATGAAAGACGACATCTCGTACTTCCGGGAACAGGCGCCGGCGTCGATAAAGACACGGCCCCCCGGTTTCAGCAGCCGGTCAAGACGCGCCAATACCCGCGGGTAGTCCGGCATGTGCTCCATGATTCCCAGCACCACGATGGCGTCGAACTGTTTCTCCGACTCGAACTCCAGGAAATCGCACAGCAACGTGGTTATCGGCAGATTCTCTTCGGCGGTCAGCCGATTCATGAAATCGAGCGACTGCCTGGAAATCGTGACGCCCGTAATCTCGATCCCCTGGCGCGCCGCGTACGCCGCGAATGCGCCCCAGCCAGGACCGACTTCCAACACCTGGCTCCCGGGAGCCAACCGGCATTCGTCGACGACACAATCCATCTTCCGACGAAACGCCACCTCGAGGTCTTCGTCCGGCGACAGGAAGACGCCCTGCGTGTAGCAATGGAAAATCTCGTCCAGGAACGCAAGGAAGAACTCCGCATCCCGCTCGTAGTGCCGGACGATGGTCGACTTGTTGACCGCGACCTGTCCCATCACCAGGGGCGCGAGGAACCGCCACAGCCAATGCAACGGGTGCCGGTCATGCAACTGTTCACGCAGATCGAAGATCTTGATGAAATCGCCTTCGACGTCAAACCAGCCCTCGACATAGGCCTGTGCAATGTTTGCCTCGTCGAGTGAGGAGATCGCCTTCAGCCCCGACGGATGCGTGATATTCACCCTGAAGCTGGCGGGACCGGCGCCGAAACGGTGTGTCGTCCCGTCATGAGTGGTCATCTCGAAACCGATGGCGCTGTCTTGCAACCGTCTCTGGATGTAGTTCAATAACCAGGCGGTTCTACGAGATCCGGCGAGTGGGGCCGCGCCTGCCGCTGATACGTTCGTCGTCATAATGAACCTCTATTCTCCGTACATCTCCGTGATAATGTGCCGGAGCTGGCCCGCTTCCCCGGCGGACAACCGGTCGAGCCTGTTCCCCAGTCGCTGTTTGCTGATGGCCCGGATCTGGTCGACTGCAATTTCAGCCCTCTTTCCCGCACATTGAATCTGTAGGCGGCTCCGCCACTGGGGGTGCAGTGTGGAAGTCAGAGGACATACGACAATAGTATCCAGAAACTGATTCATTTGATTTTGACTGACCACCACGACAGGCTGCACCTTGCGGATTTCGCCACCCTGCGTGGGATTGAGGTCAGCGAAGAAGATAGCGTATCGCCTGGGAAAGCTCACCATCAATCCAGGCCGTCAGCGACAGTTGAGTCCAGATCGCTCCAATCTTCATCATCGCGGGCCATGGCGCGATAGGTGTCCTCCCAGGACAGCTTGTTCCCGTCTTTACCATGCAGCACGATGGCATTCTCCCTCTCCTCCAGGATGAGCGAGCCGCTCCAGCCGTATTTTCGCAACAGCACCTTTGGAAGACGGATGCCCTGGGAGTTTCCGATGGCGATCAGTTTCACCTCTCTTGCGACCGCTGCTCTGCTCAATTTCGCGACCTCCGGCGAGTCATGACTATCAGTAATTACGGTAATTACCCGCAGGAATTCTGTCAAACTTTCGGGTGGTCCGTGGCTTGGCTCGGAAAATCCACTACCTCGGACAACACCATGGCCGTTTGGTTGGACCGGGACCTTCAGCGTCAGATAACGGCGAGCTGCTATCTGACGCAAAAGGCAATTCCGGGAAGGGCTGGAAGCCCTTGTCTCTACCGGTGATATCTCCCAAGCACCACTCGATGGCGAATCTTCCTACTGCCTCGCTGGAAGGAACCTGTCTACCACTTGACGAGGAGTTGCGACGGCGGCGGTAAACGGAGGGTTCTCAACCAGAAGCAGGTCACCTGTAACGAGCCGGCTATCCGGCCAGCAGGAGAGCAATGCCCATAAATGGTCGTCACCGGATTCCGGAGCTGGAGGACCGGTGGACGGTTGGCGCCAGACCGCGTTTGCCGTCAATTCGGTCAGCAACCGATCCAGTTCGTCGTCTGTTCGGCCGTGCAATCGGGCGATTCGGGGCCGTCGCAATACGGTCGAGTACTCCGCTAGCAGAGCGCTGGACATCAGATAGAGAAGATCGCCATCCAGCATGGCGTCCAGGCTACGTGCGGGGGGGCTGTTGGGGTCGGCACCGATGAGCCCGGACACGATGACGTTGGTGTCCACGACGAAGACCTGCCTTGCCGTCGGATCCGTTGTGCCCCGCGCGCCTGCCCGCATGCACTGACTCAGCTATCGTTCTTCGCGGTGAAGCCGAGTCTCCTTCACCGCCACGGCCGTTGCCTCCTCATCTTTCAGTCTGGTATGAGCCCGTGCTCTAGCGACGATCTCTCTGGCCGTGTCGTAAGTCTGAAGGCCCCGAAGTGCCAAGCTTTCTTCGATGATTGAACCCATGGAACGCTGCTGGCGAGCGGCGGCTTCCTTTAACGCGCGGTGGGTGCTGCCGGTCAAGCTGATGGTCAGGCGGGGCATATTTCGTTCTCCGTTCCTTCATTCTGGTGGTTGAACACTTACACATAATAACACCAATACACCAATGGAGTAACATCCCTGGTGACATCCACCCGATGTCATCTTCGGCTGATCGCTGAAAGCACCGTGAAAAAGCCATACCCGGTGCACCTGGCTCCTCGTCCAATTACGACTTCCTGAACTCAATCGGATCGGGTCACTATCCCGTTGACGTTTCGAGGCGCGCCGCCCCACGAGGACTCGATCCTTCCGGCGGAGGACACCCGGATCTGCGACAATGCTCCACTCTGGAGGCAAGTTCATGAGAACACGACCGGTATTCATCATTCTCGCTGCTTTGTTGTTCGGTTCGACGGCGTCGCTGGCCGGCGGCACCCACAAGACGACGACCGAACCCATCGAGATCGGCTCCCGCCTGGAGCCCTTCGTCGACGACTACCTGATCGAGAGCATGAGCGGCGGCCTCTCCCTGCGCCTGCACCGGCCCCGGCTCACCGGGCCGGTGCTCAAGTTCGACGCCCCCTGGGAAGGACCGGGCAATCACTACATCACCGTCTTCAAGGATGGGGACCTCTACCGCATGTACTACCGGTGCGTGCGGGCCGGAGACATGCCGGCCAGCGGCAAGGGGTGGCCCATGAACACGTGTTATGCCGAGAGCCGCGACGGCACCCGTTGGACCCGTCCCAAGCTGGGACTGATTGAATTCGAGGGAAGCAAGGAGAACAACATCATCCTGACCGGGCCCCCGGGGGACTGGGGCAGCCCCACCAGCAACTTCTTCGCCTTTCGGGACACCAATCCGCAAGTGGCGCCGGAGGAACTCTACAAGGGAGTGGGGGGCATCAACCGCGGGCTCTACCTGCTCGTTTCCGCCGACGGGATCCACTGGAAGGCCAAGGGCAGCGGACCCTTCATGAAGCACGACATGTCCACGGTCCCCATGATCAACGGGTTCGACAGCCACAACGTGATCTTCTGGGACGCCGGACGGGAGAGTTACCAGGCCTATCTGCGGGACATGTACCTGTCGCCGGGGCTCGGCGAGCGGACCCGCAGCGTCCGGGTGACGACCTCCGACGACTTCGTCAGCTGGAGTTACCCCGATTGGATCGACATGGGAGAGGCGCCGCCGGATCAGCTCTACACCTTCTCCGCGACCCCCTACTTCAGGGCGCCGCACATCTATATGGCCTTTCCCAAGCGATTGATGAAGTACCGCCGTTCCGAGCTGCCCGAAAAATACGATGCAACGCGTGGAGTCGGCCTCTCCGATACCGTGTTCATGTTCAGCCGCGACGGCGCAAACTGGGACCGGCGCTATCTGGAGGGTTTTGTCCGGCCCGGCTCGGATCCCCTCGACTGGACCGACCGGAGCAACTACGTGGCCGCCGGGCTGGTGCCCACCGGGTCCGATGAGATGTCCGTGTATGTCCTGCGGCATTTCCGGCTCCCCAGCATCCACCTGCGCCGGGGAGTCTTGAGAGCCGACGGCTTCGTCTCCGTCAACGCTTCCTACCGGGGCGGGGAACTGGTGACGCGGCCCCTGATCTTCCAAGGCAAGAACCTGATCGTGAACTACGCCACTTCGGCAGCGGGAAGCGTACGAGTGGAGATTCAGGACGTAGCGGGAAATCCCTTGCCCGGATACGGTCTGATGCAGGCCGTGGAGCATTACGGAAACAGCATCGAGCAGGTCGTCACCTGGGACCGGGGTTCGGACCTGTCCCATCTGGCCGGCAGCCCCGTACGGCTGCGGATTCTGATCCGGGACGGCGATCTCTATTCGATTCGCTTCAAGTGACGTCATGAAGGCCTTGTGGCGGTTGACTTTTGACGATGAATCCATGTAGGAACTAGCTCAGTCGGGAATAATCTCTTGAAGCATTTCAACCTCCTAGTTCTGGTCTTTTCCTTGCTGTCGTTCGGTCTGGCGGCACCACAATCGTCCGACCTGCCGCCGCCAGCCGAAAAGACCGTCGATTTTTCCAGGGACGTGGCGCCGTTGCTGGAGAGTCGCTGCCACCTCTGTCACGGCCCGCAACAGCAGATGAAGGGTCTGCGGCTGGACCGGGCCGAGGACGCCCTGCGGGGAGGCGAGTCAGGCACTGTGATTCGACTCGGCGACAGTGCCGGGAGCCGGCTCATCCAGCTCGTCGCCGGCGTGGTCCCGGGTCAGGTCATGCCACCTGGAGGGACTGGACTCACTTCCGGCGAGGTCGGACTCCTGCGCGCCTGGATCGATCAGGGTGCCCGGTGGACGGAGCTGGAGGCCGACGCGGACGCGGATCCGGATACGAGAGCCGAGTCTTCACACTGGGCATTCCGGACCCTGGTTCGGCCCGTTCCGCCGGCGGTGAAAGACTCGTCCTGGATCCGGAATCCGGTGGATCGGTTCGTCCTGGCCAAATTGGAAGCCGAGGGCGTCGAGCCTTCACCGGAGGCGGACCAGGCGACCCTCCTGCGGCGCCTCAGCCTGGACCTCACCGGGCTCCCTCCCACGCTCGCCGATCTGGACGGGTTTCTGGCGGAGGAGAACGAGACAGCCTATGAGACTGCCGTCGACCGCCTTCTGGAGTCGTCCCACTTCGGCGAGAAATGGGCACGCCATTGGCTGGACTTGGCCCGGTATTCCGACAGCGACGGTTACCGCCAGGACGACTTCCGGGCCCATGCCTGGCGCTATCGCCACTGGGTCATCCAAGCCCTGAATAAGGACCTGCCCTTCGATCGCTTCACCCTGGAGCAGATCGCCGGGGACCTGCTCCCGGACGGCGGAATCGAGTCCAAGGTGGCCACGGGGTTTCACCGCAACACGCCCAGCAACCGGGAAGGCGGAACCAACATGGTGCGGTTCCGCTTCGAGCAGGTGGTCAACCGGGTCAACACCGTGGGGACGGTCTGGTTGGGACTCACGGTGGGATGTGCTCAATGCCACGATCACAAGTACGATCCCTTGAGCCAGCAGGATTATTACCGGCTTTTCTCCTTCTTCAATGACGCGGAAGAGGTGAACATCGATGCTCCTTTGCCGGGGGAGATGGGCCCCTATCTGCGGGAAGTGGTTTCGTATCGGAAGCAACGAGCCGAGTTGCTGGCCGAATACCGCGTCCCCGAGCTCCAGCCGGCGTGGGAGGCCAAGCTGCTGGAGGCCATGGCCCATCCAGGCCGGTGGCAGAACTGGGACAAGGCCGTGGGAACGGTCCGAGTCGGCGACATGCACCCGGTGTACGGGATGGGGGAGAAGATCCTCCGGAAGGACCCCTCGGAACGGAGCGAGAAGGAAGCCAAGATCATCACCGAGCACTTCGTTCGGTACTCCAGCCAAGTGGTGCCCAAGAAGGTCTACGAGGAGAAGCTCAAGTTTGGAGATTTGCTGAAGAAGCTCAAGGAGCTGGACGCCAAGTTTCCGGCTCTGAGCCAGGCCCAGACCATTGCCACCGAGGCGGAGGGCCGTGCCAACCATATCCACGTCCGCGGCGAGTTCAACCGCACGGGGGAACCGGTCGAGCCCGGAGTGCCCGGATTTCTGCACCCGGAGCCGGATAATGCCTCCCTGCCCAGGATCCGGCTGGCCAAGTGGATCACCAGTCCCGAGAATCCCCTCACGGCCAGAGTGGCGGTGAACCGCCTCTGGCAGGAGCTGTTCGGACGGGGAATCGTTGTCACCACAGAGAACTTCGGGACGCAGGGTGAGGAACCGTCCCATCCCGAACTTCTGGACTGGCTCGCCAGGGATTTCCGCGAGAACGGCTGGAGCCTGAAGGGCGCCATCAAGACCATGGTCATGTCCGCCGCCTACCGGCAGTCCTCGGCGGTCCGGCCGGACCTTCAGGCGCGGGACCCGGACAACGTCCTGCTGGCGCGCCAGGTGAGGATGCGTTTGCCGGCGGAGTTGATCAGAGATTCGGCTCTCGCGGTGAGCGGTCTGTTGAATCCTGCCGTAGGGGGAAAGAGCGTTCGTCCGCCCCAGCCCGGGGGGAAGATGCAGCGGAGGAAGTGGGTGGAGAGCGAGGGGCAGGACCGCTACCGCCGCGGCCTCTACATCCAGTACCAGCGCATGTTCCCCTATCCGTTCCTGGCGAACTTCGACATGCCGGGCGGTTATGACGCCGTGTGTCGCCGGGGCCGGTCCAACTCTCCGTTGCAGGCATTGAATCTGCTCAACGACGAGGTTTTCTTCGAAGCCGCACAGGCGCTGGCGTTCCGGATTCTGGCGGAAGGACCCGCCGACCCCCGGGAGCGCCTGGAGCACGCCTTTCGGCTCTGTCTTGCCCGATCACCGGCCTCCGAGGAACTGGAGTGGTTGGAAACGGCCATGCGCCGCCAGTCGGAGATTCTGGAGCAGGAGCAGGAGCTGGCGCGGTTGAGCCTGCCCGTGGAGTTTCCCGGAATCGCTCCAGAAGAGGCGGCCTCCTGGGTCGGCGCCAGCCGGATTCTCTTGAACCTGGACGAGTTCATCACGCGGGAGTAGTCCCATGAATCCTGATCACATTGGCCCAATGTCGAATCGGCGCTTGTTCCTGGAGCGGACGGCCGCCGGTTTCGGCTCCCTGGCCCTGGCCCATCTCATGGCGAGCGAGGGCCTGACCGCCGCGGTGCCCAACGGGAACGGAGTCGTGAATCCCCTGCAGCCCAGGGGGCCTCATTTCCCGGCCACGGCCAAGCACGTGATCTTCCTCTACATGTCGGGAGGTCCCAGTCAGGTCGATCTCTTCGACCCCAAGCCGGCGCTGAAGAAGTGGCACGGACAGCAGTTGCCCGTCTCCTTGAGGAAGAACCTGAAGCAGGCCTTCCTGAAGCCCACGGCCACTCTCATGGGCAGCCCCCGGGAGTTCAAGCCCCACGGACAATGCGGCACCGAGTTTTCCGACTACCTCCCCTACACGGCGGCCCACGCCGACGACATCTGCCTGATTCGCAGCATGCAGACCGACGCCGTGAACCACGACCCGGGCGAACTGCTCCTCAACGCGGGCACCAGCATCCTGGGGCATCCCACCATGGGGTCGTGGGTGACCTACGGGCTGGGAAGCGAGTCGCAGGATCTGCCCGGCTACGTGGTTTTGAGCACGGGCAGCCGGCCCAGCGCGGGTGAGAACAACTGGTCCAACGGTTTCCTGCCCTCCATCTACCAGGGGACCCCGTTCATGAGCACGGGGGATCCGATCCTCTACCTTTCGGATCCTCCCGGTGTCAATTCCCGGATCCAGCGCGTGCACCTGGACGCGCTCCGGCTCCTGAACGAGAAGCGGTACCGGGACACCGGCGACGCCGAGATCGGCGCCCGCATCGCCTCCTACGAGCTGGCCTTCCGGATGCAGATGGCGGCCCCGGAGCTGCTGGACTTCTCGCAGGAGTCGCCGAAGCTGCTGGAGGAGTACGGCGTCAACCGGGAAGGGAAGCGGGCCAAGTCGTACGGGGTCAACTGCCTACTGGCCCGCCGGCTGGTGGAGCGGGGCGTCCGGTTCGTCATGCTCAATCACGCCAACTGGGATTTTCACTACCGGATCGACGAGAGGCTGAAGGGCTACTGCCACGATACGGACCAGCCCACGGCCGCCCTCCTGAAGGATCTGAAACAGCGGGGACTGCTGGAGGACACCCTGGTGCTCTGGGGCGGGGAGTTCGGCCGTACGCCCATGGGCGAGCCGGAAATCCACGGCGGAGACCCGGGACGGGACCACCATCCCACCTGTTTCAGCATGTGGCTGGCCGGCGGCGGCATCCGCGGCGGACAGGTGGTGGGCCGGTCCGATGAGCTGGGCCTCAATCCGGTGGAGGATCCGGTGCACGTCCACGACCTCCAGGCCACGCTCCTGCACTGCCTGGGTCTGGATCACACCCGCCTCACCTACCACCACATGGGCCGCGACTTCCGGCTGACGGACGTGGGCGGCAACGTGGTGAACAAAGCGCTCGACGCCTGAATCCCGAAAAACGCCAAGAGACGGATCGGGGGGAACGATCATGGGAGAGTTGAAGCTCGCGTACAAAGCCCGAAGTTACAGCACCGGCACCCTCGGGCGGGCCATCTGCAGCGCCCGAACTCACCATTTCGTCGCCGACGACCTGGGAGGAGAGGAGGTGGGAGCCGGCGAGCTCTTCTTCTCCGGTGTCGCCGCCTGCGCCGTCAACATGGTGGAGCGGATCGCCGCGGCCGACGAGACCCCGCTGGAGTGGATGGACGTCTCAGTCGAGGCCTACCGTGATCCCGACCAGGACCACGGCGAGTTGACCCTCTACGATTCGGTCCGGGTCCGGATCGAGATGTGGGGCGTGAGCGACGACGACGCCGAAGTGCTGACGGGGTTCTGGAAGGCGCGCTGTCCCCTCTACGGCACGGTCGCCGCCGCGACTCCCGACACGACCGTCTCGCTGGTGTCCCACCCCGATTCGCGTCTCTGATACGGAGGCGTCGAGGAGTCCGGATCGTCGTCGTTATTGTTCGCCCGGTCGGCTAGGCTGCTACCGATCCAGGTCCTGTTTCATATTGGTGTGAGGATGGTTCTCGCAATAGGCTCGTCCTAGTATCCGATGGGATACAGGGGGGAGATAATCATGGCAAAGATAAGTACCCGTCCATGGGATGCGGCCGAACATCTTGAGACCGACGAGGATATGGCTGCCTACCTGGAGGCGGCGCTCGAAGACGGTGACCCTGCGCTGATATTTGCTGTTTTGGGCGACATCGCACGCGCCAAGGGTATGACTGGAATCGCACGGAATGCGGGTCTGGGACGGGAGAGTCTTTACAAGGCGTTGTCTCCCGGCGGCAATCCGAGATTCGCCACCGTGCTCAAAGTCGTACGGACGCTGGGACTCCAGCTTCGCGCGGCGCCGGCTCGAGGTTCAACCAATCAGTAAAGGGCCGGGGAGTTCGGGACGACGTCAGCCGACTTCCGAGGACCTCACCCGGCGGCTTACTCTTCGCACCTCAACAGGCACATGCCCATCGCCCCCAGAAGCGGCGGCAGTGCGGCGTCGATGATCCCCCAGACCAGTGTGACCGTATCCGTACCCACTGCAGTAAAGCCGGGACTCACGTAGTTGAACCAGTTCCAGAAGAACAGGATTCCAACGAAAACGAAGCCGTAGAACAACGTGTTGGCTGCCAGGTAATAGCGAGTGACCGGAGCATCGCCTCCCTCTCGGTCGGCTCTTCGCTTACAGCCGTAGCTGCATACCAGGCTCAACGCCACGGCCAGCGCCATCAGCGGGTTGATGTAGCTCCAATTCGGGGTGTAAGGGGCGGCTTCGGTGGAGGTGTGATACAGCGGTTCGATGATCGTGTGGACGGCTACGATCACCGCAGCCGCTATCAGATAGACGCCGATGATTCGTTTGAGTTGTTTCATGGGTTTACGCCTCCTGTTCAATGTCTCCGATCATGCATTTTCGGATCAAGGCGCGTCAAAACGCCGTTCCCGCTACCGGGTACGGCAACGCCGTTGGACAAGCCAAAGTCCGGCAAATTCGACCCGGCTATGGAACGACCTCGAACCCCATCTGCCGGAAGTGATGGTCCAACGTCAAGACCCTGCGAATTCGCAGTTCCCGCATGACAACGAAGCTGCAACAGTCGGTGAAGGAGAAGTCCTTGTCACGGTAGCGGAAGAAAAGCGATCGTGCGCGTTCTCTTCGCGCTTCACCGACCGACTCCATGCGAAGTCGGGTCGACCCTTCGATTTGCCGCCACCAGGCTTCAGCGGCGTCGAGACCGAGGCGAAACCGGATCGTGGTCAGGGTCTCGTCGACCACGTAGTCGGTCGTCACCAGGATGCCGCCCTCCGAAAGCCATCGATCCCGAGTCTGCCGTACGAACGGGCCCGAAGTATCGGCGCTGTCGGCGGCGGAGACCCATGCGGCCGTATCCACGTAGATGGGCTTCATCGATAAAGCAGCTCGTCGTGCCTCGCGGCGGCGTCCCCCGAGTCGGAAGAGCCGACGGGTGCGGCCCGGTACAGCGAATCCGATTCCAAGGGCACGCTTTCGACAGAGGGAGCGCCTACCGGGACGATGTCGAAGGCCGGACGGCTCCGGTACAGGACGGTGAACTTTTCACCATGTCTCACCTTCTCGACGATGTCCTTCAATCTCTCTCGGAGCTGTTTGGCGTTGAGAATCTCATGCATCGGAGGGCTCTCGTCACAAAGTTCAACTTAAGTTAATCTTTCCTGAGAATTGAGGCAACTGGGCCGCGCCGCATGGCGCTTGCATGATCCGTTCAACCAGTGAGGATTTATTATGAGGAAGTGGGGCACGCCGGACGATCCCCGCCGGGCGCGGGTCGAGGAAATGCTTGAATCGTCCCGGGTCGTCGAAATTTTCAAGGGGGTTCACGACTACAACATCGACGAACCGGCGGAGGACTTCCCGATCTTGAGCATGGCCTTCGGGTCATGGACCTCGACCGTTCGATTCCAGGTCCCGCAGTTCGGCCGTTGGCTGGCCGCCACCGGTTCACAACATGCCTACGCTCACCACCGCAGCATCATGCAGAACTACACGTGGCAGCGTCGGCAACGTCAGCCTGGGCACCTGGGGCAATGGCTGTTCAAGATGCCAGTTCACCTCATGGAGTTGGAGACCCTGGTCGAGACCTATCCCGACGCCCTTTTCATCCACACGCACCGTAGCCCCAGCCAATTCATGGGTTCCTGGAACAGCTTCGTGGAAAGGGCGCGTTCGCTCTCCGTCCATCCACAGCCCCGAGAAAGCCTCGGCGCCGAACTGCTGGACTTCATGGGTCGCATGATGGATCGAGCCGTGCATTTCCGGGAAACCCATCCCGAACTGGAGCACCGCTGGATGGACGTGAACTACGTCGATCTGGTGGAAGACCCGCTGACCGTGGTGCACGGTATCTATGAGCGGTTCAATTGGCCGCTCAAACGGTCGGTCCTGAACACCATGGACGACTGGCTGTTCCAGCAGGCGGCGCGCCGCCATAAGGAGCCGAAACATCGCTACGATCTGGCGGACTACGGCCTGACACCCGAGGACGTCAACACTGCGTTTGGGGGTTATCGAGATTTTCTGACCCGCACCGGAATTCGCGAATCCGGTTCGTGATCCGGTTCGGTTGGCAAGTCAGCGCGCCGCTTGCGGTGAGCCGGGACTTCTCAACCCGCATTTCTCACCAGGCCGCTATGCTTATGCTGAAAAAGAATTCATTTTTCAGCATTTACCCGGCTATTGCCAAGGTCTCTCAGGGACAGACTGCGGGCTCGCGTGCCCCCTTCTGGTGAGAAATACAGGTCAATGACGGTCGCGCCATTGTGGAACGTCTGGGCGTGATCGGCACCGGTGCCGCTAATCCGTTCTCGCTATGACCTCGTCCAGCGCCTTATCAGCCGAGCTGAACATTTCCTCAAGAATCTTCTGGCGCCGGGTTTTCAGGCGCTCGACGAACCTCCACAGGGAATTCGTAATTTCAGCGATCGCCGCCTCCCGTGCCTGGAGCGAGAGAGTTCGGTCGTTTCTGTATTCGTATTTTTCGATCGTGAAATTGGCAATGTCCCGGATGTTTTCTCCGACGATGTCGAAGTTGACCGCGTTCCTCATCGGAATGGTGTTACGAGTCGCCCTTGCTCCCGGATCACTCCCGATACCCGTCTGTCCCGTGATGGCTTCGATTGCCGCACTCTGCGAGTCGTAAAGCGAAATGATCTGATCAAAGCCGCTCACCGTGACGATATCGCGGATCGATTTGGAGAGGTTGCAGATGCCGAAGGCCTTTCCCGGCTGGTTGAACTTCTTGGCGATGAGCAGGCAAACGCGAAGACCCGCGCTGCTGATGTAGCCTAATTGCGCAATGTCCAGAATCATGGTGTTCTCGTCGGGATCGATTCCCGACTCCAGGATATTCTGGCATTCGAGGTAGTTGCTCCCGTCGATCCGGCCGACGGGCATCGCAATCAGAATTCCTGCTCTCCGGCTCCATTTGATCAGTGGGGGCATATTCTTACTCCTTTGAAAATTCGAATGGGTAAAGGTTGAGATTGACTTACCCGTCCCTGGAGGACGGCTCCGAATCGCCGGCGGGAGGCAGCTTGCCACCACCGCCGGGGAGTTGGGAAACTGTGGGAAAAATGCGAGGCACTGCCCGCGAAGGGTGATTTCCTCGATAGGAGGAATCGCTGGTTGGGCGGAAACGAGCCGATCGGTTCCCCGGACATCGCTTCAGACTTTCCGATCACCATTGGCCAATTCCTGGCGTCCGGCGTCCGGCGCAACGCACATTCTGCTGCATCGACGACAAGCAGCCGAATCATAGCATTTTCCCCGGCCGACTCGTAGCCACATCGATACCTGCAACAATCGAAAGTCGTACCGCTTGTCTGCCGGGTCCGGTTTTGATATCGAAGGGATGTCCGACACAATATGGCCGGAGATCGGCGTGCGGCGGACGACCGGGCCGCCGGGGAGTTCGCCGGAATGGATCCCAAATGTCTCGACTATCGCCTCACCGCAAAAGAACGCCGCCAGTTTGAGCAGGAGGGTTATTTCATCATCCCCGACGCCCTGCCGGCGTCATTGGTCCACGACTTGGGGGTGGTCGTGGACCGGCTGGATCGCCAGTCTCGCCGGAAACACGGCATCGACAGCCAGGAGATGATCCACATTCTGGACTTCATCGGCCGGGACGACCTCTTCCTCCGATTGCTGGATTGGCCTCGGACCTTCCCCAAGGTGTGGGGAATCCTGGGTTGGAATATCCAACTCTATCATTCCGACATGGTGATCACGCCGCCCCGAGGAGTCCATTCTCCTGAAAAGAGACGCTTGGAATGGCATCAGGACAGCGGGCGCCTGAACCTGGAGCTGGAAGGCGACCCCCGGCCCCGGGTCTCGCTGAAGATCGGCTTCTTTCTCACGGACACCTCGAAACCCGGTTGCGGAAACTTCACCATCGTGCCCGGAAGCCACCGTCGTAACCGATTGCACTTTCCGGAAGACGGCGTTTCCGACCCGGACGATGCCTTGACCGTCTGCGTGCCGCCGGGCGCCGCGGTCTGCTTCGACCGCCGTCTCTGGCACTCGGGAAGTCCCAACGATTCGGACTGGACACGCAAAGTTCTGTTCTACGGTTACAGCTATCGCTGGCTCCGGCCCCGGGACGACATGACCGTCGAACACCTGATGGACCGCTGCGACCCGATTCGCCAACAACTCTTGGGCGCCAGCACCGGCGGCATGGGCTACACCTCGCCGGGCCCCGAGGATGTCCCGCTCAGAGCCTGGATGGAACGACACCTGCCGCCGGAAGAAGTACCCTTGTAAGGGAATTCTGCGCGCGTTCCAGTCTCGTTTCAATACCGGCAGCATAGTGGCATTCACAGGGATGGACCGAACCCTGTTCGGGGTATCCGCCAATGGGAGGGCGACCACACAAGGGTCGCCCCTACTCACTTTCCATCCCTCACATCGCGTTTTCGGAGTTGGCGAAGTCGTAGCGAGAGGGTATATTGTCGAACATCGGTTTGACGGCACTGCCCGTTGCCGGAGCATCGTGATCCGTCGGCCAGCTTGAAACCACGGGACGTTTTCCGCGGGGATTGCTCATGTTGCAAAATCGTCGATCATTTCTGAGGGCCGCCGGGGTGAGCATGGCCCTGCCCTGGCTGGAGTCGATTCCCGGCGTGGTGGCCGCGCCAGTGGGAGATGTGGCGGCCGGGCCCCCGATTCGCTTCGTGGCGACTTTCTTTCCGCTGGGCGTCAACACTCATGAATGGGGCGCCTCCGGCGAGGGCTCGACTCTTACCTTCAAGCCGAGCCTGGAACCCCTCCGTCCGATCCAGCACAAGGTCAACATCCTGCAGGACCTGTCCCATCCCCACTTGAAGAAGTTGCGGGGACACGCCGGGAAGGTGGCCTCCCTGCTCACCGGTGAGCCGGGCGGACGCGACCACAGCCGTGCCGGGACCTCCATCGATCAACATATCGCCAACCGGATCGGGCACGATACCGAGTTCCCGTCTCTCGCGCTGGGCATCGCGCCCTCCAGAAACCGCCGGGGGTTCTACGATTCCGCCATCTCCTGGAGAAGCCCCGACAAGCCCTTGGCCAAGGAGATCGATCCGGCCATGACCTTCGACGCCCTCTTCGGCGACAAGTCCTGGTTGAAGCGGGATCGAAGCGTTCTGGACCTGGTGCTGGATCAGGCCAAGACTCTGGAGCGGCGTCTGAGCGCTCAGGACAGCCAGACCCTGTCGGAGTACTTCCAGGGTATTCGCGAAGTGGAGCAGCGGATCGCCCGCCTCGACCGGCACAAGATCGATTGGCGGCGCCAGCAGCAGTCCGAAGCCGGCTCCATCTCCCGGCGCTTTCATCCCGAAGATCCCCGAGGGGCGGGGGAGACTCCCGACTTCGCCCTCTATCAGCCGGAAAACTTCCGCGAGCACACGCGGCTCATGCTGGACCTGATCGTGTTGGCTCTGCGGATGGACAAGACCCGGGTGCTGAGCTTCATGTTCGACAGCTACGGACCCAAGTACAGCGATTTCAGCTTCATTCCAGGTGTACGGGGAGAGTGGCACGCCCTGAGCCACCACAAGGAAACTCCCAGTTCGCTGCACCAGTATCATCTCATCAACCGCTGGCACGTCTCCGAATACACCTATCTGCTCCAGAAGATGGAGGAGGTGAAGGAAGGGGAGGGAACCCTGCTGGATCATTCCATGGTCATGATCGGCTCTAGCATGTGGGACGGGAATCGCCACACCTGCAACCAGTATCCGATCCTGTTGGCCGGAAGTGCGGGCGGCCGGATCAAGACCGGCCGAGCCATCGATTTCCAGGGCGGATCCATGTCTCAGCTCTTTCTGTCGCTGGCCGAGAACGTGGGTGCGCCCATGGAACGGTTCAAGGAAGCCACCGAGTCGCTCGGGTCCACGCTTTCCGGTTGAGGAGGCCATCATGACGTCCGCTCCCGGACGTTGCTCGTCCCGCATCCGAACCTTCGGATTCCTGTGGGCTCTGCTCCTGGGTGCAATTGGACCGGGCGTGCTGGGCCGTCCGGCCCCGCCGCCCGGCGACTGGGACGCCAAGATCGGCCCCATCTTCGGCCGTTTCTGCCAGGGTTGCCACGGTGCGGAAAACCCGCAGGGCGGCCTGCGCCTGGACCGGTTCGAGAACGCCCTTCGCGGCAGCGACAGCGGCCGGGTGATGATTGCCGGGAATTCGGCTGGAAGCCGCCTGGTCCGGCGTCTCAGCCTGCCTCTCGACCATCCTGAGACCATGCCCCCCAAGGGCCTTCCCCGGCCTGCGGCGGAGCAGATCGCCATGCTGGCCGACTGGATCGACCGCGCGTCCTCCTGGCCGGAACCGGCGGACCTTGCGGCCGAGAAGGCCTCCGAGCCGGCAATTCCCTATACCGAGCTCCAGGGACCCGCTTCCGAGTTGAAGTTCAAGGCGCACATCCACCCCTTCCTGAAACACTACTGCTACGGCTGTCATGACAACGCCACACGGGAGGGGGGGCTCGACCTGCAAGAGAGTGTCGAGATGCGGTTCGATGACGAGCTGCGGAAATGGCACAAGACCTGGGGCAACGTGACCCGGGCCATCACCACCGGTTCCATGCCCCATCCTGCCCAGAAGCAGCAGCCGTCGGAACGGGAGCGGGAACTCTTCGCCAGGTGGTACGAGCGGGCACTGGAGGAGAGGGTGACCCCCGAGTCCTCCCGGGCCAGCAATGCTCGTCTGCGGCAGTTGACTCCCTATGAGTACGACAACACGGTTCGCGACTTGACCGGACTCGACCTGGACTTGAGCAACCTCACCCAACCGGGTGGCGTGGCCAGCGACGGCGGCTTCGCAAATCGGGGTCATGAGATGCAGCTGTCGCCCACCAAGCTGACGCGGTACATGCAGGCGGGCGATCGGATCGCCTCCCACGCCTTCCTGGACCCGGACCAGGGTCTGCGATTCGGGCCGGCGGGTTCTTTGGCAACTCCGGATCCGCTTCCGGCGGATGCCTGGCGCACCCGGGCACTCCACCACCTGCTGGCCTTCGCGGAACGCGCCTACCGCCGGCCGTTGAGGGAGCTGGAAGTCAGAGGCCTGACCGTTTTTCTGGACAATCGCATCCGGGAGGGGATGGACCGGCAGACCGCCGCCCGAAAGGTGGTGCAGGGCATTCTGGCCTCGCCGCAGTTCGTCTACTTGGCCGAAGAGCATGGCTGGGAGCGGAAGCAGATCAACTGGAGCGACAAGAAGCGGAAGCCGTCCAAGGCCACCGGGCCTCTGGGACACCATGCGGTGGCGTCGCGTCTCTCCTACTTCCTCTGGTCGGGACCACCCGACTGGGAGCTGTTCCGGCTGGCTCTGGAGGAACGGCTTCACGATCGGCAGATCCTTGAGAACCAGGTGAAGCGGATGCTGCGGGATCCCCGGGCCGCGGCTCTGGCCACCCAGTTCGTGGGTCAGTGGCTCAGGTTCAACCAGGTGAGGGACCATCTGAACGTCTCGCGGGAGCAGTTCCCCAGCTTCTCCGAGTCGCTTCAGGGGGCCATGTACGGGGAGATCCGCAGCTTTGTCGAGGAGATCATTCGGCAGGACCTCAGCATCCTGAATCTCCTGGACTCGGACTTCACCTACGTCAACGGAGAGCTCGCCGACTTCTACGGCATGAAGGGGATCGAAGGCGACGCATTCCGGAAGGTTTCGCTTTCCGAGAGCGACGGCCGTGGCGGCCTGCTGGGCATGGCGGGCATCCTGAGTCTCACCTCCCACCCGAATCGCCGCAGCGCCATCGAGCGCGGCGCCTACATCCTGGACGAGATCCTGGGGACGCCCACGCTGCCGCCGCCGGTGGACACGGGGAAGCTGGAGGACTCCCAGGAAGGGGACGGTTCCGAGTTGAGTCTGCGCGAAGTGATGGCAAGGCACCGTCAAGACCTGCGCTGCGCCGGATGTCACAATCGCATCGATCCTCTGGGTCTGGCGCTGGAGGAGTTCGACGCCATCGGACGCCGGTGCCAGGATCCGGTATCGGATCCCGAGCCGTTGCCGGACGGCACCCTGGTGCGGGGCCTGCAGGACCTGAAGCGCTACCTGCTCCAGGACCATCGGAGGAGGACCTTCGTCCGGAACTTCGCCGAGAATCTGGTCGTATACGCCCTGACGCGGGAGCTCCAGTCCGGCGACTTCTACGCCGTGTTGTCGGTGCGGCGCGCCCTGGAAGAGAACGACTACCGAATCTCTGCTGCGGTCTCGGCGGTGGCGACGAGCGACATCTTCCTGCGGCGGTCCGAGGAATAGGCCGGGAGTACGGAACAGCATCAACGGCGCCGCGACGGCGTGGCGCAAGGTGGGAGAGAACATGATCTTTTGGGACTTCTCCAGCAAGCTCAGGATGCCGAAACCGGAGGACGCGCCTCCGGGCCGGAATGACCGCATGCCGGTTCCCGCCCGGCATTTTGTCCTGGACAGTCCTCTCCTGCCCCCGTTCCCGGACGGGATGGAGACCGCTCTCTTCGGACTGGGATGCTTCTGGGGTGCGGAGCGGAAGTTCTGGGAGGCTTCCGGCGGCTACTCGACTTCCGTCGGCTACGCCGGTGGATCCACTCCCAACCCGACCTACCAGGAAGTGTGCAGTGGGTTGACGGGGCACAACGAAGTGGTCCGGGTCGTCTTCGATCCGAGGCGGACGAGCTACCGAGAGATGCTTCGGATTTTCTGGGAAAACCACGATCCGACCCAGGGCATGCGGCAGGGCAACGACGTGGGGACTCAGTACCGCTCAGGAATCTACACCGCGTCCGATCTTCAGAATGAACTGGCCGTGGCCTCGAGGGACGCGTTCCAGGAGGAACTGAGCGCCGCCGGATACGGTGCGGTCACCACCGAGATCCTGCCGGCTCCCGATTATTTCTACGCCGAGGACTACCACCAACAGTATCTGGCCAAGAACCCTTCGGGCTACTGCGGTCTGGGCGGGACGGGGGTACGCTGTCCCGAAGCGGTGGAGCGGGTCTGAAGAAGGGGCGATTTCCAATCGCCCCTTCTTCAGCGCCAAATTGTCACTCTGGAGTTCGGCGGTTGGAAACCGCCGCTCCAATCCTTATCTGATGTTCGCCCGGTAGTCGTCCAGCAGGGCGGTTGCCGCAGTCCGGATGAATCCCAACTCCGACTCGGCTTCGAAGAAGGTGGCTCCCTGGCGGGCCCACTCGCCTGCGGCGGCGCCCCCGGAGGGAGTCGTGCCGAAGGCCACGCCGTACTTCTTGCAGAGCGCCAGCACCTCCTCCATGGGACCCCGTACCGCGGGGTGATTGTAGTCGCCGGGGTGTCCGAACTCGATGGAGGTGTCTCCCGGGCCCACGTAGCACATGTCGACGCCGGGCAGGCTCAGGATCTCCTCCGCGTTCTCGTATCCCCGGACCGTTTCCAGATGCACCACGACCGCGGTCTCCTGGTCCTGTTCGTCCATCCAGCCCTGCCAGTCGCTGACGTGCCGGTAGTCGCTGTTGCCCCATCCCGGCGCCACGGCCCGGGTTCCCGCCGGTGGGAACTTCAAATAGCTCAGCAGCTTCCGGACCTGTTCCCGGGTCTCGGTCCGGGGCAGTTGGATGCCCACCACTCCCGCCTCCAGCAGCTTCGAAACTTCCTGGCGCTCCAATTGGGGAGTCTTGGCGATGATGGGGAGACCGTTGTCCCGGGCAGAGAGAATTGTGTCCGCCAGGTCCTGGAGGCCGAAGAGGCTGTGCTCGTACTCGATGTAGACGAAGTCGAATCCCGCGTGCTGGAATAACTTGATCAGGGACGGGTGGGCATACGCCTCCAGCATGGGGCCGATCAACACCTCACCCCGCTTGAGCCGGGCCTTGAGGTGCCGCCCCGGCCCCCCCGCCGGGTACCAGGGGTTGTCGATTCCGATGCTGGTCTTGCGAGGTTCGGGCATGGGGTCTCTTTCTGATGTGAATCAAGTGATCCAGTTTTCGATCTTGAGTCCGGGAACTCCGGAGAAGTGTTTCCGGTTGTTGGTCACCAAAACACAGCCGATGCTGAGAGCTTGCGCGGCGATCATGGCGCCACTGCCGCCGATGGGCGTTCCGATTCTGAACAACTCTGCCTACAGCATTCCGAATATCACGGGCATATGCCAAGCGGCAAGTGAACCGTCCTGTCGAAGCGACGCCGAATCGGACTTTCGCCGCCGGCTGCTATACTGGCGCCTCCCGCAACGGCGCCGAATCCAACCGTGAAAGGACTCCATGAATCGAAGGGAAGCGCTTCAAGCCGGAGCGGCCTCCTTGGTCCTGCCGGCGCTGGTCTCTCCGGCGTCCGCCCACACCGCCCTCGATCCTTCGGGCAGCCAAATTCGGACGGCCGTCCAGAAGGTCTGCGCCTGGCCCAATCTCAAACGTCTGCAGGACGGCACCCTGGTGGCCTTCCTCTACAACCAGCCCTGTCACGGGCTCTGGGAAGGGGACCTGGACTGCTGGGCCAGCGAGGATGACGGCCGGACCTGGCGCTTTCGCAGCCGGCCGGCCGAACATGAGCCCACTACGGCCCGGATGAACTGCGCGGCCGGTTTCGCCGCCAATGGTGACCTGGTGGTCCTGTGCAGCGGTTGGGCGGACCGGGCCCCCAAAGGCGTCCTGAGCGGGCCCCACCGGCGGGTGGTCCGGGCCTGGGTCTGCCGCTCGTCCGACGGCGGACGCACCTGGGAGGTGAGCCGGGACTTTCCCGCGCCTCCCGATTCAGCGGCGGGCCGGGACAATGAGTTCATCGCGTTCGGCAATATTCAGATCGCAGAAGACGGATCTCTGTGCGCGCCGGTCTACCTCCGGCGGGATGACCTGCGGGAATCCTATCTGCTGCGAAGCCGGGACGACGGGTGGACCTGGGGCGATCCGGTTCCCTTGAATCCGGGCGGGAACGAAGCCGATATCCTGCATCTCGGAGGTGGCCGCTGGTTGGCCGCCTCGCGAGAGTTCAAGCAGAGGCGCGACGTTCATTTGGAACTGTTCGTCTCCACCGACGACGCCCGCACCTGGCAGCGGAAGATGCCACTGAGCCTACCCATGCAGGTGACGGGCAACCTGGCCGCACTCTCGGATGGACGCGTGCTCCTCAGCTACGGGAACCGCTGTTGGAACAACTTCGGCGTTGACGTCCGGCTCAGCGAGGACCAGGGAAAATCCTGGAGCCCCCCCATTCGCATCGCCGATTGTCCCCGGGCCGACTGCGGGTATCCCAGCAGCGTGCAACTGGCCGACGGCCGGGCCGTCACCGCCTTCTACACCCAGGTCTCGGAAGACTTCCATTACGAGATGCGCGTGGCCGCTTGGCGTCCGGGGGATTACACGGTGTCCGGCCGGCCGCGTTCGTAGGAAAATCAAAAAGCCGGGGGGGTGGCCGGCAGGATGATTCTCACCCGGGATGGTCGCCTGCTTCAGGCCAGGAACTGCTCTACCACTCTTCCGTGGATATCGGTCAGCCGGTGATGGCGGCCCTGGAACTTGAAGGTGAGCCGGGTGTGGTCGATCCCCAGGGCATGCAGGACCGTGGCCTGAAAGTCGTGGACGTGCACCGGGTCCCGAACCACGTTGTAGCCGAAGTCGTCGGTCTCTCCATAGACGGTGCCGGCCTTCATGCCGCCGCCTGCCATCCACATGGTGAAACACCGGGGGTGGTGGTCGCGGCCGTAGTTGTCCTCGGTGAGCTGGCCCTGGCAGTATGCCGTTCTTCCGAACTCGCCGCCCCAGATCACCAGGGTCTCTTCCAGCAGCCCCCTTTGCTTCAGGTCCGTCACCAACGCAGCCGAGGCCTGGTCGGTGGCGATGCACTGCTCCCGGATCGCACTGGGAAGGTTGAGATGCTGGTCCCATCCCCGGTGGAAGAGCTGCACCAAGCGGACCCCCTTCTCGCTGAGGCGCCGGGCCAGCAGACAGTTCGCGGCATAGGTTCCAGGTGTCCTTGAGTCCGGTCCGTAGAGATCGAAGGTGCTGTCCGGTTCCTGGGAGACGTCGGTCAACTCGGGGACCGAAGCCTGCATCCGGAACGCCATCTCGTATTGGGAGATCCGGGCGGCGATCTCAGGATCGCCCAGGGAGCCCATCCGGATGCGGTTCAGCTCTCCGATTCCGTCCATCATCCGGCGGCGAGTCGCCATGTTGATCCCCGGAGGGTTGGAGAGGTACAGCACCGGGTCGCCGCCGCCCCGGAACTTGACGCCCTGGTGGCTGGAGGGGAGGAAAGCACTGCCCCACATCCGGGACATGATGGGCTGCATGGCGCGGATCTCCCCCTTGGAGACCAGGACCACGAAGTTGGGCAGGCTGTCGTTCTCGCTTCCCAGGCCGTAGCTCAGCCAGGCGCCCATGCTGGGCCGGCCCGGCTGTTGGCTTCCGGTCTGAATGAAGGTCATGGCCGGATCGTGGTTGATGGCGTCCGTGTGCACCGTCTTCACCACCAGCAGTTCGTCCACGATCCGGGACGTGTGAGGCAGCAGCTCGCTGACCCAGGTCCCGGACTGGCCGTGTTGCTTGAACTTGAAGAGGGAAGGGACCACCGGGAGTTGGGCCTGCTGCGAAGTCATTCCCGTGATGCGCTGGCCCCTGCGGATGGAGGCGGGGAGATCCGTGCCTCTCAACTCGCGGAGCCGGGGCTTGTAGTCGAACAGGTCCAACTGGGAGGGTCCGCCCGACTGGTAAAGGAAGATGACCCGCTTGGCGCGGGGAGCGAAGTGGGGGAGGCCGGGCAGGCCCCTTTTCCCGGCTCCGCCGTCCACGGAACCGGCCGCCAGCTCGGGAGTTAGCAGCGACGCCAGAGCCGCCGTCCCCACACCCAAGGTGGTCCGAGAGAAGAAATGACGCCGCGTCCACTCCGGATGGAGGACTTGATTCATCTTCACCGGCTGCTTCCTGGCGAGGCCATGGAATGATCTATTCGAATCGAGTCTATTCCGGGTCGGGCATCCCGGTCAACGCGCCTGGAGGGGGGACAGTCTTGTCCCCCATTTGGGAGGGGGGACTGTTAGTCCTAATTGTCTCTCAGTAAAAAACTAACGAACATTAACTTTTTACGGAGCAAATGCGGAGGTTGCCGGCTGAACCCGTTTCCTGGTAGCCGACTTGTAATCGGTATGGCGTTAAGCTGCGCGGGTTCGACTCCCGCCCCCGCTTCCATCAGCGTATGATAGTTGGGAATCTCAGGATGCAATCAGAAACGAAGATGCCCGCCAAGCAGGCCGAGCGACCGAGGCTCGACACCGCGATCACCGAGCATCTAAAGATGCTGGGGTTCGAGGGTCGGGGCCGTGAAGCCCGGAGGGAACTCGTGAACGTAACCGACGCGGAAATCCGCCAGCGTTTGCGCCTGGGCGAGGACAGCGGCTGGGAGTTCAAGCAGATCGAGTTTAGTGGCGACCGCCCGACAAGCCCCCGGCGAGAGGACCTCTCCGATGAGATTGCGGCCTTCGCCAACGCGAACGGGGGCGTGCTTCTTTGTGGGATTACCGACGGCGGTCGGATCCAGGGTATGTCCCCAGAGCAGATGGCCGCTCTTGACCACCTGTTGGTCGAAGTGAGCACGGACAAGTTGGAACCTTCCCTTCGCATCCACGTTCACCATCGAGAACTCGACGGCAGGGCCTTCGTACTCGTGGATGTACCGCGGGGCGATGCCGTACACGAGCGAGCCGGTCGCGCATTCATCCGGGTCGGCGCAACCAAACGCCGCCTCGGCGGCGACGAACGTCTGCGGCTGGCGCAAAGACGCGCCCAGAGCCGCTACCTCTGGTTCGACCGGCAAATTGTTCCGCAGACCGGCTTCGAGACCCTCAACGAGCGTCTTTGGGAACCGCTGCTCAGCGTGGCAGGAGCGTCTGACCCTCGCCGGGCTCTGATGAACCTTCGGCTTCTGGCGCCCGATGAAGCCGATGTGGACCGGGCCACGGTAGCTGGCGTGCTGCTCTGCACCAACTCTCCCGAGGACTGGTTGCCGCAAGCGACTATCGTGGCGACCCGCTATCGCGGCAAGGAACGAGCCTCCGGCCAGTTGGACGCACAGGAAATCGCAGGGCCGCTTCCCATCCAGATCGCTCACGCGGTGAAGTTCGTGGTTCGCAACATGCGCGTATCGGCACGCAAGACGCCTTCGCGAGAAGATGCGCCGCAGTACAGCAAGTCTGCGGTGTTTGAAGCCGTGGTCAACGCGGTTGTGCACCGCGACTACTCAATGTCCTCGCGCCGGATCAGGCTGTCGATGTTCAAGGATCGGCTGGAGATTGACTCGCCCGGTCAACTTCCCAACGGGATAACAATAGAAAGCATGGATTCGAGTCAAGCAACACGCAACGAAGTTCTCGCTTCCGTGTTTGGACGAATCCCCGTGGGCGACGTTCCCGGGTCTCGGCATCGCCGATACATGATGGAACGCCGAGGGGACGGCGTCTCGATCATCCTCACGGAAACCCGCGAGACTGCCGGCATTGAGCCGGAGTACAGAGTCATTGATGTGTCGAGTCTGGTGCTGGCTATCCCGGCGGCCAGACTCGAACTCACACCGTCGGACGCCACGGTCACGGTGCACTCGGAGGGCGAACCTCTAGTCGGCGTCGACGTCCTAGCCCTGTTTCCGAACAAGACTTGGCAACGGGCAACAACCGACGAAGCTGGCGAAGCAGACTTCGACCTGTACACGACGCATCTGCCGATGACCGTTTACGCCGCAGTCTCCGGGTACTCTGCCGGGTTGGCACGGGAGTGGACTCCGCGCCAAGGCGGCCTGTTGCTGGAACTGGCTCCGCTCCTGGCCGGAGGCGCGGTCATTTTCCCACAGTCTACCGGACATCTCCCCGGACTTCGCGGACGGCTGAACCCGATACGCGATACTTCCGATCGGACCTATCTGTACGCAGACAACGTCGCCATCGAGCAGGGACGGCAGCAGCCGGTGTCGTTCCGGCTGGGCAAACCGATGAGGCTGACAGACGCGTTCGGTGTCGAAATGTCAGCAACCATAGTCGACATCATTGGGAGGTCGACCCTAGTGGAATACAGGCCCTTCGAAACCAGCAAGAACCGGTGAGAGTTTGGCCGAGTATCTTGAAAGTAAGGTTTCCTTCTCCCCCTCCAATGGCGGATGTAATCAGGATAATCCTTAAAGTGCCTCGATGCCTTTCCGATCTCTGGCTTCCAGTCGCAGTATGGTTCGGATCTCGTTGCTTCGTCAGAATCTCGCGCAGGCCCAGGAACTACTATTAGTCCCCACATTCCGTAGCTCAGTTGGACAAAGCGACGGACTGTCAGTCCCCCCACGCCCCGGAACCGGGGGTTGCAAACCCCCGCTCCTAGAGCCGGATCGGGATCAGGAGCATGGCGAACAGGCTGAAGCAGAAGCAGGCCAGACCCACCAGGGAGGAATAACCCACCACGTCCCCGAACCGCATCCGCGTCAATGACAATATCGGTATCGCCCAGAAGGGCTGGATAAAGTTCGTGGTGGAGTCGCCGTAGGCATAGGAAAGCAGGATGGTGGTCACCGAAACACCCAGTTCCTCGCCGGCGGGGATCAGGAAGGGGGCCTCGATCATCCACTTGGAGCCTCCCGAGGGAACGAAGAGGTTCATGAAGCCCGAATAGGCGTAGACCACGATCGGAAAGGTGCCCGCGGATGCCAACTTGGCGAACAATCCGCCCAGCCAGGCGCCCAACGCGGTGTTGTTCATCACGCCGAAGATGCCGGCATAGAAGGGGAACTGCAGGATGATTCCCCAGGTCGCGCCCGCACCTTTGCGGCAGGCCTGGATGAAGGAATCGGGGCGGCCATGGAGCAGCAGAGCGGCTCCCAGAAAGAGCATGTTGTAGCCGTTGATGGTCCACGCCGTCCCAAAGCCTCGAGTGACCAGGGTATGGCCCAAGGGATAGAGGATCAGGACCACGGCCAGCGCAATCCAGCCGCGGAAACGTTCGAGAGCGCCGGCCGGTGTCGAGATCCTCTCCGGAAGCAGCGGCGGTCGGGGCAGGATAGCTTCCACCTGCTCCGTAGAGAGCGTGATCCGATCTCGTCCGGGGTGCAACAGAAGCAGGGTGGCCAGCCCGACGGCCGCGATTCCGAACGTATAGATCAGGTTGAATGGGTTGAACAGCGTCTCGGTGACCGGTAGCAGGCGATCCACCACCGGCTGTCCCGTGGCCGGTTCCAGGAACGGATTCCCTGGAGTGGCCATGATGAGGGGCGCGGAAGCGGACAGCCCGCAGTGCCACACCGTCCCCATCCCCAGGTAGGCGCCGACGATCAGAATCCGGATGTCCGCCCTCGGATTGTGACGGCAGACGAAGGGAATGAAGAGGGCGCCGCCGACGATGCAGAAGGCCCAGTTCAGGTATCCGGTGACCAGCGAGAACAGGCCCGCAAGGAGCACGGCCTGAAGTGGCCGCTCGGGGTCCGGAATCCGGGCGATGCGGTCCAGCAACCGGTAGACCGGCCGCGACGACACGCAGGCGTGGGAGGCCACCATGGCGATGGCGAATTGCATCGCCAGTTCCAGCAGGGTCCACATGCCTGTCCCCCAGGCCAGGACCGCCGCCTCCAAGCCCGCGCCGGCGCCGGCCACCGCCAGCAGCAGGGCCGCGGCCGTCAAGAACATGCAGATGACCCAGGAATCGGGCACCCAGCGCTCGGTGAAGCGGGAAAGCGAAACGCCGACTTGTCGGAACCACTCGATCATGGAATGAAGTCTGACCGCTTTCACTGGGACCCGGTTCCAGGTGCCATGGCAACGGGTCAGGCGTTCCCCGCCGGCGCCGGTCGGCGTTCCCGGTACCAGACTGCCGTCCGAGTGAGCTCGGCATGGAAGTCGTTGGTGGGATTGAAATCCAGTTCGGCCCGGGCCTGCGAGATGTCGGCCTGGGTGTGCGCCACGTCAGCGGTGCGGGGCGGACGACGTTCGAGCGGGAGCTTCCTGCCGCTGATCTGCTCCAAGGCCTGGTGGAGTTCGAGCAGGGAGTGGGCCTGCCCCTGGCCGATGTTCAGCACTTCGGCCGAAAAGCCATCGGTCCGCTCCGCCGCGGCGACGTTGGCTTGGACCACGTTGTCGATGAAGCAGAAGTCCCGCGTCTGCGTGCCGTCCCCTTCCAGGTAAGGCTGGTACGAAGAATCCACGTACAGATAATGGAGCCACGCCGGCAACACCGTGGAGTAGGCCCCGCCGAACCGAGTGCCCGGACCGAACACGTTGAAGTAGCGAAGACTCACCACGTCCAGTCCGTAGAGGCGATGGAACATCCGGCACCACTGCTCTCCCTGCAGCTTGGTCAGAGCGTACGGCGACTGAGGATGGCAGGGATGCGTCTCGGGCGTGGGCAGGGTGTCAGCGCCGCCGTACACCGAGCTGCTGCTGGCGAAGACCAGCCGGCTCTCTCCCACGAGGCCGGATTTGAGGATGGCGTTCAACACCGAGATGGTGCCGGTCAGATTGGGCGTGGCGCTCCGCAGAGGTTCCTGGACGGAATAGGAAACTCGCGGCACGGCCGCCAAATGGATCACCGCGGCGGGTCGGGTCTCGCGAAACAGGCGGCGGAGCCACTCCGTGTCGGTCACACAACGGACATGGTACCGGACCCCATCCACCGGGCGCCTGGAAGAACCCTCCGAAAGGTCGTCGACGCCGATGACCTGATGGCCCAGGTCGATCAGCCTCCGGCAGGTGTTCTGACCGATGAAGCCGTTGCTCCCGGTGACGACCAGCTTCATATTGTCGAACCTCTCCTGATCGTTCTCACGATCGACCGAGAGGCACACGTCGACTTGCGGCGGTTGATCACGATTCTCCCCTCGTCCATCGCCGGCACCCACATCAAGGGACCGTAAATATAACCGCGACGAGTTCTTAAAATAGCAGAGTCGACGGACTCAAATCGGTACGGCGCCAGAGGATGGATCATTTCTTGTGGCCGCAGGGAAATTCAACGGCCGGACAGGTACGGCCGGAGCCGAGGGGCGATGTCGGTGCTGAACCAGGCGGCGCCGGAAGGGGAGAGATGGTGACCGTCCGTAAAGAGACTGGGGTCGGAGTATTCCTGGAGAGGGTAAAGAACGTCGACCCCTTTCTCTCGGGCCAAGGTTTCCAGCAGGCGCTGGTTGCGGGAGGTGGCCGGCTCGTGGAACCGGAAGAACGAAGGGTGCAGCGGCATTATCAGGAAGACCGGCTTGATCCCGGCGTCTCTGACCTCATCGATCAGCCCTGACAGATTATTCCGATCGACGGCATTCTTTTCCGTGAACCGGGGCCGGTCCCCCTCGCTCCGGTACTCGCCGCTGGTCAGCAAGGCCCACAGATCGCTGTGCCATCCATACCGGGTCTGCAGGCCGGCCACCCGTTCCGCCTCCCGGAAGGTCATGGAAGCGTCGACGTAGGGAGTGACGAAGCAGTCTCCCAGGAACCAGCACTTCAGGTCCGGGATCAACTCCTGATGGATGAAGTCGGAACGGTAGCGGTAGAGGGCGAGATGGCGAGCCAGGAAATGGGAGATCGTCGTCCCGATTGAATCCTGCGCATCAGATTCGGATGAGTCATCTGATGATGCAGAGAGTCCCGGTAGAGACGGATCAGCCGCGTGGACTTGTCCGTGGTCAGGAGCCAGTCGGGACTGACCCCGAACACCAGGACCTCGGGCCGAATGCCGTTTCCCAGGAGCAGTTCGGGTAGGAAGACACCGCCGTGTGAAGCGGACCGTCTGTGAGCCGGTCGCCGAAATTGAAGAAAGTCTCGGGCGGCAGGTTCAGCGCGCGGCCGATCACTTCGGGTCGAATCCGCACTTGGTCCGGGAATCTCCCGTAAGACGATCCGCGGCGGCCGCGCATATTTGAGGACGCTGGCCAGACGTTTTCGTCACGCGGGGATCGTGGGTCGGACTCAAGCGACATCGAACTGGGGAAGGACGATCTTTCGGGCGTTGAGCTCGACAATGGTCCAGTCCAGCAGTTTGACGGCGGCAGCGGCCAGCAGGAGCGTCCCAGAACCCTGAGACTCAGGTTTGCCCGCATCTCACCTACTCTACAACGCGGCGGCAATGGCCGGTCCGGTCCGGAGACCGAAACCGTCCGGGGCCCATCTTGACTCTGATACTTGGTCGTGATACGCCTTGTGGAAGTTCAGATCCCAGCCTTTTTCATATTGGCCTTTCAAAAAAGAGGAGGAAATCATGAGCGAGCGGAAGGGCTTGGTCCTTTTTCTGCTGGTCGTCCTTTTGGTCTGGAGTCCGTCTGGGCCAGAGAACTCGCGGCTCCATCGGCGGCCGCGTGGTGGACGACACGGGCGGCGTCATTCCCGGCGTATCGGTGACGGCTGCCAACGTTGCCACCGGAGTGGATCTTTCCACGTCAGCAACGACACCGGCTCCTATCGAATCAACTACATGGACCCGGGGAGAATACGAGCTGACCGTATCGCTTCCCGGATTCAAGACCATCAAGCAGCCGGTCCAGGTGCGGACGGGCGAAAGCCTGATTCGGGACTACACGTTGGAGGTGGGGGAGGTCACCGAGGAGGTGACGGTCCAAGCCCAGGCGCCCTGCTTCAGAGCAGCAATGCCACCTTGAGCAATCTCATCGACAACGAGCGGATCGAGACCCTGCCCCTGGCTCAGGGGAACCCGAGCCACCTGCTGATCCTGGCGCCCGGCGCCTCCAGCCCGCCGGGTGGTGGCTGGAAGTGGGACGAACCGGTGGTGGTCCATCGCCCACCGGCTTCTATTTTCACGGTACCCGCGGAAACGCCATCGGCTTCACCCTCAACGGGATCAACAACGTGGGGAACGCCGTCGGCGGCAGCCAGCAGGCGCAGGTCCAGCCCTCCACCGAGGCCGTCCAGGAGATGAAGATCTCTCACGACTACGACGCACCCAAGGGGCACCATTCGGGAACCACCATGGACGTCACCATGAAGTCGGGCAGCAACCAGTGGCACGGGTCCATGTACGGATTCTGGCGGGACAGCGACTGGAACGCCGCCGCCTTCTTCGACAACCGCGCCGGCGCGGACAAGGTGCCCTCCTTCTATCGGCGTTACGGCGGCAGGGCGTCAACGGACCCGTCTTTCAAGAGACAAGACACCTTCTTCGCCTTCACCTTCGAGAGCACCTTCCAGGAGACCACGGAGTTCTATGGAACCCGGACCGTGCCCACTCCCGCCATGTTGCAGGGGGACCTGTCGGCATTGCTGGACGCCGGTCCCGAATACAGATCTACGATCCCAATACCATCCAGCCGACCTGGGGACGGCTTCTTTTCGCGAATGCCATTCCAACAACATCATCCCTTCCAGCCAGATCCTCCCCATCTCCAGAAAACTGCTGGAATTCTGGCCTGCGCCCAAACGTGACCGGGGGAGCCGACGGGACCCGGAACTTTTCAGCCGGTGACCCCCTCCCCCACCGGGTGGACCCAGTATTTTTTCCCGCGTGGACCACACCTTCAGTCCCAGCAACCGGCTCTTCGGGAACTACGAGCCCTCCTGGGCAACTGGTCGGGGGAGTGGCGGGGACTATTACGGCAACCCTGGCCACACGAGTTTCTGGCAGGCCATCAAGAGGTGGAACTTCGGCCTGGACGACGTCTGGACCGTGAGTCCCACCACGATCCTCAATTTCCGCTACAGCTTCAACGGGGAGGATATCCCGCCTACGCAAGAGCATGAAGAAGACGAATCATCCTTCCGGTTTCTTCGACTTGGCCACCCTTCCTTTTTCCGAGAACATGCTGAGTCAGGTGGACCCGGCCGAGACGGCGCTGCCCCACATCCAGATCCAGGGGTTCAGCGGCATCCACGATGAGACCAGAAACGCGCTCTACCGCACCATGGTCCACACCGCGGAGACTTCCACCGACCTCAACCGGGGCAACCACAACGTCAAGTTGGGTATGGAGTTCCGCAGCAGCCTGACCAACCAGGCCAGCTTTCACCTGGGCCAATCCGGTCTTCCGCTTCGGCTGCGATTTCACCAACGGCCCGCTGAACACCTCGCCCTGCGCCCAGGGTCAGGGTTTCGCCGCCTTCCTGCTGGGGCAACCCTCCAGCGGATACATCAACCGGAACGCCAACTTCGCGGCCCACACAACTACTACGGCGTCTTCCTGCAGGACAACTGGCGGGTGACTCCGAATTGACCATCAACATCGGGGTTCGCTGGGAGTACTTCGCCCCCGTCACGGAGCGTTTCGACCGGAGCGTGTCAGCAGCTTCGACTTCGGAGCCGACAGCCCCATCGCGGCCGCGGCAACGGCGGCGTATATGGCTAATCCCATTCCGGAAATCTCGCCCGGCGCCTTCCAGGTCAAGGGAGGAATCACCTATGCCGGGGTCGGCGGAATCCGAAGAGAACTATGGGACGTTCCCTCGAACCTCTTCGCTCCCCCGTCGGCTTCGCCTACCGCTTCGGCGACGAAACGGTGCTGCTGCGCGGCGGGTTACGGGATGTTCCACGAGGCCCGGTGGGCATCTTTGGAAACCGGTTCCGGCCCATCCTCACCGGATTCAGTCAATCGACCGATCTGGTTCCCAGTTTCGACAATGGCGTCACCTACGTCGCCAGCTTCGAGGATCCTTTCCCCACCGGAATCAAGGAACCCATCGGAAACAGCATGGGTCTGGCCACGAATCTGGGTCAGAGCGTGAGCTTCTTCGACAGAACACGGTCAAGATTCCCTACAACCAGCGCTGGTCACTAACTGTCCAGCACATGCTGCCGGCCGACACGCTGCTGGAAGTGGCTACGTGGGAACCCGGGCGACGGCGGGATTCGGTTCCCGGAACCTGAACGTGTTGCCGGGCCGTTACCTGAGCACGCTGACCCAGCCGCAATGCGAAGCCAACATCGCCCTTCTGGGCGCTTCTTTTCCCTACATCCCTTCGCCGGACTGCTGCCAGGACGGGGATTGAACACCGCCAACATCAGCCGTAGCGATCTGCTCAAGCCGTACCCTCACTTCCGAACGTGACCCTGAGCACGACCAATCAGAACTACGCCTGGTATCACGCGCTGGAGACCCCGGCTGGAGCGGCGTCTGAGCCGAGGCATCAGCTACATGCTGGGTTACAGCTGGTCCAAGTTCATGGAGGCCCGGCAATTCCTCAACTCGAGCGATCCGGTCCCGTATGAGGTGGTGGCGACCGCGGACCGGACCCACAATTTCAAGCTCACGGGAATCTGGCAGGTGCCCTTCGGACGCGGCCATTGGCTGGGCGGCTGGCAGGTCTCCGGAGTGTCGGCAGCTCCAGAGCGGATTCCCATTGAATTTCGGAAACGTCTTCACCACTTCGGGCTTCGACCCCAAGAAGCTGCCTCTGTCCGGCGGGACCGTGGAGAAATGGTTCAACACCAACGCCGGATTCGAGAGGAGTTCCGCCAGGGCACCCGAGGGACCCACATGCGGACCTTCCCCTTCCGCTTCAGCAATTTGCGTTCCGCCCCCGTCGACTTTGGGACATCAGTGTCATCAAGGACACCTTCATCAAGGAGGGCCACCGGCTCCGCTTTCAGGC
>CATOST010000037.1 GCA_951812665.1 uncultured Acidobacteriota bacterium
GGTCTCATGATCGTGGCGCTCCTGATGGTGCTTCGACATGCGTCGTACTCTTCCCAGGGAGCGACGCTCTTCGGCGTTCGGGATATTCGCTTCGAAGGGACCCGGCACCTCTCCTGGCAGAAACTGAAGTCGTTCATGCTTGAGACCTATTCGGGAAACATCCTGCGCGTCGACCTGGAACAGCTCAAGGATCTGGTGGAAGCCGAATCCTGGGTGAGGACGGCGACCGTGCGCCGCCAGCTGCCCGGACAGATCATCGTCCGGGTCCGGGAGCGTGTTCCGGTGGCCGTTGCCGCAATCGACCAGGATCTCTACATCGTCGACGAAGAGGGAGTCGTGTTGGACCGTCACGGGTCCAGCCATGTGCAACTGGATGGGCCGATTCTGAAGGGTCTTGGAAACATCGCCCGGGAGAACCCTTCGGCTACCCGGGAGAATCTCGAGAAGATGGGACTCTATTCCAGATTGATGTCCGATCTCAGTTCCTCCGAAGGGGACTATTCCCACTCCATATCGGAGGTTTTGCTGGCGGACCCGGATCGGATTGCCATCGTGAGGGAGGACGATCCGGTTCCCATCTACCTGGGAAGTGGCCGTTTCCGGGAGCGGTATGAAAACTTTCTGGCCCAGAAGGACATTTACCAGCAATTGAAGAAGGAATATGGCCGCATCGAATATATCGACGTCTCTTTTGACAACAAGATCATATTCCATACTCCGGGCGAGTCTCGCGAAAGGAGCACCTGATCACAGATCCCGAACCGGTTTGAGTCGGAGACTGGTCATCAGGGTACGGACGGAAGCATGTCGATGAAAAAGAGAACGCTGGTTGGCGTCGATGTCGGAACCACCAAGGTCTGTTCCGTCGTCGCACGAATGGAGCAAGAGGATTTCAGGGTCTCCGGGGTGGGCGTCAGTCCATCGACCGGACTCAAGAAGGGCGTCGTCGTCAATTTGACGGAGACCATCGAGAGTGTGAAGAGATCGCTGGACCAGGCGGAGCAGGAGGCGCAGGTCGGAGTGGATTCGGTTTTCGTGAGCTTGGGCGGGGTCCATGTCCAGGGCCTCAACCGGTCCGGCAAGACCGATATCAGGAGCAAGAACGGCGAAATCGACAAGGAGGACATCAGTCGAGCGCTGGCCGATGCCAGATCGATTCAACTCCCCGGCGATTACGAGATTATTCACATGCTGACCCAGGGATTTACCGTGGATGGCCAGGGGCACACGAAGGATCCGCTCGGTCTGGTTGGCCGTCGCCTCTCCGTCAATCTGCACCTGGTGCTCAACGCGGCTGCCGCGCTTCAAAACGTCGTCAACGCCGTCAACAAGGCCGGCGTGGGTGTGAAAGGCGTGGTGATGCAACAGTTGGCATCCGCCGAGGCCGTGCTGACCGATGACGAAAAAGAACTCGGCGTCATTCTCTTGGACATTGGCGGGGGAACGACCGACTTCGCGTTCTACCGGCTGGGGAGCATCTGGGAATCGGCAGTCCTTCCCATAGGAGGGGACCTGGTCACCAAGGACATCGCCATCGGACTCAAGGTGACCCTGGAAGAGGCGGAGCGACTCAAGAAGGATCAAGGAACGGTCTTCCCCGAGCGGGTGGACTCGGAAGCCGTAATCGAGATCCGGGAGATCGGGACCGGACGCCCGAGGTCCCTCCTCTATCAGGATCTCTGCCGGGTGATTCAGGCTCGCTGCCGGGAGATTCTGTTGGAGGTGCGGAAGCTGGTGGATGAGGTCCCCATGCGCAGGGAAATGCTGACCGGTGTCGTGCTCACCGGCGGGGGGGCGCTGTTGGACGGACTGGCGGAACAGGCTGAGGAAATCCTGGAGATGCCGGCTCGCGTGGGCTACCCCGCGCCCATGGAATCGGAGAAGGAACTGGCCTTCGATCCTTCCCACGCAACCGTTCTGGGTCTGTTGAGATACGCGGTGCAGATGCACGGCACAGGGTCCGGCAATGGTGTCGGGACGATGTCGCCGGAACCTGCCGGAGCCAGGTGGGGTGGCCTGATGAATTGGTTCTTTCGCAAGATTACGTAGAAGTTGAAGGTCGCCACGAGCCGGCAGACCGGTGGCGTGAGGATTCGTCTGGGAGGCAACCGATGGACCATCCGGGATTGGACGATAACGGCAGCTTGAAATGGTTTTTTGAAGACGACTTGGGGAGCGAGGCCCGCATCAAGGTCATCGGCGTCGGCGGTGGTGGCGGAAACGCCGTCAACCGCATGGTCCGGAAGGGGGTCCAAGGTGTTGACTTCATAGCCGCCAACACGGACCTCCAGGCACTCAGGCAGTCGAAAGCAGAGGTCAGGATCCAACTCGGCAACAAGATCACAAAGGGGCTTGGAGCCGGCTCCAACCCTGAAATAGGGCGGCAGGCCGCCTTGGAGGATACCGAGCGGATTATGGACGTGCTGGAGGGGTCGGACATGGTCTTCGTGACCGCAGGGCTGGGCGGCGGCACCGGAACCGGCGGAGCTCCCCTCATTGCGGACCTGGCTCGTCAATTGGGAGCTCTTGCTGTCGCCGTGGTGACGACCCCCTTCGTTTTCGAGGGCCGGCGGAGAACGCAGCAGGCGCAGCGGGGTCTGGCGGAATTGATGGAGAACGCCGACACCGTGGTCACAGTGCCCAACGAGCGGCTGTTGGATGCCGTGGCTCCCGGAACACCGCTGGCGGACGCTTTCGCCGTTGCCGACGACGTGCTCTGCCAGGCAGTTAAGAGCATCGCCGACCTTATCAATGTGCCCGGGTTCATCAACTTGGACTTCGCCGATATCAAGACCATCATGAGCGCCACGGGGCTGGCCCTGATGGGGACCGGCGTGGGAGAAGGGGAAGGCCGCGCCATAACGGCGGCCAACGCTGTCGTGAGCAGTCCCTTGCTGGATGACGCGACCATCCAGGGCGCCCGCGGCGTTCTCATCAACATCACGGCCGGCGACAGTCTCACCCTGCACGAGGTCAACGACGCCAGCGGCCTGATCCAGAATGCGGCCGATCCCAACGCCAACATCATCTTCGGTTCGGTGCTGGACCGGAACATGGGAGACCGAATCAAGATCACCGTGATCGCTACTGGATTCAGCGACTCGAAAGGCGACCGAGAAGACCAGGCCGCCAACGCCGCCGGAGACAGTCGCGAAAAGTCCTTCTCATCGGAACGGCACAACGGCAGGCCCATTGCCGTTCCCCCGATCCCGGTGATGAGCCGGGAAGTGGAAGTGCCGGCCATCCTTCGTCAGGGACGAAGACACTAGGAGCGACTTTCCAGTCGCCCATTGGAAGGGCGTCTTTCAGGCGCCCCCTCTTCCTCCGGCCCCGGCTTGCTCCGCTTGGGACCGAAGAGGGCGCCCACAAGGAGCGTCCCTACGGCTTTAATTCCCCAAGCCTACGGACGATAGACCTGTTGGCCGGGGGAAACCGGTAAGTAGAAAGGCGGGCCAATTCGACCCAACGACCCTGCGTCAGTGACGGCGTCGACGGCAGCCGGCAGAGAAAGAATCGGATATCCACCGTCTGCTCCGGGTAGTAATAGCCGGCTTTCCCGTACAATTCCACCGGGTATTCCGACAGGTCCAGGCCCAATTCCTCGCGGACTTCCCTTCTCAGTCCGTCCCGAGCCGCTTCTCCCTGTTTCAACTTCCCACCCGGGAATTCCCAACAGCCCATGAGACTGTCCCGGGTCCGGCGAGGTTGGATCCAGACTCGGCCTTGGGACAGGAGAATGGCAACGGCCACGTCCACGCGGCGGGGTGCCGCCGCTTTGGGCGGCCGGGTCACCTGATCCGGCCTCGGGCCTCCACGGTCCACTCCCCCAGGACCTCCTGGCCCCGGTAGGGAAAGACCACGTCGTGGAGATTGACGGCGCCGCAGATGTGGTTGGGAATGATCCGGAGCCGTTGTCCCACTTTCAGGCGCACGCCGGGGGGGAGCTCCAGAAAGCCGTGTTCCTCATTCATGAAGAAAAGGGTCATCTCCGGATAGCCCCTGACCAGCCCGTGTCCCTTCCGCGTTCCCGGTCCCAGCGGGTCGCTGCTGAAGGTCTTGGAACCGCCGTCGACGATGACTCGGCCGGAAACGGCGTTGCTGATGACGGTGACCAGCAACGAGGCCGCGCACTGCTCTTCGGTGCACGTCTTCCACTCCAAGGTGTTGCGGTCGTTGAAGATGTAGGTCCCCGGACGCATCTCGTCCAGGCCCGGAATCAGGTGGCAATAGGGAGCCGACGGAGTACTCCCGCCGGAGATCCGGGGGACGGGGAACTTCTCGGCCGCGAAGAGCTCCAATAGCCGCTCCAGGTCGTTGACCAGCTTTTCGAGCGTATCGTCATTGCCGTCGAAGTCGGGGTGGACATGGCCCGGATAGAACATGATCCCTTCGAAGTCGAGGCCGGGAGTGGCTTCGATGAGACGGGCGAGACGGACCGCCTCCGGACCGGGCGGCACGCCGCAGCGGCGGGCCCCCAGATCGATCTCCACGTAGACGGGGATCCGGGCACCGTCGGCGGCGCGGCCGGTCGTGGCGACGGCCTCTTCCGAGTCGAGGCTGACCGAAACTCGAGCCCGCTCCAGCACCGTCCGGAGGCGCCGGGCCTTGCTCTCGCCGACGGGAGGATAGGCGAGCATCAGGTCATCCAACCCGGCCTCGCTCATGACTTCGGCCTCGCCCAGCTTGGCGACGGTGATGCCGCAGGCTCCCGACTGCAGTTGCTGCCGGGCCAAGCGAGGCATCTTGTGGGTCTTGATGTGAGGCCGGAGAGCGATTCCGTGCCGCTCGGCGTAAGCCGCCATCCTCCGGAGATTGTCCTCCATGACGTCCACGTCGATGATCATTGCGGGGGTTTCCAAGTCATCGAGTCTCACGGCGGCTACCTCCGGATGTGGTTTGGTTAATCACGGGGACGCTCGGGCAGGATTCGGACTCTTCGGCCCTCCACTCGGACCCGGTTCTGGCAGACCAGCTTCAGAGCCTCAGGGTAAATCTGATGCTCGTGCACCAGGATTCGATGGGAGAGGCTCTCCTCGGTGTCGCCGTCTTCGACGGGAACCGGGTGTTGGAGAATGATAGCGCCATGGTCCAGCTTCTCGTCTACGAAGTGGACGGTGCAGCCGGTCACCTTGGCGCCCCACTCCAAGGCTTGGCGCTGAGCGTGCAGACCCGTAAAGGCCGGGAGGAGTGAAGGATGAATGTTGAGAATTCGAAGTGGGTACCGTCTCACCAGTTCGGGGCCGAGAATACGCATGAACCCGGCCAGACAGACCAGGTCCACCTGGGCCGATTTCAGCTCGCGGGCCAGCAGGCGGCTGTAGGCGTCTCGCCCGAGACCCTTGGACGGGATGCAGGCCGTGGGATAGTTGCGCTCTCTCGCCAGCGCCAGTCCCGCGGCCGACGCCCGGTTGGAAATGACGAGAGAGATCCGGGCCGGTACTAGACGCTCCTCAATGCCGTCGGACAGAGCCCGGAAGTTGGAGCCGCGGCCACTGATGAGAATACCGACGTTCTTCATGCGTATCGGACTTTGCCCTCTCCCTCCCCGATTTCACCAACCAGGACGGTTCTTTCCCCGGCTCGTTCCAAATCCTGCGTGACCGTGTCGATATCGTCCCGGCCCACGGCCAGGATCATGCCCAGACCCATATTGAAGGTCCGGTGCATTTCGGTCTCTTCGACGCGCCCCAGCTCCTGAATGAGGTGGAAAATGGGGAGATTCTCCCAGCTTCCCCGGCGGACTCGAGCGTCCAGAGCGGGAGGGAGCACTCGAGCCAGATTGTCGGTGATCCCGCCGCCGGTGATGTGCGCCACGGCGTGGAGCGCGTCCTGTCCCACGAGCTTCCGAAGGGACGGGAAATAGTTCCGGTGGGGGATCAGAAGCTCTTCTCCCAGGGTTTTCCCCAGGGATTCGACGTAGCTGTCGACGCTCATGTCCTCCTGCTCGAAGAAGAGCTTACGGACCAGTGAGTAGCCATTGGTGTGAAGCCCGGAGGAGGGGAGTCCGACCAGCAGATCCCCGTTTCGGACCCGACCCGTGTTGGGGACCCTGGATTCATCCGCCATCCCCACGATGAACCCGGCAAGGTCGTATTCCCCCTCCTGGTAGAAGTCGGGCATTTCGGCGGTCTCGCCGCCCAGCAGAACGCAACCGGCTTCCTTGCACCCTTCGACCAGCCCCCTCACCACCTCCCGGACCGCGTGCGGTTCGAGCTTGCCGGTGGCGATGTAGTCGAGAAAGAAAAGGGGGCGGGCCCCATGAACCAGGATGTCGTTGGTGCAGTGAGCCACCAAGTCCATTCCGACGGTGTCGTGTACACCCGTCAGGAAGGCGATCTTGAGCTTGGTCCCCACTCCGTCGGCGCTGGAGACCAGGATCGGTCTCTCCAGTTCGCCGAAGCCGGGCCGATAGAGACCCGAAAATGTCCCGAAGTCAGTCAGCACCCGGGAGTTGAAGGTGGATTGAACCAGGCCGCGAATTCCGGCGTAGGCCCGGTTGGCGGCATCCACGTCCACCCCGGCGTCGCGGTACCTCATTTCACCGACGGGTTCTGGGTCATTCCACTATTGGCCAGCTCGAACAACTGTTTCTGGCCCGAATCTCGAGTGGGTGGGATGGGATATTCCTGATCGAAGCAGGCGGCGCAGAAGTTTCCCCGGTCGGACACCGATTCCTTCATCCCCTCCAGGGAGAGGTAGGCGAGACTGTCGGCCAGCACATGCTCGCGGATCCCCTCGACGGTGTTGTTGGCGGCGATGAGCTCGGCATGGGTCGGTGTGTCGATACCATAGTAGCAAGGGGAGACGGTGGGCGGAGAACTGACGCGCAGGTGGACCTCGGTGGCGCCCGCCGAGCGGACCATTTCCACGATCTTTCGGCTCGTCGTTCCCCGAACCACCGAGTCGTCGCAGAGGACGACCCTCTTCCCCGACAGCAGTTCCCGGATAGGATTCAACTTGACCTTGACGCCGAAATGCCGGATGGACTGCTTGGGTTCGATGAAGGTTCTGCCCACGTAGTGGTTGCGGATCAGACCGAACTGGAAGGGAATGCCCGACTCCTTGGCGTAGCCCAGGGCGGCCGTGACGCCCGAATCCGGAACCGGGACCACCACGTCCGCGTCGGTGGGAGCTTCACGGGCCAGCTGGCGGCCCATCCGGTAGCGGGCTCCGTGGACACTCTGCCCGAAGACCCGGCTGTCCGGCCGGCTGAAATAGACTTGCTCGAAGATGCAGAAGGCGTGGCGTGGCGCCTCGGGTTGCCGAAAGGAATGGAGCGAACCATCCTGGATTCGCAGGATCTCGCCCGGTTCGACATCCCGCAGATAGCGTGCCCCGATCAGGTCGAAAGCGCAGGTCTCGGAGGCGACGACGTACGCTTCCCCCAACTGGCCCAGGCAGAGCGGACGGACGCCCATGGGGTCCCGGATGGCGTAGATGCAATCCGGACGCTGCAATACCATGGAGTAGGCGCCCCGGATGACCCGGAAGATTTCCAACAGGGCGTCGTCCAGATTCTCCGTCGGACAATGAGCCAGAAGATGGAGGACGACTTCGGTGTCGCTGGTGGACTGGAAAATGGCCCCTTCCGCTTCCAGGCTCCGCCTCAGCGATCCGGTGTTGACGATATTCCCGTTGTGGGCCAGGGAGACCGGGCCGCGCCAGGATTGCGTGACGATGGGCTGGGCGTTGGCCAGCAGGCTCTCTCCCATGGTGGAGTATCGAACGTGGGCCGTGGCCGACAGGCCTGGCAGCCTTTCCAGCTTCTCGTCGCTGAAGACCTCGGCGACGTAGCCCATTCCCCGTTCCTGGTGCAGATTCGTCCCGTCGGACGAGACGATTCCGGCCGATTCCTGGCCGCGATGCTGGAGGGCGTAGAGTCCAAGATAGGCGTGGCGGGCCGCCTCGGAGTGTGCGGCGATGCCAAAGATGCCGCACTCGTCGTGAAACTTGTCCTCGTGCATGGACTGTTCGCGTTCTCGGAAGGGTCCGCGCGGAGGCTGACCTCCACGGCGGCAATATATGCCTCTGTGGACGGCAAATCAATACGGACTATCAGGAAAGCGGAGTAATAGGCGGTCCGGCTCCTGCCGCCCACCAAGCTCGACTATGACCTGATTCGATTTCAGGATCCGCGGTTCCTCTCAATCAAGCGCCGGTGTTTACTTGGGGATATGTCGTCTCCTTTCGGCTCAGCGGCCCGGCCCTCGCCCTCGTTGCTTTTGCGGGGGCGGCGGGTCGATCGTCAACAAGAGCCGGAACAGGTTGAACTTACGTGTATTGGAAACGAATAGTTACCAACCGTCAGGGTGAGTTCCTGATCCTTTCAATGGGAATGCTGGAGAAATAGCTGCCTTCCGGCTTTTCCGCCCACAGGCCCCTAAGTCTCACAAAGTCGTTTATGATTCTGGTGGTCGGCTTTCGTCCCATTTTTCGGGTCGTCTTCTCAGACCCGTCATGCAGCACCTCGTAAAACCAGACCGGGTCCGAAGACTGTCTGCCTTTTTCCATGATGAGAATGGCGGTCGGCTGGCCGACGTAGGGACGAAATATATACTCGTCCAATGCGATTACGGCTACGTCTTTACAGGTGTCGAGGATGTATCTTCGAACAAACGCGCACTGCTAATCATGTTCGAAAAGCAGTCCCTCGGGAACGATCACTGCGACGAAATGGCCAAATCGGCGCGGGAATCTTTCCTCAAATCCGGTGAGTTCCATCGCTTCAAAACAGCTCGGAACGGCTTTTCAAAGCCACGCTTGGGAAGTCCATCAGCGTCCCGCTCCCGGATCAGCCAGCAATCGACTGACAGTCCCACCTCCGCCGTGGGGATCTTGGAGAAGCCTACCGTCATGAAATGCTCGGCAGTCCGACGCTTGGGGTAGCCCGCCAGCGGGTTGGCTTGATAGGTGGGAACGAAGAACTCCCCCTCCTCCTTCCGAAGACGACGAAACCAATCCCAAAACCTCCGCACCCGCCCGCGTTTGTAATAGTCGACCAGACCGTGCGCCAACTCCCTGATAACCTTCCTGTCCCGCGCCCAGACAACAGTCCGTTCCGGGGCTGCTTTGGGTGTCCCTGTAGCGATCCCATTCAAACCAGTCAAGTTGGACATGGGAGAGGAGATGACCTCGATCAGGCGCTGGCCTCCGGTCAGGGCCACGGAGGCCACTCGCCCGAAATGGACGTCCCCGGTCAGAAGGACCACATCATGGCCAGACTTCCCCAGGGCGTTCATAAGGCGACAGTACTGATCCTCATAGTTCCGAAGATTCTTTTCGACCTCCCCCTCCTCGACGATCAGAGGCTGACACAAGGCCACGATGCCGGGAGTCTTCAGATTCCTTGCCCAATTCTCCAAGAGGCGCATTTGGGGTTTGCGGAGGAATCCTTCCTCAGACCGATGGGACCGAACGTCGGCCAGACAGATCGAAAGGTCCTCGCCAACCGAGAACTGCTCCACAACGGGAGACCTCTGAACCCGGAAAACTCCATCCCTGGCCGCCTGACCCCAAGCCTCTCGGACATGGGGGAGCTTTAACGTCCAAAGCAGCGGAATCGGGCAGTCGTAGAACGAGTAATCGTTCCAATACTCGTGGTCGTCCGGCAGCATCCAGGTTCAACCACGGGAGAAAATGCTCCCCAGGGCCTGCCAATGCATAGCGTAGTCACTGGCGGCACGCTCCCGAATCTCGTCCGGGATCATACTCAGGGAGTCGAACCCGATATCCAAATAGACCTGATCCCCCACCAGGAACGTGATATCCGGTCGGGTCTCGGGGCTGCCTAATTCGTAAAGCCGTTTGTATGATTCCGCTGCCCGACCACCGTCCCTGTCGTTGTAGAAACAGCTCCCCAAACCAATGGTGAACTTGCCCTTACCCTGGACCGGAAGTGATCCGGGCAAGGTGGTGAACAGGCCGGTGCGGAGGGTCTGCCAGACGAACTCGTCCGAGTCCGCTATTGACCCTCCGGGAGCACTCCTCACCTCACGGGAGAACTCGACCTTGTACTCGGTCCCCGGAGTCAGGTGCTCGAACCTAAACACGGCGTAGAAACGGCTGCAGAGGCCATCAAACGGTCGTATCCAATCGTTTTCCCGCTTAATGATCTTCCACTCCCGTATGAAGCCATCGTGGGATATTCGGACCAGCGCCCGTTCGGGCATCTTCAGGTACGGGAACAAGGTCCCGACCCACACCTCCGCGGTGGTTGGCGTTATCCGGTGGATGGCCAAAGACCAGTGGGCTGTGGACCTCTCCATCATGTCCTATCACGTCGACGTAATCCCCAACCGTTCCAGCCCTCCCGCCATCCTCTTCCGTGAAGCCAAACGCGAGGGCAAGCGCATCCGTCGCACCACCCTCGCCAACCTCTCCAAACTCCCCCCGGAGATCGTCGACGGCATCCGCGCCCTGCTCAAGGGCGGGCAAGTCTATCGTCCTCTGGGCGAGTCCCTCGCCATTCGCCGCGCCCTGCCCCATGGCCATGTCGCTGCCCTTCTCGGCCTCGCCCGCCGTCTCGGTCTCCACCGCATCCTGCACCGCAAACGCAGCCGCAACCGCGACCTCGCGCTGGCCGCCATCGTCGCCCGCGTGCTCCAACCTCTCTCCAAGCTCGCCACCGCCCGGGGACTGTCCCCCTCGACCGCCACCAGCAGTCTCGGCCCCCTCCTGGACCTCGGTCCGGTCCACGGCAACGAGATGCTGGCGATGCTCGACTGGTTGCTGGGTCGCCAGATCTGGATCGAGAAGAGCCTGGCCAGACGGCACCTGGAGGGCCGAACCCTTTTGCTTTACGACGTTTCGATATCGTGGAAACAAAAGTCCGCTGCGGCCTGATGCCCCCTTGGTGTTGGAAAGCTGACCCGGAGAAGGATCGGAACCTGTGGGCGGCAGTTCGTTGAGCGGGATCGAATGACAGATCGTGATCGAATCCTTCCCGATCATGACTTCGCGAACCAGTAGACGCACGATACGCTGACGTTCCAGGATGGAGAGCGACTGCGCCGCTTGGCGCATGCGCTGGAGGAATTGCTGGATCGTGGTGGCCAGAGCCAACTGGGATTCACGATCGAGTTCCGAGGTTTGCAGGGTTTCAAGTTCGGATCGGATCGAACGTTGCCGAGTTTGCAGGGGAGCATTCCTCCGGCGCAACTCGTCAAGAGTTACGATCCCCTCCTGGTAGGCATCGAGAAGGCGACGGAACCGAGTCTGGATGCGAGACAGCTCCCCCTGCAAGCTCTCAATTCGGCGACGGGGCGAGGCCGTGTCATTGGCGGCCACGAGCCGGCGTTCGATTTCGGTCTGGATGAGTTCCGGGTGCTGCAGGAGGGTGAGCATCTCCTGCCACACCGCGTCGTCGATGTCCTCGGCACGGACCGCAGGATTGTCACAGACGGCGCCCTGCGCGTAACGCCAATGTTCGGTTCCGTAGCATCGATAGTAATGGAGGCGTCGGCCGCCGCGACCGCCACTCCCGGAATTCCTCCCCATGCCGTAGCCACAGTGCGCACACACGCAAAGTCCTTGCAGAAGGGTCACCTCCTTTGTCCTGCGGGGAGAGAAGCGGCGGTTGTCCGCCCGGCGCTGCTGCGCTCGTGCGAAGGTCGTCTCGTCAAGGATGGCGGGGACGGGCAATTCGATCCATTCCCGGCGAGGACGCGCTGTCCGCCCGGTCCAGCGCCGGACCGCACCGAGCTGGCGCCGACCGGTGCGGTTGGGACGCGCTCGCCTTCCCGTGCCGGTGGTCTTCAGGTACGCCGCTCTTCCCACATAGGACTCGTTTCTGAGAATCACGGCAACCGTCGACGTCGGCCACAACTCGGCATGACGCGGCCGCCAGCCTTCGGCATCGAGCCGGCGTGCAAGCGCATTCATCGGCAACCCCTCGCGGACATACAGATCATAGATCCGGCGCACGACGGCCGCTTCGGCATCGTCGATCTCGAGCCGTGCGCCCGAGGTCTCCGTCTTGCGGATCAAGCGATACCCGTAGGGGGGGTGCGTGATCATGTTCAACGATCCTTGACGGGCGAGGTGGATCTTGCCCCGCCGGGAGCGCTCCGCGATCTGGGTCCGCTCATACTCGGAGATGACCGACAACATCTGTCGCAACAGCATGCCCTGGGGCGAGCCATCGTCCGGTTCCTGGGCGAAGACGATCTTTGCCCCCGAGCGGTCAAACTCTTCCTGGAGCAACATCTGGTGGGCGAAATTGCGGCTCAGTCGGTCCACGGCCCAGACCAGGACGGTCTCGACCCGGCCGCTTGCAACCGCGTCGCGCAAGGCTTCCAGCGCGGGACGATCCAGCGTCGCGCCACTGTAACCGTCGTCGGCGAACACCTGCTCCTCAGGAATGATCCAACCACGGCTGCCCGCATGTTCCAGCACCGCTTCACGCTGACTGGCGATGGTTTCGCGCTGGCGCTGGATCCGACTCGACACTCGCAGGTACACGGCTACCGTTCCCGGAACGGGCGGCAGTCTTGCGATTTTCATCTGGGGCTCCTCTTGTAGACCACGTTTGCTCTCGAACCAATAACCCGTAGGCTTCTGCGAGGCGTTCGTGCGCCAGCCGGTCGAAGACCTGAACCAGGCGGATGCGGGGCATTCGATCCTAAGTCCCGCCGGACAGAAAGCGGGCGATGGCCTGGGCCACGAGCGACCCCAGGCTGCGTCCCGTGGCCCGCGCCCGGGCCCGCAATTGCTCGACCAAAGGACGCGGGAGACGCACCGTGATCGGCTCTTTGATCGCCACTTCCGGCAGCGGAGCTTGCAGGGACCGCGCCGCTCGCACGTACCGGCGTGCCTGGGCGGGGGACAGGGCATAGCGACGGGCCAGCAAGCGAACTGCCTGCGCTGGGCTGTGGCGGCCCCGGAGCTGGTAAGCGGCGTTGGTCCGTTCGACGCGTTCTTGCCGTGTGGCGCGCCTCATATGTCATATAGTAACGCTGATATATGATCATTTCAAGAGTCTACTTCCGAGTCGGACGGCGAATCCGCCGGTCAAACAACAAGGCGCCTTTTGTATCCACGTTGTGTCCTCCAGTTACCTCGAGGGGCACCGCTCTCCCCTGGCCGCGTTCGGCCACAACCGGGACGGCAAGAAGGGCAAGCCGCAGATCGTCTTCGGCCTGCTTTGTGCCGGGGACGGTTGTCCGCTGGCGGTGGACGTGTTCCCGGGCAACACGGCGGATCCCACCACGGTGGCGACGCAGGTGAAAAAGATCCAGGAGCGCTTCGGCATCGAATCCATCGCGCTGGTCGGGGACCGCGGCATGCTCACCACGGCGCGGCTCAAGCAAGACCTCTCGCCGGCCGGACTGGCCTGGGTCTCGGCCTTGAGGACGGATGAGATCCGCAAGTTGCTGCGGCCGTCAAAATCGGGTGGAGACGGGGAGGCGCCAGCTCCGTTGCGGCCGGGCGAGTTGGTTCCCGACCGGGTCGCGGAGATCCTGAGTCCGGACTTTCCCGGCGAGCGCCTGCTGGTCTGCCTCAATCCCCGCTTGCGGCAGGAGCGGGCCCGCAAGCGCCGGGAATTGCTGCGGGATACGGAGAAAATCCTGCAGACCATTGCCGACGCCGTACGCTCCCCGAGATCCCGGCTCCGGGGCCAGCAGGCGCAGCCACCAGCATTCGGCGCGGGTCGTCCGGAAGCGCCTTGGACGCGCCGCGGACATCCTTGCCGTCCATCGCCACGGGCGTCCCTTCACCCAAGTGTTGCGCGGTCCAATCCTGCAGCACGCGGTCCAACGTCTCGGGCGGCAGCGACGTCAAGATGTAGCGGAACGTCGAGATCGCCGGCGCCGTATAGCGCTTCCGGCTCGGGCTCCGGAACGCCCCCACCGCGCGTAACTGATCCGGGTCCAGCAGGGCCGCAAACTCCCCCATGGCGGTGACCCCGCGATAGCCGGCCAGCCGGGCCGCGATCGCAATCGCCAGATAGCAGGACAACGGATACTCGTGAATCGCCTCCATGTCCCCCGCCAGTCGCCGCAGACTCAATCCCAGAACCCGAGACGCCAGATTCGGGACCCGCCCCGCCTCCAGCACCACGAATCGCGCATTGTTCGCGAGCAGATGCAGCCGCCGGAATTGCCGCTGTGCAGACCACCCGATCCACTGGTCCCGGACTCCCACCTTGAACGCGCCGGCATGCCAGCCCAGCAACGCCAGCCACTGGTCCCCGAACACCGCCACCTGGCGGAGCGCCTTCCCGAACAGCCCGCGGAAGGGAAGATAATGGTGCTCCGCCACCAGCGCGTCCCAACGCCGACGCTCCTCGACTCGGAGAACCGGTCGCACCGTCACCTCTCCCAATACAATCCTGTCGCCGACGGTTCCTGCAGCATGCATGCCTCCCTGCATACCACAACGACTTTTGTTTGGTCAGTCCGAATCCCTCCGTTGCTCCCACTTTCTCTCTCACGACTTTTGCCTAGCCCTGTGATTCTGGCGGCAAAGGTTGACAGGGGTCTGGGAAACAAGCAAAATGCTGAAGTTGACTCAGGCTATTCGGAATGAATAGTGTATCCCAGGCTCAACCAACCAAACGTAGGGGGTGTTAATGGGCAGCAAGCGATTGTGTCTCGTGCTGGTTCTGGTCGGACTGAGCGTCGGCTTGGCTCTCGGACAGGGAGACAAGGCAACCGTCGTGGGTACGGTAACAGACTCGACGGGAGCGGTGATACCCGGCGCCGAGGTCTACATGACACGAACGGAGACGAATGAGGTTTTTTCGGCTCTGACCAGCGATACGGGTGACTACGCGTTCCGAGCCTTAGTTTCGGGAAACTACGAAATCAGGGTCACCATGCCGGGTTTCAAGACCGAGAGGCGTTCCGGTCTGAAGCTGGACGTTGGACAAACGTATCGCATCGACACCGCATTGAGTATCGGCGAGGTCGCTGAAGTGATCGAGGTCCAGGCAACGGCGCCAATCCTGAAGACGGAGACGCCGGAGTTGGGACAGGTTATCGACAACAAAAAGATATCGAGTCTCCCGTTGAACGCCCGCGACATCTTCGGGGCTCTGGGCTCGCTGACGCCCGGAGTCCAGCCGACCCGCTCCGGTCTCACCTTGGGTGGAGGCGTGCAGTTCAACGTCAAGGGCCTGCGACAGTCGGACAACAACGGAATGTTGGACGGAACGCAGATCAGCGAGACCAACGGATCGTTGCAGTTTTTCGTGAACCCCGACGCCGTGCAAGAGTTTGAGATCAAGAGCGGCCTCTACGGAGCCGACTACGGGATCAAGCCGGGTGGCCAGTTTAGCGCCGTCACCAAGAGCGGGACCAATCAGCTTCGGGGCACTCTATTCTGGCTGCACCGCAACGACAACCTGGATGCACGGAGCTTTTTCCAGAAGGAGAAGACAGAGTTCAAGCGCAACCAGTTCGGCGCCGTCGCCGGGGCCCCAATCATGATTCCATGGCTTTTTGACGGCACCGACAAGGCGTGGTGGTTCACCTCTTGGCAGTCGGAAAGGATCAATCAGCTAGCGACCCTTACCGGAACCGTCCCGACGGCCGATATGAAAGCCGGGCGTTTTCCGACGACAATCATCGATCCGACCACCGGCAATCCTTTTCCCAACAGCACCATCCCCTCCAGCCGGGTCGATCCCATCTTCAGCAAGCTAGTGGGTTTCTATCCGAGTCCCAACACGGATCCCAGCCGGGGGTTCAACTACACTTCCGACCGCTCTACAGCGAACCGGACGCGAGACGAAATCATCATCAGATTGGATATCAAAACCGGAGAGGATAGCACTTGGGTCCGGCCGTTTTCTGTGGAGCGACCGCGCCCATCACCTTCGTGAATCCGATTGAGGGCGTTTACGCGTAAGAACAAGCTCGTCAACTGGTCCCAGAACCTTACCAATACCCGGAACTTCGGCGCCAACGTGGTCAATGAAATCGGTATCCATTTCTTCCGGCGTCCGTACGTGCCGGGTGAGCCACCCGACCACGTCAACTTCGTCCGACTCTGGGAATTCCCGAGTGGCCGCTCAGGGGCATTGATTTGGACGGCGTCCCAGAACTAACGTCAGTGGTTTTCTTCCGATCGGCTCCCGCAACAACCGGGGCCCGGGTTCCCGAGGGACAGTGGAACTGAAGGAGAACATCAGCTGACCAAGGGATCTCACTACTTCAAAGCCGGTACCATTATCGTTATCACTATGTGTTTTTCGGCTTGGAGAATCGCACCAACTTCAACTTCTCTCCGGATCGGTACACGATCCCCGCTGGAGCGTCGGCAGGCAACAACTACTCCTTCGCCAATTCATGCTTGGCTACCTGACGTCCTCGAGAGCTGGAAGCGAGGCCAGGTTGAACC
>CATOST010000038.1 GCA_951812665.1 uncultured Acidobacteriota bacterium
CGTCCCGCCGGGGGACGCGCTCCGTCATGACGACCAGCAAGGGAATTCCATTTTCGATGGCTTCCAGGGCGGCGTCCAGGACCGCGAAGGGAGGGACCGAAACGACGCTGGCGTCGATCCGGTGGTTGCCAAGGGCGTTTTTCACACAGTCGTAGACGGGGATTCCATAGACCTCCTGGCCTCCCTTTCCGGGGGTCACTCCGGCCACGACCCGGGCGCCGTAATCGAGAGATTCGCGCGTGAAGAAACTGGCTTCACGCCCGGTGATCCCCTGAACCAGAATCGTGGTGCTCCGACCGATCAGTATTCCCATCAGACCGGTTGATCCGCCGGGTTCCCGGCCCGTGCGACCGCCAGGGCGGCGGCCTCGTCAATGGAAACTTCCCGTCCGCAAAAGGGGACACCGTAATAGTCGAGTATCTTCCGGCACTCTTCTTCGCCGGCTCCGGGGAGGCGAAACACGGCAATGGTGCGGCTGGGGTCCTTGCCCGCTTCGACCATCCCCTTGATCACACCCCGGGCCACCAGGTCCGACCGGGTGTTGCTGACCACGTTCATGATCACGGCCAGCTTGTCGACGCCCGGCCGGCTGACCAGAAGTTTCGTCAATTCCTGCACCTTCTTGACCGTCGGGTTGCCGCCGATCTCACAGTAGTTGGCGGGGGTCCCTCCCGAGTTTCGCACCGCGTCGAAGGCGGTGAGGCTGGCGCCTCCACCTCCGATGAGCAGTCCCAGATTGCCGTCGAACTCGATCATCCGGCCGGCAACGCCACGGTAATCGAGTTGGTCGATCTCGCGGGCTTGCTGCTCGAATTCGGTTGGCTGGCGCGCGCCCTCCATCCGGCTCGACAGCCCCTCGAAGTCCAGCGACTGGCGCTTCAGCGCATCGTCGTCGATGTCCAGGTGGCAGTCCAGCACCACCAGTTCCTGCGCATCCGTGCTCGCCAGGGGGTTGAACTCCAGGAGCAGAGCGTCGTAGCGGTGAAACAGGCGGGCCATCTTGCGAACCAGGCCCGCCAGACGCAGCAGCAGCTTTCCGGAAAAACCCCACTCGGAAAGCCATTCGACGGCGTGGTAGGTGCGAACCTCGCCGTCCGGTGGCAACAACTGAGTCTTCACCAAGTCCGGACTGGAACGAGCTGTCTCTTCGATATTCGCACCGCCGTGCCGGGAGAAGAGCAGGAGGGGTTTCCGGGCGCGGTTGTCGTAGGTGATGCCCAGGAAGTATTCCGCTACGAAGTCGATTCGTTCTTCCAGGAGAATGCGATTGACCGGTTCGTCCCCGAATCCCTGCTTCAGGAATCGTTTGGCAAAGTCTCTGACGGCGTCGACATCGTCGACCGGCTTAACTCCGCCCCGCAGGGCCCGCTTTCCGCTCAAGGTCTGGACTTTGACGATTCCGGGCAGGAGATCTTGAGATAGGGAAAAAGAAGAGGCGGAAGTGATCAGTTGAGATCGGGGAACCCTGATCCCACTTCGGGCCAGAAGCTGCTTCGACTCGAACTCGTAAAGTCTCATGGGACCAGAGGTCGGGTCATTCTAGCTTGCGTCCCAAGTTGGCGTAAAGGATAGGAAAGGGGACAGGAATGGGGGACATCCCTGTCCACCAATTCGGGGTTACAAACCCACGCTCCCATCCCGAAGCAGGTTGGCCAGCGTCTTCAGGAACTTCGCGGCGGCGACGCCGTCGATCAGGCGATGGTCCACGGTCAGGTTCGCCCAGAGCCGCGGGACTTCCACAAGCGATCCTTCTTGGATCGTTGGCTGATATCGGATGCGGCCGATGGTGAGCACGGCGACTTGGCCGTAAGGGATGACGGCCGTAAAGAGGTCGACTTCGTGCATTCCAAGATTGCTCAGGCTCACCGTGGCGCCGGTCACGTCGGCGTGCTCGAGGGTCCCATGCCGGGCCCTGCGGGTCAGACCGCGAACCTCGGCAGCCAAGTCCTGGATCGACTTGTTGGCCGGGTCTTCGATGGTCGGGATCACCAGAGTGTCCTCCATGTCGACGACGAGCCCCAGCCTGGTCCTCTCCGGCTGGTAAAGCCGACCATCCACCATTGAAGTCTTGAACGCGGGGAATTCCTCGACCGCCAGCGCCAGGGCCTTGAGCAGGATCTCCGTGTAGGTGATGTCGCGGGTGCGTTGCTTCAGGGCGATCAACCCATCCGCAGGCAGCTCCCTGCAGATGTGGATGTGGGGAATCGACTGGATGGACTTGGTCAGGGTGGCAATGATCGGCTTTCGTTTATCGAGTGGGTCTTGCGGCGGTTCGGCGGCAGCGGCCTGCGCCCGGCGAACGTCCGCCGGCAGGATGCGTCCCCCGGGACCGGTCCCCGGGATGGAGGCGAGATCCAGGCCCAGTTCCCGGGCCAACCGGCGGGCCGCCGGAGCGGCGCGCACCGGGCCTTTCGGTCCGGCTGCGGGACGCTGCGGGGTTCGGTGCGCGGCCCTGGGTGACGGTTTCGTGGAAACTACCTGGGTCTTTGGCTTCAGTTCGCGGACGGCGGGTTCAATAGAGGCTTTCAATTCCGCTTCGTCGCTGGCGATATAGGCCAGCACGGCTTCCACCGGTGCAGTTTCACCTTCCATGACGGCGGTTTTCTTGAGGAAGCCGTCACAGGTGGACTCGATCTCGGCATTGGCCTTCTCGGTTTCGATCTCGACCACGGGTTCACCCTTGGCGATGGGGTCGCCTTCCTGCTTGAGCCATCGCACGACGGTCCCTTCTTCCATGGTGATGGCCAGCTTCGGCAACTTGATGGTCTCCATGTCACCTCCGTTCAAACCCGACCGGACCATCCATGATCCGGCAACGGCGGCTGGATTGTCCACCCTCCTGCCCCTTCAAATTGTGATCTGGAATAGGTAGTTTCTGACCGGGAGATTTACCTATGGAAACCGGTTTCGGCCTCGGCATTCTCGTGATCCTGACGGGATCTACCGCCAATTCCGCCTTTGGACTGGGACTCAAGTTCACGCGCAGTTGGAAATGGGAGCATATCTGGCTTCTCTTCTCCGTGACTGCAATGATCTTGATTCCCTGGCTCCTCGGGTTCCTCACTATCGAGTCTCTGTTTGCCGTCCTGGCGGCGTCCGAAGCCCGCGACCTGCTTCTGGTCTTCCTGTTCGGCATGGGGTGGGGAGTGGGGTCCGTCCTCTACGGACTGGCGCTGAAGATGGTCGGCCTGACCCTGAGCTACGCCATCGTCATGGGCCTGACCGCGGCGGTCGGCACCATGGCGCCATTCATTCTGCTCCATTGGGACGATTTCCTGACGGTCAAGGGCATGGTGATCTGCGCCGGAGTCCTGCTGGTCGTCGTTGGAGTCCTGCTCTCCGCCTGGGCGGGGAAGTTGAGAGAGGAATCGCCTGGACGACTCCAGGATCCTGCGGAGGGATCCGAGACGGCGGCGAAGAAAATCACGAGGGCGGCGCCGCTGCTCTTGGGGCTCCTCGTGGCCGCCCTTTCGGGAATACTCTCGCCCATGCTGAACCTGAGCTTTGCCTATGGGATCAAGCTCGCCGATCAGGCCGTCCTGCTCGGCACTTCGCCCTCGATGGCTTCGAACGTCATCTGGGTCGTGGCCTTGTCTGCGGGTTTCCTGGTGAACGCCGGCTACTGTGTCTACCTGATCGTCAAGGGGAGGAGCTGGCACATTTTCCGGAGGCAGCCATTTCACTACGGCGTGGGCGCGGCCATGGGGATCTTGTGGGTCTGCGGGGTCGTCACCTACGGCATCGGAGGTTCCATGCTGGGCGACCTTCGCGAAGTCATCGGCTGGCCCATGGCTTCCGCCATGTCGATCATCGCCGCCACCGTATGGGGGGCGTTGAGCGGCGAGTGGACGGGCGCGTCACGGCAGTCCATGGCGGTAATGGGGGTCTCCATTCTGGTTTTGTCCGCTTCCATGTTTCTGATTGGGTGGACGAATACGTTGGCGTAGGCCGTAGCGCTAGGGAATAGGAGCGGGGGTTTTTAATCCCCGATTCGGGGGACAGGGATGTCCCCCTTCCCAATGGGGGACAAGGATGTCCCCCCTCCTGGTTTGAACCGGACGGTCGGGGAAGTAATAATGTGTCCATCATCTGATTCCGAGTCCAGGGGGAACACCGTGCCGACGATTCGAGTCTTGCTTATTGCGGGGCTATTGCTTCCCGTCCTGATCCACTGCCTTGCTCCGGAGCCTCGGGCCCAACCACGATATCCCCTGACCAGCGAAGACGTCGATCGCTGGATGGAGGAGCTTTCCAACTGGGGCCGTTGGGGCCCGGACGATCAGTTGGGCGCCCTCAACCTGATTACTCCGGAAAAGCGGAGGCAGGCCGCCGCGCTGGTCAAGGATGGTTTCACCGTGTCCCTGTCGCGCGACGCGACCAAGGAGAAATCCATCGACAATGCCTCTCCCTATGAGCACGTCATGACCATGACCGGACTCGACGAGAATGCCCAGTACGCCGTCGATACCCTCTCGGTCTCTTTCCACGGTTACGCGCACACCCATCTGGACGCCCTCTGCCACATGTTCTACCGGGGCAAGATGTACAACGGATACTCCCAAGAGGAGGTCACCGCGGAAGGCGCCCGGCAACTGGACATCCACAAGCTTAAAAACGGCATCTTCACCCGCGGGGTCCTGTTCGACATACCGAAACTGAAGGGCGTGCCCTACCTGGAACCCGGGACTCCCATCTTTCCCGAAGACCTGGAGGCTTGGGAAGAGAAGGCGGGATTCAAGGTTTCGAGTGGGGACGTGGTGTTCATTCGGACCGGCCGCTGGGCGCGGCGAGCGGCCCTGGGCCCCTGGGACGTGACGAAGGCCTCGTCCGGCCTCCACGCCTCCTGCGCCAAATGGCTGAAGGACCGGGACGTGGCGATGCTGGGAAGTGAAGCCGCCAGCGACGTCCATCCTTCCCTGGTGGAAGGGATCACCCATCCGATCCACCAGGTGGTCCTGATCGCGATGGGAGTTCACATCTTCGACAGTTGCGACCTGGAGGCGTTGAGCCAAGCCGCGGAAGAGCGTCAACGCTGGGAGTTTCTCCTGACCACGGCCCCCATTCCGGTGGAGGGAGGGACGGGTTCTCCCATGAATCCAATCGCGGTATTCTGAAGCGGCACGGTTGCTCGTGACCTGGAGGGCTGCCTCGACCATGAAAAGATTCTCAATAGGGATGCCGAAACATTTCGTGCGAGTTGCCGCCCTGACGGTGGTGTGCGCTTGGGCGCTCGGAGGGACGGCGGAGAGTGTCGAGAAGACAATCAGCCCGGATGAGCTGGAGTTCTTCGAGAAGCGAATCCGTCCCGTCCTGGTCGACAACTGTCAGAGTTGTCACAGTGAAATCCAGGCCATGGGGGGCCTGCGTCTCGATTATCGGGGCGGATGGCAGGAGGGCGGCCAGTCGGGACCGGCGCTGGTCCCGGGCGATCCGGACCGGAGTCCCCTGATTCGAGCCATCCGGCATGACGGCTCTCGAACCCCGATGCCCCTCGGTGGAGCTCAACTGTCGGCCGAGGCCATCGATGACTTCGAACAGTGGATCCTGCTGGGAGCGCCCGACCCGCGCGGCGCGCCCCCCGCAGCCAAAACCACGTATGTGGCAGACGATTCATGGGAAGAAGTCTTTGCGGAGCGGAGCCACTGGTGGAGTCTCCAACCGGTGGTTCAACCGCCGCTGCCTCAGGTCGAGAACGAGGGCTGGTCGGATCTCCCCATGGACCGCTTCATCCTCGCCCAACTGGAGAAGAATGGGCTAGAGCCGGCTCCCCGGGCGGACCGGAGCACCTTGGTCCGGCGCCTCAGTCTGGTGCTGACCGGTCTGCCGCCGACCGCCGAACAGGTCGAGGCCTTTGTAAACGACCCGGACGATGGCGCTTATCAGCGTCTCGTGGACCGTCTGCTCGAGTCCCCCCACTTCGGCGAGCGCTGGGCGCGTCACTGGATGGACGTGGTGCGTTACAGCGACACCTACGGCTACGAGTGGGACATTCCGGCCAAGGGATCCTGGAGATTTCGCGACTATCTGATCCGCGCCTTCAACGACGACCTGCCTTTCGACCGTCTGATCCGCGAGCAGATCGCCGGTGACATGCTGGAGCCTCCAAGAATCAATACCGACCAGCAGATCAACGAGTCGCTCATCGGTCCCATGTTCTACATGATGGGTGAAAAGCGTCACGGGGACAGCGTGATCTTCAACGGCGTCCACCAGGAGATGGTGGACGACAAGATCGACGCCTTCTCCAAGGCGTTTCAGGCCATGACCGTCGCCTGCGCCCGCTGTCACGACCACAAGCTGGACGCCGTCGCCCAGAAGGACTACTACGCGCTGGCCGGCGTCTTGATGAGTTCGCGCTGGGGGACCAATACGCTGGATCTCCCCGACCGGAACAGGCACGTCATCGAAGGACTCTCGACCCTCAAGAAGCGTATGCGGCGTCCGCTTGGGGACTGGTGGCTGGAGGCGTCCCATGACATTCCGGCCTATATCCTGGCCGCACAGGCGCGTATCGACGGGGATGAAGCTGCGGGCCCACTGGCCCAGGGCTTGAAGCCCGAACGGCTCCAGGCCTGGGAGAAGGCGCTCCGGTTCGAACCGGTCGAGGAGCCGGACGAAAGCGAAAAGAAGGCTGAAGAAGCCGAGGAAAGGGAAGCGGCCGAGAAAGAGTCCGAAGAGGAGGAGGCGAAAGACAAGCCTGCACTGGAGGACATTCTCTATCCCTGGCTCCAACTACAGGTGTCGGCGAAACAGGGGGGCAGCATCGACAGCCGCTGGTCCGAGTTGGACCAGGAATATGGAACCGCCCATCAGGAGCGTTCACAGACCAATGCCGAGAACTTCCCGCTGATGGCCGATTTCCGGGAGGAATTGCCCGAAGGCTGGTCGGCGGACGGGGTCGGACTGCGCGACGGTCCGGTCTCCAACGGCGACTTCACGGTGTCGCTGGAGGGGACCGAGGCGGTGGGCATGCTGCTTCCGGCGGGGCTGTTCACCCACGCCATCTCGCCGCGGCTCAACGGCGCCCTCCGCAGTCCTTTCCTGGACCCCACCAGTCCCCGGGTCGTCAGCCTGCAAATGAACGGCGGCGACTACAGCACCCGCCGGCTCGTGGTGGACAACGGGTTCCTGACCGAACGCGAGTGGGGATACATGGACGACGACGAGTTGAATTGGGTGTGCCATACCCAGAATGCAGCCGACAAGAGTGCCTGGCCGAAATCAGCCGTCGAGGCGGTGGAAACCCGGAACTATCTCGAGTTCACGACGAAGACCTCCAACCCCTACTTTCCACCGCGGTACGGGCTGGGCGGATGCAAAGAGGAAGAAATCGAGAAGGACGACTGCGGGTCGCACGACCCGAAGAGCTGGTTCGGCATCACCCGGGCGTACCTCGTGAATAAAGGCAAGGTCACGAACTACGGCGCGATCTTCGATTGCGTCGAGTCGCCGGCGGACGAGTTGTCCCGGTTCGAGCCTCTCTTCTCCGGCGATCCTCCATCCAGCCTGCCGGAAGCCGCGGCGCGGTATGGCCGGTGGCTGACCGCTTCCCTCCAAGACTGGGCCAACGATCGTGCGGACGAGGATGACGTCCTTTTGATCAATTGGATGCTCGGCCGGAAGCTGTTGCCGAACAGCCTGGAGGACCGGGATCCGGTCCGGGAGCTGGTCTCCTCCTACCGCACGGTGGAGAAACGGCTTCTGGAACCCCAGACCATCAACGGCATGGTCGACTTGGACCCGGGCCGGGACTACCGCGTCAATATCCGTGGAGTGTACGAAGACCTGGGAGACCTGGTTCCCCGGGGCCACGTTCGGGTCCTGAGAGCGGCCGACAATGGCCGCCCCGAGGGGAGCGGCCGGCTGGAGTTGGCCAACCTGGTGGCCAGCCCCGAGAACCCGCTGACCGGCCGCGTGTTCGTCAACCGGATCTGGCAATGGGTGTATGGAACCGGGATCGTCTCCACGCCCAACGATTTCGGCCACTTGGGAGATCAACCCACACACCCGCAAATGCTGGACTACCTGGCAGACGACTTCGTTCGAAACGGCTGGTCCGTGAAGCACCTGGTCCGGACGCTGGTCATGAGCGAGACCTTCAGGCAGTCGGGACAAGCCAGCGCCCAGGCAGTGGAGGCGGACCCCTCCAACCGCCTCTGGCATCACATGCCCCTCCGGCGCCTGGATGCCGAGTCGATACGCGATTCCCTGCTGGCCGTCTCGGGACGGTTGGACCGGAGCCTCTTCGGCGAACCCATCAATCCCTTTCGGAAGATGGAAGATGCGACCAAGCGCCTCTTCTCCGGACCTCTCGACGGCGATGGGCGCCGTTCCATCTATCTCAAGATGACGGTCATGGAGCCCTCCAAATTGCTGGCGACTTTCAACCAGCCGAAACCCAAGATTCCCACCGGAAGGCGGGACGTCACCAACGTTCCGGCGCAGGCCCTGGCCCTGCTGAACAACCCCTTCGTCGCGGGACAGGCCGAATTCTGGGCTCAGGAACTGGTGACGGCGCCTCATGAATCGCCTCGCGAGAGGCTGGCCTACATGTTCAAGCGAGCCTTCAACCGGGACCCCGAGGCCGACGAATTGACCCGCTGGTCCGAAGCCGTCAACGACATCGCCGCACTCCATGAGCGGGAAGTGGCATCCGAAGCAGAGCGAGACCCGGTGATGCAATCGGCGCAGGTCTGGAAGGATACGGCTCACGCGCTGTTCAACGCGCCGGAGTTCATCTATGTGCGGTGATTCTCCGCCCCATTCCGTCCTCACACACTAGGTCGAGACCATGACGAAGATTCGCCGTGTCGACGCATATCCACTGCGTTACCCGGAACCCCACGACCACAACAACATCCGCTACATCACGCTGGCCCGGGTGGAAGCGGAAGGGGGAGCCGTGGGCTGGGGGGAATGCATCAGCCAGTTTCCCGAGTCGGCCGCGGCCGTCAAGACCATCATCGAAGGCGGATACGCCCCCATGTTGACCGGCGAGAACGCCCTCGACGTGGAGCGCCTCTGGCACAAACTGCTGAATCACATCTGGTGGTACGGCCCCCAGGGCATCGCGGGATTCGCCGTGAGCGCCGTGGACATGGCTCTCTGGGATCTGAAGGGACACCTGCTGAACCAGCCCGTGTGCCGCCTGATGGGAGGACGGGTCGTCCCGCGAGTCGTGGCGATGGCATCCATCCACCTGGACATGGTGGACCTGGACTGGACCCTGAACGAGTTTCAGACCTTCAAGGACCAGGGATATCGGATCGTCAAGGGCGGCTGGGGCAGCCAGCCGGATGCAGTCTTCGGGCTCGACCATGCCAAGGATCTGGCCCTGGTTCGAGACGTCCGTGAGATCGTCGGCCCCGATTGCGACATCGTCTTCGACGTGCTGGGAGGCCGGGTAAAATGGAGCGCGCAGGAGGCGATTCGGCGGGTCCGGGACTTCGAAGCCCACCGGTTACGCTGGATCGAAGAGCCGCTTCCGCCTCAGGACTATGCGGCCCACCGGCTCCTCCGCGCGGGGACCCGGACCCCCATCGGCACCGGTGAGCAGGAGTGGAATCCGGAGGGCTACCGGCGCCTCCTGAAGCACGGCGCCGTGGACGTGGTGCAGATGGACCCGGGACGGTGCCTGGGGATCACCGGCTGCGTCAAAGTCGTCCCGCTGATCGAGGCCCAGAACATCCAGTTCTCCGCCCACACCTGGAGCAGCGCCCTGAATACGGCGGCGAGTGTCCATCTCCTGGCCAGCTCCACCCACGGGGCGGCCATGGATTTCAAGCCCCACACCTCCCCCATGCAGCATGAGTTGGTGAGCGATCCTTGGGTGCAGGAGGACGGTTACCTCGAGGTCCGGGAGAGTCCGGGGCTGGGGGTGACGGTGGACCAGTCCGTGGTCGAGAAGTACGCGTTCTAGGAGGGGGATTGGAGGGGCGGTTTTCATACCGCCCACTGGGACAGGCGACTTTCTTGTCGCCTGCTCTTCCGTGCTGCTACGCGATTCGGTGACCGGAAAGTGTAGAGTGGGGACTCCGTCCCCCCTGCCCCCCTGGTCGGCGACAAGAAAGCCGCCGCTCCTAGTCGGCGACAAGAAAGTCGCCGCTCCTTCGGCGGCAAGAAAGCCGCCGCTCCCATCCGGCGACAGGGAAGTCGCTCCCTAGTACATGAACCAGCCGCCGTTGACGTCGAGGGTGGCTCCGGTGAAATAGGACGCTTCTTCCGAGGCCAGGAAGACGACGACGGAGGCAATCTCTTCCGGATCGGCCAGCCGTCCCAGGGGAATCTGGTCGACGATGGCCGCTACCTGCTCGGACGGAATCCGCATCATCTCCGTATCGACGACTCCGGGAGCGATGGCGTTCACGGTGACACTGGGGGCCAGCGTCCGAGCGTACGATTTGGTGATGGCGATGATGCCCGCCTTGGTGGCGGCATAGACCGAGGAAGCGGCCACGCCGCCAGTCCGTGCGCCGATGGAACTGAGGTTCACGATCCTCCCCCAGCCCTGCCGGACCATCAGCGGCGACACGGCCTGGGATACGAAAAAGGTCCCCTTGAGGTTGATCCCGACGATCCGATCGAAATCCACCTCGGTCACCTCCTCCAATGGGATTCGAGGGCAGATGGCCGCGTTGTTGACCAGGACGTCGATGGTTTCGTGCCGCTTCACGATCTTCTCAACGACAGCCGCAATCTCAAGGGGCCGGGAGATATCGAGGGCGTAAGCGGCCGCCGACCGTCCTTCCCCGGTCAACCGATCCGCCAGGCGCCGGGCGCCTTCAAGATTGATGTCGCAGAGCAACACCGTTGCCGACTCATCAGTGACCGCCCGGGCGATGGCCGTCCCGATCCCGCCCGCAGCCCCTGTGATCAGAACCACCTTGCCGGCCAGTCTTTCGTTCATTTTTGTAATCCTCCGATCCCGATCAGGCGAGCTGCCGGATCAATTTGGACACCCGCTCGACGACGGTCTGTTCGGCGTCCGGGCGAAGTGCCACCGGCATCGAATAGCTCTGCACCAGCAGGTCCGGTACGGCATAGCGCTCGTGAACACTCCAGCCGCCTTCGGGATAGTCTTCGGCACGGGGCAGGTAGGCGACGAGGCCGTTGGAGAACCCCAGGAACTGGGTATGCCCGAAGGGCGAACGCGCCTTGACCTCCAGCCCGGTCTGAAAGAAAGCCTCAACGCTGGCGCTGGCCAGGACGATGTCGTTGATCCGAATCGCCTGAATGAGCGTATCCCGCGGCGGATTTCCCTGGTGCACGGCTTCGACCAGTTTTTCGGCCCAATCGGTAAAGCGCATCGCCACGCTGATCTCCCAATTCCTGGCGTCGCTCGCCCGGGCCTGGGCCAACTTTTGCCTCCACTCGTGACGGATGGCCTCCGCTTCCTCCAGCGGCGGCAGGTCCATGAATTCCAACCGGATGATCTCGTCGACGGCGTCCAGATAGGTGCAAGTATCGCCATCGACAGGATCCCACGGCCAGAACAAGATGTTGGGAATGACCCCCATGGGCCGCCGCTCTTTCCCACGCCTGAGGTTGGTGCGGATGTCGGCGGCCACCTTGAGCACTTCGGCGCCCAGAATCATTCCGGTCCGGTTCTTGGTGTCCCGGCAATCCACCTCGTAACCGATTCCGTGGACGGGATTGACGTTTCCGCCGCAGGCCTGCAGGAAGACGGCCAGCCCACCCAGGCTGTCTTCGACCAGGTCGCGGGCCGGACCGGGAAAATCGGAGGAGACCAGCGACGAACGGGGTCCCATGGTCACCGTGTGGCAGCCGTAGCTGAAACAGGTGGCGATGGGCTGGCCTTCCAGATCGTCGATTCTAAGGACCCCCACGGCCGAATCGATGGGTACGCTGGGATCCTCTCCCAGCACGTCCCGACCGTCGGGACCCGTCTCCCTCCTGTAGATACCGATATGGGCTTCACCCCATCCTGCCCCGATTCGAGCCGGCTGCAAAGACTGGTCCGCCTCCACGGCGGCTTCTACCAGCCACCTGATGAGCTTTTCCTGGTAGACCCCTTGAAGCCTCATCTGTCCGGGCGAGTCAGGCAGGAAATCAGGCAGTGCCGGACCGCTGTGGGTATGGTTGAAATTGATCAGGATATGGGACGCCGGCGTTCCCACCGCCTCGCCGATGCGGCGCCGGATCTCAAGAGCGACGGGCAGAAAGATGGTGCAGATGTCAATGCCGACGATGACGACCTTGCTGGCCTGATTGGAGAGCACGACGGCGGTCGCCGACAGATCCGATTCGACGGCCTGGAGCGGGTCGGCGAACAGCCGGATGCCGGGCCGCTTCGTTCCGAGGGGCGGGTTGATGATTCTTCGGGCGGCGCCCGCATAGAGGACGTTCGACATTCTTAACCTCCCAGGGTCATCGCTTCGACTTCTTGTCAACAAAGACGGATAGCTCGAATCGGAATCTCTTTATGCCATGATTCCGTGGGCCACGCTTCCGTGCACGTCGGTCAGCCGGAAATCCCGGCCCCCATAGCGGTAAGTCAACTTCGTGTGGTCGAGACCCAACAGATGCAGGATGGTGGCATGCAGGTCGTGCAGATGCATCCGGTTCTCCACGGCATGGTAGCCGAACTCGTCGGTGGCACCGTAGATGGTTCCCGCTTTGACCCCTCCTCCGGCCATCCACATGGTGTATCCGTACGGATTGTGGTCCCGGCCGTCCCCTTCCGCAAACGGGGTGCGGCCGAACTCACCGCCCCACAGCACCAGCGTGTCCTGCAACAGGCCCCGGGCCCTCAGGTCCGTCAGCAGCCCGGCGATGGGCTTGTCCACTTCACGCGCATTCTTGGCGTGAACCCGGGCGAGTTGGCTGTGCTGGTCCCAAAGAATCGAGCCGGGCTCGTAGTTGCTGTGGGAACATTGCACGAAACGGACTCCCCGTTCGATCAACCGCCGAGCCAACAGGCACTGCCAGGCAAAGTCTTCGGTGACCTTGTCGTCGAGTCCATACAGCTTCCGGGTCGCCTCCGATTCCTGGTCGACGTCGAAGACCTCCTGCCCTTCGAGTTGCATTCGTGAGGCCAATTCGAAGGCCTGGATACGGGATTCCAGCTTGGGATCGGAATCACTTTCCAAGGCGTGTCGCCGGTTCATCTTCTGCAGCATCTCGAATTCATAGCGCTGCTGCTCCCGAGTCATTCCCCGGGTCAACAGGTGCTCGATGGGCTCGTCCCTGAGGTCCCGCAGGGGCATCTTGTCGAGCCCCAGCGGGATGCCCTGATAGGCCCCCGGAAGGAAGGCCGAACCCCAATGTTTGGATCCGCCGTGGTAGAGCGAGGGTTTGACGGTAATGAATCCCGGCAGGTTCCGATTCTCGCTTCCCAGGCCGTAGAGGACCCAGGAACCGAAGCTCGGACGGCTGAAGTTGAGGGTGCCCGTGTTCATCTGGAGAATGGCGCTGCCACAGAGACTCTGCCAGGCATCGATCACGTGATCCGAGTCCCCCGGCCCCGGATATTTGCGAACGTAGGCCAACATGGCTTCAGCCTCCCGGGGTTCCGGCTTTCGACCCAGGGTGACCCAATAGGCCCGCTCCATCCGCACCGACTCATCCCGTTTGGATGCCAGCAAGGATTCCGCAAGGGTCCGAGACTGCGCGTGAATGAAGTCGCTGTTCATCATGAACAAGGCTTGGGGAGCAATGTTGGTCTCGGTTCGCCGCGCCGTGCTGGCGGTGGGGTCGACGAAATCGAAAAGCCTCAAGACACTCGGCAGCTTGTTTCGAATCAAGGGGAAATAGACGCTCCGGCGTCGAATCCTGCCTGGCTCCAACTCAGGGTAAGCGTCGCCCTTGAGCTTGGATTCAATCTTGCCCCCCATCGTCAAATCCAAGGCGCCGGAAACGGCCAGAAAAGAATCACGCATCTCCTCCACACTGAGCCGGCGTCGATCGAAACGGCTGAGGAGCCGATTGTCGGGATCCTGTTCGACGGCCTGTGGAGTGCGCCGGCTGCTCATCCGGTAGGTGTTCGACAACATGATGAGACGGTGCATCGTCTTGATCGACCAGCCGGTCCGGACGAATCGGACGGCCAGGAAGTCGAGTAGTTCCGGGTGTGTCGGCGGCTCGCCGGTGGTCCCGAAGTTGTTGGGGGTGCGGACCAGGCCTTCACCGAAATGCCATTGCCAGAGCCGGTTCACCATGACCCGGCTGGTGAGCGCATGGTCTGGCCGGGTCAACCACTCGGCCAACTCCTTGCGGCCGCTGCCGCGGGCAATGGCCGGCTGCCGGTCTCCCGCAAGCACGACGGGAAACTGTTTCGGCACCAGGTCTCCGAGGCTCCTGGGATCGCCGCGAAGCAAAACTCGCTGATCCACTCTCTCGCCTTCGGCCACGGCACAGGCCATGGGCGGCGCCGGAGGAGAAGCCTGCTCCAGATCCCGGATCTCCTTCCTGAGGGCAGACAGGCTGGCTACCACCGCCGGAGGCAAGAGCGAGTCCCTCTCTTCATCCGGGAAAGCAAAGGGCCCCCGGATCGAAGGCTTCCCGAATGGAGTGTCGCTATGGTAGGTGACTTCGGCGAAGAATCGGGCCTTGTCGTCCTCCCCGCTGAACACCGACTCGGGTCCCTCGAGTGACGGCTTGCCGGGGAGTTTTTCACCCTTGAATGCGGCCCGGCCAACCGCATCCTTCCACGCCTTCAATTCTTGGGTCCAGCGGGTTTGGATGTCCTCGTAGATGGCTCGGTACTCCGTTGCGAGATTGCCCGCAGCCGCGTCATCGACCCGGCGCCAGTCCTCCAGATAGGGCCTGAAATCACCGCGCGGGTTGAGATAATCCACCCATCTCCCGAGAATGCCCGGGTTCAGGGCCTGCTCCCGGGCCACCCCTTGCAGGTCTTCCCCTCCCTGGTAGAGTCTCCGGGCCGCCACCATGTAAGCGGCGAAACGGGGCAACAGTTGGTCACGCACATAGGCGGCCACGGCGATTTCTTCCGTCGCCTCGAGAAGTTTCTGCTTGACTTCGATGGCGCGCCGGCTCCTCCGATACCGCTGATATTCGTCCCGAGAGACCAGTGGAGCGAAGTAGATCTCGGAAACCTTGGGCTCCACGTCCACGAAGTTCTTGGTGCTGGCGAAGATTGAGACCAGCGAGTAGTAGTCCCGGGTGGTTATGGGATCGAACTTGTGATCGTGGCAGCGGGCGCAGGCAACCGTCAGGCCCAGAAAAGCTTTGGTGAGGGTGTCGATCTGTTCGTCCAGAACGTCGTAGACCATCCTCAACTTGTCCTGTTGAGCCACCGGTTTGGGTCCCAGGGCCAGGAATCCGGTGGCCACGACCTCCCGGCCGCCGGCCTCATGGGCAGTCGCAGGCGCGAGCAGATCGCCCGCCACCTGCTCGGCGATGAAACGGTCGTAGGGCACGTCGGCGTTGAAGGCGTCGATCACGTAATCCCGGTAGCGCCAGGCTTCCGGAAGATAGAGATCCTCATCCAGACCGGTGGAGTCGGCGTAGCGAACGACGTCCAGCCAATGCCTCCCCCATCGTTCACCGTATCGAGGCGAGGCCAGCAGGCGATCCACCAGCCGGGCAAAAGCTCCCGGCGCCGTATCAGAAAGAAATTTCTCGATTTCATCCATTGCCGGCGGCAGACCGTGAAGGTCGAATTTCGCTCTCCGCAGCAGGGTCAACCTGGGAGCCTCCGGGGCCGGGGTGAGACCGTGTTCTTCCAGCCTGGCCAGCACGATGGCGTCGATCGGGTTTTGAGTCCAAGCCGGGTCTTCCGTGCCGGGTGCCGGCGAGAGTTCGGGTTTGCGAAAAGACCACCAAGTGCGGCCGGCCTCCTCACTGGCGGCATCGGAGTCCCAGTCCGCCCCGGCATCGATCCAACGTCTGAGCGTCTCGACGTCTCCCGCTGACAGAGGATCCTGGTTCGGCGGCATCCGCAGATCCCCCAGGTGTGCAACGGCCTGATAGAGCAGACTGGTCCCGGAATCACCCGGGATCAGAGCCGGACCTCGAGTGCCTCCCTTGAGAATCGTCTCCCTGTCCCGCAGATCCAGTCCCGCCATTTGAGTCGGACCATGACAGCCCAGACAGTTCTCCTTGAGGATACGCCGCACCTGCTGACTCGGAGATGCGGCGACGCTGGACTGGAGACCGGCAAAGACGAGCAGCGGCAGCGCGACGCTCAAGAAAAGAAACACCTGTTTGGAGATCCGCACTCCCACCGTCCCGATGGCCATGGATAATTGCACAACTTCAGCCGTCGAAACCGGCCGAGGCCGGGTGCTCATCCGGAGGGTTTCTCCACCAGCCCGCTCCCGCGCACATACACTGCGTAGAGCCTGGGATCGCCTCCCGCCGACGTGAGTTGGACGCGAAGCCGCACCTGCCGACCCGCCAGGTCTGAAAGCTGAGCCCCGGGCCAGACGACGGAACAGTCGAGCCCCCCGTTCCGCTCCCGGAACCGCCCCGTGCCGTCGGAACAGGAGACCGTGCCGGCGTTGGCATCGGAGTAGTCGGGGAGCAGATTGAAATCGACGTCGGACACCTCGACCCGCATCTGCGGAGCGAAATCGGCGTTCAGGAAGACTTGGGCCTCCCCCTCGGGCCAGCGGAGGGGCGCCGACCAGACCCAGCCCTCGGAGACTCCCCGAATCAGCCCCACGGCGCCCCATCGATCACGAGGCAAGGTGGCAAGGGCCACCTCCCCATAATATTCGGGTCCCACCGGAGCGTTCCGCCAGCGGCCATGATAGATCCAGGTCTCGTCGTCCACGTTCAAAATGCCGTTGGCCTGGCACAGGATCGTGGGATAGTCCTTCCCGGGCACCGGCGTGACCGGAGAATCGTGCCGCGAGACGTAGACGTGTTTTTTCACCGGCTCGCGAAAATGGATCCCGTCGTTGCTCACCACCAAGCCCAGATCGCAGGTGGTCCCGCCGACTCCCGTGCCGCCTTGGCGCCAGATTCCGTAGAGTCCCACCACCACCGAGCCGTAGCTGGCCCCCCCGACGCCCAGGTGGACCTGATCGTACTCCCCGGCGGCTCCCCTTGGACCCAGGGTCCCGGGCTCCGGCAATCCGAAGGTCTCGGCCTGACCCGCCAGCCAGTGCTCGAAGTCGGTCGACACCCAGGCGTAGCCCCGGCGGCCATGCAGTCCTCCACCCTCACCGAACAGCTTCCCCTGGCCGTGAGCCACGTAGAGGCCGTCGTGCTTGTAGAAGGAGGAGAGCTCGACGAAGACATCGAGCGGCAGGTCGGGCCTTGCAGTCCAACTCAATCCGTCCCGGCTGGTGGCGGTTCGGAGAGTGGATCGGGCCGCCCCGTTCAGCTTGGGTTCGGCCCAGCGTTCCCTCACCGCGACGGGATTGTAGACCATCTTGTAGCGTCGTTCGGCATCCGTCTCCTCCTGGTCCTTGATGACGGTGACCCCCATGACTCGATCATCGGGCAAATGGATGGCGTTGTTGTCCGGATTTCCCTTAATGGAGACCTGCTTCAGCGACGGCTTGATCCAACGAATGCCATCCTCGCTCTCGGCGTAGGCGGCGGGACCGATTTCCATTTCGGAAGGGCGGGCGCCGAGGCGGACCGGGTAGTACCACATGCGAAATCTGCCCTCGTCCAAGATCACCGTGCCATAGAAATGGGCCGCCAACTGGTCGGCCGCGCCGGGGTCGTCGCCACTGGGGACCAGAACCGGCTCCTTTCGGACCCGCGGCCGGGACAGGTAGTAGCAGAGGTTCCGCCGGAAGGGGAGCAGGTGGTCGTCGATGGCCAATAGAACGATGTCCCGATGCGGTTGGGGCGCCGGTGCGATGCCGCAGGCGAGAGCGAAGGCCACTGCGCTGCAGAGTAGACAAGCGGCGGATCGGAGAAGCATGGGCATGAGTTTCCCCCTTTTGGAATGGAGATGGCAATCTCGCCAGCTGCGTCACGCCGAGAGGAGTAGGGGCAGCCCTTGTGGCTGCCCGTTTCCAATCGAATCATGTGACGCAGCGACGATACCGTCCGATGGGTCGCAGGGCCGATCGAATGCCGCGACGACTTCTGCCTCGGTCTGTTCGTCTGTTTCGGGATGATTTCCTTGGTGAGGCAACTCGGATGCGTCCCAGGCAGTCTTGAAAGGAGCTAGACTTGCTAGCATAGCTCATGGCGCGACTAACTGTTCGAAACTTGGCGAATCAAGTGGTACGTGCGCTTAGGCGGAGAGCTGCGGCCCATGGCCGATCCGCCGAAGCCGAACACAGGGAGATCCTCCGTAGGATACTACTTGAAAGAGAAGAGAATTTCGCCTCCCGGGCCCAGAACCTGAGGCAACGTCTTCGATCCTCCGTCGACAGCAGTGAGGTCATAAGGGCCGACCGAGATCGGGACCTTTCGGAATGAAGGGATTTGTAGTCGATGCGCGGTTCCATGGCAAAGTGCGGGGACACGCTTACCTGTCGGAAAGGATTATTCACGTGGCAAGCTTGGCCTGACTGCGAGTCTGTCGGCTGCAGACCAGGACTCCGTTACTCCCATCCCCGGCTTGACCTTATCTCCGGTTCGAGCCTAAACTACTCGAAACTAAAATGTTTTCCTCCTGTTCCAATTCGAGCGTGGCGGCCTCGCTGGTCCTGTTTCTGGCACTGACCCCCGGGATTACCCGGGGGGGTCCCGAGGAAAAGGACGCCTCCCGTGAAGAGGCCGTCGACTATTACGAAAAATGGCTGAACGACACGGTCGTTCACATCATCGCCCATGATGAACGGGCGGTCTTCGAGAAATTGACGAGTCCCGAGGAGAAGGAGAATTTCATCGAGCAGTTCTGGCGCCGCCGGGATTACGACCCGCGCACCATGATCAACGAGTTCAAGGAGGAGCACTACCGCCGGATCGCCTATGCCGACGACCATTTCTCCAGCGGATTGATGGGCCGGAATACGGATCGGGGCCGGATCTACATCATGCACGGGCCGCCGGCCGACATCGAGAGCTTTCCTGCCGGCGGCCGCTACGACCGGACCCTGGATGAAGGACTCGGAACCACCATCGCCTTCCCCTTCGAGCGCTGGCGCTACCGGAACCTGGAGGGCATCGGATCGAACATCATCATCGAGTTCGTCGACCAGACTTTCACCGGAGATTTCAAGCTCGCCTACCACCCCGACGAAAAGGACCTGATGGACGACAAGGGATTCGGGGGCATGAAGTGGGCCGAGGTACAAGGATACACCGACCGGGCGGACCGCTGGCTCAGGCACGGTTACCCCATGATGGACTCGAGCGGCGCCGGCGACTGGCTCCAGGTGCAGAAGTATTTCGACCGGCTCCGCGTCACTACCGCCACCATGGGACAGACCAAGGGCAAGTACGACGACCTGAAGAAGTTCGTGAGGACCCGTGTCTCGTATGAGCCGCTTCCCTTTCGGCTCAGGAACGACCAGTTGGAGCTGAATGGCGAGGAAATTCTGGTGCTGCTGACGCTGGAAGTGCCCAAGAAGGAGCTCAACTTCAAACCGGGCGGCGCGGCCATGGCTACGGCCACGCTGGACCTGTATGGGCTGGTGACCAACATGACCAACCAGCATGTGGCCGAGATCGACCAGGAGATCGCCGTCCACGTGCCCGCAAACGAGCTGGCGCGAGGGTTGACCGACGTCTCCCTGCATCAGGTGATCATTGCCCTGGGCCGAGGGCAGCGCTACAAGCTGGAACTGTTTCTGCAGGACATGGAGAGCGGAAAGGTGGGCAGCAAGACCCTGGCCATCAATCCCTTTCGACCCCGGGACGAAGGTCTGGGCGCCAGTACCCTGCTGCTGTCGGATCACGTGAGGCAGTTGGGTTACGTCCCTGAGCAATACGAGATGTTCGTCATGGGCGACCTGGTGGTCCGCCCCAGCGTCTCAAGAAACTTCGACGGCGAATACCCACTATGGGCATACCTGGAAATCTATGGATTGGAACTGGATGCAGCATCCAGTGAACCGTCCATCAAGGCGGACTACTTCATCCTGAAAGACGGTCAGATCGTCTTCGAGATCCATGACTCTTTGGGCAAGTCGGTCTATTTCTCTTCCAATCGCCGCACCATGTTGCTGCAACAGTTTCCCCTGGCCCGGCTGAAGCCGGGGAAGTATACGCTCAAGGCTCAGATCGCGGACCGGATCGGGGGAAACAACACCAGCCGCAACGAAGAGTTCACTATCGTGAAGGCCGGTGGAGATGCCAGCCAAGCCCAGGTTTTCCGGCCCTGATCCCAAACTCGATAGCGGATCCGAGATCCGGCCCTATTCCCTCACGGACGACTGCTATTCGGCAGCCTCCGGCGTTTGCCTCAGCGCCTCCAGGAGCGCCCGGGCATCGGCGGCGGTGGGACTCTCGGGCGACATTTCCAGGTGTCTGCCCAAATGGTCCAGTGCTTCCTTCATCCGGTTCTCCCGGATCAGCAGAACTCCCACGTAGTAGTGAGCGTCGGCGTGTTCGGGGTCGGCGGCGAGAGTCTGCCGCAGAGCCTCCATGGCTTCCGATTCCCTCCCCGAGTTGAGGTGGTCCACGGCGATAATGTACTGGGATTGGGCCGCTTCCTTGGGGTCCTGGCTTCCGGTCAACTTGGCCCCCTTTTGGTACATCTCCGTGGCCTTCCCGGCCTCCCCCATGTCCGAGTAGACGTGGCCCAGGTCCTGGTAGAAGGTAGCGTTCTCAGGATCGAGCTCGATGGCCGTCTGGTAGGCGGCCACTGCATCCGAGGGCTTTTTCAGCTTGTTGTAGACGTGGCCCAGGTTGGCCCAAGTGGGCGCCAGAGTCGGTTGCAGTTCCACCACCCTGCGGAAGGCCTCCGCCGCCTCCGCGTATCGACCTTCGCCGATGAATCGCATGGCCACCTTGTGGCTCTCGTCGATGACCTTCACTGTCCGTTTTATTTCCTCCGCCTGGCGCAGCTCTCGGACCAGCGTGTCTCTCTCCGCTCGGGTCATCTCGGCGTCAGTGGAGTGGCCGGGTCTCATGGTGAAGTTGTTGACGCCGCCGCTTTGTGACCGTGAGGCTCGAACACCCACCGACTCCTCAGTCCAGAAGCCTTCCTTGATGGCCACGATGCGATAGGACAGATAGGGGTCGACGGCGATGTGAAAATATCGTCCTCCCTTGTCGGTCTTGAGCTCGTACGTTTGCTTGCCGTTGAGCCCCTCGATCCTGACCACGATGTCTTTGAGGGGGTTGCCCTCTTGGTCCTTGACCTGACCTTGGAGTGTACCTCGGTGGCCCTGGGCGTCGGCCCGGCTCGGGGCCAGCAGGAAGAAGGCTACCAATGCAAACCAAAGGCGGTGACTCGTTTTGTTCATATCCGCACCTCGTAACAAAATGGGGGGAAGGGAACTGCTTCCCTTCCCCCCTGTCAAATCAACCTTTCTTGGCTTGGGACCCCCTACCAGACGATCTGGAACTGGAAGTTGGCGCTACGGGGAGCCGACCCGAACCGCAGCAGGCCTCCGCCCCGTGAAGGGATTCCGAAGCGAGCCGGGCTGGTGACGTAGAGGCCGCGGTCTCTCGACGCCACCACGTGGTGAAATGGGTTGACGAAGGTCACGGAGAGCCGGGCTCTAATGTCTTCATGGAGCATCCGGATGGGGAGGAATTTGTAGAACGTCGCGTCAAAGGCCCAGCCCGCCAGCCGGCTCACGGCGTCGCGCGGAGTCGTACCGTAGGTGCCCGGATCCGGGACCTTGAAGCAGTTGATGTTGACGGTCGTCGGCCGCGTATAGCTGTGGGGGCGGACCTGCGGGTTGCAGCCAGCCTTGGACATGCTGGCCCGGCCGCTGAAGCGGCCGGTGTTGGTGGGATCGAAACCGCTGTAGTACTGGTGGTAGGGACGTCCGGTACCGGCATCGAAGATGCCCGCGAATTCCCAGCCACCCACCAGTGCGCTCAGGATCGAGCCTTTCCTCAGGTGCGACAGGTAAGGCTGATCCGGACCCCACGGGAGCTCCCAGATGAAGTTGATGCGGATTGAGGCCGGGTTCAGATAGGCGTCGGCCCGATCCCGGTTCCGGTCGTAGGGATTCTCGATCCCGGCATAACCTCCGAGGCGCGGCGCTATGCCCCGCCCGTAGGCGGACGCGAACGCCGTAGTGTCGTCCACGTCCTCGATCTCTTTGATCCACTGGAACATGCCGTCGAACATGAGCCCGCCGATAGGAGTCCGGGACATGCGCCGAGTGAACTGCCACTGGAACTGGCTATGGCTCATGTGGCCGCCGCTATCCAGGTAGATGATGTCGTCAAAACCCGGGTTGTGGGGGTAGTTGAGCCGCTCTTCGGTAAAGGGAGTCAGACTCGCCGGAGGAATGTTGACGTCCCTGGAGTACCAGAGGCTCGTAGCCGAGGAGCCGACGTAGGAGAAGCGGAAGGAGGTTTCGCGTCCCAACTGCCGCTCCAAGGTCAGGTTCCACTGCTGCAGGTAGGGCTCCTTGATCTCGGGGTTCACGCCCTGGATGTTGAAGGTGGCCGGAGCCGAGCCTCCGACGGTCGCCCGGGGAAAGGGCCGGTCGGTGGTGACCAGGGGGACGCCGTCGGTGATGGTATTCCGAAAGGACTCGTCCAGAGCGAAAGGCCCGCCCGTGAGCAGCGTCGCGAAGTAGTTGTTGGTACTCCCGGCGTCGTGCATGAACATGCCGTAACCGACCCGCAGGACGGTCTTGTCGTCGAGCCGGTAGGCAAAGCCCAGACGCGGTGACCACTTGGTCAACGAATTGATCAGATCGCTGGGAAAGCGGGCCTCGTCCGCCGTCTCGATGGGGATGGCGGGATGGAAGGCGGGGGCGATCAAACCCCGTCCGGCTTCCGGCACCACCAGGGCGCCGGTGGCCATATTGAAATTGTACCAAGCCCCGTTCGCGTCCGTGCGCGGGGAGATCCGGTCGTAGCGGAACCCGATGTTCAGCTTCAACCTGGAACTGACCTGAACGTCGTCCTGCACAAACATCCCGAACTCGTTGTAGCGCCCCTCCACGGCCGGCCGCGGCGTGTGGCGCCCCGTCTGGGTGGGAAGTCCCAGCAGGAAGTCGGCGAAGGGATCGCCGGTAAAGAAACCGGTGTGATTCCAGTCGCCCGCCACCGACCTGAGGGCCCGAAGGTCGGAGATGCGCCGGATGGCGTGGTCGTAGCCCAGCTTCCAACTGTGGATTCCGGTGCGATAGCTGAGGTTGTTGCGGATGCTGTAGTAGTTGCTCACCGTCTCGTTGGTGGCGCCGGATCGGGTGCCGATGGTGTGGAGGTTGTCGACCCTGATGTAGGGGAGGGTGTTGAACGCCTTGCGGGTGGCGGCGTCGTCGCCCAGGTCGATCCCCAGCGAGTCGATGAAGAGGGCAGCGGAATGCTCGGTCCGGTTGTAGTTGTCCCGGCGGAACAAGCCGAAGCGGAACTCGTTGATGAGACCGGGAGTGAAGATATGGGTATCGAAGACGTTTATGACGTCATTGAGACTGCCGAACCAGTCCTGTCCGGTGGCGGGATGGCGCTGGCCGAAAAAGGTGGAACCCCCGCAATGGCAAGTCTCCCAGGCATCTCTCTGGGTGTGCATGATGCCGAAGGTGTTCCGATTGAGGATGCTCTGGTCGAAGCGATAGATCCACTGCTTGTTGGCCCCCTGCTGGCTTCCGATATACTGCAAATTCTGCTCCGGGATGTCGGGGTCGCCCAAGTTGGATCCGGTGGGCTCCAAGAGCCACTTGTCGATCATGTTGATGGCGACGGGGTTCCAACGGGAGCGGGGAATGATGTTCCCGACGAAGGTCTCCCCGCTGAGGGGATCCTTCAATTCCCCCAATTGGGGCCGGACCTTGGCCAGATACGCGGAAAGGTCGCCCCTGCGCATGGCCTGGGTGGGGGTGTTGAGCCAGGTTCCCTGCCCGAAGGTGATGTTGGTGGGCGGATTCTGCTCGAATGAAATAAAGAGCCAGCTCTTGTCCCGTCCATCGTAGACTTTCGGAATGTAGATGGGACCGCCCCCGGTGAAATTGTATCGAAATGCCCACACCGCGTCGGGATTCCGCGTCGCGCCGGGAGGGCCGGGCCAGAGGGCAGCCAGCCGGGGGTGGCGCATGTTCAGCGTGAACATGCCGTGGGGCCGGTTCTCACCGCGCTTGGTGACGGCATCGACGGTCAACGGGGCCCGGAATTCGGCGGCGGCGTTCAAGGCAACCGTCTTCTCCTCGGCGATGGCCGAGAAGGGAGGCCCCACCTGCTCGCCGTTCATAGGCGTCCCGTCCACCGAAGTCTGGGTCATGGTGGTTCGCGAGCCGTTGCTCTTGTAGCTGTCGGCCACGTCGGCGTTGACGAAGGCCAGGCTCAGGGGCCGGGTGCCGTGCCCGAAACGGCCCATGACCATGGTCCCGCGCGGTCCCGCGTTGATGAGCCGATCGGTCCGGGTCTCGCTCCATTGGGGCGTGTCGGTGTTGATCACCGGCGCCGCGCTCTGCACCGTCACCTGCTCGGCTACCTCACCCACTTCCAGTCTGACGTCGAACCGCTGGGTGACCCGAGTGGCCAGATAGTTGTCAATATTGACGTACTTCTTGAAACCGGGCAGCTCCGCACTGAGGGTGTAGGTGTTCGGCGCCTGCACCACGGCGAACTCGAAGTCCCCGCGATCGTCGCTGATGGTTTCGCGGATGAAGCCCGTGTCCTGGTTGGTGAGGGTCACCGTCACGCCTGGAACGATCGCCCCGGCGGCGTCGGTGACGGAACCCAGCACGGTGGCGGCGGTGGTCTGCGCCTGCGCTGGTGTCACCAAGAGGGGGATAAGCGCCGGAATCAGCAGAATCCAGAAAAATCGCCTGTTGTTCATAACCTCTCCTTAATTCAGAAGAAAACGGATTGTAAGGGAGCGCCTGGGAATGCACTCGATGGTATTGGAGTCAAAACCCCGCCGACATCCTGGATCGGCCAGGGATTTTCTAATTGGGACAGATCCTACCAAATCGCTTCCTGGTTTATCTCCGCCAGGAAAAAAGGATATCGAGCCCCCTGGGATACGGGCCCACAAGTTGGCAGCATTTTTATCATGCGCGATCCAACATGGTCAAGAATGCTTCAAAAGTTATTTTTTCTTCATCATTCAGGTGAGGGAGAACACCCGCCGACGTCCCAGTTGCGGGAAATGGACAGAGAACCGTTCGCCGAGTAGCATCGCTGAAACCCGAACCCAGGAATACTTCGTTTCCCGCCGGGCGGACCTTCCGGGGCGTTTCCAGGACTCGTGGAGGGAACTGAATCTCACGGGGAGGGAGGACGAATCAAATGGACATGAGCGGCAAGAAGGCAGTCGTCACCGGGGCCGGAGCCGGCATCGGCCGGGGGGTCGCCCTGAAGTTCGCCGGGCACGGCGCCGGGGTGGCGGCCGTCGACATCAATTTCGACACGGCCCGGGAGACGGCCCGGGAGATCCGGGGGAGCGGTGGAGCAGCGCTGGCAGTGCAGGCCGACGTCGGCGACGCCAGCAGCACCGACGCCGCTTTCGAAAAGATCCTGGCCGACTTCGGGACCGTCGACGTCCTGGTGAACGTCGCCGGCATCGAGCACTACCAGGAATTCCTGGAATTTACGGACCAGGAGTTCGACCGCCAGATCGCCGTCAACCTGAAGAGTGTGTTCTTCTGCAGCCGGAGGGCCATTCCCTCCATGATCCGGAACGGAGGCGGCAGCATCGTCAACACCGCCTCGGTGCAGGCCCTGGCCACCACCGGACGGATCGCACCCTACGCCGCCGCCAAGGGGGGCATCCTGGCCATGACGCGGGACATGGCCCGAGACCTGGGCCAGTACAACATCCGGGTCAACACCATCTGTCCCGGTTGCATCCAGACCCCCATGCTGGACCGCTCCTTCACCAGCAATGAGGATCGGGACGCCTACATGGAGACGCTGGTGGCCTCCCTTCCCCTGGGGCGGGTGGGCCTGCCGGAGGACATTGCCGACGTGGCCCTGTTTCTGGCCTCCCCGCTCTCCGCATACGTCACGGGGATCGCCATCAACGTCGACGGAGGGATGATGAGCAAGCTGCCCCTCCCGGAGTAGGGACTGCCGGACCTTGGCTCCCCGGCGGGTTGTTCCCCTCGGTCGAGGCCCGGCGGAAGGGCACTGCGCTCTCGTCCGTCGAGGCGAAATCTTCCGCGCGAACCGGCTCCGACTGGAGAGAGGAGATTGACAATGCTGATTTCGGATCACAGGACTTCCTTGATCTCCTTTCTACTGGCCCTCTGGTTGGGCGCGGGTTTCCCTGCGACGAGGGCCCAGAGCTGGAACGAAGACAGCTTCGAGGACTTTGCCGACGGCCGGCTGGACGCTTCCGGCCAGAACCTCTACGTGTCTCGCAACGGGACCGTCCGCACCGTCCATCGCTTCGATCTGAATCAGGACGGCCACCTGGATCTGATCTTCAACAATACGCATGACAGCATCACCTACGTCGATGCCACCTGGGCCGGCTTCGACGCCGCCCGGACGCTCACCCACTCTTCGCTGGCGGTTCTGGGGAGTCTCGGGGCGGTTGCGGGAGACCTGAACCGGGACGGTTTCACCGACCTGGTCTTCTGTCCCAACCCCGACGGCATTCAACACCCCCGCAGATTCATCTCCATCGCCTGGGGGGCCGCGGAAGGCTGGAGCTCCAACCGGATCAGCGGCGTCCTGCCGGCGTGGGACCCGCGAGCCGTGGCCATCGCCGACCTGAACCGCGACCATTGGCCCGACATCGTGGTCCTGGCCCAGGCGCCCCGGAGACAGCCCGACGGGAAACCGGTCAAGAGCATGGTGATGAAGGTGTTCTGGGGCGGTCGACTGGGTTTTTATCTGGGCCGGCGTCAAATCCAGGAGCTCCCCATGTCGGTCGACATGAAGGCGGCCGACTTCGACGCCGACGGAGCCCGGGACATCGCGGTGCTGACCGCCGAAAACGAGATCCGGATCTTCTGGGCGTCTTCTGAGCCGTCCACCGTGCCCGTGGGCCTGAACTCCACTCGCATCCCTCTCTCTGGCCCTGCGGCCGGCTGCCTGGCGGCCGGGGACATCGATGGGGACGGACTCACCGACCTGGTGGCGGGAACCTCCCACGAGACCCTCTTCACCGTCAACGCCGGCGCCCACCGAGACTGGAGCCATCCGGTCCGGGGGCAAGCCGCGCCGGCTTCCCACATCACCATCGGCGATCTGGACGGCGATGGACACGCCGACCTGGCGTTGACGGAGTTCGGGATCCGGCATGCTTCGGGCGGCGAGCGGGGTGCCGCCGACCGTCCGGGAGGGATCCGCATCCTCTGGGGGGAGGCGGGAAAGTACGATTCTGCGCACTCGCTCAACCTGGAGGTAGATCACCCTTCGGCCTCGCCTATCGGCGATCTGGACGGCGATGGGAGGTCCGATCTGGTGGCGGCCGTCTACCAGGGGACGTCAAACTTCGCCGCGGAGTCCGCCGTCTTTTTCGGACACGGTGACCGCTCCTTCCGTCGGGCAAGCCGCGGTATCCCCTCCTCCGGAGCCGCAGACGTGCTGGTGGTCCCGGCGGAGGAAGACTTGCCGGCCCGGGTCGTCGTCTGCAACAGCCAGGGCGGCACTCTGAACGAGAGGGTTCCCCTCTACGTCTACTGGGGCGGCAAGGGGGGGTTCCACCCGGACCGCCGTTTGGTCATCCCCTTCAGCGGCGGTTACGGCGCCGTGGGCGCCGACCTGAACGCCGACGGCATCACCGATCTGGTGGCCATGAACTCCGGGCACGGCGGGCACGCGGACCCCGACGTGGGAGCCCACATTCTCTGGGGCACGTCCCGGGGGTTCGACCTGGAAGGACACCGAACCATCCTCTCGGAGAATCACCTCTCTTCCGGCAACGTCGCCGACTTGGACCGCGACGGTTACCTGGACCTGATCCTGAACGGTTTCGATCCGTCCCAAACCGTCCTTTACTACGGATCGGAGACTGGATTCCACCGGAGCCGGCGCCTGGTTCTACCCTCGGTGCTGACCGTGGCCGACTTCAACCGGGACGGCTGGTTGGACCTGTCCGGGAGCGCGTCGAGCGGAGCGGTGGGGATCGTCTGGGGCGGCCCGGAGGGACCGAGCCGCGAACTGGAACCCATAGGGTACGTGCCCTGGGCGGGCAACCAGGAAACGGCCGACCTCAACGCCGATGGACACCTGGATTTGATCGTGGGCGGCTACGCCGATCCCACCACCCGTACCTTCGACGTCGGACTCTTCGTCTTCTGGGGATCGGTAGAGGGCTTCACTCCCTGGAACACCCAGTGGCTGCCCGGCATGGGACAACTGGCCCCGTTGGTGGCCGACTTCGACCGGGACGGCTTCCTGGACCTGTTCGCCCCCTCCTATCACGGAACCGGCGTCCGGGAGTCCATGCCTTCCTACCTGTTCTGGGGAAGCCGGGACGGCCTGCGCGCCGAGAACAAGACCCGGCTCGTATGCGACAGCGCCAGCGACGCCATGGCGGGAGATTTCGATCAGGACGGCCGACTCGACTTGGCGGTCATCTGCCATACCCGCCACGGGGACCACCGCATCGACTCGAAGGTGTTCTACAACGATGGAAAGCGCTTTACCGCCCCCAGGACGGTGGGGCTTCCCACCCTGGGGGGACACACCATCTATCTGACCGACGTCGGGCACATCTACGACCGAAGCTGGCGCCAGACTTACGATTCCTCCCTGTTTCACTGGGACGATGACCGCAACGGCGGCCGGCTGGAGGCCAAGGCGGAAACGCCCGCCCACAGCCGGCTGAGCTTCCGCGTCCGTTCGGGTGCTGATGCGCCCGGACTGGAGCATAGGTCTTGGCGCCGGGTGAGCGGGGACCGCTTCTCTCTGGAGAGCGGCGACCGGGTCCTGCAGTACCGGGCCGTCTTCGAGTCCGGCAATGGAGACAGCTACCCGATCCTGGACCGGGTGAGTGTCGAGCTGATCTCCAAGTAGGGGCGACTTGGAGGGGACTTTCCTGTCGCCCATTCTTTTTTTCGCCTTATTGGAAGACGCTGCGCGGAATGGGGACTCCGTCCCCCAAATCTCCCCTGGTCGGCGCCTGAAAGACGCCGATCCAGTCGGCGGCAAGAAAGCCGCCGCTCCCGCTCCAGTCACGAACTCAGCAGGAGGAAGACGACCGCTATGGGAGCCGCGGCGGCGAGGCTGCAGACAAGGAGGAAACGCCAGGATCGGCCTCGCGTCGGCAGCAGGCTCGCTGCCGAACCCACCAGTACGTGGACCAGGAACGGAAGCAGGTAGATCCATTGAAAGCTGAGACTCGGGCCGCCGGTCAACAGGTCCCAGAAGGCCCAGAGGAAGGCGAAGGAAAAACCGTAGGCGGCTCCCACGATGGCGCCGAACGGAGTCGAGAACGGCACGAACAGGCACATGAAGAAAAGTCCGAACAGGGGAGCGACGAACAGCCCGTTGGTCTTGTTCGTCACCTCGGTGATGTTGCCGGGGACGTTGCCCACCGGCGCACTGAGGAGGACCACGGCGATGCCGATGCCCAGCACCAGGGCCCGGGCCAGTTTGAGGCTGTGTTGCTTCCGCAGTTTTCGGCGGCGGAAACGGCCCAGGAAATCGACGTGGAAGACGGTCACGATGGAATTGATGCCCGAGTCCAGGCTCGACATGGCGGCGGCGAACATGGCCGCGATGACCAGGCCGGCCAGCCCGTGCGGCAGATAGTTGGCGATGAAGTGGGGAAACAGAAAATCGGCGTCCGCCAGCAGGTCCTTGCCGTCGGCGATGGCGTGGGGATGGGTCTGGAAGAAACCCAGGACCGAGAAGCCCAGCCCCGCGAGCAGCACGGAGACGGCGACGCCGGCGCCGATGTTGATGTACAGGGCGCGCCGGGCGGCCTTGGTGTCCCGCGTCGCCAGGTAACGCTGAATGGCCACCTGATCCGACCCGTAGGTGAAGATGGTCCAGACCGCCCCGGAGAGGATCGACCCGATCACCGTCACTCGGACGGCCGGGTTCCAGTCAAAAACCGGGACCTGGTCCCAATGGGGCGCCCAGGAAGTCGGGATCCAACCCCCGAGGCCGATGTCCATGGTGACCATCGCCATCGTGATCAGGCCTCCGGCAAAGAGGATGACGAACTGAATGACGTCGGTGATCACGACGGCCCGCAGACCCCCGAGGGCGGTGTAGAGCACCGCGACCGCCCCGGCTACCATCACCACCATCGGCGTCGTCGACTCGGGCCAACCCACCATGACCACTACGGCCTTGGCCGCCAGATAGATGAGCAGAGCCATCCAGACCAGGCGCGTCAGGATGAAGATCACCGCCGCCGTCAGCCGGACCCCGATTCCCAGACGGCCCTCCAGAAGCTCGTAGGCGCTGGTGATGGGGAGCTTCATGAAAACGGGTATAAGGAAGAAACCGCAACAGACGACGATCAGCGGTGTCCCCAACAGTCCCCAGACCAGGATGCCCGGCCCGTGCTTGACCAGCTCCCCGGGAACCGCCAGATAGGAAATCGTGCTCAGCAGCGTGGCGTAGAGCGAAATCCCGATGACGAACGAACCCAGGCTGCGGCTGCCCAGGAAATACTCCTCGGTGTTGGTCTGGCGGCGAGAGTAGTACCAACCGACGCCGAGCATGAAGGCGCCGTAGGCGACGACCACAAACCAGTCCAACCACCCCAGGCCTCGGAAGTCCCTCCGCTCGATCCTGAGCACCGCATTGGCGGCGGCGACACGGATCTCGGCTTCGGTTCCCTGGTGGAACAGGAGCGGCTCCAACAGTGGGACCTGGTCCCTGCCTCCGGCCTGGGCCAGGGCCTCGATGGCCTCCAACCGTTGTTCCCGGTCCCCGTCTGTGACGTAGGCAAATAGTTCCAACTGGACCGGAGGACTGACTTCCTCACCGCCGTGCACGTAGAGCGCACTCAGCAGGTAGATCCGGACCCTTGAATCGGCGGCTTCCCTGGACAGAGCCCGCGCCAATGCGGCACGGTCCTCGGGATCGATGCTTTCCAGGTGGCGGAGCGCGTAGGCGGATCGAGCGCGGACGGCCGGGCCCCCGGACTTCAGCCGGGAGGCCAACTCGGTTTGGTCCTTGCCCGGTCCGGAAGCGGCCAACAGCCAGACGGCGTCCACTTGGCGGACGCCGTCACCCTCAGTAGCCAGCCGTAGCAACTCCGCCGGCCGGTCTGCATAGCCCAGATTGGCCAAGGCCTCTGCGGCCCGGATACCCCGTTCGTCTTGATTCGACAGGAAGGCGTCGAGGATCCGGTCCACGTACTGCTGCCGCTCCAGCTCATGTTGGCTCTTCCGGAGCGTCGCCTGGGCCAGGATCTGCCAGACTCCGATCTCGTGACTTGAGCCGGGTTCCGGTCGCTCGCCGGAGAAGATCTCCTTCACTCCTTCACCGTAGTTGTTCCAGAGCAGGGCTTCGGCGGCACGTATCCGGACCCATCCCGTCTCGTCTTCCAGCGCTTGACGCAAGACCTGGACGCTACGCTCCCTCAGGAGCCGGGCGCGATCCTCCCCGAATACGGGTACAACTCCAAGAAGTATGAGGGCGAGGAGAGCGGCTGCGCGGCGAGCACCGAAAGTCAAATTCGAATCCTCACTTTCTTTTTGCTCCACACCTCATCTGGAGTTCGGCGGCAAGAAAGCCGCCGGTCCCATTCGGCGACAAGAAAGTCGCCGCGGCCTAGCCTACGCCCAGATATTGCGAGGTGCCGGTGATGGGTTCTTCCGGTTCGCCTCCGCTGCCTTCCGGTTCGGGGGGCGCCTTTTCAAGCTGGTAGACGGTTCGCTCACCCAGCTCCGCGCTCACGTCTCCCCGCCGGACTTCGGGTAGAACCAGCCTGAGGGTCTTGATCTCTCCGGCGGCCAGGGGCAATCCCCGGGCCGGAGCCTCGCGGCCGAGCCGTTTCAGGTTGTCCTCCAGAAGATTGGTCTCCCAGGCCTCGACCACCGGCAGCGGACCGAATTTGCGGGGGGGCAGCGGCACCCCTCCTCGGCGATGAAGGGCCAGCTCATAGGGTCGGAAGGTCACGAACGGAGCCAGGAGCTCGCAGGTCATGCTCACCGGGCGGCCCTCGGCCTCGTAGACGCGGGCCACCAAGTTCTCTCCTTCCTCGGACAGCTTCAACGCCGAGAGCACGACGTTTTCCGGGCCCACGGCCATGAGGCTCGCTTGTTCCGGAAGGATGTCGTAGCGGCTGTCCGGAACGATGGGCAGGAGCCGGTTCCATCCTGCCAGGTGTTCCCAGCCGAACCGCCAGTCCTGCCCGCTCTTCCAGCCGCCGGCGTGGGAGGTCAGTGAAAGCTGGGCCTCCTGCTCTCCCGGGAAGAAGTTGAAGGTGGGCGCATAGATGCTGCAATTGCTGGAGAGCTGGGCGCAGAGGGAGCTCCGATCGAACCGCATCATGCTCTTGGGAGGCGTGACCGTGACGCAGAAGTCGCGCCGGCGGTCCCGGAAGCTGAGGAAACGGCCCGTCATGCGGGCGTCCCGGTCGGCCCTCGCCTTCTCGCCGGCCAGCCATACCTCGTCCGCTCTCAGCCGGTCGGTCAGGTGCCGCTCGTGCTCCTGAGTGGCGAACAGAGTGTCGAAAACGATCTCCGGGTCTTCCAGGTTCAGCGGAAAGAACCAGCGCAATCCGTGCTTGGGACGGTTGTTCCAGTGCCAACGGAAGAAAAAGTCCACGCGCCGCAGGCCAGCGTACAGGACGCAGCGTTGGCTCCAGTAGCCTCCGAAGCAGGCGGGACCGTCCTTCGGGGTCAGAAGGGGACGGCGCACCTCGATGCTCGCCGAAACTCCTCCTCCGTTGACCCGGATTTCAGGCGGGCCATGATCGCGGCTGCGATACTCCCGTCCGGTGGGATCGAAGTCGATGCAACTGCGCCCGCTGTCCTCTTCGATGAGCAGTTCTCCCGCTCCGAATGCAGCCGAACCGTCCACCAGCTCGACTCCCAGTGTCTTATCGTAGAGGCTCTCGCAAAATCCGGTCGCAGGGTCCAGACAGACCCGATAGAACTCATTTTCGATGGAATGCCGACCCGTTTTCAGGGGGCTGTCGATCTCCTCCGGTTTTCCGTTCCCGGTCAGATAGAATGTCTCGTATCCCAAGGCGGGGACTCGAGCGCTGAAACGCAGCGTGTCTTTCGGCCCCAACTCGTACGGTACTGCGGAACCGGCGGAATCGGAGAGTGCCAGCCGTCCCTTGTCGACCGGGCCGGGAAGCGGAAGCTCAACCACGTCCCGGCGCTCCCAATTCAACAGGTTGAAGACCACGACGGCCGTGTCCTCCCGCCGGAAAGCGATCTTGGAGGCGATCCGGTGAGCGGCCGACAACGTCACGTCGCCGGCCGCTCCCTGGACCCGCCTCAAGATGTCCCGGGTGTGCTGGATGGTCTCGTCGCCGGCCCAGCCGATCTGCTCGTGCTGCTGGGTGAAGAGCAGGTCGGACCAGAGGGCGGACAACAGGTCCCGGGGATAGAGGGCGCCGGTGATGCAATAGTCCAGGGCGGCGGCCTTCTCCGCGGCCGCCAGGTCGTAGCCGGCTCGATGGGACTGCTCCATGATGGGGTACATCCCGTGGGCGTTCAGCGCGAAGTGGGGCAGGTAGCCCTGGTGGCGGTCCCGCCGGACCCGGGAGTCGGCGGCGACCTGGTCCGAGAACCGGCTCAGGGTATTGAACCGGGCCCGGGGAGTGACGAAGCTGCGGTTCCAGGCCGTCACCCGGTTGATCAGGGCCCGCCTGGATTCGGCCTGGTCCCGGGCCGCGGCGTGTCCCACGTAGGGGGCGCTCCAGGCCGCAAGGACCGCGCGAATGGAGGCCGCCGTTTGGCGCACCATCTTGCTCCGGGAGGCGAAACTTCCCTCTATGAGTTCGTCGGTCCGCCAGAGGGCGGAGATGGTGGGCGTGGTGTACCCGGCCAGGACCCCTTCCTGCGGAACGAAGCTGGGATGGCGGGTGCCGTCCGCGCCCTCGACGTCGAGCAACTGGCTGCCCGAGGGGCGGGGATAGATGCCCCCGTAGCGCCCGCGCCAGAAGAAGGAAATCCCGCACTTGTCCAGGATCTGAGGCATCTGCGGGTCGAACCCGGGACTGTCACAGGAGTAGAGGACGCGGCCCTGCACCCCCAGACGGCGGCGGAGCCACCACTGGCTTTCGGCGAATTGCCGAATGTAGGATTCCCCTTCATAGAAGTCGGCGTAACTGGGCGCCAGGGTGGGGCTGATGTCCAGCCGTCCCTCCCGGATAAGACGTTTCACCGTCTCCTGCAACTGCGGCCGCTTGTGCAACAGGTTCTTGAGTCCGTAGAGAAATTCCACGTTGTAGGTGTAGTCGTCGTCCTCGGAAATCAACTGGACGGCGTCACGCAGCGACCGGAACGCCTCCCAGTGCTCGGGAAGGCCGGTAAAATAGCCGAAACAGAGATGGGACGAAGGCATCAGGTGGTAGTCGAAGATGGGAACCGGCCCGGTCTCGAACTCGGCCGCGGCCAGAATCCGTTCCCCGGCAAGCAGCCGGATCGAGGCACGGACCGGCCCGGCGACGTCCTTCACTACTGCCAGGAGCGACAGCCTGCCCGCTTCCGGCCAGGGCTCGGCGGGACAGCGCAAGGTCACGTCTTCCGCCGTCGTTTCAAGCGTCAGGGCGGGCGGAAACAACCCCTCCGGCTTCGCAAGCTCCAACTCGATCCAACGATGAGGGAAAGGCAGGTCCGCAGCCGGCCGCCCCACCACCGGGAGAGGATCCACACTCAGGATCTTCCACTCTTCCATGTCGCGCTCCGTATCTCTTCTGCCGGCTCGGCCGGAATGGATTTGATTCGAGCGTACCAACATCCGGATTGAGGAGAAAGCATGGGCATCGAAGGCGCCGTCAACTATCGGAAAATCAGCGAGCGGGTCGCGACCTCCGGATCTGTGTCCGAAGACCGCCTCCGGCAGCTCAGGAGAGAAGGATTCGATGCGGTGGTCAACCTGTTGCCGGACTCTTCGGAGGTGGCGGTCCCGAAAGAACGTGAAATTGTCGAGGGTCAGGGATTGGAATACCATTACATTCCGGTAGACTTCGGTAATCCGACGGAAGCGGACTTCAGCCTCTTCAGACGCGTCATGGGGAACGCCGGGGACAAGAAGATCCTGATCCATTGCGCGGCGAACTACCGGGTCAGCGCCTTCTACTCTCTCTATGCGATGAAAGACTTGGACTGGTCCTGGGAGGGCGCCCGCAGGCATATCGCTTCGATCTGGGACCCCGCCGATTATCCGGTCTGGAAACGGTTTATCGACAAGGTAAGCCAGGATCCACGCCGGGGCGGATGATGGCGGAATCGTGAGAAGAACGGGTCGGCGCTCACGGAAGACGGCAGACGTTTTCGCCAGTCTCACGTTGCTCATCCCACTGATACTGCCGGCCACCGATCTTTCCGGCCAGACCACCACACGTATCAGCGTCCACGGACCCAACCGGGGAAACGGTCCCAGTCAGTCCGCCCAGATCAGCGCCTCAGGACGCTTCGTCGTCTACACCTCGACCGCGTCCAACCTGGTGGACGGCGACACGAACTGGGTGTCGGACATCTTCGTGCACGACCGTGAAACGGGGGAGACCATCCGGGCCAGCGTGGACGACGCGGGGAACCAGGGCAACAGCCTGAGTCAGTTTCCCAGGATCAGCGCCAGTGGCCGCATCGTCGCCTTCGAGTCGCTCGCTTCCAACTTGGTGGACGGCGACACCAACGGTGCGCTGGACGTCTTCGTCCACGACCGCAAGTCAGCCAAGACCACACGAGTCAGCCTCGGCAGCGGAGAGGACCAGAGCAATCGCGCCAACGGGGTGCCCTGCCTCAGTTCCGACGGCCGTGTCGTGGCTTTCGAGTCTCTCGCTTCCAACTTGGTGGATGGCGACACCAACGAATCTACCGACGTCTTCGTCCATGATCGCCAGACAGGGGAGACGAATCGGGTGAGCGTCGACAGCCGGGGACGCCAGGCCAACGGCTCCAGTGCCGGTTCCAGCTTGGACGGCAGTGGCCGATACGTCGCCTTCGAGTCGCTGGCCACCGACTTGGCGCCTGGAGACACAAACCGGGTGTCGGACGTCTTCGTGCACGACCGGCAGACGGGGGAGACCACCCGTGTGAGCGTCAACAGCCGGGGACGCCAAGTCAACGGGGGCAGCTCGGCCCCGAGTCTCAGCGCCGACGGACGTTTCGTGGGCTTCGGCTCCTACGGATCCAACCTGGTGGCCGGCGACACCAACCAGGAAATCGACGTTTTCGTGCACGACCGACAGACGGGGGAGACCACCCGCGTGAGCGTCGACAGCCGGGGACGCCAAGCCAACGGGGGCAGCGGAATCGTCGCCCTCAGTGCCGACGGCCGATGGGTGACCTTCCACTCCTTCGCCTCGAACCTGGTGGCCGGCGACTCCAACGGAACGCTGGACGTCTTCGTGCACGACCGGATGACAGGAGCGACGACCCGGGCCAGCCTGACCGAAAATGGCGGGGAAACGAACGGCCCGAGCCGGGATCCTACCATCAGCGCCGATGCCCGCTTCGTAGCCTTCGAGTCCCTGGCCTCAAATCTGGTGTCTGGGGACGACAACGCGATCTTCGATGTCTTCGTCCGGGATCGGGGGGCCACCGATCCGTCCGCTGCACTTGACAGGGAACAGAGGTCCGAGGTGGAGGGATGGCTGCGGCGAGGATGGGACGGCCTCGTCTCCGAAACCCGTGTGAGGGTTGAAGCCTTCATACAGAAGCGGTTTCGGATGCCAGCCGCCGTCTTGGCTCACGCCGAACCGGCTCCAGCCCAGTTCACCGACGTGACCGAAGCAGCGGGCATCCGCTTCCGGCACTTCAACGGGGAGACGGGGAAACGGTACTTGCCCGAGACCATGGGTTCGGGAGTGGCGGTCCTGGACTTCGATCGGGACGGGTGGATGGACCTCTTCTTCGTCAACGGGTGGCGCCTGGAAGGCGGGACGCCCGAGGGGGTCGGTTCCGTCCTCTTCCGCAACCTGGGCGACGGCACGTTTACCGACGTCACCCGGGATGCCGGGCTGGAAGTTCACGCCTACGGCATGGGGGCGGCGGCCGGAGATTATGACAACGACGGCTTTCCGGACCTCTATGTGACGATTCTGGGCCTCAACCGGCTCTACCGGAACAACGGCGACGGGACCTTTGCGAACGTGAGCGTTGATGCCGGCGTCGCAGATCCCTCCTGGGGGGCGAGCGCGGCCTGGCTGGACGCCGACAATGACGGCAAGCTCGACCTCTTCGTGACCAACTACGTCCGTTGGAGCCCTTCCCAGGATCAGCGGTGCGGTTACGGCCCCGGGGTCAAGCACTACTGCACTCCCGAGATCTTCACCGGTGACACCTCGCGCCTCTTTCGCAACCTGGGCGGCGGGCGATTCCGGGACGTCACCAGGGAGGCGGGACTGTTCAACCCCTCGGGAAAAGCCTTGGGAGTGGCCCTTTGGGATTTCGACGGGAACGGACTGATGGATCTCGTGGTGGCCGAAGACACTCAGCCCGACAAGATCTACCTGAACCGGGGCGGCTTCCGCTTCGAGGAGGTGGGAACTCGCAACGGATTCGGCTTTTCCGAATCGGGCCAGGCCCGGGCCGGCATGGGGGTCGACGTGGCCGACGCCGACAACGACGGGCGAGGGGTGGTGGCCGTCACCAACTTCTCCTACGAGGGGATCGGCTTCTACCGCTGGGGCAGCGACCTGAACTTCATCGATCAGGCCGTCCCGGCGGGCATCGGACAGCCCAGTTTATTGACCCTGGGCTTCGGACTCCTCTTTCTGGACTACGATCTGGACGGTTGGCAAGACCTGTTGGCGATCAACGGCCATATCGACGACCTGGTGGAGACGGTTCAGACCCGGCTGACCTACCGGCAACGGCCGCTCCTGTTCCGCAACCGGAGGGACGGCCGCTTCCTGCCCATGGGCGGGGAGGCGGGTCCCGCTCTGGATCAAGCTTATGCGGGCCGCGGCGCCGCAGCCATCGACTATGACAACGACGGGGATCTGGATCTGGTCGTAACGGAAAACGGAGGTCCGGCGCACCTGCTTCGCAATCAGGGGGGAAACCGAAACCACTGGCTCCGGATCCGGCTCATCGGCAACGCCTCCAACCGGGACGGCATCGGCGCCCTGGTCACCGTGAAATCCGGTTCCACAACCCAACGGCGCTACCGTCGAAGCGGCTCCAGCTATCTCTCCGAGAGCGATCCGCGGCTGACCTTCGGCCTGGGTGATGCGACCCAGGCGGACCGCTTGGAGGTCCGCTGGCCCAGCGGCGCCACCCAGATCCTGGAGGAGGTTCCGGCCGGCCGCCTGCTGGTCGTGCAAGAGCCTGTCGAGACGGATCCATAACCGGTTCCGGCTCGCTGCCTGCCTCTCCGATCAGTTTGCCGACGACCGCACCAGACGCCAGAAGACTCCCTTGACGGCCCGGCTCTCCCACCCTGGATGCCGGGTGTTGTAGACGGTCAGGAAGTGGTCCGGCTCCAACTCCACCGTCGGGGCCGTAAAAGAGTGGCCCGGCGGCTGGGGCACCATCAGAAACCGGGTGGATTCGGCCATGGAGGGCGTCCCCGATTCCGTCTCGTTCACCCAGGTCCGTCCCCCGTCCAGGCTGACCCGCGCCAGCACCGTGCCGTCAGGGGCACTCTTGCCCGGGACACCTCCCTGGTGGGTGATCACGACCACGTTTCTCGGGGTCCAGAGGATGGTCCCCCGGTGCCCGTAGTATTCGTTCAGGCTTCCCGGCACCTCCTGGAAGGTCCGTCCGCCGTCATTGGATTCGAGGAGTATTCCCTGTTTGTAGATGGCCGAGGCCCCCGGAGGAGCTCCGCTGCGCTTCGACATCGCCGCCACGTCTTCTCCCGGAAACGGAGGCCGCTGGATGCGGGTCATGGCCAGGACGCGCATCGGGTCGTCGGGATCCACGGCATAGCCGGTTTCAGCCACGTGCTGGTGCACTTCGGTGGGGTCGCCCCAGGTTTGTCCGCCGTCTCGGGAACGGATCAGCGTCTCGTGAAGTCCTGGCCGTGACCGGTTCTCCTGCTGGTAGTCTCTATGGTCCGCGTAGCGCAGCCCCACCCCCAGCACCACGGTGCCGTCCGCCTCCTGGAAGAAGGTGTTGTAGTCGTTTGCGCAGAGGACGTAGGGGTCCTCGGATCCGCCCGGTGAGAACTGTCCGAAATCGATGGACGTCGTCTTCCAGGTGCTGCCCGAGTCGTTCGAAACGGAAACGAACAGGTCCTTGCCGCCGGGAGACTGATGCATCAGCCAGAGACGGCCATCGCGGCTGACAAAGAGTCCGTGTTGAACCTGATCGGGAGGCGCCTCCGGAAGATTTACCGGCAACCGGGTCCAGCTTCTCCCCTGATCGGTGCTCTTGTAGAGCCTCTGCTGGGTCTGGGTGTTCAGGTAGATGCTCCCGTCCGGGTGGGTGACCATGCCCAGCATGGAGCGTTCCAGTCCCGATTCTACGGGGTCCACCATCACCTCCGCTTCGATCTCGACCTTCGCTCCGGGAGCGACTTCAGTCGGAGCGCAGGAGGCGCCCAACGCCAAAAGGAAGACTCCAATCCATCCCGGTTTCCGTGTCATCGTCCAACCCTCCACTATCGATCTCGAAAACCGAACGAGAAAAGCTTGGCCTTCTCCAAATGGAACTTCAGCCGGACCGGCTGCCCTTCCAAACCTTTCAGATTCCCCTGGCCGTTCCAGGTCACGCGATGGCGGACGGCGTCCGATTCCAGAGCGTCGCAATCATCCTTGCCGAAATTTTCCAGCGCACTGCCGTCCGCGGAGAGAATCTCGACCTGGACCCGGCCCGACCCCGCGTCGGCGTTGATCAGCAGTGTCCCGCCCCGAAAGCGGAAGGGCTTGGTGGTCAGGACGCCACCCTCCGCTCCGGCGTCGACGGAGACGAACCCGTCCAGGCGCAGCTTCGACAGCGCGACGCCGCTCTTGAACCCGGTGAAGCCGTCCGGCGGCACGGAATTGTGGTCGGCGCCCCAACCCACGTAGTAGATCCGGATCTCGTCATCCCGGACCAGCGGCCCCTGCACCGGCCAGATGAATCCCCAGTCGAAGTCGCCCGGCCGCTCCGAGGTGGGCAGGAAGACCTCCCGGTCGCCGCCGCGTTGCCAGTTCAGGCCGTCGCGGCTGTAGGTCAGTTGGACCGGTCCCCGGGGCCGCTCGTAACCGTAGCTGAAGACGGTCATCAACCCGATCCGCAGCTCGTCGTGGAGCATGACCTGCATGTTGTAGAACTGGTCCCGGTGCATCGGGTCCCGGTCGTCGGCCGCCACCACCGTCCGCATCGGTGTCCAGTGGACGAAGTCGTCACTCTCCACCTGGCCGACCCGGCGCAGACTGTGGTTCTCGGGAACCCGGTCCTTCTTGGGACCTCCCCAAAGCTGGGCGTAGACCCGGCGGGCCCAGGGATCGCTGACCATCTTTTTGCGCACCTCTTTGATCATCCCGGTGCGGTCCCGGATGATGGCCACGTACTTGCCCAACCGGCCGTCCCAATAGGGAACCGGCTGGCTGTCGTGCCCCGGCGCGTGGAAGATGACCCTCTCCCCACCTTTGTAGTCGGTCCAGCGGAGGCCGTCCGCCGAGTAGGCGGCCCGGATGCCCTGGTAGAGCATCTTGAAGCGTCTGGCGGGATCGGTCTCCCGGGGATCGATGAAGACGCCGGTCTCCAACCCGTCCCGATCCATGATGATGTTGTTGTCCCGGCTGCCCCGGTGCTCGACGATGCCGAGGGAGGGTTTCACCCAGCGGAGGCCGTCCCGGCTGTAGGCGTAGGCCAGGATCATCGACTGGTCTTTCTCCCCCCAGAGGCTGTACCACATCTTGTAGAGCCCGTCCGCCTCGTCGAAGAGGATGGTGATGAAGCAGAAGTGCATTCCCGCTTCCCAGGACGGGTCCCCCTCGGGAACCATGGGCAGCACCGGGTTGGCCTCGTACTTGACCGGCTGGTTCAACCGTCTGGAGACGCCGTTCATGGATTCGATGACGTGGTCGTCGATGAACAGCTGCCGGTTCTGTCCCACCTCCAGGGTGGACCCGGCCGCGACCGTGACCCAGCTGGCGAGAAAGTATCCCAGCAGGATGAATCCAGACTTGGAATTTCGCGGTGATTGCATCAGAATCTGCTGAACCTGTTCAAAACGAGAGAAATATATCCAGTCTATTGACCTCATCATAGAGGAAACCTCAAGACTCCGACAGCGGCAAACCGGTCCCGATCCGAAAATAGAGGAAGACATCTCATGTCAAGACGACTCGATTCCATGATCATGCTCTTGGCCCTCAGCCTGGCGGGATGCGCTGCTCCGGAGGGAGGAAGCCTGGCGGACATCCAGCTCTTCATCGAAGACGAGGTGATCCTGGCGCCGGCAAGCGCCCGTCTGAACGCCCAGAACGTGGTTCGGGGACCGGACGGCGCCATCTGGCTCAATACCGGCGAACTGGAACCGGGCCTCTTTCGCAGCACGGATGAGGGCCGAACCTGGGAGACGCTTCCCGTCAAGCTCTCCGATGTTCCACCCGGACAGCATCTGGCGGGCTTTCACGCCGCCCGGGACGGCAGCCTCTGGCTGGTCCACCAGGCCGCTCCCTACCGCATCGTCGACGGCAAGTCGATCGAGTCCACCGACCGGCGGGGCTTCTTTTCCATCTCCACGGACGGTGGCCGGACCTGGGAGACGCAAGAGCTCGACCAGGGCCGCTTCGCTCCCGACCCCGAGGCGGACCCCTATACGTCCATCGATATCGCCTGGTGCCACCCCAATTTCGTGGAGCGGCCCGACGGGAGCGCCTTCTTCTCCCTCAGCATGCGCTACGACGATTGGGAGGACTACTCCCAGGAGGATCAGACACGTCCCGGCGTCCGCGACGTGATGGTCCGCACCCGGGACGGGGGCCGGACCTGGGGAGATCCCACCATCGTCCACCAGCACGCCACCGAAACCGCCTACGCCGTGGATCCCAAAGACCCGGACCACATTTTCGCGACGACCCGAATCCAGAGGAAAGGCCTCCCGGGCGAGGACCTGCAGGCGATCCGGAAGCTGACCGCCATGGACATGACACCGCCCAACTACATGCCCGACTGGGCCTACAAGAACGGCATCCTGTTGGAATCGACCGACGGCGGCCGATCCTTCCGGAAAGTGTCTGGCGGCTTGTTCGGCTTCGGCAGCTACCGCTGGTCCATGGTCTGGACGGAGGACGACTGGTTGATCCTGGCTGGCAACGCGGGTCAGGATCCGGGTCAACGAAAGAGTCCTGGCGACCAAGTGCTCCGAGTCAGTCTGAACGGAGGGAAGACTTGGCTCGACGGCACCGAAAGCGGGACGTCGACCGCGGCGGAGGCAAAGAAGTTTCCGGTGGTTCCGGGGTACCGGGACGTGGGCAAGGCGGACCATTACAGCGCCTCGGTTCCGGCGACCATCCAGATCGCCAAGAACCGGTTCCTGACCTTCTGCACCTACAAGAAGGACCGGATCCTCCGAGGCCGGTTCTGGCGCCTGGAGAATCTGCCCTGATGGCGGGGCGAACTGCATGACGCGGATCCGAGCACCCCGGCCCCATTTGGCATGGGACATTCCGCCACGTTGTCAACGAGGGCACCCACGAGGGGTGCCGCTACGATAAGCCGGATAGGGACCGTAGGGGCGGCCCTTGTGGCCGCCCTCTTCAGACGAAACAGGGGAAGATATCTCATGCCAAAACGAACCGACTCCGTAGTTATTTGGTTCGTGTTCAGTTTGACTGCCGTCACCGCTTGGGCCGGAGGAAGCCTGGCGGAGGTCCAGCTCTTCATCGAAGACGAGGTGATCCTGGCTCCGGCGAGCGCCGACCTGGACACCTACAACGTGGTTCGCGGACCGGACGGAGCCATTTGGCTCAACACCGGGGAACCGAAGCCGGGCCTCTTCCGGAGCAAGGATCAGGGCCGAACCTGGGAGACGGTTCCGGTCGAGCTTTCCCAGGCCCCTCCCGGCCAGCATCTGGCAGGCTTTCACATCGCCCGGGACGGCAGTCTCTGGCTGCTCCATCAGGCCCCCCCGCGCCACACGAGCGACGGCAAGTCCTTCGGATACCTGGACCGGAGGGTCTTTTTCTCGAAATCCACGGACGGCGGCCGATCCTTCCGGGAGGTGCCCGGCGGCTTGTTCGGATTTGCCAGCTACCGCTGGTCCATGGTCTGGACCGAGGATGACTGGCTGGTCCTGGCCAGCCACGCGGGTCAGGACCCGGGACAAAATAATGATTCTATAGGCGACCACGTGCTCCGAATCAGTCTGAACGGAGGGAAGTCCTGGCTCGACGGCACCGAAGAGGGCACCAGGTTACCGGCGAAGGCCAAGAAGTTCGCGGTTTTTCCGGCGTACCGGGACGTGGGCAAGGCGGACCACTACAGCGCCTCGGTGCCGGCGACCGTTGAAGTCTCCAAGAACCGGTTCCTGACCTTCGCTGCCTACAAGAAGGACAATATCCTCCGGGGCCGGTTCTGGCGCTTGGAGAATCTGCCCTGATGGTTCGAAACCGGGGAGGACAGCTCATGCCGAAACACATCGAATCCGTGATCACATTGTTCGTGTTCAGTTTGGCCGCCGTGCCCGTGTGGGCCGGAGGAAGCCTGGCGGACGTCCAGCTCTTCATCGAAGACGAGGTGATCCTCGCTCCGGCGAGCGCCGACCTGGATGCCTATAACGTGGTTCACGGACCGGACGGAGCCATTTGGCTCAACACCGGGGAACCGAAGCCGGGCCTCTTCCGGAGCAAGGATCGGGGCCGGACCTGGGAGACGATTCCGGTCGAATTCCCCCAGGCCCCTCCCGGCCAGCATTTGGCAGGCTTTCACGTCGCCCGGGACGGCAGTCTCTGGCTGCTCCATCAGGCCCCCCCGACCTACACTGCCGACGGCAAGTCCATGGAATACAAAGACCGGAGGGTCTTTTTCTCGAAATCCACGGACGGCGGCCGGACCTGGGAGACCCGGGAAATCGACTACGGCCGCTTCGCTCCCGACCCCGAGGCGGACCCCTATACGATGATGGAGACCGCCTGGTGCCACCCCAACTTCGTGGAGCGGCCCGACGGGACCACCTTCTTTTCCCTCAGCATGCGCTACCCCGATTGGGATGACTGGCATCAGGAGGATCAGTCCCGACCCGGCATCCGCGACGTGATGGTCCGCACCCGGGACGGAGGGAAAACCTGGGGAGATCCCAGCATCGTCCACCAGCACGCCACCGAGACCGCCTACGCCGTGGACCCCAACGACCCGGACCACATCTTCGCGGCCACCCGAATCCAGAGGAAAGGCCTGCCGGGCGAGGACCTGCAGGCGATCCGGAAGCTGAGCGCCATGGACATGACGCCCCCCAACTACATGCCCGACTGGGCCTACAAGAACGGCATCCTGCTGGAATCGACCGACGGCGGTCGATCCTTCCGGGAAGTGCCCGGCGGATTGTTCGGATTTGCCAGCTACCGCTGGTCCATGGTCTGGACCAAGGATGACTGGCTGGTCCTGGCCAGCCACGCGGGTCAGGACCCGGGACAACGAGAGAATACTGGCGACCATGCGCTCCGAATCAGTCTGAACGGAGGGAAGATCTGGCTCGACGGCACCGAAGAGGGCACCTCCTCACCGGCGAAAGCCAAGAAGTTCGTGGTGTTTCCGGCATACCGGAACGTGGGCAAGGCGGACCACTACAGCGCCTCGGTGCCGGCAACCATCCAGGTTTCCAAGAACCGGTTCCTGACCTTCGGCGCCTACAAGCGGGACAAGATCCTTCGGGGCCGGTTCTGGCGCTTGGAGAATCTGCCCTGACGGCTCGGGAACCAGTGGGCACCCGGGAACCCGCGCCGGCAGGCCTCCCGTTTCCCCCGATATCCTTTGATGTTGCCACTTAATGTACACGCGTTCGACCGGCTGTTGTCTTCTTCTGGTCCTGTTGTCGCTGGCCTGCACTACCCAGTCCCCGGCTCCTGAGGCGCCCGCCGACAGCTCCGACCCAGCGGGTGCCGTAGTAGCGGTGGAGGTCGTTCGAGCACGCAAAGAGGCCGCCGCCAAGCCACGGCGCATCATCTTCAATGACGATGGCGGCGACCTGCACGACGCGGATTCGAGCACGCCGGAGGGGTTCCTGGGAATTCGTTTGAAACGGCTGGCCGGCACCCAGGTCGATACCGTCGCCTGGTCCATCACCAAGGGGGACGCGCCCAACTACGACAGCAGGGTCCAGCCGGTCTTCGGTCCCGCCCACGCCCATCCGGCCCCGCGTATGGGTTCCATGATCTCGAATCTCAAATCGCTGATCGAGGCCGGACACTGTCCCCTGCAAGTAGTGGTGGACTTCTGCCACGCTAACGGGATGGAGGCATTCGCGTCGTTGCGCATGAACGACGTGCACGACAGCATGTGGTACCGCTGGATCACCCACTGGAAGAGGAACCACCCCCAGTTCCTGGTGGACCGGACCGGGATGTTGCCCGAGCGGAAGTTGTACGTCACGGCCCAGGACTTCGTCCACCAGGAGGTTCGTCGGCGCAAGCTCGAGATCATCGAAGAGGTGTGCCAACGATACGACATCGACGGAATCGAGCTGGACTTCATCCGCCAGCCCGTGTACTTCAGCTCATCGATGCGGGGAGTGCCGGTCGGCGACGGAGAGGTTGCCGTCATGACCGGCTTCCTGCGCCGCATTCGCCGCTCAATGGATGAGATCGCCACTCGCCGCGGGCGTCCCCTGCTTCTGGCCGCTCGGGTCCCGGACAGCTTCCATCTTTCCAGGGGAATCGGGCTGGACCTGGAGCAGTGGGCGCGGGAGGGATTGGTGGACATCCTGATCGCAGGCGGGGGGTACGCTCCGAATTCGCTGGACGTGGCCGAATTCGCCCGGGCGGCTCAGAAGCACGGCGTGCTGGTCTATCCCTGCTTCAACACGGGAACCCGGTTGAGGGGCTCCATAGTGGAACAGATGAGGGCGTTGGCGGCCAATTGGCGCCGAGCCGGAGCCGACGGAAGCTACCTCTGGAACATGTTCGGTCCCCAAGAGGTGAAGGATCAACGGCACGCGGCTCTCGACGAGATCGGCGAGCCGGAGACACTGACGGGAAAGACCAAGCTCTACGGCCTCGACGCCCAGGCCTTCGAACACTACGCGTTCGTGTCCAGTCCGACGCCTCTGCCGCGCTTGGTCCAGAGAGGCACCTCCCATGAGTTCACGCTGGACGTGGCCGATGAGTTGGCCCCGAACGCCCCGGCGGGGGCGCCGGCCGAGATCCGACTGGAGTTGAGGCTGCAAAGACCCACGGCAGAGGATCCACTACGGCTGCGTCTCAACGGCGTGTCTTTGGAGAAAGGGTCAGTGGAGAGTCCGCATGATGGCGAGTGCAAGTACCCGGTCGCCTATGCGCTGAGCGCTCCGCCCCTGAGGACCGGAGAGAACACGCTGGAGGTCTCGCTCCCGGAAGACGCAAACGTGGGTCGCGACGGGGCAACTCTCTGCGGCGTGCAACTCCGGATCAAGTATTGAACCGCCTTAACAGCCCGTGGCAAAAGTCATCACGGCATTCGACCGTCCCTGCATCCCGGCGGACGGCGTTGCGATTCGGGCACATACTCCCGGTATGCACCCGAATCGCGCCTTGTCCGGCGGGCGCAGGAACGGTCTCGGTGCTCGCGGGACTTTCACCACGGACTGTTAACGCGGCCGATCGCCCTTGATGGTGACGCGCAACCCGCGGCGCCGGTTCGGATAATAGTCCCACAGGGCGTAGTGCTGGGCGCAGCGATTGTCCCAGAACGCCACCGATCCGGGACGCCAGCGGAACCGGCACTGGAACATGGGGCTCGCGGCGTGCTCCACCAAAAAACCGAGGACCGCGTCGCTCTCCCGCTTCGAGAGCTGAACGATACGGGTCGTGAAGAGGCGGTTGACGAAGAGCGCCTTGCGTCCGCTCACCGGATGGGTCCGGCCGACGGGATGCTCCGATCTGGGGAAGGTCTTCCCCTCATCGTCGGCGCCGTCGTAACGGCCCCGGTAGACATACTCTCCATCGTGGATCGCGGTCATTCCGTCCAGCAAACGCCGCATCGGCGTCGACAGTGACTCGTAGGCCGCGTACATGTTGGCGAACAGGGTATCGCCCCCTACCGGCGGCACCTCCAGCATCTGCAGGATCGTCCCCAGCGGCGGCTCCCGGTCGCAGGAGACATCCGAATGCCAGTCTTCCCCGGCGATCCGGCGGGTGTTCTCGTCGGCGTAGATTTCCATGACTTCCGGATGGCCGTCGACCAACCGGGGCCACGCCGGATGAATGTGCAATTCACCGAAATGGCGGCCCAGCGCCTTCTGCTGGGCCGGAGTCATGGACTGTTCGTGGAAGAAGAGGACGCAGTGTTCGGCCAGTGCGTTGGAGAGAACGTCCACCACCTCGACCCCAAGCGGCTGGGAGAGGTCGATGCCGTGCACTTCGGCGCCGCAATGACCGGTCACTTTCCTGAATTCGAGTTTCGGAGCCGGCATGGGAGGCGCCTGGGTTCAGCGGGTAGTCTATCGGAAACGCCAAGTACCGTTCCAGACGTCTGCCCCGAGCCCTTCGAGTTGGGAGCGGCGGTTTCTAACCGCCGAACTCCCATTGACGTTTGGGCAAGAAAGAATGGGGGACAAGAATGTCCCCCATTCTAACCTCCCAGTCTTGTGCGAATGAATGAACGATTTTGGCTCCGGCTATGCTTGATTAGGAAATTTTCTCTATTGATAGCAAAAATGACGCCATTTTCGCTATCAATAGATAAAATCTACGGCACCTGAGAAAGCATAGCGGAGATTCATGGAGTGCGGCCACGAAACGGGTCCCAGACAGTCTCCGACTTTCGCCGGGTCACCGCCCGGGTCGAAAGCCGTTCGGTCAGCGAGCGACGGGAAGCACGATCCGGGAAGGGTTTCTCCGGGAGTGGTGGATCACCTGACGGGCCGTCACCAGCTCGGTTTCGGCCAGATCGTTCCCTCCCGTATTGTGGTTCCGATCGTGATTCGGAAAGTCGCTGCTGGTGATCTCCAACCGGATTCGATGTCCGTTGAGAAACCGGCAAGCGGTCGGTCCCAGCCGGATGGGATACTCGACGACCTCGCCGGGAGTCACCAGGTCCTCCCGATCCATGGAGATCCGGTGCCGGGTGCGGACCATGCCGTAGCCGACGTCCAGGGCCCGGCCGCCGGGATGTTCGTCCACCAGCCGCGCGAAGAAGTCGGTGTCCCGGGCCGAGGTCGAGGCGAAGAGGACGGCTTCGGGATAACCCACCACCTCCACCTCCCGCTCCAAGGGACCGGTCCGGTAGATCAGGATGTCCCGGCGGTGGGAGAGGGCGGAGCGATCGGAGGGCTGCGTGAACATCTCCCGGCTCCAGAGCGTCGGGGCCGGATCCCGGGGATCGTAGTCGTAGGCATCTTCACTTGGCTGCGTTGGAGCCGCTGCCAACAGTCGTCCCGAGCCGTCCGGACGATGGGCGTCGCCGTCGCTGTCCAGATAGAACTCGCGACGGCCGATGCCAACCCGCGGAGGCCAGGTCGGCGCCCCTTTCCAGACTTTCGATCCCATGACGAAGTACCGCACCGGCGGCTCCCGCCGCAGGCCCTCTCCGGTTCCCTTGAGCCAATGGTCGAACCAGCGAATCATCACCTGGGTCAGGTCGACCTGGGCCTCGGGTCCATAGTCGATGGAGCCGAGGGAGCGCTCCCCGAGGTGGCTATGGTTCCAGGGTCCGACGATGAGCCGGGTCTGTTCCCGCGCCTCCACCGTGCGGGCGTGCCTCTGCATCAGCTGAAGATGCCCCATGGAGGCGTTGCAATGATCGTACCAGCCGCTGAAGTCCAGGTTGGGGATTTCCACCTCGCCGTGGATCCGGTCGAATCGCCAGCAGCGGCGGGTTGGATTTCGGAACCAGTCCCGAGCATATTCCCTCAGACCCCTGGGAAGGTACCTGGGGAGATCCATCCAGGGCAGGAACCAGATCCAGCGCATCTGTTCCAGATCGTCCCAGATCTCCTGGGCCTGCTCAGGAGTGTGGGGTGGAGGCAATCCCTGGCGGCGGCGGAGGTCCGGGGCGGCGGAGGTCATCCACCATTTGACCCGCCGTCCTGGCCGGAAGGAGCCCCACCAGTCCAGGTCCGTGATCTCCAGGGGGATGGAATTGGCGCACATGGCCACCAGATGAGGCGGCCGGAGCCGGGCCAGGGACCACTGCATCCAGCCGTTGTAGGAGACTCCGAAGGTGCCCACCTTGCCGTTGCACCAGGGCTGCGCGGCCAGCCACTCCACGCTGTCGTACCCGTCCTCCCCGTCCTGAGTCCGCTCCACCGTGAAGGGGACGTACCCCCCTCCGGAGGCGTAGCGGCCGCGGCTGTCCTGGGCGACCACCGCGTAGCCGGCCCGCACGAACGGTTCGAACCCGCTCTCCGGCTTCCCGTAGGGGGTCCGCATCAGCAGGCCGGGACAGGGAGCGGGGCCGGCGGGCCGAAAGACGTTGGCGCGGAGAATGACGCCGTCCCGCACCGGGACCTCCACGTCCATCTCGATGAGGATTTCCGGCGCTCCGCCGCCGGCTTCAGGCATCCGGATCCAGGCGTGCCCAGTAGCAGCTCATGGACTCGGCATCGCCGGCGTAATAGACCACCATCACGCTCCCGTCGGGAAGGGTTTCGGCGAACGGCAATCCGAAGCTCCAGAGGGACATCTCCGAGAGCAGCTCGCCGGTCTCATCCTCCGGCGAGTCCTGCGAGGCCGAAGAGCCATGGGTGTAAACAACCACCTCGCTGGCCGGGTCGAAGGTCGCGTCGACGCTCTGGGCCAGCCGCGCCCGGATGGAGTGGGTCCCGTACCGGTCCACCCAGGCCAACACCACCCTGCCGTCGGGAAGGATGGCCGGATGCGCGGCCTGGTCGGCGAACCCCAGATCCTGGGCAGGGGACCAGGTGAGGCCGCCGTCGGCGCTCAGGCGCCGGTGGACGTTCAGATACTTGTTAGCCTCACTGTCGTAGGTCCAGAGGAAAGCCGCGATCCGGCCGTCGGGCGCGACCCCGACGCGCTGGTCCCAGTTGAAGATGCGTCCGCTCGGGTCTTCACCGGCCACGACCGGATCTCCCCAACTCAGACCTCCGTCCCGGGAGTGGAAGAGGACCACCTGCTGGTACCACTTGGACCCGTCGTCGTAGTGTTTGTTGCTCTCGATGCTCATCCCCAGCCTTCCATTGGCGAGGGGAAAGACGGGACTGGTCAGGCTGGGCGGACCGATTTCTTCCGGCATGGGCACGACCCGCCAGGTGGACCACGTCCTCCCCACGTCGTCCGACTCGGCCAGGACCACCGCCATGGGGAGGCAGCCTTCGGTCTCCGGGTTGAACAGTCCCCCGCCCGGGTAGGTCTGGCGGTCGACCCACATGCCGGCGGCCAGAAGACGTCCCGGCGCCGTTTCGGTGAGGTAGCAGATCTTGAGCGATCCCCGCACTCCGTCCACGGTGGGCGCCGTCCAGGGACGGCTCGGGGCGCTCCAATGCCGCGCCTTCCCGTCCCACCGAAAGAGCTCGGGACATTCGTCGGCGCCGTCCTTGCCGGACCCGGCGCGGCAGGTGGCCAGGAGGCCGCCATCCGCGAGGACGGCAAGCGCCGGAAAGGTGGTCACGGCGCGATGGGTCCCGGGCTCGCTCTCGGCCAGGATGCCTCTTTCCACGATCTTCATGGCTGTCTACCCTGGTTCCGCCACCACCGGAATTCCAGCGTGCCCCGTTCGGCCACGGCGGCAACGTCCGGATCTGCGTCTCCGTCCAGGTCGGCGATAATGACCTGGTTGGCCCGCTGCCAGTTGTCCTTCAACACATGCATGGTCCATTCGCCCCTGGGGTCTCCCCCGTTCTCGAACCAGGCGACGAGGCCCGGCTGCCCCCAACCGGTTGCCACGACATCCACGTCTCCATCGCCATCCAGGTCCGCGGCATCCGCCTCGAACGCATTCTGGTAGGGCTCCCGGATCACGTGGACCGGCCACGAACCCTCGGCCGGATCGCCTCCGTTCTCGTACCAGAGGACCGAGTGGGTCGATTTCCCCGGCGTGAGCTCCCGGCCGGCCGCCATGACCACGTCCAGGTCGCCGTCCAGGTCCATGTCCACCGGTTGTCCGTGAACGGCCCGCGGCGCTTCGGCAATCAGGTGCCTTGTCCAGGGTCCGGACGACGGACGGCCGCTGTTTTCGTACCAGACGACCGTGGCCTCGCCGGCTTCGTTGGTCTTGATGGAGACGATCTCCTCGGGAGCGGCGGTGGCCAGCAGATCCCAGTCGCCGTCGCCGTCGAAATCCGCGGCCCGAATGGCAGTGGTCTCCCGCAGATCGCCTTCGATCAGATGCTGCTCCCAGGCTTCGACCACCGGGTCCGTCGGGTTCCCCGGGTTCTCGAACCAGGCGAACTGGTAGCCCAACCACCAGGAGGAGGCTGCCACGTCCAGATCGCCGTCGGCGTCCAGGTCGGCCAGGGCCACGTCGTAGGCGCCGGGCAGGGTGCCTTTGGCGATGTTCCGCCGTTTCCAAAGCCCTCCGTCCCGGGGACTGCCGCTGTTCTCGAACCAGAGCAGGTCTCCGTGCAGGTTCTTCACGATCACCACGTCGGGATGCCCATCGCCGTCGATGTCCCCGACGGCGTGCCGCTCAAGACGCTCGGGATCGTCCTGCTGGATGAAACGGCGGCTGAACTCTCCCGTCCCGTCGTTCTCGAACCAGTACAGGTCGTTGTGTGGAAGCGCGTCGGCGCTGGTCAGGTCCAGGTCGCCGTCGCCGTCCAGATCGGCGGCCGCGATTCCGAAGGGATAGGCGTACCCGTCCATGATCAGATGCTCGGTGAAATGAATGGCAGGGGAACGGGACGCGGGGGGTGGATCTTCATTCCGCGGTGCCGCGCAGGAGAGGAAACCGGCGGCCGCCAGGAACAGGGCGATGTCGATTCTTCGTCTTGTGTCCTTCATCTCTTCCAGTATCATGAGCCGAAACCTCTTCCGGAGAAACCCCAAATGCTGCGTTACCGACTGTTCTTCCTGCACTGGCTCCTATTCGTATTCCTCACGGCCCAGGAAACCGCCGCGGAAACTCCGGCCCTTTTGAACCGGCCGGTCCTGGTCGAGATGGGAGACCGGCTGGAGTTGTTCGTCGATCATCACCTCGTCGATCGCCTGAAAGGCGCTCGCCTCAAGCTCCATCATCCCAGGCCTGCGGAAACGGTGATCCGGGGCGACCGGCCCTGGGAAGGCGAACTCGGTTTCGGCCAAGCCGTGATCCTGCACCGTGGAAAGTACCTCATGTACTACCACGGCTCCAACCAGCTCTGCTATGCCGAGAGCCGGGACGGGATCCACTGGACCAAGCCGGCACTGGGCCTGATCAAGGTTGACGGCAGCCGGCAGAACAACCTGGTGGGGACCGCCGGCGGCGAGTATCTCTACGATCATCTGGAGGAACCTGCCGCCAGAGTCTATCTCGACACCCGGCCGGGCGTCCCTCCCGGCCGGCGTCTCATAGCGCTCAAGTTGAACGAAGGACTCCGGGCGAATCCCACCGAAGAGGAACTGGCCCGGAAGCTCACGGTGAACGAACGAGGATTGTGGCAGGGATCTCCCACCGACGTCATCCCCTGGGTCTCCAAGGATGGGAAGGCCTGGGAGAGACTCGGAGACAGGCCGCTGTTCCGGGACAACCTGTACGGGACTCTGGACGGTGACTTTTCCTTCTTCTGGTCGGAGGTCGAGCAGCAGTACGTCATTTACTCGCGATATTTCACCTCCCCCAATCGATCGGTGGGCCGGCGGGCCATCGCCCGTCTTACAGCTCCCGATCTGTTCGAGTGGTCCGAGTTTCAGCCCATGACCTACGGAGACGGCGGAACCATTCCCGAAAACCACCTTTACATCAACCTGACGCTGCCCTATTACCGTGCGCCCCAGATCTATCTCGCGTTTCCGGCCCGGCTCATGGTGGGCCGCCAAGTGCTGACCGACGAGCAGGCTCGGGCGGCCGGGGTCCCGGAGGGGAGATGGATGGACTCCTCGGAGACGGTCCTCATGACCACGCGTGGACCCGGCAACCGTTACGACACGACTTTCCGGGAGGGTTTCATTCGTCCCGGACCCGGAGCGCGGAACTGGATCACGCGCACCACCTTCGTCCTTCGCGGCGTGGTGCCCACGGGTGCACGGGAGATCTCCATGTACGTTACCCGGGAGGCCGGCACCCGCCACTGGCACATCCGGCGGTACGTCCTGAGAGTGGACGGGTTCGCGTCGGTCAATGCTCCCTATGACGGCGGAGAAATGGTGACCCGCCCGCTTACGTTCTCCGGCAAGGAACTGGTGCTCAACACCTCCACGTCCGCCGCCGGCAGCGTCCGGGTGGAGATCCAGTCGCCCGACGGTGAGCCCATCGCCGGCTATGCGCTGGAGGACTCGATGGAGATCGTGGGGGACGAGATCGAGCGCGTCGCCGCGTGGCGGCATGGGGTGGACGTTTCCTCCTTGGCGGGGCAACCGGTCCGCCTCCGTTTCGTTCTCAAGGACGCGGACCTTTACTCGATTCGTTTCAGATAGCCGGTCACGGTGACGGCAACGCTCTCCGCAGGGTTCAGTTGGGCAAACGCCACCGGACGATCTGGGCAGTGTAGCTTCGGGTGGGGCGTCCTCTCTCGTCCAGGGGAGTGTTCCCCAAGGCGGTCACGATGGTGTCGTCCTCCAGGACGACGCTGGCACCGTAGCCGTGCCCCGGGCTCAGATGGTAGACCTCGGGTAGCCAGGTCTGTCCGCCGTCCCGGCTGATCCGGGCCCTGACGTCCCCCTCCGGATAGGGGTAGCGGTCTTCCACCACCAGGACTACCGTCCCGTCCGAGATTTGAACCATGTGGCCGTGGGCCTGACCGAACTCCAGATCCATGGGTCCGTCCGGCTGGCGCCAGAGGGGGCGGAAGTTCTGCCAGCTACGGCCCCCGTCCGCCGAGTCCGAGAGGAAGACGCGTTTTCCCACGATGCTCTTCTGCATCTCCCGCCGGGCGTGCTCCTCGATCAGAACCCGCGGTTCGTTCTGCGGGGGCGGAGCCTCGATTACGCGCTGGTAACGGATGGCGGCCAGCAGACGGCCGTCCTTCATTTCCAGCAGATTGGTCTCGGTTCCCCATTCCTGGAGCGGGTGCTTCTCCTCCCAGCTCTTGCCTCCGTCGGTGGAGCGGAAGACGTAGGTGGTGGGCGGCGGCTTCGAGGCGTCCTCATTGTGGTCATAGGCGCGTTGGGCCGCCATGATGGTGGGCCACAGAAGCGTGCCGTCCCGAAGCTCCAGCAGGCAGTTCTGGTTCCCTCCCGCCCGGATGAACGGCGACAGGTTTTCCAACCGGCTCCAAGGGTGCCACGACGCGCCGCCGTCGGTGCTTCGCAGCAGGAAGTCGGTGGGCGGATCGTCGGCGCGGTAGGCCCAGAGCAGGGTGCCGTCCCGGAGCACGCCGAAGGAGTCATAGTTGTCGGCTCGCATCGGCGGGTCCAGCGACTCCACGTCGATGGGTCGGCTCTCCCAGGTCTTTCCGGCGTCGCGGGAGAGGAAAATCCGGGCATAGAGGGCAACGTAGATACGTCCGTCCCGGGTCATTCCGATGCCGGGGTCACCCCGCCAGGGCATGTCGGGATAGTCGAGGGGGATGTATTCGGCGGGGAGGGTTCCAATGACTTGGTGGTCCCGGGTGATTCGGATTTCGCCGTTGGGGGTGAAATGTTGACGAGGTGTTGGCTCGCCCTGGGTTACGTTGTTGGGGTCCGGTGAAGGGCCGCAGCCGAATCCCAGGATCAGTAACAATGCGAATGTACAGCCGATCCCCAACAGAAGTGCCCATAGAAAATGAATTACGTGAATCCTGGGTCGCTGCATGTTGACTCCTTGGAAGGGGTGATTTTCGAGTCGGGTGTTCCTTCGTCCCTTTCCTTTTTTTGTTCGTTGTTCCTCCGGAGATCGGCGACAAGAAAGTCGCCTCCTGTTCGGCGACTAGGATATCGCCCCTCCAAGCCGCCAGTGGAGCGCCGCCATGGTTCGGCTTCCCAGCACCCGGCCGCGGTGATTCAAGTCCGTATTTTCGCAGACGGTCACGATGGTGCCGTCAGGGTAGACGACGCTGTCCGGGTAGCCGTGCCCGTGCATGAGCGAATAGGTCGTCGAACCCCAGGTCCGGCCGCCGTCGGAGCTGATGCGGGCCCGGATCTCGGCCAGCTCGTAGGGGTAGCGCTGCAACCAGATGGCTGCAATCCTTCCGTCGGGAACCTGGACGAACTCGCCCGGGACGCTGCCCCGAAGGTCGAACAACCTGGGGTTGACCCAGGTCCGGCCGCCGTCGACGGACTCGGCGATGACTCCGTTCTTCAGGACCCATTCCTCGGTGGGGCTGGCTCCGGTCTTTTTCCGGAAGTCGGGGGGATCTTCCTGAAGCATGGGTCTCTGGGCTCGGATGTAGGCCAGCATCCGGTTCGAATCCTTTACGGCCATCAAGGTGGTCTCGGCCGAGTAGGGCAGGATCAGAGTCCGGTCTCCCCAACTCCGGCCCCCGTCCCGGGAGCGGAAGATGTGGTCGTGGAAACCGCGAACCTGAGGGTTGTCCCATTCGTCGACTCCGTCCCGGTGGCGGAGTGTCACGGTGATCATGGCGGTCCCGTCCGGGTGCTGGTAGACGTCGCTCCAACCGGAGCCGCTGAAGGTGTAGGGGCTCACGTCCAGGGGAAATGGCTGGCTCCAGGATTCACCGTAGTCCGTGGAGCGCTGGACGTAGGTCACCGAATGGTCCGGCGCGTCGTGGATCAGGATGAAGACGTCATCGTTCAGGATTCCGAATCCGCCGCCGGTGCCCACCGGAAGCTTCCGCATGGTCCAAGTCCTGCCCCGCTCCCGGGACGCCCAGAGGTAACCGCTGCCGGCCGCGTAGACGTGGCCGTTCCGGGTCAGGCCGGTTCGGGTGTCGGTCCGGGAGAAGGGGCTGGACATGGGGTAGATTCTGGCCCCCTGGATGGGAGTCGTTGTTCGGGTGTGGGGAATTTCGTAGGAAAAGGGGACGGGAACGGCGGTTCCCTGGTCGCCTCTTCCGGAACCGGCGGCGCTTGCAACCACCTTCCCGCTCAGGGCGAAGACCCCTGCTGCGACGGTCTTCCGGAGGAAATCACGGCGTCTGATCACTTCACCGGTCTCGGGCAGACGGGCCTTGCCGGGTCCTGGCCCAAAGTACTACTGTGAACGCTGTTCCGGTCGGCGTTCAGCAAGGAAATACTGGCCCCGATCCTAACACCATCCAGAAGAAAGGTACGATTCCGATGGGAAAAAGACCCTTGATCGTGGTCCCCGGTGACAACCCGGTGCAACTGGCCGGATCCCCGCACCTGGAGCGCCTGCGCCCCTATGGAGAGGTGGTCCTCTACTCCACTTCTCCCGGCGGCGACGCCGAGAAACTGAGCCGGGTCCGGGAGGCACAGGTCATGATCAATTCCCGGGGCGCGGTCAAATGGCCGGGGCATCTGATAGAGCAACTTCCTCGCCTTCGCTTCATCACGGTGTGCGGAATTGGAACCGACTCCATCGACCTGGGGGCGGCACGGGAGCGGAACATCGTCGTCTCCAACATTCCCGGGATGACGGCTGCGGTGGTGGCCGAGCATGCACTCGCTCTCATGCTGGCCGCCTCCAAGCGGGTTTCCTACCAGACCGCCGAGTTGCGGGCGGGCCGGTGGATAGGCAGGAACAACGTCTACCTGCGGGGCAAGACCGCCGGCATCATCGGGACCGGCGCCATCGGAGTCAAGATGATCGAGCTCTGCCGGGCGCTGGGAATGGAGGTCGTGGCCTGGACCTTCAATCCGTCCGCCGAGCGAAGCCGAAAGCTGGGTGTCCGCTTTCTGGAGCTGGATGAGTTGTTGCGAGTGTCGGACGTGGTGACGATCCACGTCAAGCTGACTCCCGAGAGCCATCAGCTGATCGGCGCCCGGGAACTGTCGCTGATGAAGCCGGGGAGCCTGCTGGTCAACACGGCGCGAGGAGCGATCGTCGACACGGCCGCGCTGGTGGAATCCCTCCACTCAGGGCATCTGGGAGGCGCCGGCCTGGACGTATACGACACCGAGCCGCTGCCTGGGAACGACTCGTTGTTGGACTGCGAGCAAGTGGTCCTGACTCCGCACAGCGCGGACCAGACCCCCGAAGGCTACGACCTCCTCAATCAGGGCGTCGTGGACAACGTGATCGCATTCCTTGAAGGCCGTCCACGAAACGTCGTCACGTGACGGATTCCGGGAAGCGTCAGACCACGTCGTAGAGAAGGACGCCGTACTTGGAGCCGGTAAGCGTCTTCTCGATCGTGGGCCAGACCCTCTGGTGCTCGTCAGTGGCCACCCAAGTCTGGCGCTGCTCCTCGGTCTTGAAACTGATGAGGAGCCGGTACTTGAAGTTGCCGGGAGCCGGACCCGCCAGGGCTTGCCGCAGTTTCATCAGGCGAACCTCGACGAAGCCGGGCTGGGTGCTGATGGCCGGGCGGAAGATCTTGTGGAAGTTCTCCACCATCTCTCCTTCCCGGGCCGGGTCCACTTCCAGGTCCACGTGAAGCTGGATCGGCTGGTGATGGGCAGCACGGGAAACGCGGCCGGAGAAGAGGCCGATTCCCAGGAAACCAAGAAGACAGTTGCGACGATTCATGCGGTGATTCTACCGCACCCCGGTTGGCGACGCCGCTTGCGCGGAAATTCCGAGGAAGCGTGGACGAGTACAGGGGCGGCTGTCTAATCTTCCGCTCCCGCGTCGCCAGGTTGTTCCATGGGAGTGCGGCGGCAAGAAAACCGCCGCTCCCAGTGGGCGACAAGAAAGTCGCCCCTCCAGGCGACAAGAGAGTCGTCCC
>CATOST010000039.1 GCA_951812665.1 uncultured Acidobacteriota bacterium
CTGCGCGAGTGCCGCTGGGAACCGAGCCTCGAATTCAAGATTCCCGAGGACTGGACCAGCGGAGTCTATCTGGGGAAGCTCACCACGCTCCCGGCGGGAAGTGCGCCCTACTGGCAGAGTTATGTGATCTTCATCGTCCGCGACCGGCGGCCGGCGCACCTTCTCTTCCAGTGCTCGGACAACACTTGGCAGGCCTACAACCGCTGGCCCGACGACTACTCACTCTACACCCACCCCGAGGGCGCCCATCATCCCGGCGTGGCGGCCAGCTTCGACCGGCCCTACGCCAAGTTTTCCATGTTCGCCGATTTCCCCCTGTCGGTGGGGACGGGAGAGTTCCTGCTCTGGGAGTATCCCCTCTGCTATTGGCTGGAACGGGAGGGGCTGGACGTCACCTACTGCAGCAACGCCGACGTGCTGGAGCCGTCGTTCGTAACCCGCTGCCGGGCCTTCGTCAGCGTCGGACACGACGAGTACTGGGACCTGGCCCAGTACCGGACCATCGAGACCGCCATCGGAGAGGGGCTCAACGTCCTCTGGCTCAGCGCCAACGAGTCTACATGGTCAGTCCCTTCACTCCCTCCTCGACCGGCGTCCCCAACCGGATCATCACCCGGCTCCACAGCTACGGCCCCTTGCGTCCCGAAGAGATCGAGAGATATTCGGAGATTCTGGGTCCCTTCAAGGGGGCTGGCCCCGACGAGCGGAACATCATCGGCGCCCGCACCGTGGTCCCCTTCAATGGATCCGGCGACTGGATCTGCACGGCTCCCGATCACTGGATCTTCGAGGGGACCGGCATGGCGAAGGGGGACTTCATTCCGGGTCTGGTGGGCTGGGAGTTTCACGGCGATCCCGACTTGGAGCGGGAGGGCCTGGAGGTCGTGGCCCAGGGGACCGTCTGGACCCACGGAGTGACTCCGGGCGAGTGGGCCGCCACCATCTTCCCCGGTCCCAAGGGGAACTTCGTCTTCAATGCTTCCACCATCTTCTGGGCGCAGGGTCTGGACTCTCCGCCGGGGCACACGGTGCCTTGGACTCACTTCACCCGGCCCCTCGGCCCCGATCCGAGGGTGCAGCGCATCACCCGAAACCTCATCGACCGGGCCGCCGCGCCGCGCCCCCCTCTGAGGGACCGACCTATCGCCATGAGCCTGACCTTGCTGGTGCTGGCTGCCGGAATGGGCAGCCGCTACGGAGGCCTCAAGCAGATCGACCCGGTGGGACCCAGCGGGGAGACGCTGCTGGACTACTCCGTCTACGACGCCGTCCGCGCCGGTTTCGGCCGCGTGGTCTTCGTCGTGCGCGCGGACATGGAGTCGGATTTCCGGGACGCAGTGGGGAGGAGGATCGAGCGGCAGGTGCCGGTGGAATACTGCCGGCAGGAGTTGGAAATGGTTCCGGAATGGTTCTCCATTCCGCCGGAGCGCCGCAAGCCCTGGGGCACGGGTCATGCCGTGCTGGCGGCCCGGAACGCCATCGCCGGGAACTTCGCCGCCGTCAACGCCGACGACTTCTACGGGTCCGGCTCCCACCGGAAGCTGGCGGGCCACCTCCAAGAGGCAGCGGACGGCCGCCGGGGCGACTACGGCATGGTGGGATTCCGTTTGCGCGATACGCTGTCAGATCATGGCACCGTAGCCCGGGGGGTCTGCCGCAGCCATGAGGGTTTCATGGAACAGGTGGTGGAGCTCACCCGTATCGCGAAGAGCGGTCGGGGGGCTTTCCATACCGATCCGGATGGACTGGTCCACACGCTCTCGGGAGACGAACTGGTCTCCATGAACATGTGGGGGTTCACCCCCAGCATTTTCGGCCATCTGGAACGGGCTTTCGCCCGATTCCTGGAAGAACGGGGCGGGGAAGAGGGGGCCGAGTTCATGATCCCCACCCTGGTCAACGACCTGGTCGCCGCCGGCCGGACGAGGGTCCGGGTGCTCCGGTCCTCCGATTCCTGGTTCGGGGTCACCTACCGCGAGGACCGGGACCGGGTCACGAGTCAGATTCGGGAACTGGTGCGCCGTGGATCCTATCCGATCCCTCTCTGGTGAGTTTTGTCTATCTATAGAAAAATACGAGTCAGTATTTACTATTTATAGTAAATACATGTCCCATTGCGGGGATGCAGCGGGTGACGATGCCACGGCAAGGCCGGAACGGCGCTTGACAGGGATTCGGCTTCAGGGGTACCTTTCAATCATATATCTACCCCGGCGGTGATCCCATGAACTTACCTGAAAGTCTCCAGATTCCGGGACCGAATTCCATTTCCCGGCGGCAACTTCTGGCCCGGTCCGGACTCGGTTTCGGCAGCATCGCCCTGGCCGGGCTGCTGGATTCCGAGAACCTGCTAGGGGTTCCGGCGCTCGACACCCCCCGGCCCTACATGGACCTCAAGCCGCGGGAAGGCCACTTTCCAGGTCCGGCCAAGGCGGTGATCCAACTGGTGCAGAACGGGGGGCCCAGCCAGATGGATCTCTTCGACCCCAAGCCCGAGCTCACCAGGAGAGCCGGCCAGCCCCATCCCGACGGCGTCGAGATCCACCAGCCCAACAACCTGAACATCCTCATGCCCTGCCCCTACGAGTTCAAGCAGCACGGGCAGTCGGGCATGGAGATCTCGGAGGTGTTGCCTCACCTGAGCGGCTTGGCGGACGAGCTTTGCATGATCCGGTCCATGTACTCGGTTCACAACAACCATCCCGAGGGGCTCAACAATCTCCTGACTTCCCAAATTTTTCCGGGCCGTCCGGTGATGGGCTCCTGGATCAGTTACGCGCTGGGAACCGAGAATCAGAACCTTCCCGCCTACGTCGTGCTCCGGGCCCCGGAGGGGTACAGCGTGAGCGGAAAGATCCTCTGGTCCAGCGGCTGGCTCCCGGCCCTCTACCAGGGCGTCGAGTTCAGCTCCATCGGAACCCCCGTGCATCACCTTCAGCAGGACGTCCCGCTGCCGCCGGGAGTGCAACGGCAGAGCCTCGACCTGCTGGCCCGTCTCAACCAACGGCATCTCGTCGATCACCCGGAGACGTCGGAGTTGGAAGCTCGAATCCAGAACTACGAGTTGGCGGCGCGGATGCAGTTGGCGGCGGCCGACGTTCTGGATCTTTCCCAGGAGTCTGAGGCCACCCGGAAGATGTACGGCCTGGACGACCCCATGACCGCCCCGTACGCGACCCGCTGCCTCATGGCCCGGCGTTTGGTGGAGTCGGGAGTCCGGTTCGTGCAGGTCTTCTCGGGCAAGGGTCAGCCCTGGGACAGCCACAGCAAGCTCAAGACCAACCTGGCCAAGATCTGCGCCCAGACGGACCAGCCGACGGCCGCCCTGATCAAGGACCTGAAGAGCCGGGGTCTGCTCCAGAGCACTATCATCATGTGGGCCGGCGAGTTCGGGCGGCTTCCCACCACGCAGAACTCGGACGGGCGGGACCACAACCGGAACGCCTTCACCATCCTGTTCGCCGGAGGGGGCTTCAAGCCCGGCCTGACCTACGGCGCCACCGACGAGTTCGCCTACAAGGCGGTGGAGAACCGGGTCAGCTGCCCCGACATGCAGGCCACGTTGTATCGCCTGTTGGGGATCGACCATTCCCGGCTGACCTACCGCCACGGCGGCCGCGAGGAGACGCCCACCAACCTGGCCATCACCGGCGCCAAGGTGGTGAACGACCTCATCGAGCACCCCCTTCCCGGAGCCTGACCTCCATGAGATCCAGAATGGGATTGCTGGGGGCGTTGCCGCTGCTCTTGTCCACCGTGCTGGCCGCCGCTCCAGGGCCCACTTTCGAAAAGGACGTGCTCCCCATCTTCACGGCCCACTGCTTCGCCTGCCACGGGGGCACCTCCATGATCGGCCTGGATCTGCGCACGGCCCAGTCGATTTTCAAGGGATCTCACAACGGTCCGGTGTTGTTGGCGGGCGACTCCGCGGAGAGTCTGCTCTACCAGAAGGTCTCGGCGCGGCAGATGCCGCCCAAGGCGTTCAACCTGGACCTGTCCGAAGCCCAGATCGACACCATAAAGGACTGGATCGAGGCGGGAGCGCCTCACGAGAAGGTTCAGCCCCTCCTCACTGCGGATCAGGTGGAGCGGTTCAACCACCAGGCGCTGCCCATCTTCGAAGCCAAGTGCCTTGCCTGTCACGGCCAGGAACCCGCTCCGGGAGGCCTGGATCTGAGGACGCTGGAGGCCACCCTCAAGGGAAGCGAGAACGGGCCTGTCGTAGTGGAGGGGGCTTCCGAGCTGAGCATCCTGATCCGCATGGTTTCGAGCGGGAGCATGCCGCCGCCAGGAGTCGGATCCCCCCTCACCGAACAGGACATCGACAGTCTGCGAGCCTGGATCGATTCGTCCCGCTTCGGACCCGATCTCATCACCGAAGAGCGGGAGACCTTCAGTCTCGCGGAAGCGCCTCCCATCACCGAGGAGGATCGGAGTTTCTGGGCTTTCCGCAAGCCGGAGGCGGCTCCGGTGCCTGAAGTCCGGGACCAGGGCCGGGTGCGGACTCCCATCGACGCCTTCGTCCTGGCCAAACTGGAGGTCAAGGGTCTGGGCCTCTCCCCCGAGGAATCGCGGCCGACACTGATGCGCCGCGCCTACTTCGATCTCACCGGTCTGCCTCCTACGCCGGAGGAGATGGAGAAGTTTCTGTCGGACCCCCGGCCGGATGCCTACGAGCTACTGGTGAACCGGCTCCTGGAGTCTCCCCATTACGGAGAGCGCTGGGGCCGCCACTGGCTGGACCTGATGGGTTACACCGACATCACCGGATTCGACAACGATCTTCACACCACGAGCCTCTTCGAGGGGATGTGGCGGTACCGGGACTGGGTGGTCGAGGCCCTCAATCAAGACAAGCCGTATGACCGTTTCCTGACCGAACAGCTAGCCGGCGACGAGCTGGTCGACTGGCGTTCGGTCCAGGAATACACGCCGGAGACGGTACGGCTTCTGACCGCCACCGGCTTCATGCGCAGCAGCATGGACCGGACCGACTCGGATATCGTCAATCTGCCGGGCGAGAGATACTCGGTCATTTTCGACCTGGTGGAGCGGGTCTCCACCGGAATGCTGGCTCTCACCGTCGGCTGCGCCCGCTGCCACTCCCACAAGTTCGATCCCATTCCCCAGCGCGACTACTACCGGCTGATGTCGGTCTTCACCCCCGCGTACAACCCCATGCGCTGGAAGCAGCCCAAGGACCGCTTCCTTCCGACGTCTCCCGTTCCGACCAGGAGGCCATCGAGGGCCACAATGCCGAGATCGACGCGCCCCAGAAGAAGCTGAAGGAAAAGCTGGCGGACCTGCGCAAGCCTTACGAGGAAATGCTGCTGGACCAGAAGCTCGAGCAGGTCTCAGATGAGATTCGGTCCGATCTGAAGACCGCATGGCAGACGTCCGAGGAGGAGCGCGGCGAGGTCCAGAAGTACCTGGCGGAGAAGTTTGCGACTCTGCTGGAGGTGAAACCGGAGGAAGTGGACAAGGCTCTGACCGAGGAACACAAAGCGGAAGCGGCAGGTTTCAAGAAAAAGATCGATACCCTCGAGGGGTATCGGCGCAGCTTCAACAAAATCCAGGCCCTGTTCGACGTGGGACCTGCCCCCGTGACCCGTCTGCTGCAGCGGGGAGACATCGAGTCTCCGGGACCCCGCGTGACGCCCGGTGGCCTGTCGGTCCTGAGCCCGCCCGGTCAGGACACCATCCGGAAACCGGAGGAGACTCAAGGAGAAACCAACGGCTACCGCCTGGGCTTGGCCAAGTGGCTGACCAGCCGCGACCATCCCTTGACGGCCCGGGTCATGGTCAACCGGGTGTGGCACCACCTGCTGGGTCGGGGGATCGTCGCCACTCCCGGGAACTTCGGCCGCAACGGTTCTCCTCCCACCCACCCGAACTGCTGGACTGGCTGGCGGTGGACTTCATGGAGAACGGCTGGTCCCTGAAGCGGTTGATGCGAATGATCGCGACCTCCAGCGTTTATCGGCAAGCCTTGCGCCGGCCGGACGGAGCGCCCGGCGAGACGGTGGATCCGGAGAACCTCCTCCTTTGGCGCATGAACCTGAAGCGTCTGGAGGCGGAGACCATCCGCGACGCCATCCTGGCGGCCAGCGGAAGATTGGACCGGAGTCTGGGAGGGACGCCGGCGCTCCTCGAGTTCGACGCTTCGGGCCTGCAGACCGTGGGGGGCGAGGAACCGAACACCCGGAACCCGTTTCGCCGCAGCCTCTACATCCTGGCTCGCAGAAACTACCCACTCAATTTTCTGGAGGCCTTCGACTATCCCAAGATCACGGTCAACTGCACTCGCAGGGTCAACTCGGTGACTCCGATCCAGTCGCTGACCCTCATGAACGATCCGTTCCTGGTGGAGGAGGCCGGCCATCTGGCCCGGAGGGTCCGGGATCTGGCCGGCGAAAGTCCCGAAGAGAGAGTCTGGATGGCGTACCTTCTGACTTTATCCCGGCAACCCAAACCGGAGGAGATTCAGATCGGCCGGGATCATCTCCGGAAGCAGGAGCGCAACTACGTTCTGGCCAACGCCTCCCCGCAGAAGGCGTCCCAGGCGGCGTTGTCCAACCTCTGTCAGACCCTTTTTGCCACCAACGAGTTTCTCTATCTGGAATAACGGGTGACCGTCCCGCCCGGCTGATCTTCACCGCCGCCCATCGAGCGGATCGGAGACTCGCCCCGACCGAGTCGACAAGTCATGTCCCTGGAACTCCGACAACGGATCTTTGAACAGCTGGACGCGATGTGGCTGATCGATCCCCACACCCACATCGACCCTCACCGGCCCGCTGCGAAAACGTTGGCCGACATCCTGGGATATCACTACTACACGGAGCTGGCCCATTCCGCCGGCATGCCCAGAGAGCAGATCGAGGACCCCGATATCGGACCCCGGGAAAAGACGGCGCGGCTGATCGCCCATCTGGGGCCGGTGGAGAATACGGTGCAGTACAGTTGGCTGGTGGAAATGGCCCAGTCGCTGTTGGGCTTCGACGGCGACCGGATCACGCTCGACAACTGGGAGGGGGTCTACGATGCGTCTGAGAGCCTCATGTCCTCGGAGACCTGGGAACAGGACGTGCTCCGGAGGAGCCGGCTCCGGCGGGTGTTTTTGACCAGCGATTTCGACGACCTCTTAGAGGGGTTCGACACGCAACTCTACGTCCCCTGCCTCAGGACCGACGAGCTGGTGTTCGGCCTTGCCGATTCGGCGGTGCGCGGGCGCCTGGAAGGAGCGACGGGGGTCTCCCTACACGCCCCCGCGGACTTGCGCAGCGCCCTGGGTACCCTGTTCGAGCACTTCACCTCGCGCAACGCCCGGGCCGTGGCCATCTCGCTGCCGCCCGACTTCACGCCGGAGAGGATCTCGGCAGGAGAGGCGGCCAGGGCGCTGGAAGGCATCCTGAGGGGTAGAGACGACGGCGACTCGCGGCGGGTGTGGTCCCTTTACGTCTTCTGGACCATCGCCGAATTCTGTGCCGAGTTCGGTCTGCCTTTCGACTTGATGATCGGAGTCAACCGGGGCGTCTACGAAGCGGGCGTCTTTCAGGGCCAGGACCTCTATGACAGCCGCGTCTCCCTGATTCAGTACCGCGAACTGTTCAATACCTTTCCCCAGGTGACGTTCCCGGTTTCGGTGCTGGCCAGCGTCACCAATCAGGAGTTGACCAGCTACGCCTGGATCTTTCCCAACGTGGTGACCCACGGGCATTGGTGGTACTCCAACGTCCCGGCCTTTCTGGAAGGGGATCTGGCGGCCCGACTGGAGACCGTGCCCGCCACCAAGCAGATCGGCTACTACAGCGACATGTACAAGCTGGAGTTCGCGTTGCCCAAGTTCGCCATGTACAAGCGAGCCTTGGCCAAGGTGCTGGGCGAGCGGTTCGTCATCGATCGGGGCTGGTCGGAGCAAAGGGCCCTGAAGTTGGGGCGCCAAGTGCTGCGGGGCAACGTCGATGCCATCTTCGGGTTCTGAGAAAAAGAAGGAGCGCCAGGAGGGGGACATCCCTGTCTCCCTCTTCCTCCTCGTCGCCGACCCGGAACCCGCGACTAATACCCCGAAATTTCCACCGGTTCGGGTTTAGGGATGTCCACCTGGGCCAGGTAGATGCTCGTCTTCTCCTCGTGCGAAGAGTAGTAGCTGAGCCAGAGCAGTCCCTCGTGCCACACCATCCCGGCGTAGCTGGTATCCCCTCCGGAAGGTAGGCGGATCAGCTCGGAGACGGTCCCGGCCTCGGGGTCCAGCGACCAGAGGAGGGTTCTTCTCTCCCCGTCGGGAAGATAGAGCCGTCCGGAGGCCACCAGCCGCCCGTCGGGGAGGGAGATCAGGTTGGGGCCGCCGATTCGCTGACCCGAATCCTTCCAGTTCCACAGCGTGTAGGGCGGCTCCGAGACGCCCACCTGGGCCGAGTTGTCGGTCTTTCCGTCCCGCCGCAAGAGGCAGACGGCCGTTCCGTCCTCGCGGAAGACGATGGCCGACTCGTTGGGGTAGCCGCGGCTGAAGAAGACGTTCACGTGGGTCTCGAACTGGATTCCGTCTTCGGTCTTGTAGAGCCGGGCGAACTCCTCCTGACTGTTGCGATGGCTGTACGAATCCCTGGTCGTGTAGCCGACCCCGTAGCCCGTTCCCGCAAGCCAGGTCACCCTCCAGAGCCAGAAATCCCGCTCGCCCACCGGCTCCCGGGGAGTCCATTCCTTTCCGTCCTCGGAAAAGGAGACCCAGGATTGTATTCCTCCTGATCGCCGCCCAACGACCTCCGCTCCGCGGCCATAAGCATGAGCCTCCCGTCAGGAGTGCCCACGAGCTTGGATCTCTCAGGTCGCTTCCCGGTTCAGGCGGCATATGGACGGCGGAAGACCAGTTCTCCCCATCGGCGGAAGTGATCACTCGGACGGAACCGTCATGGGAGGTGTGGTCTTTAGCTTCGCGGAAGGTGCAATACCACCGGTCCTGGAACCGCACCAGGTCGGTGAAGGCGTTGTGGGGAGCCTCGTCCCAGATCTTCTGGACCGAAACCAGCTTGGCGCCGGACGGTCCGCACCCCGCCGTCACGGCCAACACCAGCAGCAATCGACAGCAACGGCTCCAACCTGACATGTCGTCTCCTCTATCTCGATCCGAATTGATCCAAGACCCTGAGGCCGTATTCGCCCGACAAGAATAATGGAGCCGGCGAAGGGAATTGAACCCCCAACCTACGCATTACGAATGCGCCGCTCTACCGTTGAGCTACGCCGGCTCCCAGTGGAGGAAAGGACACATTATAGGAACAAGTCACCAGTACTGCCAACGAGCGTGAGCCGATTTCCGAGCCAAATTCGCATTCCCCTGTGAAAGGAGGTAGCGCGATGTTGAACTTGAGGATGGAATCGTATCGGACCCAGCTCGTGGCTTTGGTTCTGGTGGGGCTGATCTCACTGCCGTTGCAGGCGCAGGTAATTCCAGGGCGCTGGGAAAAGGTCTCGGCCCTGCAGGTGGCGTCCCCCATAACGGTGGAACTGAAGGACGGGGATCGAATCAAGGGTCACTACGAAGACCTTTCCGACACGGACGTCATGCTCGTAACCCACTTCTCCCGGGCGGTGATTCCCAAAGAGGACATAGAGACGATCACGACTCAACCGGTGGACAACCTGTCCAACGGTACTCTGATCGGAGGCGGGATTGGAGCCGGGATCATGAGTGTATGGACCGCCGCCTGGTATGCCAAGTCGTATGAGAGAGCGAATGCGCTGGGCATATTGATGATGGCCGGAATTGGTTTCGGAATCGGGGCGGGGCTTGGCGCTGCGGGCGATGCCCTCGAGAAGCCCGTGCCCATCGTACTCTACGAAGCTCCCTGACAACCTGGACGAAATCATGGTGCGGCATCGGACCACCTGAGTTGGTGAGCCAATTCCCGCCGAGAAATCGCATCTCCTGTGAAGAAGGAGGCGTTGTAATGATGAATTCAAGGATGAAGTCGTACCGGATTCAAGCGATCTCTGTGGCCCTGACGGGACTGATCTCACTGCCGTTGCAAGCGCAGGTGATTCCGGGGCGATGGGAAAAGGTCTCGGCTCTGGCGGTCTCATCTCCCATTACCGTGGAACTGAAGGACGGAGATCGAATCAAGGGTCATTACGAGGGCCTTTCCGCCACCGCCGTTATGGTTGTGAGTCACTTCTCCCGCGCAGTGATTCCGAAAGAGGACATCGAGACCATTACGATTCGGCCGGAAGACGGTGTGGGGGACGGGGCCGGGATCGGCGCGGGAGTCGGGTTCGGGATCGGGGCGGGGATCGCCTTGGGCCTGATTCTCAAGCACGGTGGTGGAGAGGGTGCATTGGGAGCTCTCTTGTTGCTCGGTGGCGTCGGGGCAGGAGTCGGGGCCGGGCTCGGAGCAGCAGGAGATGCCGCCACCAGACCCTTGGAGATCGTGCGTTACGAAGCTCCCTGACCACGGGCAACGCGACTCGCGTGGTCTCTGCCTGGCGCAAAGGAGGTGTTTCGGTGATGCACTCAGTGATGAACTCTTTCCGGATCCATACGATCTCCGCTACGTTGGCGGCACTGCTGTCACTATCGGCTAGTGCGGAGGTGATCCCAGGACGTTGGGAGAAGGTTGCCAGTCTGGCTGTCGCGTGGCCAATCACCGTTGAATTGAAAAACGGCGATCGAATCAGAGGGAACTTCAGCGGGCTGACCGATTTGAACCTCACACTGGCGACCTACTCTGCCCGGGCGGTCATACCGAGAGCGGACATTCAAACCATTACCATCCGTCCCAGAGATGGTGTGGCCAACGGCGCCAAGACGGGGGCTGCCGTCGGGGCCGGGTTTATCTGCGCAATTGCTGCCGCGTACGTGATTGCAGAACGACGTGCGAAACCTCTGTGGGTGTTGTCCCTGACGCCAATCGGAGCGGCAGTGGGAGCCGGGATCGGTGTGGCTGTCGACGCGGGCATGAACGCGCCGCCAATCGTGCTCTACGAAGCGCCCCAAACTCGCTGAGATGGGTCCGGAAAGGGTTTCCCGATCTATATTCCGGAAATTCAGGATTGGGCCTGCTTGAGGGCGGCCGCCTGGGCCTTGGCGCCCATGTCCTCCGCTTCCTGGATCCAACCCTTCGCGTGGTAGAACATGGACAAACTGGTGTAGGCCAGCGGGTTGTCCGGCTCCACGTCCCGGTAGCGCAGGCCGTACTGGAGCGCCTTCTCCAGATCCTGGTTGTGGTAGCAGCACATGGCTGCGGCGTGCAGAGCGTCGCCGTAGTTGGCGTCCTCTTCCAGCGCCCGGTCGAAGGCGGCGACGGCTTCGTCCATGCGGTCATCGGCGAAAAGGTCCATTCCCTTAAAGTAGTGATCTTCCTTGGACATAGGCTCCTCGAAAACATCGTCGCCCCCGCCCGGCTTCCCGTCAAGAAACCGGCCTGAGGGAGATTCGTTGGTGAATTCCCAGTGTTCTGATTTGGCTACTCCAGCCGGTTCCCGTCCGTGTCGTAGACGGAGACGGGGCCTAAACGGGCCAAGTCCTCCTCTACCTGGGAACGGTCGGCCACCACCGTGATGACGGTCCGTTCCGGATCCAGGTAGGTTCGAGCCGTCTCTTGGATCGTATCCGGAGTGACCCGCTGCAATCGCTGGACGTAGTTCCGGTAGTAGTTTTCCGGGAGGCCGTCCAAGCGCCGGCTGGCTTCCAGGTGGGCCACCGAATCGGAAGTCTCCAGGAAGCGGATGAATCGGCCGGCCAGTTCCGCCCGGCAACGATTCAGCTCCCGAGAGCCCGGGGGTTCCCGCCTCAGGCGCTCCATCTCCTTCAGGCTCTCCACCACCGACTCGGCCGCGACGTCGCTCCGCACGTCGGCACCGATGAGGATGACCCCGTCGCGCCGGTACCACTTCACGGTGCTGTAGGCCCCGTAGGTATAGCCCTTTTCCTCCCTCAGATTCAGGAAGAGACGGGAGCTGGCGCTGCCCCCCAGGACCTGGTTGGCCAGGAACAGGGGCGTCGAGTCCCGGTGGCCCCGAGGCAGTCCGCGACCGGCCACCACGATCCGGGCCTGGACGGAATGGGGCCGGTGAACCAGCAACACTCGGCGTGATTCCGGGGCCGGCGGCAGCTGGGCGCGGTCCGGCTGGGACACCTCTCCCCTCCAGCATCCCAGGTAACGATCGGCCAAACCTGTCGCCCGATCCGGTTTCACGGCTCCCGAGAAGGCAAGCAGGGCTCCTTGAGGCGCCAATAGCCGCCGGTGAATACGGCACAACGCGTCACGGTCCGCCGCCTCCACGTGGGCCACGGGGAACGAGACTCGCGAATAGGGGTGGCCGCGGTAGAGAGCCGCATGGCTCCGCTCCCCGGCCAGGAACGCCGGTTGGGACCGCTGGGACAGAAGGTGGCTTCTCCAGCGGCTCCGGGCCTTCTCCAATTCCTCTTCCGGGAATGCCGGGTGCAACACCAGGTCCGCCAGCAATTCCAGGGCCGGCTCCAGGTAACGGGCCAACACGGTCAGGGTGATCCGACTCTGCTCCATCCGGACCTGAGTGCCGTAGTGGATCGCCAGTTGGTCCAGAAGATCCGCAATCTGACGGGCGGAACGGGTCTCGGTTCCCTCTTCCAAAAGCTCGATGGCCAGACTCGTCAGGGCCAGGTTTCCGGTGGAATCGGAGGTGCGGCCCGTGGGCCAGGCCAGGCAGAGGGAGACCTTGGGAAGGGCGAATTCCTCGACCGTCAGAACCCGAAGCCCGTTCCCCAGGACGGCATCCGGAATCTGCGGATAGCCGGGTTTCGGCAACGGCGCTATCGGTGGTGGCTGGTCCATCCTCATGATCTTCGTCGTCCGCGTCTCGCCTGCCGGCAATGGTGCAACCTCGAATTCAATCCTGTCCCGGCTCCACCAGCAGCAGGGTGCGGTTCTCCGGGCGGAAGGTCTCGGCGGCCACCCGGAGAATATCCTGGGGAGTCGTCTCGGTGTACCGGGACCATTCCCGGTTGATTTCCCCGGCGTCTCCGTGAAACACGGCGTGGTGGGCCAGGATCTCTCCCACGTCCGAAACCTTTTCCAACCGGCGGACGAAGCGAAACGCGAGCTGATTGCGGGCCTTGTCCAACTCCTCAGGAGTCACTACCTCCCGGCAGAGCCGACCCAGCTCACCCTCCACCAGGTCCAGGACCGGGTCGACCGCGACTCCGTCCTGAATCTGCATAAAGATGTCGAACATACCCGGGCCACGGTACTGGTTGGGCCCGGCCGACAGTCCGGCGACCCAGTTCCGTTCGTAGACCAGTTGGCGGTAGAGGCGCGAGGAGGAGCCGTCCGTCAGCAGCAGGGCGAGGACGCTGAGGGCGTAGTACTCTGGACTCCCCACGGGTGGCATGTGGTAACCCATGATGACCAGGGGGAGCACGGCCAGGGGATCCCGGATCGTCTCTCGTTTCTCCTCCTGTTGAGCCGGCTCCCGGAACCCCGGCCGGCCGGAACGAGTCCGATCCGGAATCGGCCCGAAGTACCGGTGGATCGACTCCAGGGCGCCGGCTTCCTGCAGGTCTCCCGAAAGGACCAGCACGGCGTTTCCCGGTCCGTAGTGCGTCCGGTGAAACTCCCTGGCGTCGGCCAGGGTCGCTCGTTTCAGATCTTCGACCGCGCCGATGATGGGATGGGCGTATTCCCAGCTCTCGTAGGCCAGGTCGTCCAGTCTCAGGAAAGCGCGCCCGTAGGGCCGGTTGTCGTAACTCTGCTTCTTCTCCTCGATGACCGTCTGCCTCTGGTTCTCGAAATTCTCCGCAGTCACCTCCAGGGAGTTCATGCGGTCCGCCTCCAGCCACAGCCCCAGGTCCAGACCGTTGGACGGCAGCGTTTCGTGGTAGGCGGTCCGGTCCTTGCTGGTGGTGGCGTTCCAGCGTCCCCCCGCCTCGTCCACGTAACTGCCGTGTTCGTTCTTGCCGACGTTCCGGGACCCCTGGAACATCATGTGCTCGAAGAGGTGGGCCAGACCGGAAAGCCCGGGGACTTCGTAGCAGGAGCCGACCCGGTAATGGAGGCTGATATGAACCAGGGGGACCCGCCGGCTGGGCCGCAGAATGACCTGGAGGCCGTTGGGCAAGGTCTCCTGCCGGAACTGGACGCGTGGAATATTCCAGCTTTCCCCGGTGGGGTCCGCATCCGTCTTCATGGGAGGATTCTACCGTCCGGAACTTGGATATCGGATCTCGAACTCGAAGAAGACCAGAGGTTCCTTGGCCGAAAAATTGTAGACGTCCGGGAGATAGAAGCGGCTCTTGGACAGGTCCCATCCGTCCCAGGGAATTTCATAGAAGACCACGCCGAAGTCCCTGGTGTACGGCGCGATGAGCTTTTCGCCGAAGTCCTTCTGCTCGAAGTCGGCGAGCATCTCTTCGCTGGCGACTTTTACGGGCCGGGAGCCGCGGCGCCCCGGGCCCGGAGGTTCGATGGTTGAGATCGGGGGCCGCCGTTTGTTGTTCAGGTCCGCCAGCACGTCCAGGTAGTGTAGCGGACGATGCCGGGTCCCGGCGGAATCGATCAGGAAGATGGCCCGGCCCTCCAGGCTCACCACGAAATCGTTGTTGTTTTCCACCACGATGAGCACCGGGGAGAATCCCGCTTCTTGCCGAACTTGTCGGTGCCGAACAACTGTCGGGCCTTGTACCGGGTGTCGCAGGGGTAGGCGGCGATGACCAGATTCTGGAATTCCTGATGGGACGCGTACTGCTTGGCTGCTTTCGCGCGGATCTCCACCGGCTTGTAGCCGAGAGCCACAGAGCCCGCCAGAAGTTGCCCCGCCAGAAGAACGTAAAAACCTGGTCATTTCCTTCGAGGCCTATTGTAAGCGGTGGGGGTCTCCCGGTGTCGAGTCTCGCCGCGGATTTGGAACGGGTTTGCATCCCGACAGATGGAGCAGAAAGTGGGGCGACCGCCGGAACCCCGACTTCCCACCGTCACATCTCAGCTGTTCGCGATGCCCGTGCCAGGATCCGATCCAGACGTCGGATGATCTCCCCGTGCAGAAACGACCGGTTCTTTGACGTCACCTTGATGAGGAGCGCGTCCTCCCGGTCCCGAATGCGTTTCAGGACGCCGGCGCCGCGAAGCGAGATGGTCCCCAGAACCGGACAGGGTGAATCCAGGAGCTCGAGTATCGTCTCCCGCAGGGGCCGGGAGAGGAACTCCATCTTGGCGATCTCGTCCACCACCATGAGGTCCGGCCGCTTCCGCTTCCAGTCCAGATGAGGCAGGACCAGGTTCTCCAGCATCCAGGGGTGGACGCCGTAGGGTCCCAGCCGATATCGGGAGGTGGTCTGGTAGTCCCGGTGCGCAAACACTCCCGAAGTCCCGTTCAGGGCCACCGCCCGAAACCCATGCGGCGGCCCCGGGTGCGGATCTCCTCCGTGTAGAAGCCACTCAGGGCCAGATGGCCGAGACGCTCGACAGTCCGTTGGACCAAGGTGGTCTTCCCGATTCCCGGATGTCCCGTGAGCAGCAGGTTCGTGGTCATTGGCGGCGCCCCAGATGGCGGTTTCAGGTAACGGCAGATGTGCCCAGGCGTCCATGCAGATGAAGGGAAATCGGGGCCGTCGTGTAGTGGCCGCAAGGCAGCACGACCCGATCATACGGGATTCGATGCTCCGGTATTGCAGAAAGACCTGTTGCGAGAGTTCCGGGATGAAGGTCAGATCGTAGCGGGCGGTGATCAGGAGATGGGACCGCTGGGAGTTCCGGAGCCGGGGAATGAAGTACCAGGGACTGATGGGCGCCCAGCACTGCTCCAGGTCGTCCCGAGCGATGTAGCCTTCCAGACCCCAGCGGACATATCGGGTGGCCAGTCCGGTCCAGACCACCTGGCGAAGGAGGAGGAGACGTGGTTGAACACGCCGGTCTGGATGAGAGGGTCGTGGACGAAGGCCAGGAAGGTGACGCAGGAGCCGATGCTGGGTTCCCATGACGCCCACGTGCTCGTAGCCCTCGTCCCGGAGCAGCGTGCGACCTGGAGCACTTCCAGCACGGCTTGGCGCGTGGCCTGAAGGGTCCTGCCGATGTTGGGGCTCACCATGTGTTCGGCCCGCACTTCCCCCGGGGGCATCCGGCGTTCGTGGTAGGGCAGAGACAGGCGCACCGCCGTGATGCCCAGGTGTGTCAACAGCCGGCAGAGTCCCACGTGGCTGGTGGCGGCCGCGTTCCACTGGGGAACCACGATCACGGCCCGGCGCCGATCCGGACCCGGAAAGATCCGGGCATGGACCGTATTGTTGACGGGGTAGGCGCTCTCGACCGGAGTCTCGAAAGTGAGATGGTCGCCGGACCGCCAGAGATTCCGCGGAGGCGTGCTCGCGTAGAATCGATGGTCCGCCAGTGCCGAACGGGCGTACTTCTTCACCTGGGAGAGGGGATCGCCGTCGCCCGCGTCGCCGAGACACTCCAGGCCCCAGTTGAAGGGCAGGATGCGGCGGCTTCTATCGCGCAACGTCAGGATCCGTTCCCGGCGCTCGATCCAGCGGCCGTAGGTGTTCATTCGGGCGGCCGATCGGTCGCGTTCTGTCCGAACTCGAGCTGGAAGAGCTCCAGGAACGACAGTCCGAGAGCCACCAGGATGGGGCCGAAGATGAGGCCCGGCAACCCCAGGTAGGAAACCCCTCCCATCAGGGAGAAGAAGACCAGCAGACTGTGCATCTTCACCCTGCCCTCGATGAAGAAGGGCCGGACCACGTTGTCGAGGAGCCCGACCAGAAGGAAGAGCCCGATGAACACGAAGCCGCTCGCACCCGAGACGGTGCTCAGGAGATAAATCGCCCAGGGAACCCAGACCAGCGCGGTTCCCACGATGGGAACCAGGGAGAAGAAGGCCGTGAGCGAGCCCCAGAATATCGCCTGGTCGATGCCCACGATCCAGAAGACCAGGCCTCCGGCAATTCCCTGAACCACCGCCGTGACCAGGCTCCCGACCACCGTGGCCGAGGCGACTTGGCGAAACGTGGTCATGATCTGATGCTGGTACTCGTCCGAGAGGGGTGAGAGGTGCCTGTAATCCCGGGTCAGGCGGGCACTGTCCCGAAAGAGGAAGAACATGGTGACCAGCATGATCAGGAAACTGGTGACGAAACTGAGAAGTCCGGTCACCAGTTCGGAGCTGTGCTCCAGCAGGAACAGGCTGATTTTTTCCAGCAGCGTGGCCAACCCTTCCCCCAGGTTGAAATGGTCCAAACCGACCTGGTCCAAGTCGACGTACCGTTCCACGAATTGCCGCATTCGATCCGGAATCAGGTCGTCGCCCAGTTGCCAGAAGGGGCCGTCCCACTCCTGCTGGTCCAGAGCAGACTGGAACTTGTCGTAGATCTCCTTCGCCTGGGTCGCCACCTGGGTCAGAATCAGGGCGAAAGGCAGGAGGATGAGAGCCGTCATCCCCAGGCAGGTGACCAGCGCCGCCAATCCGCTGCGGCCCTTCAGCCTCCGGCGGATCCAGTCGAAGGCGGGATAACAAAGGCTCACCAGCACGGCGGCCAGCGCGACCGGCAGCAGAAAGGGCCGGAAAATCTGCACCACGTAGTAGAAAACGGGCAGGGAGAAGATCAGCAGAAACAGACGCGCGTAGCGACCCCGGTACATCAGTCCGAATGATACACTGAAAGCCGCTTCCGCAGTCCGCAGTGAAAACACCGGGACGCATCGAAATCGGAAATCATCAAGACTTGGCGGCGTCTGTGCTCGTGTTGGGGCGATTCTTCTCGCCGACCATCTTGTCCGCCGGTCGAAATTCAGCGCCGGTCGAGTGATGTGACGGTTATTGCGAAGGACCGGTATATCGCCATGGACCCCTGTCCCATCTGTCGATCTCCCGAGTGGGAGCATTTCTGCGCCGTTCCGGACCGCCTCCGCAAGATCGTGGACCAGAGTTGGGAGATCGTCCGTTGCCGCTCCTGCGGACTCGGCCGAACCGAACCCTCACCCGGTGAGAAGGATCTGATGGCGTACTACCCTCCCGGATATTGGGGGGATGTGGTCAAGACCCTGGATCGGTTTCAATCCGGGCAACTGGTGTCAGCCCGCTCCTGGCGTCAGGAGGCCGAGAAGGTCCGATTGCTGGAACGTTACCTGCGGGGGGGATCCCTGCTGGACGTGGGTTGCGGGGACGGCAAGTTTCTTTGGGGTCTGGATGGCGGGCGCTGGCGGCGAACCGGGCTCGAGCCTTCCCGGCGAGTCGTTGAGTTGGTCCGGGAGCGGATTCCGGACATCGATTTCGTGATCGGGGACCTTTTCTCGAGTCGACTGAAACCGGGATCCTTCGACGCGATTACGTTCTGGCACGTGCTGGAGCATCTTCCGGACCCGAGCCGGGTGATGCGGCGGGTCCGGGATCTGCTGCGGCCGGAGGGCTGGCTCATCATCTCCCTGCCCAACCTGAGCAGCTTGCAGGCCCGGATCTTTCGCCGGCACTGGTATGCGTTCGATGACGTGCCCCGCCACCTGTTCCACTATTCTCCGCGCTCCCTGGCGCTGCTGCTGGAACCGGAGGATTTCGAGGTTCGGGATCAACTCGGTTTTTCCAGGATCATCGGCTTTCACTGCCTCAAGCACAGCCTGGTCAACTGGTCGGAAAGCCGCTTCGGTTCCCGGGCTCCCTACTATTCGCTCAAGCCCATCCTGCCCCTGTGCGCGCTGCTGGAACGAGTGGTGCGCCGCTCCGGCATCATTACCCTGGTCGCCCGGAAACGTAGCCGGCCGCGGCCGTAACCTGAAGTGAAACAGTGGCCCAATCGGTACGTACTCTAGGTTGGAGGATGGAGAAGAGCGATGCCGAGTTGGTCATTGCCAGCCTCGAGGGTGCGCCGTATGCTTTCGAGCAGATCGTCCAGCGCTACCAGCGGCTGGTCTTCAGCATCATCTACCATCAACTGGGCCGGCGGCAGGAAATGGAAGATGTGGCTCAGGAAATCTTTCTCAAGGTCTTCAACTCCCTGGGCCGATTTGATCGGCGCCGCCCGCTGAAGGCCTGGATCGCCAAGATCACGGTCAATCAATGCCGCGACGTATTGAGAAAGCGACGGAGTTCCAGGGTGGAGGTATTCTCCAACTTCACCGAAGACGAGGAGCGGAGAATCCGGTCCCTACACGACGTATCTGTCGGCACCGCCGCCATGACGGAGGCGGAATCCAGATCATGCCTCAAACTCTTGGACCAGCTCATGCGCCGTCTGTCTCACAAGGATCGAACCGCGTTCCTGCTCAGGGAGGTGGAGGGATTCGGATATGATGAGGTGTCCAAGGCCCTGGGAAGCAGCAAGGTGGCGGCTCGAATCCGGGTCTGCCGCACGCGCAAGCGCCTGCTTGCGGCTCTGTCTCGGGTCCTTTCCAGCGGAGAAACGTTGAAAACATGAATCGGAAACACATTCGGTTCGAAGACCTGGAGCCGACCGAGGCCCTGGATGAGGAACATCTGAAGTCATGCGGCCGGTGCCGCCGGGAGTTGCGGGCCTTTCGCCTGTTTCGTTTTCACCTGGAACACTTGCCCCGGGTGGAGCCTCCGGCCCATTTTGCCCGGACCGTGGCCCGGCTGGCGGAGGAAAGGCGGGTGGTGCCGTTCGCCCTCTTCCTGGAACGGGCCGCGCGACAGTTGGCTCCCGGCTTGATCGCACTGATGGCAGCCGTTTCCGTGCTGCTTTATCAGCTTGCCCAGCCGGTTGACCTGAACTTGACTCCGTTGGAGAGCCTGCCCGAGGAGGCCTCCCTGGAATACACCGTCAATTCCTTGAGGCTGTCGTCGGAAGGGGGTTGGATCATTGACGAATCGAACTAAGGCCGTCTTCTGGATCATCTTCGTATTTCTCGCAGGCAGCTTCGTCGGGGGTGGCCTCAGCTATGTCTTGATCCGGCCGGGCCACTTCCATGCCGGAGGCGGGCCGGATCGGCGGCCGTCGGCACGAGAGCCGGGACAGCCCCGCCGCAATGGGTCGCGGTTCCTCCAACGCCTGGATCAGGCTCTGGATCTGGACCCGGACCAGGAAACCCAGGTTCGCCAGATCGTGGAGGCGACCCGGAAATCGTTCCGTGAAGCAGCCGACGAGGCTTCCCGAAAGCATAAAGAGATCCGGACTCGGGCGCGGAGTCGAATTCGAGCCCTCCTCAGGCCGGAGCAGGTGGAAAAGTACGACGAGATGACCCGGCGGAAGGATCGGAGATTCCGCGAGGGAAAACGTCGCGAACCTGGCCCTTGCCAATGATTCAGCCTCGTCTTTCGAGGCGGTCCCCGCATCTTCCTGTTATAGAATGACGGCCTTCGAAGATCCGTGGCGAGAGCCGCCGCGGCATTCGGCCGGCGTTGCGTCCCGTCCGGGGTCGGGCAAGTTCGTGGGAAAAACGAAACCTCCGGTCAGACTGACTCGAGCCGATTCGACAACGTCGTTTTCCGTGCTCTTCCTCGCTGCAAGAAAATCACCACCTCTTCCTCCTCTCTCTTGCCTCGTTTCTCTTTCCTCTTTTCTCAGCAAGGGGTGCCTCGCGGTGGTCTTCGCCGGCTGGATCGGCCAGCCGATCCTGGCTCAGGCTTCACCCGATTCCCATCCCAGGAAGTGGGAATTCTCGGTCCTGGCCGGGGCCGGATTCCTGTCCGACCGGACCTTCGGCCCCGCGGAGACGGGAAGTGGATCCTCCCTGGTTTCGCTCGGCTACGACGCGGGCTACTCACTCGGATTCGGAGTGATCGAAAACCTGGGGGAGAGGTTCGGCGCCGAGATGCGCTACGGCATCGGCAGTCTCCCGCTCGGTGCCGGCAACTTGACGCCGGAAACGCCGGCGCCGGAGCGGGCCCACTACGTCCATGGGATTGTCTATAGCCTTCTGGTCTATCCTCAGGGCTGGAAGCGGGGCAGATTCGTTCCGTACGCGGTGGCCGGCATCGGGGCGTCGCTGTTTCAGCCGTCGGATGATCCCGAATCCCTGGCTCAGAGCGTGAGTCTCAAGAACCGCTGGAAGTTGGCCGGCGAGATGGGCGCTGGCGTCAAACTCCATCTGGATCGACCCTGGGGTCTCCGGTTCGAGGTTCGGGACCGGATCACGGGAGTCCCCGACTACGGTCTTCCCCGCACGGCCTCCCCGGAGGAAGGTGCCGGCCTGGCTCTGCCGGCAAGCGGCCGGCTGCACCACTGGCAGTTCCACGTCGGCCTCAGCTACAACTTCGCCCCCTGATCGTTTCCTTATCCGGAATCAAACTTCGAATGAAGCCGGGAGACCGGCGGGATGACCCCGGGCAGTTCCCCCTCTCCCCGCACTTCGTTTGGGCCCGCCTTGCTCCGGTTTGGACCGAAGAGGGCACCCACAAGGGGCGCCCCTACCGGCGTCAGTGGGTCATGGCGTAGACGATGTAGTTGATCCCCAACTGGAAGGCCAGATTGGCGTATTTCCGGGGGTACTCCTCCACTTCGGCCCACTCCCAGGCATCTCCGAGATCCACGTTGTGGTTGATCATCACCATCAGGCGCCCCCGCTCATCCATGATCCCCATGTAACGCGCGTCGTATCCGCCCTTCTCCCAGGTTTTTCCGTAGAACAGGTACTGGATTCCCGGAATCTGGATCAACTCGTCGATGTCGTAATAGCAGTGGAAGACCGGATGAGAGAGAGGGAGGTCCACCGGCTCGTATTCCGGGAATACCTTCTTGATCTGCTGGTAGAAATTGTTCCACTCCCAGGAACCGTGGAAATCGTCCACCACCAGAAATCCGCCCCGCAGAAGATACTCCCTCAGCTTCGACGCCTCCTGGTCGGAGAGATGCATCCTCCCGACTTCCACCGCGTAGAGGAAGGGGTAGTCGAACACCTCGGCATCCAGAATGGAGAGGGCCTTGTTGCCGGAAGAGACGAAGGTGAAGTCGCTCAGTTTCTCCAGGCCGTACAGGAACTGGAGATCGGCTTTCGGATAGTCGGTCTGCCAGCTCCAGCTCCAGCCGCGACGCGCCCAGCCAGGACCCGAGTAGACCAGCCGGAGAAAGGTGAACTCCGAGTCCTGGTTGCCTTCTTCTTGAGGCTGATGGTGGTCGCTGCCGGCGGCCAGTGCCAACCAGCTCAGCGGCCCCGCCGCCGCAATCAGAAGCCAGATCTTTCCGGACGTTCGCATCCTGGCCACGACTCTTGACCTCGTTCGCGGAATGACACGAGGGTTCACATGAAATGCGGGATTCACTTTAACAGCCCGTGGCAAAAGTCGTCACGGCATGCGACCGTCCCTGCATCGTGCGCGGACGGCGTTGCGATTCGGTCACATACTCCCGGTAGGTTTCCTCCGTTGCGCCTGGGGCGGGATCGAGACCTTGAACCGCCGCCCCAGGCCTGTTGCCCGCGCTCTGCTCTCCTCGTCTTCCCTTCCACCCTTGTGTATAATTTCCTTCCGGTTGCAATAGGTCGACCGAATATCTTTTCATTCCCTTTAATTTGGGGCGGTCATGGACGAGGACAGGTGATGCAGTGGATCATGCCGATCGGCCGTAGCGGTCGAGGGAATGATGGGGTGACGGTGGTCTTCGCCAAGGGCAAGTTGGCGATTCTTCTGCTTTCGGCGCTGGTGGTCGCCTACGGGCTCGTGGGCGGGTCCATGGACCGGGTTGCGGCCAGAGACGCGTCCTACCAGGAACTCTCCCTCTTCATGGCGGTCGTCGGCCGGGTCCAGGAGGACTATGTCGAAAAGCCGGTGATGAAGGACGCCCTGTTGGGGGCCCTCCACGGGATGGTGGAGGCGGTAGACTCCTATTCGAGCTACGTTCCCCCGGAAAGCTACCAGGCGTATCAGGCCCGGACCGAAGCCTCACCCGGGATCTACATTTCCAAACGTTACGGCTACGCCTACGTGGTTGCGGTCGTGCGCGGCAGCCCTGCCGAGCGTGAAGGAGTGCGAACCGGCGATTTGATCGAGTCGATCGATGCCCGGAAAACGACGCAGATGAGCCGCTGGGAGGCACAATACATGCTCCAGGGAGCGCCCGGCACCGAGGTGAAGCTCAGGCTGATCCGGGGGGGGCGCCGACCGCCCACCGAGGTCCGGTTGATGCGGGAGGATCCCGTCCCCGAGAAGGTCAAGGCGGAGATCGCGGAGACGGGGCTGGGATGGCTCCGGATCCCGAGTCTTAAGCTCGGTAGCGCCAAACAGGTGCGTAAGGGATTGCGAATGCTGCGGTCCGCTGAGGTGAAGGGAATCCTGTTGGATCTTCGGGGCGTGGCCGAGGGGGAGGTGGTGGAAGCCGTCGAGATCGCGGGGCTCTTGCTTCCCAAAGGGAGCAAGGTGCTCACCGTCAGGGATCGTCAGGATCGATCCGTGGTGCACGCTACGACCGCCGATCCCTTGCTGGCCGACGTGCCGGTGGTGGTATTGGCTGACGGGGGAACCAGCGGGGCGGCCGAAATACTTACAGCAGCACTGAAGGACCAAAAGGTGGCTACGGTGGTGGGTTTGAAGACGGATGGCAGAGGATCGGGACAGGAGCTTTTCCATCTCGGAGACGGATCGGTGCTGTATCTCGCTACCAAGCTCTACTATCGGCCCAGTGGCAGTGCGATCCGAAAGAAGAAGCTCAAGGACTCTGGAATCTCCCCCGACGTTCGAGCGCCGGACGAGGATTTCGTCTCCAATTTTTTTCTGGAGAAGGTCTCGGACGACCCCGATGTGGAATTGGGAGTGGATTTTTACAAGGACTTGGAAGAAGCTGTCCGCAAGAGACAGTTCCAGCAGGGACTCGACGAACTGCGAGGCCGGGTGGCAAAGAAAGCCGCATGAGGGATTCGGGCGTGGAAGGATCACGTGATCGATCGGTTGGAAAGGAGAATCGGGAATGAACAAGGCTGCGTTGATCGGTTCTATCGCCGCGAAGGCGAATCTCAGCAAGCGCGATGCCCGAGCAGCGGTGGAGGCCATGGTGTCCACCATTAAGGCGGCCATGAAGAGCGGTGACAAGGTTTCTCTCGTGGGGTTCGGCACCTTTTCGGCTCCCACCCGTGCTGCCCGTTCGGGGCGCAACCCTCAGACCGGAGAAGCGATTCAGATTCCCGCCAGAAAGATTCCCAAATTCACTCCAGGCAGGTCATTGAGGGACTCGATTCAGTAGGGATCGAGTCTGCTTAGAGTCCAGGGTAAAGGTCGACGCGCCAGCGGGCACTCACCCCGGTGCGACTCGGAAATCGTGTGCTATGATCCCCATGTAGGTGCGTAGCTCAGGGGGAGAGCACTTCCTTGACGCGGAAGGGGTCAGCGGTTCAAATCCGCTCGCACCTACCATTTTTTTGCCTGGTGGTTCGGGTTCGTAACCCGGGGTGCGATCGAAATGGCCGGACAGAGAATTATGAAGACCATCCACAGGGATGGAACCGTTCATGACGTATTCGATCCCGACGAGGCCTTGGAAACCCTGCGCCACTCGACGTCTCACTTGATGGCCCTGGCGGTCAGCCACCTCTACCCGGGAGTCAGTCTGGGAATCGGTCCTCCCACTGGCCAAGGCTTCTACTACGATTTCCAGATGCCGCACCGGCTGACGGAGGCCGATCTGCCGCGAATCCAAGCCAAGATGGAAGAGTTCAAGGCCCAGAATCTGGTTTTTGAGCCGTCCATTCTGGAGCTGTCCGAAGCGCTGGAATTCTTTCGCAGTCACGGCGAGGAGTTGAAGACCGAGTTGATCGAAGAGCGGAAGGGAGAGGTTCTCTCTTCCTATCGCCTGGGAGACCTGGTGGATTTCTGCACCGGGCCGCACGTGCTCTCCACGGCTCAGCTGGGCTCGTTCCGGCTGCTTTCCATTGCCGGTTCCTATTGGCGGGGTGACGAACACCGAGAACAGTTGCAAAGGATTTACGGGACGGCTTTTTTCTCGTCTCGGGAACTGGATGATCATCTGCAGCGGCTGGAGGAAGCCAGGAACCGCGACCATCGAAAATTGGGCAGGGAGTTGGACCTCTACTCGGTTCCGGAGGGCGTGGCTCCGGGTCTCATATTCTGGCATCCCAAGGGAGCCAAGGTCCGGGAGAAGATCGAGGAGTTCCTTCGCGAAGAGCATGAAGCGCGCGGTTACCAATTCGTATATACGCCCCATATTGCCAAGCGCGACCTCTGGAAGACGTCCGGCCACTACCAGTTTTTCCGGGAGAACATGTACACCTTGCCCGTGGACGACGAAGAGTACGTGCTCAAGCCCATGAACTGTCCGGGGCACATCCTCATTTACAAGTCGAGAAAACGCAGTTACCGCGAACTGCCCATCCGGCTCGCCGAGTTCGGTACCGTCTATCGGTACGAGAAGTCGGGAACGCTCCACGGGATGCTGCGGGTTCGGGGGTTCACCCAGGACGACGCCCATATTTTCTGCCGGCCGGATCAGGTTTTTTCGGAAGTGGTTGCCACCTTGGACCTCGCCGAGCATCTTCTCAGCACGTTCGGTTTTCAGGGCCATGAGATCATGTTGGCTGTCTGGGACTCGGAACACACCGAGCACTATGCCGGAAAGCGGGAAGATTGGAAGAGGGCCGAGTCGGTTCTGGTCCAGGCGTTGGAGGAAAAGGGTTGGCCGTACCGCCGCCAGCCGGGCGAGGCTGCTTTCTATGGTCCCAAGATCGACATCAGCCTGATCGATGCTCTGGGGCGAACCTGGCAGGTCACCACGTTGCAGTTCGACTTCAACCTGCCGGCCCGTTTCAACATTACCTATGCCGATTCCGATTCCCGCGAACAGCACGTCATCATGTTGCATCGAGCCTTGCTCGGTTCCATGGAGCGGTTCATGGGGATTCTGATCGAACACTACGGAGGCGCGTTTCCGCCGTGGCTGTCGCCGGTACAGGCGTCGGTGCTCCCGGTGAGCGAACGGCACCATGAATACGCGGTCGAGGTCCGCGACCGGCTCTCGGGGACAGGATTGCGGGTCGAGGCGGACTTGAGAAACGAGAAGTTGGGATACAAGATCAGAAGCGCCCAGATGAGCAAGGTGCCTTACATGCTCGTGGTGGGCGATCGAGAGGTGCAGGGTCGTACCGTATCGGTACGGGATCGCCGGCGGGGCAATCAGGGGGCATGCCCGGTGGACGATTTTTCCCGGACGCTTGGTCGGAAGGTGGCTCAGAGATTGCTGGACATCTGACCATTCTTTGGGGCACTGTGGTCGTTTGTCCCCGTTGATTCGAAAAAGAGGAGTCGATTCTATTCAGAGAGCACGAGTCAATCATCGGATAAGAGCCAGGGAAATTCGGGTCATCGACGAGAATGGGAGCCAGTTGGGAATCATGCCTCCGCCCGAGGCACGGCGGCTGGCTCAGGAGAGAGCTCTCGACCTGGTCGAGGTCGCTCCCACCGCCCGGCCTCCCGTTTGTCGAATCATGGACTACGGGAAGTACCTGTACCAGCAACGAAAGAAGGCTCAGGAGGCTCGAAAGCACCAAAAAGTCATTCAGGTCAAGGAAGTCAAGTTCAGGCCCAAGATCGACCGGCATGACTATGAGTTCAAGAAGAAACACATTCTGCGTTTCTTGAAGGACGAAAACAGGGTCAAGGCCACCGTCATCTTCAGGGGTCGAGAGATCACTCACTCCGAGCTGGGTGAGGAGATCTTGAACCAACTGCGGGGCGAGTTGACCGAGGTCGCCGACGTCGAGCGGAGGCCCCGGTTGGAAGGCCACACCATGACCATGATCCTGGTGCCCAGAAAACAGCCCTGAATCCACTCGGAGTCCCATTTCGGGCCCAGCTCCCTCAGCAGCCAGGGTCGGTATTGACCAGGCTGGACGCGGGCGTTCCGAGTACAGAGCGAGGAAGACGGCGATGAGATTGAAGACCAAGCGCGCGGCGGCCAAGCGATTCAAGATCACCGGGTCCGGCAAGATCAGGCGGCGGCACAGCCATCACAGCCATATTCTGACCAAGAAGAATCGCAAGCGGAAGCGGAACATGAAGGACTGGGCCGGCCTGTCCTCGTCAGACCGGAAGCGCGTCCGAAAGATGCTTCATATTTAGCACCCGCGGTTTCTCCGGGTGCTGTCCGGGTGCTGGAGGTTCCATCATGTCGAGGGTAAAAAGAGGGGTTAAGCGAAAGCGGAGACGCAAGAAGATCCTGCGCTTGGCCAAGGGTTACTGGGGCGCCAAGGGCCGGCTTCACCGGGCGGCGAAGGAACAGGTAAATCGTTCTCTGGCCTACTCCTATCGGGACCGCCGGCAGAAGAAGCGGAACTTCCGGAGGCTCTGGATCATCCGGGTCAATGCGGCCGCGCGGGAACACAGCCTTTCCTACAGCCAGTTCATGTACGGCCTGAAGAAAGCGGGCTTGGAACTGAGCCGCAAGATGCTGGCCGATCTGGCCGTCAGAGACCCACAGGCCTTCGGCAAGATCGCTGACCTGGCTCGAAGTGCCTTGCGTTAACAGCCCGTGGCAAAAGTCGTCGCGGCATTCGACCGGGTCTGCATCCCGGCGGACTGCGTTGCTCCTCGGTCACATACTCCCGGTATGCTCCCTCAGAGCGCCTTGTCCGGCGGGCGCAGCCCCGGTTTCGGTGCTGCGCGGGACTTTCACCACGGACTGTTAGGTAGCGGTTCGCGTCAGGATCTCAACCTCTCCCGAATTCCATTCCTGGATCCGAGTCGATGAAGCCGGAAGATCCGACTCATCTCTGGCAGAGCTTTCAGGTTGAACTGCAGGCCGTCTCTTCCAAGGCGGCGCTCACCCAGCTCCGGGATCGCTATCTCAGCCGTCAAAGAGGCCTGCTGACGCTCCAATTGAGGGGACTCGGACGACTCGCTCCCCAGGAACGGCCGCGGGTGGGCAAGAGCCTGAACCAGATCAAGGGCCGGATCGAATCGGCCCTGGCTCAGCGACGTCGGGAGCTTGAGTCCGAACAGCGCCGGGCCCAGCTCGAGTCGGAACGTCTGGACATCACTCTGCCGGGCTATCTTCCTCCTCAGGGCAGGTCTCACCCGTTGACACGGGTGCGGCGTGAGATGGAGGAGATTGCCGTGCGCATGGGATTCTCCGTCCTCTCGGGACCCGAGTTGGAACTGGATCACTACAATTTCGAAGCCCTCAACATGCCCAAGGAGCATCCTGCCCGGGACGCTCAGGACACGCTCTACATCACCGAGAACCTGCTGCTGAGGACCCATACCTCCCCGGTCCAGATCCGGACCATGGAGCGCCAGCAGCCCCCCATCCGCATCGTGGTTCCCGGCCGCGTCTATCGGCGGGACACCGTGGACGCGACCCACAGCCCCATGTTTCACCAGATGGAAGGCCTGGTCGTGGACGAGGGGATCACTTTCGGAGACCTGAAGGGAACTCTGGAAGTTTTCTTGAGAGAGCTGTTCTCCCGTGACCTGAGGGTGAGGTTCCGGCCCAGCTACTTCCCCTTTGTCGAGCCCGGAGCCGAGGTGGACATCGAGTGCATATTCTGCTCGTCGCGAGGTTGCGGAGTCTGCAAGCGCACCGGATGGATCGAGATCATGGGCGCGGGTATGGTCCATCCCCGGGTCTTTTCCATGGTGGGATACGATGCCGAGCGCTACACCGGATTCGCTTGGGGAATGGGCATCGATCGCATCGCCATCCTCAAGTATCGCGTCAGCGATCTGCGACTCTTTTTCGACAATGACCTCAGGTTTCTCCGGCAGTTCTGACCCGGCCGCGCCGCATTGCGATAGCAGCCAGACAGTGACGTCATGAAGATCGGATGGAATTGGCTGCAGGAATACCTGGACCTCCAGGGATTGGACCCGGATCGGCTCTCCGAGGCTCTGGGAATGCTGGGTTTCCCCGTGGAGTCCGTGGAGGAGACCGGGGACGGCCGAGTCCTGGAACTGGAAGTGACGACGAACCGGCCCGATTGCCTCAATCACCTGGGCGTCGCCCGGGAGGTCTCGGCGAGGTTTGGCGCGAAGGTCAGAGTCCCCGACCTTTCGGAGCCGTCGGGGGGAGGCGTCTCAAAGCCCAGAGCGCGGATCTCGATCGAGGCGCCGGACCTGTGCCCAAGGTACGCGGCCCGAGTCATGACGGACGTGAGGATCGGCCCCTCACCCGACTGGCTCAAGAGACGGATCGAGTCGGTGGGGCAAAGGCCCATCAACAACATCGTCGACATCACCAATTTTGTCCTCTACGAGTTGGGCCAACCCCTGCACGGCTTCGATCTGGACCGATTGAGCGAGCGGAGGATCGTCATTCGCAGAGCGGTGGAAGGGGAACGGCTGACCACGTTGGACGGAGTGGACAGGCGCCTCGAACCATCCATGCTGGTCATTGCCGATGCCTCTCGAGCCGTGGCGCTGGCCGGCATTATGGGAGGGATGGAAACGGAGATTTCCGCCGTTACCAGGAATTTGCTGCTGGAGAGCGCCTACTTCGAGCCGTTGTCCGTCCGGCGTACCGCCAAGCGGTTGGGAATGCGAACCGATGCCTCCTACCGGTTTGAGCGGGGTGCCGATCCGGACCTGGCTCGAAGAGCCTTGAACCGGGCCTGCCGGATGATCCGGGAGATTGCCGGGGGCTCCTGCGAGGGTCCGGTGATCGACGAGTTCCCCCGACCCCTTCCCGCCCGGGAGATTCGGCTTCGAAGCGGCCGGTTGACCCAGGTGCTGGGTGTCTCGTTGGATCCGGAATTCGTCGAAGAGGTGCTGGGCCGCCTGGGTTTCGAACTGGAGCCGCAGGATGATGACTCCTGGAGAGTTCGTGTTCCCAGCTTCCGGGCGGACGTCGGGATCGAGGACGATCTGGTGGAGGAGGTCGCACGCGAATACGGCTATGACCGGCTCCCCACCAGCTATCCCGCCGCCGCGGCGGTCGGGAAGTTCTCCGAGTCGGAAGGACACAAGAGGCGGGTGTCGTCCTCCCTGGAGTCCTGTGGTTTCTATGAAGCCATGAACTACGCGTTCACCAATCCGGGCAGGGAGGAGACCTTCCTCGGCCGGCGGGCGCCGCTGGTCCCCATCGCCAACCCCCTTTCCGAGGATCATACTCATCTGAGAAGCACGCTCCTTCCCGGGTTGGCGGAATCGATTCGGCACAATCTGAATTTCGGCAACCGGAGCGTCCGTCTTTTCGAGACCGGGAAAGTCTTCTTCCAGAGCGGCGAGGATCCCGAGCAAGCGCAGGAGGCGCCGTACCTGGGACTGGCGGCAACCGGGTCGGCCCAGGGTCCATTTTGGAGCGGTGCCTCGGAGCCCTTCGGGTTTCATCACCTGAAGGGGACCCTTCAGCTGCTATTCCGGAAATTTGGATTCGAGGTCGAATACCGCGCGGTTGCCGGGCTGCCGTTTCTTCATCCCGGAATCTCCGCGGAGATCCTGCGGGAGGAACGCCGCCTCGGCGTCTTGGGAAAACTTCATCCCCGGCTCCATGCTCATTACAAGTTCTCACAAGATGTGCTGGTAGCGGAACTCCGGTTGGACGTACTCTACGGCCGGGACCTGGAGGATCCGGCGTATGAGGTGTTGTCGCGGTTCCCATCGGTGGAGCACGACTTTTCATTTCTCGTTGACAAGAGTGTGAGTTTCGCTAAACTGATTAGTGCCATTCGGGGCTTGAGCATTCCGGAGCTTCGGGATATCAGCCTCATTGATCTCTATCGCGGTTCGAGTGTTCCCAAAGATAAGGTTGGCTTGACTCTGCGTCTGACCTTTGCCGATGTGGAGAGGACGCTGACTCTGCCTCAGGTCAAGCACCTTAGTGAAGGGGTTTTTTCCTTTATGCGCCGGGAATTGGGCGTGGAAGGGCGGTAGCGGCAAGTTCTGGAGCCGGACAGGTGGATATTGACCAGGCATGGCAGGAACTGGAAGTTTCCACCGATCAGGTGGTGAGTCTCCTGGTGCGCCTCCGGAATGAAAACGCATTGCTCCGGGAAAAAATCGATCAGCTAAACCGAGAATTGGAGGAGCTGGGTAGAGACAACCAGATCAAGACTGGGGCGGTCGAGCGTCTGCGCAGCGACGTGAAATCGCGAGTGGAAAGCATCATGGAAAAGGTGTCCACCCTGGAGCAGCATCACTCGTACGGATTGTAGGTGAGACGTGGCGGCCGAAATGGATCAGAGTGTCACGGTCAAGATCTTTCATCGTACGTATCGTCTTCGGAGCCGAGGTGATGCTGGCCACATCCGGGACTTGGCAGACTACGTGGACCGGCACATGGTCCGGATTTCCGACCGGACGCCGACGGTAGACACGCTCAGGGTCGCCATCTTGGCCGCATTGAGCATTGCCGACGAGTGCCTGTCCGCCAGAAGGCGGTTAGAAAGAGTTGAAGCGAAGGTCTGCCGCAAGAGCGGAGAATTGAATGAGCTCTTGAGGTCCGTACTGAGTTCCGAGGGCTCCGAACGGACTTGAGTGGACAGGAATGGAAGCCCGGCCCCTGCGATGTACGTGATGGTTTGTGAGATTTGAGTCAACACTCTTGAATCGGGAGCCTGCGTCCGGAAGTCATGAGTTTCGCCGTTATCGGTGAAGCCGGAGGACGACGGCAGGGCACCCACCTGTTTACGACAGGTTCAATCTCACGCTCCACACGGCAGAGCGGGGGTGATTCACCGCCCCGCATCGTCCCTTCCCGCAGCGGTTGTTTCCCCGGCCTCCGGCAGGAGCGCACGAGATGGACCAGCTATCCGCAGTCGTTCAGGTTCTCCTGGCCGTAGTCCTGATGGCCGCGGTCGGGGGGTGGTATCTCCTCAAGACTCGCGTAGTGGACCGGCGGCTACGAGAGGCTGACCGAAAGGCCCGTGAAATCAAGGAAACCGCCGCCAGGGAAGGGGACCGGATCCGGAAGGAGAGTCTCCTCGAGGCCAAGGACCAGGTCTTCAAGTGGCGCACCGAGGTGGAGCGAGAGCTGCAGGAGCGCCGGCAGCAGAGCCAGGCGGTGGAGCGCCGTCTGGCCCGGCGGGAAGAAGATCTGGAGCGGCGGGAGCGCCAGCTGCGCCGTCGAAATCGGGATTTCGAACAACGTGTCAAGAAGCACCAAGGGCGCGAGAGGCAGCTGGAAGAGCAGCGGCAAAGAGTACGCGAACTGGAGCAGGAGTGCGTCAATCGGCTGGAAGCGGCTGCGGGCATGAGCATCGAGGAGGCCAAGCAATCCCTGCTCAAGTCGGTGGAAAACGAGGCCATGAAAGAGGCCGTGGTCCTGGTCAAGAACCTGGAGGACGAGGCTCGCCGGAAGGCGGACCAGGAAGCCCGAATGATCATCACCCAGGCCATCCAGCGTTGTGCCGGAGAGCACGTGGTCGCGACCACGGTATCCGCCGTGGATCTTCCTGCCGAGGACATGAAGGGCCGCATCATCGGAAGAGAGGGACGCAACATTCGAGCCCTCGAGCAAGCCACCGGCGTCGAGTTGATCGTCGACGACACACCCGAGGCCGTCATCCTCTCGGCCTTCGATCCCTATCGCAGGGCCGTCGCCAAACTCGCCATCGAGCGGCTGATCCAGGATGGCCGCATCCATCCGGCCCGGATCGAGGAGGTGGTGGCCCAGGTCGAACGCGACATGGACAAGCAACTCCTCCACGAGGGGGAGCAGGTGGTCTTCGAGTTGGGGATCCACAACATGGACCCGGAACTGGTTCAGTTGCTGGGGCGACTCAAGTACCGGACGAGTTACGGCCAGAACGTGCTCAACCACAGTCGCGAGGTGGCCTATCTGGCCGGCATCATGGCCCGCGAACTGGGAGCCGACGTCGAGGTCTGCAAGCGCGCCGGGTTGCTGCATGACGTGGGCAAGTCCATCGACCGGGAGGTCGAACGGACTCATCTCCAACTCGGCGTGGATTTGGCCAAGAAATGCGGGGAGAGCCCGGAAGTGGTCCATGCCATAGAAGCCCACCATTTCGACGTCGAGTTCCGGACTCTGGAGGCCATGCTGGTGCAGGCCGCCGACGCCGTGTCCGCGGCCCGGCCCGGGGCTCGGCGGGAAATGCTGGAGAACTACATCAAGCGGTTGGAACACCTGGAGACCATCGCCAATTCCTTCGACGGCGTGTCCAAGGCCTATGCCCTTCAGGCCGGCAGGGAGGTCCGGATCATCGTCGAGAGCAGCGAGGTGTCCGACGAACAGACCTTCTGGCTCACCAAGGACATCGCTCGACGGATCGAAAGTGAAGTCCAATATCCGGGGCAGGTCAAGGTGACGGTGATCAGGGAGATGAGGGTTGTGGACTATGCCCGGTGAGTCCTTCTCCGCTCCTGTCCGAGCCCGCATTTCTCATCAGGTCGCTACGCGTATGTTGAAAAAGAATCTGGTTTTGAGCATTTACGCGAATTTTGCCAAGGTTTCTCCGGGACTGACTGCGCTGGGCGCGCGCTCGTCACGCCCCCTTCCGAGAAACGCGGGCTAGACGTTTTCGGAAAGAGAATTTCCGCATGAAGGTTCTTTTTGTGGGGGACATCGTGGGCCGGCGGGGGCGCAAGGTCGTTCGCCGCATGATCCCGGCTCTCCGTCGCGAGAACGACATCGACCTGATCATTGCCAACGTCGAGAACGCCGCGGGAGGCTTCGGAATCACCCCGGCCGTCGCTCGCGAGATCCTGGCCATGGGCGTGGACGTCATGACCTCGGGCAACCACATTTGGGACAAGAGGGAAGTCTTGCAGTGCATGGATGACGAACCCAGGTTGCTGCGTCCCCAGAACTATCCGCCGGGAGTTCCGGGACGTGGATTCCACGTGGGCGTCACCCGCCAGGGGGTTCGGTTCGGGGTCCTGAATCTACAGGGCCGTGTCTTCATGCCCAATATCGACTGTCCCTTTCGATGCGCCGAGGAACAGGTCTCCCGGCTCCGGAAACAGACACCGGTTCTGATCGTCGATTTTCACGCCGAGGCCACCTCGGAGAAACTGGCCCTGGGATGGTCCCTGGATGGCCGGGTTTCGGCGGTACTGGGAACTCATACCCACGTTCCCACGGCCGACTCGCGGTTGCTCCCCAAAGGGACGGCCTACGTCTCAGACGTGGGAATGACCGGCTGTTACGACTCGGTGATCGGCGTCAGTGTGGAGACGGCATTGCCCCGGTTTCTGACCGCGATGCCCACGCGTTTCAAGGGGGCGACCCGACTGCCCAGCTTGGCCTCGGTTCTGCTGGACATCGATGAGTCGACCGGGGTGGCGCGGTCCATCCGCAGGATCGGTCCCGACCTGCCCACCTCTGAGGCCTGGAGGAAATAGGAAAGAGTGAAGAAAGGCGCGTATTTTACGCGTATCAGACTCGTTCCAGGGCCTGTCTCAGGAATCGCCCGGTGTAGGATCCGTCGGTGCGGGCAATGGTCTCGGGAGTTCCCTCCGCGATCAGGTATCCGCCCCTTTCTCCTCCCTCGGGACCGAGGTCGATGACCCAGTCGGCGCTTCGGATCACGTCCATGTTGTGTTCGATGATCACCACCGTGGCCTGCTTCGAGATCAACCGATCCAGGGCTCGCAGGAGCTTCTGGATGTCGTCGAAGTGGAGCCCGGTGGTGGGCTCGTCCAGGATGAAGATCGAGTCGGATCGGGTGGATTTGGCCAGGTAGGAGGCCAGCTTGACCCGTTGCGCCTCTCCGCCGGAAAGAGTGGTGGAGGGTTGGCCCAGTTTCAGGTATCCGAGGCCCACCTCTTCCAGCACTTTGAGCTTTTTCGAAAGCCGGGGATAGGATCGAAAAAACTCCAGAGCCTGGGTCACGGTCAGGTCGAGCACCTGCGCGATATTCTTGCCCCGGTAGCCGATTTCCAGGATCGTGGACTTGTATCGCCTCCCCCGGCAGTCTTCACACGTCAGTTCCACATCGGCCAGGAACTGCATGTTCACGGTAGAGTAGCCCGCTCCGTCACAGGCCTCGCAGCGGCCTCCCGGGATGTTGAAGGAGAAGTGGCCGGGACGGAGGTCCTGGCGTTGCGAAGCTCGCTGTGATGCGAAGATCTGGCGAATCTCGTCGAACGCCTTGAGATAGGTGACGGGATTGGAACGCGGCGATTTCCCGATCGGGGACTGGTCCACCAGCAGGACTTCCTCGACCTGTTCGGCGCCTTCGATGCTGTCGAATCTTCCGACCTCGCCCTTCCATTGGGACTTCAGTTTCTTGATACCGGCGTAGATCACGTCTCCGACCAAGGTCGATTTTCCGGATCCTGAGACTCCCGTGATGCAGACCATCAGTCCCAGGGGCAGCCGCACGTCCAGATTCTTCAGATTGTGCTGGCGGGCTCCCCGGACGGTCACGAACCGGTCGCTGCGGGTTCGCCGGTAGAACGGCGTGGGGACCTTGCGCTCGCCGCGAAGATACTGCCCGGTCAAGGAGTTGGCGGCGGACCGCAGGGAGTCCACGCCGCCGCTGTAGACCACGTAGCCTCCATGCTCTCCGGGCCCCGGGCCCAGATCCACCACCTGATCCGCCGCTTCGATCATTTCCCGTTCGTGCTCGACCACCACGACGGTGTTTCCCAGGTCCCGCAGATTCCTCAGGATGGAGATGAGGCGCCGCGTGTCTCTGGGATGGAGTCCCACGGAGGGTTCATCCAGCACGTAGAGGGTTCCGGTCAGGGACGAACCCAGGGCCGCAGCCAACTGGATCCGCTGCATCTCGCCTCCGCTCAGCGTGCTGGTGATGCGATTCAGGGTCAGGTAGTCGAGCCCCACCTTCATCAGAAAATCGAGACGTTGCCGGATCTCCCTGAGTAGGGAGTCGGCCACCGCCAGTTGACTCTCATCCAGGCGAAGTCGGCGGAAGAATTCCTGGATTTCCTGAATCGGCATGGAGGTGAGTTGAGAAATGCGGCGTCCTCCCAGTTGAACGTCTCTCGCCTCCTGGCAGAGGCGTTCTCCCGAACAGTCGGCGCACCGGGTGTATCCCCGGTACCGGCTGATCAGGATCCGGATGTGCATCTTGTACTTCTTGCGTTCCAGGTAGGCGAAAAATCCCTTGACTCCGGGAAAACCGCCGCTTCCGTCCCAGATCCGGCGCCGGACCGCCTCGGGCAGATCCCGGTAGGGGACGTCCAATGGGATTCCCTCTCGAAGCGCGTACTCTTGCAGCTTGCGGCCGAATTTTCGATGGCGCGGTTTGTTGAAAGGGTCTACGGGCCCTTCGGCCAGCGTCTTTGCCGGGTCCGGAATGATGAGGTCCGGATCCAGGGTGATGGTGCTCCCGAAGCCATGGCAGGTTCGACAGGCTCCATAGGGATTGTTGAAGGAGAAGAGCCTGGGTTCCGGAACCCGATAGGAGATCCGGCAGTACTGGCATTCGAGCCGCTGGGTGAACTCCAGTTCCCGCTCCGTGCTCCGGCCGTCCTTCGAAAGGATCGAGATCCGGGCGGCCCCTCCACCCTGGTGAAAACAGGTCTCCAGGGAATCGCTCAAGCGCTGCCGGGCGCGGTCCCGTACCACCACTCGATCGACCAGAACCCGGGCCCTTGAAAGCTCGGCGGCCGGCGGTCCGTCCTGGACCTGGACCACCCGGAGGCGTCCCGCTGCTTCCAGCACCAGGCGATGGAATCCCTGTTTCAGCAGTTGGCCGGCCAGTTCCGTGGAAGGCGCGCCGGGTTCCGGTTGCAGGATGGACCCGGTCAAGGAAAAGCAGAGATAGAGACGAGTGCCCTCTGGCAGCCGAAGCAACTGCTGCACCACCTGCTCCACGGTGTCGCGTTTCACCTGCCGGCCGCAGCCGCGACAGACCAGAGTTCCGATTCGGGCGTAGACGAGACGGAGATGGTCGTAGATCTCGGTGACGGTACCCACCGTCGATCTGGGATTTCGGGAGACCGTCTTCTGCCGGATGGCGATGGCGGGACTGAGCCCCTCGATCTCCCGGACCAGGGGCTTGCGCATCCGCTCCAGGAATTGCCGTGCGTAAGCCGACAATGACTCCACGTAGCGGCGCTGACCCTCGGCATACAAGGTGTCGAACGCCAGCGAAGACTTGCCCGATCCGCTGACTCCCGTGATCACCGTGAGCCGGTTGATGGGGATCCGAAGATCGATGTTCTTCAGGTTGTTCTGGCGCGCTCCTGCGATTCGGATCCAGGCGCCGTCATGCTCGTCGCCATTCATTGAAACGCACCAGTCTATCACCGATCCGAACCAGTAATCGGGACTTGGGAATTGTGGTTGGCGATTCGGAATTAGGGCTCCGTGCCCCGTGGTATAGTGACCCCATGAGAATCACTTCGGTCTTTCCGAGGGCGGCTCTTCCGGCAGGCATTGTCCGGATCGAGCTCGATTCTTCGGACAACGTTCCAGCCCGAGCCGTCGACGTGGGCGGAGCGGTTGCCTCGATCATGGGCGCCTCGCCCCGGGCGTTGACCATCCGCATCCCCGAAACCGCCGGCCACGGGATCGCGGTTCACAATCACGCCGTGGCCCGAGCGGAACTGAACGTCGGCCGCGCTATCGCTTCGGATCTCCAGCCGGTTTCCAATCCGGTGTTGGATGCTTTCGGAAACGTCTACGTGACCTACAGCGGGACTCGCGGGGAGAAGGTTCCATTCAGCGTATTCGTCGTCTACGCCGACGGCAGCAAGCACCCGTTTCTGGCGGATATCGTCAACCCGACCGGCTTGGCCATCGGTCCCGACGACTACCTCTACATCAGCAGCCGGCATACGGGGTCCATATATCGATCGACGTTCGACCGCCAAGTGGAAAAATTTGCCGACGGGCTGGGTTTGGCCTCCGGTCTGGTCTTTTCCCCTGCCGGCGACCTCTATGTCGGCGACCGGAGCGGATATATCTACCGGATCACGCAGCAACGGGAACACTCGGTCGTGTGTGAGTTGGAGCCGAGTGTCTCCGCGTACCATCTGGCGTGGGGACCCGATGACAGGCTCTACGTCACCGGCCCGACTCTGGCCACACAGGACTGTGTGTATCGCGTCTCGCCCGAGGGAGAAGTGGAGGTCTTCTTCAAGGGCGTGGGGAGGCCCCAGGGCATGGCGTTCGACGCCGCCGGCACCCTTCATATTGCCGCTTCCTACCGGGGCAGAAGGGGCCTCTTCGCCGTGGACCGGCAGGAAGCCCGCCTGGTGGTGTCCGGTCCCATGCTGGTGGGTCTTGCCTACAGCGCGGACGGACGCCTGCTCTACCTGGTGGACGGATCGCACCTGTACCAGATAGAGCTGAGTTGAGTCGGCCCCTCCATCCTCGCCAAGACTCCTTCCGGATCGAGTGTAAGGACCCCTGCAGTCACGCCCGTTGCGGTGTGTTGGAGACCGCTCACGGTGCGGTCGAGACGCCGGTGTTCATGCCGGTGGGAACCGCCGGCACGGTCAAGGCCATGTCCCCCGGCGCCCTGGAGGAGATGGGGTCCCGCATCATCCTGGCCAATGCGTACCATCTGTACCTTCGTCCCGGCGAGGCCGTGCTGGAGAGGATGGCGGGTCTGCACCGCTACATGTCGTGGAATCGAGGCATCCTGACCGACAGCGGAGGTTACCAGGTCTTCAGCCATCGGAGGCTCAGAACCATTCGGGAGGATGGCGTCGAGTTCCGCTCCCACCTGGACGGAAGCCTCCATTTTCTGAGTCCGGAGGATGTGGTCCGGATCCAGGAGACTCTGGGCTCCGACATCGCCATGGTCCTGGATGAGTGCACGCCCTATCCCGTGAACCGGGAACGGGCTCGGAGCTCCATGGACCGGTCGCTGCGTTGGGCGCGCCGTTCGAAGGACCGGCATCGGAACCGCGGGCAGCTGCTCTTCGGCATCGTCCAGGGAAGCATGTATCCGGACCTTCGCCGCGAGAGTCTTGAGCGGCTCGTGGAGATGGATTTTCAGGGACTGGCGCTGGGAGGGTTCAGCGTGGGCGAGCCGAAGCCGCTCATGTACGACCTGGTCCAAGAGTTGGGCCCGCGGATGCCGGCGGATCTGCCCCGCTACCTGATGGGCGTGGGAACGCCTCTGGATCTTCTGTTTTGCGTTCGGCAGGGAATCGACATGTTCGATTGCGTGCTGCCGACGCGGAACGCCCGCAACGGCACTCTCTTCACTTCCCGGGGGCGGCTGAACATCAGGAACGCGACCTACCGGACCCAGGAGGATGCGTTGGACCCCGAATGCGCGTGCCGGGTCTGCCGGCGTTTCAGCCGCGCCTACCTGAGGCACCTCCACGTCTCCGGAGAGATCCTTTCCCCGATTCTGAACACCTATCATAACCTCTACTTTTACCTTGACTTGATGCGCAAAATCCGCCAGAGTATCGCGTCCGGATCACTCCTGGAATTGGAGAATCACTACCGGGATCAGTACCGCGCAGCAGTGCGGCGATGAACCCTCTGAGGCAGAGAAACAACCATGACGGAGTCACTCCTACTGGCCCAGCAATCCGGTTCGTCCTTTACCGGTTTCCTTCCTATCCTGTTGCTGGTGGCGATCTTCTACTTCATGCTCTACCGGCCGATGCAAAAGCGGAAGAAGAACCATGAGGAGATGATCACCTCCCTCAAGTCCGGCAGCAGGGTGATCACCAGCGGCGGCGTTCATGGAACCGTCGTAGCCGTCAAGGACCATACGGTCATGTTGAAAGTGGCCGATCAGGTCAAGATCGAGGTAACCAAGAGCGCCATCTCCTCTCGGCAGGTATCCGACTAGCCCGGTTTGACCTCGCTGTATCAAGCTGAAGCAAGATGAAGAGGAAACTTCAGTACCGATTACTCTTCGCCCTGGCCGTCTTCGCGGTCAGTGTCTATTTCTTCTACCCTCCCTCCGAGAAGGTCAAGCTGGGTCTGGACCTCAAGGGTGGGATACACCTGGTGCTTCAGGTCATCATCGACGACGCTCTCAAGGCGGAGGCGCATCTGTTGAGGGATCGCCTGGCGCGGGCGCTCGAGGAAGAGGAGGCCGTCTTCCAGGAGATCCGGGTCAATCCTCAACTGGAGATCGAGATCCTGGGGGTGCCGGAGGAATCAGCCGATGCCGTCGAGGATCAACTGGACGGATATTCGGGGGGCTACAGTTACCGGACCCGGTTCAATCAGGGCCGGCAGGACTTCACTCTCGGGATCAGTCCGGCCTTTCGCAAGGAACTGGCCAACCTGACGGTCCGGCAGGCCCGCGAGACGATTCAAAACCGAGTGGATCAATACGGCGTGGCCGAGCCTACCATCACCGTCTATGGGAGTGGAGAGGTCCAGGACCAGATCATCGTCGAGCTGCCGGGAGTCGAAGATCCGGACCGGGTGATCAAACTCATCCGCAGTACGGCAAGACTGGACCTGAAGCTGGTGCATCCGGCCCGCGGCGGCCCCTATGCGACTCGACAGGCGGCGGAAGACGCTTTCGACGGGTCGGTGCCGGGCGAGTACGAGATACTGCCCTATCGGAATCCCTCCGAAATCGGGCGCCAGACGCAGCACATGGTGGTCCGCAGGGCCGCGACCATCAGCGGCCAGCATATGAAGAACGCCCGGCGAACCCAGGACAGCTTCACCGGGCGCTGGAACGTGACCTTTTTTCTGAACTCGGAGGGGCGCCAATTGTTTGCGCCTGCCACCGAACAGAACGTGGGCAATCCTCTGGCCATCGTTCTGGACGGCGAGATCCGGACCTTTCCCAATATCAGCGAGAAGATCGACACGGAATCGGCCCAGATCACCGGAAACTACACGCCTGAAGAGGCAGAGGATCTGGCGCTGGTGCTCCGGTCGGGCGCTCTACCCGCCTCCATCCGGATCATCGAGAATCAGATCGTCGGACCCTCTCTGGGGATGGACTCGATTCGCAGCGGCCTCTCGGCGTCCGCATTGGGACTCCTCCTGGTGATCGTCACGGTCCTGTTCATCTATCGCTTTTCCGGCGTCAATGCCGTGGTCTGTCTGATCTTGAATCTGGTGATCCTGGTGGGAGTCCTGGCCTACTTCAGGGCGACGCTGACTCTGCCCGGCATCGCCGGGATCATCCTGACCATCGGCATGGCCATCGACGCCAACATTCTCATATTCGAGCGCATCAAGGAGGAGCTGCGCCTGGGCAAGACGGTCCGGTCGGGGGTCGAAGCGGCGTTCGGGCGCGTGTTCATCACCATTCTGGACACCAATATCACGACCTTGATCGGGTCCCTCTTTCTGTTCCAATTCGGTACCGGACCCATACGTGGGTTTGCGGTCACCCTTTCGGTGGGACTGGTGGCGAACATCTTCACCGCTACCTTCGTCTCCCGTACCATTTTCGGCCTGATTCTTCAGGGAAAACCGCGGGAGACGCTGTCGATCTGAGGGATCCATGGACATCATCAAAGAGCCCAAGATCGACTGGCTCGGCAAGAGGCGGCTCTTTCTGGGCGCATCCCTGCTCTTGATCCTGGCCGGGTTCGCTTCCATAGCCATGAAGGGTGGGCTCAAGATGGGCGTCGATTTCGTCGGCGGCACACTGGTCTACGCCCGCTTCCAGGGGGAGCCTTCCCTGGATCGGATCCGGGGGGCCCTGGCAGAGGGTGGGCTCCGGGCCGAGGGGGTGACCCGGTTCGACGATCCTTCCAAGAACGAAGTCCAGATCCGTCTCGCCCGCATCGAGAGTGAAGAGAGCGCCGACCTGATCTCGGAAAGCGAAAACATCTCTCAGGCACTGCGCCAGGAATACGACTCGGATTCGGAAGGGACGGGCGGAGTGGATCTCAACAACGTCCCCCGGTCGGTACTTTCCACACGGCTCCAGGAATGGGATCCCGAAGGGTTGCAGGAGGATCCGTCGGTGACGGACCCTGCGGCCCACTACCAGGAGGTGGCTTCCCGGATCGTCGACCTCAGGACCGGCGTCGGACTGTTCCGGGACTACTCCGAATTGTCTCAGGCGGGTCTCGAACCGGATGCGGTAAAGGCGATCGAGGAGAATTCCTATCTCGGCAACTTCGTGGTGCTGAGTGTGGAAAGCGTGGGGCCCAAGGTCGGGCAGGAGATGCAGGAGAGAGCCTGGAACGCCGTCTTCTTCTCGCTGCTGGGCATCCTGGCCTACATCACGATTCGGTTCAAATTCGTGCATGGCGTCGCGGCCATCGCAGCGTTGTTTCACGATGTTCTCATTACCGTGGGCGCGTTGTCGCTGACTGATCGGGAGTTGACCTTGACGGTGGTGGCGGCACTGCTGACCCTGGTCGGCTATTCCATCAACGACACCATCGTCGTATTCGACCGGCTGCGGGAGAACGAGGTCCGAATGAGGCGATCGAGTTTGTATGATCGCATCAACGCCAGCATCAACCAGATCCTGAACCGCACCATCATGACCTCCGGATCGACGTTCGTGGCTCTGCTTGCCCTTTTCCTTTTGGGAGGACCGGTTCTCAACAGCTTCTCTTTCGCCCTGGTCGTGGGTATAATCGTCGGAACTTATTCGTCCATCGGCGTCGCCAGCCCCATCGTTTCGGGTTGGTATAAGTTCAGGGAGTCCCGGCGTAATTGAGAATGTGTTTGGGTCGATTAGACTCTTGACTCGCCAAAATGCGGGTAGTAGTATCTCCGGCGTGTTTTCGGGGGCTTACCCTTTAGGATTTTTGGGGTATAGAGAGGGTGGCTGACCATGTTTGATCAACTCATCGAATCTTCGGCGAATCGGGAGGGCCGAGGCAAGAGTCTCGTGTTCATGTCCCTGATGATCCATCTGGGCATTGTGGGGGTCCTGATCGTGATTCCACTGATCTACTATCAGGGGCTTCCCGAGCAGGAACTCTTGACCATGTTGGCCCCGCCGCCGCCGCCACCACCCCCGCCACCGCCACCGCCGCCGCCACCGGCGCCCATCAAGAGACAGCGGGTCCAGGTGGTCAAGTTGGATCCATCCCAGTTCGTAGCTCCCACCGAGGTCCCCAAGGAGATACCTGTGCCCATGGATGACATCCCGGAGGTGTCCTCACTGAGCGGTATGACCGGAGGGATCCCGGGCGGTGTTCCGGGAGGCATCCCGGGTGGAATTCCGGGGGGCATGATCGGGGGAGTGATCGGCGCTCTTCCTTCGGAGGCGCCGCCGCCGCCGCCACCGCCCAAGAAGAAGAAGGATCCGATCCGTGTCGGTGGCAACGTTCAGGCTTCGAGGCTGGTCCACCGGGTGGAGCCGGAGTATCCCGAACTGGCTAAGCGGGCGCGGGTATCCGGGATGGTCATTCTGCAGGTCATCGTCAGCGAAGGGGGCAGTGTCCAGGAGGTCAAGATTGTCCGTGGACACCCCTTGTTGAACGATGCAGCCACTCGTGCGGTGAGACAGTGGAGATATTCGCCGTATCTGCTCAACGGAGAGCCAATCCCGGTTATTGCCACCGTCACGGTGAACTTCGTTCTCAGGTGAGGACGTTTTTTTGAGATTGCTTCGGCGCGAAATCGCAAGTAATTCAGGTCATTGGGGAGGATAGAAGGATGGAAGTAGGATTCGTCGAACTGTGGGGCCACATGGGACTTATGGCTAAAGCGGTCGTGGTCATTCTGGGTATTCAGTCCGTCTGGTCCATCGCTGTGATGGCCGAGCGGTATCTCCTGTATCGTGCGGCGCGGAAACAGTCCCAGGAGTTTGCTCCGGCAGTCGCCGAGAGTCTCAAGCACGGTAATATCCAGGAAGCCATCGAATTGTCCGAGGAAAAGAAGAAGAGCCACCTGGCGAAAGTCGTGGCAGCCGGGTTGAGCGAATTCCAGGCCCATCAGGGCTCCTCGGTCTCCATCTCGGGCGCGACCATCGAGGCGTCGCGGCGGGCGCTCCAGCGCGCGACGGCGGTCGGAGTCGAGGAGTTGAAGCGCGGCCTGGGTGGTCTCGCCACCATCGGCGCCACCGCGCCGTTCGTCGGACTGTTCGGAACCACTGTAGGCATCATCAATGCCTTCGCCGGCATGAGCCAAGCCGAAGACACGGGTCTGGCCGCGGTGGCCGGCGGCATCTCCGAAGCTTTGGTGGCGACGGCCATCGGTCTCTTCGTGGCGGTGCCCGCCGTCTGGATGTACAACTACTTCACCGGAAAGATCGAGTCCTTCGTAGTGGAGATGGACAACTCTTCCTCCGAGCTCATCGACTACTTCCTGCAGAGGAGTTCCGATGGCAATTAGTGGCGGAACAGGCGTCCAGAGCGGCGTCAGCGCGGAAATCAACGTGACGCCCATGGCGGACATCATGTTGGTGCTTCTGATCATCTTCATGATCACGACTCCGCTGTTGCAGGAAGGCGTCTTCGTCAACAAGGCGAAGGCGAAGAATGCACAGGAGGCGGAAGGCGTGGAAGCGGAAGAAGCCACCACGGTGACGGTCACTCGGGATGAGCTCATCTATATGAACAAGAGGCCGGTTCCGGACGAGGACTTGGCTGATCGACTGGCGGAGAGGGCCGAGGTGGCGGGCGACAGGCCTCTGTTCATCAAGAGCGACGTGGCGACGTCCTACGGACGGATAGTGCAAGTGATCAACAGTGCGCGAGATTCGGGGTTTCAGAAGATCGGCTTGTTGGTGGACCGCGAGAAGGCACGGGAAAGGATATTCTGAGCCATGGCGATGCAAACCACTGGCAAGGGCTCGATGTCCGACATCAATGTCACGCCTTATATCGACATCCTTCTGGTCCTCCTCATCATCTTCATGGTGATTCAGCCCACCACCCAGTACGATCTGGAGGCCAGGGTTCCCGAGAAGGCGCCTGAGGACATCCCGGAAGACGTCATCGTCAAGTCGGACGCCATTGTCGTTTCAATCGATTCCCAGGGATTGCTGCGTATCAATCAGGATCCGGTGACTCTGGACCAGTTGCCCAATCGGTTGTTCGACATCTACAGTGCGCGGGCCAACAAGAACATGTTCATCCAAGGGGACCCCGATCTTTCCTTCGGAGATGTGGTGCGCATCATCGACATCGCGAAGGGAGCCGGGGTAGGAGACATCGGCCTGATGACGCCGGAGGGATAGCCATTCCTCCCGGTGCGACGTCCGGCGGATTCCATGGAACCTGAAAGAGGCAAGGGCAGGTTTGAGGTGAGTCATATGAATAGATTCGGCTGTGTGCTGCTGGCTTTGGGCTTGGCTACGAGTACGCTGGGCTGCAACCTCTTCACGATCCTGGACAAACTCAGCGCCCGGGACGAACTCAACAAGGGTGTGAAGGCCTATACCTCTCAGAAATTCGACGAGGCGGAGACGCATTTGCAGAATGCCGTAGATCTCGATCCGGAACTGATTGACGCCGAGTTGTATCTGGCCACGACTTATCGGGTCCAGTACCAGCCAGGTGGCCAGAGCATGGACAATCTGCAGATGGCCCAGAAGGCTATCCAGATCTTCGAGAGAGTGCTGGCAAAAGATCCGGGCAATGAAAGTTCCATGGCCAACATCTCCGGTATCTACAACAGCATGGGCGACTACGACATGGCCAAGGAGTGGTACCGGAAGCAGATCGAGGCCAATCCGAGCAATCCGGAGCCCCTGTATGGAATCGGCACCATCGACTGGCAGCTTTCCTACGATCGGACCGGTATGACCGGCGACAACGTGGAGAATCTGACCGATGAGGAGAAAGCCGCGGTCAATGCCACCGTCGATGAGGGCGTGGACGCCCTGAGGAAGGCACTCGAAATCTACCCTCAGTACACGGATGCCATGCAGTACCTGAACCTTCTCTACAGAGAGAAGGGCAAGTTGGCTTCTGAAGACGAGGAGAAGGCCAACTGGGAGCTGGAAGCCGACAAGCTGGCTCTGCAGGCTCTTGAGATGAAGAGAATGCAGGAAGAAGAGGCCGAGCGGGCCAAGCGAACCTTCACCGGCGCCACCGAAGGCAACTAATCGGTCCCGCCCTAGGAACCGCTCCCTGGAGTTGCATCAACCGGATTCCCTGAAACAACTACATGGTCTGCGCCTGCCGGCACGTTCCTGCCATGGCGGATCGTGATGAAATCCGCCGTGCGTCTGCTTCGCCGGTGTCTCACGTCCCCTGCCAACCCCTTCCGGAACCGACCCGAACCGGTTTCCACATCTGAGCCGGTCACTTTCCCCGCAGTAAACGCCTCCGGACGGTCTCCTTCTCCGTTCCCCGTCCCTGCCAATCAGCACCCGGGAACACTGGCCCCGCGGGTCCAACTGCGGACAGTCAAGGTGTTACAATACTTGGAGCAGGCGCCATGATCCGTTACGAGGACTTGGAGGAGAAGGTCCTCAACCACTATCCCAGCGCGGATCTCGAAAGTCTTCGGAAAGCCTACGTCTTCTCTGCCCGCGAGCACAAAGGTCAGGTTCGGCAGTCCGGGGAACCGTATCTTTCTCATCCCCTCGAGGTGGCCAACATCCTGGCCGAGATGCGGCTGGATGAAGCCTGTGTCAGCGTCGGGCTGCTCCATGACGTCGTCGAGGACACGCTCACGCCCATCGAGATGATCCATGACTATTTTGGCGAAGAGATCAGTCATCTGGTGGACGGCGTCACCAAAATCAGCCAGATTCAATTTTCTTCGCGGGAACAGCGGCAAGCGGAGAACTTCCGGAAACTGCTTCTGGCCATGGTGGACGACGTCCGCGTCATCCTGGTCAAGCTGGCCGACCGGCTTCACAACATGCGGACGCTGCAGTACCTGGCTCCGAACAAGCGGCGTAACATCGCCCAGGAAACGCTCGACATCTACGCTCCGATCGCCCACCGTCTCGGCATGGCCAAGATCCGGCAAGAACTGGAGGACCTGGCGTTCGCCAACCTGGACCAAGTCGCCTATCTGGACCTGACCGCCCAGATCGAGAAGAAGAAGATCGACAGCCGGGAGTTCATTAGCGACATCACCGCCCGACTGATAAACCAGCTGAAGGAACAGGGCATCAAGGCTGGGATCGAGAGTCGAACCAAGCGCATCTACAGCACCTATCAGAAGATGATGCGCCAGAAGATTCCCCTGGATCAGGTCTACGATTTCATCGCCATTCGGGTCCTGGTGGATACGGTCCGCGATTGTTACTCCGTGCTGGGGCTGGTCAACAACCTCTGGCGTCCGGTGCCGAACCGGATCAAGGACTTTATCGCCATGCCCCGAGGCAACATGTACCAGTCTCTTCATACCAGCGTCGTGGGGTCCAACGGACAGCCGTTCGAAGTCCAGATCCGGACCTACGAAATGCATCACATAGCAGAAGAGGGAATCGCCGCTCACTGGAAATACAAGGAGGGAAGGCTTCGGAACGACGATGAAGACAAACGCTTTCTCTGGTTGCGTCAGCTATTGGAGACCTACCGGGAGGGGGACGACCCGCACCAGTTCCTGAGCAATCTCAAGATCGATCTCTACCCCGAAGAGGTCTACATCTTCACGCCCAAAGGCGAGGTGCTGACGCTCCCCCGCGGAGCGACTCCGGTGGACTTCGCCTACCACATTCACACCGAGGTGGGGAATCGGTGCGTGGGGGCCAAAGTGAGCGGACGCATCGTTCCCTTGAAGTACGAGCTCAGGAACGGAGAGATGGTGGAGATCTCGACCTCGGGAGAAGGTCGCCCCAGCCGGGACTGGCTCACGTTTGTGAGAACTTCCCGTGCCCGCAATGCGATCCGGAGGTGGCTGAATCAACGGCAGAAGGAGGAGGCGCTGGAGTTGGGGCGCAAGCTGTTGGAGAAGGAGTCTCGCAGGCTCGGTCTCAGCCTCAAGAATCTCTGGTCCCGTTTGGAGGGATTGTTGGCGGAGTTCAAGGCCCCGGATGTCGAGAATCTGCTGATCAGTGTCGGATACGGCAAGATCCGCGCCCGCCAGGTCGTGCGCCGCCTCGAGCCGGAGAGGGTGCCTCGGCAAAAGCCGGTCGGGGCCATTCCATTTGCGGACGCCACCCAGAGAAAGGCGTCATCCGACACCGATCCGACGATCCGGGTCAAGGGTCATGATGATCTGCTGGTTGTTCGGGCTCGATGCTGCAATCCCATTCAGGGAGAGAAAATCTTGGGTTACATCACCCTCGGGCGAGGCATATCGGTTCATTCCCGGAACTGTCCCAACGTGAAAAATCTGCTTCTCAATCCGGAGAGAACACTCGACGTTCAATGGAGCGACGGCGACGACGAGACCCGCTATCCCGTTCGTATCTCCATCTCCACCGAGGATCGTCCGGGAGTGCTGGCCGACATCACGTCCGCCGTGTCCGAGTTGAAGACCAATATCGTAGACGCTCAGGCTCGCACTGTCGGCAGCCAGTACGGTGAGATCGAAATCACCGTGGAAGTACGGGACATGGGCCACCTGAACAAGATTCTCCACTTCCTGAAGGGGATCTCCGGCGTACACGCGGTTGACCGGACCCGAAGCGGGTCCGGGAGGTAGCGGCCGGACTCAAGGGGCGCTCCGGTGGTCAGTGGATGGCGGGCTTCTGAACGCGGCCGTTTTTCAGGCACTTGGCGCAGACGCGGATTCGCCGGGTGGTCCCGTTGATACTGGCGCGGACCCTCTGAAGATTGGGGCTCCACTTGCGTCGGGACCGATTGTGGGCATGGGAAACGTTGTTCCCGAATTGAGGCCCTTTCCCGCAGATCTGACAAACTTTCGCCATAGCTTATTCCGCTCGCGAGGTGGATTTCTACCACGCTGGTTCGGAAGCTGTCAAACCGCTCCGGGTGTCGGAGAACCGTCACCAGCTACCGGTAGAATGACCTGATCCAGATCACTCGATTCGGCGACTCTACCACTCTGGAGCCAAGTGGCGCCATCCACCGGTCTTCGATTCACGGTGATGTTGTCGTGGATCCGGTGCGGAGTTCGTTCTAAGGGTTGGAGTCTGTGATGAAGATCGCGATCATCGGTGCGGGAACCATGGGGAGGGGCATTGCGCACGTCTGTGCGGCCCACGATCACCAGGTCTCGCTCCAGGATGTCGACTCGAAAGTTCTCGGCAACTCCATGGAGCTGATCCGGCGCGGTCTGGAGAAATCGCTGGGGCGGGAATCCGGAGAAATGGGATCCGTCGAGACGGTGCTGGATCAGATCCAACCGACGACCGGTTGGGAGAATACGGCCGGATCGGAGATGGTCATCGAAGCGGTCGTGGAGATATTCGAGGTGAAGCGGGAGATCTTTCGCAAGCTGGGTGATCTTTGCGATCCTGGAGTCATTCTGGCCAGCAACACCTCTTCCATCCCCATCACCCGTCTGGCGGCCGTGACGAAACGTCCGGAGCGGGTGATCGGCATGCATTTCATGAATCCGGTCCCCAGAATGAAGCTGGTGGAAGTGATCCGAGGATTACAGACGGATCAGGCGACGGTGGATTCCACCGTGGCACTGGCCAAGCAGTTGGGGAAGGTCCCGGTGGAGGTCCGGGATTTCCCTGGATTCGTGACCAATCGGATCCTCATGCCCATGATCAATGAGGCCGTCACGGCGTTGATGGAAGGGGTGGCCGAGGCGGAAGGCATCGATCGGATCATGCATCTGGGGATGAACCATCCCATGGGGCCTCTACGGCTGGCCGACCTCATCGGTCTTGATGTGTGCCTGCACGTGATGGAGGTCCTGTTCGATGGTTTCAAGGATCCCAAGTATCGACCTTGCCCGTTGTTGAGACAGATGGTGGATGCCGGATGGTTGGGCCGCAAGACCGGCCGGGGCTTCTATACGTACCCGGGCCGTGGGGCTGGCCAGCCGGGTGACCGGCGCTGAAAGGAAGGGTTATGAAAAGAAAGATGATGGACGGACGAGTGATGGATCAGAAGCAAAGACAAAGGGCCATCGAAATGGCGTTGACCCAGATCGAACGGCAGTTCGGGAAGGGTTCGATCATGAAGATGGGGGATCGATCCACAATGGACGTTGCCGTGATCTCCTCCGGGTCCATTTCGCTGGACACGGCGCTGGGGATCGGCGGATTTCCGCGGGGGAGGGTGATCGAGGTTTACGGTCCCGAGTCCAGCGGAAAAACCACCATGGCTCTGCATGTGATCGCCGAGGCCCAGAAGACAGGAGGGACGGCGGCTTTCATCGACGCGGAACATGCCTTGGATCCCAGATATGCCGCCAATCTGGGGGTGAAGGTGAACGACCTTCTGATTTCCCAGCCCGACTATGGGGAACAGGCCCTCGAGATTGCCGAGGTCCTGGTGCGAAGTGGGGCTTTGGACGTGGTCGTGGTCGACTCGGTTGCGGCACTGGTGCCCAAGGCGGAGCTGGAGGGTGAAATGGGCGATCCCCACATGGGACTGCAGGCCCGGCTCATGTCCCAAGCGCTCCGGAAGCTCACAGCCATCGTCTCCAAGTCGCGGACCAGCCTGATCTTCATCAATCAGGTGCGACATAAGATCGGTGTCATGTTCGGCAACCCCGAGACCACCACCGGAGGCAGGGCCCTCAAGTTCTATTCCTCGATCCGCCTGGAAATTCGCCGGATCGCGGCCATCAAGGAAGGCGATCGAAACGTCGGGAACCGAACCCGGGCCAAGGTCGTGAAGAACAAGTTGGCGCCTCCGTTCCGTCAAGCCGAATTCGACATCGCCTTCGGTGTGGGAATCTCCAAGGAAGGGGAGCTTCTGGACCTCGCCGTGGAACAAGGGGTGGCCCAGAAGAGCGGCGCCTGGTACTCCTACGGCCGGGAGCGGCTCGGCCAGGGCCGTGAGAACGCCAAGCGGTACCTCAGGGACAATCAGGAGGCGTTTCGCGAGATCGAGCGCAAGGTCAAAATCAAGCTGGGGATCATCAAGCCCCTGAAGAAGGTGGAATCGGCCGGGAAATAGGGCCGGCGACCACACCTCTCATCGCAGACAATCCCAAAGTAGTCCCGAACGGCGCGGGTCGAATATCGTGGCGGCTTTTGCCGGCGGCTGCTAAGATCAGGCGGACCCGGTTCGGGGGTCGTCCAATTGGTAGGACAGCGGCCTTTGGAGCCGCCGATCCAGGTTCGAGTCCTGGCCCCCGAGCCATAGTTCCCTCTCTTGAATCGGGTGCTGCATCGGTTGACGATTCCGCGCCGCACCGAAGCGGCAGTCAGCCGTGGCGGCCCTTCAGCGAGATCTCTCCCACGAAGCCTCTGGCGCCCCGTCTCAGCAGGGAGGATGTGTAGAGACCGGCCAGCAGGATCAGGCAAAGGAGTTCCAGGTTCGAGGGAGAGCCGGCCGCGGAACCCTCCAGTGCCGAATCCGTTCGAGAGACCCTGCCGGATTTTCTGACTCAGGGGTTGTGAGGTCCGGTTTCCAAGGTTTTCCGCCACCGCCAGCAGGCCGCTGTGGCGCGGGACCATACGGCCCACGATCCACCCCACCAGAAGGGCCACCAAGACGGCGGCGACGACGCGGACGATGGTCATCTTTCCCCCCAAGAGGGGGATGGAGAGAAGGACCGCATCGAGTCCCAACTCCGGCGTGGAGATGAGAAATGCCATGGCGGCCGTGGCGGGAGCGCCGCTCCGGACCAGGGTCCGATAAAGGGGAACCACGCCGCAGGAGCAGATGGGGAAGGGAAGTCCGACGGCCATTACCCGCATCGCCTGGTTCCACTGCCGGCCCCGGCGCATCCAGGCGATGGAGGATCGGGTCAGGAAGGAGCTCATGAATCCCGCAACCAAGTAGGCGATCAGCAATGCGGGAGCCCCCTTCAGAGCCAACTGGAAGAAGGTCGAGACGATTCGTTCAGCTACGGCCGCATGAGGGAGATGCTCGAGTTGAAACAATATCGCCAGCAGACCCACCCCCAGCAACGACCCCGCCCCCGAGAACCATCTCTGTCTCCCGGATCCGGCAGGGACGAGGTGGCTGATCTTGGTCCTCGTCTGGTGCAGGGTCACGAAGATGAACCCATCCAGGAAGATCTGCATCCTCCCGTGGGCTCGCGCCAAATAGCCGATGAGCGGTCCCAGACAGAGACTCAGGAAGCTGGCCAGCAGCAGCTGATAATCGCCTGGGCTCAAATTTCCCGCCCAGCTTATTGACACGGCCGATGCGCTCCTTTCGCTTACCCGTCCGGCATTTGGATTATATCTTGTTCGAAACCGGACGCCCGCTGGCCCGGGACTGACTTCATGGTTACTGTGGCAGGATCGGAGAGCCGGAATCGGAACTCGATCCGGAGATCGAAAGGTTGCGCGAACCGAGAGAATTAGTCGCCAAAAGCTGGTAGTTTCCATCTAGGAGTCTGCGCCGTAGGCTCCTAGGAGCCCAGGAGCGTGAACCCATGATGCCCCCTCCATCACCGTTCCCCACCACCGTCGTCGGCAGCCTTCCCCGCCCCCAATGGGTGATGGACCTCTTCGCCCAGGAGATTTCGGGACAGGTCGATCCGGAAACCTTCCAGTCCCGCTTGGACAGCGCGGTCCTCTACGCCATCCAGCTCCAGGAAATGGCCGGGGTCGACATCATCACCGATGGCGAATATCGGCGCGAAAGCTACGTCAAGATCTTCGCCCAACGGGTGCGGGGATTCGAGCGGGACCTTCTGGACGGCTCGGCGATTCTGGACGACGGCCAGTTCTACGACAGCCGGGCGCGCCGGGTGGTCGCGCCCTCCCAGGCCGAGTCTCCTCTTCGCTATCCGGCGGTGGTCCGGCCCCTCGAGGCCGACCGACCGGTGGTCCTGGAAGAGGCCAGGTTTCTGATGAGCCACACTTCGCGGCCGGTCAAGGTGACCCTGCCCTCACCCTACATTCTGGCCCGGCGTCTCTGGCACCCCGACTTCTCTCGGGAGGCCTACCCGACACGCCAGGATTTCCTGAACGACATCATTCCGGTCCTGCGCCGGGAAGTCCGTGAGCTGGAGGCCTTGGGCGTCTATTTCATCCAGCTGGACGATCCTTGGCTCTCGCTCTTCGTGGACGAAGGCTACCGGAGCCATTTCGAGGCGGTGGAGCGGGAGATCCATACCAGCATCGACTGCATCAACCAGGTCGTTTCGGGTATTCGTCAGGCCAAGACCGGAGTCCACTTCTGCCGGGCCCACTACAACCGCAAGACCGGGTTTCGAGGAGACTATTCCTATCTTCTCCCCTACGTGAAAGACCTTCGAGTCGACCAGTTGGTCATGGAGTTCGCTCTGCCCAACGCCGGATCACTGGCGGTTCTGGAGGCGTTTCCGGCAGATCTGGAATTGGGACTGGGTTGCGTCGACGTCCGGGCCGAGGAGATTCCCCCGTCCGGCCGGATCGTGGAGATGGTTCGCCAGGCGGCCCGTTACGTAGGACGCGATCGGATCACACTGAATCCCGACTGCGGCTTCGCGCCCTCGAACACCAACCCGATTCCCCTGGACGAAGCATACCGCAAGCTCAAGGCCATGGCCGAGGCGGCCCGCCGGCTGCGAGAAGAGTAGTGGATTGAGAGCGCATGCAAGAGGAGGCTTGTAGCAGGTGATGGAGAAACAACCCTATCAGTCCGAGTCCGCCGCCGGTCGAGGACATCCGGCCCGTAGCGTCGTCATCCAGAGCCGTCTCCTGGCGGACGGAGTTTGCGGCAGCTCCCGGACGAACCAGTCGTTGCTGGTCCGTGGGGACCGTATCCGGGCCGTGGGCGCCAGGGAGGAGATTCTGAAGACGGCGCCGCCGGACGCTACCGTCATCGACCTGGGACAGGCATGCCTGGTTCCGGGGCTGATCGACAGCCACACGCATCTGAGTCTGGCGGGGGACGGCCGCAAATATGCCGAAATGTTTTCCGATTCCGACGAGATGATGGTGCTCACGGGCGCCATGAACATGAAGAAGCACCTGGATGCGGGTATCACCACCATCCGGGAGCATGGCGCCCGGAACCGAGTCGGTTTCACTCTCAAGTCCGGACTCGCGCGAGGCTACATCCCGGGCCCCCGAATGTTGGTGAGCGGGCGTCCCATCACCTGCACCGGCGGCCATTTTCACATGTGCAACGAGGTAGCCGACGGCGAGGCGGAGATCCGGAGGTCGGTCCGCCGGCTGGTCCACGAGGGCGCGGACTACATCAAGATCATGGCCTCCGGTGGAGGGACGGAAGGCACGATTCCGGGAGTGGCCTCCTATACCGTCCAGGAACTCCATGCCGCTGCCCACGAGGCTCACCATTTCCATCGGCTGACGGCGGCCCATTGCCGGGCCAAGGAGTCCATGCGCCGAGCTGTGGAGGCGGGCATCGATCTGATGGAGCATGCCGAGTTCATGGATCCGGACGATCAAGTGCGGTTCGATCCCAAGATCGCCGAGATGATGGCCGAGTCGGGCATCTGGATCAGTCCCACCCTCCAGACCTGGTGCAACTATCCCAGGGTTCTGGAGCTGAAGCGGAGACGGGATTCCGGCGCGGCCGCGCCTTCGGAAGAAAGGGAGCTGGATCATCTGGAGGAGCGGATGGAAGGGCGCCTGGAGATCATGCGCCGGATGCTGGACCACTGTCTGCGCGAGAGGATCGTTCCCGGAACCGATTCGGGAGTCTTCAACATCGCCTTCGGGCACTTGGACTACGATTTGCAGATTCTCCACAAGGTCGGATTCACACCGTCGGAGTGCCTGGCCTCGGCGACTCGCATCTCGGCGGAGGCGATCGGACTTCAAGAGGAGATCGGAACCATCGAACCAGGGAAGCGGGCCGACCTGGTGGCTCTCGACGGCGATCCGAATCAGGACGTAACCGCTTTCAGCCGGGTCGTGGCCGTCTTTCAGGCGGGAAGGCGGGTTTGGGCCGGCCCGAACGACGCCTCCACTCCATGACGGCCCGAAAAAAATCCAATGCGTGGCAGGGAGTCTACGCTCTGGTCCGGAGGATTCCGGCGGGCAAGGTCATGAACTACGGGCAGATCGCCCGGCTCCTGGACCGGCCTCTGTCGGCGCGTGCGGTGGGCTGGGCCATGCACTCCTGCCCTCCCGGTCATCCCTGGCATCGAGTCGTCAGTGCGTCGGGCGAGTGTTCCACCGATCGACTCGCTTCCCATACCCCGGGTCTCCAAAGGGCTCTGCTGGAAGCCGAGGGCGTCCGCTTCGGTCCCTCGGGGCGCGTGGATATGGACCGCTTCCGGTGGAACCCGGAGGAGGCGTAGCGACTGACCGGAGCCATGCTCTCCCGCATCGGCTCAGACTCGGACGCGGGCCCAGTGGACGCTGAGGCAGCGTTCGTTCTCTCCGGCATAGTAGGCGAGCAGAACCAGATCGTCTTCCAACCGGACCGCGGCGGGGTGGCCGAAGGTCCACTTCACCATGTCGTCCCAGAATTCGCTCAGATCCTCTCGATCGCCCATACCCCGCTCTTTGGGGCCCCCGGAGGCGTAGACCACCACCTCCTCCGACAGATCCCAGGTTCTGCCCTCATCCGGCGACATGACCAACCGCAGGCTGCCGGGGGGATGACGGTGCACGTAAAAGAGGCCCAGCCGGCCATCAGGCAACGGCACGGGAACGGCGATCTGTCCCCGGATTCCCGCGGAGAAGGGTGGCTCCCAGGTCAGGGTCTCCGGGTCCCCCCAGGACAAATGGATTTCCAGGTCCTTCCGCGACCCGCGGTCATAGGTCCAGAAGGCGGCCACCGGACGTCCCGTCCGAGGGCAGACCGCTTGGCGCTGATCGTAGAAGAAGAGACGGTCCGCCGGATCTCTGGCCACGTCGATGACCTGATCGAAAACTCCCCCATCCTTCGCCAGCAGGGCATGAGCCGAGTGGAGGCTCGGCCCCCCCTGCCGCTCCGGTTCCTGCCGTTCGATCGGCACCAGCCAACCGCGGCCCGGAACCTGGATCGGGCTTCCGGCCAGGACCGGGTAGTTCCACGGTGACGTGTCCAGGACTTCATAGCCGGACCAGGTCGCACCTCCATCCGTGGAGCGGGCCTGGATGATGCGGCACGGCGCCACGTGATCGCCCTCGCTGTCATACAGGGGTCGGCCTCCCGATCGGTGAAGCCAAGTGAGAAACGCCAGCAGAGTGCCGTCCGGCCTGGGGACGATCTCGGCTGCCCGCACCTCCCCCGGAACGCCGGTGAAGCCGGGACGAAAACTGTCGGAGACAAGCTGCCAATGCCTGCCGCCATCGACACTCGAAACCACGAGGCAGTTGCCGTCCGGCGACTCCTTGTCGCTTCCCCGGCGGAAGGTGGCCAGCACTCGTCCGCCGGGCAGCCGGCACAGAGAAGTGAAGCAATGGGATCTCTTGCCTCCGAGCAGCTTCTCGGCGTCGACGATGCAGCCCCGTTCCAATATCTTCATGTCAATCTCCGTTCGTTAATCTCTTCCCTCCCCGGAATGACGTACGGTGACGCGAAGAAAATTCAGCATGGAGCCACCCCAGGGCCGTTCTTTTCTCAACATCTTCTTCGACCAAGACATAGGGCGGGCATTTGCGGAGAATCAAAGAGGGCACCCACAAGGGGTGCCCTTACGTCATTCGGGCTAGACCCGGTAGATCCGGGCAACGTTCCCTCCCAGGACCAGACGGCGGTCCTCCTCGGTCATGAACTCGGTGTGGTGGCGGATGGTGTCGAGGCACTGCTTGTAGGTGCAGGCTCGCCCCGCCCACGGCATGTCGGCTCCCCAGATCATCACCCGGTCTCCAGGAACACCGGGATCTTCAACCGGATGCAGGCCTTCCAGAGGGCGTCGGCGCGGGGGTCGTCCCGGGGTTGCCCCTTGGGCAGGTGGGAGCAGAGTCCCCGGTATCCCAGTTCGTCGACGGCTCTTTCCAGTGTTTCCAGCTCTACCGCCAGCTGCCGGTCGTTCTTGGTCAGGTCGTATCCGAGGGGGCCGGTCTGATCGGGAAAGACGTGAACGTGGTGGTCGATGACCAGGGAGCGTTTGGAAGTTTCGGAGGAACAACCCGAGGCCGTCCAGCTGCCGGCGAGTCCGGGGAGGGCCAGAGCGGCCGAGCCGGTCAGAAAACGGCGTCGATCCAGGTTCGGGTTCATCGCGGCAGCTCCTTTCGGGTATTGGGTTTCAGACAACATCCGAGGTCACCCGGTGTCGTCGTCCCCGTAAAGCTCGGCATCTTGTGCCCTTGTGGAACGTGACCTATCATGATGGGCGGCCGGTCGCAAGCAGGCGTGCCGGGACTTCGAAACGCCAACGGGAGCCAGTCCATGGACGCTATTGACTACGGCATTTTCATCATGCCTTTCCATCCCGCAGAGAAGCCTCGGGCCCAATGCCATGACGAGGACCTGGAGCTGATCGTTCGGGCCGAGGAACTCGGGTTCAGCGAGTTCTGGATCGGTGAGCATCACACCATGAAATTCGAGAACATCGTGATGCCCGAGATCTTCATCGCACGGGCCCTGGGGGAGACCAGCCGGATTCGGATGGGCCCGGCTCCGGTCTGTCTCAATCAGCACCATCCGGCCCATGTGGCCTGCCGGCTGGCCTTTCTGGATCACCTTTCCAAGGGGCGGCTCAATCTCTGTTTCGGCCCCGGCAGCGTACCGGCAGATATGGAAATATACGGCTTGAAGCCCAAGAATGCCTCTCAGATGGCGTCCGAGGCCACCGACATCATCCTGAAGCTCTGGGAATCGGATCCTCCGTATGAGTACGATGGACAGTTCTGGTCCATTCGCCTCGACGATTATGTCGACGATGAGGCGGGCGTCGGCTTCATCCCCAAGCCGTTCCAGCGTCCTCATCCTCCCATCGCCGCTCCGGGCACGAGCCGCAATTCGGGGACCATGAAGGCAGCCGGGCGGAGGGGATTTCAGCCCTTCGGACATTGTCTGGTGACGTCCAACGTTCTGAAGGATTTGTGGCAGACTTACGAAGAGGCCTCTCTGGAGGCAGGGCGCACGCCGGATCGGAAGGACTTCAAGATCGCGCGATCCATTTTTCTGGCCGACACCACGGAGGAGGCCCGTGCCCGCGCCCGGAGCAATTCCGTGGCCGGCAACTACGAATACATCGGCGGGTTACTCGACAAGGGACCGGGACGCGGGATGTTCAAGCGGGATCTGGCCATGAGCGATGCCGATTGCAATCTGGATTTCCTGATGACGGAGCAGATCATCGCGGGAGATGTGGACGAAGTGTTGCGCCGGCTGTTGCTCATGGTGGAGGAGGTCGGCCCCTTCGGCACCCTGATCCTCATGTGTTACGACTGGGACGACAAGGCGAGCTGGCTCCGCAGTCTGGAGCTTTTCTCCAAGGAGCTCATGCCTGCGCTGAACCGGACGGTTGCCGCGCCGGTGGTTGCCTGAGTTCCCGGATGAGCCCGCCGGGCCTGATCCGAAAACCCCTGAAAAAATGAAGCTGAGCCAGGACGTGATCGATCGTGTGAACCGGGCCGTTCGTCCGGACCGGCTGACGGAATTGGCCGTCGAGCTGATCCGGATCCCCAGCCCCACGCAGGACGCTGCCGAGGTGGCGGGCCGACTGGCGGAGGTGCTGGCGGCCGAGGGTTTCGAGGTCGGCCGGCCGGAGGCCGCGTGGCCCCGGTCCCCGGCCGTGGTCACCCGATTCGATACGGGAGTCCCGGGGCGAACCCTCCAGTTCAACGGCCACCTGGATACGGTGCATCTCCCCTTCGTTCCTCCCCGCATCGAGGATGGAGTCCTCTACGGGAGTGGCGCCTCGGACATGAAGGCCGGAGTGGCCGCCATGTGCGAGGCCTTGCTGGCGGTTCGGGATTCGGGCGTCCTGGAGGCAGGCGGGATCCTGCTGACGGCTCACGATCTGCACGAGGCTCCATGGGGCCGGGGCCAGCAGTTGTCGGCGCTGATCGAGGAGGGTTATGTGGGAGACGCCGCGCTGTTGCCGGAGTATCTCTCCAGCACCCTGCCGGTCGTGGGGCGGGGCATGGCCAATGTGGAAGTGACCCTCAGCCGGCAGGGAACCCCGGTGCATGAGGTATTGGGCGGCCTGGAACAGCCGCGGGTGATCGCCGCCGGCGCCGACCTGGTGACCCGGCTCGAAGCCGCCGACCGGAGCTTGACCGGCAGGACTCATCCGCTGGCTGGCCGAGAGAGCATCTTCATCGGCAAGGTTGCCGGGGGAGAGATCTACAACCAGTCCCCGACCGAGTTTCGTCTCGCCGGCACCTGCAGGTGGTTGCCGGGGACGGCCGTGGATGAGGTGCGAAAATGGTTTCTGGAGGCCGTCGACGGGATGGAGCAGCGGCCGGGCATCCAGGTCGACGCCCAGTTTCACTACCGGCGGGACGCGTTCGAGATGAACCTGGAGCATCCCCTGGTCGGTGCGTTTCAGGCCTCCTGCCAGGCCGTCATGGGTCGACCATTGGCCCATGGAGCCAAGCCCTTCATCGATGACGGCAATACCCTGAGGGAATTGGCCGGTATCGAGACCATTACCCACGGCCCCCGGGCCACGGGCGCTCATACCACACGGGAGCAGGTCCCGCTGGATGACCTGGCCCGGGTAGCGCGGGTCTACGCTTGCACGGCGGTGGCGTTCTGCGCTGGATAGGAAAGAGAAAAGAGGAAAGAGTGAAGGAAGAAGAATCATACGCACAGCGGGGGCGAGGGGAGCGGGAAGTCGTTTCCGGGACCGATTCCTTTCCTCCCGAAAGGATGGGAGAGGAACAGTTCCTGCGTCAGATCCTGGTGCGGGCTCAGATGAGCGAGTTCGCCTCGGATCCTTTCATCATGTCCCGGGCCAGCGGGGTCCACTATTGGGATATACACGGGAAGCAGTACCTGGACGGAATCTCGGGAATCTACGTGGTCTCCGTGGGACATTCCAATCCTCGGGTGATGGATGCGATTCGCCGGCAGATGGAGGTGCTGCATTTCTCTCCCACCATGCATGGCAGCAATCCACTGGCCGTCGAGCTGGCCAATCGCCTGGTGGCCGTCGCTCCCGGAGATCTGGACGCGGTCAAGTTCCTGACCGGAGGATCGGAGGTGACCGAGGCGGCCATCACCATGGCCCGCCAGTACCACCGGTTGACCGGGAATGCGGGCAAGTACAAGATCGTTTCCCGGTACCAGTCGTGGCACGGATCGACCATGGGGTCCCTCTCCGCGTCGGGCCTGACCAGCCGCCGGAGCATGCGGGAACCGCTGGCCCCGGGTTTCATCCACGTCTTCCCCCCCACCTGTTACCGCTGCCCCTTCGGCAAGGAGTATCCGGACTGCGAAATCACCTGCGCCAGCCTCATCGGCGACGTGATCGAGAATGAGGGGCCGGAGACCGTCGCTGCCGTCATCGTGGAGCCCATCGGCCACACCGGAGGCATCATCGAGCCGCCCGAGGAATACCTGCCCCAGCTGCGGGAAATCTGCGACCGCCACAACGTCCTCCTCATCTTCGACGAGATCATCACCGGCATGGGCCGCACCGGACAGATGTTCGCCGCCGAAACCTTCGGCGTCCTTCCCGACCTCCTCTGTGTGGGAAAGGGGCTTTCCGGCGGATACGCCCCCCTGTCGGCGATGCTCTGTCGCAGGCACATCGCCGACACCTTCTGGGGGGACCCCGCCACCAATCCGGGCTTCGTCGCCGGTCACACCTTCGAGGGGAACCCCATCTCCTGCACGGCGGGCCTGGCGACTTTGGCCGAGATCGTGGAGCGGGATCTCTGCGCCAATGCCAGACACGTTGGAGGTCATCTCCGGCGCGGATTGGAAGGGCTCCGCCGTCACGGCATCATCGGCGACATCCGGGGCCGGGGACTCTTCCTGGGTCTGGAATTCGTCCGGAACCCGGAGACCAGGGAACCCTTCTCCGACCGGATCTCCATCGGGAAGCGCATCGGCAAGCGGGCCCTCGAACATGGATTGCTGACCCGGTTCGATCCCAACTGGATCGCACTGGGCCCGCCTCTCGTTCTGACGACGGCGGAGGCCGATCAGATCGTGGAGATTCTGGATCGGAGTATCGGAGAAGTGCTCGAGGAGTTGGAGGAATCGGAGTGACAAGCGCCAGCGAAGGCTACGATCTGCTCCTGAAGGGTGGGACGGTGATCGACCCGGCCAACGGCCGGCGAAGCCTCTTGGACGTGGCCGTCAAGGGGGGCCGGGTGGCGGCCGTTGCCCGCGACCTTCCGGTCCAGGATTCGGCCGAAGTGCTGGACACCTCCGGCCTCCTGGTGGTGCCGGGCCTCATCGATCTGCACACGCACGTCTACGAAGGCGTCTCCTTCCTGGGGATCGAGGCGGACGATCTCTGTCCGCGCACGGGAGTCACCACCGTCGTCGACACCGGCTCGGCCGGCTGGATCAACTACAGGGGGCTGGAGCGATACGTGATCGAGCGCTCCGAGACTCGCATCTTCGGTTACGTGAACCTCTCCGGCGTGGGCCTTCCCTCGCGCCGGGGTGAACTGGTCCATCACGACTATCTGGATGCCGGCGAGTGCGCCGAATGCGTCCTTCGCCATCCGGAGACGGCCTTGGGGGTCAAGGTCCGTCTCTACGCGGGAGTGGCCGGCCGGATGGACCTGCGGGAGGTCCTGAAGGCGTCCGTGGAGGCGGCGAAGGAATGCGGCAAGCCGCTCATGATTCACATCAGCGGGTCGGACGTGGCGTTGGAGGACCTGCTTCCACCCCTTCGAACCGGCGACGTGGTGACTCATTGTTGCCACGGAACCGAGGCTGCCTCGATCCTGGACGGGGAGGGGCGAATCCGCCCCGTGGTCCGCGATGCCCGGGAGCGCGGGATCCTGTTCGACGTGGGCCACGGCGTGGGAAGCTTCGCCTTCCGCATCGCGCGCCGGGCGGTGGCCGAGGGATTTCTTCCCGACACCATCAGCACCGACATCCACACCCTGTCCATCAACTATCCCGTCTACGACCTCCCCACCACCCTCTCCAAGTTCCTGGGCCTGGGTCTTTCCCTGGACGAGGTCATCGAACGGGCCACCATCGAGCCCGCCCGGATCATCGGCATCGACTCCCATCTGGGACACCTCGGCGTGGGCGCCACCGCCGATATCGCGGTGCTGGAATTGGAGGAGGGCCGGTTCTCCTTCTTCGACGTGGAGCACGAGAAGATGGATGGGCCTCAGAGGCTCGTCTGCAGGACCACCATCAAGGACGGCAAGGTCTGGTGGCGCGCCGGTGAGGCCGGCCAGACGGCGGAGGCGTGACTTCTCGATTCAGAGAACCCCCAACCCCTGGAGATGATCCCGAAGGATCTCCATTTCCCCGTCGGTCAGGGAGTAGTGGGGCTTGCGTCTCCACCGTCCGGCGATGCCATAGATCTCCAGCATGGCGTGCAAACCCGCGTCGAACCCTCCCTGAAGCTTCGCCAGAAAGTCGAACAGCGGCAGATCGTAGGTCTTGATCACCTCTCTGGCCCGGTCCAGGTTCCCATCCTGGATGGCGGACCAGTATTGGCGGGCGACGCGGGGGTGGAAGCCGATATAGGTCGACATGTATCCGTCGCAACCGTAAGGATGCAACTCCATGTGGTTCTGCTTCATGCCGCCGGAGAAGACCGCCCACCGCTCGTGCACCAACAGGCACATGCGCCGTGCAAACTGGCCGCGGACGTCATCCTTGACGGCCACGATCCCCTCGACTTGTTCCACCAGGACCTTCAGAGTTTCCAGCGCGAAGTCGATCCCCCGGGCGGCATAGAGATTCGTCACCACCATCACCGGGATCTCCCGGGCCACGGCGCCGTAGTGTTCCGCCAGGGTCCGGGAGGTGCAGGAACCGGCCCAGTCGGGTGGGAGCACCATCAGGACGTCGGCGCCCACGTCGCGGACGTACCGGGCGAAGTCCACCGCCCGGCTGGTGGAATGGTAGCGGTCCGCGGCCACCACCAGGGCGCGTCCCGCGGTCTGCTCGACGGTGACGCGGGTGACCTGGGCGATTTCGGAATCGCTCAGGATAAGGAAATGGCTGTCCCCCGCGGTGAGAAGGACGGTGCCGGCCCCATTTTGAATGTTGCGTTCGATGTGGCTTCTGAGACCGTCGGTGTCCACGCTGCCATCTTTCTTGAAGGGAGTCCGAATCGATCCGAAGGGGCCCGTCAAGGCCGGCCGGATCTCCTGCGGAGTCCATCTTTTCTTCATGGTGTGAGTCTCCTGTTCCGAGGCCGGGTCAATAGCCGGCGTACTTGTCCACCAACCCTTCCAGCGGCCGGCCTTGCCGAAAACGCTTGAGATTCCGAAAGAACAGGTCCAGGACGGCGTCCTCCTGTTCCCTGGAGGTGCCGCGGCAGGGAGTCACCAGCACTTGGGGATGGTTCCAGAATCTGGAATTTGCCGCCGGCATCCGGACGTCCGGGTGTTGACCCGACGGCTGCAGGCAGACCCCGGCTATCCATCCCTCCTCCAGTGCCCGTTCCAGAGCCGCGTAATCCAACAGGGGCGGCCGGCCGGACGAGTCGATGAGATAGGCCGAAGGCTTCATGGACCGGAGCTGAGACCGCCCCATGAAGCCACGCGTCTCCGTCGTCAGGGGCACCGCCAATACCACGAAGTCGGCCGCCGAGAGAAGTTCCGGCAGCCGGTCCACGGAGAAGAGTCCGTCAACCGAGTCGACCCGGCGGCGAGGGCTCCGCGCCGTTCCGAGAACCCGCATCCCCAGGGAACTGCAGACCCGGGCGACGGCCCGGCCCATGTACCCGAGGCCGATGATTCCCACCGTCTTTCCCGCCAGATCGAAGGGTTGAAGCTCCCCGTCCCGTCCCGGGTCCCACTGAGTCATGGGCGGTCGGCGCAGATGATGAATCCGGCGGGAGAAGAGGAGCATGGCGGCGAGAGCGTGCTCCGCGCCGGCGGTCCCGAAGCAGGGCTTGGAGCAGGTCAGGGGAATCGGGCTCTCCACCAGTTCGGGAAAGAGGTAGTGGCCGGCTCCGCCGACCATGGCATGGATCCAGCCAAGATGCCTTCCCCGGGCCAGAATCTCCGGGTCGAGGGCTCCCACCTGCAAGACCTGGGCGTCCGCGACCTCCTTCAGAATGGTCTTGCGGTCGGCCGAGACGACGATTTCGATCCCGTCGCATTCCTCAGTCGCGGCCCTTTCCAGGATCCGGCCGCGCCATTCCTCCCAAGTAATCAGGATCTTGTCGACTCTCGGCAGCGGCAATTGACTATTCCTACGGCTCCTGGATGGCCTCCGGAACCAAATCTCCCAATCCGAGTCCGGGAGAAGTGGGCAGTTCCAGATAACCTCCGCTCTGTTCCAGGGGACGTTCGAACAGCCCCCGGTGAGCCGTCTCCAGGCGCAGGAGGTCGTCAGGCAGGGACCGGAATCCGGCAAAGGCCGGGTACTCGATCAGGATGCCGTTTCCCACCGTGGCCAGAACGTTCAGGTGGGCGGCGACGGCAATTCCGGTCCAGGGACAATGGGGGATGCAAAGGAGGCCTTCTGCTTCCGATTGCCGAGCCACTTGAACCATCTGGGTGATGCCCATCTGTTGGGCGTCCGGCTGGATGACGTCCACCGCCCGCCGCTTGAGAAAGGGCCGGAAATCAGTGGAGGTGGTCAGGCTCTCCCCGGTGGCGATCTTGATCCGGGAAGCCCGGGTCAGGGCGGCGAAGCCGTCGACGTCGAAGGGGTGGAGGGGTTCCTCCAGGAAGAAGAGGTCAAATTCCTCCAGCGACCGGGCGACCCGCAGGGCGTCCTTGGCGGTCCAGCTCCGGTCCAGGTAGGCGGGGCAGCCGAAGTCGATCATGAGGCGGGTCTCGGGACCGATGGCCTCGCGGATCAGGGCCAGGCTCTCCAGGTCCTCGGGACCGAAATAGTTGCCCCAACCGAACTTCACCGCCTTGAACCCCTCCTCCATGTAAGCCCGGCATTCCCGAACCAGTTCTTCCGGAGACTTGTGTCGGGGCCGGCCGGCACGCAGCGCCGGAAGATCGAAGGCGGTGGCGCTGGCGTAGACCATGATGCGGGACT
>CATOST010000040.1 GCA_951812665.1 uncultured Acidobacteriota bacterium
GCCTCAAATCGTTCTTGTCGTGAATCTGTACTCCCCCTCTCCGTACCGGGTGAAAACATCGGTCCAGAACTTCATTCGATCCCCGGTACCCCCTCGTGGAGAAGAGCTCCGTCGACTGGGCGGAGACCGGTTGGGTGACGGCAATCAGAAGGAGGATCAGCAGAACAGGCATGGGTGGACAGTCCTCTCCTTAGAATCAGCGTACGCCAACAGCGGGGCGCAGAAAGGTTACTCCAGAACCCTGTCCATTTTTTGGCGCCCGATCCACCCCTATCCGCCGCAGGAATCAGGGATCCGATGAACCGTTTCGAGACGGTCCCGGATCAATCGGCAGATCTGCTCCGGCGTCCTGCCCGAAACCCCGACCTTCAGATCGGCCAGATCGTAGTCCGGCTGACGCTTGACGTAGAGGGTCTCGAACTGTTGACGATCCCGAGCCAGTGGACGGTTGTCCAATTCCGTGGAACGCCGCCAGGCGAGTTCCAGCGGAATCCGGAGGGTCACGGCGATTCCGGTCTTGAAGATCAGGCCGCGGTTCGGCGCCTGGGAAAAGGCGCCTCCTCCCAGAGCGACGACGGATGGCTCCCGATCCCGGACCGACGCCAGGATACGAGTCTCCAACTCTCGAAAATAGGGTTCGCCCCGGAGATCGAAGATCCGGGGAATGTCGGTCTCCTCCGCCTCCTCGATCAAATCGTCCAGATCCAGGAACTCCCGGCTCAACTGCTCGGCAAGAATCGGCCCCACGGTCGATTTTCCGCTGCCCATGAACCCCACCAAGTAAAGGTGACCCGTCAACGGCGGCAAACCCCTTCCAAATGTTGGAAAAAATCAGGATAGGACACGGCGACGCAATCGGGACGATCCAGTTCCACCGGGCTCTCCGCCACCAGTCCCGCCAGGGCGAAGGCCATGGCAATTCGATGATCGCCGAAGGTCCGTACCTTCCCGCCGCGGATGCGGCTGCCGGGAGGGATGACGAATCCATCCGGGAGCTCGCGGACGTGCACGCCGAGTTCACGCAAATTGACCACGACCGAGTGGATCCGGTCCGATTCCTTGTGGCGCAGCTCCTGGGCGTCCCGAACCTGGAACCCCCGTTCCAGACGGGTGCCCAAAATGGCCAGCGCCGGGATTTCGTCGATGAGCTGGGCCACCCAGTCACCCGAGATCTCGTTGGGAAACTGCCTTCGGACCTGGGGGTCGGCACAAATCTGCAGATCGCAGACCGGCTCGCCGTTGCGCTCTGTGGCGTTGGACCTCTCGACCCGGATTCCGGCCTGGTCCAGCAGCGAAAGGAAACCCGCCCGGGTCGGATTGACACCGACTCCCTTCAGGGCGATCCGGCTGCCCGGAACCAGCAGGCTCGCCACCAGGAAGAACAACGCAGAGGAAAAGTCTCCCGGGATCCGGAATTCGACGCCGCGAAGCCGAGCCCCTCCCCGCACCCGGAGGAGAGCCCCGTTCCGAGTCACCGGGGCGCCAAAGAAGGGGAGCGCTCGCTCCGTATGATCCCGGGACGGCCCCGTCTCCTCCACTTCCGTCTCACCTTCGGCCATCAATCCGGCCAGCAGGACACACGACTTCACCTGGGCGCTGGCGATGGGGAGCCTGTACCGGATCCCGGTCAGCCGGCCGCCTTGGATCAGCAGAGGCGGGAACCTGCCTTCCCGGGCCTCGATCCGAGCGCCCATTCGACTCAGCGGATCCATAATGCGCTTCATGGGGCGCTGGTTGAGCGAAGAGTCCCCCTTGACCTGGGAGGAGAATCGGCCCGCCGCCAGCAGGGCCGAAAGAAGCCGGATGGTGGTGCCGCTGTTCTGAACGTCCAGAACCTGGACCGGCGCGGTGAAATGCCGCCATCCCGGGCTGGTGATCTCCACACGGGAGGCGTTTCGAACCACTTCCACCCCGAGCGCTTCGATGCAGGAAAGACTGGCCTGGCAGTCTTCGCTGGAGGAGAAATTGCGAATCCGGGTCGTTCCCCTGGCCATGCCCCCGAAAAGGGCGTAGCGATGGGAGATGCTCTTGTCCCCCGGCACCTGCACCTCCCCCTGGAGGGGACTCCGGACCGGATCGATTCTTCTGGGCTTCATCCGGCAGCCTTCCCCCGGCCGTCCGCGTGCGGATCGCCTGCCAGTTGGAGATGGGTTTCCCGCAACAGCTTGATCCGATCCCGCAATTGGGCCGCCTTCTCGAACTCGAACTCCTGAGCCGCCTTCTTCATATCGTCGCTCAACCTGAGTATCTCCTGCTCGATTTCCTGGGGAGAACCGTACTGGTCCACCTCTTCGGCCACCAGCGGAATTTCATAGTAGTCCAGCCGGGTCATCTCCAGCAGCGTCGCGTCCACCGGCTTGACGATGCTCTCCGGAGTGATCCCGTTCTCGTCGTTGTAGTCGCGCTGCAGATCCCGGCGTCGTCCCGTTTCCTCAATGGCCTGCCTCATGGACCGGGTGACGACGTCTGCGTACATGATGACCTTCCCGTTGATGTTTCGAGCCGCTCTTCCCGAAGTCTGGATCAGAGACGTGCCGCTGCGCAGAAACCCCTCCTTGTCGGCGTCCAGCACCGCCACGAGGGAGACCTCCGGCAGATCCAGACCCTCGCGCAACAGGTTCACTCCGACCAGGACGTCGAACCGGCCCAGGCGCAGATCCCGCAAGAGCTTGACCCGGTCCAACGTATCCACTTCGGAATGAAGATAACGGACCATGACGCCGATCTCGGTGTAGTACTCGGTCAACTCCTCAGCCATCCGTTTGGTCAAGGTGGTGACCAGAACCCGCTCCCCTTGTTCGGAGCGGCTCCGAATCTCCTCCAGCAGGTCGTCGATCTGGTTGCGGACCGGGCGCACCTCGATCTCGGGGTCCATGAGGCCGGTCGGACGAATGATCTGCTCCACCACCTCGCCTCCGCACTCCTCCAACTCGAAACCGGCCGGAGTGGCCGAAACGTAGAGGGTCGGGGGACGGCGGAGCTCGAACTCGTCAAAGCTCAAGGGCCGATTGTCGAGCGCCGAGGGGAGGCGGAACCCGTACTTCACCAGGTTCAATTTTCGGGAACGGTCTCCCTGGTACATGCCCCGGACCTGAGGGACGGTCACGTGGCTCTCGTCGATGAAGATGAGCGATTCCTTCGGCAGATAGTCCATGAGCGTGGGCGGAGCCTGCCCCGGACGCCGGCCGGTGAGGTGACGGGAATAGTTCTCGATTCCCCGGCAATAGCCCACGGTCCGCATCATCTCCAGGTCGAAAAGGGTCCGCTGGCGCACCCTCTCGGCTTCCATCAGCCGTCCTTCCTCCTCGAGCCGGGCCTGATGCTCCGCCAGCTCGTTCCGGATGCTCTCCATGGCGCGTTTCCGCTGCTCCTTGGGCATCACGTAATGGGACCGGGGATAGATGGGAATCCGGGGATGGCGTTTCTGCGTCTGGCCGGTCAGCGGATCGAACTGATAAATCCCGTCCACTTCGTCGCCGAACAGCTCGATCCGGATGCCGTAGTCTCCGTAGGAAGGGACCACCTCGACCACGTCCCCCCGGGCCCGAAAGGTCCCCCGGGCCAGATCCAGATCGGTCCGCTCGTACTGGATGTCGACCAGCCTGTCCAGCAGCGACTGCCGGGAGATCCGCTGGCCCTCGCTCAGCATGAGCAGCATCCCGTAATAGGCCTCGGGAGACCCCAGGCCGTAGATGCAGCTCACGCTGCAGACGATGATGCAGTCCCGGCGCTCGAACAGGGACCGGGTCGCCGAGTGACGCAGCCGGTCGATCTCGTCATTGATCAGGGCTTCCTTCTCGATGTAGGTGTCGGTGGAGGCGATGTACGCTTCCGGCTGGTAGTAGTCATAGTAGCTGACGAAGTACTCCACCGCGTTTTCGGGGAAGAAGTTCCGGAACTCCTGGTAGAGCTGGGCGGCCAGCGTCTTGTTGTGGCTCAGGACCAGGGTGGTCCGATTGATCCGCTCGATGACCTGGGCCATGGTGTAGGTCTTGCCCGACCCGGTGACTCCCAGCAGCACCTGGCTCCGCTGGCCTTCCCGAATGCCCCCGACCAACGTCTTGATGGCCCGACCCTGATCCCGGCTGGGAGAGAACGGACTCCTGAGCCGGAACCGGGCGGAGGAGGGCGCCGCCTCCCCGTAAGTCACACCCGCGTACGAGATCCCCTGTGGATCGGCCATGAAGGCCCATTATAGAAGACAAGGGGAGCGGCGGCTTTCTTGCCGCCGACTGGGACCGGCGACTTTCTTGTCGCCGCACTCCCAAGGCACCAATGTGGCACGAAGTGACAAAAGAAGGCGCCCACAAGGGGCGCCCCCTACGTGTTTTTCGGAAGGCAACGGGAACGGAAAGCCCCATTACTGACTCCGGCGATCTCCAATGCCATACTGAACCCGGTAGAAAGCGCGAGGGCGCCCACAAGGGACGTCCCTACGCCCACGCGACCGGGGGGGGCACAGGATGATCCGGGAACGGATACTGGTAGCGGGAGGCGCCGGATTCATCGGCAGCCACCTCTGCGAATCGCTGCTCCGGCAGGGCGCGGACGTGCTCTGCCTGGACAACCTGTTCTCGGGCACCCGGCGCAACATCCTCCAGCTCGTGGAGCACCCTTACTTCGAGTTTATCCGCCACGACGTGACCCAGCCGATCCTGCTGGAGGTGGACCGGATCTACAACCTGGCCTCTCCGGCGGCGCCGGTGCACTACCAGTACAACCCGGTCAAAACAGTGAAGACCAACGTCATGGGCACGCTCAACCTGCTGGGTCTGGCCAAGAGGGTCGGGGCCCGGATCCTCCAAGCCAGCACCTCCGAGGTCTACGGCGACCCCCTGGTCCATCCGCAGCGGGAGGACTACTGGGGCAACGTAAACCCCATCGGCCCTCGCAGTTGCTACGACGAGGGAAAACGGGTGGCCGAGTCGCTGATGATCAACTACCGGCGCCAGAACGGCGTCGACGTGAGGATCGCCCGCATCTTCAACACCTACGGACCCCGAATGTCGGAGGTGGACGGGCGGGTCGTCAGCAACTTCGTGGTCCAGGCGCTACGGGGAAAGCCCCTGACCGTTTACGGAGATGGCTCGCAGACCCGCTCCTTCTGTTTCGTCTCCGATCTGGTGGCAGGGCTGGAGCAACTCATGGACGCCGACTGGGTCCCCGGACCGGTCAACCTGGGCAGTCCCCACGAGTGTTCCATACTGTCGCTGGCGGAACTGATCCTGGAACTCACCGGCTCGAAATCCGAAATCCAGTTCGGACTCATTCCGGTGGACGATCCGGTCCGGCGGCGGCCCGACATCGGCCGGGCAGAACGGCATCTGGACTGGGAACCGTTCGTGGAACTGAGGGAAGGACTCCAGCGGACCATCCCATACTACGAGGAACTCCTGGCCCGCAATCCGCCGGGGTGACGGCGACCAACCCGTCTCCTGGGCTGGCTGATGCAATTCGTTTCCTTGGACGTAGGCGACACGCATCCAAGGATTTGGGCACCTTTGGTTCGGTCACCGTTCTTCTTCCTTCCGATTTCCCCTCCCATGGGCCCGGGCGCTCCTTCCCGGCCGCAGGGACGATTCCCTTCACCGTTTCACCTGCTCTCTCCCAGAATCGTCGAAATTCTCGAAGCGATTTCCCGTCGAACGCCGGGATTCGGTCTGCTAGAATAGGCACCCGTACAGCGAACGGGTCCCGGATGGGACATTCCCCAAGGAGTCAGTGGTGCTTGGATCCTACATTCCCATACTGATCTTCATCCTGGTGGCCATCACTCTCCCCGTGGTGGGACTGCTGGTGGGAAGGCTCCTGCGGCCCCATCTGCCCACCGCCGACAAGCTGATGCCCTACGAATGCGGAGTCGACCCCATCGACGACGCCAGAGGCCGATTTTCGGTGCGCTTCTACATCATCGCCATCCTCTTCGTCATATTTGACGTGGAGACGATCTTCCTGTTTCCCTGGGCGGTCATCTACGACAAGCTGGCCCTCTTCGGATTCATCGAAATGGTCATCTTCCTGGGGATCCTGATCGTGGGGTATTTCTACGTTTGGAAAAAGGGCGCACTGGAATGGGCATAGGGGCCCGTGGTACAAATCCCGCTGAATCCGGCCGGGGCGGAGCGGGACTTTCGCCACTGACTCCCGAACCGTTTCGGATCAACCCGACCGAGGTCGAAACATGGACCGGAGCATAGAGAAAAACGTCATTACCACGACGGCCGACTCGGTCTTCAACTGGGCGCGGAAGTCCTCCCTCTGGCCCATGACTTTCGGTCTGGCCTGCTGCGCCATCGAGATGATGGCCACCGGCGCCTCCCGATTCGACATGGACCGGTTCGGAGCCGGCATCTTCCGGCCCTCGCCGCGCCAGTCCGACCTGATCATCGTGGCCGGAACCGTAACCTTGAAGATGGCCGAGGTGATCCAGCGGCTCTACGAGCAGATGCCGGATCCCAAGTGGGTCATCTCCATGGGGGCCTGCTCCAGCGCCGGCGGCCCCTTTGACACCTATTCGACCTTGCAGGGCGTGGATAAAGTCATACCGGTGGACGTGTACATACCAGGATGTCCGCCGCGGCCCGAGGCGCTTCTTTACGGGCTCATGCGTCTTCAGGACAAGATCGATCTGATGAGTATCGCCGATAAGCCGGAACCGCGGGCCAGCTAGCTTCCTCCGGGAAGCCCTTCCCAATCCTTCTTGAAAATGGACGACGAGACCAAGGCGAAGAAGACCGACTCAGACGGCGAGAAGCCGAAGCCGACGCGGCGCCCCAGAACCCGGGCCGCTCGTCCTGCGCGGAAGCGGCCGGTTCGCAAGCGGCCTCTTCGCAAACGGCCGCTTCGGAAAAAGAGAAAGAAGGGGCCGAGCTACGAAGACCTGAAAGCCGATGCAGTTCTGGACGGTCTGAGAGAGCAGTTTACGGACGAGATCCTCTCGGGACAGTCGTTCCTGGGCCAGAGCATCTACACCGTGACGCCGGCCGTCCTTTACGACGTCATGCTTGCCCTGCGGGACCATTCCCAATCGCCGTTCGACTACCTGATCGACGTCTCGGCCCTGGACTACCTTGGGGACCAGGACCGGTTCCTGATGGTCTACCACCTCTATTCCTACGCGACCAAGAAGCTGGTTCGCGTCAAGAGCCGGTTCGGGGAAGGCGACCCGGTTCCCTCCATGACATCGATTTGGAAGACCGCCGACTGGCTGGAACGGGAAGTCTACGACATGTTCGGGATTCTTTTCTCCGGCCATCCCGACCTGAAACGCATCCTCCTTCCCGACGACTGGCATGGATTTCCGCTGCGGAAGGACTACGACATCAAACTGCAGGACCAGAGCTGGATCCGCAATCACCTGAAGATCCGAAAGACACCCGATTAGCCCATGAACCGGCAGACCATACTCGACACCAAGGAACTCGAGATCAACATGGGTCCCCAGCACCCGTCCACCCACGGCGTGCTGCGTGTCCGGCTCAAATTGGACGGAGAGCGGGTCGTCGATGCCGAGAGCATCATCGGCTACCTCCACCGGGGGGTGGAGAAGATCGCCGAGAACCGCAACTACATCAAGTGCACTCCCTATTTCGACCGGACGGACTACATCGCGGCCGTGTCCAACGTCTACGGATATGTTCTGGGAGTGGAAAAGATGCTGGGCATCGAGGTTCCGGAGCGGGCCCGCCGTATCCGGATCATGATGACCGAGTTCAACCGGATCGCGAGCCATCTGCTCTGGTTGGCCACCCATGCCATCGACATCGGGGCCATGACCGTCTTCCTCTACTGCTTCCGGGAGCGGGAAGAGATCCTGAAGTTGTTCGAGGCGATCTTCGGCGCCCGCCTGACCACCCACGCCTTCCGGCTCGGAGGTTTGTGGTTGGACATGCCTCCCGGGTTCGAGGCGGCGTGCCGGAAGTTCATCGACGAGTTCCCGGCGCGCGTCGACGAGTACGAGCAGCTCCTCACCCGGAATCGCATCTGGCTGGAGCGGACCAAGGGCGTCGGCGTCATCTCGGCCGAGGAGGCCATCGACTGGGGACTGAGCGGCCCCCCGCTCCGGGGCTCCGGGGTCGACCACGACGTGCGAAAGCTTCGACCCTACGGCGGGTACGAGCAGTTCCAGTTCGACGTGCCCATGGGAGAGCACGGCGATACCTACGACCGCTACCTGATCCGGCTCGAAGAGATGCGGCAGAGCCGCCGCATCATCGGCCAGATCCTGGACGACTTGCCGGACGGTAAGATTCGGGGCCGGGCCCCCAAGATTCCCAAGCCCCCCGTCGGCGAATACTACTCGGCCATCGAGAGCCCGCGGGGAGAATTGGGATACTACATCGTCAGTGACGGATCGCCGCAACCCTTCCGGCTCCGCATCCGTCCACCCACGTTCATCAGCCTCCAGGCGCTGCGGCGGCTGGTTCGCGGACATCTGGTTGCGGACGTGGTGGCCATCATCGGAACGCTGGATATCGTGCTCGGGGAGATCGACCGCTAATGGCCGAGTGGATCATCGTCTACGGAATCATACCGTTCGCCAAGGTCGCGGTGATCGTGCTGGTTCTTTCCGGCGCCGTCGCCTACATGACCCTGCTCGAGCGCAAGGTCATCGCCCATATCCAGGTGCGGCTGGGCCCCATGCGGGTGGGTTGGCACGGGCTGCTCCAGCCCATCGCCGACGGGTTGAAATTCATCCTCAAGGAAGACATCGTCCCGGCCCGGTCGGACAAGCTGCTCTTCACTCTGGCTCCCGCCATCAGCCTGATCCCCGCCTTCGTGGTGTTCGCCGTCATTCCGTTCGGTCCTCCGGGAATGATGGAGGGCCTCCTGCGCTGGGTGCTGACCCCATTTTTGGACGCCGCGGCCGTGGAGTCCATCGCGACCCAGTCCGCCGCCTCGGGCGGGTTCGTCACCGACATTAACATCGCGCTCCTGTTCGTGCTCTCGATTTCGTCCGTCGGAATTCTGGGGGTCATCCTGGGAGGCTGGGCCTCCAACAGCAAATACCCGCTGCTGGGAGCGCTTCGCTCCAGCGCCCAGATGATCAGCTACGAGGTGGCCCTGGGCTTCTCCGTGATCGGAGTCCTGCTGGTGACCCAGTCCCTGAGCCTGGTCCAGATCGTGGAGAATCAACGCGAAGCCGAGGTCTGGTACATCTTCTACCAGCCTCTGGCCTTCGTCCTCTTCTTCATCTGCGGCATGGCCGAGACCAACCGGCTGCCCTTCGATCTGCCCGAGGCCGAAACCGAGCTGGTGGGCGGTTTCCATACCGAATACAGCGGCTTCCGCTTCTCCCTCTTCTTCATCGCCGAGTACGCCGCCATGGTCACAGTCTGCGCGGTGGCGGTGACCCTGTTCCTGGGAGGTTGGCTGAGGCCCTTTCCCAACGTGGAGTGGCTCTCGTTTCTGGACCTGATCCCTCCGCTGTTGTGGTTCGTGATCAAGGTGTTCCTGCTGCTGTACGTCTTCATCTGGATCCGGGGCACGCTTCCCCGATACCGTTTCGACCAGTTGATGAGTTACGGCTGGAAGGTCTTTCTCCCGCTGGCCCTGGCCAACGTGATCGTCACGGCGGGAGTGGTGCTGCTGTTCATGTAGACAACACCAATAGGGGTTTGTAGATTGACGGGTCGAGCCGGGCGGTCCTGTTCGAGTCCGGCTCCATAAATCAGACGGATCAACAATGATTGAATTTCTACGCCGCATGCTCTTCTGGGACATCGTGAAGGGTCTGGCCGTGACTTTTCGCTACACCTACACCAAGGTGTACACGGAACAGTATCCGACCGAGACGCCCAAGCTGGCGGGGCGCTACAAGGGAGCTCCCCGCCTGAACAACGATCCGGAAACGGGCGAGACCCTCTGCATCGCCTGTGACCTGTGCGCCCTGATCTGTCCGGAAGACCTGATCGTGGTCGGCTCCACCCGGGATCCGGAGAGCCGCAAGAAGGTGCTGACGCACTACACCTTCGACACTTCCCGCTGCCTGTTCTGCGGACTCTGTCAGGAGGTGTGCCCGACCAACGCCATCGAGCTGACCCAGGATTTCGAGCTGGCCGCATACGACCGAAGGGACATGGTGTGGAATCGGGAGCGGCTGGAGAAATGTTGGGACCGGATCGATTTCGGGAAGAACTACAATTGACGGCCTTCATGCACGCGCCGGTTTCTCCGGATCCGGAGCGTTTTTGCAGTGACCGCCGCATCACGGACCATTGGATGAGTCGCACGTTTCCAGACATCGGAAGATAGAACATGGAAACCTATCTCTTCTACGCGCTGGCGCTGATTCTGGTGACCTTCTCCATCCTCACCGTGACCGCGCGGAACCCGGTGCGGAGCGCCGTCTATCTGGTCTCGGCGCTGCTGGCGGTGGCGGGATTCTTCTTCCTCATGGAGGCGGAGTTCGTGGGCGCCGTCCAGGTGCTGGTCTACGTGGGCGGCATCATGGTGCTTTTTCTCTTCGTCATCATGCTGGTCAGCATCGAGTCTCTGGAACGGCAGCCGAAGGTGAGCCGGCAGTGGCGGACCGGCGTGGTCCTGGCCGTGGTCCTCTGCCTGGAGCTGAGTCTCCTCATTTTCCGGGGAACCGTTTCTCTGGAGGAGGGGCTGGCCGAATCCGGGATCATCACCACCACCGAGACCATGAACACGGAAGCCGTAGGGACCATTCTCTACAGCACTTACCTCCTTCCCTTCGAGATTGCATCGGTCCTGCTGCTGGTCGCCATCGTCGGCGCCGTGGTCTTGGCCAAGAAGGAGATCTGAACCGGCGCGGAGTCAAGGATGATCGGACCCAACCACTACCTTTTCCTGAGCGCCATCGTCTTCACCATCGGCGCCGTCGGCGTCCTGACCCGGCGCAACGTCATCATCATCTTCATGTCCATCGAGCTCATGCTCAACGCCGTGAATTTGAACCTGATCGCCTTCTCGGCGCACCTGCAGGATCTGGCGGGCCAGGTCTTCGTCGTTTTCGTCATCACCGTCGCGGCGGCCGAGGCGGCAGTGGGACTGGGCATCGTGATCGCCCTGTTCCGCAACCGGGAAACCATCAACATGGATGAGATCGACCTCATGAGAGGCTGAGCCGGGGCCCATGGCATGCTGAACTACATTTGGCTCATTCCCCTTTGTCCCCTGGCGGGATTCCTGATCAACGGCCTGTGGGGACTCTGGTGCGTCCGCCGGACCGGACGCCGGCCCCGGAAGAGCTTCGTGGCCGTGGTCGCATGCGGCGCGGTGCTGCTGGCGTTCCTGATCTCACTGGGCTCCTTTTTCAGCTTGCTCGAGTTGGATCCGGAGAACCGAATCCATGAGGTGAATCTCTTCAATTGGATCCCGGGCCTGATGATCCGGACCGTCTCCGGCGAACTCGCCCAGTTCCAGATCAACTGGGGCTTCCAGCTGGACCCCCTTTCGGCCGTCATGATCCTGGTGGTCACGGGAATCGGATTCCTGATCCACCTCTATTCCATCGGGTACATGTCCGAGGAAGAGGGCTTCTACCGCTTCTTCGCCTACATGAACCTGTTCATGTTCATGATGCTCACCCTGGTCCTGGCCAACAACTTCCTTCTCATGTTCGTGGGCTGGGAAGGAGTGGGCCTCTGCTCCTATCTGCTCATCGGCTACTACATGGAGAAGAGGAGCGCCGGGGATGCCGCCAAGAAGGCCTTCGTGGTCAACCGAATCGGCGACTACGGCTTCATCCTGGGGATGATGCTGCTTTTCTCCTACTTCGGGACCCTTGACTTCACCGATCTCTTCTCCCGGATCGCCACCCTGGTTCCGGAGCCTGAAGCCGTCTGGGGCCCGTTGAGCTGGGCGGCGCTGCTGCTCTTCATCGGCGCCACCGGAAAGAGCGCCCAGATTCCCCTCTACACCTGGCTTCCCGACGCCATGGAGGGTCCGACTCCCGTCAGCGCGCTGATCCACGCCGCCACCATGGTCACGGCCGGTGTCTACATGGTGGCCCGGTCGACAGCCATCTACAGCCGGGCCCCCGAGGTCATGCTGCTGGTGGCCGTGGTGGGAATCGTCACCGCCGTGTTGGCGGCCTGCATCGCCCTGTTTCAACGGGACATCAAGCGGGTTCTGGCCTATTCCACGGTGAGCCAGCTGGGCTACATGGTGACCGCCCTGGGCGTGGGCGCCGTCACCGCCGGCATCTTCCACCTGATGACCCACGCCTTCTTCAAGGCTCTCCTCTTTCTGGGGTCTGGAAGCGTGATCATGGGAATGCATCACGAACAGGACATGTTGAAGATGGGAGGTCTGAAGAAATACCTCCCCGTCACCTGGTTGACCATGCTGGTGGGGACGCTGGCCATCGCCGGCGTTCCCGGTCTGGCCGGCTTCTTTTCCAAGGATGAAATCCTGTGGCGCGCCTTCAGCCTTCCGGGCGGCAGCCCCCTGATCTGGGGCGTGGGCGTCCTGGTGGCGGGCATGACCGCCTTCTACATGTTCCGCATGATGTTCCTGACCTTTCATGGGGAGGAACGCCACGACCTCCACGGCCGGCACGCGCCTCACGAATCGCCACGGGTGATGACCGTCCCCCTGATGGTGCTGGCAGGGGGATCAGTGGTGGTGGGCTATCTGGGACTTCCGGCGTGGCTCGGACCCAATGTCTTCGAGCACTTCCTGGAACCGGCTCTGGCCACGGCTTATCTGCCCGAGGCGACAGGCCACCATTCCTACTTGGAGGAGATTCTCCTGACACTGGTTTCGGTGGCGGTCGCCGGCGGCGGCATCTTCCTGGCCTATCATTTCTTCCTCGCACGGCCCGAGAAGGCGGGGCAGCTGCGCGAACGGTTTCAGGGCCTGTACCAGGTCGTCTACAACAAGTTCTACGTGGATGAGATCTACGACGCCGTCTTCGTGAATCGCTGCAAGGAGTTGGGAACCCGGCTCAGCGCCTTCGATCTCAAGGTGGTCGACGGCCTGGTGAACGGAAGCGCCGCCGCCACCCGCATCTCCGCCTGGATCTCGGGTCAGGCGGACATCCACATCGTGGACCGGCTGGTGAATCTGACGGCGGAAATCGTGGAGTTCTTCAGCTCAGTCCTCCGCCGGTTGCAGACCGGTCTGGTTCAACGCTACATCGCCTTCTTTGTCTTGGGGCTGGTGCTCATCATCGGCTGCTATCTCTACCTCGGAGCATAGTCCTATGGGCTTTTTCATGACCAATATCCTGACCATCGTCTGCTTCTTCCCGTTGCTGGGCGTGCTGATCATTGTGCTCTGGCCCAAGGGGAAGGAGCACGAGACCGAGGTCAAGTGGATCGCCAACATCGTCGCCTTTCTGGGGTTCCTGGTCTCCATCCCCCTGATCACCCATTTCAACCGGCCGGAGTACATTGACCCGAGCGGGATGCGGTTCGTCTTCAAGGCCCCGTGGATCGAGTCGCTCGGCGTCCAGTACTACTTTGGAATCGACGGCATCAGCCTGCTGTTGATCCTGCTGACCACCCTGCTCGGTTCCATCTCCATTCTCTCGTCGTGGGACGCCATCACCACCCGGGTCCGCGAGTACTACTGCTACTTCCTGATCCTGCAGACCGGGATGCTGGGCGTCTTCATGGCGCTGGACTTCTTCCTCTTCTACGTCTTCTGGGAAGTCATGCTGGTGCCCATGTACTTCATCATCGGCATCTGGGGCGGCCCCCGGAAACTGTACGCGGCCATCAAGTTCTTCCTCTACACGCTGCTGGGATCGGTGCTCCTCCTGCTGGGAATCCTGGCCCTCTACTTTCATCAGTACGCCGTCAAGGGAATCTGGTCTTTCGACGTCCTGGCCTTCCAGGAACTGGGCATCCCGCCCGATCTCCAGTACTGGATCTTCCTGGCCATGTTCGTCGGTTTCGCCATCAAGGTTCCGTTGTTCCCCTTCCATACCTGGCTCCCGGACGCCCACGTCGAGGCTCCGACGGCCGGCTCGGTCATTCTGGCCGGGGTGCTCCTCAAGATGGGCACGTATGGTTTCGTCCGCTTCAGCCTTCCCATCCTGCCCGATGCCACCATGGAATTTCTGCCCTGGATGATGGCCATCTCCGTGATCGGGATCATCTACGGGGCCCTGGTGGCCATGATGCAGAAGGACATCAAAAAACTGGTGGCGTACTCCTCCGTCAGCCACCTGGGATTCTGCATGCTGGGCGTCTTCATCGTGACGCCGGTGGCGCTGGAGGGAGGCATCCTCCAGATGATCAACCATGGGATTTCCACCGGAGCCCTCTTCCTGATCGTGGGAATCATCTATGAGCGCCGGCACACCCGCATGATCAGCGACTACAGCGGCCTGTCCCACGTCATGCCGGTGTACGCCGTCGTCTTTCTGATCATGACCCTCTCCTCCATCGGCATGCCCACGCTCAACGGATTCATCGGAGAGTTCATGGTGCTCCAAGGGGTCTTTGCCGATCCCGACTACAAGCTCTGGGCCGTTTTCGGCGCCGCCGGCATCGTCCTCGGAGCGGCATACATGCTCTGGCTCTACCAGCGGGTGATGTTCGGGACCATCAAGCAGGAAGAAAACCGCAAGCTTCCGGATCTGACCCCCCGGGAACTGGCGACTTTCGTGCCCCTCATCATTCTGGCCTTCTGGATCGGCCTCTACCCGAGCCCGTTCCTCTCCTACCTGCACGAGCCGGTCAATCAGATCGTGGAAAAGGTGAGACCCGGGGAATTCCAGCCCCGTTCCATGCAGGCCGAAATCGGAGACCGATAGATGCCCGAGATACCGACGGCTGCGGAACTATTCGGGTTCCTCAAACAGAACGCCCGGGCCATCGCACCTCAACTGCATCTGATCGTCTGGGGCCTGGGACTCCTCTGCGTCGACTTCGTCCTGCCCGGGCGGGGAACCCGGTTCTTGGGATTCCGCGGAAAGTCCCTGTCGGTCCTGTTTGCCCTGGGGGGGCTATTGGGGGCCGGGCTTCAACTCTGGCGCCTGTGGGGCACCGGAAACGGGGATGCCTTTTACAACATGGTGACCCAGGACGCCTTCTCGGAGGTCTTCGGAATCCTATTCCTGGTCTCGGCCATTCTGGCGGTCGCTCTTTCCTACCGGCATCTGGACATCGAGGACGCTCAGCACAGCGAGTACTACGCCATCATCCTCTTCGCCACATCCGGCATGATGTTCATGGCCGGGGCCATCGACCTGGTCACCATTTTCGTGGGCCTGGAGCTCATGTCCGTGTCGACCTACATCCTGGTCGGCTTTCTGCGCCGGCAGCGCCGCTCCAACGAGGCCTCCATGAAATACTTCCTCATGGGCGCCTTCTCCACTGCCATCATCCTGTACGGGATGTCCCTGCTCTACGGGATCAGCGGCAGCACCAACCTGAATATCATCGCCCAGGAGGCGGCCAAGCGGGAGGACAACACCCTGCTGATCCTGGCCCTCTTTCTGATGCTGGCCGGTCTCTGCTTCAAAATCGCGGCCGTCCCCTTCCACATGTGGGCGCCCGACGCCTACGAGGGCGCGCCCACCGGCATCACCGCCTTCATGTCGGTGGCGGTAAAGGCAGCCGCATTCGCTGTCTTCCTGCGAATCTTCTACGTGACCTTCCACGACTTCCACGACCTGTACATCGGGGTCCTGGCCGTCATCGCCATGGCGACCATGACCTGGGGAAACGTGGCGGCGGTCACTCAGCAGAACGTCAAACGGCTGCTCGCCTATTCCAGCATCTCCCACGCCGGATTCGTTCTGATGGGACTGGTGGTGGGTTCCCAGCAGGGGGTCTCGGCATCGGTGGTCTATCTGTTCGCCTATACCTTCATGAATCTCGGCGCCTGGGCCATCGTCATCCTGCTGCGGCGGAAGGACGTGATCGGCGAATCGATCGAGGACTTCAACGGCCTCTACTTCAAGCATCCCGGTCTGGCGATACTGAATCTCATTTTCTTCCTTTCCCTGGCGGGCATTCCTCCCCTGGCCGGATTCATCGCCAAGTACGCGGTGTTCGCGGCGGTGATCGAATCGGCCCTGGCGTCCGGTCAGACGCACGGACAACTGCTGATCTGGCTGGCCGTCGTGGCCGCCCTCAATGCCGTCGTCTCCCTCTTCTACTACTTGCGGATCGTGGTGGCCATGTTCATTGAGAAGGAGTCCCTCCCGGTCCCGTTGAGCTTTTCGGTAGGTGTCTGGTTCGTCCTTTTGGTCACGGGGTTCTTCACCATCGCCATGGGGATCTATCCGGATCCTTTCCTTCACCTGGCCCGAGTCGCCAGCCTGCCGCTGATATTCTGAGAAACTACGAATTGCGGCGAGACGCGGGGACCGTGGTGGCGTGGTGGTTGTCCCCCGCGGCACTGAAGCTCAGACCGTAGGGGCACCCCTGGTGGGTGCCCTCTTTCGTCGTTACGGCTGGGACCGGACGAACCAACGTCAGCCGTCGACACGGGACGGTCGGGTGGCTGGAATCTCAGGTGTGAGCGAGACACAAGCGGGTTCGGGTTCGGCCGGCAGCACCAAGACATCGGAAAGGCCAAAAAGAGAGTTGCGAAACGGCAAGCGGGAAAAAGGGGGCGTCTACACCCAGGTGGCTCGATACAGCTCCATCATTTTTCTGCTTCCCTCGTGCCTTCTGGTCGGTTACCTGATCGGCTATTTCCTGGACCGGCAGTTTGATTCCGATCCCTGGATCTCCGTGGCCGGGTTGCTTCTCGGGGGAGTGGCCGGCCTGGTCCGAGTCGTGAAAATGTTCAGCAGGTAAGATTTGGAGCGAATTTCACGCAATGCAATGGTTCTCCTGATCGCCATTTCCGGCGTCGGAGGATGGGTTTACGGGTTCTGGACGGCCCTTTCCATCCTGGCCGGAGCCCTCGCCTCGCTCCTGAACCTCAAGGTCCTGGACCGGCTGGCCGGACGGCTGTTGGCGCCGGAAGGGAAGCCTTCAGCCCTGCGATTTCTGGCCTTGAACGGGGGTCGCATGGTCTTGATGCTGGGAGGTCTCTTTGCTATGATTCAGATTCCTTTTTTGAGTGTGCCGGGGGCGGTCCTGGGGCTTTCCATACCCATCCTTTCAGCAATGTTGGAGGCGTTTTACAAATCCTGACCCGCACAGTTCATGCCTGATCCGGCGTGACACCCTCGGGACGGACGAACTTCTGAAACAGGACCGGAAATGGATCAACACCACGAGTTCCTGTCGGCGACTCTCTTCAACCGCTACATCGCAAACCCTCTGGCCGAGGCCTTGGGATTTCAAGTGGACCACGACATCCTTCCGGCCCATCTGGTCATGGTCATCTTCGTTTGCCTCATCCTCACCGTGGTCGCCCTCCTGGTGAGGCGGCGGCTGAGCGTGGACAATCCGGGTGCGGTGCAACAGATGTTGGAGGTTTTGTTCGAGGGGCTGTTGGGTTTGATGAAGGAGATCATCGGACCCGATGCACGCCGCTTCTTTCCCTTGATCGGAACCCTGTTCCTCTACATCCTGGCGGGAAACCTCCTGGGGCTCTTCCCCGGGTTCATGCCGCCCACCAGCAACATCAACATCACCGCGGCCTGCGGAATCACCGTCTTCCTCTACTACAACTACCATGGGTTCCGGGTTCATGGCTTCGTCAAGTACATGGCCCACTTCGCGGGTCCGTCACTGGCCATCGCCCCGGTCCTTTTCGTGATCGAGATCATCAGCCACCTGGCGCGTCCTTTCTCCCTCTCCGTCCGGCTCATGGGCAACATCTACGCCGAGGAGCTGATCGTTACCAACCTGAACCAACTGTTCCCTTTTGTGATCTCGATGCCGGTGATGGCTCTGGGCTTATTTGCCGGCACGCTACAGGCCTTCATTTTCTCCGTTTTGACCATCGTCTACATCGCTGGTTCCGTGGAGCATGCACACGACGAAGAGCATTGAATCACGCGCTCCATGCGACGGGCTCACACCTCAAACCTTGGAAGGAGTCAACTGATGAACCGAAAGTTCGGCCTTCTGGCCATTGCCCTGGTCGTTGTCCTGCTGTTGCCGGCCGTCTCCGTGCAGGCACAGTCCGAAGAGGGCGGCGCCTCAACCAGCCTGGAGATCCACTGGCTCGCCGTCGCCATGGCCATCGCCGCTGCCGGCTGCGGCTACGGCCAGAGCCGGGTCCTGACCGCCGCCTGCGAAGGCGTCTCCAGAAACCCCGGAGCCTCCGATACGATCCGCTTTTTCTTCATCCTGGGACTCGCCTTCATCGAGTTCCTGGCCCTTCTGACCTTCGTCGTCGTTCTCCTGGTGAGCGGGTAATGACCCCTCGGTAGAGCGCGACGGCTCCAGTCCAGAGACACGACCCCCTGGGAACTCCGAAGGGGTCGTGTCTCCGTTCGGTGGTGAAGGGACCGTTTTCTCTCTCTTTTTCTCTTTCTGTTTCTCCCCTTCGGAGAAACTTCAAATCCCAAATCGGAGCGGCGTACGGTCACGCCCTGCGGGTGCCCGCTGTCGCCTCTCAGTGAGCGGCCCGGAGAGGGCGACCACACACAAGGGTCGCCCCTACGTGTGCTTTCAACCACTCGCGGAGACTTAACCGGATTCTTTGCGGGACTCCCGGTCCTCCACCGCTTCTGAGGCCTGCGCAAAAGTCGTAAGTGAGCAGGTTGGCGGTTGGTATGCGAGTAGGTTGCGACGGTGCTGGATGCGGACAGGGGAGTGTTGTTGTGCGTTGTAAGGGAGATCACTGGAGTCGGAGGGAGGGATAGGGCCCGTCCCGTCAGGGATTTCGGTCCGTGCCGACGCACAGCGACGCGAGCGGGCGCGAATCGGGGGTTCGGGACGCGGCCGTTTCAGTTCGGCGTAAGGGTCAGGATCGTATCGAGGGCCGCTTGCGGTCGGGCGGCAAAGTACCGGTTCGCCTCGGGCATGAACTGGAAGCAACTGCGACGCACGATGGAGATGGCGGCGTTGGTGAGGGCGGCGAGATTGCGCGGGAGGTGGCGGGTCCTCGCCCGGCAGCGATCTTCGTCGTAGGTGAAGTCGCGCACGTAGTGGAGCCGGTTCTCGATCTCCCAGTGCTGGCGAGTGAGCGCGAGCAATTGCTGGGGTCCGGCCTCCTGGTGCGAGAGCGACGTGAGACACCAGGCGGTTTCCGTGCTGCTGGTTTTGCTGCTCAGGACATGACGTTCCCGCTCCACGCGCAACGCCTGCCGGCGTCCATAGAGATCGACATAACCGTCCCACTCCGGGCCGCTGACGTCCACCACCGCGCACCGACGCCGCTCGATGCGGCCATGCGCCTTCTGCCATTCTTCCTGCCAGGTGCGGGCCCTGCTCCAGTCGATGGCCTGCAGGTCCTCCATGAGGGTTTCCCGGTTGCTCTTGACTGCGGTCACCAGATAGGCGCGCCCGGCAACGGTCGATCAGGCACCGTGCGGTCTCCTGCTGCACGTGCATGGCATCGAGCGTCACGGTCCGGTTGTGCAAGTCGAGGATCTCGGCCAGTTCCCGCACCGCCGTGATCTCGTTGGTGGTATCGCCGACCTGAACCTGTCCGAGCACCAGGCCGCTGCCGTGCTCCACCGCAGCCACCAGCATTCGGCGCCGGTCGTCCGGAAGCGCCTTGGCCGCGCCGCGGACGTCCTTGCCGTCCATCGCCACGGGCGTCCCTTCGCCCAAGTGTTGCGCGGTCCAATCCTGCAGCACGCGGTCCAACGTCTCGGGCGGCAGCGACGTCAAGATGTAGCGGAACGTCGAGATCGCCGGCGCCGTATAGCGCTTCCGGCTCGGGCTCCAGAACGCCCCCACCGCGCGTAACTGATCCGGGTCCAGCAGGGCCGCAAACTCCCCCATGGCGGTGACCCCGCGATAGCCGGCCAGCCGGGCCGCGATCGCAATCGCCAGATAGCAGGACAACGGATAGCGTTGCCCGCGAGCCTTGCGAAAGTCCGGAATCTCGCCGAGATACTCCGCCAGAGAGCGCAACGCCGGCGCCGCCATCGGCTCGCCTTTCTCCCCCAGCTGCCACGCCGCCGGCTCCTCCTCGCCGCGGAGCACATCGCGGGCATCCGCCCGCAACGGATACACATACACCTGCTTGGGTTTGCCGTTCCTCCGCCAGCGGGCCCGACCGCCCGACTCCCGCGAATACCCCTGGGTCATCCCCAGCCGCCGCCAGTTCGCCGCCCGATAGCAGGTGCCCGCAAACCGCGACGGGTCGACGAAGGTCTCCGCCAACAACACCGGATACCCGTGAATCGCCTCCATGTCCCCCGCCAGTCGCCGCAGACTCAACCCCAGAACCCGAGACGCCAGATTCGGGACCCGCCCCGCTTCCAGCACCACGAATCGCGCATTGTTCGCAAGCAGATGCAGCCGCCGGAATTGCCGCTGTGCAGACCACCCGATCCACTGGTCCCGGACTCCCACCTTGAACGCGCCGGCATGCCAGCCCAGCAACGCCAGCCACTGGTCCCCGAGCACCGCCACATGGCGGAGCGCCTTCCCGAACAGCCCGCGGAAGGGAAGATAATGGTGCTCCGCCACCAGCGCGTCCCAACGCCGACGCTCCTCGACTCGGAGAACCGGTCGCACCGTCACCTCCCCCAATACAATCCTGTCGCCGACGGTTCCTGCAGAATGCATGCCTCCCTGCATACCACAACGACTTTTGTTTGGCCAGTCCGAATCCCTCCGTTGCTCCCACTTTCTCTCTCACGACTTTTGCCTAGCCCTGCACCGCTTCTCTAGGTGCCGAGAAGTTGTTACAATGACCGGCACCATGGCCGTTTCCAGAATGCCTGCGCCCAAATTCATCGTGGCCGGCCTCTTGATCGTAGGCGCCGTTAGCTACCTGATGTTCAGCGGCATCAACGACACCATGGTCTATTACTACACGCTGTCGGAGTTGATGGAAAAGAAGTCGGATCTCGCTGGAGTGGGGTTGCGCATCCATGGGCACGTCTCTGCCGGCACCATCCGGATCGATCGGGAACGGTCCCAGGCCGATTTCCTGGTGATGGAAAAGAAGACTCCCCTTACTCTTCCCGTCACCTATCAGGGGATCATCCCCGATACCTTCAAGGATGGGGCCGAGGTGGTGGTGGAAGGCACCTACCAGGCCGACCGGCACCATTTCCAGGCCACGGTCCTGATGGCCAAATGCCCCTCCAAATATGAGGAGGCTCAAACCGCTTCCTCCGACAAGCCCCAGACCTCCGACAGGCCGTATTGACGGAACATGATTGAACTGGGTCGATACTGCCTGCTTGCCGGTCTAGCTCTGTCCGGCTACGGCTGCATCGCGGCGACCATCGCGGGACGCCGGAAGAACCCGGCCTTGGCCCGGAGCGCCGAGAACAGTCTGGTGGGCGCCTTCGTGGTTGTGGTGGCCGCCTCCGTCTGCCTCATCGGCCTTCTCATGACGGACCAGTTCCAGGTGCAATACGTCGCCGGCTACAGCGCCAGCAACATTCCCACAGTCTACAAGTTCACCGCGTTCTGGGGCGGACAGGCGGGGAGCCTGCTCATGTGGTCCCTGGTCCTGGCCTTCTTTTGCCTGGTTGCGGTGATCCAGAACCGGAACCGCAACCGGAAGTTGATGCCCTACGCCACCGCCGTAATGGCCGGGATTCTGGGCTTTTTCATTCTCCTGTTGGCCTTTGCCACCAACCCCTTCGATACCTTTCCTCCCGGGAGGGTTCCTGCCGACGGCAATGGTCTGAATCCTCTGCTACAGAACTCGTACATGGTGATCCACCCGCCGATTCTCTACCTGGGTTACATCGGCTTGACCATTCCCTTCGCCTTCGCCATGGCTGCGCTCATGTCCCGCACGCTGGACACCTCCTGGATCCGCGTGACCCGGCGCTGGACTCTGGTGGCCTGGATCTTCCTGACCATGGGCTTCACGCTGGGAGGGGTATGGGCCTACGAGGAGCTGGGATGGGGCGGATATTGGGCCTGGGACCCGGTGGAAAACTCTTCCTTCATGCCCTGGCTCTTCGCCACCGCCTTTTTGCACTCCATCATGATTACCGAGAAGAAGGGGATGCTGAAGCTGTGGAACTTCATCCTCGTCCTGGTCGCTTTCGAGCTGTCCATCTTCGGCACCTTCGTCACCCGGAGCGGCGTCATCTCATCGGTCCACTCCTTCGCCCTCTCCAACCTGGGACCCATGTTTGCGATTTTCCTGCTGGTGTCGACCCTGTTCGGAGTCTTCTGGATCGTCCGCAGATCGGATCAACTGCGGACCGAACAGCGGATGAAGTCCTTTCTCTCCCGAGAAGCGACCTTTCTGTTGAACAACCTGTTGTTCGTCTCCATCTGCTTCGCCATCTTCTGGGGGACCGTCTTCCCCATCATCTCCGAGTGGGTCCAAGGAGAGAAGATCACGGTGTCGGCGCCCTTCTTCAACAAGGTCACGTGGCCCCTGGCCCTGGCGCTCCTGGCGCTCACCGGCATCTGCCCCCTGATTGCCTGGAGAAAGGCCTCCTTCAAGAATTTCCGGCGGAACTTCCTGATTCCCCTGGCCGGCGGACTGGTCTCGGGAGGGCTGGCTCTGTTCCTGGGAGTGCGGAGCATGATCCCGCTGCTCTTCTATTCCGCTTGCGGCTTCGTGGCCTTCTGCGTCTTCTTCGAGTTCTACAAGGGCGCCCGGGCCCGCCAGGGCATCCGGTCCTCGTCGTTCCTGGTCGCCCTGAAGGACCTGACCCTCATGAACAAGCGCCGCTACGGCGGCTTCATCATCCACCTGGGTGTCGTCGTGGCCTTCCTCGGCATCATATCCAGCTCGTTCTTCTCCTCCGAGGAGCTGGTCACCGTGAACCGTGGCGAAGAGTTCGGGGTGGGCCGGTACACCCTCAAGTTCCATGAGCTGGTCCAGAGATCGGATCCGGAAAAGAACGTTGTCTACGCTCGAATCAGCGGATACGAAAACCAGGAACCCATCGGCAACTTCTTTCCGCAGAAGCACTTCCACCACAAGGGCCAGCAGCCCATGAGCGAAGTGGCGATTCGCCGCACCCTCATGGACGACGTCTACGTGGTGCTGTCCGGATACGACGAAGAATTGACCCAGGCGACGTTCCACGTCTTCCTCAACCCCATGGTCCAGTGGGTCTGGATCGGCATCGGCATCATGGTCCTGGCCGGAGTCTTCCTATTTTTCCCGGACAAGAAGCCGGCCGCCCGAACTCGCGTTCGACGCCGGAGAAAGAGTATTCGAACCGAAGCCGCCTGATCCGTGGACGGCGTTGCGAGGACTCGTCATGGAGCTGATCATCGCTCCCATTCTTTTCATCGGAATGGTCCTTTACGTGGCCTATCCCCTCCTATGGGGTGAGACCAAAGCGGAGCCTCCCCCGCAAGCCCCTCCGACCGACCGGCAGGCGATCTTGCGGGAGAAGGAGAATGTCGTCGCCGACCTGAAGGACATCGAGATGGACTTCCGAATGGGCAAGCTCTCGTCCCAGGATTACGAGGATCTGAAATCCGAATACGAGGAACGGGCCGTCGATGTCTTCGAGCGGGCCGAGGCGCTGGAGCGGAAGAAGACTCGAAAGACCAGAGTCTGACTCATCCCGATGGCGCTGCGGATCAGCCACCTCACCAAGCGGTTCGGGACCTTTCGGGCCGTCTCGGATCTGACCCTCCAGATCGAAGAGGGGCAATTCGCCAGTCTCTTCGGGCCCAACGGCGCCGGCAAGACGACCCTGCTGAAACTGGTTGCCGGCTTGCTCAAGCCCACGAGCGGAACCATCTCCCTCCGGTTCAATGGATCCGGACCCAAACGAGCCAACATCGGATACGTGTCCCACCAGAGCCTGCTCTATCAGGAGATGTCCGGCATTGAGAACCTTCTGTTCTACTCGCGGCTCTATGGCGTCGCCAGGCCCCGGAAACGGTCCCGCCGGGTCTTGGAGAAGATGGGGCTTTCGGGAGCTGGAGAGCAACCGGTCCGGGAGTATTCGCGGGGCATGAAACAGCGGCTCACGCTGGGGCGGGCCCTCCTGCACGAGCCTAGCCTGCTCCTGCTGGACGAACCCTACGTCGGTCTGGACCAGCAGGGCAACCGGCTCCTGACCAGGATTCTCCGAAGTCTCAAGGATGGGGACCACACCGTTCTGCTCGTGACCCACAATCTGGCGGAGGGCCTGGAACTGTGCGACCGTGTCTTGATCCAGCACCGGGGTTCCCTGGCGTACGACCATGCCTCCGGCGGCTTGGACCGGCGCGACGTGGAGGCCGCCTACTTGCAGGCGGTGGAGGGGAAGTGAGCGGCATCCCGCTCCCGACACCTGGAGTAATGCCCGCAAAGCTGTTCAATCGGGGTCTGAAAAAGTGAGCTGGTGGAACCTTTACTCGGCGCTCGGATGCTGCATGCTGGTGCTGCTGGCCTGGCTCACTTCCACCAATCGCCACGGTATCAGATGGCGAACGTCGGCGACGGCTGCCGCCACGCTGACGGCAATGGGAGTCGTGGTCTTCTGGTGGCCCTTTTTCCGAGTCGTTCTGGTAGCCCTCAACGGCGCCGTCGCCACACTTCTGACCGCCTCCAGCGCTGGCTCACGATTCCTCTTCGGTCCTCTCGCGGCCGGTCCCGGCCAAGAGGGCACCCTGGGCTTCATCCTGGCCTTCCAGGTTTTTCCCGCAGTGGTCTTCTTCTCGGTGATCATCTCTCTGCTCTACCACTTCGGAGTTCTTCCCTTCGTGGTGAGAACCATCGCCCGCTGGGTTCACCGCGGCTTCGGCCTCAGCGGAGCCGAAGCCCTGGCCACCAGCAGCAACCTTTTCTTCGGCGTCGAATCGACGCTGACGGTCCGGCCCTTTCTGGAGCGCATGACCCGTTCCGAGTTGATGATGCTCCTGACGTCGGGCCTCTCCACCATCGCCAGTTCGGTGCTGGCCGTGTATGCCGGTCTTCTAAGGCCCATCTTTCCCCATATCGCAGGCCACTTGATCTCGGCCTCCGTGCTGTCCATCCCCGCCGCTGTGCTGATGGCCAAGATCATCGTCCCCGAAGGAGAAGAACCGGAGACTCGGGGTTCCGTGCCTCCTCTGGGGGACGTCGGCAAGTCTCGACACTGGATGGGGAGCATCATCCAAGGCGCCAACGACGGTGTCCGGCTGTCGGTGGGAGTCGGCGCCCTCCTGATCGGTATCCTGGGATTGGTCGAGCTGTCGGACGTGATATTGGGGTCGACGGCGGGCTGGCTCTCGAGCCTGGCGCTCCAAGAGGAGTTCCGTCCGACGCTCCAAATGCTTCTGGTTGGGTCGCCTATCCCCTCGTCCTCTGTCTGGGACTGACTCCCGACGAGTGGTCGGCCGCCGCCCGGCTCGTCGGAGAGCGCTGGATTCTGACCGAGGTGGTGGCGTATCAGGACTTGGCGAACATGGTCGCGGTCGGCAGCCTCTCGCCCCGAGGTATCATGATCTTGAGCTACGCCCTCTGCGGCTTCACTCACGTGGCCTCCGTGGCCATCTTCGTGGGAGGCCTCTCGGTGTTGGTTCCGGCTCGAAGAAACGACTTGGCCCGCCTCAGTTGGCCCGCCTTTTGGGCGGCCACTCTCGCCACGCTCATGACCGGAGCGGCGGCGGGAGTCTTTTACCACGGTCAGGAAGGGTTGATGGGGCTTTGAGTCCCATTCGGAACGCGATGGGCGGACTAGGTCTGATCTGGACGCTGGCCGAGAAGGATCTTCGAATCGAGCTCCGATCCCGTCAGGCTTTTTTCACGACCCTGTTCTTTTCTTTCCTGATTCTGATGGTCTTCAACTTCGCGTTCGACCCGGCGAGCCCGGCCACGCGAAAGGCGGCCCCGGGAATTCTCTGGGTAGCCCTGATCTTTCCCGGCGTGATTCAGCTCAATCGCTCGTTTCAGTCGGAGAGGGAAGAAGGAACGCTGCTCGGGGTCTTGCTCTCCCCTATGGACCGGGGATTCATCTTTTTCGGCAAGTTCCTGGCCAATTGGGTCTTCCTGCTGGTCGTCGACTTGCTGACCCTGGTCATCTTCATGGCCGTCTACAATTTTCCCCTGACTTCGGCCACGCTCTGGATGCTGCTTCTGATCCTCCTCTCCAGCCTGGGTTTTTCGGCTGTGGGGACGTTGTTCGGAGCCATGGTTTCCAACCTCCGGACCCGGGAGGTCCTGCTTCCCATTCTGCTTTTCCCCATCGTCATACCGGTGATCCTGGCGGCGGTGAACGGCAGCACGGAGGTGCTGCTGGGGGAAAAGTTCCGCTTACTCTTCCAATGGATTAAGATATTGGTCGCCTTTGACGTGATCTTCCTGGCGGCCTCCTATCTGGTATTCGAGTATGTGGTCGAAGAATCTTGATTCGGACCGGCAGGCGATTCGCCGTTACACGGCGTGGGCCGGTTGGCTCCTGGCGCCCGCTTACGTTCTGGGAGCGTTGGCCCTCTACGCCGCCTTCCTATACGCGCCCACGGAGCGTGTCATGGGCGATGTCCAGCGGATCTTCTACTTCCACGTCGGTTCCGCCTGGAACGCTTTTCTGGCCTTTCTGGTGGTCTTTCTTGCCAGCATTGCGTATCTCAAGACCGGACGCATCAAATGGGACCAGTTGGCCGTCGCGTCCACCGAGGTGGGCGTGGTGTTCACCACCATCACTCTGGTCACCGGATCGATCTGGGCCAAGCCGATCTGGTTCACCTGGTGGCCCTTGGGCGACCCTCGGTCACGACAACCCTGGTGCTGTGGCTGATGTACGTCTCGTACCTCATCCTCCGGAGCAGCCTTCCCGAGGGGGATCAGAAATACAAGTTTTGTGCCGTGCTGGGCATCGTCGGTTTCATCAACGTCCCCATCGTCTGGATGTCCATCCGCTGGTGGAGAACCCACCATCCGGTGGTCATCACTTCCAGCGGCATGAATCTGGAAGCGAGGATGGTGCACGCGCTTTTTATCTCAGTATTCGCTTTTGCGGCCCTCTATGCGGTCCTTCTCTGTTTGAGAACATCCATGCGTCTACAGGAACGTCTGACTCAGGAAATGGAAGTGGAGGTCATGGCCAAATGACGGAGGGAGGATCATGATCGGCTATCTCTTCGCCGCCTACATGGTCATCTGGACACTTCTGTTTGTCTACCTGCTCCACATCACCCGGACCCAGCGCCGGTTGGGCCGGCGGCTGGAATCGCTGGCCGCGGAGATCCGGGACCGCAGCGGCAGTCCCCCCAACTCCCGGTCCTGAAATCCGGGGGCGGGCGGCCGCCCTTGACAGCCCCAAGATCGAATCTTACTAGTCATTAGCTACTTACACAGGCAGGAGGAAGTCCGAAATGTCGAGAATTATCGGTATCGATTTGGGAACCACGAACTCAGTCGTGGCGGTGATGGAGGGGAACAAGCCGACCGTCATCGCCAACCAGGAAGGCGGACGGACTACCGCTTCAGTCGTCGCCATCACCAAGAGCGGCGAGCGGCTGGTGGGTCAGGTCGCCAAGCGCCAAGCCATCACCAATCCCGAGAACACCGCCTACTCCATCAAGCGTTTCATGGGACGCAAGTTCAACGAAGTGAATGAAGAGATCGGGATGGTCCCTTATAGGGTCAGCGCCGCAAGCAATGGCGACGCTCGGGCGGAGTTGGGTGGCAGGAATCATTCGCCGCCCGAGGTGGCGGCCATGATCCTTCAGAAGCTCCGGTCCGCAGCCGAGGAATATCTGGGCGAGAGTGTGAACCAAGCTGTGATCACCGTACCCGCCTACTTCAACGACTCGCAGCGGCAGGCGACCAAGGACGCTGGGAAGATCTCGGGCCTGGAAGTCCTGAGGCTCGTGAACGAGCCGACCGCCGCCGCTCTGGCCTACGGTCTGGACCAGAAGACAGACCAGACCATCGCTGTTTTCGACTTCGGCGGCGGTACGTTCGACATTTCGATCCTGGAAGTCGGAGAGGGAATCGTCGAGGTCAAGGCCACCAACGGCGACACGCACCTTGGCGGCGACAACATCGACCAGCGCCTCATCGACTGGGTGGTCGACGAGTTCCAGAAGGACCAGGGGATCAATCTCTCCCGGGACAAGATGGCCCTTCAGCGATTGAAGGAAGCGGCGGAAAAGGCCAAGACGGAGCTCTCCACAACCCAGGAGACCGACATCAATCTGCCGTTCATTACGGCGGACGCGAGCGGGCCCAAGCACCTGAACCTGAAGCTGACCCGGGCCCGTTTCGAGCAGTTGGTTGAGGACCTGTTGCAAAGGACCGTGGAACCTTGCCGCCGAGCCCTGGCCGACGCCGACATGAATCCCCAGGAAGTGAACGAGGTGGTTCTCGTCGGCGGTTCCACACGGATACCGAGAGTTCACGAGATCGTGCGCGATTTCTTCGGCAAGGAGCCTCACAAGGGTGTCAACCCGGACGAGGTCGTGGGCGTGGGCGCCGCCGTCCAAGCCGGCGTCCTGGGCGGCGAGGTCAAGGACGTCCTGCTCTTGGACGTCACTCCGCTGTCGCTCGGTATCGAGACACTGGGAGGCGTGGCCACCGTGCTGATTCCCAGGAACACGACCATTCCTACGCGCAAGAGCGAGGTCTTTTCCACCGCCGCCGACAGCCAGACTTCGGTGGAGGTCCACGTCCAGCAGGGGGAGCGGCCCATGGCCAGAGCCAACAAGTCCCTGGGCCGGTTTCACCTGTCGGGGATTCCACCTGCTCCCCGGGGCATCCCTCAAATCGAGGTCACCTTCGACATCGATGCGAACGGCATCCTCAACGTGAGCGCCAAGGACCTGGGAACCGGAACGGAGCAGAAGATCACCATCACCGGCTCCAGCGGGCTCAGCGACGACGAGATCCAGCAGATGGTGAGAGAGGCCGAGGACCACAGCGAGGAAGACCGGCGGAAGAAGGAGGAGATCGAGGCCCGGAACCAGGCGGACAACCTGATCTATTCCACCGAGAAACTGGTCAAGGACAACCGGGACAAGATTCCGGAATCTGATGCCAAAGCCGTCGAGGACGCCATCGCCGAGACTCGCAAGGCCATGGAGGGAGGAGACGCCGAAGCCATCAATCAGAGCGTGGAAAATCTGCAACAAGCCTCGCACCAGGTGGCTCAGGCCATGTATCAACAGACTCAGCAGTCAGAAACTACCGAGTCCCAGCCTGGCGGGCCGGGCGGACCGGAGGCAAGTACCGGAGGCTCTCAAGAGGACGATGGCCAAGTGATCGACGCCGAATACGTCGACGTGGACGACAAAAAATAGGGGCTCCCTTTGTGGGTGCCCTCTTCGACCCAATGCGGAGCAAGACGGGGCCGGACGAAGCTCTGCCGGCTGGAAAGCCGCCGCGCCAGCAGGGAAATTGGGTTTCCGGCTATGCCGATCGAGGATGTCAGCAGGAATCGATCTCGGCCATATCCCGCTCTACCTTCCGGAGACGATCCCTCAACTTGGCGTATGTCCGTCCCCTTCTCCTCCGGGCCGTCTGCGAGTTGGCGTCCCACGACGAGAGTTCCTTGACCCGACGGAAGGAGTGTTCCAATTCGGGAAGGATCCTGGCGGTGCGGGTGGGGTCATAGGGAATGTATACGCGGTCCAGTCCCAACTCGGTGAAGATCACCAGATAGCGAGCGCTGGTGATGTCGGGACAAGCGATTTTCCTGGATCCGGCATGGATCTCAAAACCCAGAATGGTGTCCATGATCCGGGGGCGGCACTTCCTTCCCGGCAGGCTCACAAAGCGCACGCGTTCGCCCAGAACATGGTCTCTGTAGAGGGCCTCGATGCGGCCCAATTCAAATCGGATGCCTTCCGTACCCATTTCTTGTAACGGCCCACCCAAGGACGAAGCTCCCTTCTGGATTCTACCCAATTCTATCGTTGCGCCCCCTGGTGAGAAACGCGGGCCAGCCCATCGAGCGGCTTTGGTAACATGTCAATCGAAATGTCCATGTTCACAGTCTGCAGCCTGGTCTTCTGGCAGCAGATCCAGGAGACGCTCATTGGTCTCTTCGAGACCGTCGTCGAGTATGGAGGGCCCGCCCTGCTGCTGGTGGCGCTGGCCGATTCCTCTTTCCTCTCCATTCCCGAAGGAAACGACATTCTGATCATTGCTTTGTCCACGGGGCAATCCTGGGACCTCATGTCCTATTACGTGACCATGACCATCACCGGGTCCGTCCTGGGATGCACGCTCCTGTACGGCGTCGGCCGTCGAGGCGGGGATTTCGTGAAAAGGAGGTTGTCCGAGGAAAGACGAAACGAGATGCGGAGACTGTACGACCGCTGGGGAATCTGGACCCTCCTGGTGCCGGCCGTCCTGCCCCCGCCGACTCCCTTCAAGATCTTCGTCCTTTCCGCCGGCCTTTTTCGGATTCCTCTGGGTCGATTTATCGTGTTGATCTCTGTGGGCAGGAGCATCCGGTACTTCATGTGGGGCATTTTGGCAGTTCTCTATGGGGAGGCCGCCAAGCAGGTCCTCCAAGAGGAAATGAAAACCGTCGGTGTCGTCCTTTTCCTGTCCCTGGCCGCCGTCCTGACGGGAGTCGTCCTGATCCGGAGAAGAAAACGCAAAAAGACTTTTTCCGGGGAGGCCACGTGATCCCACCGGCCTCCGGTTCGGCAGGGCGCGCGCTGCTCGCGATCCTGATGCTTGCGCTGTTGCCGGCCGGCTGCAGAAAGGTCATCAAAACCAAGGTCCGGGTCGAAAAGGCTCCGGATCACCGGCTGGCTCTGGAGTCCACACTCCCGGATCTGGTCCGGCGGATCAACACGTCATACGCCGGGGTGGAAAGCCTGGTCGCCAAGGTGAGGTTGGAGCTGGAAGGCCACTCTCCGGACGCCGGATACCATGAACGATATCGAAAGGCGCCGTCCCAGCTCATCGCCAAGCGCCCCGATGCCATCCGCATCAACGTGCTGAATCCGTTGACTCGAACCACCGTCATCGCCATGGCCAGTCGACAGGCCAGATTCCAGATCTGGGCGCCACGAGGAACAAGTTCGTCACCGGAAGCACCATTTGGAGCGCGATTACGACAATCCACTGTACAACGTCCGGCCGGAGCATGTGCTTCCGGCCATCCTGATCGAGCCGCTTCCGGCTGGACCGGGGGCACGAGTCTTCCTGGTCGAGGAAGAGGACGCCAAATCCAGGTACTACGTCATCTATGAGCTGCACCGCCGTAAACTGCGCCCGAAAAGGAGGCTATGGATCGAGCGCAGGAAGCTGGAGTTTGTGCGCCAAGACTACTTCGACCCCGACGGCCGGGTCGCCAGCTCGATCCGATACGCCGCGCCCGCCGCTCTGGGTCAGGTGGTCGTCAACACCGGAGTCGTGCTGGAACGCCCCCCGGAACGTTACACGCTCAGGCTCCAATTGGAGCCGAAGAGCCTGAAAATCGGCCGCGATCTGGAGGATCGCCACTTCCAACTGCCGGTCCCTCCGGGAGCCGAAACGATCACTCTCGAATAGTCGCGAACAGGAGGTGGGACAGTTTTTCCCCCTCACGCTCCCCGGAATCGGAGGTGCCGAACCCCCGCTCCCGGCACTTGTCCTTTCCTCGAATCCGGAGCCGTTGAAGCCCGCTTCCGAACCGGTATACAATGATGGTTGCGGCTACCCTGGATTGTCCGACTAAGGATCGCGGCCGAGAGGGCTCCCGTCATTTGAACTCCGTTGGGGGCTCTCCTGAATGAGGCACACTCAGGAAATGGATCGAGACAAGAATCTGGTGGTGGCCGAGGACCTCCAGATGGTCTTCCGCATCGGGAAGATGGAGGTTCCCGCTCTGCGCGGGATCAACCTGAAAGTCCGCACCGGCGAGTTCCTGGCCATCATGGGGCCCAGCGGTTGCGGAAAATCCACCCTGCTCCATCTCTTGGGCGGACTCCTGACCCCCTCTTCAGGCCGGATCTGGATCGATGGCGTGGAGATGAGCCGGATCAGGGATGCGGAAAGAACCGAGATCCGCAAGGCGAAGATCGGATTCGTCTTTTCAGCGATTCAATCTCCTACCGACCCTGACAGCCCGGCACAACATCGAGCTGGCGTGCCCGCATTCATGGCAACGGCCATCAGAACGAGGCCCGAACGCGAGAGATCTTCCAGCTTTTGGGGCTGGAGGGCAAGATGGATCACAAGCCCTCCGAGCTTTCAGGTGGTGAACAGCAGCGCATCTCCGTGGCGCGCGCGGTCATCAATCGTCCCGCCTTGCTTCTGGCGGATGAACCCACCGGAAACCTGGATTCCCAGAACTCCGGCAACGTGCTCTCCATCCTGAAGGAGCTGAATCACC
>CATOST010000041.1 GCA_951812665.1 uncultured Acidobacteriota bacterium
CCCGGCGGACGAGGACTGCCTGGTCTGCCACATGCCCCGGCGCAGGACTCAGGACGTGGTCCACGCCGTCATGACCGATCACCGGATCGTCCGCCGTCCGTCCGAGGGCGACCTGCTGGCGCCGCTGGCCGAATCCCACCAGGAGGTGATCCTGGGAGAGGTCCTCCGGTACTACCCGCAGGGTCCCGTCGAATCGGATCAGGTCGAGCTCTACGATGCGCTGGCCCAGGTCAAGCAGAAGGCCAACCTGAAACCGGGAATTCGCAGGCTGGAAAAAGCCCTGGAGGCCCAACGCCCTCTGCAGGCAGGCTTTTACTTCGAGCTGGGGGACGCCTATCTGGCGGAGGGCAGGTTCAAGGACGCCGTCCGCCTCCACCAGGACGCCCTTCGCAGACAACGGGACTACCTGCCGGCTCTGCGCAACCAGTGGCTGGCGCTGTCCAGGCAAGGATCGCTGGATCAGGGGCTGACGGTGCTCCGAAACACCCTCGCGGTGAAGCCGGACGACACGGTCAGCCTGACCCAGTTGGGCTATGGCTTGCTGGAATTGGGCCGGGCTCCGGAGGCCACACAAGTCTTGCAATCCGCACTGCGCCTGGACCCGGATCTTCCCGATGCCTACAACAACCTGGGCCTGGCCCTGGCCCGGCAGAATCTCGGAGGGCAAGCCACCAAGGCTTTTCGGGAGGCCATCCGCCTGGAGCCCAATTTCGCCAGCGCCCATTACAATCTGGGTCTTCAACAATACGCGGCGAGGGAGGCCGGACCGGCCATCGCTTCCTTCCGCCGAGCCATTGCGCTGGCTCCCGAAATGGCCAACGCCCACACCAACCTGGGGGCGACGTTGGCGGCCACGGGAAAGGTGGAAGAGGCGATCCCGGCCTTTCGCCGGGCGTTGGAGATCGAGCCGGGTCTGCTGGCGGCCCAAGTCAACTTGGGGCTGTCTCTTGCTTCTCTGGGGCGAGTGCGGGAAGCGGCCGCCGCCATCCGAAACGCTCTGAAATTGAAGCCGGGCGACGAATTTCTGATACAGCAATTGGAGCAGCTCGAAGCGAAACTCGGAAAGGAAACCAACTCACCATGAGAGAACGGTTGCAGGGTGTGATTGCCAATATTCCCATGTGCTTCAACGCCGACTGGAGCATGGACGAGACCGCCCTCCGGAACAATATTCGCGCCTACCGGAACGAGGGCCTGGAGGCCATGTACCTTTTGGGGACCAGCGGTGAGCTGTTCAATGTCTCCCCGGACGAGTACCGGCGAGCCGTGCGGATCTTCGTCGAGGAGGCGGGACCGGAGACGCTGAAGGTGGTGGGGGCGACCTCGGTGCGCCTGGGGGGGATTTTGGAGACCGTCGAATGGCTGGACGAGGCCGGCGCCGACGCCGTCCTGGCCATCCCTCCCCACTTCATTCCCCTGAGCGTCGAGGAGCGCGCCCATGCTCTTCGCGCCATCGCAGAGGCCTGCCCTTCCCTGGGTATCGTCCATTACAACACCAGCTACGCCCCGGAAGTGAAATTCGAGCCCCATGAATACGCGGCCTTGCTGGACGTGTCCAATCTCTGGGGAACGAAGCAGGGGCAGTTGTCGCAGGAGTTCTGGGACGGTCTGCAGGAGCACTCCAGTTCCCTCCGGCACCTCAGCCTGGACGACTGGATGGTCCGCTCCATGAAGCAGGGCGGCTACGGCGCCTTCTCCCTCCTCACCAGTCTGGCTCCCGGTTTCGCCCAGGCCTGGTACCAGGCCTGCAAGGCCGGGGAGTGGGAACGGGCCGAGGAGATGCAGGTGGAGTTCGACGGCTGCATGGACCGGCTCTACTGGCCGCTGAGCCGGCGCGGCTACACCGACGTGGCCGTGGACAAGGCGCTGATCGAAGCTTTCGGCTTCCTCCAGTCCAGCGCCCCCCGGCCACCCCTGAAGCCGGTTTCGGAACCGGAGAAGGAGTGGGCCCGAGAACTGATCCGGAGTGAAGGATACTTCCGAAACTTCACCTGATTTATCACAAAGCACAACGCATCTGACCGCCAGGTAAGACAAAATGAATCTCAACCCCATCGACATCCTGGTCATCATCGCCTACATGGGATGTCTCTCGCTCATCGGAATCTATTTTTCGCGCCGGCAAAAGTCCCGTGACGAGTATTTCCTGGGCGACCGGAAGGTCTTCTGGTTTCTGGCCGGCGGCAGCGTCCTGGCCACTATTCTCTCCACCATCAGCTATCTCTCGGTCCCGGGAGAGGTGATTCGTTACGGATTCGCCTACTGCTTCGGTCTGATCGTGGCGCCGCTGGTGATCCCCATCGTGAACCGGATCCTCATCCCCACCATCAAGGGTCTCGAGATCACCAGCGCTTACGAATACGTGGGCCGCAGATTCGACCGGAGCACCGGCACCCTGGCCTCCACACTGTTCGTCTTCCGGACCCTGATCTGGTCCGGAATCATCATCTACACGGCCAGCTTCGCCTTCTCCGAAATCTCGGGTCTTGGCCTGTTCACCACCATCGTCCTGCTGGGGATCATCACCACCTTCTACACCAGCGTAGGCGGCTTTCGGACCGTCATCTGGACCGACAATCTGCAGCTCTGGATCCTGCTGGCGGGCGCGCTCTCCATCCCCATCTACGTCTACTACCTGGTGGGGACCGGCCCCGCGGGTTGGTGGGAGACCTTCTCCGAAGCGGGGCGAGGCGAGATGCAGATCTTCAGCTTCGACCCCACCGTCCGCATCACCATCGTCGGCATCATGCTCAACATCCTGTTCTGGAACATCTGCGCCAACGGAGGCGACCAGGTGGCGATCCAGCGGTATCTTTCGACTCCTTCCATCAAGGCGGCACGGCGCTCGGTCTGGGTCTATGCCTGGTCCAACGTCGTCCTCTACACCACTTTGGCGATCTGCGGCTTGGCCCTGTTCGCCTTCTACGCCCACATCTCCAACCTGCCGGTGGCCGAGTTTCAGGCCAAGATCGCTCCCGAGGGCGACCGGCTGATGCCGCGATTCATTGCCCAGCAGCTTCCCACCGGAGTCTCCGGCCTGGTCATGGCGGCGCTGCTGTCGGCGGCCATGTCCAGCCTCAGCTCGGCCATCAACTCCATATCCGGCGTCCTGACGACCCATTTCGCCGATCGGCGGAAAGACTCCCGGCGGGGACTGCTGCTGGACAAGGGCGTGGCCGCCGGGGCCGGAGTGTTGGGAATCGGAGTGGCCGTCATCATCGCCGTCGTCATGAGCCGGACGGATTGGAACATCCTGGACCTGAGCGGCCGGGTCAACGACGTTTTCGTGGGTCCCATCGCCGTTCTCTTCTTCGGGGGCATCCTGTTTCGCAGGGTCGGACCGCAGGCGATCCTGATGGGCTTTTTCCTGGCGGCGTCCGTTTCCCTGTTCGTCAGCTTCAGCAAGGAATGGTTCGGGATGGAGAGGGCCATCTCCTGGATGTGGGGAATTCCGTTCTCCTTCACCCTGGGCATGATCGTGGCGGGACTGGGCGGATTTCTCTTCCGCCGGCCCTCTCCCGAGAAGATTCAAGGCCTCACTTTCGGGGATCGAGAGCGGACATGAGATTCGGCCCCTGTCTCCTGATCCTCTCCCTGGTCGTTTCCGGAGACGGACTGCCAGCGACGGAGACGGAAAGGGGTATTTCCCGGTTCACGGACCGGACGCGGGAGAGCGGACTCGATTTCAAACACCACAACGGAGCCCGAGGGGGCTACCATCTGTTGGAGATCATGGGATCCGGCGCCGCCCTGCTGGACTTCGACGGGGACGGCCATCTGGACCTGTTCGTCGTAGGCGGAAGCAGCATTCCACCGCGCGAAGATGAGGAATCCCGCAGCCGCCTTTACCGGAACCGGAGGGACGGCACCTTTCAGGACGCGACCCTCGACTCGGGTCTGCAGATTCGAACCTACGGGATGGGGGCCGCCGCCGGTGACTACGACAACGACGGCGATCCTGACCTCTATGTCACCGGGTATCCCCGGAGCCAACTGTTCCAGAACCGGGGAGACGGCCGGTTCCGGGATGTCTCGCGAGAGGCCGGCGTGGAAAACTCGGGGCACTGGGGCTCCAGCGCCGGATTCTTCGACTACGACCGGGACGGCCTCCTGGACCTGTTCGTCTGCAACTACGTCACCTATGATCCCGGCAAGGAGACTCCCTGTCATACGGCGGGCCGCAGGAACTACTGCCATCCCACAACCTTCGAGACCGACGCCAGCGTGCTGTACCGGAATCGGGGGAACGGAAGGTTTCAGGACCGGAGCGACACCAGCGGCATAGGGGAGGTTCACGGCAAGGCGCTAGGGGTCGCCTTCACCGATCTGGAGCCGGACGGCTATCCGGACGTCTTCGTTGCCAACGACACGGTGGCCGACTTCCTCTTCCGGAACAATCGGGACGGCACCTTCCAGGAGGTGGGCTTCGACCAGGGGGTGGCGCTGGACGAAAACGGACATCCCCGGGCCGGCATGGGAGTCGATTTCGGCGACTACGACGGCGACGGGAAAACGGATCTCCTGGTGACCAACTTCGCCGACGAGGGGAATGCCCTCTTTCGCAGAGCCGGAACCTATTTCAACGAAGTCACCTACCAGTCGGGCATCCTGGAGAAGAGCTACGTCAAGGTGGGATTCGGCGCCCGTTTCTTCGATTACGACAACGACGGAGACCTGGATGCCTTCGTCGCCAACGGCCACATCGACCCCACCATCAATCAGCTTCGCGACTACGTCTTCTTTCGCCAGGAAAACCTCTTGTACGAGAATCGGGATGGGAGTTTCCGGGAGTGCTCCGGCGAGGCCGGCCCCTGGTCGCGGGTTCGGGACCTGAGCCGGGGAGCCGTCTTCGGAGACCTGGACAACGACGGCGACATGGACATCGTCGTGACCAACAACGGCGGGCCCGTGAACCTGTTGCGGAACGACTCTGGAAACCGGAACAATTGGCTTCTGATCCGGCTGGAGGGAGTCGACAGCAATCGGGACGGGCTGGGGGCCCGGCTTCGGGTCCGGGTCGGAGGCCGGGAGTTGCATCGAGAAGTCCAACGGGCGGCCAGCTACCTCTCCAGCCACGACCCTAGAGTACACCTGGGGATGAGCAGCTCGGAGGTCGCGGAACTGGTCGAAATCCACTGGCCCTCGGGGACCCTCCAGAGTCTCCGTAACATCAGGGCCAATCAGATCCTGACGGTTCGCGAGAAAGCCGTCCCGTGAGTTGTCCGGAGCGGGGGTTTTCCTACCCCCGCTCTTCCGGATTAGGTAACGTCGAAAATCGTACGCCCAAAAAGCAGACGGGGGGGGGACAGGAAAGTCCCCCCTGGCGTCCCCCAGATGCGTACGACGCGACGATTTTGGCCCCGGACTGGTATACTGGCGCGACACCCCAAATCGACGTAGACGGCATGCGGTGGACGCGAGTCTTGCGATTCCGAGACTGGATTTCCCTCTTGTTTCCAGGCGTTTTGAGCACCGTTGCCCTGATGAGCGGATCGGCTCCGTCCCCCTCCGCGGACCAGGACGTCGACTTCGCCCGCGACATCCGGCCCATCCTGGAGGCCAACTGCAACCAGTGCCACGGCGCCGGCCAGAGCATGAACGGTCTTCGCCTGGATACTCGGGAATCGGCCCTGAAGGGCGGCCAGTCCGGACCGGCCATCCTCCCCGGTGACGGTTCCTCCAGTCTCCTCTACCGCAAGATCGTCGGCGACGCCCCGGGATCTCCCATGCCTATGACGGGCACGCTGCCGCCGGATCAGGTCGAGATGATCCGGGCCTGGCTGGATCAGGGAGCCCCCTGGACGGAGGCCATCGATGGAACGGCCGCCGGCGCCAAGAAGCACTGGGCCTACGTCAAACCGGTCCGTCCTTCTCTGCCAAGGGTCCATGACGTGGCCTGGGTCCGCAATTCCATCGACCGCTTCATCCTTGAGCGGTTGGAACAGGAAGGCCTGGAACCTTCCCCGGAGGCATCCCGGGAGACGTTGATCCGCCGCCTGACCTTGGATCTCATCGGGCTTCCGCCGACTCCCGAGGAAGTGGACGCGTTCGTTGAGGACGAACGTCCGTTGGCCTACGAGCGACTCGTCGACCGCCTGCTGGCGTCGCCCCGTTACGGCGAGCGCTGGGCCCGGCCCTGGCTGGACCTGGCCCGCTATGCCGACACCGACGGCTACATCCACGACCGGCGGCGCAACATGTGGCTCTATCGCGACTGGGTGATCAAGGCCATCAACTCGGACATGCCCTTCGACCGGTTCACCATCGAGCAGATCGCGGGAGACCTGCTTCCCGACGCCACTCCCGAGCAGAAGATCGCCACCGGGTTCCACCGCAACACCACCATCAATACCGAAGGTGGAATCGACTATGAGGAGTACCGGGTCGTGGCGATTCTGGATCGGGTCGAGACCACCGGAACCGTCTGGTTGGGGAGCACCATCGCCTGCGCCCAGTGCCACGATCACAAGTACGATCCCATCACTCAGGAGGAGTACTTCCGGATGTACGCCTTCTTCAACAACACGATGGAGGAGTACAACCCGAATACGAAGATTGGGCCGCAAAATGCCAGCATCACCCTGCCTCCGGCCGACTATCTGTCCTCACACCGCTCCGACATCGAGCGGGAGATCGTCGATCTGAAAGCCGCGCTGAATCGTTCCACGCCGGAGCTGGAGGCGGCGCAGAAAGACTGGGAGACGCGGACCGCCGGGGACATGGTTTCCTGGAGCTTCCCGGACCCGGTCACCTATTTCTCCCTGGGGGGCGCGGAATTGACCCTCCGGGAGGATGGTTCCCTGCTGGCATCGGGACCGAACCCGGGACGGGAAACGTACGTGGTCGTGACCGAGACGCAGGTCGAGGGGATCACGGCCATCCGCTTGGAAACCCTGACCGATCCCAGCCTGCCCCACGGCGGATCCAGCCGGAGTTCCGACGGGGATTTCCTGCTGACCGAATTCGAGGCGGTGGCGGAGCCCCTGGCCACGCCTGGCTCCTCCTCGCCGGTGAGGTTCAGCGACGCCAAGGCCGAGATCGATCCCGTTCTCTCCGGGATTCGCCGCGCGCTGGACGGCGTACCCACCACCGGCTGGTCCAACGGCGACGCCGCGCTGGACGACAGCGACCCCACCGGCGCCGGTCACAAGAACCGGGTCGAGCGCCAGGCCATTTTCATTTCGAGAGCCCCGCTGGGCTTTCCGGGGGGGACCCGGTTCACCATCCGATTGAGGCATGAGGGAGAGCATCCGGGAAAGACCATCGGGCGTTTTCGTTTTTCCGTCACCCGGGACCAGGATCCGACCCGCAACGTCAAGCTCCCGACGCGGGCGGAACGCGTCCTGGCGGTTCCCGCCGGCCAGAGGACCGAGAGCCAGCGGCAGGTCCTGAACGACTACTATCGTGGCATCGCCCCCTTGCTGACCCCGAAGCGGCAACGGCACTCCGAACTTTTGGCCTTCTGGAAACAGTTGACCTCGCCCAACAGCCTGATCATGAAGGAGTTGGAAAAGCCCCGGACCAGCCACGTCTTCATCAAGGGAAGTTTTCTGTACCCGGGCAAGGAGGTCCAGCCGGGCGTCCCCTCGGTGCTCCATCCCCTGCCCGAGAGCAAGACGCCGCCCGACCGCCTCACCCTCGCCCGCTGGTTGGTCTCTCCCGAGAACCCACTGGTAGGCAGGGTCACCATGAACCGGCTCTGGTCCGATCATTTCGGGAGACCCTTGGTGAAGACCCCGGAAAATTTGGGCACGCAGGGAGAACGGCCGACCCATCCGGCACTTCTGGATTGGCTCGCCACCGAATTCGTGGAGCGGCAGTGGTCCATCAAGGCCATGCACCGCCTGGTGGTCACCTCGGCGGCCTTCCGGCAGGACTCGCGGATGGGAGACTCACTTCGGCAAAGGGATCCGAACAACGAGCTCTACGCCCGTGGACCCCGCTTTCGGATGAAGGCCAAGAACATCATCTTTCTTTTCATGTCGGGGGGTCCGTCGCAGATCGATATGTTCGAGAGCAAGCCGCGGCTCACGGCCTTGGATGGCCAAAACGTCCCGGAAGGCACGCTGGACGGCAAACGGTTCGCTAACCTGCGGGGGACGCCTCAGGTTTTGGCCTCACCCTATTCCTACGATCGGTACGGCGAGTCCGGAGCCGAAATCTCGGAGTTGCTGCCTCACTTGACCGAGGTCGTGGACGACATCACCATCGTCAAGTCCGTCCACGCCGAGCAATTCAATCACGCACCGGCACAACTGTTCATGAACACGGGTCATCACCTGATCGGACGGCCCAGCATGGGATCGTGGTTGACCTACGGTCTGGGCAGCGAGAACCGCGATCTGCCCGGCTTCGTCGTCCTGCAGTCGGGTCCGGTTCAGGTCTTTGCCGGAGACTCGTGTTGGGGGCCCGCCTTCCTGCCCACGGTCTACCAGGGCGTGCAGTTCCGGTCCCAGGGTGATCCGGTTCCATACCTGTCCGACCCAGGTTGGATGACCCGCAAGGCGCGCCGCCGCTCCCTCGACGCCCTGAAGAAGCTCAATCAGCGGCAATACCGGTCGGTGGGCGACCCGGAGATCCTGAGCCGCATTGCCTCCTACGAATTGGCCTTCCGGATGCAGACCAGCGTTCCCGAACTGATGGACATCAGCGATGAACCGGAGCACATCCACCGCATGTACGGGACCATCCTGCATCTTCTGGGACTGGACCACACCCGCTTGGTCTACAAGTTCCAGGGACGCCAATTCCGCCTCACGGACGTGGGCGGCCACGTGGCGGACAAGTTGTTGGCCTAGCGGCGGCTTTCTTGCCGCCGGACAGGCGACTTTCTTGTCGCCCATTGGGATCGGTGGCATTCTTGCGGCCGGACTCCAGTGAACCAATAGAACAAACAAGGAACGGCCCCTGAAATGAAGAGGTTGCTCCAAAAATCCGATCTGGTGGATTTTCTGCGTGAAGGGGGCGTGGACCAGACCCGCCTCCTGATGCTGCACAGTTCTCTTCACAGCATGGGGCGGGTAAACGGAGGCGCCGAGACCGTGATCGACGCCGTTTTGGAGGTCCTGGGAGAGGACGGCACGCTAATGGTCCCGACTTTCAACTACGTTCTGGAGATGGAAGTCTTCGACCCCGCAACCGTGCATTCCCAGACCGGACTCATCACCAACACCTTGCGCAAGCGCCCGGAAGCGGTTCGGAGCCTCCATCCCACCTATTCGGTGGCCGCCATCGGCCGACAGGCCGACGAGTTCACCCGGGAGCACTGGAAGGCGGAATCCACCGGCGTCGACTCCCCCATCGACCGGATCGCCCGGGCCGGCGGCTTTATCCTGTTGCTGGGAGTGAAACACGACACCGACTCCACCATGCACGTGGGAGAAGCGTACGCCCAAGTCCCCTACCGGGGCGTTCCCTACGATCCCAATTTTCCCCGAACGTCCCAGGTGAGGACACCTTCCGGCGAGTTGGTGGCAGTGGACCTGAATGATGAACCGGGATGCAGCACCGGGTTCGGAGTCATCGAGATGCCCCTCAGGCGGAAGGGCTTGATCCGGGACTTCAAGATCGAGGCCGCCAAGTGCCAGTTGGTGAGAGGCCTGGATGTCATCGAGACCACTGTGGAAATGCTCCGGGAAAGGTCCGATGCTCTGCTCTGCTCGAACCCCGTCTGCTACTTCTGCACCCATGCCCGGAGGAAAACGGCCCTTCACCCGAGATCGGGAGAATGACCGGGATGGCGAATCACGATACGAAGCAGGCGAATATCGTGCCTTCGCTTCCGGAGACCCACCGCCGCGCCTTCCTGCAGACACTAGGATTCGCCGTCGCACCGGCCTGGGCTGGTCTACGCGCCTCTCCAACCGCGCCGCCGATCGAAACCTCCACAACGGAATGGCTCACGCCAGCGGATCGATTCTTCGTCCGAAGTCACCTGGGGACTCCGTCCATCGAACGAGATGAATGGAGACTTGCGGTGGACGGAAGTGTCCACCGGCCTCGGGAATGGACGTGGTCCCAGCTCCTGGCGATGAAGCAGGAATCCCGAACCGTCACGCTGGAGTGCGCCGAGAATCTACCCGGTGGCTCGTTGGTGGGAAACGCCCAATGGCGGGGCGTTCCGCTGGCTCGGATTCTGGAGGAGGCCGACGTCGAGGCGGGCGCCCAGGAGATCGTCCTGGAGGGGGCCGACCGGGGTCTGGACGAATTGGAGATGGCCCCCGTCACCTATGCCCGAAGCCTGCCTTTGGACAAGGCTTTGGCTGCCGGAACCCTCGTCGCACTGGAGATGAATGGCCAGCCCCTGACTCCGGAGCATGGCTTTCCGGCACGGGTCATCGTCCCCGGCTGGTACGGAATGGCCCACGTCAAGTGGCTCACGCGGGTCCGGGTGTCGGCGGAACCGTACCGGGGGTTCTACATGGCAAAGCGCTACTTCACGGCCCGGCGTCATCCCAACACCGGAGAACCGGTCTTGACTCCGGTGACGCGGATGGGCGTCAAATCCCGGATCGACTCTCCGGTCGAGGGTGAGACCCTGAGTCCCGGTTCTCACGTCGTGCGGGGGCGCGCCTGGGCCGGATGCCGGACCGTCGAGAGAGTCGAGGTCAGCAGCGACGGAGGCGGATCGTGGACCGGGGCACGGCTACAGGACGCTCCGGCGCCGTGCACCTGGGTCCGTTGGGCTCACACCTGGGAGCCGCCGCGGACCGGTCCCTACGCGCTGCAGGTCCGAGCCTTCGACGACCGGGGCGAGACTCAACCGCTACAGGAGGACCTTGGCCGGATCAACCGTTACGACAATCGCTGGATCCACACTGTACGCTGTGTGGTCAGCCGCCAGGATCAAGCCAATGCCCTCAGCCCGCAGGGGGCAAGGCCGTGAACCTGGCCCGAACAGGTCCAATGTGGGTGTCAGCCGCTCGACTCCCCTTCCTCGCGGCCATTTTTCTGGCTTTCGCTCCAGCTTGGGTCCATTCGAATCAGGTCACCTTCGTCGACCGGGCCCCCGAGGCGGGCATCAACCTGGAGGACCTCTCCGGCGGACCCAAGAAGAACGCTCTGCTCGAGACGTTGGGGCACGGAGCGGCCTGGTTCGACTACGACGGCGACGGCTGGGTCGATCTGTACCTGGCCAACGGGTCCTCCCTGGACAAAATCCGGGGACGGGACCCGGAGCCTCCTCCTGGAGGCGCGCTTTACCGGAACCGGGGGGACGGAACCTTCGAGGACGTGACCCTCCGGGCCGGTGTATCCGGGGGCGAACTTTGGGCCATGGGGACCGTGGCCGCCGACATTGAAAACGATGGCGACCTGGATCTGTTCGTTACCGGCTACGGTCGGAACCTCCTCTTCCGGAACCGGGGTGACGGGACCTTTCAAGAGATCTCGGAGAAAGCCGGGGTCCAGGGTGGCGGGTGGTCCGCCGGAGCCGCCTTCGGGGACTACGATCGGGACGGCTTCCTGGATCTCTACGTGGCCAGGTACGTGGAGTTCTCGCCGGAGAACTACCCGACCGAATGCCTCTTCTCCGGTCTGCGCGTCACTTGCGGGCCGCGCCGTTACGCGGGCAGCCCCGACCTGCTCTACCGCAACAAAGGGGACGGGACCTTTGAGGACGTTTCCGAAGCCGCGGGCATCCGCAGCGGCGAGCCCTACAACGGACTGGGCGTCCTCTTCCTCGACTACGACAATGACGGCCTCCAGGACATCTACGTGGCCAACGACGCCACCCCGGCCAACCTCTGGCACAACAACGGCGACGGCAGCTTCACCGACAACGCCGTGCTGGCGGGCTGCGCTTTCAGCGAGGACGGGCGGGAACAGGCCCGAATGGGAGTCGACGCCGGCGACTTCGACCACAGCGGCCACCTCTCTATTTTCACCACAAACTTCTCCGGCGACGTCAACACGCTCTTTAAGGCGAACCGGGACGGGACCTTCTCGGACCAGACCGGACCGTTGGGATTGGGCGCGCCCAGCCTGCTCCACCTGGGCTGGGGCGCCGGCTTCATCGACTACGACAACGACACCTGGCTGGACCTGTTCATGGTCAACGGACACCTCTACCCCGAAGCGGAACGGCTCGACTACAAGTACCTCCAGTCCAAGCTCCTGTTCAAGAACTCCGGAGGCGGCAATTTTATCGACGTTACCCGGGAAGCGGGTGAGGCTATGACCCGTCCCAACGGCGGACGCGGAGCCGCTTTCGCCGACTACGACAACGACGGGGATGTGGACGCGGTGGTGACCAACATCGACGGTCTACCCGAGTTGTTGGAAAATCAGGGAGGCAACCGGCGAAACTTCATCTCCCTGCGTTTAGTGGGAAGTCGAAGCAATCGGGACGGCGTGGGAGCGCGGATCATCGTCCGCACAGCGGACACCCGCCAGATGCGGGAGGTCCGAAGCGGCGCCAGCTTCATGTCGCATAACGACCTTCGGACCCATTTCGGGCTGGGAGACGCCCCCGCTGCCCAAGTGACGATTCGCTGGCCTGACGGCAGGCTCCAGGAACTCCCGAATCTGGAGGCCAACCACTTCTACACGGTCCAGGAGTCTGAAGGAGTGATCGGGAAAAGGCCGAGGGCAGACCGGTGACCCGAAAGTCGTTCCTCGGGAGCTGGCGATGGCGAAACGACGGGAGCGGCGGCTTTCTTGCCGCCAGTCCCTGGCTGGGGATGAAGAGGGGGACAGGAATGTCCCCCCTCCTATCTGTGCTTATCCTGGGAGTCTTGGGCGCCACAGGTTTCGCCCAGACAAAGGAGGGAAGGCTGGCTGAGGTTTATTCCCTGCTTCGCTCCGAATCTTACGCCGAGGCGGCGCGCTCACTGGAGATCCTGGTTCAGACGAATCCGTCCGATGCTTCGCTCCAAAACCTTCTGGGAGCTACACGAGAGAGAGCGGGAGAGACGACCAGGGCGCCCTCCTGCTATCTGCGCGCACTGCAACTGCGCCCCGAATGGTCCACCGCCCGGCTGAACCTGGCCCTCAGCTATCTCCGCCTGGGACAACCTTCGGCCGCCTCCGGACAGTTTGCCCATTTGGTCCGATCCGCGACGCCGGCGACACCGGCCCTGAGCTTCTACCATCAGGCGCCCATCGGTGACGAAGTGGAACAGTTCGCCCGGACCCTGGGGTCGAAACAGTACGAGTACCTCTCGTTGGGAGGCATCTTCTTGGTTCACGAACTTCCTGAAGCCGCGTCGGTGGTCTTCTCCGCCGGAGTCCAGGCCAATCCTGCCTCTCCTCTGTTGCAGGACGCTCTGGGACGAACTTGGCTCAAGATGAAACGCTTCCGGGAGGCGGAAGCGGCCTTCGCCCGGACTCTGGAGCTGCAGCCGAACGCAGAGGGAGCCTGCCTCCACCTGGGCTATGCGCAGGCCTCCCAGGGCCGGGTCGAACCCGCCCGGAAGACCTACGCCGAGTGCGTTCGTCAGGACCCGGACGACTATGCCGGCCATTACTTCCTGGGCTCGACGCTGTTGGACCTGGACCGCCCCCAGGAGGCCATCACCGAATTGGAGGAAGCGCTGCGGCTCAACCCCCGATCAGTCAACTCCCAGTTCCTGATGGCAAAAGGGTATGCCGCCGCTGGGAGGGAGCGAGACGCCCTGGCCGCGTTCCGTGCGGTCGTGGATCGGGAGCCGGACCACGAGGCGGCCCTGTTTCGCCTGGGGACCTTGTACCGGAAGCTGGGTCATTCGGAGGAAGCCCGAAAGATCCTGGACCGGTTTCAGAAGGTCAAGGCGTTCGATCGGCAGCGGTCGCGGGGGGCTCTCCTGCCCGGGTCGGACCGCGTCGATCCCAAAGAGAGTTCGGAGATAGCGCGGACGGTGAATCAATTTTACGTCCGCTACAAGCAAGCCTTGCTGGAGGAGAGGTACGGGGAGATCTGGGACCTGCTGACACCGTCTTCTCAGGCTCTCTACGTCGACTTTCGCAGCTACCGAGCCATTGCTTCATCTGTCTACGGCAACAGCCGGATACGGCAACAGATTGCGGGTAGCCGAATCCGGGACGGCAATACCCTGGGAAAGCGGATCTTCTGCCGGCTGGTCACGTCGTGGGGCGAGCCTCTCCCGCTCCTGGTCCTGGTCCGCCAGGGAGACGAACTGAAGATCGACCATGACTTCGATCTGAGCCTGGCGGGGGTTCGCACCTTGGGGGGCCGGTCCTCAAACGCGCCGTAGATGCCGGGCACCCCGTCAGGGGATTCGGAAAACCACGCTCTTCAGATGGGTGGAATATTGGGCCCGGAGGCTCTCGTATTTCTCCCGGTGCCGGGTCGCCGCTTCAGGTTCGTCCAAACGAGTGTAGACCTGGGCCAGTTTGAAGTGGGCGGCCGCGTGCTTGGGATCCAGGGAGAGGACCCGCTTCAGCAAGCGTACCGCTTCCCGGAAGTCGTTCCTGAGCCAAAGGATCTGGGAGCGGTAATAGAGGGCCTCAATCCGCTCAGGGTCTTCTTGGAGGACCCTGCCGAAAGGCTCCCAGGCCTTTTCCGGCGAGCCGCTCTTGTAGAGGTTGATTCCGTAGCGATGGGTGGCCTCCAGGTGGTCCGGTTTCCTCTCCAAGACATTTTCCAACTGGCGCGCGGCCTCGCGGTGGCGGCCCTGCATCTCGTATCCGATCCCTAGCAAATAGTAGGGATCCGCATGCTCCGGATGTGTCCGGATCGCCTCCTCCAGCAAGGGAACGGCCTTGGCAAGGCGGCTGGAGGTGAGATAGCCGTAACCCAGTGACTGGAGCAGTTGCCCGTCGCGGGTTCCCAGTTCCAGGGCGCGCTCCAGATGCGGCAGAGCCGCCTCCGACTGGCCCTGTTGCAGGAGAAACAGGCCCACCAGCCTGAGGCCGGGTCCGTTGTCGTGGGAGACCTCCGCAACCTGCCGGGCACGCTTCAAACCCTGTTCCGTTTGGCCGTTTCGGAAGTGAAGCTCGGAGAGTAGAAGCAGCGTTTCCGGATCGCCGGGCGCCGACTTCTCGGCCTTTAAGGCCGCACTCAAAGCACCTTGGGCATCATCCCGGGCCAAGAAGACCCGCGCACGCCCTGCCCAGGCCGCCGAATGATTCGGGGCCAACTCCAGAACCCGATCGAAGCGGGTCAACGCCTGCCGGTGCTTCCCCAGGGAGAGAAGGGCGTACCCCAGGTTGCTTCCGGCCGCCACATGATCCGGGTTCAAAACCAACGCCTGCTCGAAACTTTGGACCGCTTCCTGCACACGGCCCTGGCGCCGAAAAATGATTCCCCACAGATTCAGGGCAGCCGGCCAACGGGGAGCCGCAGCCAAAGCCTTGCGGACCTCCGCCTCGGCTCGGGAGAGTTCTCCCCGGGCCAACAGCTCACTGGCCTGCTCGTAGTGACGGGCGGGGTCCCCCTGTTCCTGGAACGCCAGATTGGGACCGGCGAACAGCAGGAACAGCGCCGATGGAATAAACGGGAACGGCAAGGTCTGGATTTCTCTCCTCTCCACCAATCGCCAAGACAGAAAAAGGGCGGGAGTCGCCTCCCGCCCCTTTTCGTTCAACGGATCGTTCCGGGAGACTGTCCGGGACAGCCTCATTCAGGAACTAGAACATCCACTTGACGCTGATCATGACGCGCCGCGGCCAAGTCACGTCCGACCCTACAAAACCGAAGCTGCCGCTGGTGGGATTGGTGTTGGCCGCACCAAAGCTGGCGTGGTTCAGGGCGTTCAGGAACTGGGCCTGAAACCGGATCTTGTGATTTTCGTTGATGAAAGTGTCCTTGATGACGCTGACATCCCAGAAATCGACAATGTCCGAACGCAACTGTGCGAAGCGGAGCGGAAAGGTCCGCTTATGGGTGCCTTCCGGCGCCTCGCTGGGATTGCGTACGAAGCCGGAGTTGGTGTTGAACCATCTCTCCACCGTCCCACCGCCGCCAAGACGGTCGGGGCTGAAGCTGTCGGTGGTGAAGACATTACCGAAATTCAGCGGGAAGCCGCTCTGGAGCTGCCACACCGCCGACACCTGCCATCCACCGAAACGGCTGTTCTTCCCAAAGGGCAACTGGTAGATGCCGCTCAACTTGAAGTTGTGGGGCCGATCAGCGCGGGCCACTACCTCGTAGGGAACGGGATCGCTGGCGTTCAGGAACTGGACCGCCTCATGGAAGCGGGACCAAGTGTAGCCAAGGCTGTAGCTGAACCCGCCGGAGAGGCGCCGTTCGAGACGGCTCTCGAAGGCGTGATACCAGGAGTAGCCCTGGTTGGTCTGATTCAATGACACGCCTGAAAATTGGGGATAGGGCGTCAACAACTGTCTCCGAGAGACGGTGTTTGTGTTGAGTCCCGTACCCGGCAGCAGACCGGCGAATGGATTCGGCACCGCCGCGTTCAGGTAGGCGTGATTCTCGTTGTTCCGCTCGTTGGCCGAACTCAGATATCGTTCCGGCAGAACGTTCAGGTTCCGGCCGCCGATGATCCGAACACCGCGCGTCCCAACGTAACCCAACTCCAGAAGAGTGCTGCCCAGCATATGCTGAACCGTGAGCGACCAGCGCTGGTTGTAGGGCACCTTCAGGTTTTTCTGGTTGAAGAAACTGACGCTCTGTCCCAGGTTCGTGGCCAGCCCTCTGGCGTTGCCTATAGGCAGGAGAATTCCACCCGGGAACGGGTTGGCAAAGTCAGCGCGGAAGGTGAGCCCGTTGTCCAACGTTGGCACCAGGTCCGTGCTCTGACTGTACCCGGTCAAAATGGGGGAGACGCTGTTCCCCAGGATCCCGATGGGCTGGTGAAAGATTCCGTAACCCCCTCGGAGGACCGTGTCCTCGCCCATTCGATAGGCGAAGCCGAAACGAGGAGCGAAGATGTTGGACGGGACCTCGTACAACGCCCGCGGCGTATCTCCAACCCCGGCGTAGGTGATTCCGCCGTTCACGGCAAATTCACTGGCTGCGATCTCAGGAATAGGGTTCATGGCGTAGGCCGCCTGGGCCGCGGCCGCAATAGGACTGGCCGTGTCAAAGGCAAAACCGGCCACGCTCCGGTTGTAGCGCTCGGTGAGCGGGCCGAAGTACTCCCAACGGACCCCGATGTTGAAGGTCAGTTCCGGAGTCGCCTTCCAGTTGTCCTGGATGAACCAGGCGTAATAGTTGTGGTGGGCGGCGTAGTTGTCGTTCCGGTTGACGAAGCCCGTGGAGGGCTGCCCCAACAGGTAGGCGGCAAACCCCTGGCCTTGCGCGCCAGGCGAAGTGTTCAGCGGGCCGTTGGTGAAGGTCGACCGGAACCGGTAAACCGGATTGGACCAGCGTTGATCGTTCCGGTTCAGATAATTGGCCCGAGCCTCCACCCCCAACTTGACGTTGTGATTGCCCTCGTGGATGTCGGTGGACGCCTCGCCGAAGACATAGGTGGAGAAATCGAAGTTGTTCCGGGTCTCGTCATGGATCCCGCTGAAGCCTTCGATCTGGACGTGGGGCAGAGCCGACTGGTCCGGATCAAGCTGAGCCTTGAGTGAATCGGCCAAGGGCAGCGAGAAGATGTCGAAGGGCTCGCCCCGCGGGTGCAGGCTGTGGCTCTTGTGCACTCTGGGGTCGGAGCCGCGGTTGTAGCCGCCGCGGAAATTCATGATGACGTTGGGATTCACAGTCCAGACGTCGTCCAACCCGAAGGTCTCACGAATGATGGATTCGTGGAAACCGGTGGCGCCGTTGCCGTAGTAGTCCCGCCACTCGCCGGACCAGTTGTCCAGCTTGGTGTAGCTGCCGAAAATCCGGTTGGCCGGTCCGAAGCTGTGGTCAACCCGCAGGGTCCACTGGTCCCACTGGGTGGGCGATGCCGTGCTGGGCTCGAAGTTGCTGCTGAAGTCGCTGCCGCCCGCAAGATTTGGTTCCGGGTAGAAGGACATGAGCTGCTGGGAAATGGGGTGGATCCGGCTGGACGGAATCACGTTGTTGGGAAAGGGCATCCGGGAAAAGAAACCGTCGCCGGTAGCCTGGATGGTGGAGGGGTCATAGATCTGGTACTCGGGCCCCAAAGCCAGCAGGGCCGAGAAGTCACCCGCTCTCATGGCTCCCGTAGGAACCGTCCGGGCGCCGTAGAACTCCAGGGTCCGCTGGAACGTGCGCTCCCAACTGAAGGCGACGTGGGTCTGATCCTTGAAGATGGGACCGTTGACCGCACCCCCGGTGCGCCGGTACGCGGTATCGGCCTTGGGGGAACCGGCCCGGTTCTGGAAGAAGGCATTGGCGCCCCACTCGCTCTCGCGGAAGAAGCCGTAGACCGATCCATGCCAGTCGTTGGTGCCCGACTTCAGGGTGACGTCCATGGTGGTGCCGTTGTGGTGTCCCCGGGCGGCCGTGTAGTCGTGGGCGATCCGGATTTCCTTGACCGCCTCGGCCGACGGAGCCGTCTGGGCCTGCTGGGCGCCACCGAAAATGGTCCCCACGTTGTTGATGCCGTTCAGGGTGAAGCCGACGGCGTTGCCCTGGCTCCCATGGAAATAGAAGCCGGTGGTGATGGACCACCCGGGCTCGTCCCACTTCCAGCCCCCACCCGGAGGACTGGAGGCGCCGGGGGCCATAACCAGAAGATGGCTTGGATTCCCCTGAGCCATGGGCAGAGTCTCGATCTGCTCGGACTCGATCAGGTTGCTGAGCGTGGCGTTGGTCGACTGAAGCAGCGGCGCTTGGGCCTGAACCGTCACCTGCTCGGTGACCTCACCGACGACCATGGTGAAATCCAGGGTCGGATCGTCACCGGTCCTCAGGTCCACCGGCTGGATTTGCGTCTGAAACCCGGGGAGCGAGGCCGTCACCTCGTACGGACCGGGCACCAGGAAATCGACCCGGTAATTGCCCGTGTCATTGGTGACCGTCGGGAAATCGAGACCGGTGGCCGTGTTCGTGGCGGTCACATTGACGCCGGGAATCACGCCCCCCGTGTTGTCCATCACGCGGCCATTGAGACTCGCGTATGCGCCTTGGCCCCAAAGCGGCGCGGCCGCCAACGGCGCCAAGAGCATGACAACGAAGAGGATTCTCCACTTTCGCATTACTCAAAACCTCCTAAAACAAGAAAACAAACTTCGAGCACTTGGGATGCAAGTCTGCCGATTGGTTATCAGGCCGGAATTCTAGGCCATTCAGGCTTTGGTTTCAAACCCTGCGCGAAAGAAAATATTCGACTCGCCGGAATCGCGTTCCGAACGAAGGGCCGGGAACCGGAACTCTGGCCTCTGCAAAGCGCGAAGTCTACAATGTCCCCCCGACAGGAGTGGCGGCCTGCAGCCGCCGAACTCCTCATGCTCGAACCACTATCCGTTTCCGTTTATTCGGGTTAGGAATTTCGAATTGAAAACAGTAACGCTGCACGCACTCCGGCATGCTCTCAGAACAACTCGTACCGCGTGGCCCCTGATCGGTCTCCTCTGGGTGCTGCTTTCAGCACCGGGGTTGCGGGCTCAGGAGCCCTCAAACCGGGTTCCCAACCTCGCCGGCAAGGTCCTGACGGTCAACGGCCCCATGGACCCGAACTCCCTGGGTGCCGCCATGGTCCACGAACACATCTTCATCAATCGGAACCATCCCAACCGGCCGGCGCCTACTGAAGCCACTCGGGTCCGTTTCTATCTCAAGCCCTTGACCATGGACATGCTGGGCGCGGTGACCATGGGCTATCCCAATCGGGACAATCTGATCCTGGGGGATGAGGCGATGGCCATTGAGGAGCTGACGGACTACCGGAAACGGGGCGGCGGGACTCTGGTGGACGTGACCAGCATCGGACTGGGACGGGATCCGGCGGCGCTGGGGCGGGTCTCCAGGACCACTGGAGTCCACGTGGTCATGGGCACCGGTTGGGACGCCCGCGCTCTGGATACCCGCGACCTGGAAGAGCGATCGCTGGACGACCTGACCCGGGAGCTCGTCCGGGACGTGACCTCCGGCGTGGGAAACAGCGGTATTCGGTCCGGAATTATCGGCGAGGTGGCCACCGGAAGTGGCCCTCTTTCTCCCGTGGCGGCCAAAGTGATCCGGGCCGTGGGCCGGGCCAGCCGCATCACAGGCGCCCCGGTCTCGCTGCACAGCGGTGGGAGAGGGAGCGAAGGCACGCATGCGATGCTGGACCTGCTGGAGACGGAAGGGACCGACCTGGGACGGGTTATCCTGGGACACTGTGACAACCTGGTTCGGGATTTGCCCTCCCTGACCGGCCTCCTGAAGCGGGGGGTCTATGTGGAGTTCGACGGCATGTCGGAATTTCACATGCTCCGCCAACCGGCGACGGCGGCGCACGTCGGGGACGGCGTCGTGGAACTGATCCGCCTCGGATACATGGAGCGAATCCTCCTCTCTCAGAACGTGGACCAGAAGATCGATCTCAAGGCGTATGGCGGGATGGGCTACACGTTCGTACTGGATCAATTTGTTCCCCACCTCAGAGGCAAAGGGGTCACCGAAGAGCAGATTCGGACGCTGATCTACGAGAATCCGAAGCGGGTTCTGACCTTTGTGGCTCCGGGGGAATAGACGGCGGTTCGGGGGACGGTCGGCCGCGGGGTTTTTGCCGAAATACAAGTTTGGGAGGTCGGCGCCCGGAAGGACGCCGGTCCAAGGTCGGCGCCTGAAAGACGCCGCTCCCGCCGCTCCTACTCCACTTTGATGGAATAGAGCTTGGTGTTGCCCAGGACGAACTTGAGGCGGACTGCCCGGTCTCCGACGCCCGACAGATCGTGGCCTCCTTCCCAGGTGACCTTCTGGTAGAGGTCTCCGTGGTGCACGGGGGTGCAGTTGGAGGCTTCGTAGCCGGTCAGGGGGTTCCCGTCCGCGTCTTGGACCTCGACTCGCACGTATCCTCGAGCCGACGGATTATTGGTGTAGAGCATACTGTAGAGCTCTTTGCCGCTGTCCCGCTGGAAGTTCAGCCGCTTCTCGGTCATGGAGGTCATGTTCACCGACAAGGTGCTGCCCCCGAGCTTCAGCGGGGGGGTCAAAATCCAACCCTCGCTGGTGGCGTCGAAGGAGACGAACCCGTCCTGGCGCAGCGTGGCGAGCCCGATCTGGCCGTCGTGGTCCCGGGACGGGGCGTTGTGCAGATTGGTGAAACCGGAGTAGTAGATCCAGACCTTGCCGTCCTTCAGGAAGGGACTGCTGGAGGGGTAGACCATGCCGCTGTCGAAGGTGTCGTTGCGGTAGTTCCCGTCCGGCGCCAGCTTCATGAAGCGCCGGCGGCCCACCGAACGCTCCCACTCCAGCCCGTCCCGGCTGGAGACCAGTTGGGAGTCCATGAACTGGGTGTAGGTGTGGTACACCCAGAGCACCCCCAGGTACTGGCCGGCGTAGGGAAAGGCCGACAGGCCGTAAAACTCGGTGTCGGGAGGATCATACGAATCCGGATCCAGGACCTGCTGGGAATCCTTCCAATGGATGAAATCGTCGCTCACCAGACGGGAGACCTTCCGGATCGGTCTGCTGATGGTCTTGTGGTAGAGCAGGAACCGGCCGCTGTCCGGGTCCTGGGTCACCGAAAATGTGTCGCCGGTCGCCCAGCACGGCACCACCGGATTCTCCGGGTAGTCGGTCCACTCCTTGCCGTCGGGCGAGAAGGACACGGAGATGCCGCAACGATCCATGTCATGGGTCTGCCAATAGACGAGCTTGTAGCGCCGCTTCGGATCCGGGTCCGAAGGGTCTTTCAGGAGAGCATGGGACCAACCGGACCACTTCAGAAAGATGTTGTTCTTCTTGGAACCCCTGAACTCCACCAACCCCAGATCCGGTTTCTCCCAGGCGAGGCCGTCGCGGGAAGTGGCATAGCAGAGGTAGTCTTCGACGTAGGGCCGCTTGTGGGTGCCGATGGTGTTGTACCACATCTTGAAGAGCTGCTCTTCCTCGTCCCAGATCACGGTGCCGGGCTGGAGCACCAGATAGCCCTCCCAGGGCCGATCCGGCTTCACCACCGGATTTTCCCGGTGCTTGGCCGGGCGATTCAGTGAGCGCCAGACCCTGTCCGTCTCCGCCACCAGACGATCGTCCACGAAGAGGTGGGTGCCCGGCCCTACCTCGATTGGAGTCGGACCCTCCCCGGCCGGTTCGTTAGTACAGGAAAGCGCGCCGAAAAGGCCGGCGAACAGAAGGACTGGTGTGATTCTCCCCAGATTGTTCACGAGTCATCCCCTCTCGAGTTGATGATCTTTGACACAGGCACAGGATCAGACCCGCTCCCGTGCGAATTGAAATGAAAAGAGCTTGGCCCTGCGGACCTGGAAACGGACCTGGACCGGCTTCCCTTCCAGGGCCCCGACGTCCGCGCCGCCCCGCCAGCTCACGGTGTGCCGGATGCTGTCGGATCCAAAGGCGCGGCAATCGTCCAGATCGTATCCGGGCAGGGTCCGGCCGGTCTCCCCGTCCAGCAGGGCGACCCTGACCGTCCCGTAGCCGTCTCCAGCGTACCGGTCCCGGCCGGTGGCGTTGATGTGGAGGCGATTGCCCTGGAAAACAAGGGACCGGGTGGTCAACGACCCGTCGCCGGTGATGCTGACGAATCCGTCCAGACGAAGTATGGCCAGGCCGATCTGGCCCCGTTGCTGCTCGCCCCGCTGGTTGAAGACATGCCGTCCGCCGAATCCTTCGTAAGGGAATGATGGGCCGGGAGACGGGATACGGCTGGAAGCGGATGCCGTCGGCGGAATAGCCGGGATAGAGCCCCCCCGCCCCGTCCTGTTTGCCTTGGAACACGATCTTATACCGTTCCTGGGGCCTTCGGGCCGCCGGGTCCCGAAAAACGCCGAGGTTGCCGGGACTCGCGTCTCCCAGGAAGGGTAGTTGGATGAAATTGGTGTCGAACCCCAAGTAACGAACTTGGCCCAGGGGTGGCTTTCGCCAGTGGAGACCGTCCTCCGACTCGGCGTAGAAGATGAACTTTCGAACCGAACTTCCCAGGGGAGGCCACGGGATCATCCAGCCATAGAAGCGAAAGAGCTTGAGTTCCGGATCGTAGAGGACGGACCCGGCGTCGCCCCCGTGCGACAGCCCGCCCTGATGCTCCCAGTCGGTCCCCAGCGGAATCACCGGATTCTCCGGGTAACGGACGGGCTGGTTCAGGAGCCTGAAGACCCGTGGCTCCATGGTCTCGACGACCTGATCGTCCAGAAAGAGCTGCTTCTCCTGACCGATTTCCAGGGGCGTTCTCGCCGACGCAGATCGGACCGCGCCGCGGACCGGCGTCGAGCCCCCCCTCGGCAGGGCCGAGGCAGCCACACTCCCGGGCCCCAACAGTCTCAGGAAACTCCTGCGCTCCAAATCCACTCCTCCCCGTGACTGGGGCTCTTGCAACGGCGATAGGCAGAGCTGAGGCCGGCTTACCTGGAATAGTGCCCGAAACGAACCGGAACCGCCTCCGTCTCCTCCTCATCCAGCATAGCCCGGTAGATGTCCTGCCCCTTCCTGAAGAGGTCGACGGTCTTTTGCTTCTCCCGCTCGTGGCTGAACTGGCCTTTGTCGTGGACCCTCCGGATCAGCTGATCGATCTGCTCGACGAAAAACCGGGCGGCGGCGTGAGAACGGACGGGACGATCCTTGAAGCTCAGGTAGACCGGACTCGTATGGGCATAAAGAGCGGCGTCGTTGGGAAGAAGCCGGTGCGCCTCGCCCCGGACCCGCACCGCCATCCAGCAGCTGTCCGTGACCTCCAGCCCCTTCTTCAACCGGACCCGCTTGCCATCCTTGCGCGCCTTCTCGGTTTCCACCACCTGCCCGTTGACCACTAGTTCGATGCTGGACATGGGAACGTGAGACTCGGCTTCGGCCTCCACCTGTACCTGGAGGGTTCCCTTCTCCCACTTCAACACTGAACCCGCCTCCCGGCCGTTCACTGTGAAGGTGACCATGGGGGCGTTGGTGGCGAAGCTCTTTCCCTCCAGGTAGGCGTCGATCCAATCGGAATAGTCGAGCCGGGGACCCGACTTCACGTAGACCCGCCCCGCCCCCGAATGAGATGGTAGGGCAGATCCAAATAGCTGTCGGTCCCGGCCGAGATGGGACAGCGAAATCCGGCATTCAGGAGTTGGTACCAGTGCCCCGTGTTCCTCTCTTCATCGCCTTGGCACATGACGTCGATGGTGTCGACAACGCCCAGGGCGATGTCCACCGGATACTCGCTGGGAAGACTCGGGTGGACGTAGATGACGGCGGCATTCTGCGCCTTGGCCTTGACGGCCTGGAAGTAGTTGGCCGGGTCGTCCTGGGGATGGGTGGTGCCGGGCCAGCCCACGAAGGCCGGCTCGACGAAGCTCTTGATCCGTAGGAATCCCATGTGCCCGTAGAGGCGCAGGTTCCGCATCTCTTCGTTCCAGTAGAGGATGTACCGCTCTTCCGAAAGGGCGTTGGGCCGTCCCTCCACGCGCTTGCGCTCGTAGACGTATCCGTCCTCGCTGTTGCAGGCCAGCATGTGCGCCACGTTCAGATCTTCGGCCTTCACCACGAAGAGCACGTCCTTCGGCTTGATGCGGTCGTCGGCGCCGGTAATGGGATCGTGGAAGAGATTGGCGTGCAAATGGGTATCGCCGGACCACCACCCCTTGGCGCCCATGTCCCAGGTCCGTTCCAACCGGAACTCCATCTCCTTGACCGTCCCTTGGCGACCTGGACCTTGCGCGCCACTGGCGCATATTCCAGGCCCTTGACCACCTCCATGGAGACGGTTCCGGCCGGAACGCCCGCTTCGAAGGCGCCGTCGGCATAGAAGTAGTACTCGCCGCCATAGGGCTGGCGATAGTCGCCGTTGGTGATTCGGGGCTGAGCGCCCTCTGGAGTGTAGGACTTTCCGTCGGGCCCGGAGAGATACACGCGGGCCTGTGTCGGCCGGCCGTGTTCATCCAGGACCCGAACTTTCACGGTCCCCGAGTCCCAGGCCCGGGTGGAAAGCGAGATCTCCCGCGACAGGTTTCCGGCATCGAGCTTCAGCCGCACGGCGCCCGCCGGGCCCATCCCTCCAGGGAGACGGGGACGAACC
>CATOST010000042.1 GCA_951812665.1 uncultured Acidobacteriota bacterium
GGTGGCTTGTCGCTCTCTCCGTCCCGCCCGCTGCCGGCTCCGAACGAGCACGCAGTCGGCCATCTTCTGCTAATCGCCGCCACCCGGCCGGATTTCCGGGAGATCCTTTTCCAAGACCTCGATCCAACTCTCGCATCGGCGACCCGGCTGGGGCCGTGACCGATCCTGATTGTCTCGCCCGTCATCATCGCGCTGATTTCGGCCCGCAACTCCTCGCGGGCATAGGCCTCGGAACCAAAATCCGCCTTGAGCCCCTCGATCAACGACCGGTGGTTCATGCGCTCCGAGTGTCCCATCGCGTGTCCCATCTCGTGAAGCGCCGTCTGGAAGTAATGACAATAAACGTTAACCTTCGGTATTTGCTGACTGTGGGACAGTCGGGACCAAGAGCCCCTCCGGGCAAGTTGTTCGCCCGCCGGGTGAGAAGCTAGACTTGCCCAGTTTACGTCAACGGACCGAACCTGATCTCGGCGGTATCTTCTCATGGCCATTCGACTCAAACTGCCCGGTTCGTCCCGCATCCGCCTGGGGATCGCCCTCACGTTGCTGGCGGGCTCATTTATATTCGCCCTCGTGAATACCGGTACGCCCACCAGGAACGAGCCCGGCGCGGCGGTTGTCCCTACCGACGTCCGGCCCTGCCTTTCCGCAACCGATCCGGGGGAAGGCGGTTCGGTCCAAGGTGATCGAATTGATGGGGATGGATGCGATCCCGCCGAACGAAATCCCGTTTTCCATGGGTGAGACGACACAGACCGAAGACGGACTCCTGAGGACACCCGTGACCTTCGTCAATTCCCTGGCAGAGACGGTGCCGGGAATCCTGCTGGTCCCCGCCGGGGCCAAGCCAGGATCGCTGGCGGGAGTCGTCTGCATGCCGGGGACCAGCAGCGACGCCGGACGATTGACCGAGGAGCAGTTTCACCGGGAGCATCCGGACAAGGGACCGCTCCGGGGATGGGCCCGGGAGCTGTCGAGACGGGGATTCGCCACTCTCTCCATCACCCTGAAGGGGACCGTGGCCCGGCGCCGAGCGCTGGAGGATTGGGAGACCGAAGCCAAGCTCCTGGCCCCCTACGGGAGACCCCAGATGGGGATCCTGGCCGAGGAGGCGTTGCGGGCCGCCCGGGTCCTGGGGGCCCAGAAGCAGGTGGACCCGGGCCGAGTCGGCCTCACCGGATTCTCGCTGGGGTCGTACGCCTCCTGGTGGGCCATGGCCTGCGACCCTTCGATTCGGACCGCGGCCATTCTCTGCGGGGGGCTGGGCAGCCTGGAGCGGGACATCCACGAGGGACAGCCGGACCGGCACAGTTCCTGCCATTACATCCCCGGACTGCTCCGCCATTTCGACCATCCCGAGATCGTGGCGGACTGCATCGCGCCCCGGCCGCTGATGGTTCTGGCGCCGCTACAGGACCCCGACATGGCGGCGTCCGGCGTGGATCAGTTGGTGGATCTGGTTTCGCCGGTCTACCGGGAGGCGGGGCGGTCCCATCTCTTCCAGGTCCATCGTCCCGACGACGGCCACGTCTTCCGGGTAAAATACTTCAACTGGATGGCCAAGTGGTTTGAAGAGCAACTCTGACCCGGAGCCGGGTTCTCCGATGTATTAGTCCTCTTTCCGCTTCTGATTTCGGGGAGTTCCAAATGGCGGCAAAACCGGGGCTGGGAACCTTGGGCGAGTTTCCGCGGCTGAGACTCTGCCGCCTGCCCACGCCCTTGGAGGCGATGCCGAATCTGGGTGAGGCGTTGGGCGGAGCGCGGGTCTACGTCAAGCGGGACGACTGCACCGATCTGGCGTTCGGGGGCAACAAGGTGCGCCAACTGGAGTTCTACCTGGGCGAGGCGCGGCTCCAAGGCGCCGATACGATTCTCATCACCGGCGCCGTTCAGTCCAACTTCGTCCGTCTCGCCGCCGCTGCCGCCCGCAAGTCGGGCATGGACTGCCATATTCAACTGGAAGAAAGGGTCCCCAGGGATGACCCCCTCTACCGGAACTCGGGAAACGTGCTGCTGGACCGGATCCTGGGAGCGACGCTGTATTCCTATCCCGAAGGTGAAGACGAGGAGGGCGCGGACCGGCGGGTAGGGGAGATCGCCGAGGAGCTGAAGGGGCAGGGAAGACGTCCTTACATCATCCCCCTCGGACCGGGGCACCCGCCCCTGGGCGCGCTGGGATACGTGGTGGCTGCACGGGAGCTTCTCGAGCAGGTTGCATCCCGGCAACTCTCCATCGACGAGTTGGTGGTCCCCTCCGGGAGCGGCCATACCCACGGAGGACTGCTGTTCGGATTGAGGGCGCTGGGCTCGCGGGTGCGGGTGACCGGCGTCTGCGTGCGCCGGAACGCCGGACCGCAGAAGGAGCGGATCCGGGACCGCTGCCGGGAGATCGCCGAGTTGCTGGAAATGCCGAACCCGGTGGCCGACGACGACATCCGGGTGATCGACGACTTCCTGGCGCCGGGGTACGGGCGGTCGAACCCGCCCACGCTGGAAGCGATCCGGATGGCCGGTAGTATGGAGGGCCTGATCCTGGATCCGGTCTACACGGGGAAGACCATGGCGGGTCTGATCCACCGGGCCCGGAGCAGCGGTCCGGGGCGTTCGTTTGTGCTCATGCACACGGGCGGGACGCCGGCGATCTTCGCCTATGGAGCCGAATTGACGGCCGCTTTGGCTTGATTGGATTGGCGCAGGAGCGGCGTCTTTTGGGCGCCGGGAGCGGCGTCTTTTAGGCGCCGGGAGCGGCGTCTTTTAGGCGCCGATTAGGGGGGACAGGAAAGTCCCCCCGACTACCCCTTCGTGGAGGTTTGCATGAAACGACTCAGTGAGAACCTTTTCCAGGTAGAGGACACCTGCAGCGTCTACGGCGTCCGGGCCGGCGGCAGGACGCTGCTGATCGACTGCGGCACCGATCTGCGGTGCGACGACGTGGGAGCGGTCGACCGGGTCCTGCTCACCCACTTTCACCGCGACCAGTGTTCCGGGATCTCGCATTGGCACGGGCAGGGCGCCGAGATCTCAATCCCCGCCGCCGAACGGCGCTACTTGGAGGAGGCGGACCTGCAACGGGCGGCCTACTACCTCTACGACAACTACACCGCCTACTATCCGGGATTCGCACCCCTACAGGACGTGCGCGGTGCCGAGATCGCTCGCGACTACGAGACCATTGACTGGCAGGGGATCCGCTTCGAAGTGGTGCCGCTGCCCGGACACACCTTCGGATCAACGGGATACCGGTTCGAAATCGACGGCCGGCGCGTCCTCGCGTGCGGCGACCTGATGGCGGCGCCGGGCCGTCTCGGCGACTACCACTGGTTGCAGTGGAGCTACATGGACTTCCAGGGGCATGTCAACCAGCTCGAGAGCCTGGCCCACGCCGCCGAGTTGGAGTGGGATCTCATGTTGCCCGGGCATGGAGCGCCATTCACCAGGGCCGAAGCCCGTATCGACGAACTGAGCGCGAGACTGGCAGAGCTCCACGGCATGTTTTTCGACCGTCCCTACACGCCCTTCCAGGTGGAGTTCCGCCGGCTGTCGCCCCACGTCTACGAGGTCAACTCCATGGCCAACTCGTACGTGGTCAAGGACGACGCCGGCCACGCGGTTCTCATCGACTGCGGGTATGTCTCGGGGGCGCCGATCACGGCCAACCCGCACCGCTACATCGACCATCTGACACGACGCTTGCGCAGTGAACTGGGAGTCGAGACGGTGGAATACTTCCTGCCGACCCATTTCCACGACGACCACCTGGCCGGCTACCCCATGCTCCGGGCGCGTTACGGGACCAAGGTGGCCGCCGCGCCGGAACTGCGGGATCTGCTGGAACATCCGGAGCATTACGACATGCCCTGCATGGTGCCGGACGGGATGCGGGTCGACCGCGTCGTGGCCCGCGGGGAGAGTTTCCACTGGCGGGGGATCGACTTCCGGATCGAGCAGTTCCCGGGACAGACCTGGTACGACCACCACATCACGTTCCACGTCGACGTGCGCCGCTTCCTGGCCATCGGCGACGCCATCTCGGGACTCTGCTTCCGGGAAGAGCGGGACTACATCCATTCCTTCATCCCCAAGAATCGGACGCCCCTGTCGGCATATGGGTCCATCCCGCGCAAGATCGCGGAGCGGCGTCCGGACGTGATACTGACCGGACACGGCGGGGGAGTGGAGTTCGAACAAACCCGGATCGATCGCTGGACCCGGTGGATGGACCGCTGGCAGTCGCTGTTCACCGAAGTAGTCCAGGCGTCCGACCCCGACATGGCCATGGACCCGCACTGGGTCGAGTTCCGGCCCTACAAGGTCCGGATCCGCCCCGGCGACGCCGTGGACTTTCGGCTCTACATTCAGAACCACGCAGAGGAAGAGAAAAGCTGTCGAGTCAGATTCCGCTCACTGGAAGGCGTCTCCGTCGATCCTTTGGAACTGGACCTGATCGTACCGGGGGGAGAGACGAAGGAGACCACCGTCCGGGTCCGTTTTCCCCGGGAGTTTTCGACCCATTCCCTGCCCATCCTGGCCGACGTGGATTGGAACGGCCGAAGACTGGGCGAAGTGGCCGAGGCCATCGCCTACTGGTGATCGCGAAAGCTCCATGAAACGGCGCAGACATCACGTCTCTGGGAATGATCGTCGGCGTGACCCTCCTCGGTTGTGTCTTTCATTTCAAGATGACCGGGTATGGAGTCCTGCTTGCCGTGCTCATGTGTGCTTGGCCTCATACCATTTGCAATCTTAAACGTTGAGTCCGTGCCGGGGGTCCTGTGAGCATGTAGCCTGTCCGGTGGAAGAGGCGGCGGCATTGGAGCGGCGGTTTCCAACCGCCGATTCTTCCCCTTGCCGGGCACAGGAAATTCCCTCTCACACGCATTCTTTACCATCATTGAATTCGTTGATATCATTTCTATAACGTATCTGCCGGAGGGATAATATGGCCAGCATCACGATTCGCAACCTTCAAGACGGGCTGAAACGAAGGCTTCGCATACGCGCGGCCTATCACGGTCGTTCGATGGAGGAAGAAGTCCGACAGATCTTGAGCAACGTACTCAACGAGGAGCCTTCGGCACCAGTAAATCTGGCACGCGCCATCCGTTCGCGCTTCGCGCCTCTGGGCGGTGCGGAACTGGAATTACCCTCCCGCGAGCCAATGCGCGATCCTCCTCGTTTCGAATGAGCCATGAAATATGATTTTGCTCGACACCAACGTCGTCTCCGAATTGATTCGTCCCAACCCCGACCCCAAAGTGGAAGCTTGGTTGGCCGCACAGTATTTCGCGAATGTATTCCTGACCGTCATCAGTGAGGCCGAACTCCGATACGGAGTTGCGATCATGCCGGCAGGTATACGGCGGGACAGACTCGCCAACGAAATTGAGGGCATGCTTCGCGAAGACTTCGCCGGGCGCATCCTGACCTTCGATAGTGAGTGTGCCCGTGCCTATGCCGTGATCGCGTCCGACCGCCGCGCAGCGGGTCTCCCGATCCACCATGCCGACTGTCAAATCGCGGCAACTGCTCGCGCTCGAGGGGCTAAAATCGCGACCAGGAACGTGGCGGATTTCCACGGCTGTGGCGTCGATGTGATCAATCCTTGGGATTGATGTGGAGTGAAGGAAGAGGAGGGATTGGCAGGGATTCCCGGCGACGGTCCTGTCGCCGGGTTCCTGTTGAGTGTTTCCTTCCGAGGTCCGGGAGTGATCTTGTCTCCGGGTCCGTAACTTCGGTTCAGAACAGCCGGATCTTGGCTACCGAGTGGTTCAGCGGGACGGTCTCCTCCCGGTCCGACGACGGCGGCGGGTCCAGCGTCTGCCTCCCGTACAGCTTGAACCAGGACTCGCCGGTTCCCGGATCGACGCTGATCAACGCGTACGAACTGTCCGCATACAACGCCAGCCGCTGGAACCTGTGCCCTTCCGCAGTCTCCCCTTTGTCCGCCGCCCCTTGGCTCAACACCCACGACACCGCACGGGAGAGGCCGTAGGTGATGACGCTCGACGTGAGCTGGTAGATGCGCCGGCCGTCCCCGTCCTCGATGGAGAACACGGCAGACACGTGGACGTCGCCGCTCAGGACACAGACGCGGATCCCTGTCGCCGCTGCCCCGAATAACAGATCGAGCAGGGCTCCGCGCTCCTCGTCGTGGATCTCATGCTCCCAGGAATCGCGGAGATCGTCGTCGAGGCCGGCGTGCTCGATGAGCCAACGCTCGTCGGCATTTACCAGGCCGGCCCGGGTGTGCAGTACCGGCACCGCCGAAACGACGAACAGAAATGGTGTCTCCTCGGGATCCAAGTTCGTAACCCAGCGCTCGAATCGATCGAACTGCTCGTGGCCCAGGATGCGGAAGCTCTCGCGATTGACGTCCCGCTGGCCGCGGCCGTCCAACACGTAGTACCCGCATCCCCCTCGGTGAAAGGAGTAGTCGAACACACCGTCCCCGGTAGGCGGGTTGTGGCTGTGCTCGTACTCCACATAAGCCTTTTTGGCGGCGCGGAACATCCGCTCGGCAAGGCGGCGACCCTCGGTGTGGGTAAGTCCCCTCTCTTCGATCGAGGTTGTCGATGGTGAAATCCGTCCGTGAGGGTTCGGGCAGCAGTTCCAGCGCCTCCTCCGCGGTCAAAGGCACACGGGCCAGTCGTTCCCGCAAGTCTCGCCGGGTGGCCGCATCTGCAATCTCGTTTTCCGGGTACAGCAGAAGCGAGAACTCCCCGGTGCGTCCGGTTCTCAGCCACAATCGCGCGGACGTCGGCGTGGCGTGCCCCACGATGGCAGCGACCGCCAACGGCGGGTTCGGCCAGGGGCGGTCCGTTTTGAAGACGAAGGAGTCACAGGTGTGGGTCAAGTTGGACATGGCGAATCTCCGTTGCTGCGTTCCGGCAAGATCATGGTGAAACCTCGCGAACGTCTCATCCGGAGCGTTCCCCGCACTATCGAGCGTTCTATTCCAATTGCCCAGGAGATTGGCAATGATCGGAAATTGAAATGCGCCGCTTCTCCACAACCAGATCGGCTGGTCCTCTCGATACCGGGTACTGACGTATACGATCTGCCTGCGCATGCCCGCGTAAGGCGGCGCCTCCCAGGCGAGACAGAGCCGCTGGACCCCTGCAGCCGAGATCACCGGTGCCGGCTCAGCCGGGTCGGGAGCGAAAAACTCCCAGGTCCCAGACAACTTGACGGCGGGAACGGGAGCTGATCGTGCCGGGGGGAGAGACGAAGGAGACCACCGTCCGGGTCCGCTTTCCCGGGAAGTTTTCGACCCATTCCATGCCCATCCTGGCCGACGTTGATTGGGATGGACAGAGGCTGGGTGAGGTAGCTGAGGCCATTGCCTACTGGTGAGACAAGCTGCCACAAGAAAGTCGCACCTCCCGGCAGGCGGCAAGAAACCGCCTCCCGCGTGTGCTCTCCCTACCGACTCCACTCCTCCGTCTCCGGAATACCCCGGCTGGTCAATACCTCCATCCCCGGCTCCAACGCCAACGCCGACACCGCGTCATCCCCGCTTCCGGTCCCGGTCGCCCGACGCCGCAGAATCCCCCGAATCTCCCCCGTCCGCCGATTCCGCAAAATGGTCACCGGCCGGTCGGTCTCCTCATCCAGCCTGACCGACCCGCCCGGCCCCGACAGCGTAATGCTGGCCAGTTCCTCGTCCCACCCGGGCTGCACGGGCAGGAGGAAGACGAACGATGATCGCCCATCTCCGTCAGCCACCTCCGGCATCGTAAAACTGAATGAGAAAAATTCCTCCCCGCCCGCATCCCGCCCGGTGATCTCAAACTCTCCATCAGACTGCGGAAGCGCCGCCGGCGCATCCACCACGAACGCGGGTTCCAGGAACAGAGTCCCATCGGCGGCGCCGCCCCACAGAAGCAGACTCTTCGCCGGCGCGGCCACCAGTGCAGACACTTCACTGCTGCCGGCGATGTGCATACGGTACCGAAGCGCGTTTGTGAAATGATAATCACCAACCCATCGGGGCCGGTTGCGGCAATTGCCCATCAGATCTCGCCACACCGGCGGTAACAGTCGGCCCGGTTGGCTGAAGTCATACCCCCAGGCGCCGATTGACCCGTCGCTCTCGGGATACGATGGATCCACGAAGATAGGATTGCCACACGGCCCATGGTACAGACTGAAATTGTGTCCAATTTCGTGTGCCATCGTCCCCGCACTGGGTATCGAGAACGTCGTCCACCCCGGACGGTTGGCCAACCCGATGGCGCCACCGGTAACGTCCCCCGCCATCATGCCCATGTAGTAACCACTGGCGCCTTCCATTGCACGGATCAGTACAGTTTGAGCAAATATCACGTGGGCATTGTTGGACGTGCTCAACACCGATGCGTGTGCCTTGACGTCGAGTTCGTTGATCGGCATCAGATCCCGAGTGTCCCCAAGCAGGGAATGACCCCCGGGATTCTGAGCCATTCCTTTGACCAAATCCAAGATCGACGAATCCGGACTCTGAGTCCAAAGAAAGGGAATCACGGTCAGATCGAAGTCAGGCATCGTCCGGACATCGACCGCCAGCCGACCACTCTCCGGGATTCGCTTCGCCACGCCCGGATTGGGACCCAGCGTTCCCTGCGGGTCGACGTCGATCACCATCTCCAGCCCCGGTTTCACCACCCAACCGGAAATCCGTGCGTTGGCCGAGGAGGTCAGATCTCCCTCATCGACCTCCTTCGGTATCGGGACCGGTTTTCCCGGGATGTCCACCACGTGCGTCTTCGACCCATTCCGATAGAAGGTGGCCCGCACCGGAGGGAGATCTGCCCCTGTTTCTAGACCGGATGTCACGAATATACGAAGCAGAGCCTCCTCGTCCGCCACCAGCGGTACCGGGAAGTCCCGGGATTGCACGGCCTGAGTCAAGTACGCGGTTGGTGGATCGCTGGCGCAGATGGCGGCGCGGCGTTTCCGGACGCCCGACAGCCAGTCTTGAAATCCTGCATCCGCAGGTGCGCAAAGGCCCGTATCGACGGTCAGCAGTTCCTCCAAATGCTGCAGACCTGTCAGGTGGGCGGGCAATGCCCCCGACATTCTGGTGTTCCTTGTGAACACCACGGAGCGCAGACTCTCCAAGTCACCGAACTGGGAAGGGATCGGTCCCGACAGATCATTATCCTGGATCCACAAGATCTCCAGGTTCGTCAGCGCGCCCAGGTCCGGCGGGATCGATCCCGCCAGAGCATTGTCTTCGAGCCATAATTTCTCCAAGTTGGAAAGCGACCCCAATTCCGGTGGGACCGGGCCTTTCAGACCATTGTTTCCCAGATTCAGGGTCTTCAGGTTGGAGAGCGCTCCCAGTTCCGGCGGGATCGATCCCGTCAACTCATTGCGGTCGAGGAACAGATTCTCCAGTCTGGGGAGCGAGCCAAATTCCGCCGGGATCGGCCCCGTTAACTGATTTCCTCCAAGATTCAGATTCCTAAGGCTGCGAAGCGAGCCGAGCTCGTGAGGGATCGTTCCCACCAACCGGTTCTCATGGAGTCCGACGTGGTTCAGGTTGGGGAGCGCTCCCAGTTCCGGCGGGATCGATCCCGTCAACTCATTGCGGTCGAGGAACAGACTCTCCAGTCCGGAGAGCGAGCCAAGTTCCGCCGGGATCGGCCCTATCAATCGATTGAAACCGAGATCGAGGGTCCTCAGTTTGACAAGCGAACCGAATTCCGACGGGATCCGGCCCCTCAGCTCATTCCGGCCGAACAATACATGCTCCAGGCTTGCAAGTGCGTCCAGTTCCGGCGGGATCTCGCCCGTCAGATCGTTGTTTCGGAGATCCAAACGAGTCACTCGTCCGTTGGTATCGACTGTTACTCCATGCCATTCCTCAAGCGGACGGTTCGTCAGCCAGTTCTCGCGATTGCTCCACTCTGGTCCCCCGGTCGCATCGTACAGCGATGTGAGAATTTGACGGTCCGTCGGAGGCGCACAATCCACCCCCGTTCCTGCGTGAGACGAAATGGCGTTCATCCAAGCACGGAACGGCTCTTCAGTCGGTACACAAAGGTCGGTGTCCGCGTAACGAAATTCTCCAAGAGATGGGAGATAAGACAGAGACAGCGGTATGCGGCCGGCGAGGGCATTGCCGCCAATCCTCAGTTCGGTCATCTGAGACAGGCGGCCCAAGCTGCCGGGAACCCGTCCCTCCAGTCCGTTATCGCTCAGGTCGAGCGCTGTGACCCGGCCCTGGGAATCCACGCTGACCCCGTACCATTCCTCCAACGAACCGTCGCCGCGCCATCTGTCCGAGTTCGTCCAACCCGAGCCTCCGGCGATTTCAAAGAACGCCTCCAGGACTGCCCTGTCGGAGTCATTGCAGGACGCTCCGGCGCGATAGTTCTCAATTCCTTTTGACCAAGTCACGAATTCGGAGTTTCCGGGGATGCAAAGATCTTCGTTTGAGTCAAACCAGAAGCTCTCCAGGTCCATCCTCAAGAAGCTGCCGGGCAGCGGTCCGGCCAAGTTGCTCTTGCTGAGATTCAGCGCCCTCAGATTGGCCAGCGAGCCCAGTTCCGGCGGGATCAGGCCTGTCAGTACATTTCCCTGGAGATGCAAATTCTTCAGATTGTCCAACGAACCGAGTTGCGACGGAATCGGCCCCGTCAGGTCGTTGATGTTGAGCCGCAAATCCTCCAGGTTGGCGAGCGAGCCCAGCTCCGCTGGGATGGAACCGGTCAGGTAGTTGTTGGCGAGATTGAGGTTTGTCAGGTTGGCGAGCGAACCGAGTTGCGACGGAATCGGCTCCGTCAGGAAGTTTTCTTTGAGCACCAAGCTCTGCAGATTGGCGAGCGAGCCCAACTCCGGTGGGATCGACCCCGTGAGGGCATTGTCGCTCAGGTCCAGGACCGTCACCTTGGATAGTGAGCGCAGTTCCGGCGGGATCGAGCCGGTCAGGGTATTGCTCCGGAAGCTGAAAAAGGTCACGTTGGTGAGTGAGCCGAGTTCGGGCGGGATGGGTCCCGTCAGGTTGTTGCCGTAAACGCCGAGGCTCGTCAGGTTCGCCAGGGAACCGAGTTCCGGCGGAATCGGCCCCGTCAGGTCATTGTTGTTAAGACTGATATACGTCAGGTTGGCGAGTAAGCCAAGTTCGGCCGGGATGCGCCCGGTCAGGGCATTGCCTCTGAGGCCCAACGTCGTCAATTTGACGAGTGCGCCCAGTTGGGGCGGGATGGGTCCGGTCAGGGCATTGTTGTCGAGAACGAGAAACGTCAGGTTGATGAGTGCGCCGAATTCGGGTGGAATGTGGCCGGTCAGGGCATTTTCCTGCAGGTTCAGCGACGTCAGTTTTACGAGTGCGCCCAGTTGAGGCGGGATCGGCCCGGTCAGTTCGGTGTTCCTGAGAGCGAGAAACGTCAGGTTGGTGAGTGCGCCGAATTCGGGCGGGATGTGCCCCGTCAGGGCATTGTAACCTAGGATCAGGGTCTTCAGTCCCAGGAGCGAGCCGAGATGGGGTGGGATCGGCCCGGTCAGCTCATTGTTTTCGAGAGAGAGAAAAGTCAGGCTGCGGAGCGCGCCCAACTGCACCGGGATCGGCCCCGTCAGGGCATTGTTGCTGAGATTGAGGGACGTCAGGTGGGTCAGGGCGCCCAGCTCCGGAGGGACCGCTCCCGTCAGGCCATTGTGGTTGAGGACCAACGCCGTCACGCGTCCCAGGTTGTCGACGGTGATCCCGTGCCAATCCCTGAGAGGCCGGCCGGTCCACCAGTTCCTGCTGCTGGTCCAATCCGGCCCACCGGTAAATCGGTAAATCGCCGTCAGCGCATCCTGCTGCGAGACCGCCACGCTCACCGGGATGGACGCCGTCCGTGTCTGGCCACCGGCGCCGCGCGCCGTGATCCGGTACGTTGTCGTGGTGCGCGGTGTCACCGTCCGCGAGCCGGACGCCGGCACCGCGCCGACATCCGGCGTGATCTCCACGCTCTCCGCATTTGTGGAGGACCAGGTCAACGTGACGCTCTCGCCCCAATTGATGGAGCTTGGCGATACCGACAGCCGCACCGTCGGGGGAGGAGCCTGGCCTCCGGCGATCCCGTCTCCGTCCCCGATCCGGATCGCCGGCACCGACGAGAGCGAATGGCTCGCCTTCCCGAACCGCAGCCCCAGCGGGGCGAATTGCGAGTCATCCTCCGATCGAATGAACAGCAGTCCCCGGAAGTCGCGCAGAAACCCCGTATCCACCCCTTCCACGCCGAGCCATTCCGGGAGCGTGAGCGCGTCTTGCCGGAAGTCTCCCCGGGGGATGAACACCCCCTTCAACGGGTCGTTCCCCTCCTCGTCGCGGATGCGCAGCTCGACGTTCGGGGCAGCATCCGGTTTGAAGATGGCGACCCCGGCCCCGATCGCCGATGACTCCTCGACGAACAAGGCGAACTGGCTTCCCAACTCCACCGGTTTCACGCTGACCTCGACTCCCGTCTCGGACTGCCGGTAGGTCAACAATCCGCTGACCGCCGCCGAATCGGACTCCACCTCGATCCAGCCGCGCCGGATCGCCCCCGCGCCCGCACTCTTCAGCACCCGGCTGCCCAGCGTCGGGATCTCGAACGCCGATTCCCCACCGAACAGGTCCGAGACCGGCCGGCCGGTTTGGTCGAACACCTCTACGCGGGTCTCGGCGGCGCTCTCCGCGTCGAAGTTGCTGAGCGCCAACTGCACGGACCATCCGCTTCCGTCCACGTAGTCCGGGAAGTAAAGGGTCGTCTCCATCGGCTCCTGCGTCTCGTCCCGGATGGCGGGAACCGAAGAGAGCGATTGGTTCCTCTTCCCGAACCGCAGCCCCAGCGGGGCAAAGGTCGATTCGTCCCCGGTCCGCAGCAACAGGAGACCCCGGAAGTCGCTCAGGAATCCCTTGTCGATCCCCTCCGCGGTGAACCATTCGGGAAGCGTGAGCGCCTCTTGGTGAAAGTTCCCCCGGGAGACGAACGCCCCCTCCAACGGGTCGTCTCCTTCTTCGTCGCGGACCCGGAGCTGGATGCCGGGCGCAGCCTCCGGCTTGAAGACCGCGACGCCCGCGCCCACGTCGGCAGACTCCTCGACGAACAGGGCGAAACGGTCTCCCAGCTTGGCCGGTTCCACGCTCACCTCGATCCCGGTCGTTCCCTCCTTGTAGGTCAACAGGCCGCTGACCGAGTCCGTGCCGGTCCGGACCTGAATCCAGCCGCGCCGAATCTCCCCTGCGCCCGAGCTTTTCAACACCCGGCTGCCCAAGGCAGGTATGTCGAAAGTCAACCCGGAATCGAACAGATCCAGAACCGGCTCGCCATCCTCGTCGTAGACTTCAACCACCGCTTCGGCACCCGCGTCCGGATCGACGTTGCTGAGCGCCAACTGCACGGACCATCCGCCGCCATCCACATAGTCGGGAAAGTACAGGATCGTCTCCCCCGCCTCTTGAGTCTGACTCCGGATCGAATCCTCGTATGCGGTTTGGACGTTCTCCGGCCGCTCGGCAGGTCTCCGCAGAGAGTAGGAGGCGGGCAAGAGCAATAAGACAACAAACGGAACCCAAATCTTCTTCATAGGAATCAAGGAATCCAATCCTTCACGCGGGAACCAACGCCTCCGAAGCCATGAGGAGAACTTCGGGTTTGCCGATCATTTCTTGCAGCCGTCCCCTTACCCCGCATTTCTCACCAGGGGGCGTGACGATCGCGGAGGAAAGGCCCGCGAGCGCGCGCCCAGCGCAGTCTGTTTCTGGCAAAGTTTGTCAATAATTTCCCAAATGCCCATCGGCAAGACTTTTTTCATCATACAAAAAGCGGCCTGGTGAGAAATGCGGGGTACGCGACTCCCCACAGCCGGAGAGGCGTGCGCGCCGCGATGTGGCCGAAATCCCGGTCGGTCGACAGCATGACGAGCTTGTGGCGGATACAGAGCTGGGCGAGCAGCGCATCGATGGTTCCGATCTGTATGCCATGGCGGCGGCACTCGTTGCGCAGCCGGGCCGCCAAGATGTGATCGCCCCGCGTAGGGACGATCATGCCAATGGCCGCGAAGCACTCAATGATCTGTGTCCGGCCGCGCGGACCGCGGAAGCCCTGCAACAATTCCTGAAGCACCAGTCCGGTCGTGTAGACCGTGCCCCCGACGAGACTCTCCCGGAGGCGCCGCACCTCGGAGCGATCCGGCGGCGAATCCCGTCTGAGTGCCAGAGACCAGACACTGGTATCCACGAACAGGTTCACCGGCGGGAACGCTCGCGCTTGTAGTCGTAATCGTCGTCCCAATCCAGTTTGCCGAACAGGTCGAGCAGCCGTTCCTGTCCCCGGCGCGCGATGAATTCCCGCAACGCGCGGTTGACGGTGGCCTTCTTGGTCTTCTCTCCGCCGATCACCAAGGCCTGTTTGAGCAGATCGGGATCTATTCCAAGGTTCGTCGCCATTGTGTAATTATCCACACATTATATCACACAAACTGTCAGCCGAAGCGCGAGCGGTAGTTAACAACCGCCGATGTGAGGAGCGGAAGAAGACAAGAATGGACGATTGTAAATTCCACCTCCTCCGCCCGCCCGGCCTGCACGGGAATGGAAGCAAGGAGGAGACGTCCCTGTCTCCCATCTTCAGCATCGACCCGGAACCGGTGGCTACAAGCCCCCCTTCTTAATCGGTAGTCGCAAACCGCCACTCCCCGGCTCGCAACAAATTCGTTCGTTACTTTTTCTTCTTCTCCGTTATGGAATGTAAAGAGTTCAAAAAACCGCCTTTTGGCGACTACGACGAGAGACTCGACCGTTACCGTCCGTGAACCCCTTCCCGGATTCCGGTGTCTGGTCTCTGGAACTCCGAGAAGGTTCCCCGCCGGAACGGGAACCCATATAATGCTTACTCTGGGAATAACAGATGACCCTTGAACTTCTCCAGTGGATTTCCCCTGCCGTCATCGTCGGCGTCATGCTCTACCTGCACCGCCTCACGCGACTGGACATCAAGGGGCTGCGCGGCGAAATCTCGGATCTCCGAAACCATGTGGATACCGAGAATGGGAATCTCCGCAATCACATAGATACCAACCTCGCAGATCTCCGCAGCCACGTGGATACCAACCTCGCAGATCTACGCAGCTACGTGGATGCCGGCCTCGCAGATCTCCGCAACCACGTGGATGCCAATCTCAAAGATCTCCGAAACCCCATGGGCCGGCTCGAAGAACGCATGGCTCGCCTCGAGGGCACACTCGACGTCCTCCGGCAATTCCTCGTCCGCAACGGACGCGGCACCACCGCCTGATCTCCCCAAGAGCGAAAGGAGCGGCGGTTTCCTAACCGCCGATTCTTGAGTCGTGGGAAGCAAGAAAAGAGTCGTGCGGCAGTAGGACATCATGGGGTACTAGGAGGGGACAGTCTTGTCCCTCTTCCTCAAATTTCCTTCGTTCCATTCCATCGGGTATCCGCCGGAGCTGTTGGCCAAATGTCTCCGACCCGCCTCAGCCGGATCTCGTGAAGGTCCATCACGCTTTTCCCGGGCTTGGAGAGGACCCGGATATCCAGAGTGGTGAGTCCCGGTTTGAGGTCCAGGAAACCGACGCCCTGAGTTCGCCACACGTCCACGGCCGAGGTCGGCTCGACCACGAATTCGATACGCGCATCTCCGGAGGCGATCCGGATCCGGGAGCCCGCGTCGGCCACGCCGCAGCCGTATTGGAGAATCACTTCGTAGCGCCCCTCCCGTTCGACGTCGAGGTGCCAGCGGATGAAGTCGTTCGGGTCCTGCCAACCCGTGATCTTGTCCCGGATCAGCTTGTCGTATCCGTAACGGAGGCCCTGTCCGTGCAGGCGGGCCCAGGCGATGTCGATCACAGTCCCTCCCCGGAACAGGTTCGACATGATCGACGGGGTGTCCTCGCCGGTCACGGGAACGGGGAGCCGGACCAGGTCCTCATTCGGCACCACCTCCCGTGCCCAACGGTCGAAGGCTTCCTGAAGCTCTTTCACCCTCCCGGGCTGGAGCTCCGCCAAGTTCTTCTGCTCGTAGGGATCGCGGCTCAGGTCGAACAACTCCTTGCCGCCGACCAGCTTCCAGGGTCCCCTTCGGACCGCGTAGTTCCTCCGGTTGAGGCCCAGCCTGGGGCCGACCCCCGTCTTTGGTGCGTCACTCCAGAAGAACAGGGTCCGGACCGGCGCTTCCCCTCGCCCTGTTTTCAGAGCCGGAGCCAGGCTCCGGCCGTCCAATGCCGGCCCTTCCGGGAACGGAACCTCACAGAGGTCCAGAAGGGTCGGAAGGAGGTCGATATGGGAGGCCGCCACGTCCAGGGTCTTCCCCGCCGGGAGCTGGCCCACCCAGCGTGCGAAAAACGGTGAACGGATCCCTCCCTCATAAACGGTGGCCTTTTCTCCCCGCAGGTTCGCGTTGTAGCGGCCGACCCCCTTCCACATGGCGTCCATCCGGCGCCACTCCCGGGACCGGAATTGCTGCATCTGGCGGCTGCTCTCCATCTGGGGGCCGTTGTCGGACAGGAAGACGACGATCGTGTTTTCTTCCAGGTCCAGCTTCTTCAAGGCCTCCAGGATGCGGCCGATCCCATCGTCCAGGCAGGTGATCATGCCGTAGACCTTGGCCAGGTGGGGAGACAGGCCTTTCTCCGTGTATTCCTGCTCGTACTTCAGGGGAACCTGGTTGGGAATGTGGGGAGCGTTGTAGGACAGGAAGAGGAAGAAGGGGCGGCTCCGGTTGGACTCGACGAAACGAAGGGCGGCGTCCGTCAAGGCGTCGGTGATGTAGTTGCTGATTCGCGCCGGAAGGCCGTTGTGCTCCAGGGGGGTGTCGAAATAATCGTCGATCATGCCGTCCCGGAATCCCAGAAACTCGTCGAAACCGTGGGTCAGGGGACCGTATTTTCCGTACCTGCCCAGGTGCCACTTCCCGATCAGCGCGGTTTGGTATCCGGCCGTCTTCAGGGCTTCGGCGAGGGTCACCTCCCGGTGTCTCAGCACTTCAGCCCCCAGAAACGGCCAGAGGACGCCGGTTCGCTGGTTGTACCGGCCCGTGAGCAGGCTGGCCCGGGTCGTGGCGCAGAGCGGGGTCACGTAGAATTCCTTGATCCGGACCCCTTCCCGGGCCAGGCGATCCAGGTTCGGCGTCCGCAGGATGTCGTTGCCATGGATTCCCACGTCCCCGTAACCCTGGTCATCGGTCAGAATCAGGATGACGTTCGGCCGCCGGGAGGAATGCGTTTTCGGGAGGAAACCGACGACGGCGAAAACCACAGCGAGCAAGGTCGCAGTCCACCCCATGCTCTTCACTGTTCTGGAAGTCAACTGAGAACCTCCTTTCGTGGAGCCCATCCTGGGTTTCGGCTCTGCGGTCAGCGGACCTTCAATCCTGCCAGAAGACCACGCCCATGTGATACCGCTGGTGCCAGGGGAGGCGGGAACAGTAGTAGGCGGTGAGGATGGAGCCGTCTTCCAGTTGGATGCTCGAAGGGTACCCGCCGTCCACTCCGCCGGCGCCGCTGCTGGAGACGTGAGCGCCGGTCTTGAAGAGGACCCGGGGAGCGTCCCAGGTGAGACCATCGTCCCGGCTGATGCGTGCATGGACCCCGAGGGCGCCCCGAAGGCGCGATCCGTAGGAGAGGAGGATCGAGCCGTCCCGCAGTCTCAAGAGGTCCGCCGGGATCTCCTTGGGCAACGAAACGGGACCGCGTCCCTTCCAGGTCTGGCCGCCGTCGCTGGAGGCGAACAGCTCCAGGTGCTCATGTGACGGAATGAGCCGGTGTGGGGTGTTGCACCACTGGCCCGGTTCAGGGCGTCGGCTTCGAGCTGGTCCTTGCCGATGGCGGCGGAGTCGAAGACCGCGTCCGTGGGGTCTCGGATGCCGCGGAGGGCTTCGATCTCGTCGATGAAGGTGCGGCCGCCGGCATTGACGACGTAGAAGGCCAGATAGCGGCCGCCGACTCGCAGGCCTCCGGTCCAGTAGTCTCCGGACACGAAGCGGCGGCGAACGGGAGCACCTTCGGGGAGGACTTCGTTGACCAGGTCGGTGACGTAGCGCCAGGTCTCGCCGTCGTCCGACACGTAGGCCAGCACGGCGGTTGGGATTTTAACGTCCGGCTTTCCCGACGCGGTGTGCAGGCCGAGGGTTTCGATGGGTTGGACCGTTCCCAGGTCGAATTGGATCATTACTCCGGGCAGGGAGCCGAGGTCCCATCCGACCGATCCTTCGTGGGTCCAGAAGTTTGTTCCGCTGTCCGATTGCCAGAGATTTCCGTCGGTCAGGTGGGATTTGTCGGCGGTGCCGCAGTGGCTGCAGTTCGGTGGGATCGAGAAGGTCGCCTTTTTGCCGTGCAGCAGGTTGTTTCCCGGAAGGGGGAGGATTTGTTGGGCTGAGACCGGTCCGGTCAGGATGGCCAGTAGGAATAGAGTGGCTGAGCACAGATTCAATCGTCGCCGGCCGACTCTAGCGGGAATCATCGAATCTTGAGGGTCCGGCTTGGGGTGCTTGCTGGGGTGGGTCATTTTTCGCCTCCTTCTTCCCGGCGTGGTTGAAGCTGACGATTGTTCCTCTATTGGTGCAGGGTTTTGGTGGCAGGGAAACATGGATCGCTGGAGGGGATCGCGGAGGGAAGCGGTGAGTGGGGACTCCGTCCCCCTTGACTCCTCCTGGTCGGCGGCAAGAAAGCCGGCGTTCCCGGTCGGCGCCTGAAAGACGCCGCTCCTGGTCGGCGCCTGAAAGACGCCGCTCCTGGTCGGCGACAAGAAAGACGCCGCTCCTGGTCGGCGGCAAGAAAGCCGGCGCTCCATGCGAGCTTTTCGTTAGGCCAGTTGGGCGATGATTTGGTCGCGGACCATTGTGCGGAGGGTGTCCTGAAAGACGTTGAGGGTCTCACCGATGTCTTCCTCCGAGTGGGCGGCGGAGGTCACGCCTGCCATGAAGGAGAGCACCTCGACGCCTCTGATTTGAAAGTTTTTTTGGAAGGCGGTGATGACGTTTCCGGGTATCCCTTTCAACCGGGTGGCGTCGGTGGTTCGAACCGCGGCGCGATCTGCGGCGCCCGAGCCGGGGTGGGCTTCCAGGTAGATATGGAAGCCGGAAGAGTCTCCGTAGGCGTAACCGGCCACTCGCTCCCGTTCCAGGATCTCCTCCATGCCTTCGCGAAGCAGCGCGGCCATGCGCTCGGCCTGGGTTTGGGGCCGGCCGGTCGCGACCTGTTTCAGGGTGGCGATCCCGGCCGCCGCCGAAAGGGGGTTGGCGTTGAACGTCCCCAGATGTTGGATCCGTTCATGCCGATCGTGGCGGGGATCTCCCGTGAAATCGAACAGGCTCATGATGTCGGCCCGGCCCACGAGGGCTCCGCCGGGGAGTCCGCCGGCCATGATCTTTCCCAGAATGGTCATGTCGGGAGTGATGCCTACGAGTTCCTGATAGCCGCCCGGACTGTAGCGAAAGCCGGTGATAACCTCGTCGTAGATCAACAGCACGCCATGATCTGCGGTCAAGCGGCGCAGCTCGCGGTTGAAGTCGGGACTCAGGGGGACCCGGCCCCACGACGCGCCGGATGGCTCCAGCATGACGGCGGCGATGTCGGGATCGTTGCGGAAGGTCTCCTCGACCAGGTCGAGGTCGGCCGGAATCACCACGATGGTGTCGAGGGTGGCGGGAGGGATGCCGGCTGAGATGGAGGCGTCGAACGGAGGCATGGCGCCCTTGCCCACGTAGTCGTGCCAGCCGCTGAAATGGCCCTCGAAACGGAGCACCTTGGTGCGCCGGGTGAAGGCCCGGGCGACTCGCAACGCCAGCATCGAACCTTCCGTCCCGGAGTTGACGAAACGAATACGCTCGGCTGAGGGAATCAACTGCTGGATCAAGCTGGCCCACTCGACCTGGACCGGATGGTCCATTCCGAAGTGGAGTCCGTTGCCGATCACCTCGCGGACCGCGTCCAGCACTTCGGGAGGGGAGTGGCCCAGCAGACAGGCCGCGTTTCCCATGCCGTAGTCGATGTACGCGTTTCCATCGGCGTCCCACATTCGGGACCCCACGGCGTGATCGATATAGCGGGGGAAGGGAAACGAAAATCGCAGGTCGTGACCGACGCCACCGGCGGTATTACGCTTCGCCTGCTCGAACAGTTCTCGGCTTCTGGGACCCCGCTCGACGTAGGCTGACAGCCAACTGTCGGACATATCTGCCTCTCCTGGAGTCGCTAGTCGGCCCGAATCGTCACCCGGGTCAGATAGGGGGAGGCGTACCCCATACCGGCGATCAGCGTGGCCCGGTACTGGAGCCGGGAGTCACCGTCCCCCCGCGAGAGCCGGCCCGATTCCGGGACCGCTCTCCAAGCGGCGTTCTCAAGGGCGCCGCGATCGGGTGCAAAACGGGCCAGAAGGCGGATCCGGGATCCTCGGGGGGTTTCTCCCTGCCAAGTCAGCTCGACCTCTTTCGGCCAGGAAGAAAGATCGAGCGCCGGCGAGGTGAAGGACGCCTCGGGTTTCCGGGTCGCCAGGTTGCCCACGTCCACGTTCTGTAGAAAATGCGGTCCCGGTGCCGGCAAGTAGCTCCGATTCGCGACCGAGAATCCGTCCTGAGCGCCCCAGTAGAGATAGCTCTCGACGCTGTGGTTGTCTTCGCCCACCGAGAGCTTGTGGTTCACCACCAGCAGATCGGTGTGCCCGTCGTAGTCCATGTCCGCCGCCATCAGAGCCGAAGGGGACTCGCCCGGCAGGTCGGTGCGGCGCCGCCCCGAAAATCCCTCCTGTTCGTTGTTCCAGAACAGCAGGACCGGAAGCTTCCGGTGGCTGCGGGACTCGTATTGGGAGACCGCCAGATCGAGGCGGTCGTCCCCGTTCAAGTCCGCCGCCACCACGTCGATGGCGCCCACGGTGGGAAAATCGAACCTGGGTTTGGCCTCCAGCCCGCGGTCGTTCCCATGGTAGATCTTGATCCAGGAGTCGGCCCGGTTCACCCCGTTGTCCCTGGAATAGGGCCGCAGCAGGACCAGATCCAGCCAGCCGTCGGCGTCCAGGTCCGCCACCTCCACGTTGCCGATTCCCGGCTCATCCAATCGCCGGACCCGTTGGGACGAATAGCCGTCGGGTCCGCCCAGCAGGATCTTGCTGTAGGAACTTGCGATGTCGGCAACCAGAATGTCCAGCCAGCCGTCCCGGTCGAAATCCAGCAGCCGGCAGTTCTGGCCCATAGTCGCCACGTCGGGAATCCGGACCTGGCGGTCGGGATTCGAGAATTTCCGGGGCCCTCCCCAGGCGAGGAAGAGGGTGTCGAAATCGAATCCGACGATGTCCAGCCAGCCGTCCCGATTCAGGTCGGCGATCTCCCAGGAGCCGTTCTCGTTGAGGTCGAACTCGCTGCGTTTCTCCACCGCCGGTCCGTCGGGAGTCCCCCAGTAGAGGTAGCTGGCTCCGGGCACGCCCGAGTAGTGCCGTCCCGAGTTGGCCACCAGCAGCTCTGCATGGTCGTCGTCATCCAGGTCGACCATGGCGACTCCCATGGCCATGACGCAGGGATAGCGGGAGACGAAGGCGGGAGAATAGCCGCGGTGCGGGCGTCCCCAATAGACGTAGACGAACTCGTCCTTGCCTCCGGAGATCCCGCTTCCCGTGTTTCCGAAGAGCAGGTCTTGGCGGTTGTCGCCGTTCAGGTCCCCCACCGCGACGGCCGCGGCGCCGAAGGTCTGGAGGTCGGTCCGGCGGGCGTTGGCGTACCCGTGAACGCTGCCCCAATAGACATAGGAAGAGATGTCCAGGTTGCCGTAGGCGCCTTCCGAGTAGTTGGCGAAGATGAGCTCGGGAAAGCCGTCCTGGTTGAGGTCGGAGACAGCCACGTCCCTGGCATTGAGAGTCGGTACGGGGGTTTCCGAGCTGTCCTTGCCCCAGATGACGGCCGAGGCGTTTCCGCCGGCCAGGATGAATTCCAGCCGGCCGTCCCCGTCCAGGTCCGCCAGACGGACCCTCGCTCCGCCCCGGTTCACGGTCTTGCGCAGGACCGGCCGGCGGGACTGGAACTCGAAAAGTTGCAGCTTCTTCTGCGACAGCGCTGCCAGCACCGTGGTCCGATCCCCGGTCCGGGCGGTCTCCAGCGATACCAGGCCGGGGATCTGAAACCGCGCCGCCGACTCCGGATCGGGTCCCTTCTCGCGTCCCCAGTAGATCTCGAGTCCTCCCTCTTCGCCGGCGGTGGCGAAGACCAGGTCAGGGTGGCCGTCTGCGTCCAGATCGGCGATCCGGCAGCCGACGGCGCCCTCGGTGGGCACGGCGCTGCGATGACGTTCCCCATAGAAATCGTTGGACCCCCAGTAGATGTAGGACCCCGGATTCGCCCGGCCCGGGCCGGGCCGGTTGGCGAAGACCACGTCCTGCCGGCCGTCCTGGTTCAGGTCTCCCACGGTCACGTCCCGGGCGCCCGCCGTGGGAAGCGCCGTGCGGGACTCGCGACGGTAGCCGGATTCAGACCCCCAGTAGATGAGGCTGTCGGAGAAGGGGGTGTCCCCCAGCCCCGAGGAAGCGAAGACGATGTCGGAGTGGCCGTCGCCGTCCACGTCACTGAAGAGGACGGCGCTGGGGCGGTCTGCCGGTAGCCGGAGGGTGCTGGAACGGCTCTTTTCCTCCTGCAGCCAGAGGTCGTACAGGGCCAGGGACCGGTGCATGGGTGAGAGGACCGACCGGTAACCGCGGTTCGTCTGAAGGTAGCCCAGAGCGTCGATGCTGCCCACCATGACGTTGTGGGTGCTGGCGAAAGGCAGATCGTAGTAGCCGTCGTTGTTCAGGTCCCAGCGGCGAATCAGTTGGAGGCGGCCCTTGCGGGAGACGTAGATGTCCTGCCCCGCATGTTCGAAGCTGCCCGTGGAGAGGCTCTCGAAACCCTCATGCACGATCTTGTACTCGGCGCCTTGAGCGAATTCCAAGGTGACGAGAAACGGTAGCAGGGCCCAGAGGGTGATTCGAGATTTGCGGGTCCGTCTTGAACCGAAATCTTCGACTTGTGTGGCCTCAGTGATAGGCATTCTTCCTATGCCCAACCTTGACTACGTATACGACAAGCTGTTTGTCCCTGATGGCGTAGAGGATGCGGTAGACGCCGACTCGGATTCGATATCGGTCACCTCCCGAGAGTTTTCTGCAACCGGGAGGACGCGGGTCGTCTGCCAGACGGTGGATCTTGGTGACAACTCGCCTCCGGTCCGTCTTGGACGCGATGACCTCGATCTCCTTAACCGCCGATGGCTTGATCAGAACATCAAATCTGGCCACGCTGCTTCAAGTCTTTCACGACGGCTTCGAACGAGAGGTTTTCTTCGGAGGCTCTTTCCTCAAAGGCAGCTAGATCCTCTGCGTCTTCGGCTAAAGAGAGTCGGACAGCCTCGTTGACAAGGTCTGAGAGACTGCGCTCAGTTTCGATCGACTTGAGTCGCAGGGCGCGGTGGATCACAGACTCGAAGTAGACGGTGGTCCTTTTCGTTTCTCGAAGCATTGCAACATTATGACGTTTTTACACCATTACATCAAGACGTCACTTTGTTCGTTGCCTCTCAGTGCGTCGTGCCCGCCTCGGTGGTTCGCGCGACTCTACCCTTAGGCTGTCACGGACCCGCGGTGAAACGCCGCGTCTCCAGGGGCACTCCGTAAACTTCCTCCCCGGGACCGTATCCTCCACCCTCGGCGCCGATATCGTACTGGTAGTCCAGGATGAAGGTCATCACGTCCGCCATCTCCTGTTCCGAGATGGTCTCTTCCAGTCCCTCCGGCATCAGGGACTGCACGGTGGCTCGAATCTCCTGGATGTCCTTCCTCAGCAGCGTGTTCTGCAACTCCTCGCTCTCCACCAGCGTGATGCTGGCCGCCGTCTCCTGGGCCATGAGGCCGGTGTAGAGACGACCCTTCCGATCGGTCACCACGTACTGGGTGAACTGGGGCTCGACGACCCGGTTCGGATCCAGGATGCTGGTCAGGAGCGTATCCCGGTCCTGGTAGCCGGCCACGATGAGATTGGGACCGACCAGATGCTGGGTGGTGCCCAACCGATGGCACTTGATGCATTCGCGGCGGTAGACCCTCTCGCCGCGTCCCCGGTCCCCCGGCAGCGTCAACGCGGCCTGGTAGTTGGCCAGGACCTCCAGCCGGTCACTGGGCGTGGAGGCCTCGAAGAGTTTCAGAGACCGGTCGCGGATCCCCTGGTCGTCGTGGTTCATCAGGAGCTCGCGGCGTTTGGCGTCGATCTGGTGGACCGGAACCGTCTCGGACTCGATGGCGTCCAGCAGGGCGCGGGTCCATTCCGGCCGGGACAGCACTCCCGACAGGACACCGCCTCGCACGTTGGGCGTCTGGGTACCCCACGACTCCAGCAGCAGCGGGGCGATCTCCGGTTCCTCGTAGCCGGCCAGAGCCGCGATGGCGGCGAGCTGCACCGCCTGGGGCTGCTGGGGGTCGATCAGATTCGTCAGGGCCTCCCGGACCTCTTCCAGAGTGGCGTGCCGGATCAGTCGAATCGCCGCCAGGCGTTTTTTCTCCAGGAGTTCAGTGTCGGCAGCCGCCGCGAGGGCGGCCTCGAAATGGGTGCCGATCATGCGGGTGGCTGCCGGATGGAGGTTGTTGAGGCGGGTGAAGGTCCGGCCTTCGATGGCCAGTCCCTCGGCCAGGCTGGTCACGATGGCCAGCTGCAGATCCGGCTGTGAGGCCAGCGCCTCATGGGTGGCCGCGGCGCGGGTCAGGCGACGGAGTTCCGAGGTGTTGCCCCGGCCCCCGACGACGCGGGCCAGCGGCGGCAGCCACTGCCCCGCCAGCGGCTCCTGCTGAAACGCTTCCAGGTCCGCCAACTTCGTGAAGAGCCGGTCGGCCAGGCGGGTGCTGGAGCTCAGGACCGAGTTTCGGATCCAGCGGTCTCCGCCGTCGCTGCGGGCAATCTTCACCAGGGCCGGAAGAATCCGCCGGTCTCCGGCCTCGCCCAGAGCCAGGGCGATTCTCATCCGCACGCGCGGATTCTCGTCCCCGGCCAGTTCCAGGATCTTCCGGAAGAGCCGTCCGGAGCGCTTCATCCGCTGCTCCGCGTGCGGCACGGCGTGCTCCCGGACCCCGGGGGAGGAGTCGGACAACGCCCGGACCACGTCCGCATCTCGGAGAGCGACCAGCCCGTGCAGCGACCAGAAGGCATGCATCCGGGCCAGGGGACGCTCGCTCTCCTTCAGCAGGCGCCGCAGCAGCGGCACCGCGGCTTTGTCCTGACGCTCGAAGATGAGCCGGTGCGCCGTCTCCCGCCACCAGCCGCCGGGGTGCTCCAGGTGCCCCACCAGTTCCTGGATGTCGGCCTCGCCCAGCCGCGGTGCCGGAGGCGTCTTGAAATCGAGGGGCGCCACCCGGTAGATCCGCCCGTGTTCCGACCCCCGGGAGAAGTCCAGATGCGCGAGGACTCGCTCCGGCACGTGGCCGTGCTCCACGAGTTCCCGGCACATGTCCAGCACGTAGAGGGTCCCGTCGGGTGCGTTGACCGAGTTGATGGGGCGGAACCAGTTGTGGCTGGAACGAAGGAACTCCTTGCCCTCGGGTTCGCGGCGCACCGCCTTGAAGGTGACGCCGTCGGGTTCCAGGACGCGCCGGTGGAACAGATTGGCGGTGGCGGCTCCGGTGAAGATGTTGCCCCGGTACTCCTCCGGATACGCGTGTCCGGTGTAGACCTTCACTCCCGCCCAAGCAGCGGCAAACTCCTGGTAGTTCTCCCGGCCGCCCTCCTCGACCCGGGTGATCCTCCCCGCGAAGATTCGCCGGGCCTCGCGAATCTTGCGCCAGCGTTCGATGGGGCTGCTCCGGTAGATGGCGAGCCGTCCCTGGGTCAGCGGGTTGACCTCCATGGAACCCATGGTCAGGTACCCGTGCAGGTCGAAGAAGAGGTAGGGGTTCCGCTCCAGGTATCCGGGCGGCATGACCACGTGCCGGCCGAAGGATCCCGCCCGGCAGACGTAGCGGTTGAACCACTCGTCGAATGTGTACCCGAACTGAAAGGTCTGGTTCGTGAGCTCCATCTCCAAGCTCACCGGACTGAAGCGGAAGTCCCGGTTGTAGACGGAGACGGGCTCCGCGTCCGGCTGGCCTCCCGGACGAATGTAGCCGCCGTTTCCTCCGGTGGAGGCGTAGATCTTGTGGTCGACGCCCCACATGATGTTGTTGAGCATCTGCTGTTCGTTGGTGACGCCGAACCCGGTGTAGATCTGCTTCCGGACGTCGGCCCGGCCATCGCCGTCCGTGTCCTTGAAGTAGAGGAGGTCCGGCGGCGCCGAGACGAAGAGCCCCCCTTTCCAGACCGCCACGCCGGTGGGCCAGACCAGCTTGTCGGCAAAGACCTGGGCCGTTTCGTAGTAGCCGTCTCCGTCCCGGTCCTCCAACATCCGAATCCGGCCCGTTCCGTCCTCGCCCGGCCGCGGCTGGCGCGGGTAGCCGTAGAACTCGGCCACATACATGCGCCCGTTCTCGTCGAAGGTGGCGGACAACGGTTCCACCACCTCAGGCTCGTGGGCCGCCAGCTCCACCCGGAAGCCCTCGGCGGCCTCGATGGCCTTCAGGGATTCGGCCGGGTCCAGAGGAGGGATCGGTTTCAGGTACTCCCGGAGCTGATCCGGATTTCTGGAGATATCGGTGATCCGCCGCCATTCTTCCTGTTCCTCATCCGGACCGCTCGTGCAGGCGGCAGCCAAGAGGAGGCTTGTGAGCATCAGAATCCGGTGGACCCTGCTGCCGTATGCCCGGTCCGAGTTCCCAGGCTGGATCCGGGCGGACTGAGATCGACGGAATCTTCTTTGTGTCATGGCGATCATGATGCGCCGGATGCCCGAGGGCTGCAAGCTCGGAGGCGAGTCCTGAGACGCGCTGAGGACTCGGAAGCGAGACGCCTCAGATTTGACGCTGCAATCGGCAACGCTGGTGATACCCGGGTTTTTCGGGAAATCAGAGGACAGATCATGCGTGTCTCCAAATGGGGAAGTGAAAGAGAAGGTGACTCTTCCCCTTCTCCCAACTGTCCCCTTTTCCCATTCCCAGGTCCCCCCAGACGCGCTCCGGAAGGTCGCAAGCTGCCTAAGAATATAGACACCGCGAGTGATTTAAGAGTGAGTAGAGTAATGGAGATGGCGAAGGAGACGGAGCGGTTGCGGGCCGAGTTCCTGGGCTTGGTGAGCCACGAATTGCGGGCCCCGCTGACTTCGAACAAGGGCTCCGCCGCTGCCGTATTGAGCGCCACTTCGTCCCCGGCCGAGACGCACCAGTTCGTCCGCATCATCGACGAACAGGCCGATCACATGCTGGGGCTGATCAGCGATCTATTGGATGCGGGGCATATCGAGACGGGCACGTTGTCGGTTACCCCCGAGTCCTCGGAGGTGGCCAGGCTGGTGGATCAGGCCAGGAACACCTTCCTGAGCGGCGGCGGCCGGCACACCGTTCACTTCGATCTGCCGCTGGACCTGCCCCGGGTGATGGCCGACCGGCAGCGCATCGTCCAGGTCTTGAACAACCTGTTGTCCAACGCCGCCCGGTACTCGCCCGAGTCCTCCCCCATTCGGGTCGGCGCGGCGCTGGATGGTATCTATGTGGCGATCGCGGTCTCGGACGAAGGCCGGGGGGTGCCTCCGGACCTGTTGCCGCATCTGTTCCGGAAGCACGTGCGTCTGGGGGATGGCGGGATCAGCGGGTCCGGCCTGGGTCTGGCCATCTGCAAGGGTCTGGTGGAGGCCCACGGGGGGCGTATCCAGGCCGAGAGTGCCGGCGAGGGCCTGGGTGCGCGATTCACCTTCACGATTCCGGTGGCTGAAGAGCCTGCGGCCCACGACGCGGCCGGCTTCGGCCGGGGAGCTTCGCGCCCGTCTCGTGAAGGGCGGGAGCAAGCGGCAATCCTGGTGGTGGACGATGATCCGCAGACGCTCCGGTATGTTCGGGACACGCTGGCGGCGGCCGGCTATTCCTCGCTCGTGACGGGTGACCCTCGGGAGGTGGCCCACTTGGTCAGGACGAAGAAGCCCCAGTTGGTCCTGCTGGACTTGATGCTGCCCGGAACCGATGGAATCGAGCTGATGGAGTCCGTCCCTGAGATGGCCGATCGCCCGGTCATCTTCATCTCCGGTTATGGAAGGGACGAGACGATCGCCCGGGCCCTCGACAATGGGGCCGCCGATTACATCGTCAAACCCTTCTCGCGGACGGAACTGGTGGCGAGAGTCCGGGCGGCCTTGCGCCGGAACCACGAGTCGCCGGAACCGTTCCGGCTGGGGGACATGGTCATCGACTACGAGGACCGTCGGGTGACCGTGGCCGATCGCCAGTTGACGCTGACGGCCACCGAATACGGGTTGCTCCGATTGCTCTCGGTCAACTCGGGACGCGTCATAACGTACGCTTCCTTGTTCCGCCAGGTCTGGGGACGGCGGGACTCCGGAGATCCCCGGCCGATTCGCTCTGTCGTGAAGAACCTCCGCCGCAAGCTGGGCGATGATGCGGCCAAGCCTGCCTACATCTTCAACGACCGCCAGGTCGGCTACCACATGGCCCGGCCAAACGACCTGTAAGCGTCGCCACTGGGTTGTTCGTGGCCTCCCGGTCTTCGGAAGGATTCGCGCTGCATAGGTCAAGGAGATTTACGAAATCGCTTTGAATCTCATCCGCTGTTGAAATTGTACCCGCTCGAGCGCCGGCTCCGGGTCCGCTCCCGGGGTTGATTCCCCACAAATGAGAGTAAGGTGACTGAGAGTAAGGTGACTGGCCCCTTCTCCACGCTGGCAGCGTCGCGCCGGCGGGAACGGGCCGAGGAGAGGGAAGGTCGAGTCCTTTTCTGTTGAAAGAGTTTTCGTCTGAGAGCCTGAGTCCACTCGGCGTCAAAACGCCCGACTTCAGCGAGTCCGAGGCGACGCTGAGGACTCGGAGGCAAGACTCCTCCGATTTGACCCTGCAATCGGCAACGCTTATGATATCCGAGATTTTCAGGATATCAGAGGGTAGATCATGCGTGTCTCCAAATGGGGCAATAGTCTCGCTGTACGGTTGCCCAAGGCATTGGTTGAGGAACTTGGCCTGAAACCCGGAGAAGAGTTGGAAGTGGTGTCCGCGGCGCCCACGCGGATTGCCCTCGCGCGGGATGAGCGCCGAGCGAGGGCGGTCGAGCGGATGAGCGCGCGCGCTTGGACCCTGCCCGATGGCTATACCTTTGATCGAAATGAAGCCAACGCCAGGTGACCGCGTTTCTCGACACGAACATACTGATCTATGCCCAAGGAACGGGTCCCAAGAGTGAGATCGCCCGTCAGCTCATCCTGGCTGGCGGCACGATCAGTGTACAAGTCCTGAACGAATTCACGTCTGTTCTCCACCGCAAATTCGGGCTTGATTGGGGTGTGATCGCCGAGGCGGTTGCCGATTTGAAAACGGCGCTCGGCCCCGTTCGGCCCATCGGTGTCGAAATCCATTCCGCAGCCGTCGACCTCGCTCGAGTGCACCGTTTCAGCTTCTACGACTCGCTGATTGTTGCCTCGGCCCTCGAAGCCGGATGCGATATCCTGTTGACGGAAGACCTTCAGACAGGGCGTCGTATCGGGAATCTTACGATCGTCAATCCTTTCCTTCAGAACGGCTGAACACGACCCTTGCTGTCCCTGTCCGGCTCCAAATTCGCTGGTGAAATTGGAGATCGAATCTCCGGTGGCCGAATTTGGATAGGATCATCACTGAAAGAGAAGGGTACTGTCCCCTTCTCCGGTTTGCGTAACGACCGGACAAAGTGAGGGTGCGCGGTGCTTCAAGGGTTCAACACCGGCTACGAAATCCAGCGTCTTGAGGACGGTGAGGCCGGTGCGCCGTCAGGGACCGATTCACAGCAAGGTCGGCGGCGGGATCTTCGCCCTGGAGGATCACCCTGCAAGCTGAATGGAGCACGCGAATGGGCCACTTTCCAAAGCAAGTACTGATTGCCATTTTGCTTGGCTGTCTTGGTCCGGGTGGTGTGGCCTCCTCCTCCCAAGAACCACTGCTCAGCCATTGCCTCAAGGCCACAGGGGCTTCCGAAGAAGAGACGATTCTCGCTTTTCACAATGAGTTGCGGTTAGCCTTGGCGGCTGACGATCCTACATACTTGACGCTTCTTTCACGTTATCCTCTGCGGGTTTACGACAGCGGCGCCGGGATTGACATCGCCGATGCTGCGAGCTTGTACAGCAAGGCGGACACCGTCTTCCCGGAGGCCTTGCGAAGCCGAGTGCTGGATACCGACCCCAATGACGTTATCTGCAATAGCGGTGGAATCGGTTACGGCAACGGCCTCCTGTGGGCCAATGTTCGAAGGGATGGGGATACGGAACGATTTGAGATTTATTCGGTTAACTTGCCTGACGCCGTAACCGGAAGATCCCCAGGTGTTCGGTTCGTTTGCCGGACAGCCGAATTCAGAAACGTCGTCGATCGAAGAGCTGACGGCTCTTTCCGCTTTCGCACTTGGAATACGCCTCGCCTGATCAGCGAGTCTCCGGACCTGGAACTTCTTTCCGGGCGGTCGGACATGGAAGGCACCGGCGTTTGTGCACATCGGATCTTCTGGTTTGAAGACCAAGACGCAACCTATTCGGTGAGCGAGATCGGATGCTCAAAAGCGTCCCCTCCGGACCATGCAGTTGGAGTTTTTTCGATGAGGTCCGGCGGGGTCGAGAGGGCGTCCGGTTGGTGCTTTTGATGGATTACAGTGCCCGCAGATTGCGGCTGAGTTGCAACAGTCGGTCCCTCCTCACGGCCGTAGGGCGCGGGGTACGCTGCCGGCCCCTGGCCTCGTGCTTGTCATCGCGTTTGACAAGGTCGTCTTTTTCGGCTCCGAGTCGAAATCGGCCCTGGAGGAGGGAAAGAGCAATTTCACCAGAGATCAGAGGAATCGAGACATGTCGGAGCATCACGCGACCGTGGAATGGGAAAGGGGCTCTGTCGAATTCAACTACCGGTCCTACTCCCGCGATCACACGTGGAAGTTTGAGGGCGGGGTTCGAGTCAGTGCGTCCTCAGCACCCGAGTACCTTGGGAATCCCAATCTGGTCGATCCCGAAAAGGCATATGTGGCGGCACTCGCGAGCTGTCATATGCTCACATTTCTCGCGATCGCTGCTCGAAAGCGGCTGGTCGTGGATCGTTACCAGGATGCAGCGGTAGGATTCCTGGAGAAGAACGCGGATGGGAAGTTGGCCGTGACTCGTGTGGTTCTCCATCCCAAGGTCTCCTTTGGATCCCCGCCGCCATCTCCCGAAGGGTTGGAGAAGATCCACCAACTTGCACACAAAGAGTGTTTCATCGCCAACTCCGTCCGCACTTCGGTAACGTTCGAAATTGACTGGAAGAGTTGACAAACTTGGGATCAACTTGACGAGAACTCTCCCCTCCCCCGGGGCGGATGAGCACGATCCGCCGGCATCTCCTGGTTGCGGTACGCGGCCAGCATTCTCACCCGAGGGCAGGGGCTCAGTGCGAATCCCCGGTCGATGAGAAGGCGGACGCGTGTTCGATACGTGGTCCATCCAGGCCGCTCCCGGAGAGGGCGAGGCCCATCAGACCCGGCCCGGCATATCGGCAGGACATGCCCCGCACAGCCTTCCGGCTGAAACCGAAGCGCCGGTAGTAGGACGGATCACCGAGTACGACGACTGCCGCCCAGCACTCCGCCCTTGCCCTTTCAAGTCCAGCCTCGATCATCGCAGCGGCAATCCCCCGGCGACGGCGGCTTGCCGCTACTGCGACCGGCGCCAGGGAGAGCGCCGAGTCCGGTGCGCGCAATCTTGAGAAAAGGGCATGGCCGATGACATCCGATGCCTCCACGGCGACCAGCGAGAACACGATATCGCCGTCCTTGCGGAGTTGCTCGACGAGGCGGGCTTCGGAAGAAGTGGGGAAAGCCGCGAGCAGAAGACTAGCGATTCCCGCCCGGTCGCCGTCCGCATCAGGGCGGATGAGGAAATCGGTCACCATGCTCCATTTTTTAAGATTCCAGGAGATGGCTCAACCGGTGTTCATACTCGCACCGTGCGTCGTCGACTACGACATATACCGAATCCATCAGCCAATCTTTTTTCGCGTGGAGCAAATGGAGAAGGTAACTGTCCCCTTCTCCTGATCATTTGCTCGAGTTATATGGGATCGAAAAACTGGTCCAAGTGCAGGAACAGGATTCGAGAGTACTGAAAGATCCAGGGAGAAAAAAGAATCAGTTCTCCCGTGATCACAAGCGCGTTAATCCCTATCGAAAATCCCTTCCACCAGAGATAGGCAGCAGGAGGAGCGCCCACCAGCACCGCCAACCCGTAGGCGAAGTAGAGGGCACCCACAAAGTACCCTGGTTCCTGGCGTTCGAATCTCAGGTCGCAGACACCGCAGTTCTGCCTCATACGAAATGCCGAGGCGAAGACCTGCCCCCGCAAACATCGCGGACATCTGCGTTGAAGGATCGCGTTGAATCTCATCCGCTGTTGAAATTGTACTCGCTCGAGCGCTGGCTCCAAGTCCGCTCCCGGGGTTGAGTCCCCACAAACAAGTTGAGAAGGTAACGGTCCCTTACTCTCGCTTGGAGGGTCGAGATTGACTGGGGAAGTTGACGAGCCTGGGGATGACACCACGAGGACTCACCTCCTCCGGGGCGGGCAAGATCCACCGCGATCTCCCCCGCAATATTCCCCGCTTTCCCTCAATCCGGTGCCGAAACCTGGGCCAGTCGACGAAATCGGCCGGGGTTTAGGTTAATGGCCCGCTCAATGCCAATTCCGGACATCCTGCGTCAGACCGAGCCATCCGGCTGTCAGATTGGGGTTTCCTTCAATCCGAACGGCCCTTTAAATGTCATCTTCCACTTCGAGAACATGATGGGGTACTCCTGGAAGGCCCAGGTGACGCGGAATCTCCGGAACCGCCTCAGAGTCAATCTCCGATAGGATACGGCCCGCTTTGCGGCGTGGACCGGCCTCAGTGTATGTTCACCGACGATAGCGAGCTTCGTATGTCAGCCAAACGCTGCCGGAAATCGATCTGCTTCCTCCGTCTCGAGATTGAGAACGTGCGTTGCTTTGCGGAAAGGCAGGTGCTGGACCTTGTCGACTCGAACAATCGCCCTGCCCGGTGGAACCTGCTTGTCGGCGACAACGGGGTTGGCAAAACGACGCTTCTGCATTGTCTATCGTGTATGCGCCCGGCGCCATACTTTGACTCCCGCACTGAGAAGCAGACAGGTATCCAACCATGGCTGCACGATCAGGATACTCCCGACCTGGAGAGGTTGTTGCGTGACGGCGCCAGCCCCACGGCACTGCGAGCGGAGATGACCGAAATCCCCACGATGGACTCACTCCGTCCGTCAACCCCACGGATAAAAACCGGAATCACGCTGGACGCGGAAAACAACCAGCTCGCAGACGTGCGACTGACCGGAAACGAGCCCGAGAAAACGGTAGACTCATTCGTCATTTTTTATGCGGCAAATCGGCATATGGGGCATCAGAATGCCGACAAGTTGTCCAAGGCTGAACCGGATGACCTGCTTCAAACAGACACCACGGAGCTTGTCGATGCCGCCGACGTGTTATCGCGGCTGGAATACTCGGCTCTCAAAGGCAACGCGGATTCGAAAGCCCGTCTGGAGAGTATGAAACGCGCGTTGGTCGGTATTCTTCCTTTCATCGATGCGGCCAGCGACATCGATCTCCAAGACCCGGAAGAACTTGGCAGTCGGCTCAGATTTCGAACCCCGTACGGGAATGTCCCGCTGGACGGCCTGAGTCTCGGACACCGCACCGTCACCGCGTGGATCGTCGATCTGGCCTGGAGACTGGTCAAGCGGTATCCGGAGAGTACGAAGCCGCTTGAGGAGCCGGCCGTGGTGCTGATTGATGAGATCGACCTGCACGTTCATCCTCGCTGGCAGCGCACCATCATGAAGCAACTCTCTGATCACTTCACGAACGTTCAGTTCGTGGCGACGACTCACAGTCCGCTGATGGTCGGCTCCATGAGCGGCGTGAATGTAGCTGTGCTCAGACAGACGGAGGCTGGCGATCACGTTGTCATCGACAACGAGCCAAAGGTCGTCGAGGGGTGGCGCGTTGACCAGATTCTGGTCAGTCTCTTCGGGTTGGAGACCGCGAGATCGCTACGAGTCGAGGCTCTCATGAAGGAAAGGGAGCGGCTCCTAGAGAAGAATTCCGATACGCCGCAAGACAGATCACGCCTGCGGGAAATTGCCGACGAGCTGTCTTCACTGCCTACGGCGGAGCGAGCTGAGGACCTGGAAGCAATGAGAATCATTCGTGAGGCCGCGGCGGCCGTTCGGGCGAGGCAGGAGGACCGGGCGTGATTCGCCTGGACAGGCCGACCGAAACTCCTCGGGTGCTTCGAAATCGTGGAAGGGCCGAGACCCGACAAAACTGCAAGGCCTACGTTGAGGATCCGCTTGCGTATGATTCCGGAGATCTGAGGTTTGACTTCAACAATCACATCTACGGAGCACCTCGAGTCAGAGAAGTTCTCAAGCGAATCCAGCACAATAAATGCTGCTACTGTGAGTCGAAGACTTCTCCAGGCCGGATCGATCATTTCCGGCCCAAGGGCAGGGTTCGCCAGCGCAAGGGAGGCGACAAGATCCATCCCGGCTATTACTGGCTGGCTTACGAGTGGAACAACCTCGTGCTTGCGTGCGAAGACTGCAATCTGAAGAAATCCGATTACTTCCCACTCGAGGATCCGGGAGAACGAGCCCGAAATCACCTTGAACCAATCAGCAGGGAATCGCCGTTGCTCTTGAATCCCCACGTCGATCCGGACCCGAGCGGGCACATCACTTTCAATGGGTCCGCCTGTCAGCCGAGAACGGAAAAGGGTCGCGTAACTGTTACCCTGCTCAAATTGAATCGGCCCATATTGCAGGAGGGCCGGCAGCACGAACTTGAAACTTTGGAGCTTCTGTGCGCCGTCGTCAGAGACCCAAACCAATGTGACACCCTCCGTCGTGACGCCCGCCGCGTGGTGGACTCGCGCGCACGACCCGACGCCCCTTACAGTGCCGTGGCCCGCGACTATCTGAGTGCCATCGGTGCGGGAAACTGAAAATAGAAAATAGAAATCTTTTTTTGTAGGCAACTTACGACCGACTGTGGAGATGATCGAGCTTTGTTTTCAATGACTTGCGAGCAGCCATGATGGATCATCGGTCGATCGGGTGATAGAATGGGAAGTGGTCCGGCACATGATACCCAAGAGTGAGTGGAGCAGAGCCATGAAGATTCAGGAGCCGTTGACTACTTCGAGTTCGTTGAAGAATGCCCTCGTTGAGGGGCGCCTTGATATTCCCGCCGGCGCCAAGTTGAGCCCGGCGCTTCGTCGAATCGTGGAGGAGGTGCGCATGGAAGCGACGGCAGAATTCCCGGCCACATCCGGATACGATCGCATGCACCACCGGCACAACCGGTGAACGGGACGCCATGTCGGTCGATGAGACCGTCCCCATCGACACCGTCCTGGTGAAGACGGCCAGCCGTTGCAACATCGCCTGCAGCTATTGTTACGTCTACCAACTCGGTGACCAAGGGTGGCGACATCAGCCGCCCACCATGTCGAAGTCCACGATCGATGCGATCGTCCGGCGGCTCGATGAACTCCGGCAGGCGCAAGATCGCGACTTTGCCGTCGTGCTTCATGGTGGCGAACCACTGCTGCTGGAAGAAGCACTGCTGACAAGGTTGCTGACGGGGCTCCGCACCCGTCTTCCCGTCGGATGCACCCTGTCGGTGCAGACGAACGGGATACTCCTCAGTGACCGCCGGTTGGACATTCTTGCGGACAGCGGCGCCACGGTTTCCGTAAGTCTCGACGGACCGGCGAAGATCCACAATTCTCGCCGCGTGCGGTTCGATCAGGGGGGGACCTTCGAAGCCACGCTCGACGGCATTCGCCGCTTGCAACGACACCCGGCCGCCGAACAGTTGTTTTCCGGCACGCTGAGCGTCGTCGAACCGTCGAGCGATCCCAACGAAGTCTACTGGTTCCTGCGGCGGCTCGGCGTCCCCGGGATGAGCTTTCTTCTGCCCGACGGGAACCACTCGCGGTTGCCTCCGGGCAAGAACGGATTCGATTCGATCCAGGCAGGGGCATGGCTGGCGGGCCTGTTCGATGTCTACATGAGTGACCCCGATCCGGTACCGGTCCGCGTGCTGGATGACCTGGTGAAACTTTTGCTCGGAGGATCGGCGGCGAAGGAGGGGATGGGACAAGAATTGTACGCGATCCTTATCATTGAGACCGATGGGACTGTCGCCAAGAACGACACGCTCAAGAGCGCGTTCGACGGCGCAGATCGGTACAACGAGCCGTGGTCGGCCCATTCCCATTCATTGCAGGAGATCGCGCGGACAGCCGCCTTTCGAGAACATGTCGAGATGCAGCAGCCTACCGCCCGGCAGTGCCTGCGTTGTCCCGAACTGTCGATTTGCGGCGGTGGGATGCCGCTCTACCGTTGGAGCGACGAACGCGGTTTCGACAACCCATCGGTGTACTGCACTGATCACCTCTACCTGATTTCACACGTTCGGCAATACTTGGCCGCTCATCTTCCGGGCTGATGCGATCCGTTGTTGACCTCTCCAGCGCCCGTCTTGAAACGGATCCCTTTCCGTTCTCCGTCGTGCCGGAAGCGTTGTGCAACGATGTCGAGCAGGCCACCTTGTCGTGGTTCGAGCGTGCGGCTCCATGGAATCTCACGGAGGAATCGTTCTACTCTCAATATGAATTCGACATGCGCGATGTCGAATTGCCCTCCGATATCGCGGAATTGGCCTCCGGCAAGACCGTCGCCGTGATGCGTGAGCTGATTTCGGAATTGTTCCAGCGGAAGCTCCGGTCGACGGTCGACATGACAGCCCATCGACTAACGGCAGGTCAGCGTATTCGGATCCACGACGACTATCTCGAGGGAGGCGAGACCCATCGCCTGATCCTGCAGTTGAATCGCGGCTGGGCTGCTGGCGACGGTGGTCACTTGCTGCTCTTCGGTGGCCGTGAACCTGAAGATGTGCGGGTCGTGCTCGCACCGGTGTCGAAACAAGCCTTGATTTTCGAGATATCCCACCGCTCGCATCATGCGGTCAGCAAGGTCGTCCGTGGTGAGCGATACTCCATCGTGTATTCGTTTCATGCAGCCGATAGATAGTAGCCTGCCGTGGGTGCCGTTCATCCTGTAGAAGACATACTGCTGCATCCCGTCTGCTGGACGGAAACTCTGGCTGCGAAACTCCGCCAAACTGGTGTTACCAACTGCCTGATGCCTCTCGGTCTCGACTTCGAGTCTTACGGCACGGCACGTATGATGACGCGGTCCGCCAACGAAGCGAGGCGGATCGTTGGTAAGGTCGCCTCGCCGGTGGGAGCGAAGGGCGGTCTTGTTCTGCTTGAGTGCCTTACGTCCCGAGCTGCCACCGAGCTTGACGCTATGGGTCTTTCGCTACGCGAAGTCGACGACTCTGCGATTTCGGCGGAAATTGACGTCCTTGGACAAGCTTGGCGCCTTGTTCATGCTCTTTGGCCGGAGTTGTCTTCCTCCATCGAACACTTGGTGCGATGCGTCCACTTGCTCAAGGCGCCCTCCCCAGAGGTGGATTGCAGCTACAGCCGCCCGGACCTGCCTTTTTCCGTATTTCTCTCCGTACCGGACAAAGGGACTCCCGCAAGGATTGAGCGGGCAACGGAAGCGCTGGTCCACGAGACGATGCACCTGCAACTTTCGTTGATTGAAAGGCGGATACGACTCATTGAATCAGATTGCACGGAAACGGTTGCCTTCTCACCGTGGCGGAACTGCGAACGGAGCGTGCAGGGTGTGCTGCATGCGCTGCACGTGTTCGTGGTTGTGCAGAAACTGTGGCAGCGTGCAGTGCAGAGGACCCCATGTGGGCTGGACCGGGGATTCGCGGAGGCGCGCATTCGCTCCATTCGGGATGAAGTCGCGAGAACCCAACATCTGGCCGAGTCCCCAGGACTATCTCTGGAAGGTCAACAACTCGTGCGGAAGCTGTTAGCGCTGGGGCGATAGTCAGAACAACGTGCCAAGTAGAGTAGGCGACTGTCCCTTTCTCCAGCGCTTCCTCGCCCGGACGAACGAACGACAGGAGAGCGCCACTATGTGTGCAGAGATCCTCAGCAGCGGAACGAAAGGAAGGGCCCGGCAGAGCGGGAACGTCCTCGGGTGGCTGGGGCTCGTGGTCGTGCTGGGAGTTTTTTCGAGTCTCTCGGTCCGCGCGGAGATTCTCTATGACAAGGACGGCATCCAGTTGCGGGGTAAAGCGCGGATCGTCACCTCCAACGCGGCCACCTGTCACGTCCTGGAGGAGGGCCACCCGGAAGCGTGCTACGAAGAACTCAAGGCCAACGACGGCCAACCGCTGCATGTCTGGCAGTTGGATTATTCCGCCCACAACAGGACCGGGAGGGCGCTGTGGTATCTGCGGGCGGAATTCGACATCGAATCGGAGTCTCCGCCCTGCACGAGTTGGACGGGGGAGGGGCCGGACGGCGGCCCCACGGGGAGCGAGCAGTACTCCGACTCGGTGTTTTGGGGCGGCCAATCCAGGACCCTGTCGGCGCCTGCGGGGATGCTTCGGGGCGAGTCGAGGCAGGGGATGGTGTACTTGGCCGCGTTTCATACGGACCAGCCCTCATTTGACCGCTGGCGGGCGTACGTCACCCACAGGGAGCCGGACAAGGCCACCCCCGCACGGAGCGGAACAACCCCATCCGAGCCCGCCCGGACGCCTGGATTCCCGTTAGGTCTATCGGACCCCTCATCGGACCAGGCGGTGGTGGATGTGGGCCGGACGGCGGCGTCCGGAGGAGATGTTCGGAGGGGGCAGCGAGTCCCACCCAAGACCCGGGAGCGGCTGCCGTTCGAAACGGAGATGGTGGCGATCCCGGCCGGGAGTTTTCGGATGGGCTGCGTCTCGGGTCAGGAGGAGTGCGATGACGATGAGTACCCGGTGCATGAGGTCCGGGTGGAGGTGTTCGAGTTGTCCAGGTACGAGGTGACGTTCGAGGAGTACGATCGTTACACGGCGGCGACGGGACGGGAACGCGCGGACGATGAGGGCTGGGGCCGTGGGAGGCGTCCGGTGATCAACGTATCGTGGGAGGACGCGGTGGAGTATACGAGCTGGCTGTCGGAGCAGACGGGGCAACGCTATCGGTTGCCGAG
>CATOST010000043.1 GCA_951812665.1 uncultured Acidobacteriota bacterium
AAACCGGGTCTCCTCGATGAAGGCGGATGGCGACGCGGAGGGTCTGGTTCATGGCCCGCTGCGTCGGGGCGTGGGCCGCCAGGTAGCGGGCCGCTCCGACCATCACGAGATGCTTCTCCTCCGGGTCCCCGGACTCGGCGTACTGTCGAATGGCCGCCTCCAGCATCTGAAACGTGTGGAAGTTGGCGTCCTCCCGCATCAGGCTCTCGGTCAGGGCCGAGATGAGCGGACCCTCGGACCCGCCCCCCTCCAGGTAACTCCAGACCATCTGGCCGGCCCGGTCCGTCTCCTGTTGGTGATTCATTAGGGTCAGCAGGCGGGACCGGATCGAATCTCCGTTCAGCTCCGCCGCGGCCGAGGCTCGCGTCGATGGCAATCTCGCCGGCGGGATATTGAAGAAACGGTCCAGATAAACTCGCATGGCGCCGTGAAAGACACCCCTCGTCAGATCGGGCGACGGGTTGCGTTTGAGCAACTGGTACAGGGCGTTGGAGTAAGTGAAGGTGTGCAGGACCGCGATCCAGTCGGCCAACTCGTTCTGAACGTGAAAGCGGACGATGCGCAACGCCGCGGAGTAGGCGACGGCCTGGGCCAGTTGGATCGGCTGGGCGCCCTGGCGCAACGCCTCCAGGAGAGCCTCGATCGGGGTGTGGGGATCGTCGCTGAACAGGGCATCAGTGAAGTCCTTGGGCTTGGTCCAGGTCTTTCCCTGCCCCGTTTCGAGCGCCTCGGGGATCTGTGCCACCGCCTGGCGCAGCAGCGGTACCAGATCGATGGGGTGGCGCCACGGGTTTCTCTCCTCGCTCCGCACCGCCAGGCAGAGGGGCCGGATCAGGGACGGCAACACCCGGCCGGCGTGCTCCCAACCGATCCGGTCCAACAGCTCGAACGCTTTGTTCACGAAGTCGATGACGTGGCCGCCGTCCAGGTAGACGTGGTCGGTGGCCGCGGCGCCCACCAAGTCGGTCAGCTGGGCGGCCGACATCCCCTTTGTGGACCGCGGTCAGGAGGCAACGCTCGGCGCCCTCGGTGCTCCGGACCTCCACGAAGTAGCGGAACCAGCGCTTGAGATGGCCCGCCGGGATCTCCTGATTTCGAAGGGGCTGTATCTCGAACTTGGGAGTCCGCCCGGAGCAGTCCCGGGCGATTTGGACCAGCCCGTGGTACAGGGGCGGGATCCGCTCGGTCCCCGCGAGGCCGTCGCAGACATTGGCCATGGCGCTGAGGATGGTGAGGCCGGAGCTCCAGTCCCGGCGATGACGGACTCCATAGAGAGCGCCTTGCCGTGCGACCTCATCGTGGGAGACGCCACTGTGGTGCAGTCCCACCACCGATTTGCCCACGATCAGGCTGAGATTCTGCTCCATGCCCTCCGTCAACCGCCGGCTCCAGCGCCGGACCGGATCGACGGGCGGCGGCGTGACGTCCAGATAAACTTGTCCGTCGCGGACCTCCACGCCGTAGGAATCCACATCGTCGGCGAATAGATTGAAGGTGCAGCCGCTCACCAGGTCGAAGCGCGCATGGTGCCAGTAGCAGGTGAGGATGCCGTCCTCCACGGTGCCGCGATGCAGGGGAAAACCCATGTGCGGGCAGCGGTTGTCGACGGCATGCAGCTCCCCATGGTGGTGGAAGATCACGATGGGGACCGGGCCCTTGGACACCACCAGGGGACTTCCGGACCGAACTTCCTCCAGCGATCCGACATGAAGCATCTTTCCTCTCCTCCCGCACCACAGAATACCCGAGCCTGAATTAGCCGGTTTCCGAGCCCATCCGGACCTCGAACCGGGCCATGTCTTTCCCGCCTGATTCCCGCTACACTTCCGAGCAGACCAGGAAAGGAGTCGACTCATCCATGCCTGCAGGTACAAATCCGTTTCCCTACCCCGTTTGGGGGCCGCGCTGGCCGGCCTGTTGTTGTGCGCAGCCTGCGCCGGTCCCGCTCCCCGATGCCCCGGAGGCGGATCCGGTCACCGAAATTTTGCAACAGAACATCGTCGTCGACCCGGCGGTCACCACGCGATTCTTCCGCTTCCCCGAGGAGTCGGAGACCCCCTTCGATCCGGCGGCCCTGCTGGCGGATGGGATCGACGTCGCCGTCTTGGGCATCGGGACGGTCACCGAGGCGCCTCATCGTGGGAGACTTCACTCCCTACCTCTACGCCTCCCCGGAGCCGGGGCATGTCTTGGCTCGAAGGTGTCTTCACTGGCGCCGACGCCGTCAAGCGTTTCCTGTGGGAAGTGGACGCCGTACAGGAGACGGCCGCGGCCCATCCCAACGTGGGTCTGGCTGTCACCGCGGATGATCTGGAACGCTTCCGCGCGGAAGGCAAGCTGTCCCTCATGCTCGGCGTGGACAGTGGAATCGTGGTCGAGGACCTGGCCACCCTCAGGGTCTACCGCAGGCTGGGACTCCGCCGCTTGGAGCTGGCCCACGCGTTCCCCGCCTCTTGGGCCGATTCCTGCTCCGGAATCCTGGATGACGACGACCTGGGACTGAATGATTTCGGTCTCGAGGTGGTGCGTGAGTGCAACCGCCTGGGGATCCTGGTGGATCTGTCCCATTCCTCGGACCAGACCATGCAAGAGGCCATCGAGGCCTCGGAGAAACCGGTCATCGCTTCCCATTCGGGAGCCCGGGCGCTGGTCGACGCGGTCCGAAACCTGTCCGACGATCTGATTCAGGCTCTGGCCCGCAAAGGCGGATTGATCGCCGTCGGCGCCTATTACGACCCTGAACACTTGGAAGCGATCCGGACGGTGGGGACCTGGACCACTCAAGCCCGGATCGGCAACTTCCTGGCGAAACAATATCCGGATCCCTTCCGCTTGGCCGCGGCCATCCGCGACCCGGCCGAGAAGCAGAACGCTCTCGAGGTCTTGGGCCTGCCTCCTCTGAGCCCCCTCCTGACGGTAAAACCCTACTCGGGACTCATCACTCATGGCTCCAACGTGGAAGGCACCCTGGACCACATCGATCACATCGTCAAGCTGGTCGGGATCGACCACGTGGGCATCGGGACCGACATCGATATGAGGCGGGAAGACTACACCTGGCTCTACCGGCAGTTCGCGGGCGGCCTCCTGGAGCGAGGTTACTCGGTGGAGGAGATCGCCAAGATCCTGGGTAGAAACTTCCTGCGCGTGCTCCGGGCCAACGAGGGATAGGCCGATGCGACGACCGCGCCCCACTCCCCTCAAAAACACGCTTGTGGTTGCAGCTCCCGAATCCCGATCGGAACCGGATGGCGGAGCGGGCCATGCCTTTCCCGAATGTCTCCGCCACACTGCCGACCGGACCAATCAAGGAGGCGACTTTCCCATGCATACGAACGGAAGCCGGTTTTCCATCCCGCTTCGAGCCACGCTGGCCGGCCTGTTGTTGTGCACGGCCTGCGCCGGTCCCGCTCCCGAAACCCCGGAGGCGGATCCGATCAACGCAATCCTCAAACGGCACATGGTCGTCGACCCCGCGGTCACGACGCGATTCTTCCGCTTTCCCAAGGAACCGGAGACCCCCTTCGATCCGGCGGCTCTGCTGGCGGATGGGATCGACGTGGCCGTTTTGGGCGTCGGCAGCGTCACCGAGGCGCTCTTGGTGGGAGACCTGAGCAACTACTGGTACACCTCCCCTCCGCCGGGGTATGTCATAGCTCACAGCGTCTTTACCGGAGCGGACGCCGTCAAGCGTTTCCTCTGGGAGATAGATGCTGTCCACGAGACGGCCGCTGCTCACCCCCAGGTGGAGCTGGCTCGCACCGTGAATGATTTGGAACGGTACCGTGCGGAAGGCAAGCTCTCCCTGATGCTGGGCGTGGACAGCGGCATCGTGGTCGAGGATCTGGCGACCCTTCGTGTCTACCACAAGCTGGGCCTGAGGCGGCTGGAGCTCGCTCATGCGTTCCCCGCCTCCTGGGCCGATGCCTGCTCCGGGATCCTGGACGACAACGACCTGGGACTGAACGATTTCGGTCTGGAGGTGGTGCGGGAGTGCAACCGCCTGGGGATCCTCGTGGATTTGTCCCATTCCTCGGACCAGACGATGGATGAGGCCATCGAGGCCTCCGGGAAACCGGTCATCGCGTCCCATTCAGGGGCCCGGGGTGTCGTCGATGCGGTTCGGAACCTCACCGACGATCAGATCAAGGCACTGGCCCAAAATGGCGGATTGATCGCCGTCGGCGCCATGTACGACCCCAAACACCTGGAACCGATCCGCAAGACGGGAGCGTGGATCACGATGGCCAAGGTCAACAACTATCTGTTGGAACGCTATCCGGACCCCTTCCGGCTGGCTGCGGCCATACGCAATCCGGCAGAGACGCAGGAAGCTCTCCAGGCCTTGGATCTGGAGCCTCTGTCGTCCCTCCACAAGGTCCGGCCCCGGTCGGGAATCATCACCCAAGGGGCCAGCGTGGAAGGCACACTGGACCACATCGACTACATCGTGAAGCTGGTTGGAATCGACCACGTGAGCATCGGAACCGACACCGACATCAGGCGGGAAGACTATACGTGGCTCTACCGGCAGTTCGTCAGCGGTCTACTGGAACGGGGCTACTCGGAGGAGGAGATCGTCAAGATCCTGAGCGGGAACTTTCTGCGCGTCCTCCGTGCCAACGAGGGGTAGGCTGATGGGACAACAGCGCCGCAACTTCCTAAATTCGGCTGTCGGGATCGGTGTGGGAGGTCGCTGCCTCAGGCACCATCGGCACCGGGAACGCAAAGGTCCCCCACGCGATCAACTACACGCTGGGCATGCTCGTAATACTCACGGATGCGGCTGTAGGTCAGTCCGACGGAACCTCCGTGAGCGATGACATTTCGCAGGCTCACGATACTGTCGACCGCCGCCTTACGTTCTTCGACCAGGAATTTCTCCAGATCCTGCTGCCAGTTCGGGTCGAAACTGCCCAAGAGCTCTTGGACGCGCGAGGCCTTCGCGTTCGTGAATCTCTTAGTTCGTAGCTCGACAAATCGTTGCAGTGTCGGCCCGCCCCTTTGCCGTGCATGTTCCAGTACGAACGCAACTACAGCCTTCTCGATATATCCCGAAACCAACACACAAAGGTATCTGGCGAAGTCCGCCTGCAACTCGAGGTCTGGGCCGACGACGTTCGCTCGTTTGAAGGTCGCGTCAAGCCGCTGCTTCATCTTGGAAACCTCAGCACGACCCGTCATGTGATATCTGCAAAGGCATCCTTCGCGAGCCTCATTCGGGCCCTGACGCTAGCCTCTTGCGAAGTCCCTGTCTCAGTCGCTGCGACATACTCCTGGTTTTCGAGCAACGACCGGTATCGGCGGCGGAATTGCTCAGCATCCTTTATCTCTCCAAACCTGAGACACTTGGCGACACCGGTCATCAAGGAGTCCACGACAGCAGCGTTCACGGCTCTTTTGGGTCGGAATGCCCGCCGCCCCAGGACACTGCTCAGTACCGACGTGGTCTTACAGAAGATTTTCCGCAGTTCCGCCTCGGACTGCCTGCCAAGATCCCGATTCTCGGCCATGTAACGATTCAAGAAATCCTTCATCGGGCTGCGATACTGATCGAAGCGATAGTAGAAGGCCAAGAATCGGAGGATCATTTCCATGTCCTTCAGACGCTTGGATTTCTTACCATACAGTTTTCGCCACGCCCTCTCTTCATTGAGACTCTTCAGAACCCGCACCAATTCGCCATGATAGAGCGCCACACGGATCTCCTGCGGCTGGAGGTTGACGCCCCCGGTATTGAGACGCTCGAAAATTATGTAGATACTGCTCTGGTCCTCCTTCGGATCGTCTTGTCTTATGACAGTGGCGTGGATAATGCTGTCGTCGAGCCGCCGACGTTCCTCCATATCCAGATCCTTGTAACGCATGCCGACGAAACGCTTTTGTACGTTTTCGAGGCGATACTCCCGTCCTTTTATGACGCCTTTATAGTACGCGTGGAGAGTATGAAGGCGCTGGTGCCCATCCAGCACCAAAAGGCGACCCGTTGCCTCCTTGACCAGAAAAATGCCGGGAACAGGCAAGCCGAGAAGTAGGGACTCTATGAACTTGTCCGCCTTCGGCTTCGTCCATACGTATTCGCGTTGAAATCCCACGACTTCAGTGTCTTCATTGGAAACCCAGTCGAATGCCGGTACGGCGATGTCGCGGGACTCCATTCGTTTAATGAGGGAGTCCACGGGGTAGTCCGCACCGTAGGACGTGATGCTGTACGTGTAGGGAATGTCCTCCTCCGCTTCATCCAGAACTTCTACATCCTCTTCATCCCGGTTGTCGACAAGTGCTGTTTCAGGCGTGTCCTGATGTTGGATCTCTGCCATTATCCTCTTCCATGCAGTTGGCGGTCATTACCTTCTCCAACGTGCCGACCGTACAATCCATTACGACATTTGGCATTTGCCGACAGGCTATAGCGCGCGCCAGCGGAGATCAATCCGGCATTCCACTCTCACACGAATGGGCCGTCCACACAGACGAGACGTTGCGCCAAGACGACTGCGGTGAGACCGCCGCGGCTTGGACCGAGGCCGGCATTGAGACTCCGGCGCGCCATGATCGCCGTCGCCAACCGTACCGAGGCGGAAGGACCATCCGGACTTTCTCATCCGGTTCGAGTCCGGCAAGATGCTGGTGGAGGCGCCCCGGCACCAAGATCAAGATCGTCTCGACCGACTGGCTCGACGACGAGATGGCGGGCTGATGGTTTGGTGTTTCGGCTTCTCAAGGGGAACCCGGTGATGACGATTTTCTTGGCTCTGAGCGATCCGCCGGGCCGATTCGAAGGGCTTCACGGCATCGACTACGCGGCCATCGTTTTTTACTTGGCCGCCGTGGTCTTCCTCGGCTACTACTTCAGCCGGCGCCAGAGGGACACCGAGGAATACTTCCTGGCGGGGCGGAACATGCCCTGGTTCGCGGTGGGACTGAGCCTGCTGGCTTCGATCGTCTCCACCATCACCTATCTCTCCCACCCCGGTGAGATCATCAAGCACGGCCTGGGGGCGAACTCGCAGCTCCTCTCCTATCCCCTGGTCTTCGTGCTGGTGGGGTACCTGGTGGTTCCCTTCCTGATGAAATTGAAGATCACCTCGGCCTACGAGTGCCTGGAGCGGCAGTACGACCTGCCCACGCGCCTTTTCGGGGCTTCCATCTTCGTCCTGATCCGGTTGGCATGGATGGGGACCATCGTCTTCACGGCGGCCGGCGCCCTGGCCACCATCAGCGGCCTGCCCTTCACGACCGTAGTCCTGGGGGTGGCGGCCGTGGGAACCCTCTACACGACCTTGGGCGGGATCCGGGCCGTGATCTGGACCGACGTGGTCCAGTTCTTCATCCTCCTGGGGGGCGCCCTCTTCACCATCGGCTACATCGCCTTCGACGCCGGCACCGGACCCGTCACCTGGTACCAGCAGATGGGGGCGGCCGAGATGGAATCGCAACCCCTCTTCAGCCTTGATCCTACGGTCAGGCTGAGCTGGTTCGGAATGATCACCTGGACCCTCTTCTGGTGGATCTGCACCGCGGCCGGGGACCAGGTGGCCGTGCAGCGCTATCTCAGCACCGACTCGGCAGTGTCGGCACGACGCTCCTTCGCCTGCAACCTGACGGCGAGCGTCGTCATCACTCTGCTTCTGAGCCTCTGCGGGATGGCTCTCCATTCCTACTATCTGGCTCATCTGCCTGCGGACACGGACACCGTCTTCCCGCACTTCATCGGCTACGTCCTTCCCCGGGGTCTGGCGGGACTGGTGGTGGCCGCCCTCTTCTCCGCCGCCATGTCGAGCCTGGATTCGGGGATCAACTCCATCTCTTCCGTGGTCATCACCGATTACTACGGGCGCCTGCGGACCACGGCCGTCAGCCCCCGCGCCGAGTTGATCCTGGCCCGGATCGTCACCGTGGCCGCGGGGATCGTGGCGATCCTGACCTGCTTCCTGCTGGACTCCATTCCCGACGATCAGCGGGGGAACCTCTTCGACCTGACGGGCCGGATCAGCAGCTTCCTGGTGGGCACTCTGGGGGCCATGATGTTTCTGGCCATCCTGAAGGTCCGGGGCAGCGGGCTCGTGGTCATGATTTCGGCGCTGGCGGGGATGTCGGCGGGCCTGGTCTGGGCTCAGGGCCACTGGCTCTTCGGCCTCCCTCGATTGGCCTGGATGTGGGTGATCCCGGTCTCCTCGCTGATCACGTTCGGATCGGCGCTGATACTGTCGCGGATCTTCCCGGCCCGCACCTTGGACTGACGCGAAAGGAACAGACAGGAATGAACCGGACCTTGACCTCTCCTATCAGTAGGCGGCGGATCATCGCAATGCTCTTCCCCATGCTCTGCTGGAACCTCCACTCGGAGGTCCTGGACGTCGGTTCCCGCCTGGAGTTGTTCGTGGAACCGAGCTTGGTGGAAAAACTCCGCGGCGAGGCCCGGCTCCAGTTGCAACGCCCGCTTCCGCGGGAAGTGGCTCTGGTCACCGATCGTCCCTGGGAAGGGAATGCCTGCTTCACCTTCACTATCTTCCAAGACGGAAACCGCTACCGGATGTACTACCGGGGCTGGCACTTCGAGACCGGAAAGACGCTCAAGTTCCCACGCCGGCAGGTGACCTGCTATGCCGAAAGCCTGGACGGAATCCACTGGTACCGGCCCCAACTGGGACTGGTCGAGTTCGAGGGGTCGAAGCGGAACAACATCCTGATGGATCGGCTCCCAAACGGCGACATCATCCGCAACTTCGTCCCCTTCAAGGACGCCAACCCGGCGGCCTCGCCCGATGCGCGCTACAAGGCCCTCTCCTGGAGCCGACTCCGGGGCCTTTACGCCTGGAAGTCGGCCGACGGCATCCACTGGGAGCTGATGGCGGACCGGCTGGTCATCACCAAGGGCTACTTCGACTCCCAGAACCTGGCTTTCTGGGACTCGGTCAGAAACGAGTACCGCGAATACCACCGCGACTTCAGGCCCACTGCGGAGAATCAGCCGAAGACCAAGGGCATCCGGGACGTCATGACCGGAACCTCCCAGGACTTTCTGACCTGGACCGATCCGGTCTGGCTGAACTACCCCGGCTCCCGGGACGAACATCTTTACACCAACCAGATCACTCCCTATCACCGGGCCCCTCACATCCTGCTGGGGTTTCCCAACCGCTACCTCGAACGGGGATGGTCCGATTCCATGAGAGCCCTCCCCGGATTGGAGCATCGCCGGCTGCGAGCCGGCGTCAGCCTGCGTTACGGAACCGGCCTCACCGAGGGCCTGCTGATGGCGAGCCGCGACCGGATCCACTTCCACCGTTGGCCGGATGCCTTCATCCGTCCCGGTCTGAGACCGGTGGATAACTGGGTCTACGGGGACAACAATCAGAACTGGGGTCTGGTGGAGACCCGAAGCCACATCGAGGGGGCGCCCAACGAGATTTCGATGTACGCCACCGAGGGGTACTGGACAGGAGAAAGTCTCAACCTGCGGCGTTACACGCTGAGGTTGGACGGGTTCGTGTCGGTCTCGGCGCCCATGTCGGGCGGGGAGATCGTCACTCGCCCCATTCGCTTCGAGGGAGACCGCCTGCTGCTGAACTTTTCCAGCTCGGCGGCGGGGAGCCTTCAGGTGGAGATCCAGGACGCCTCGGGAAATCCCTTGGAGGGCTACAGCTTGGAAGATTCCCCGCCCAACTTCGGAGACGAACTGGAGCGGGAGGTCCGCTGGAAGAAGGGTCCGGACGTCGGCGAGCTGGCCGAACGAGAGGTGCGGCTTCGCTTCGTCCTGAGGGACGCGGACCTGTTTGCCTTCCGTTTCGCTCCCCGGTGAGATATTCGGGTCAGTCCCCTGGCTGAGCCAGTTCCCGAGGAAAGCGAAGGTGCCAGGAACATTGGCCGCAGCAGGTCTTTCCCAGACGATCGAAGATACCACCGTGGTGGTGCAGCTCCGGATGCCGGTCGTTGGCCCAGCAGAGGGGCCATCGCCGGCCGGCAGCTTCATGGTAGCCGGCGAACGAGGGGCAGTCTTCCCGCACCAGTTCGTCGTCGCAACCCGCCGAAACCTCGCTCCACTCGGATAGCTCCGCCGGCCCACGGCGCCAGGCTCGAAGCATGGCAGCCCCCTTGGCCAAGGCGTCGGCGGCCAAGTCGCCGTTCTCAGCATCCGCCGGTCTCAACACGAAGCAATCAGGATCGTCGGCCATGATGGTGCCCATGAATCGGCGAAAGGCACGAGCCCGTATCAACCCCGAATCGCTCCGGCCCACCTTTCTGGTGGTCATGATCCCCGAGGCCCGGACCACGTCCTGCATGATCCCGGGGTAGTCATACTGGATTCGCTTGCCGGTGGCGCAGTAGGAGAGATGGCGCGCCTCCGGATGGTAGTAGCCCAAGTAGTCCACTCCCAGAAGATCCTCGTAGTAGTGCCAGAGCGTGATGGTGTCGACGCCGACTCCCAAGATGACGATGCACCCGTCCCACTCCACCACCTTCTCGAACGGATTTCCCCGTCCGCAGGGCGTGGGACACTCCCGCTGTCCCCGCAGGGCCTCTTGGCGCCGCGACCCGTTGGCAATCCAGGAGTGGGTGGGATGGCAGCCCCGGAGACGGCCGGGACGCTCCAGCGCAGCGTTGGGGATGGCTCCCTCCCGGCTGGCCCACTGGCTGGGACAGAAGGGCTGGGGGCAGACGTCGCGGCAGTCCGGAAGGGCCATGTGCTCGGTCCATGCGCCGCCGGTGAAGGCTGGCGTCAGCAACGTCCCCTCCGGTCCCATGGCGTCCAGGAAGGCCTCCACTACCGTCGCCGCACCCCCCTCGACCCATCCCAGGCTGCTCAGGGAGCTGTGAAGCATGACGCAGTCCCCCCGGCGGACCCCAAGTCGAATGAGATCCCGCGTCAGGCGTTTCCTGGTGATGTTTCGGGGCGAGGAGGTGGTGTCGGGAGAAGTCTCTGCCACTGGCTGCGAGAATGGCACAGCGTCCACAACCGATCAAGGCGACTCGGAGCTGGAGTTTCCCCATTTTTCTGGGAGTTCGGGAGAACAGGGGACGCAGGGTTGAACGAGGATCGGGACGTAGGGGCAACCCTTGTGGGTGCCCGCTGTCGCCTCTCACTAAGCGTCCCGCGGAGAGGGACCAACAAGGTGGTTCCCCCCCGGGTGATGGTCGAAACCTCACCCACCGATCCCAGATCACGCTCGCCCTGGGCGCCCACAAGGGCACCCCTACAATTTCCGCCCCGTCGACGCGCCGTGCTGCTTCTCCGATCGTAGGGGCAACCCTTGTGGTTGCCCTCCGCGTGACGGTCGAAATCTCGCCCACCGATGCCAGATCATGCTCGGCCTGGGCGCCCACAAGGGGCGCCCCTACAGTGGCACCCACCCGGCGGTCACGCCGATAGTATCTACCGATCAGTCATCCTGTCCGATAGAGGTGTTGATCCGGCCCAGATGTTTCTGGTAGCGGGCGTGGGCCTCCCGGTCCCGCCGGGCTCTGGAAGAGTGGTAGGCGAAGCCGAGGTTGCGCCTGTGATCAGCGGTGCGGTTTGGTCCGGTACGATGGATCACATTCACATGGTGGACCGAGAGATCCCCGGGCTTCAGGGCGAGTGACACTTCAGGGTAGCGGGTGAGGTCCGGCTTCTCCACGAGCCCCAGACTTGCGCCGGTGACGCCCGAAGGCTGGTGCGGCAGGATCGGAGCTTGGTGCGAGCCCTTCAGGCAGACGATGGTCCCGTTCCGGTCATCGGCCTCATCCAGGGCCAACGTGACGGCGACGGCCTCCGCCGGGTTCCAGAACTGGTAGGCGTTGTCCTGATGATAGGGGAACTGGTATGTGGCGTAGGGGGCCTTGTCGATCAGCATCACGCCATCCGCCTCCGCCGCGGCGCCGGGATAGAGCGCTTCTACAAGGCCGATCAGACGAGGATCCCGCATCAAGCTCGCAAAATAGTCGGAGCGTTGGTTGATCCTGAAAACGCAACGCACCGCACCACTGCCGCCATCCTCATAGTAGGCTTCGCCCGGTTCCAGATCGGAAAGGGCCTCCTGCAGATAAAGGCGGAGTTGTCGATCCACCACAACGAGTTCCTCTGCTGAGACGAACCCGGAAACCACCCCGAATCCATTCTCGTGGTATTCGCGGGCAATCGCTTTGTAGTCCATGCTGTGTTCCTCCCGGAACTCCGTCAGACGAGGCTCGGCTCGCCCTTCACGACCCGGGGCCGTGTGTCAGCTCTTAGCGACGCTATCGCTGAAAGCCTGATCTTTGCACCTCAACCGGGTACGGCCCAGTGACCGGCCCGGTAGCGGCGGGCCAGCAGCGTATTGGCCTCGTCGTCTCCCACGATCTGCTCCCGATCCGGGTCGAACCGGATGCTTCGATTCGTCCGGGCCACGATGTTCCCCAGATGGGGGAGAGTGGAAGAGAGATGGCCCACTTCGATGTCGGCCACCGGGCGACCCCCGGATCGAATGGCGTCCAGGAAGTCCTTCTGATGGACACCCCTGGTGAGTTCGTACCGTTCTTCCTGGCGGATCAGTTCGTTCTCCTTGCCGTAGACCCGGATTCCCTGCCCTCCCAGCGTCATCATTCCTTCGGTGCCGTAGAAATAGAGGCTGTTGTCCTGAGCGTCGTGGCGATAGGGCGACCAGATGCGCTGTTCGTAGACCAGCAGGCGCTCCCGCGAGTCGCCGGCGCCTCCGGGATAGACGAACGTCACCGTGTACGTATCGGGGAATTCCTGGTCGTCGTCGAAGTAGAGCTTGGACCCGTAGCCGGTGGCCAGACTGGGGTGGGTCTCGACCCCCAGGCCCCAGCGGGCGAGGTCGATGCCATGGACGCCGTCGTTACCGATGTCCCCGGTGCCGAAATTGTAGAACCAGTGCCAGTGGTAGTGGACATAGTTGGCCTGGTATTCGGCCCATTCGGCGGGGCCGACCCAAAGCTCGTAATCCAGGTGCTCTGGGGGACGGGACGGTTTTTCGTGCCCGATGTTGCGCCGTTTCTGGCTGTTCACGTGCTTGGCCACCAGGACTTCGCCGATCACTCCTTCCCGGAGCATCCCGATGGCCCGGATCACGCCGGAGCTGGACCGGCTCTGGGTGCCGTGCTGCATCACCCGGCCGTGACGGCGGGCGGCCTCGATCATCTGGCGCCCCTCGCGGACGTTGTGGGAGCAGGGCTTCTCGACGTAGACGTGCATGCCGGCTTGGCAGGCCAGGATGGCAGCCGGAGCGTGCCAGTGATCGCAGGTGGCGATGACCACCGCATCCACCTCCGGATCGTCCAGAATGTAGCGGAGGTCCGCGACCCCTTGACCGGCGCCGGTCTGCTCCAAGGCCTGGGCCACGCGTTGGGAGTCCGGGTCGCAGACATGGGTCACCCGGCAACCTTCCAGGGCGGCGAAGTTCTCGCCGAGCCGGCGCCCCCGGCCGCCGCAACCGATGACCCCCACGTGGAGGCGGTCGTTGGCGCCCAGAACGCTGCCCACCGCGGGAGTCAACCCGACGGCAGCCGCCGTTAGACCCAGACCCGATTCCTTCAAGAAAGCTCGACGATTCGAAGCGGACATCTGTTCACCTCCTCGGATGTGCGGCCCGGAAAAAGCACTGTACCGTCACCTTATATGAATGCTAGATGCGAAACTGAGAGAATTCCAGTAGTTCGGTCCTGATGATGGGACCCTTCGATGGGAGGCGCGTATGCGAGTGAGTGTCGATTCCCAGCGAGTCAGGCAGGTCTTTCGGGAAATGAGCGGTTCATCCGCGTTCGAAGAGAGCCGGGCTCTTGCCGAGGCGGGGCGGGTGCCGGTCGAGATGCTCCAGGCCATGTCGTTGCGGCCCGAGATTCTGAGAGCTTTTGGAGAAACCGGAGAAGGAGTTTACCCCGGCGGGATTCTGGAGCGGGCGCTCAAAGAGAAGGTGATCCTGAAAGCTTCGCTTCTCAACGAATGCCAGTTCTGCACCAACTCCCACCAGGCCATCATGCGAATGATCGGCATTCCGGAACCGCAGATCGAGGACTTGGATGCACCAGAGCATCTGACCCGCAGGGAGGCACTGGCGCTGGGCTATACGACCCGTGCGATCCGCGATGCGAACGGTATCGAGGAGGCCTTCTTCGATCGGCTCCGGCAGGAATTCTCGGACGAGGAGATCGTCGAGCTGACCTTTCTGATCGGCCTGATCCAGCTACTGAACCTGTTCAACAACGCCCTTCAAGTCACCTATAGCAGCGATTACGAGGGATGAGGCGCCAAGCTGGCCGAGACAGCATGTCTCGTTCAGGGTTCCAAGCCTTCTACCACAAGGGGCAGAATTCCTTCCTTCGACTTGTAAGCGTCTGAAAGCACTTCTCGGAGCTTTTCATTGGAAGCAAGCAGTGCCCACACTGCCCCTTGAGCACGGTTGAGTTTCATCTCCTTGTCCGTGGACAGTTGAAGGCCTCTGACTCGGCCCAGGATCGATTTGAACTCGTCCAGCATGCCGTACTGTCGAGATCCTAACTCGTTGAAGATAGCTTCGTAGCAGAACGCTTCCAACATCAAATCCCGCTCGCCCTCGAAGTCCTTCAGACCGTGTATTCCGGCACATATCGACGCTTTGATCCGCCCGTTGTCCGTAATCTCGTTCGGGAAAAAGAACCGTACGGCGATTCCGGTCAAATGGTCGGCGGATATCGTCTGTCTGGCTGCGTCCGTATGGCCGGCCAGTTCTATTCCTCGGCTATTGAGGTGCCTGCTGACTAGAGTAAGCAGCAAACGATTAAAACTGTGATCCTCAACCAACGTGCGATGATAATATTCTGCGAGCGCAGCAGGGCTGTCTCTCATTTCCTGTAGCTTCCCGAAGTCTTCGTCCACCCTATTTACTTGCAGGTAATGAATCAGCCAATAGTTTTCTTCGACAAAATCATGAAGGAAGTGCTCAGGGGGCAATTTGTTGGTTTCCGTATTCATGTACGGTCCGATTTCTGGGTGTTCCCCGACCTTTTTCTGGAAAATCTTTTTGTATTCCTGTTTCACTTCATCGACAGTGTACTTCGTTCCGATCAGTCCCAAGAATGCGGATAACAAAATCAGACTGTCCCAACATTCGGAGATCCATTTCAGACATTTCGCTCCCGACACGTTCAATCTCCTTCCGCACCCTTTCGACCTCACGCTGGATCTCCTGACTTAACCTCGTTAGATCGAACCCGGTCACCTCGCTGACAACATGCTCAATTTCCTTCTGCAATCTCTCGCTCTGGCGTACCATCTCACCAATCACATCGTCGGCCCTGTGGGAACCGATTTGTTCGGGCGGGAAGCGAACGACAACGGACGTTCTCACTGGAACGAGTACACCATCCAAAGCAAAAGGTTCGTAACGCCACTGCATGACGGTTTTCATGGCCGCCGAGTTCAAAGCGGGTTCGCCTGTTTCGCCGCGCGCGATCTCCATCTGCTGAACTTCTCCCTTCTTTCTAATCACTACGGACAATATGACCAGACCAATTGGTCGAGCCGCAGCCAACTGTGGAGGGTACTCAGGGTCAACCCGGTGGATCAGCCTCATTTCCATGACATTGTCGCCCACATGTACGGGCTCGTCTGCGGCTGTTTCCGTTTGCGGTACGTGAACGAATACGGTGGTTGTCACCGAAATGGGTATCCCATTGAGTTCATACGGTTCATAACGCCACTGCCTGACCGCTTCCACAACCGCAGAATCCACGGCGGGACCGTCTTTGGCGCCTCGCAAAACGTCCACCTGCCGAACTTCTCCGTTCTTCCGGATCACCGCTGACAAAATGACGAGACCCACCCGTCGAACCGCAGCCAGATGCGCCGGGTACTCAGGATCGACCCGGTGGACCAGCTTGCCTTTCATGACGTTGCTTCCTACCCGAATCGGTTCCTGAGCCGCAGGTTCCGCCTGCGGAAATCGTGCCGACGGAGGGACCGTCAGGGGAAGTGCGGACAAACTCCACCATCCGGTCGCCACCAGCAGCACACAACTGACTGTCAACGAGACGATGGTTCTCTTCTTGGACATCGTTACCTCCCTGAGCTGCAGCAATAGCCGTACGCGACGGCTGAGCTGACACTCCTTCAGGAACAACGGAGCAGGCAGAGAGGAGGCGGAATTATCCTGCCTTGCGATCTCCACCAAAGATTGAAGATAGGTCTTCCTGGAGCCCAAAACTGCGATAGCCTGCCGGTCCACTACCTGCTCCCGCGTCAACTGAATGCGGCGCATCAGCCAGTGGAAAGGCGGGTGAAACCAGAATAGGCTCTTCACCAACTCGTCCGCCGTGTTCCACACCCAGTCTCTTCTCTTCACATGCAGCAACTCATGGCAGACCACCGCTCTTTGCATCTCCTTCCCCCATTGGCTGAACGACTCGGGGAGGATAATCACCGGCCGCAACCAGCCGAAGCTGACGGGCCCGGCGACCTCGGGCGAGACACAATAGCGCGCGGAGACGCCCAACTCTGCCTCAAGCAGCTGAAGATGCGGAGGCAGCGATAGGCGTCTGGTTCTACCTTCAATGCGATGGAGCCGGTAGAAACCGACTCCCAGCCAGATCAGACGGAGCAGGAGGCCGGTGACCAGAAGCCCGGCAAGCCACGGATACACATTGACAACTGACCGGGGCTCTACCGTTGGCAAGGAAGAAGGAGGAATAACGGGATGCTCGATCAAGGACAACGGTAGGAGCGGTACGGAACTGGGCAAGGGGGCCGGCACACCAAGTTGAAAAACCAGGATCAGGCACCCCGCCAGCAGCAACCGCCAATAGACATACAAACCACCGGGGTCGCGCAGACTAAATATCCAGGCGAGAAGTCCACCCACCAGAATCAGGATTCCGGTCTGGAGGCTGTAGAACCAGAGATTGGAGAGCCACAATTCCAGGCTCATCCCTCTTCCTCGATCAGCTCTTCCAGTTCCCGAAGCTTGTCCTTGGAGATGTCGTGCCGTTGGACCAGATGCAGCATCAGCGCCTCGCTGGACCCTCCGAATACCCGCTCCACAAGATCGGTCACCACCTCCCGGATCACTTCTTCCCGGGGACGGGTGGGCTGGTAGATGTGGGCCCTGCCCTCCTTCCACTTCCGGAGAAATCCCTTCCGATCCAGGTTCTGCATGGTGCCCATGACAGACGTGTACGCGATCCGGCGCCGCAGGCGCAGTTCCTCGTAGACGTCCCGAACGGTGACCTCGTCCCCACCCAGACGCCAGATCAGTTTCATGATTTCCAATTCCTGACGACTTAAGGATTTTGACATACGTATAAGATAGTACGTCATATACCTTATTTCAACTGAAAACTTGGTTTTGAGAATCAAGTCGAGAATTCACTGTGGAAGCTAAGGTTGGAACACCGCCCGGAAATGCGCTCGCCGAGACCCTCTGCTTCGATACTGCGGTGGTGCCGACGGACTACCCTCGCCGTTGTCTTGGACCCTTCACCGGAATCGGCTTTCCCCTCAACAGTCTCTGCAGTATGTCTCCCAGGATCTCGACGGTTTTTGGGCCGGCTCCAAGGGCTCTCCAGACGACATTGCCGTTGCCGTCGATGATGTAGTGGCTCGGGTACGCCTCCACTCCGAATGCCCTTGCCAGCCGGCTGGACGATGGAACGATCTCGTATCGGAACTCACGGCCCTTCAGGAACTGCCTGATCGGTTCCGCGTCATCGGTGGCGAATGCCAGAAATCGGGCTTTCCCTGCAAACTCGTTCGCCAGGTCGTTCAGATCGGGGATTTCCTTGATACAAGGGCCGCAGCTGGTGAACCAGAAATTTACGACCACCGGCTTCCCCCTCAGTGATTTGGAAGTCAGAGTGATGCCGTCCAGCGTCGTCCCTTCGATCTCCGGCCCGGGTTCCGGTTCCGGCATGTCGCCGGTCAACCGGGTCATGACGTAATCCTTGAAACCGTGGTTGTCGCCGGTGCGGGCCACGTAGGCGTCCTTCAACAGCTCCTCAGCCGTCGCGGATCCCATTCGATAGGCGTCCACGAGGATCTCTTCGGACCGGCGGAGATGGCCAATGCTTTTCCAGATTACCGCCTCGATTTCGAGATCCTCCGCCGATCGGCCTCGTTCGTCTGCTTGAGCCATCTTGATGTCGGCCAGTGCCCCTTCGGCATCCCCGTTCCGGAGCCGAAGCCGGGCGCGAACTCTGTAGGCCAGATCCCGCAGGCGCTTGTCGGCAACAAAGGCTCGGGGCGTGTAATAGAGATCAAGAGACCGGTCGATGAGTCGACCGGCTTCTTCGTCCGAGGTCCCCTCCCTGGACAGAGCGTTCGCCAGCAGCAAATAGGGATGGGGATCGACCGGGTCCTCTTCGACCCAGGCTTCGAACAGGCTGCGCATGGCGTCCAGGCTCACGATTGAATTGCTCCTGAGCCAGAGGACGGATCTCCTGTCCTTCCACAGACGTGGATTCGTCGGCGCCTCGTCTACGACCTTCGCCTGCAGTTTCTCCAACGGACCGCTCAAGGGGTCCAAACCCCGAGTCGAAATCCCGTAAATGGCTTCGTTCAGCGCTTGGACAGAGTATCTCGACCCAGGAAACCGAGTACAGAGTTCGGTCAAACTCTCAAACGCGCGGTCGGACCGCTTTGTGAGCCAATAACCGACAGCCAGGGTCCGAAGCAGTGATGGCCTCTTCTCGTGCGACTCCATCCTGCGGAGCTGCGAAATGACTTCATTGCTGTCGAGATTCTTCAAGATCCTTTCTTTCAGTCCCCAGGCCTTCGGGTAGATCCACCACAGATCCGGGTTCTCAGTAAGTGCGCGGTCGATGGCCTCGTTGCACGCCGAGAGGTCCCTACGCGGTCTGCATAACGCCATGACCCGGGTTCCGGGCGGCATTTCACCGGCATCCGTTCGAGGTGCAAAACCCATGCCGCGAAAAAACCTTTCCGGCGTCCGGATCCTGATTGAGGCCCATTCGCAGTGACCAGGTAACGTCAGCCGAGCGACGAAAGCCTCTCCGTCCCAAACGGCCTTCTCGTTGACGGTGGAGAGGACGTCTTGATGCCAGGTCGACAAGTTGACGTACACACGATCGTCTGAATAAAGTCGTCCCCGGGGGAAATCCGGAGTGACCCGTACGACAAAGTCCTGACCCCATCGAGGCGCTTCGGGTTCGAGCTGGATCCCGGCGAACAGGCAGGTCCCCAGCGTGAGGACGGACACAAGATGGCGGATCGTTCCGGTCAGGAATCTCGAAACGTTCTCAGTAGATATTCCGTAAAGACTTACCAAAGCGTGATACGTACGCCTCCCATCTGGGAGAAATCAAAACTTCCAAGTTCCCAACCCGGTGTAGCCGGAACCAAAAGTTCTCCCCCGGAGCGGGGGCTCTCCAGTCCCCGAATCTTCATATTGATCGCATCTTGCCCTGTTATGGACGGAAGAGGGCACCCACAAGGTTCACCGCTACGGGTCGTGTGAGACAAATTCCAAAACACGAGACCGGAGCTTCTCACTCCTCAACTCTCACTTCTCCTTCCAGGGCCGATTTCCAGTCCTCCGAAATCCTCTGTTTCCACGCTTGATAGAGACGACCCATTTTCTTCACCCGGTCCGGATACCGGGACGCAAGGTCTCGCTGCTCAGTGCGATCCGCATCCATGTCGAAGAGCTGCCACAGTCCTCCGGGATCCCGCGGGGCCGTTGGAACGGACCTGTCCGTCCCCGCGGGCCGCCAAGGCTGGTAGCGAATCCAGTGGTCGGGAGAGACCAGTTTCCACCTTCCCTGCCGGACCGCCCGCCAGAGACCACGCTGATTCCAGAAGAGCGCCTCATGGGCCGCTCGGGATTCTTCCTGGAAGATGGGGAGCAGGCTCCGGCCCTCGAGCGGCGGGATCTTCATCCCGTTGACCTCCGACGGATAGTCGGCTCCCGCAACCTCCAGACAGGTGGCCATGATATCGATGAGGTGGCCGACCTCCGAACTGACCCTTCCCGGGCGCGCGATGCCCCGGGGCCAGTACGCCACCAAGGGCGTGGCGATGCCGCCTTCATGGTTCCATCGTTTGAACTGGCGAAAGGGCGTGTTGCTCAGGTTGGCCCAAGGCAGATCCACCGATCGGTACGACTCCACCGGTCCCGGCGGCAGCTCGGGCGTCCGGGTGCGATCCTCGTCGCTGGCACCGTTGTCGGAGAGGAACAGAACCAGGGTGTTGCTCTCCTTGCCCAGCGAGCGCACGGCCTGAAGAAGGCGGCCGATGTTCTGGTCCATCCGGTCCACCATGGCGGCGTAGACTGCCATCTTCAGGTCCCAGGCCTCTTTGTCCGACACTTCGTCCCAGGCGGGCGCGTGACGGCTGCGTGACGATAGTTCCGATTGCTCAGAGACCATCCCTTCCTGGACCAGACGCCGGTGGCGTTCCCGGCGAAGGACGTCCCAACCGGCCATGAAGCGTCCCCGATAGCGGGCGATATCTTCAGGCCAGGCGTGGAGCGGGTAGTGGGGCACGGTATAGGCCAGATAGAGAAAGAAGGGCCGTTCCTCCCCTGCATATTGCTCCAGGTAACGGATCGCCTGATCGGTGAAGGCGTCGGTGCTGTAGAATCGGCGGTCCTCCGGCGTGTAGGGGCGGATGACCTTCCCTTCTACAGAAAAGGGTTGATCGTCGTCGGGGAATTTCTTTCCCGGCTCCGGCTCCCCCGGTCTTTGCCGGCCCGGATTGAAGTGGTTGCAGGTGCCCGTCAGGAGCCCGTAGTAACGCTCGAAGCCCCGTTTCAGGGGATGGCCGTCCAGGTGCCACTTGCCCGACATGAGGGTCCGGTACCCGGCGGCCCCGAGCGCTTCCGCCAGGGTGACGCATCCCAGGAATCGGCTGCCTCCCACCTGCTGGGAGTAGAGTCCGCTGAGTAGCGACGCCCGGCTGGCGGGACAGATGGCGTTGTTGTAGAACTGGGAAAAACGAAGACCGTTGCGGGCCAGGCGGTCCAGATTCGGGGTCCGAATCTCCCCTCCGTAGCACCCCAGATCCGAGTAGCCCAGATCGTCCGCCATGATCAGGATGATGTTGGGACGTGGTGGAGATGAGGCCCAGCCCAACGAGCCGCTTAGCATGACCCACAGGAGTATCCATAGAGCCTTGCACCCGGCGACGTTCGGTTTCCGGGACTGAAGTGGGTATTTCTTAGAAACGCGCATACGTTTTCACCGGTCCGACACGACAGCCCGGCCCAATCGCACGGTGGGCCGGGAGTCCAGTTCCAGCGCCGTGTGCCGGTAGAAGAAATAGGTCCCCATTTCGGGAGAGGCCAGGATGTCGGGCTTGCCGTCACCGTCCAGGTCCCGAAAACCGTAGTAGGGACCGTGTGAGGCAAGCCCTTCCAACGGTTTTCCGAAGAGGGCCAGAACCTGGGGCAGGCCGAAGCGCGGTTCGGTCCGGGTGCCGACATTGGGATAGATGAGAGGCCGGGTGGGATTGTGGTCCCACGCACCCGACTTGCGCCGGCATTCGTTGAAGAAGAGGTCCAGCAGGCCGTCCCCGTTCCAGTCCACCAGGAAGAACTGGGTCGGCTGGAAATCAACCCCCTGAATGGTGTCGCCGCCGGGGAGGCGAAAGGGTCCATCGTCCCGGAGCCGAAGCGAACCCTCTTGGTCCTGGAACCGCCGGAACAGGTGGGCCTCCCGGGTCACGGCGGCCGCCGTGACCAGATCGGTGAGACCGTTCCCGTCCAGATCGGCGAACGCGGCCCGGGCCCTCCACCGGAACGGCTGGTGACGGTTGGGAACCCGCTTCTTCCACTGTCCGGTGCCGGCACCCAGGAGCTTGGCGGTGGCGGCCAGGAGTTCCTTTCCGTCGGGATAGCCCTCACACAAGACCTGGAGCCTGGGTCCGAACCTGGGACGGCTCCGGGTGCCGATGTTCCGGTACCAGTAGATCCGGTTGGTGAGGTTGGGCAGCATCAGGTCCGGTAATTCGTCTCCGTCCCAATCGACGTAGACCGGGTGCGTGTACCCCATGTTGTGGCCATACTCCTCCAGACCGGGAAAAACCTGGCTCATGAAGAGACGGATCGGCTCTCCCTGGGACCGGACCGGCTGTTCCCGGACGAAGACGGGTCGAGTCCCCGAGCCTTCGTTGATGAGGACACGCACAAAACCGAATCCGTCGCCGGCCAGCAGGTCCCAGTCCCCATCTCCGTCCCAATCACAGGGATAGGGAGTGGGTTGCTCCCCCAGGATCGCATGGGCGGAAAGCGACAGCGCCTCCTGGCGGCGGAAAGCCGGTTCCTTTCCGGGACGGCTTCGAACCTGCTCGAAGAAAGCTAACTTTCGGAAGTGATCGTAGGCCACCAGTACTCCCCGGCGGGGACCCGCGGGCACGGATGCGGTGAAGAAGGCGGCCCGGACATCGATCTGTTCCAGCAGGCGGGGCGGACCGAAGCGGGGCACGGTCCCACCCAGATTTCGGCGCCAGGCCACACGTTTGAAATACTTCTTTCTTTCGGACTCGGGGTCATGAACCAGGCAGACACTGTCCGGCAGACCGTCGCCGTCCAGGTCCTGGAAACTGGCTCTCACGCCCGGATCGATTCGAACCGGAGTTGCGGGCTGAAACGGCCAACCTCCGGGATTGGTATTCCGAATGAAGTACCCGCGGCCGTCGGGAGGAATGCTGTTGCCTCGGAACATGGACCCCACCACCAGGTCGAGAACACCGTCCCGGTCCAGGTCCACGATGCGAACCGGCCCCCACCAGTCCCGGGGACGGGAGATGCGGCCGAAGTCCCGAAAGATGGGAAGCCCTCCGTCGTCTCGTCGTCCGGTGTTGAGGAGGAAGACGATCCAACCTCCTGCACTGCGGAGGTTCTGATGGGAGCCGTCGGCGGGCGAGGCATAGACCAGGTCGACCAGACCGTCGCCGTTCAGGTCTCCGGCGTCCAAGTGGAGGTAACCGGCGCGCAGATACCGCGGTTCCGAAGAACCGGACTCCTCCAGGTACCGGATCGCCACGGGGTCCCCGAACCGGAACTCGCCGGTGCCACCGACTCGGGGGTAGCAGACGATTCCGCCGGGTGGACGGTCGGGCGAATAGGTGTAGATGCCGGTCCCCACCAGATCCCGCTTTCCGTCTCCCGTCAGGTCCACCAGGGCGCCCAGGATGGGAAGCGATATGGGTTTCGGCTCCCCCGCGTTGTAGCGAAGCAGGTCGCCGGTGCCGATCATGGGAACGTAAGGACGCGGTTTCAACGGCGGACGGACGGGGCTCACCCGAAACCGGATCCGGTAGTCTCTATGCTCCGGGTCCCCCACCACCCACTGGACCCGTCCCTGCTGTCCGTGGTGGAAGTCGCGGCTCAGGGCATGAGGTACAGGGCTCCCCGACACCGCATCCACGACCCGAATCGAGTTGGGATCCAGAACCCCGCCGGCGCCAGCGTCCGCGGCCAGGGAGGCAAAGTCGATCCAGGGGTCGATGGGAATCTGGCCGAATGGCAGGGGAGAGGTGATGCGAACGTCCACTGTGCAAGTGTGACCGTCCGGTGTCGCACCGGCTCCGGTCAGGGTGAAGCCCATCAACAGAGTCAGGGTCCCGAAGATCCGGAGCGCCCAGGAGGGGGTTACAATTGCCGCCAGAAACGTCCCTTCAATTCAGTTGATTTGGAAGGAATATAGACGGGTTCGGCTCAGAATGAACTTCAATCGAACCGACCGATCCTGAAGCTCTTCCAGGCTCTCATTTCCCTCCCAGGAGACCTTGGAGTAGACCCCCTCTGCAGGGGCCAGACTGGAACTGTCGGCTTCGTAACCGGGAATGGGATTGCCTGCCACGTCCTGGACCTCCACCCTCAGGTACCCTTCCTGGTTGGGACTGTCGTTGAAGGTCACTTCTCCCGACGCCGTCGACGCGTCCCCCTCCCTCTTCAGGAGACGGGCGTTGACCTGGAGCGTGCTCCCCGAGAACTGCAGGGGCCGGGTCAGGACCGAGCCCTCGGCGGTGGCGTCGACGGAGACGAATCCATCCTGCCGCAAGCGGGCCAATCCGATCTCTCCGGTGTGGTCCTCCGACGGGGCGTTGTGGAGATTGTCGAACCCGGAGTAGTAGATCCAGACCTGTCCATCCTTGACTACGGGAGCCGTAATGGGCCAGATCATCCCGCTGTCGAAGCTCTTGCCCGAATACTCGTTCCTCTGGTAGCCCAGGTAGATCAGGGGCCGCCGGTACACGCTCCGGTCCCACTCGACGCCATCCCGGCTGGAAACCAGTTGGACGTCCATGGTCTGGATGTTGGTATGAAAGACCCAGAGCAGTCCCAGGGTCTGGCTGCCGTAGGGGAAGGCCGAGAGTCCGTAGAACTCGGTCCCGGGACGGTCGTGGGCATCCGGCTCCAGGACCAGGCGATCATCGGTCCAATGAATGAAGTCGTCGCTGACCAGCCGCGACACCTTTCTGGGACCTCCGGGATTGGTCTTGTGATAGAGCCAATACTGCCGGGAGACGGGATCCCTCATCACCGAGAAGGTATCTCCCGTCGCCCAACAGGGCACCACCGGATTCTTTTCGTAATCGGTCCAGCGGATGCCGTCGGGCGAGAAGGCGGCCCAGATGCCGCAACGTTCCCGATCTCTGGTCTGCCAATAGCCCATCTTGTAGCGGCGGGCCGGGTCCGGATCCTCCGGGTCCAGGATCACCGAATGGTTCCAGTTGTTCCAACGCAACACGATGTTGTTGGCCTTGGAGCCGCGGAACTCCAGGTGATTCAACTCCGGCTTCTCCCACCGGATCCCGTCCTTGGAGGTGGCGTAACAGACGAACTGCTCGATGTCGGCTTCACCGGTCCGGGGCAGCGTGTTGTACCACATCTCGAAATTCTGCTTTTCCGGAGAGTAGATAACACTCCCCGGTTGAAGTATCAGGTAACCCTCCCAGGGCCGGTCGGAGCGGATCAGGGGGTTCCCGGCCACTTTGCCTCCCCGGCCCAAGCTCCGCCAGACCTGGTCCATTCGCTCGATGAGCAGGTCATCGACGAACAGTTGGACCCGATCGTCCAGACGGATGGGAGGATCCGCTTCGGGACCCGGAGCACAGGCGACCCCCGGTAACAGAACGCCCCCAAGGAAAACCGCGAAGCAGAAGCTGGAAATCAATCTCATGCCGTCTCTCCCGGCGGGGATCATAGCATGGGGACGCTGGGACTGCTCCGTCCCATGGCGGTTTCTGAAGGACCTGTCGTGGCGACGTGGTAGGGCGATTTCCAGTCGCCCATTTCTCCTTATTCCCCCATCCGCCCGTACCCCATGCTTCGTCCGGAGTTCGGCGGTTGGAAACCGCCGCTCCGATGGATGCCGATGCTCCGGCGGCTTCCACCGGGAAGGATTAAAGTCTAAACTTGGGAGTTGGAACGATGCTTCGACTCGACGGCCCCTCAACACCTTATCTCTGCCAAGAAGTTCACCGCCGGGACTTCCTTCATGCCGGTTCCCTGGCCTTCCTGGGGCTCACCCTGCCCGGTTTCATGGAACTGAGAGCCGCCGGCCGGACCACTCCCGACAAGGACGTGAACTGTATTCTCCTCTTCCTGGAAGGGGGCGCGCCCCAAATGGACACCTGGGACCCGAAGCCGGATGCTCCGGCGGAGATTCGGGGACCCTACAAGCCCATTGCCACCAACGTGGCCGGGATCCGGATCACCGAACTCTTTCCCCGAATGGCCCGCCATGCCGACAAGTTCGCGCTGGTCCGCTCCTGCTACCACACCAATCCGGCCCATCCCCAGGCCAAGACCTGGATGCAGACCGGACTGCCGCCGCTCCCCGGAATCCAGTACCCCCATCCGGGTTGCGTCGTCGACAAGCTGAAAGGAGCGCGGGGCGACCTGCCGGCGCACATCCTGCTCCCCTACCGGCCGGACAAGGGGCAGGGGCCCGGCTTCCTGGGCAAGACCCACGAGCCCTTCGTCATCGACTCCGACCCTTCCGACCCTTCCTTTCGGGTCCGGGACCTCCGGCCGCCCGATTACATCTCGGCGGTTCGAGCCCGGAGACGGATTTCGTTCCGCCGGCTCATCGACCGGAGCTTTCTCGATTTCGAAGAGAATTGTGCCGAGAGCCGGCTCCTGGACGCCAATTTTTCCCAGGCCTACCGGATCGTCTCCTCCCGCCAGGCCCGCCAGTCCTTCGACCTGACCGGGGAGCCGGACCCGCTGCGGCAGAGCTATGGCATGAACCGATTTGGTCAGAGTTGTCTCCTGGCCCGCCGGCTCGTGGAGCGCGGCGTCCGCTTCGTGACGGTCAACATGTTCGACGATCTGGCCGGATCCTGGGACATTCACGGCCAGGCCCCCTTCACCTCCCTGACCGCGCTCGACACCCTTGGGCCCATGTTCGACCAGGCCTTCTCTTCCCTGCTGGAAGACCTCCAGCAGCGGGGACTGTTGGAACAGACCCTGGTAGTGGCCATGGGAGAGTTCGGCCGGTCCCCCAAGATCAATCCGGCGGGAGGGCGGGATCACTGGCCGGCCTGCGGCACCCTCATCCTGGCCGGCGGAGGGGTCGTGGGGGGACAGGTCATCGGTTCCTCCGACCGCACGGCCAGCGAGCCCAGGGACCGGCCCGTGCAGCCCATGGAGATTCTGGCCAGCCTGTATCACGCCCTGGGGATCAGCGTTCACACCGAGCTGGACGGACCGGGCAGCCGGCCCGTCCCCGTGGTGGAAATCGGCGTGGAACCGATCCGGGAGCTCTTCGGCGCCACATGATCGCGACTCTCCTGCTGGCCGCGTCTACTCTTACGGTTTCCGGCGCCGGTTCACTGGCGCTGTTGCCACCCGACATCACGCTTCAGAGCCAGGACGCGACACAGCGGCTCGTCCTGACCCGGTGGACGTCCCAACGCGGCTCCGAGACCGATCTGACCCCGCAAGCGACATTCGTCTCATCGTCTCCCGGCGTCGCCCGAGTGGACGCTCGAGGCGTGGTGCGGGCGGTGGGCGACGGAGAAACTCGAATCACCGCCCGGCTGCCCGACGGCCGCAGTACGTCGGTTCGGGTCCGGGTGGAATCGGCCGGCCAACCGCCGCTCCGGGACTTTCGCAATCAGGTCCGTTCGGTCATGACCAAGTCAGGGTGCAATTCCGGAGCCTGCCACGGCGCCGGAGCGGGACAGAACTTCTTCAAGCTCTCGCTGAGAGGTTATTCGCCGGACGAGGACTACCGGGCGCTGACCCGGGAGGCCGGAGGCCGCAGGATCTCCCGCCAGGAGCCGTCTCGGAGCCTGATCCTGCTCAAACCCACGCTGGCCGTCTCCCACGGCGGAGGAAAACTGCTGGAAACGGACTCCCTCGACTATCGAATCCTGGCCGACTGGATCGCGGGCGGAGCCACGGGCCCCGCTCCCGACGATCCCAGGATCGAGCGGTTGGAAGTCTACCCTTCCCGGGCCACTCTACGACCCGGGGACAGGCACCGGCTGGTGGTCCGGGCTTTCTTCTCCGACGGGCGGACCGAGGACGTCACCCGCTGGGGCAAATACGCCACCAGCGACGCCTCCGTGGCCAAGGTCGGAGAGGATGGACTGGTGGAGACGACGGGTCACGGGGAGGCAATGCTTTCGGTCTGGTACTTGGACCGGATCGCCTCGGCGAGATTCGCCGTTCCCTTTTCGGGACGGCTGCCGGAGGAGGTCTTCCGCACGGCGGCCCGCCACAATTTCATCGATGATCCGGTCTTGGAGAAGCTGCGACAGATGCGGATTCCCCCATCGGATCTCTGCACCGATTCGGAATTTCTGAGGCGGGCCTACCTGGACGCGGCAGGAATCCTGCCCAGCGGCGAAGAGGCGAGACGGTTTGGGGCCGATCCGGACCCGAAAAAGCGAAGCCGCCTCGTGGACATGTTGCTGGAGCGGTCCGAGTTCGCGGATCTCTGGGCCTACAAATGGTCTGACCTCCTCCTGGTCTCCAGCTCCAAGCTCACGCCCGCGTCCACTCGGACCTTCCACGACTGGATCCGGCGGAGCGTGGCCGAAAACAAGCCCTGGGACCGCTTCGTCAGGGAGATCATCACCGCTTCCGGAAGCAATCTGACCAACGGCGCCGCCAACTACTACCTGCTCCACGACGAGCCCACCGTCCTGGCGGAGAACATGACCCTCACCTTCATGGGGATCTCCATCAATTGCGCCCGTTGCCACAATCATCCCCTGGACAAATGGAGCCAGGACGACTATTACCACCTCTCCAGCTTCTTCTCCCGAGTCGGCCGCAAGAACGACGTGGGCTACGGGTTTGCCGACAATCCCAACTCATTGAAAGAGACCACCATATTCACCGCCAGCCGCGGAGAGGTGATCCATCCACGCCTGGGCCGGCCTCTGCCTCCCCGTCCTCTGGAGTCGGTGGAGACGATCAGCGACCATCCGGGGAGAGACCGGCGGCTGCCTCTCGCCCAGTGGCTCACCTCGGGCGAGAATCGCTACTTCGTCCGCGCTGTCGTGAACCGCGTCTGGTATCACTTCATGGGACGAGGCCTGGTCCATCCCGCCGACGACATGCGGGAAACCAACGCGGCTTCCAACCCCCGCCTCCTGGAGGCGCTGGGCCTTGAGCTGGTGCGAACCGGATTCGACCTCAAGTCTCTGATCCGATCCATAATGAACTCGGCCACCTACCAGAGGAGCTCCCGGCCGCAAGGCAACAGCCACGACCGGAAGTATCACTCCCACTATCTGATCCGGAGACTCCCCGCCGAAGTCCTGCTGGACGTGGTGTCCCAGGTTCTGGGAGTGCCCGAGGACTTCGCGGGTCATCCTGAGGGCGTGCGGGCCCTTCAACTGCCCGACTCCCGGGTGAGCTCCTACGCCCTGACCCTCTTCGGACGTCCCGCCAGAGAGATCAACGCCTACTCGGAGCGGGTCCGGAGTTCCACGGTTCCCCAGGTCCTGCACCTGCTCAACGGGGAGTTCCTGAGCGCCAAGCTCCGCTCCCCCGAGGGCAACCTCCAGCGGATGCTCGACCAGGGGCTCGCGGATCGCGAGATCGTCCGCCGGATCTTCTGGAGCTCGCTTTCCCGGCCGCCTTCCCCGGGTGAAGAGGCGGAAATCCTGGAACTTCTCCGCCCGGTGGTGGACTCGGCCTCGTCGCGGGAGCCGACGCGGCGTGAGCTCCTGGAGGACTTCTGGGCGGGCTTGATGATGAGCAAGGTATTTCTCTTCAACCACTGATGCGCCCGAAACCCGGAATTTTGATCCTGATCATGCTCGGCTCCCTATCCGGGGGCTTGGCCACGACCTATTATCCTTCCGCGCCGGTGGTCTACCTGGCCAACCCAACCGGAGCTCAGGCCGGATCCAGAATTCAAGTTGTTTTAGAGGGAATACATCTCAAAGAGTCTAAAAATATAATTTTTAGTATCTCGGACATAGCGGCAAGCATCCTTGAGAGTTGGGACGGTCCCAACGGCCGTTTCCAGACCCCGCTTCAGCGGTTGCGTCTGGAAGTCGAGGTCCACGAGGAAACGCCTCCTGCAATCTACGGATTCCGAGTCAATACCCGGCACGGAGCCAGCAATTGGATTCCCTTCGCCGTCGGGCGATTCCCCGAGACCCGGGAAGCCGCCGACAACGGCACCCACGCCGGAGCCCAACCGTTGACTCTTCCGGCGACGGTGAACGGCGCCATCGCCAAAGCGGGAGAGGAAGACTACTTCCAGTTGCAAGGCCGCCGGGGCGAGGAGTTGGTGCTCCAACTCCAGGCCCACGCCCTGGGTTCCCGGCTGGACGGTGCCCTGACCCTCGTGGGACCGGAGGGACGCATCCTGGCCAGCAGCAACAACGCCTCTCCACGAGACCTCGACGCCATGCTGGGACTGCGGCTGCCCCGATCAGGACGCTACACCGTCCGGGTCACCGATTTTTCCGGCGGAGGCGGCGCCCGGAGTTTCTACCGCCTCACCATGGGACCCATTCCCTATGTGACCCAACTCTTCCCCGCGGGAGTGCGGCAAGGTGAAGAGGTCGAAGCGCGGGTGGAGGGCTTCAATCTTGGGGACCAGACTAGGACTACGCTCCGTGGGGATCGGCCGCCGCGAGAGGACGGCTTTCGGGACCTGACGATCCGGACGCCCCGGGGTCCGGCCCTCAACCCGGTTCGGATCGCTGTGGGAACCCATGATGAGACCTTGGAGCTGGAGGGGAACGACGCACCCGAGACGGCTCAGCCGATCTCCGTTCCCATCACCGTCAACGGCCGGATCGATTCGACCCGGGACGCCGACGTGTTCCGCTTTCCGGCTCGCCGCGGTCGGCCTCTGGCCCTGGAGGTCGCGGCCCAACGGCTCGATTCTCCCCTGGATTCCCATATCGAAATCCTGGACCTCCAGGGGCGTTCCCTGCCCCGAGCCCGACTCCGGACCGTCTTCGAAGGAAGCCACCTGGAACCCCTGGCCTCCCGTTCCCTGCAACTGCAGCGGTTCGATCTGGCCAGCGGAATGGCGTTTCGGGGAGGAGATTTCGTCCTCCTGAGCGAGCGGGAACTGGTCCGCCTGGAAGAGGGACTCCGCCATTCGGACGACTTTTCCCTGGCCCAGGGCCTCTTGGGGCAGCGTCTGGCCTGGTTGGGCACCAGCCCCCAGAACCACCCCAAGAACTACAACGCCCGAAAGGTGGAAATTCTTCCCCCCGAGGCTCCGGCCGCCGGAGAGTCGTCCACCCTGACCCTCTTCCATCGAAACGACGACGGCGGTCCCGTCTACGGCAAGGACTCGTATCTCCTGTTCGACCCCCCGGCGGACGGAGATTACCTGGTTCGGCTGCGGGACCTGCACGGCGCGGGAGGACCCCGCCATGCGTACCGCCTCACGGTCCGCCCGGCGCGGCCCGATTTCCGGCTCTATCTGGACGACGGCTTCATGCAACAGCGGGACCTGCGGGGCGCGGGAGCCAGGAGCCCCAACGTCCCTCTGGGCGGGAGCGTTCCGCTGGTGGTCTCGGCCCTGCGGGTCGACGGGTTCCGGGACGAAATCCGGATCGAGGCCCTGGATCTGCCGCCCGGCATCCGCGCCGGGCCGGGGACCATTCGCCGGGACGAATTTCAGACGACCCTGATCTTCAGCGCGGACTCTTCAGCGGCTCCGGTACCCCCTGGTCACAGGCTCAAGATCCAAGGGCGGTCCAGCATCGGCGGCGTGGAAAGAATCCATCCCGCAGTGGACCCGGACAGCGGGCTGAACCTGGTCTCCCTGGTCCCACCCGCCACCATCCGGCCCCTGGTGGAACCGGAGCATCTGGTCCTGCGGCGTGGAACCCAGGGGCGCCTCCATGTCCGAATCGCCTGTCCGGATGACTTCGCCCACGAGGTGGGCCTGGAAGTGAAGAATCGCCCGCCCGGGTTGTTCGTAGACGGGCGGTCCACCAATGCGGGTCTGGTCATCAGCAAGGGAGAACACTCCCGCACCTTGAACATTCTGGCGGAGCAATCGCTGGAGCCCATGACCGTTCCCATCTACGTCGTCACGCGGCACCGCAGTGAGCGAACCGAAAAGATGAGGGGCCTGGGAATCCTGGAAGAGTCGGTCGACTACGCCTCCCGGCCCATCCTCGTGACCATCGAGTAGCGCCGCCGGACGGTTGCCGCGGGACTTACCGTGATGCAGCCTGGACTGAGCGACGGCCGGCATAGGCCCGACGCAACTTGCGGAGAGCCATGGCCTCGATCTGCCGGATTCGCTCCCGGGTCAGGGAGAAAACGCGGCCGATCTGCTCCAGGGTATGCTCCTTGTCTTCCCCAACGCCGAACCTCAGGCGGAGCACTCGCTCCTCCCGGGAATCCAGATACATGAGGATGCCCGAGGTCTCATCCGCCACGCTCTGACGCAGCAGTTCTTCGGAAGGAGACTCGCTGGTGCAGTCCTCGAGGACATCCTGCAGCTTACCCTCCTCGTCCCGGCCGATTGGGGCTTCCAGGGAAACCGGCTTTCGTGCGATATCCAGAATGCTCCGGACCCGGTCCACCGGCAGGCCCACGACTCCGGCAAGTTCCTCCGTACTCGGTTTGCGTCCATAGATCCGCATCCACTCGCGAGCCGTCCGGACCGACTTGTAGACGACCTCGGAGATATGGACAGGGAGTCGAATGGTTCTCCCCTTCTCGGAGAGGGACCGCTGGATCGCCTGCCGGATCCACCAGTGGGCGTAAGTGGAGAACTTGTATCCCAGACGGTGATTGAAGCGGTCGACCGCCTTCATCAGACCGATGTTCCCCTCCTGGATCAGATCCAGGAAGGCCAGCCCGCGCCCCCGGTATTTCTTGGCCACGGACACCACCAAGCGCAGGTTCGACTGCACCAGTTCCTGTTTGGCGTCATCGGCCCGGCGCTGGGCGTCACGGATTCGGCCGAAGGTTCGGCGCACCTGCTCCCGGGTCACGCACCGGGACTGTTCCCACTGCTCCAGTTCGCTGCAGACCTCCCGGTATCTGGCCCGGTCCAGGTCCGTCTGACTACGCCGGAGACTCTCGCTCTTCTTCAGCAGGTCCAAGAGCGGTTCCAGTGAGGTCTTGAGCGACTTGAGCAACCGGTCGCATGCTTCCTGTTTCAGACCGAGCTTACGAATCCGCCCGGCGATCGCGCCGCGGACGCGGGCCAACCCCAGGAGTTCCCGGAAGCCGGGCTCTCCATCCTGAACCGCCTGCCGCCATCGACGCCAGAGCCGCCGGGCCTGGCCATCCAGACGCGCAATGGCCCCCAGTTGAGCCCGGAACCACTCCACAGTCTCGACTCCCGAGGTGGCTTTGGAATTCAGACGGGCAATCTCGCGAATCCGCATCTCGCCGACCTGCAGCCGTTGTCCCCAGACCAGAAGCTCTCCGACGGCGATGGGACAACGGTACAGACAATCGGCGATTCGCTCCCGGCCCCGAGCCAGCTGGCGGGCGACCTCGATCTCCCGGTGGGGGGTGAGAAGAGGTATCGAACCCATCTCCTTCAGGTAGGCGTAGATGGTGTCGTCGCCGTGCCCTCCCCTGTTCCCAGCCGGCTCCGCCTCCAGAACCTCATCCCGCTCCCACGGGTTCGAATTCGTCTTCCGGCGCCAAACGGGATCCTTGCCTTCATGAACAGTTCCATACATGTTTTCACCCGCCGCAAACTTGGATTTCCTCATCTCGTTCACCTGCCTTGGTAAACGCCCTGATAAGTAGACGGATTTTTCGACAATAAGGTTTCGTTTCGAAGGGAGCGGCGACTTTCTTGTCGCCGAACAGGGGGGCAGGGGGGACGGAGTCCCCACTGTACACTTTCCCCCTCTACACTTTCCGGTCTCGCGAATCTTCGGTAACGGCGAAGAGCAGGCGACAAGAAAGTCGCCTTTCCCAGGGGGCGACTGGAAATCGCCTGTACCCTTCCCCTCCCTACACCAGCAGCCAGACGGCGGCGGCCGTTCCCGCAATGGCGCTGCCGTAGCAGAGGATCGAGATGGGCGTCCTGAGGACTCCGCCTCCCAGGTCGATCAGGATGTGCCGGAGACGGTGCGCGGAGTGGAAGAGAGGCAAGGAAATGAAAACCAGAAGGTAGAGCCGGACCAGCGGGTTCTCCAAGAGTTCCCGAACCCGCTCGTAGGAGAGTGTCTCGAGGGGAATCCAGCCCCAGCCGATGCCCAAGCCGGTCACCAGGATGTGGACCGGGACCAGGAAGGCCGCCACCGTGCCGCCGGCCGAGAAAAGAGCCCACCAGATGGGATCGGTCGTCTTGAGCCGGACACCCATCTCAGTTCACCACCAAGTACCAGAGGACCCCGGAAAGCAGGATCCAGACCAGATAGTTTGCCGCCAGCACCAACTTGGCCGGGACCACCTTCCGCCCCATCCGAACCACCATCACGATGGGGGTCAGGTGGATCCAGGTCACCGTGTGCAACAGGCAGAAGACCAGGGCCACTCCCAGGAATACGAGGACGGCCGGGTGCTGGAGCATGGCCAGGTAAGCCTCATAGCTGTCCTTCCCTTGAGACAGCCGATACAGGCCCACCAGATAGCTGAGCGCGTAGAGCGCCACGAACACCGCCGAGAGCTCCCGGACCATGAAAAGGAAATACCGCCCGTGGCCCAGCCACCAGAGGGACGGCCGCTGGGGCCGATAGCGAGGCGGACGTTGTGCGGAAGTCGCGCTCACGATTTCCCCCAGGGCCAGAGCAACCCAAGGATATGGTCCTTCGTCAACTGCACTTTGGAACGCTGGATCGCCGCCGCCGGGTCCACATGCTTGGGACACACCACCGAGCACTCGCCGACGAAGGAGCATTCCCAGATCCCCTCGTGGCTTCCGATGACCTCGGCCCGCTGGTCCTGGCCCTCTTCTCGGGAATCCATGTCATACCGGTGCGCCAGGGCGATGGCGGCGGGTCCGATGAAGGTCTTGTCCGCCGCGTAGACCGGGCAGGCCGCATAGCAGAGGGCGCAGTTGATGCACATGCTGAACTGCCGGAAGAGCTGCAGCTCCTCGGAGGACTGCAGATACTCCCCCTCCTGAACCGGCTTTTCCTGATCACGAATCATCCAGGGCTTCACCGCCCGGAGCTTGTCCATGAAGTCATCCATCTCGATGACCAGATCCCGGATCACCGGGAAATGGTCCAGCGGACCCACTCGGACGCCTTGCGGATAGTCCTTCAGGAAGACGGCGCAAGTCAGCTTGGGCACTCCGTTGACCATCATGCCGCAGCTTCCGCAAACCCCCATCCGGCAGGACCAGCGGTAGCTCAGGCTCCCGTCGACATGGTCCTTGATGTAGTTGAGGCCGTCCAGGACCACCATCTCATCGTCATAGGGGATGGTGTAGGTCTGGTCGTAGGGGACGGAACTATTTTCCGGATCGTACCGGATGACGGTGATGTCGATGGTCTTCATCCCGGATTCTCGCTCCTGGCTCAATATTTCCGCTCCTCGGGAGCCCAGCGGGTAATGGTCACCGGCTGAGTCTCCAACCGTGGACCCTCCTCCGAAAAGAGGGACAGTTGGTGATGCAGGAACTGTTCGTCGTCGCGCTCGGGAAAGTCGACCCGGGCCTGAGCTCCGCGTGACTCCTCGCGGGTCAAGGCGGCGCCGGCGATGCAGCGGGCCACATCCAACATGAAATCCAGCTCCAGAGCCGCCACCAGATCGGTGTTGAAGACCTTGCCCCGGTCGTCGATGCGCACGCCGGCGAATCGTTCTCTCAACTCCGCCAGCTCCCGGGTGGTCTCCAGCAGACTCTCCCGGGTCCGAAAGACTCCGCAACCTTTTTCCATGGCGGACTGCATCTCGCCCCGCAGACCGCTGATGCGCTCGGTCCCGTCCTCCCGGCGGAGAAATCCCTGCTCGATCCGCTGCTCCTCCTTGCGGGCCGCCGCCTGGATCCGGCTCGGATCGACCAGCTCGTTGGCGACGGCGTGGCGGGCGGCCGCCTCGCCGGCGAAACCGCCGAAGACCAGGCATTCGGTCAGGGAATTGGAGCCCAGCCGATTGGCGCCGTTGATGGTCACGCAGGCGACTTCTCCGGCCGCGTAGAGACCCTCCAAGGGAGTGCTCCCATCGTTCCCGGTACTCACGCCTCCCATCATGTAATGCACCACCGGCCGGACCGGAATCGGTTGATGCACCGGGTCGATCCCGACGTACTTGGACGCCAACTCCCGGACGAAGGGAAGCTTCTCGTTGATGACCTTCTCACCCAGATGCGTAAGATCGAGATGGACATACTCTCCATGCCGGCCTTCAAAGGTCCGGCCCGCCTGACGTTCGGAGATGATGGCGCGGGAGAGGATATCCCTGGGTCCCAGTTCCATCTTGCCGGGAATATAGCGCTCCAGGAACCTCTCGCCCTCGCGGTTGAAAAGATACCCCCCTTCGCCCCGGGAGGCCTCCGTGATCAGGATTCCGGTCCCGGGCAGGCCCGTGGGATGGTACTGGACGAACTCCATGTCCTTCAACGGCGCCCCGGACCGGTAGGCCATGGCCATCCCGTCCCCGGTCTTGATGTTGCCGTTGGTGGTGAAGGGGAAGATCCGGCCGCCTCCGCCCGTGCAGAGCATCACCGACTTGGCCAGGATGGGTTGAATCCGTCCGGTGGCCAGATCCAGTCCGGTCACGCCCACGCATTTACCGTCGTCTGCCAGGAGAGAGGTGACGAACCACTCGTCATAGCGGCGGATCCTGGCATACCGCAGCGAGTGCTGGAAGAGGCTGTGGAGCATATGGAAGCCGGTCTTGTCCGAGGCGAAGACGGTACGCTTGACGCTCATGCCGCCGAAGGCCCGAACGCTGATACGGCCGTCCCGGTCCCGGCTCCACGGACATCCCCAGTGCTCCAGCTGCAGAACTTCGTCGGGAGCCGTGTCGACGAACAGCTCGACCGCGTCCTGGTCCGCCAGGTAGTCACTTCCACGGATGGTATCGAAGCAGTGCAGATCCAGGCTGTCGTACTCTCGGAGCACGGCCGCCGTGCCGCCCTCGGCCGACACCGTGTGGCTGCGCATGGGATAGACCTTGGAGACCACGACGATGTCCAGATCCGGCTGAACCTCGACCGCCGCCACCGCCGCCCGCAGCCCCGCTGCGCCGCCGCCCACGATCAGAAGATCACACTTCAATGCGTCCATATTCGGGCGCGAATCTTGTCATATTTCCCGAAACGGAATCAAGGCGGCGATGAGGAAAAGAGGAAATAGAAAACAGGAAAGAGAGAAGACAAAAGAGGAGGTATCCGGGCAACCGGGAAGATGCGGAATCCGCCGACGTCGCGGCGCACAATTTGCGGCAAAATGCTCCACACAGTATCGTTCAGCGACGTCTGATTGAAATTAGGAGAGCTGACGGGAGCCGTTGCAAACGGAAGGAAACGATGAGCTTCCTTCAACTTCTGGACGTCTTTTTCCTCCTTTTCCATTCCCTCTGGATCCTCCTGGTGGTTCTGGGTTGGATCTGGTCCCGGACCCGGCAGTATAGCCTGGCGGCACTGGGCCTGACCGCCATTTCCTGGTTCGGATTCGGCTATTGGCGAGGGTGGGGATACTGCATCTGCACCGACTGGCACTGGCAGGTCCGACGGTCGCTGGGTGAGCTCAACCTGCCCCCCAACTACATCGGCTTTCTGATCAGGGAAGGAACTGGTCTGGAGCTACCGGATCCGGTTCTGGAACCCGTCATCGTCGGCGCCTTCCTGACCTCCGTTGCCGGCGGCGTCGGGCTCAGCCTGCGGGATCGCTCCCGGGCGTCGGCAACCGAGGCCGGAGCCTTCAATCCAGAGCGAGAAGGGCTCCGTGAATAGTTCCGGCGCGGGACTCGCAGGTATCGACTGGGCGATCATCGCCCTCTACGCGCTGGGCACGCTCGCCTTGGGCTATTTTTACGGCCGCCGTCAGACCAGCCTCAACGAATACTTCACCGGTAGCGGGCGCATGAATTCCACCCTGGTGGGGTTCTCCATCTTCGCGACCGGTCTGAGCACCATCTCCTACCTGGCGGTCCCCGGCGAGGCCATCGGCAAGGGCCCGGGAGCCATGTTCAACAACTTCATGGTCTATCCCATCCTCTACCTGGTCATGGGATACGTCTTCCTCCCGCTCTACATGCGCCGGCGCGTCACGAGTGCCTACGAGTACCTGGAAGAGAGACTGGGTTTGCGGATCCGGCTCTTGGGCGCCACCATATTCCTCTTTTCGCGCCTGATCTGGATGTCGCTTCTCGTCTACCTGTCGGCCCGGGCCATGACCGTCATGTTGGGCGTGGACGAATCGTGGATTCCAATCGTCATCCTGGTCACGGGATTCGTCGCCGTGATCTACACGTCGGTCGGGGGCCTGCGAACCGTCGTCATCACCGACACCCTGCAACTGACCCTCATGCTGGGAGGAGCCTGGTTGGTGATCGGGATCGTGACCTACCACCTGGGCGACGTCACCTGGGTCCCGACCTCCTGGCAGCCCCATTGGGACCACCAGCCCTGGTTCAGCTTCGACCCGGCGGTTCGGGTCACCGTATTCGGATCGGTGATCTACGTCACCCTCGAGAGCATCTGTGGAGCCGCCTCCGACCAGACCCATGTCCAGAGATATATGGCCACGGGGAGCCTGAAGGCCGCTCGGCGCTCCTTTATCGCCAATATCCTTGCAGGTCTCGCTGTCGTGCTCACTCTCTGGACCACCGGGCTCGCCCTTCTGGGGTACGTGCAGCAGGCGGCCCAGACCCTTCCCCCCAGCATCAACGTCGGCCCGGGGGCCGACAGTGTCTTTCCCTATTTCATTGCCTACGTGCTGCCTCCCGGCATCTCGGGACTGGTGGTGTCGGCGATCTTCGCCGCCGCCATGTCCAGCGTCGACTCGGGCGTCAACTCCATTACTGCCGTGGTCAGCCGCGATTTTCTGCACCGATTCGGGAGATTGCCCGACAGCCGGCGCGCCCGGACCCGCTTGGCCAAGATCATGGCGTTCTCCATCGGTACGATCGTGGTGGTGGGCGGCTCCCTTATAGACAACGTGCCGGGAAACATCTGGGCGGTCGGCCAGAAGACGTCGGGGCTGCTTTCGACTCCCCTGTTCGCTCTCTTCTTCTTCGCTTTCTTCGTCCCCTTCGCCACCCCCCTGGGTGTGGTCTGCGGCACCGTGACCGGCGTCACGACTGCCGTCCTGGTGGCCTACTCCGGACCCATCTTCGGATTCGATCCGGTGACCGGTTACGACCCGGTGAGCTTCATCTGGATCGGACCGTTTGCCCTGGCGGCGAATCTGCTGGCCGGAAGTCTGGCGAGCTACGTTCACCAATATCTCCGCCGGTTTCGGACGGGTTGACGCGGGTCGCGGGAACGGGACTCTGGTAGACTGGGCAGGTGTCACCCGGGTCGAACCCGTCTTAGTCCGGACCTGATCCCAGAGAGAGGAAGAACATGAGAAAACACTTGCGAATCTGGTTGGCGGCCCTGCTCTTTTCCGGCGCCGCTCTGGTAGCCAACCACGGGACTCCGACGACCGAAGCGCTCATGCGGGATGCGGCCCAGGTCCTGTCCCAGTCCCTGGACCGGGTCCAGAGGTCCTATACCCTTTTCCCGTTCGAGGCCGATCACCGGGGCGACTGGCATTACTTTCCCGAAGGGGGATTCACCCGGGTCTACGGCTACGTCCGCAACGGCATCACCTTCGGACAGATGAACCCCATGCAGAAACACCTGGCCAGCGGCCTGCTGGCTTCGGGATTGAGCCGTAGCGGGTTCGCCAAGGCGACTCGGGTCATGAGCATGGAGGAGATCATCCGCGCCATCGAGGACGATCACACCGGGCACCGGGACGCCGAGAGGTTCCATTTCTCCATCTTCGGAACGCCTGGTGACAAGGGAAACTGGGGCTGGCGTGTGGAGGGGCACCATCTCTCTCTGCACTACACCATCCGGGACGGCAATCTCATCTCATCCAGTCCCACCTTCTTCGGAGCCAATCCCCATGAAGTGGCCCAGGGAGCCCACAAGGGGATGAGAGTCCTGGAAAGGGAGGAGGATCTAGCAGTCGCGTTGCTCAAGAGCCTGGATCCGGAGCAGCAGGGGCAGGCCATCTACCAGGAAGTGGCGCCTGAAGACATCCTGACTTTGGCGGATCGCCGGGCCGAAATCGAGGGTGCTCTCCAGGGACTCCCTGCGTCGAAGATGACTCAGGCTCAATATGAGAGCCTGATGGAGCTCATCGGCGAATACGCCGGCAACATGCCTCAGGAAGTGGCGGCCCGACGCCTGAAAACCGCTCGGGAGACACCCCGGGATCAGCTCTACTTCGCCTGGGCGGGGCGCATCGGCCGGCCCCAGCCCCAGGCCGTTCCCATCGGCGGCAGGACCACCGGGAACCGGGAAGCCAGGGGCAACTACTATCGCATCCAGGCTCCCACCTTTCTCATCGAATACGACAACACCCAGAACCTGAGCAACCACAGTCACTCGGTCTGGCGGGACTACGAAAACGACTTCGGCTTCGACGTCCTGGCGGATCACTACCGGAGATACGACCACCGGAGCCCGGGTATCCACTGGGCGGGCCTTGGCCGGAGCGAGGCACCCCGGAGGTAGCGTTACCTCTGACCGGAGAGAAAGGGCCGCAATGACCAAGACGACCATGTTTCTGCTGGGTATTTGGTCCGGGATGCTGGCGATTGTCCCGGTGTCGGCAGCCGGCATCATAGGCGTCACTCGGGGCGGCCCCGACATTCAGGTGCCCCCGAGCGAGCCTGCCAACGCGACGTGGCGATATGGTTTGGGTGCTGCCTACCAAGTCGGTCCCCGCCAAGCGATTCTGTTTTGCGGCATCCGCCGCGAATATGGACCCGGAGTCGATTTCGAGATCGGCACCGACGGGGTCCTGTTCGACGACCTCTCGGACGTCCGGGCGTCCCGGGCCGTCGTCCTCTCTCGGAATCACCTCGAACCCAATCCCAACTCCCACCCCCCCGGAAAGCCGGCCGTCATGGTCAAGTATCCGGTCCAGGGCGGGTTCATTCCCCTGGGGGCAAGGCGGGCGGACGGATCCGAGTACGAACCGGGCGGGACCGGGTTCGGCGTGGCCAGCGCCATCGGCTGGCCGGCCGCCGGGTCCGATCCGTCCGGGGAAGAGGTCTGGCACTTCGACAATCCTCGGGGGGTCGAACCCTTCGAGGGAGACGAGGATTACAGTTATTTCGAGGTTCAACAATACGCGTTCGACGGCGAGGCGTTCCGGGTGGTGGAGACCCGGAAGGTGGGAGAAACCGAGCTCATTTCCGGCTGGCGGGTCACGAACCGCGGCCTGAGCCCGGCCATCCTCGACGGAGACGACCTGATCCTGGGGATGGTGGCGGCGCCTCTAACTCCTGCCGGCACCGTGCCGTCGGAACCCACCGGAGCGGTGCTGGTGCGCTGGAAGCATCGGAACGGACGATGGGAAGCGGCAGACATCATTCCCGTGACCGGAGGGGACAACTCCTTCGAACCCAGCGTGGCGCGCGACCTGGACGGTTCCCTTCTCTTCTGCGTGCGTGGCGGCAAGGAGCCGGATTACAACGACGTGCGCATCTGGCGTTCCCGGGATCAGGGCCGGAGTTGGGAACAGATCATCTACGTCCGGGGGATCGTGGGCAGCACACCCATCTGCCTGAACCGGGCCACCGACGGCACTCTCTAAGTGGCGTCAAACATCTATCAGGTTCAGATGCATCCCTGGCCCCACACCTACCGCCTACCCCGGGACCGCCGGGGGAATCCACGAGGCGGCGGTTGGTCGCGCGAAGCTCTGGCACTGTGGCCTCTGCGCGCGGACCGAAGGGGCCTGGAGACGCCCATCATCGCCCGCGACTGCCGGAGCGAATTCGGTACTCCTCCCGGAGGCTCCAATTGGAACGTGGATCATCCCATGGCAGTGAATCTGAGACTGCGGGACGGGCGCTGGCACAACGTCATGGTGACTCGGATTCTGGAGTACGGAGAGATCGTCCGCCAGTTGGGACCGGCCCCCCAGTCCGGAGCCTATCTCGAGGAGGTCCACTCCTCGGGAAAACCGGTTCCCGCCTGGCGATTCGCCGATTAGCTCGAATTGGGGCCGGGCTTACTGAGCCCGTTGGAGGTGCCTGAGCAACTCGCCCTTGGTGGTGAGGATCAAGATCGTCTTGGAGTCGACGCCCCGCTCGTAGGTCTCCATGCTCTTCATGAAGGCGTAAAAGGAGGCATCCCGGTTGTACGCTTCGGCGTAGATCTGAGTGGCCTCTCCGTCCGCCCTGCCTCGGGTCTCCTGAGAGGTCTTGTACGCTTCCGACTGAATCCGCTGCAGTTCCCTCTCCCGCTCGCCCCGGATCCGGGCGGCTTGGCCCTGACCCTCCGAGCGGTAGCGTTCGGCAATCCGGTTGCGCTCGGCGATCATGCGGGCGAAGACGTCCTTCTGGACCTCTTCCACGTAGTTGATCCGCTTGAGCTGAAGATCGATGAGCTCGATCCCGAAGTCGGCCACCTTGGGAGTGGCCGTCTCCAGAATCTCCCGGGTAATTGCTTGGCGGCCGGTCTCGATGATCTCGAGAACCGAAGTCTCCTCCTCGGCTGATTCCTGGGATTCCTGGGCCTGCCGGTTGCTGGTTCGGACCACCTCCACCAAGTCGTGGCGAGCGATGGCGTTGCGGGTCTCCCCGTCCAGAATGTCGTCCAGCCGGGACTGGGCCCTGGGTTCGTCCCGCATCCTCTCCAGGAATCGGAGAGGATCGCTGATGCGCCACCTGGCGTAGGTGTCCACCCAGATGAATCGCTTGTCCTTGGTCGGCATCTGGTCCGCGTCGCCGTCCCACTCCAGGAATCGCTTGTCGAAATAGTTGGCCGTCTGGATGAAGGGAAGTTTCAGGTGAAGACCCGGATCGGTGACCGGGTCTCCGACCGGTCTACCCAACTGGGTGATGATGACCTGCTCGGCTTCGTTCGTGATGTAGGTGCCGTCCACCACCAGGGCCAGGATGGCCACACCCAGGAGTAGGTACAGATGCCGGCGCTTCATGGGCCCGATCCCTCCGCTTGTGAACGACCCGAGATCATCTTCTCCAGCGAATCCATGGGCAGCAGCGGAACGACGCCGTCCGCATCCTGGTCCAGAAACAGTTTGCGACCCGAACGAGGCAGGATCTTCTGCATGGTCTCCAGGTACATCCGCCGCCGGGTGACCTCGGGCGACCGGCGGTAGGCATCGTGCAGAGACTTGAAGCGGGAGGCATCCCCTTTGGCTTCATTGACGCGCTCGAGGGCATAACCCTGAGCCTGCAGGACGGCCTGCTCCGCTTCACCCTTGGCCCGAGGGATCACCTTGTTGTACTCGGCGCGAGCCTCGTTGATGAGGCGGTCCATCTGTTGCTGGGCCTGGTTCACCTCGTCCCACGACGGCTTCACGGGGTCGGGCGGGTTCACGTTCTGCAAGACGACCTGGTCCACGGTGATGCCGGTCTCATACTGCCTGCAGAGTTCCTGCAGCTTCTGTTCCGCGATGTCCTCGATTTCCTGGCGGCCCACGGTCAAGACCTCGGTAACGGTCCGATCCCCCACCACCTCGCGCATGACCGCTTCGTTCATGTCCCGAAACGTCTCCTGGACGTTCCGGACCCTGAAGAGAAACAGGAATGGATCGGTGATCCGGTACTGGACGATCCACTCCACCACCGCCACGTTCAGATCCCCGGTGAGCATCAACGACTCGTCCAGAAACCGCTTGGAGGCATAGCGGGTCCGGATCTCCGGCTGGGTGGTCCGAAACCCGAATTCCTGCTTGAGCTGGCGCTGCACCGGGACCTTCAGAACGTCTTCCACAAAGGGGAGCTTGAAGCGAAGTCCCGGCTGGGCGCTGCGAACGTGCTGCCCGAAAAACAGGACCACTCCGACCTCTTCCGGCTGCACCTGATAGACGGTCCCAAAGGCCAGAATCACCACCGCAATGACCAGAAGGGCCAGTCGGACGTACCTCCACGAGATCCGCGGAGGACGAAACTCGGGCAAATCGAAAATTTGATCAGCCATGATTAAAACTCTATCGGCTCGACAGAAGGATAACAGAGATGGTCCCCGCCGTCAGAATGTTTTTCAAAGCGGATGGACCATGAGGCCGAAGAGTTTCATGGGGAGGCCGGCGGCGATCCGTCGTATGCCCGGCGCACCTCCTCCACGATGATGTCGAGCCCGCGTACGATCCGGTCCCAGTCGTCGGCGTAGCTGATGCGGATGCATTCCCGCTTGTGCCGCCAGTCGTCGTCCTCGAGCCCCGGAAAGAAGTAGTGGCCGGAGACGACGATGACGCCACGCGCTTTGAGCCGTCTGTAGAGCGCGGCATTGGTCATCGGGAGACCCGGCATCCAGAGCCAGAGGAAGAATGCGCCCTCCGGTTTGTGGATCCGGATGGGATAGTCCTCCAGCCCGGCGCGGAGCCGGTCCACGGCGCGCTTTGCGCGCTCCGCGTAGTGGGGCCGGATGACCTCCCGGACCAGCGCCAGCACCTCGCCGCTCTCGATGAGATCGGTGGCGAGGGCGGGTCCGAGCCGGCCCGGAGACAGGCAGAAGATGGCCGTGGCGGCGGCCAACGCCGCGATGATTTCCTCGTTCGCAATCACGATGCCGGTGCGCAATCCGGGCAGTCCGAGCTTCGACAGGCTCATGCAGACCACCATCTGCTCGTCCCACACGGGGGTCTCCTGACCGAAGACGATGCCCGGGAATGGCGATCCGTAGGCGGTGTCCAGGATCAGGGGCACACCGCGGGAACGGGCGGCGGCGCGGAGCCGGTCGACCTCCAAGTCGGTGACCACGTTGCCGGTCGGATTGGACGGACGGGACACGCAGATCGCTCCAATGTCCTCGACACCGTCCAGTCCTTCGAAGTCCACCCCGTATTTGAAGAGCTTGTCGTCCAGCTCATGGATGGTCGAACGGCATGCGGTCAAGAGACCGGGCGTGAGGCCCAGGTCCGCGTAGCCGATGTACTCCGGCGCCAACGGCAGCAGGATGCGGCGCATCGGCCGGCCGGCCTCCATCGGGCCAGCCAGGAGATTGAACAGGGGCAGGAAGGCGGATTGGCTCCCGTTGGTCAGGCCGATGTTGCGCTCCCTGATCTCCCAGCCCAGTTCTCTCCGCAGGAATCGGGCCAGCGCGCGGGCGAAATTTCGGTCTCCGTCCGGCCCGCCGTAGAAGCCGATCGCCTGCTCGAACGCCCCTTCGCGCTCCAGCAGCACCTGCATGCGGCGGCGAAACCGGGCTACGGCGGCCGGGACGAGGCTGGGATTGCCTCCTCCAAGATTCATGGTCGAGCCGCCGGACGCAGCAATTCCGCCGAGGTCGTCCATCAGCGACCAGGTCCCCGAGTCGCCCAACAGCCGCCGTCCGAACGCCGAAAAATCCATGCCCACGGTCAGGTCACTCCGTCCGGCGCCCGTGTCCGGCTGCCGGTTCATGCGCCGCTACGTGCCGGCGGCCAGGAGGTCCAGCTATTCCACGGCGTTGGCCACGAGCTTCAGGGCTCCATCATAACGGCCCAGAGCGAGGCTTCCGTCTCCGGACAGGGCCAGGGCCAGGATGGAGTCCGGCTCAGGGTCCAAGGCTCCGACGCGCGACAGCGGGTTCGAGTCCCAGATCTTGACCACCCGATCGGCTCCGCCGGTGACGATCCTCCGGCCGTCCTTGGAGTAGACGATATGCTCCGTCCCGCTCCGATGTGCCACAACGGAGCGTTTCACCTGCCACTCGTCTCCTTCCCGGTCCCAGACTCGGATGGTCCCGTCGCCACCCGCGGTGGCAAACTGGCCGCCTTCCGGATGGACGGCCACGCCGTAGAGGGGACCCCCGGCTCCGCTGAGAGTGACGAGGCGACGGCGCGAGGCGACATCCCAGACTTTCACCGTGCCGTCCGCCGAGGCGGATACCAGTTCGTTTCCCGAAGGTAGAAAGGCGATGGAATAGACGGGTCCGGTGTGCTCCTCCAACGCGCCGAGTCCGGCTCCGGTCCGGACGTCCCACAGCCGGATCCGGCGATCGTAGCTGGAGCTGGCCAGAATTCGGCTGTCGGGACTGAAATCCAACGCATAGACACAGTCTGAGTGACCTTTCAACTCGGCCTGGAGCCCAAACCCATCCAGACTCCAAACGCGAATCTCACCCTGCTGCGCTGGAGCTCCTCCGCCCGCTGCCAGCAGCTTTCCGTCAAGGCTGAAACTGAGACTCCGAACCAGGTCTTGGGGACCCTCAAGACTTCGGATCGTCCGATTCGCCGCCAAGTCCAGTAGATCGACCTTCCGGAACCCGCCCCGTGCCAACAACTTTCCCCCGGGATGGAAACCCAGGGCCGCGAGCGGAGGTTCGACTTCAACTTGGGAAGGAATGTCCGGGATGGGGACGGCCTCGGCGGCCGTTTCCAGGGCCACCGGAGGGGGGGCACTGGTGTCGATCCACGCTCGCACCAGTTGGATCTGTTCAGCCGGCAACTCGCCGTTGAGCGGCATTTTGGGCTCAGCCGTTCCCTCCAGCATCCTCACCAGGAGGCTTTGATCGGCGTGACCCGGGACCAGAGAGGTTCCCTGTTCTCCCCCCTTCATCAAGTCCTGATAGCTCTCCAGGACCAATCCGCCCATCTTCAGGGCCGAACTGTGGCAACCGACGCACTCGCGCTGGAATATGGGAAGGATATCCCGATTGAATTCAGGGTCGGGCTGCGACTGCACCGCCCCATGGGTGGAAATCGGCAACAACAAAAGGAGAACCGGGAAACAGACTCGAACCCGCATTGACTTCGTCTCTTCTGCCGGTCCTACTCCTGTTCTCTCTAACTTGCGATTGACCGTCGGATGATGGCTTCTCGAAGTCCCTTCAGAAGCCCTTCCAAGTGCGCCATGCGTTCGCGGAGCGCGGCAATCTGACGGTCTATCCGGGCCTGAAACTCATCGATTCGAGATTCCAGTGTGTCGATCCTCCCATCCAAGGAGTCGATCCTGCCATCCAGACGCTTCTCCATTCGGGCCAAATCTTGACGCAGACCCCGGTTGGTTGTGAGGATCAGTCCCGCCAAAGCGACGCCAATCGCCGCCATCGCCACGAGGACACTGATCAATTCGACGCTCATGTTCCCTCCAGTGGAACCTACTGACTGGTTTAGGTCCTGTCAATGAAACGACTGTGTGGCGTAATCCATGAATCGTAAGTAATGACTACACCATGAAAACCATGGGCCGACGGTCTCCGAACCATCCCGATCAAACTATATTGAGCATGGCGCCGCCTTGACACCTGCTGCGGCAACCGAATAGCCTCGTTCCCGCGAACCCCCCATGACTCGACGCCTCTCGGCTGTGCTCATTCTGGCTCTGGCGGTGGCCGCCATTATCCGTTTCGGATCCGAGTGGCTCCCGTCCGCGGGAAGGCCGGCACAGGCCTCATCTCCAGCGTCCGCCTTCGAACCGTCGCAGTTGCCCCTCACGGTTAAGGTTTCACTCGGCCTGAAGGACGCGGAGCTTCGGGACTGGAACGGAATCGCCCACCTGAACCGGGGCGATTTCCGCCGGATCCAGGGTTGGAACTTCAACGAGGAGGGGTCCGAGATTGTCCAGGAACCGAAAATCGCCTGGAGGGTCCGGACCAAGCGCCCCGACGTGGATACGAGTTGGACCGTCAAGGGACTCGGGAACTCACGGCCCCGCTATGGCTTCAAGCTCACCCGCCCCGTGGGCGTCTGGCTGCAACTGGACTCGCTTCCTGGAGCTCGCATGGACGTGAACACGGTCCAGGGAGACTTCCAGGTCGACCTGGACCAGCTTCCGGACACGGAGCCCCTGCCGTTTCTGGATGGCGCCGCATCGGTGGAGAGATCCCCCGCGGCCCTCCCCGTTTCCCGCTCGCCCGGCGAAGAGGACTACCCTTCCATCGTCGCCGGCCCGGACGGTCACCTTCACGCGGCCTGGATCCAATACCAGGACGGAGCCGATCACCTCTACACCAGCACCCTGGAACGGAACGGCTGGGGTCCGCCGAACCGAGTCCCCTCGGCCGGCGGGAACTCCATATACGGGACGGCCCTGATCACCAAGGGTCCCGGCGAGAGCCTCTGGCTCATCTACAATCAGCTCGCGGAGGACCAGTTCGACCTCTGGGCCCGTCAACTGAAGCCGTCTCTGGAGGATCCGATCCAGCTGACCCGCCACCCCGGCAACGACATCAACCCGGTGACCGTTTCCGACGCACGGGGGAGGAACTGGCTGGCTTGGCAAGGCCTGAGGGAGGGAAACTCCGACATCTACGCTCTCTCCATCGCCGATTTCGGCCGGATACCGGACGAGATCCGGGTCACCGAGCATCCCGGGACCGACTGGCATCCGGCTGTGGCCGTCGACTCCTCGGGCGGGGCCGCCATCGTCTGGGACACCTACCGGAACGGCGACTATGACATCTATCTGAGAACCATCGGACCTCGTGGCCGGCTGGGAAGGGTGGAGCCGGTCTCGGCCACCCGCTATTACGAAGCCAACGCATCGGTCGTCTTCGATGCCCGGGACCGGCTCTGGGTCGCCTGGGAGGAATCGGGGCCCGAGTGGGGCAAGGACTACGCCCAGGAGAGCAATTTCGCGGCGACTCTGCTCCACTCCGACCGCAAGATCCGGATTCGTTGCCGCAGTCAGGGGACCTGGCACCGGATGGGACAGGATCCGGGAAGCCGCTTCCTCGACCTGCCTCTCAACTTCCAGGAACAGCCGCGGCTACTGATGGGCCGGAAGGGAAACCTCTGGCTCATCTTCCGCCAGTGGACCAGCCGCATGTACCCGGACGAGGTCTGGAACGTGTACGCCATCCATTTCAACGGAGAGCAGTGGTCCAGGCCGCAGGAACTGGCCTTCAGCAGCGGGCGTCTGACTCAGGAGTTTCCCGCGGCCGCGCACCCGGACGGAAGCGTCTGGGTGCTCTATTCCACCGACTACCGCGCGGGCGGAAACCGGCGCCTGGGACAGTGGGACCTCTGGTCCTCGCGCCTGGCCGCTCCGCCGGCCGCCGGAGAGGCCGGCGATCTGCGGCCCGTACCGGCTCCGGCGCCCGAGACGAGTTACTCGCCCACGCCCAACAAGCTCTACGAGACCACGGTGGGAGGCAAGACCTATCGCCTCTATTACGGCGACCTGCACCGCCACACCGACATCGTGGGCCACGGCTGGACCGACCTCTCCATCTCGGGTCAGTATCGCTACGCGCTGGACGGGGCGGAACTGGATTTCATGGCCACCACGGACCACAACCAGACCTACAACATGGTGGCGAGCGGGGAGAGGAAAGTCGGGAAGGAGGACGCGCTGGGCGAGTATGGCTGGTGGCGAACCCAGAAGGTGGCGGACATGTACCTTTTTCCGGGCCGTTTCGTGTCCCTGTTCGGATACGAGCGGAGCATGGAATATCCGGGGGGGCACCGCAACCTGATCTGGCCCGAGCGGCGGGGCGAGCTGATCCCCGGCGACGTGGGCATCCCTTCGGACAACATTCCCCTGGGCCTGTGGGAGAGGCTCAAGGGGACGGACGGAATCTCCATCCCCCACTCTCCCCTGGGACCGCGGGTGAGTTGGAAATGGCATGATCCGGTCAGCCAGCCGGTGCTGGAAATGTACCAGGGCTTTCGCCGCTCCTATGAGCATGCGGACGCACTTCCCGAAGAGAGCCGGGGTCCCCTGGGGAACCGGCCCGAAGGACCCCACATGTTGTGGGACGCCCTGGCCCGCGGACACCGCATCGGCGTCATCGGCAGCTCCGACCATGAATCCACCCACATGTCCTACGCCGGAGTCTGGGCCACGGAGTTCACGCGGGAGGGGATTTTCCAGGGCCTGAAACAGCGCCATACCCTGGCCTCCACCGACAACATCGTCATCGATTTCCGTATCGGCGACGCCTTCATGGGCGACGAAACCACCCTCTCCGAAACCCCGAAGCTGGAAATCAAGGCCATCGGGACCGGACCCATCCGCCAGATCGACGTGGTCAAGGACAACACCTTCGTCTACCAGACCCGGCCCCACCGGCGCGAGGCCGCGGTGACCTACCTGGACCAGGACTCCGGACCGGGAACCAGCTACTACTACGTGAGAGTGATCCAGGAAGACGAGATGATGGCCTGGTCCTCGGCGATCTGGGTCACCCGCCGCTAAACCCAACCGCACCCATGGAACTCGACAGCGTCCGGAGATTCTGTCTCTGCTTCGCGTTGCTCCTCGCCTCCCACTCTCCGTTCGGAGCCTCGGCCTCGCCTCCACCGGCGGCGTCCGCCTCCGCCGCTGCGGGCGGGCAAGAGGAAAATGAAGACCACTTCGAAAGCTGGCTCAACCAGGATGCCGCCTACATCATCACTCTTGAGGAAAAGAGCGTCTTCGAGAGCCTGAACACCGACCTGGAACGGGAAATGTTCATCGAGCAGTTCTGGCGCCGGCGCGACCCGGATCCCAGCACCGCCATCTGCGAGTACAAGGAGGAGCATTACCGGCGAATCGCCTACGCCAACCAGTGGTTCCGGAGCGGCAAGCCGGGCTGGACGACCGACCGGGGGCGGATCTACATCCTGCATGGTCCACCGGACGAGATCGAGAGCCACCCCTCCGGGGGCCCCTACCAGCGCCCCGTTCACGAAGGCGGCGGGTTCACGTCCACCCATCCCTTCGAGATCTGGCGTTACCGGCGCCTCGAAGGCATCGGGGACGACATCGAGCTTGAGTTCGTGGACCCGGTGGGCGGCGGCGAGTACCGGTTGGCCCTGAACCCGGACGAAAAGGACATTCTCCGGCAGGTTCCCGGCGCGGGCCTGACCTGGTCGGAAGCAAGAGGCCTGACTCGCAAGGCGGATCGGCGTCCCCCTTCCTTCAACGCCTTGCGAGCCAAAGACTCGCCGTTCGATCGCTACGAGACCTACAGCCGAGTCCAACGCCCTACGGAAATCAAATCGACGGAGCTGAGGGAGCTGGTTCGGCTCGAGGTCGGCTATCGAGACCTCCCGCTCCAATTGCGGCAAGACCATTTCAAGCTGAACCGGGACCAGGCACTGACCTCCTTTACCCTGGAAATCGCCAACCGGGACCTGACCTACGAGCCGGAAGCCGGATCCCTGGTGGCGAGGGTGTCCGTCTACGGCATTGTCACCAGCGTTTCCCGGCAGGTCGTTGCGGAGTTCGAGGACGAACTGGTCTCGGCCTACCTTCCGCAAGACCTGGGCCGGGCTCGGGCATCCCGGTCGCTCTACCAGAAACTAATTCCCCTCGACCGCAGAGGACGCTACCGGATCGACCTGGCGGTCAGGGACCTCAATAGCGGCAAGGCGGGAATCGTTCGCCGACCCGTCGATCCGCCTTCGTACCCGGACGACACGCTGGCCGCTAGTTCCCTCATCCTTTCCCACGATCTGCGACCGGTCGGGGGGACATCCGAAGCGGGCCGCATGTTTGTCCTGGGTGACGTTCGGATCCACCCGTCGGTGGACAACACGTTCACCGCCGGCGGGCCCATTGGAGCCTATCTGCAGCTCTACAACGTGGGTCTGGACCAGTCGGTCCTGGCTCCGTCATTGCGAATCACGTACAAAATCTTGCGGAAGGGTGACCCGGTCGTCGAGGTCGTGGTCGAAGGAGACGAGTCCGTCTTCTGGTATTCGGATCGGCGGGTAGTGCTGATCCGAGCTCTGCCGGTCCGGAACCTGAGTCCGGACCGGTACGATCTCGAACTCGAGATCCACGATCAGGTCCGCGACCAGCGTCTGACCCTGGCGGATCGTTTTCGGATCGTCGATTCCGGCCCGCCGCCGCTCCGTTGACAATCGGGGGCTCACCCAGAAGAATCTCCTCACCCATGAGTAAAAGCGGCTTATGGATCCTCTTGCTGGCAACCGCTGTCCTCGCCGGATCCGAGCTGCATTCCCAGGGTTTCCAGGGAACCGTTCGCGGAGAAGTCCGTGATCCCACCGGCGGCGTGATTCCCGGCGCTACGGTCACTCTCAGAAGCGACCGCACCGGTGAGACCCGAACTCAGGTCAGCTCCGACGCCGGCGGTTACGATTTCCCCAACCTGCTGGTTTCCGCCTATTCCCTCAGCGTCGAGCTCGCCGGCTTCAAGAAGTACGTGCGGCCGGGCATCGTAGTGCGAGCCAACCAGGTGTCGGAGGTCAAGGTCCGGCTGGAATTGGGAGAGCTCAACGAAATCGTGACCGTCTCCGCCGGAGCCGACTTGGTGCAGACCGAGGACTCCCAGTTGACGGGAGGCACCTTCGGTTCGCGAGAGATTACCGAACTGCCCCTGGCCGACCCGGCGGGGAGTGGTGGGAATCCCATCGGACTGGCCATCCATGCTCCCGGCACCACCACCCAATCCGGGGGTGTGGTGGGAGAAGGAGGATCCATCGGAGGCAACCGGCCGCGCCAGAACAACTTCGTCGTCGACGGAGTCGACAACAACGATCCCACCAGCACCGGCAGCCTGGCCCCCGTCATCCAGGAGGCGGTCGAGGAATTCAGTCTGCTGACCAACCAATTCAGCGCCGAGTACGGCCACTCCACGGCCGGGCAGTTCATCACCACGACCAAGTCGGGGACCAACGAGTGGCAGGGCCGGGCCTGGTGGTTCAACCAGAATCGGCATACGAACTCGCTCGACAATTTGACCCGGGCCACGACTCGGCCGGGGGGCCGCAAGCCCCGTTACGACTGGAACCGCTTCGGGGGACAGGTGGGAGGTCCGGTCCTAAAAGACAAATGGTTCATTTTCGGGGCCTACGAGTACCGGAATCTCACCTTGGACGGAACCTCTCCCGGGCAGATCCTGGGCCCCACCCAGGCGGGTCTGGCGGCGTTGCGCAATCTGGCGGCGGAGCCGGGCACCGGTGTCAGTCCCGTCACCGTCGGCATCATCGCGGACCACGTGCCTCCCGCCGCTGCCGCCTCCGCGACTGCGGCGGTTCTCAACGAAGCCACCGGCCGGCGAGTCCCCATCGAACTGGGTGTCCTGTCGTTGTCGGCACCCCAATTCGATCGAACGCACCTTTTCCTGATCAGCAGCGACTACTAGACCAACCGACACCGCATCAGCACCCGGTACCACTACAGCCGGAATCGGCAGGTTGCCGCCGGCGAGCTTCCGGTCGCCCGTTTCAACAGCGACGTCTTCACCGACACCCAACGGGTCACGGTGAGCGACGTCTTCACTCTCGGCCCGACCCGGATCAATGAGCTTCGGATCGGCTACAACCGCAACGCCAACGGGTTCCCGGTCGATCTGCCCCCGGCCCCGGGTCCTACCGACACCTTCGGCAACTACAACATCAACGACATCAGCCTGTTCATCGGACCTCAACTGCTCTTCCCCCAGGAGGGAACCGACAACGTCTATCAGGTCAGCGAGAACTTCAGTTGGAGCCTGGGTTCCCACACCATCAAAATGGGGGCCGATTACAGGAACATCATCGCGGGCAGCCTGTTCCTCCCGCGGGGACGAGCGGAGTACACCTACGCCGACCTGGACGAGTTCGTCCGCGACCGTTTCCCCAGCGTGGTGGCCATTCGAGGCGTCGGAACCGGGTTCTTCGCCCAGAACCGGACGGCGATGTTCGGTTATTTCCAGGACAACTGGCAGGTCCACCCGCACCTGACACTGGATCTGGGACTCCGCTACGAATACACCCAGGTGGCCCGGGACACGGCCCTGCAGGACCTCAACGCTCTGTCCAACGTCGAATCCATTCGGGACGAGGTCTTCACACCCCAGCTCCTGAGCTCACTCGGCGTAGCCCCGGACTCTCCTCTGCTGGGCGCCAAGATCTTCGATTCCCTGCCCCCGGCCCATCAGTCCGCGCTCTTGAACCATGTGGGCGAGTCGCTCATCTTCCGCCAGCCGCATGCCGATCGAAACAACTGGGCGCCCCGGTTCGGCTTTGCCTGGGATCTCTTCGGGACCCACAAGACCTCCCTTCGGGGAGGCCTGGGGATGGCCCACGATGTCATCTTCGGCAACCTGCCGTTGTTGATGCTGCCGCCACAGATCCAGGCGGAGAATCGCGAAACCAACGCCTGCGCCATCAGCCCCTCGCCTGGCTGGTGTGCCCTGGTGGGAACCGGCGGTGACGCTCTGAGCGCCGACATCCGGCACTCCACCGTCGGCTTTCTGGCGGGGGGCGGCCTGCTGACGAGTCTGCCGCCCACGACCTTCACCGAAACCTATGTCGCAGCACCAGTTGGCGGGTGACTACGTGATCGAAGCACGTTACGTCGGTAATCACGCGATCCACCTGCCGGTCCAACGGTGGAAGAGCGCGGGGCTGCCCAACCCCAATCGCCTTCCCACCTTCTTCAGCGAGTCCGATGCCCTGGCGCAGGACTTTCGGGGCGCTCCGACGCTGGACGATTTCCTCAAGGGACGGCGCTCCACCGCCACGGATGGGACTCCCTGGGTCTGGGCCTGCTGCTCCGGCCCTACGGCTTCGCCGGAGTCGTGACGGAGTTCGCTCCCGACGGCCAGTCCTGGTACCACGGGGGCTCCGTGTTGCTGCAGAAACGGTTTTCGAAGGGCTTCTCGTTCAATGCCAACTACACCTGGAGCAAGACCATCGATTTTATGGAGAACGACCTGTTCACCAGCTTCATGAATCCTCGCCGGCGATCACCTGGACATTCGCTCCGGCCGGGGTCTCTCGGGACTGCACCATGCCCACAAGCTTTCCCTCAGTTGGCTCTGGAACCTCCCGGGCGCCGGCCAGGGTAACCGCTTTCTGAACCTGTTGACCCGAGGGTGGCAGATCAACGGGACCTATCTGGCCGAGAGCGGACAGCCGCTCACGATCATCTCCCGCCGGGACCTGAACGGAGACATCGACACCGCCGGCGACACGGCCATCGAGAATCCCCAAGGCCGCGGACAAACCGGCACGGACGTGAATTTCGTCTGCCGGCAAGGGACTGAAATCGGAATCGCGGCGAGTTCCGACCTGTGCGGAGGCGCCCCCACCAACGTGGTCGGCTACGTCGCTCGGGATCCGGGGGCAAGGTACATCCGGGGAGGAACGGGCGCCCGGACCAACATGGGCCGGGGCACGTTCCTGTCACCCGGGATCAACGTCTGGAACCTCGGGGTTTTCCGGAATCTGGATCTTCCAGGCAAAGAAGGAATGAGACTGCAGTTCCGCGCCGAGTTGTGGAACGCCTTCAATCACCCCAACCCTATCGTGGGCAACGGATCCGTCTTCAATACCACCGTCAATGCCACGGGTTTTCCCGGATACGTCACTCCCGGCACGGATCAGTTCCTGGACGAGACCATCTTCAGCGGCGGCATGGGCACCGCCCCGTTCCAGCGGATCGTGCAATGGGGCCTCCGGCTGATCTTCTGATCCCAGGGGGAGCGACTTTCTTGTCGCCGATCAGTTCCTTACTCTCACAATCTTGTGCAAATGGACGAAGAATTATTGGTAGGGGCGCCCCTTGTGGGCGCCCGCTTCGGTCCAAACCGGAGCTAGACGCGGCCGATTGAAGGTCCGGGAACCGGAACGCCGCCGACATCGCTCCTCAACGAGCCGCTGACGGAGGAAGTCCTCCTCCCTCCAGCCATCGGACCAAAGCCTTTCCAGGATCGGCGATCTCGTCGATGGACGTGTACCAGTAATCCTCCCACCCTGTTTCCGGCAGGCCTGCGAACACCATCAGGTTGAGGGGATACGTCTCGCTGTCGGTGCATCGGCGGAAGTCGTCCCGAAACAGGAACACCGGCTTCTTCCAGGCGATTGCCAACCCCAGTTCCACCATTACCCCTTCGTCCGGCGGACAGCCGTTGACCACGGCGAAAAGGCCATCCGCATCCCTCACGTCCCTGACATCGGCCTGTCCGATCCGGTAGGCCCACCCCGGTGTCCGGTCAACTTGGTTGTTGCGTGCAAAGGGCTCCCAGACTTCGGCACCCATCTCCTCCAACGCGGCCACCAAGAGCGCCAGTGGACCTTCGCGCTGCTGCTGGGAAAAGCCGTACGGATTGGCCAGGTACAGTGTCTTCTCGGATTTCAGGTTCAACACTCAGATGGTCTCGCCAGTCGCCTCTTCCACACCGGATCAAAGTGCCTCGCGGCTCTCGGGCGGGGAAAGCAGTAACACTTTTCCGTTCTCGCGCGCCACGACGAATATCCGAACCCGGTTGGCGCCATTCACAAAGGATGATTCCGGCACTATAGCCTGGAAACGATGCCGGCCGTCGGGATCCTCGAACGTCGGGGCGACGGCCCTGAGAGTTCCGTTTAAGCCGATGGCCACATATTCGGCATCCGTCGCCGAGACCCAACCTTCGATCGCCGCCGGAATGAAGTCATCATCGAGTCGAACCCTCTCGTAGAGTGAGGGCTGATCCAATTCGATTCTCAGTTCCATCCGTACGGTCACAAGCAACTGATCCAGCGGCTTCCCGAGCAGTGAGTCAGCGGGGCCCATTTTAAACACGCCGTCCGCACCCGTATCCCAGGCCAGTTCGCGAAGACCCGTCTCAAATTCACCGGACCCAGAACTTTCCCACAGGGTCTCCGGGCTCAGCGAGCGAGTGATCAGAAAAGAACGCGCCGGCTTCTGATCGATGCACGAGGTCTCATCGATATTGGAGGAGTGGGGTTCTTCCCGCCTCGACTTCGGTTCGATCGGCCATGGGAAGCTGAGCGGATATTGCACCTCGCGGATTCGATCGCCAAGAACGGCAAAGCAACGCACTGCCGGGCTCCCTTGGAAGAGTTCCCGGCCAAGCTCAAGATAGAATCCGGAATCTTCCAGCTCCGCTGCCTTGAAGGACTTGGCCACATCCGGCCGCGGGTGCCGAGTCATCCCCTGGAAGACCAGTTCATCATTGACGAACACGAGGATGGATTCGGCCGGTTCCAGGGTCTCCATGTCTGCCGCCCAGCCCCAAAAAATGATCTTGTCTCCTCTTTTTATCAATTCCCCCAAATTGGCCCAAGCTCCGTCCTGCCTCACTTCGAACGCCAATCCTTCCAGACAGACGGTGGTTCGAAAACGTAGAAACTTGGACGGAGGAACCGTGATGAGGGAAGTCGGCGCCTGATCTCTTTCCTCGGTCATCGCAGTTTCGTTGACCGAGGTTCCATCGGTCGGCCACGGAATTGGAACCCGCAGGATCTCGGCAATGCTGGGGAAGACGTCGGTGGTTCGTGTGGGCCGATCCGATACCCGGCCCAGTCTCTGGTACGGAGCTTTGATCAGAAGCGGCACCGTCAGAAGGTCCCTGAAGTTTGCTGCGGTTATTCTTCTCCGGTTCCCACCGGGCTGGAAATCGACTCCATGGTCCGATACGACGACAACCAGGCTCCGGTCGTAGAGACGATCAGCTTTCAGCTTCCGGAGCAGCCGGCCCAGGAGCCGGTCGGCCAAACCGACCTGTAGCAGATGGCGCTGGAACGCCAGCGTCACCAGCGTTTCGTCTCGAGTCCAGATATCCCTCTTCGTGAACAAGCTCATGTCCCCTCCGGATAGATAGCGCTTACCCGAAGGAAGGTAGATCCAGGGCAAATGAGGAATCTGCACGTGGATGAAATTCAGACTGGGCTCGCCCTTTTCCGGAAGCGACTCCAGAAACGCTTCGAACTGTCGGACGGGGTGGCCCAGCCGCCATCTCTGCTGATTCGGCACCGTCCAGCCGTGACGGATCTCGGGCAATCCCGTCGTGAGATCCTCGGGCAGAACCAGATGAAGATAAATCACCGGAAGATCAACCAGCAGCCGAAACGCTCTTCGCAGGTGACCGGGTTTGGACTCCGGACAATCGGGACAGAGGTGCGTGATCGATTCGGAAATATTGAGCTGGTGAGAATTTCGAAGCCAAGTGAAGAGATTGTCCGGATAGTGGGCCAGGGTCGGGAGAAACGAATGGTCTGCCTGCGGGAGATTTCCGGTCAGGATGGCCGGTAAAGCGTATTGGGTAGAGTAGGAAACGGAGGTCGTGCGCCGGTACCAGTTGGCTCGACCGGCCAGATCGGCGAAATTGGGAAAACGTACCGAATCGATGTCACCCCGGCGATCGAGGAGAGATCGGAGGGGCAGTTCGTCGAACACGACCATGAAGATCGGGGTAGCTGTCTGTCCATTCGCGAGCGCGACGCCCTGCGGCTTGGCGGGAGTGATGATCCCTTGAACCGAGGGTCCGGTCAGGAACAGGATCGGCACGATGAGAATCACCGGCGACAAAATCGTCAGGTACAGCCGCACAGGCCGAATACGAAGATAGGCGCGGCGACTAAGCCACGCCAGCAGCACCGCAGCGCCGACCAGCAGCGTTCCTGGAATCCCTTCGAGGAGTTTCAGGATGAGCAGGGCGAGAGGAAATACAAACAGAGCGATCCCCGCGCCTTGAAGCCTGTAACGGGAACTCATTATCCGGTCCTGGAATGATTCCAAGGCCACCACCGTTCCCGGAACGAGGAGGGTGAGGAGGAGGACGAGCAGCAGCACCTCCAAGAGTCCGGCGTGATGCGCGACGAGAAACTGGGGGAATTGAGAGAGGAGATCAAAGATCGGTTGAGCCAGCGACAGACTGGCGAGCGCAGCCAGGTGCAGGAAGTACTTCCACATCCGTGTCAGTTCACCGTTCAGGGCGATCGTCCCGCGATTCAGGATCAACCAGCGCCGCCCCCTCGCGCCCCGTCCCTTCGTCAGTGGCCGCCAAGGAACCTTGCTGCCGCAAGAAGATTCGCACCAATCTTATTTCCTCGTAGGAACAATCCTCTCCAACCATCTCCTTGACCGGTTTCAGGACCGTGTACAAGTTGCCCAATTCCCGGAAGGCCGCAACGATCTTCTCCGTGTTCTCCGCCGGCGGCAGGTGCCGGTCCAGGTCGAGTTGCTCGCCGGCCGTTGCCAGAAACTCCAGGTGGCTGACGATCGTGCCCTGCTTCAGGCCGCGCCGCCGCGCCACCTCCTCGATGGACAGTCCCTGGCGAAACAGCCGCCTGGTCTGATCGTAGGTGGGACTTCGGTCCTTGGTGCCGGGCTTCCTGAAACCGAGATTTTTCAAGCGGGACCGGATCGCGCTGGGCCGTCTCCCGAAATCTTCGGCCAGATCCGAAATATTCGTTCCCGTGCCATGTTTCCGAACCAGTTCCTCGTCTTCTTCCGGTGACCACTTCTCATAGGCTCGGGCGTGTTCTTGACGGATCTCATCGACGCTGTAGGCCGGTTTGCCGGTTTTGTCTCCACGCTTTGATCCGCCGCTCGCGTCGCGATTCCGGGATGGAGGCGTGCGGTCCTCCAGACCGTGTTCACGGGCGTAGCACCGAATGGCCTCGAGGAACTCGCCGCCCAACTGTTCCAGCTTCACGGAGCCCACGCCGGAAATGCGAGAGAGGGTCTCACGGCTCTGGGGAATCCAGCGCAATCCAGCGCGCCATCTGCTGAAGCGTCGCGTCGCTGAATACGACATAGGGCGGCACGCCCAGCCGGGTGGCGATGCGGCCGCGCAGTCCGCGAAGCTGCTCGAAGAGGGTGCGGTCGTACTCCCGAATCCCCCGGTCCGGGGAAGCCGTGCGGTCCTCCCGGCTCCGGGGCTTTGAAAGAGCCAGCTTTTCCCGCTTTTTCAGGAACTTCCAACCGCCCGGCGTGATTCCCAACGTCGGGTAATCGCGTCCGTTGTTGAACAGAAGGCCCCTGGTCACCAACTGCCTGGAAACCTCAATGAGTTCGACCTCGGGAAAATCGTCAACGATTCCGTAGACACTGAGACGGTCGTGCCCCAGTTCCTTGATCCGTTTGGCTCCGGATCCCCGCAGCACCCGAATGACGTGGCCAGCACCGAACCGCTCGCCCGTACGCACCACCGCCGACAGGATCTTCTGGGCGATCTCCGTGGCATCGAACTCCTCCCGGGGCGTGAGACAGACGTCGCAGGCTTGGCAATCTTCCTGCTCCCAAGCTTCACCGAAGTAGCGCAGCAGGTAGCTCCTGCGGCAACTCTGCAACTCGCAGAACTCGACCACCCTGGCCAGCTTGTCCCGCGATCGGCGCCGTTCGATCTCGTCTTCGATCTGGTCGATGAAATAATCCTGTTTCACCTTGTCGCCGTAGGTGTAGAAGAGGACGCAGTCGCTGGAGAGACCGTCGCGTCCGGCCCGGCCGGTCTCCTGGTAGTAGCTCTCCAAGGACTTGGGCAGATCGTAGTGGACCACCAGGCGGATGTTCGACTTGTCGATGCCCATGCCAAAGGCGATGGTGGCCACGATGATGGGCACCTCATCCTTGATGAACTTGTCTTGCGTCTCCCGCCGCACTTGACTCTCGAGCCCGGCGTGGTAGGGCCGTGCGTTGAAACCATCATCGCGCAGACTCGCCGCCACTTCCTCGGTCCCCTTGCGTGAAAAGCAGTACACGATAGCGGACTCCCCCTCGTATTTCTCAAGCAATTCCACAAGCCCGTCGAAGGCATTACGTTTCGGCCGCACCGCGTAGTTGAGGTTGGCGCGGTTGAAGCTGGCAATGAATCTTGCAGGCTGTTTCAGTCCGAGCTGCTGCGCGATGTCCCAGCGGACCCGTTTGGTGGCAGTGGCGGTCAAGGCAATGAAGGGAACTCCGGACAGATCGCGACGCAGGTTGCCGAGGCGGCGGTAGTCCGGCCGGAAGTCGTGACCCCACTCGGAGATACAGTGGGCCTCGTCCACGGCCACGAGGCCGATCCTGAGAGGTTCCAAAAGTTCCTGAATTCAGGGAGGGCCAGTCTCTCGGGCGCGACGTACAGAATCTTGAGGGAACCCCGCCGGACCTGGTCCTCGACTCGCCTGATCTCGCTCCGGGTGAGGGCGCTGTTGACGAAACCTGCGGCGATGCCGTTGGCCTTCAGGGCGTCCACCTGGTCCTTCATGAGCGCGATCAAGGGTGAGATGACCAACGTCAACCCGTCGAGTCGCAGAGCGGGCAGCTGATAACAGAGGGATTTGCCCCCACCCGTCGGCATGAGGACCAACGTGTCCGCCCCTCCAGGACACTCGAGACGATCTCCTCCTGGAGCGGCAGGAATTCGTCAAAGCCGAAGTGTTTCTTGAGCAGATCGCGCACGAAGATTTTCCATGTACGAATTATTGAGCGATCCGGGTAGCGTTCCTCACCCGGGACACGGACTCTCCATCGATGACCCACACTGTCTCCAGACTTAATTCCTTATAACGCGCAGGCTCCATTCTGCGGTCTTATCCTAGATATGAAGTGTCTGCTTCCGCCATTTCACAGGGACGACTTCTTGAGGATGCGTTTACCGCGGAAGGGAGACGAACGGATGACCGGAGATCTTAGCTTTCTTGCGAAGGTTCTCGCAGATCGTGTCCAGGTCATAATGAAACTCGGTGGCGGGGCGTCCCTTGTCTTTCGAATTTCCTTGAGGATTGGATCCTTCATATTTCGCCACCAATCAATCCCTCAGATTGGCAGTTGCAGCCGTCGGAACGTGGTCCGGCTTGCGTTGCTCTGGGTTTCATTCGCTGGTTCGCTGTGACTCCATCCAGAAATACAACGCGTGGAGGAGGTTCGGAAATCGGTACCCGCCTCTGATTCCGGGATCGGCAACCAACGCTCCGAGTTGTTTCATACGCCTCAGGAAATTGTCCATGACTCTTTTTTCGTCGTCCGTCAGGCGATCCACGAGTTCCGATCTACGAAAGAACATCCGAGGCTCGGCGACAATTTTCGAAGAATCGAACGGTAACGCTCACTATGGATGGCGGCGAATATCCGTGGTTCCAGCAGTTTTCGGCCGATCACGTCGGCGGCGGTCCGAATACCGGCCGTGACTTCTCTTGCACTGATGTCCAAGTTTCGGGCCGTGCGCCATACCGCGTCACCGATTTCATGAGCCAGCACAGGAAGTCCGCCGGTGAACCGGACAAGTCGTTCCATATCGGAGTCAGTGATCTTTGCGTTCACGAGTCGAAAGATGTCTCGTAAAACTGCGTAACTTCACCCGTCGACCAGGGCGCGAGGTCGATCAACTCGAAAACGCGGGCGAGAGATGGCTGATTCTCTATCAGTTCCTGTCGTCTTTCCTCGAGACCGACGACGAGAATACAGAGGGGCACCGTACGTCGCGAAGTGGCAATCTCGTCCACCATGCTCTTGAGCCAATTGGCAAAGGCTTCGGAACCAGCGAGTCCGTTGATGTCGTCCAGTATCAGAAAAAGGGCGCTCTTGGGCCCTTGAGACTGTCCATGAGCGCCTGATGGTTGGAACGAAGTCATGGGCAACCGTCGACAGGTCTCTGTCCTTGAGATCCAATTCCAGGCTGATGCCGAACATTCCCACTTTGCGAACATGGTTTCCGAAAAACTCCGGATTTGTCCGTGCCAGGGCTTGTCCATGCTTTCCTTCAAGAGGCGATTGAAGGTCCTTCTTAGCATCTCCTGCAAACCCTGGACGCCGCCAAGAAAAACATGGCACCCTGCGACTTCGCTCCCTTGCTCGGAAAGGTGGCGCACGAAAGACACCAGGGAACTCTTCCCAATGCCGCGTTCGCCGCTGATGAATCCTATTTTGAATCCGCCTTGTGTGCTGGCTTTCACCATACCGTGCAGGCGCCTGATTTCGTCGACACGACCGACGAAGAACTCAATGGGAACGGGTTGCCCCGGTCTGAACGGGCTCGTCTCGGGATTCATCTTGTTCAGGTGTCAGTCGCAAACACAAACATGAGCCAGAATTACGATATTTTCGATCCGGAAGGTTAGCATATTCCGGCAAGGTCGCTCGCCGGAAAGGCATCGAGATTCGAGTCGTTCACGCCGTCGCAACCGTCAACGAGTTCGCGCCAACCAATGGCCAGAAACGGTTCAGAATCAGTCGTCAAGGTACCAATGGCGCCACCCGGGACTTCGGACAAGGAATCACTAGACTTCCTAACGCTCCACCTCGCGAATCGACTTCCCAAAATCGTTTTCCCAGTCGCTGACCATTTCGAAATCGCTCTGGGTCACCCGCCAGGATCCATTCTCCCGCTCCAACAGGAAGGACTGCCGGGTGTTGCGGTCGTTGTAGACGGTCTCGGTCAGGACCCGGACCTGATCCGGCCCCAGTTCCTCCTGGTCCAGAATGGCCAAGCCCTTGACGGCACTTCCCCGTCTCCTGAGCCACTCTGACAGCCACGGTGCCGAATCCCGCGCCAACAGGTCCTCCAGGCGCCGCCTCAGGTCTCCTCCGAAACATTCCTTGAGCGCCTGGACGTCACCGCGCTCCAGGGCCTGGACCATGGCGATCAGGACCTCGTCGGGACTCTCTTCCCTTCCGGTGTCCCTGATGGGCGTATCGCGGGAGGCGAAAAAGACGAAGCAGCCCAGGATCGCCAGCAGGGAGAACCATTTTCTCGGTTCCATCTCCGTCTCCCCGAAGGTCCTCCTCGCCGGCTCCCCTCACTCCTGCAGGGCGAAGATATCCAGGTCCAGGCCCTGTTTACTCCCGGCGTCGTCCAGAATGACCTTGCGGGTGCGCGGAAGGATTTCCTCCATGGCCTCCAGGAATAACCGGGCCGTGGTGACGGTGGGATGGCGCCGGTACTCTCCCCACAGACTAAGGAAATGCTGCGATTCCCCTTGCGCCCGATCCACCACCTCGCGGCCATAGATTCGAGCTTTTTGGAGGTTTTCCTGGGCTTGGCCCCGGGTACGAGGCAGCAACTCGCTGGAGTAGCCCCTGGCCTCCTGCACGATCCGGTTCCGGTCCTCCCTGGCGTTGGCCACCTCCAGGAAGGCGTCCCGGACCTGTTCGGGAGGACGGACCCGTTCCAGGGCCAGGGAGGTCACGGCCACGCCCAAAGCCAAGCGGTCCGCCTCCTGCTGCAGATCTTCCCGGACCCGATTCTGAATCTCGATCCGGCCCGTGGTGAGCACGTCGTCGACGCCCCGGACCGCCACGGCTCGAGAGAGGGAGCGGTAGAGGAGCACTTCCAGGACTCGGGGAAGCTCCTGTGACCGATACAGATACCGGCCCGGATCCTGGATGTAGTATTGAATGGAAGCCCGGACCCGGACCAGGTTCTGGTCGCCGCTCAAGAGGGAGTCATCCTCCGTCAGGCCCCGCACTCCCAGTGCCCGGTCCAGATCGGTTCCCCCGATGGTGAGTCGCTGGGCTTCGCTGGTCTTCAAGAGGACCACCTCCTCCAGAGGATAGGGAGCGGCATACTGGAGACCCGGTTGGACCCGCTCCGCAAGCAGCCGGCCCAGCCGCAACTTCACCGCCTGCCGATCGGTGGGGACATAGTAGATCCCCGAAGCCAGGAACAAGGCCATGAATACCGCCAGCACCAGTAGAATCTTTTCTCTCAACCAGATTCTCACCGGCCCAACCTTCCGTTCCTCCCCTCGGTCAGCAGCTTGAGCAACTCCGAGTCTGCCGAAAGGACCGCGGTGGTCTTGTCGTCCAGGATCCGCTGGTAGGCTTCCAGCGTCCGTACCATCTGGTAAAACTCGGGGTCCCGGGAATAGGCCCTTCCGTAGATCCGGGTGGCCTGGGCGTCTGCCTCGCCCCGGATGATCTCCGTCTGTTTGTAGGCCGCCGACAGCAGCTCCTCGGCTTGGCGGTCCGCCTCGGCCCGGATCTTGCGGGCCTCCTCCTCCCCTTCGGCTCGATATTTCTTGGCGATGCGGTCCCGCTCGGCCCGCATCCGGGCATAGACGCTCTCGCGGTTCTGGGTCGGCAGATTGATCCGCTTAACGTCCACCGACGCGATCCGTATTCCGTAACGTTGGCGGGAGATCTCATCGCACTCGCGGGTGAGCTTCTCCATCAAGGGCTCCAGGCGGACCTGTGCCGGATCTGTTGCCACCAGCTCGGAAAGCTCGGTCCGGCCCAGATCGGCCGAGACCGACGACCACACCATGTCGTGCAGACGCATCTCGGCGCCGGAGCGATCCCCGACGGTTCGCAGATATTGGAGCGGCTCCTCCACCTGCCAGATGACATAGGTCTCCACCAGGAGATTTTTCTTGTCCCGGGTCAGGTATTCGGAGGGCCGCGGATTGTACAGGTGGAGACGTTTGTCGATGCGGGTCAACCCCTGGAAGAACCATTTGAGACGAGGCCCCGCATCCTTGTATTGGGCGACAGGCCGGCCGAACTGAGTGACCAGGACCAGCTCCTGTTCGTTCACCAGGAACAGGCTCTGATAGGAGAGGATCAAGAGGATCAGGATCCAGAAGACCCGGTTCCGGATCATTTTTCGAGTTCGGGTCATCAGCTTGTTCTCCAACTACTGACGTCCGCCGCAGGGTGCCGCCAACGCGGGCGGTGCCTCCGGGTCATTGACCACGGGCGGCGACCGCCTTTTCGAAGTCTCCGAAATTGAACACCGAATTACGAAATAGAAGCATCTTCCGGCGTCCGGAGCCCTGGTCCAGGATGTATTTCCTCTTGCCGGCCAAACCCGCTTCGATGGCCTCCAGGTAGACACGAACGCGCGTCGTTTGCGGGGACTGCCGGTAGGCATCGTAGAGCAGATCGAAACGGCGGGATTCGCCCTCGGAACGCCGGACCCGCGAAAACGCATAGGCCTGGGCCTGGATCTGGCGACCCTGGGACTCGCCCGCGGCGATGGGCACCCGCTGGTTGGCGTAGGCACGGGCTTCGTTGATCATGCGGCTCTTCTGCTCCAGGGCGCTGGCCACGTCCCGAAACGCCCCCACCACTTCCAGCGCCGGATGCACGTCCTGGAGGTGGAACGCCCGGACTCGGACCCCCAGGCCCAGTCGGTCCGCCTCCGCTCGGACGATCGCCATCGCCGCACTCTCGATGGTGCGCCGGTCCAGGGCCAGAATCCGGTCCAACTCCATCGTGGCCGCCACCTGGCGCAAGGCGCTCTCGCACAGGAACTGCAAGGTGGACTCCAGGTTCGAACTGGCGAAGAGGTACTCGTGGAAGTCGGCGATGGAGTAGTGGACCACCGCATTGACCTCCACCAGGTACTCGTCTCCCGTGAGCATGAGCGCCTCGTCTTCCCTGCGTAGATAACGTCCCTGGCGATGTTGAATATTCCACTCGTAGGCGGCCGGTCCGCCTGCGGCCCCGGAAGCCGAGTCGGAGATCCGGAAACCCAGCTCCACGGTGCGGACCTGCGCGGGCCGGAGCCGGTGGAGGGTCTCCACGGGCCACGGCGCCACGTAATGAAGCCCCGGGTCCAGCGACCCCTCGACCAGCCGGCCCAAGCGCTGGACCACTCCCACCTCCTCCGGCGCCAGCATCCGGACCCCGGAGAACAGATACGCCAGGACGGCCGCGGCCCCCGCCCAGCGCAGGAGGGATTTCTTGCGATGACCCGCCCAGTGGAGAAAGTGCCCGAAAAGATGGGCCGGATTTCGATGGTGCAACCAGTGGAGGACGTCGTGCTGGAGATGGTGGAAGTCGTGACGGAGATGGTGGAACCGGTGCTGAAGGTGGTGGAGCCGGTGGTGAAGCCCGTGGGGAAGGAGCTCCGACGGCTGGCGATCCAGCAGCTTGAGGGAGTTCATCAGGACCAGGAACGAGGAGCCCTGGTGGACCACGGCGGCGCCCACGGCGCTCAGGTAGCCCCAGAAGGCGGCCATGACCGCGGCCAGATTGAAGACCAGGCCGAACCAGAAGATGTTGTCGTGAATGGTCTTGACGGCGCGGCGGCTCATGCGGATCAACGGCTTCAGGCGATCCAGCCCGCCATCACCGACCAGCACCACGCCCGACGCTTCGGCTGCGATGTCGGTCCCCGTGTCCCCCATGGCGATGCCCACATGGGCGGCGGCCAGCGAAGGCGAGTCGTTGACGCCGTCTCCCACCATGGCCACCCGGAGGCCCTGGAGCTTGAGATCCTCCAGGTGGGCCAGCTTTTCCTCCGGGAGCAGTCCCGCGTGCACTTGTGCGATCCCCACCTCCCGGGCCACCCGGTGGGCCGCTTTTTCGTTGTCTCCCGTCAACAGCAGGGACTTCCGGATCCCCAGTTGGCGCAACTCGGCCACCGCCTGACCCGCCTCCTGACGGGGCTGATCCTGCAACAGGAGGACTCCGGCGGCCTGGCCTTCCCACCCGACCAGGACGGCGATGCCTCCTTCGGAAGCGGCTTGATCCAGGGCGTCCTGCTCCGGCTTGGAGAGGGTCACTCCCCGCTGCTCCAGGAAACGGGCGCTGCCCACCAGGACGGTCGTTCCCGCTCTCCCGCCGCTTGGCGTCACCGTCCCTTCCAGACCCAGACCGGCGTGCCTTTGGACCGATTCCCCCGGCGACACGTCGAGTCCGCGGCTCTCGGCCGCCTCCCGAATGGCTTTGGCCAGCAGATGCTCAGAGAAAAATTCCAGGGAAGCGGCCCAACCCAGGATCGCGTCGGGCCGAAACTCGCCGAAGGGGATCACCCGGACCAGCTCGGGCCGGCCCCGGGTGAGGGTCCCGGTCTTGTCGAAGGCGAAGCAGTCGATCTTGGAGAGCTCCTCGATCTGGACCCCGCCCCGAACGACGATGCCCTTCCGCGCCAGGGCGCTGATGGTGGCCAGGACCGCCGCCGGCGTGGCCAGGACCATGGCGCAGGGGCAGGCCACGATCAGGATCGCCACCGAGCGCATCCAGTCCCCCGTCACGACGTAACAGAGGACCGCGATTCCCAGCACCAGGGGCAGAAACCATTGGGCGTAGCGGTCCGCCGTCCGTTGAATCGGAGCCTTGCTCTCCCGGGCCTGGCGAACCAGCTCCACGATCCGGTTCAACACCGTGGTTTCGCCCACTTGGCGGGCGCGGACCAGGAGCCGGGCAGTCTGGTTCACGCTGCCGGCGTAGACCTGGTCGCGGACCGACCGCTCCCGGGGCACCGACTCCCCCGTGATGGAGCTCTCGTCCAGAAGCGATTCCCCTTCCAGGATGACGCCGTCCACCGGGACCCGCTCGCCCGGATAGACCACCACTCGATCCTCCGGCCGGAGCTCGCCCAGCGCCACGTGTTCTTCGCCGTCGTCTCCCCAGCGGTGGGCCTCCTGGGGCAGCATCGAGAGAAGCTGCGTCAAATCGGTGTGGAACCGTTGGGAAGCGTAGGCCTCCAGCGTCTCCCCCACGAGCATGATGTAGACCACCTCGGCGGCGGCCAGATACTCGCCCACATAGAGCGCGGCCAGGGCGGCCAGAGTCACCGCCTGGTCGGCGCTGATCCGCCGGGAGATCACGTCCTGGAACGCCCGGTGGAACGTGCTGTATCCGTAGAGGAAGGTCAGGATGAGGCCCAGGTCCCAGGGAAAGGGGGAGACGACCCACTCCTGCCAGTAGGCCACCAGGAGAAGGCCCCCCAGGACCAAACCCGCGAAGCGCCAACGAAAGACGGTTCCTTCGTCCAGATGGAAGGTGTGTACCAGGGGAGGGAGCATGTTGGCGCCGCCCACTATACAAGCCGTGCTGTCCGGTTCAAAGAGACGCGCCGTCCGGGAGCGGCGGTTTCCAACCGCTGAATTCCGGACGACCCGCGAGCGAGCGAGCACACGGGAAAACGGAGGAATGGGCGATTGGAAAGCGCCCCTCCTCAAAGGACGAAAGAGGGCACCCACAAGGGGCGCCCCCTACGGGAGACGAACCGACTGCTATCGGACGACGATCACCCTGACGCCGATCCGGTGCGAGATCACAGACCAGATCCTGTCCGTGGTGACGACAGCGGCACCTTCAGTGATACCGAGCGCCAGGCAGGCTCTGTCTCCTATTGACAGCCCCTGAGACCGCGTCGCCTTGCGCAGGGATCCCGCCAAGAGCGCTTGCGTCTCGTCAAACACGCGGACATCCAGATCGAGTCCCGACAGCAGACCGGCAACGTCACCCGCCGCCATGCCGCGGTCACACAGTTTCGCGGCGACTTCCGAGAGGTTCACGGACGATACGATTGCGTGCGGGTAATGCCTCTCGACCAGTTCCGCACCGGGCTCGCGAAAGAGCACGGCGAGAATGGCCGAAGCATCAAGAACCACCCTGGGCATCTCCGGATTCTCTTCGAGCATCCGCCCGACGATCCTCGATCAGTTCTTCCGATACGAGCCTGGCCCCGGTCGGGGCGATTCCGGCGAGCCGCTCCTGTGCCCGCCTCAGCGCCTGCATCTTCGTCGTCAGAATCACCTCCGAGCCCCGAATCTCGAAGAGGATGTCCTGGCGCTGCCCGGTCATTCCAAGCTGCTTACGAAGCGCAGCAGGAATCACGATTCTACCGTTGTCTGCCATCGTCGCTCTGAATCGCTTTACAGGATTTTGTGACATGGTGTCCACCTTTGCACATACGTAGATTATGTCATTTCTAAAATCGTGGCAAATCAGGTTAAATTGTCAGATTATCTCGTAAAGTCCATTCTTCGGGCTCGACGCGTTCTCGTATCGGGTCCCGATTCTTGCACCTGCCGGACCTGGACAACACCTTGATCCATGCGACCGGGGACGGATAGAATCCTGCGCTGACGGGATGACCTGCTCGACTCCGGCAGGTTCGTCCCGGAGCCGATCATGAGCTTGGAGTCCGCACCACACGCGATACCTGATCGATTCCTACGGCAAAGGGATCCCGTCTACCTGGCCGATCTGGACCGCTGCCAGCCGGCGACCGCCCTCAGCCGCACGGCCCGCCGGTTTGCTTGGCGAATGCTGGAATTCGAGACCGATACCGCCGTGGGAACGCTCCTCTTCGCCGGTGAGGAGACCGAGGCGGCGGAGATCACCTACCCGCTCGAGGTCCAGGGGTGGCATGACGTCCATATCGGCCTCTTCAACAACGCGTGGCGGCCCTATGAAGCCCAACGGGTCTTCGCCCGGCTCAGCGGAGATCCGGCGTTCTCGCTCATCTATCTTCCCGTCCCCAGCGAACGCCCGTGGGGCGTTCCGGACGATGATCAGAAACAGGGCCCCAGAATCCAGGATGTCTTCTGGAAAACCGCCGACCTGTCGGGCCAGACCCTGGCGTTCCGCCAACCGCGCCAGCGGGCGGTGCCCGACGAACAGGCCTTCGGAAACATCAGCGGCAAGGTCTGGCTCGCCTATATCAAGCTGGTCCCCCTCACCGACAAAGAGATCCGGGACCTGGAACAGGATCGGTCCGATCCCACCCATCGCCGGCTGTTCGCCTACAACGACTCCTGGTTCGACGGCGACCGGGGATTCCGAATGCCGGGAGGCCGGTCCCAAGAGACGGCCATTCAGGCCCAACTGGAACCTTACCGGCACACCGATTTCGGACGCATCTACTGGGACGGCGCCCACGGGGACATCTGCAACTACCTGACCCGCATCGGGCGGGTCTGGGACCACCGGGGCATCCGGACCCAGGATCCCCCCAGGCGCTACGACCGTCTGGCCCGGGAAGCCTGGGACGACTACGTCGAACGCGGAATCGATCCCTTTCGCGTCGCCGCCGACTTCGCTCACGGGCTGGGAATGGAGTTCCACGCCTGTTACCGAATCGGCTGGCGACCCTTCTACTGGCCTCCGCCGTTCGACGAATTCAATCGCGGCGGACTCTACGACCAGCGCCCCGAGCTCCGTTGCGTGGGCCGCGACGGCCAGCCCTCGCTCGGTTTGTCGTATGCCTTTCCCGAAACTCGCCGCTACGTCCTCTCGCTGATCCGGGAGATGACCGGCTATCCCATCGACGGCATCGCCATTCTCTACAACCGGCAGCCCCCCTTCCTGGAGTACGAAAGGCCGTTGGTGGAGGGCTTCCAGGCGGAGGTCGGAGTGGACCCCCGGCGCCTGCCCGAAACGGACCCCCGCTGGCTGGCCTACAAGAGCCGGATCCTTACCGGTTTCATGAAGGACCTCAAAGCCGAACTGGCGGAGGCCGCCCAGGAACAGGACCTGTCCGCGCCCCTCCCGGTCACCGCCTGGCTGTTTGGCTCCCGCGAGGAGAATCTGCTTTACGGGATTGACGTCGAGCGGTGGGTTCAGGAGGGTCTGGTGGACACGCTGGTCCCCTACACCTCGGCCCGGAGCCTGTTCAGCTTTCAGACCGCCTGGGAAGACCCCGCCGACGTCAGCTATTGGGTTCGCCTGGCCCGCGCGGGAAATTGCCGTCTGGCGCTCAATGTGATGCCTCGAAACCTGGACGCCACCCAGTACCGGAACAAGGCCGGCCAGCTCTACTCCCTGGGAGTCGAGCACCTGGCCTTCTGGGACACCGCCATCGCCGGCGGCCAGGCCTCCGAGACGCTGGCCCGTCTGGGACACCATGAGGAGATTGCCGCCTGGATCATGGCGGGCCGGCCCGAACCCCAATTGACTTCCAGTCCATTGTGGAAGCTGGGAGAGTGGGATCTGAGCTATTTCCCCGAATGACGGCGCCGCAGCTCCCGTTGAGGAGGAGAAACGCTTGAACCGAGTATCGTGGGGGCTCGTCCCCGTTCTGGCGATCCTACTGGCGACCAGCCTTCCCGGCCAGTCGGGGGAGCCGATCTTCAATCCCTACGGCCTGACCGAAGACACCCTCGACGGCCTGCAGATTCGGGACCCCCGTCACCGGCACTTCATCGAGTTCTTCTCGGCACTGCTCCTGAACCAACGGGTGAATCGGGAGGCGGCCTTCAGCGTCTACGGCCAGGTCCGGCCTCTCACCTTGCTCCAGAGGAACGTCTACGGTGACCGCACTGTCCTACCGGCTCCGGTTGTGAGGTCCCAGATCAGCGTCTCCCTCTGGAACCTCTCCTCCCCTGAGCTGCTCAAGATCGAGGTCGCCCCGCCGGTGATCCAGGTCCGTCCATCCCGGCTGGAGTTCACCCGGGGATTGGAGAACCGGGTGTTGATCCTGCTTCGGAACCTGTCCCGCCGTTCCCAGAATGTGAGTCTGGAACCGGCGGAGGGACCGCTCTATTTCCGGCCTCGACAAGTCCGCTTGGCCCCTCAGGAAGTCCATGCCGTCATCGCCCGGGTCTGGGGAGAGGGCAGTAGAAATCTGGACCTGCAGGTCGGGACCAACGGCCGGATTCGCCGTGTGAGTCTTCCCTTGGCTTGGAACCCTTCCTGCCGTCTCCAGATACGGGTACTGGATGAAAACGGCCGGATGGTCCCCGCGCGGGTGGAAGTGGTCGGTTCCGACGGCCTGGGGCGGGCCCCTTCGGGCACCTATCTCCGCTATACGCCGATCCGGGCGGGCGCCTACTTTCACACGCGGGGAACCAGCAGCTTGGTCCTCCCGGCAGGCAAGACCCGAATCCGCGTGGTCCGGGGATTCGAGCACCGCTTCCAGGAACGGGTCGTCGACCTGCAGCCTTCCGGCCCCAGCTCGCTGGAATTTCGATTGGAGCGCTTCCACGACGCGGCCTCCCGCGGCTGGTACTCGGGAGACATCCACATCCATCCCAACCTGGTCCACAAGACCATGGACCAGGTCGTCAACCCCGCCGACGTCCGCCTCCAGGTGGAGGCCGAGGACTTGAACGTGGCCAACCTCCTGGTCTGCAACTCGCAGGGGGCGGTCCTCTACGACCGGCAGCACTTCACCGGCGCTCCCCATCCCCTGAGCACGCCGCGGCATATCCTCTACTGGAGCCAGGAGATCCGCCCCGCTCTCTACGGACACATCGGCGTCCTGAACCTGAAGCGTTTTCTGGAGCCCCCCTACAACGGATTCCCCGCCAGTTTCTTTCCCTTCGACTACCCGTCCAACACCACCGCCGTCCGGGAGGTCCGCAAGGAAGGAGCCGCCGTCTTCTACGTCCACCCCTCTCTGGGCCGGCAACGCTGGATCCCCGTGGACGCCGCCCTGGGAACCGTCGACGGCATGGAGATCCTGGGCCTATCCAGCACCGAGGGTTCCAACGCTCTCTACCGCCTGCTGCTGGATTGCGGATGGCGGCTGAGCGCGGTGGCCGGAACCGACACCTTCAACAACGTCCGCCGCCACAAGGTCCTGGGAGGCGATCGAGTCTACGCCTACACCGGAGACAGTTTGTCGTACGAGTCCTGGGTTCGGGCCCTGCAGCAGGGGAAGACCTTCGTCAGCAACGGACCTCTCCTCTACTTCCGGGTCCAGGGCCGTCTTCCCGGAAGCGAGATCGCCCTGGACGAGCCCGGACCGGTGGAACTGGAGTTGGAGGCGCATTCCCAGGTTCCCATGGAGAAGGTGGAGATTCTGTTCAACAGCGAGGTCCTGCAGGAGATCCCGCTGGAGGACGAGACCAGTTTGATTCACCGGGGGACCATCCGGGTTCCGTCCAGCGGTTGGATGGCCGCTCGGGTCCGCGGCGGAGAGCATCCATTGGTAGTCAACAATTCCGATCTCTTTGCCCACACCACTCCAGTCTATGTCACCGTGGGCGGACGGCCCTATGCCGACCCCGAAGCCCTGCAGTTCTTCCTGGAGAGGTTCGACGAGATGCGCCAGACCTCTCTCGCCGGGGGCACCTTCGAGAGCCTGCACCAGCAGCGGGAGGTTCTGGGACAGCTGGCCGAAGCGGAGAGAATCTACCGGGAGCGGCTGGAATGGTCCCGGAAATCAGGTCCGGGCCGCGGCGCCGCCGCCGAAGCGGGTGGCGATTCCAACGCCGCACGTCCATGACAAGAGTCGCCGACGGCTGCTAAGATCGAGGCTAATCGATCGGATCGCGCCGTGAACATTTCGCAGCCCACTCCCGCCATGCAGGCACGCTGTCTTCGGGTGGTCCTCGCCGTCGCCGTCCTCAGCGGGGCGACGGGCTGGCCGGCGCCTTCCGGGTCGAGCCGCGCCGATCGGGCCTCGGAGATCCTCAAGCACGAGTGCCTGAGCTGCCACGGCTCCATCCGCGCCTCGGGCCTGGATCTCAGGTCCCGGGAGGGTATGTTGCGTGGCGGCAACCGTGGTCCGGCAGTGGAGCCGGGCCGGCCCGACTTCAGCCTGCTCTACCAGGCCGTCGCCCACATAGGCGATCTGGAGATGCCCCCGGGAGAGAAACGGCTTCCCGAGCAGGACCTGGAAACCCTCAAGGCCTGGATCGAGGCCGGGGCGTCCTGGCCCGACTCTGCCGCTACGGAAGCCGGTGGCCCCACTTGGTGGTCCTTTCGCGCACCGGTTCGTCCCGAGCCACCCCAGGTTCTCGAGGCGACACACCGGATTCGCAATCCCATCGACAACTTCGTGCTGGCCCGGCTCCATGCCCAGGGGCTGAAAACGGCTCCCGAAGCGAGCCGGCCGGAGTTGGTCCGCAGAGCCTACGTCGACCTGATCGGGCTGCCGCCTACGCCGGATCAAGTAGAGTCCTTCCTCCGGGACGAGTCCCCCAAGGCGTTCGAGAAGCTCGTGGACCAATTGCTGGAGTCCCCCGCCTATGGCGAGCGCTGGGCCCGGCACTGGCTCGACGTGGTGCGCTACGCCGACAGCGGCGGTTTCGAGACGGACGAGTACTATCCCAACGCCTGGCGCTACCGGGACTACGTGATCAAGTCGTTCAACGAAGACAAACCGTACGACCGCTTCATCCAGGAACAGGTCGCGGCCGACGAGCTGTGGCCCGACAACCTGGACCTCTACGACACCAGCTACGCCATTCGGCCCGCAAAGGTGGCTCACCTGGAAGCCCGCGTCGGCACCAGCCTATACGGGTTTGGACCCTCCATCGGCGAGTCCACCCTGGACGCCCCCAAGCTCCGCTACGAACGTCTGACCGATTGGGTCGACATGACGGGAGCGGCCTTCATGGGTCTGACCCTGGCCTGCGCCCGCTGCCACGACCACAAGTTCGATCCCATCAGCCAGGAAGACTATTTCCGGGTGCAGGCCATCTTCGCCCCCTCCCATCCGGTGACGCTTCCGGTGATCACGGCCATGAGCATGTTCCACCGGAACGAGTACTACCCCCGGACCATCGCCTTGGACGAACGGCGCCGGGCCCACGGGATGTTCGAGGCCAAGGTCCGGCAGCGTTTGACCGAGGAACGGAAAGCCCGTTTCCCGGCAGAGGTGCGCCGGGCCTACGAGAAGCCGGAGGGGGAACGCTCGGAGGAGGAGCAGAGGCTGGCGGCGCCCCTTCAGGAGGCCGTGGCGGACTTCTTCAGCCCAACGACCTTCAAGCTCAAGGAGCACCTGACGCAAGAGGAGAAGGAAGAAAGCACCCGCCTGCTGCTGGCCATCGCCGAGAAGGTGCTGGAGATCCCCGTCAAGGATGCCTCCCACGCCGTCCGATGGGACGGATTCTACGACCCGCCTTCGGCCACCGTCCTGGGTCACATTCAGGGGGAGTTGATCCCGGAGACCCGGATCCTGGAGCGGGGCGATCTGGACCGCCCCGGGAAGCTCGTGGAGGCCGGACTGCCCCGGATTCTGGCAGACGGAGTCGATTTCCACACCAACGAAGGCCATGGCCCCCGGTACCGGAAGCAACTGGCCCTGTGGCTCACACGTCCCGACCATCCGCTGACCGCGCGGGTCATGGTGAATCGCCTCTGGCAATGGCATTTCGGGCGGGGGATCGTGTCCAGCTCCAACGACTTCGGCCTCCAGGGGCAACCGCCGTCCCATCCGAAGCTGCTGGACTGGCTGGCTACGGAGTTCGTCCGCCAAGGCTGGAGCCTCAAGGCGATGCACCGGCTGATCGTCCAATCCTCGACCTACCGGCTCACCAGCCGTTTCGACGATCCTCACAACGCCGCCGCCGACCCGGACAACGCCTACCTCTGGCGGGCCAATCGGAGACGGATCGAGGCCGAGGTCTTGTGGGACAGCATCCATGCCGTGTCCGGCAGCCTGAACTCAAAGATGTACGGCCGGCCCTTCGTGCCGCCGCTGTCGGAGGATGAACTGGCCGGCTTCCGGCTCAAGTGGGCGTGGACCGTGCCGGCGGACCCGGCAGAGCACAGCCGCAGAGGCATCTATATCCTCTCTCGGCGGAACTTCGTCTTCCCCATGTTCGAGAAGTTCGATACTCCCGATCCGGCGGTCAGCTGTCCCGAGCGCTCCGTGACCACGGTGGCGCCGCAATCCCTTTGGCTCCTCAACAACGATGCCGTATTCCGGCAGGCGCTGGCCTTCGCGGGTCGCCTGGTCCGGGAAGGGGGTTCCGAGCCGAGCCAATGGGTGAAGCGGGCCTGGCGGACCGCCCTGGGCCGGCCGCCCACCGATCGGGAAACCCGGGACGCCCTCGAGACCTTGGCGTCCGCCGGGGGCGAGAAGTGGGAGGAGTTGCCGGAGGGCACTCCCCCCGAATTGAAGACCATCGAGCGGAGTCAGGCCCAGGGACTGACGGAACTCTGTCTGGCCGTCTTCAACCTCAATGAGTTCCTCTTCGTCGACTGATGCCTGATACTTGGTGGATTCGGAGTTGGATGATGCCGGACCCGGAGACTCGTCGAAGGCGGGGATTGGTTCGGGTTAGGAACGGGGGGTTAGCAACCCACGAATCTTGGGATTTGGGGGACAGGGATGTCCCCCTTCCCAATTGGGGGACAAGATGTCCCCCCTCCTGTCTTGACGGTGCCGTGTCCGCAGGGCTTCAATAGGAACATCGATTCAAGGAGAGGAACTTGATTCCCAACGCTTGCCAGGGCACCGTTCAGGTCGGTTCGCGGCGCGATTTTCTGAAGGCCTCCTCCTTCGGATTCGGCTCGCTGGCCCTGGGCGGTCTTTTGGAACAGGAAGGCCGACTCCTCGCGGGCATCGACCGGCCTGCTTATCCACTCGCCCCCAAAGATCCTCACTTTCCGTCCCAGGCCAAGAGCGTCATCTTCCTCTTCATGCAGGGTGGGCTGAGCCAGGTGGACAGCTTCGACCCCAAGCCGACTCTGGAGCGCTACGACGGCCAGCCTCTTCCCTCCAGCTTCCGGACGGATCTGGAACTGGCGCAGATCAATCCCTACGAGTCCAAGCTCATGGCCAGCCGCCGAACCTTCAAGAAGAGGGGGCGGTCCGGCATCGAGATCTCGGATCTCTTCGAAGGGCTCGCGAAGCACGCGGACGACATGGCCGTCATCCGGTCCTGCCACCACGAGTCGTTCGTCCATGGTCCGGCTCTCACCTACCTGCACACGGGGAGCCTCCAGTTGGGCAGTCCCAGCATGGGCTCCTGGATCCTTTACGGCCTGGGGAGCGAGACGGACAACCTGCCCTCCTACATCGTGATGACCGACAGCATCTTTCGGTCCAGCACCTCCAACTTCAGCACCGGCTTCCTCCCGGCGATCTACCAGGGGACGCTCATCAATACGGACGGCCAGCCTTTTCAGAACCTGCGGCCCCCTTCCCAGATGGACCTGAACCGGCAGCGAGCTCTGCTCGAAAGAATCGAGGGATGGAACCAGACGCATCTGCAGACCCGGCCCGGAGACAGCCGCCTGGAGGCCAGAATCCGGAACTACGAGTTGGCTTTCCGCATGCAGATGGCGGCGCCCGAGCTCATCGACCTCTCAGGAGAGCCGGAGCACGTGAAGCGGATGTACGGGCTGGATCAGGATCAGACCCACAAATTCGGCCGCATGTGCCTCCTGGCGCGGCGAATGGTGGAGCGGGGCGTCCGCTTCGTCCATCTCTACAGCGGCGGTTGGGACGCTCACGGCGAGTGCGACAAGAACCACATGAAGAACTCGTGGAAGACGGACCAGCCCATGGCCGCTCTGCTGGAGGATCTCAGACAGCGGGGACTGCTGGAGAGCACTCTGGTCATCTCCACGGGCGAGTTCGGCCGGACTCCGGTCATGCAAGGCAAGGAGGGGCGCGATCACAATCCCTTCGGCTTCAGCGCCTGGATGGCGGGAGGCGGTGTTCGCGGAGGCCAGACCATCGGCTCCACCGACGATCTGGGTTTCGTGGCCATGGAGGACAAGATGCACGTCAACGACCTCCACGCCGCCATGCTGGGGCTGATGGGACTGGACCACCGCAGGTTGACCTACTTCTTCCAAGGCCTGGACCGGCGCCTCAGCGGTGTCGGCGAAGCGGGCGAGGCCGGTGAGCATCTGTATCGGCGGTTGACGGGGAGGTCGATTGGCCATTCGGCTTGAGACGGCGTGGCGGACGCTCGCCCTTCTGGGCCTGATGTCCGCTACGGTCGCCGGTCCCCTGCCCCAGAGCGCGGCCCCCTTTGCCGGTAAGGTCCGACTGCCGGAGAGTCTTCGAACCGCTGAGGGGATCCTTCTGGAAAAGGGACCCTTCGACTTGGAGGTCCGGTCAGAGGACGGGGCTATCCGGCTGCATTTCCTCTCCTCGTCGGGCGGCCCGGTCGCTCTCCGGGGTGTGCCCGTGGACGCCACCGATTGGACCACCCCCGCCGGGTGGCCTCTGGTGGGAACGGTGCACCTGCACCCCACGTCAATCCCCATCGGCACCGACGCTGAGCGCCACAAGAGCAAGACCGGCATGCCTCAATACCTGGAAACGCCGCGATTCTGGAATGCCACGCTACGCCTGTACCGCAGCGAGGACCCGACCGGAACGGTTTCGGCCCTTTTTCATGAGAACCATCCCAGCGGCCCGATCCGAGTTCGTTTCGAGCTGTACGGCACCGCTGGCGATGGGAAACCCTGAGGAGCAACTCTTCCTTGAGATTCCGATTCCTTAACCCGTTACTCGTCCTGATCATGATCTCTCCTTCCGCCCTCGAAGGCGGCCGGCACGACCGGAAGGCTCTCGCAGAGGTGCGGGAGTTGGACTCCCGTCTGGAGATTTTTGTCGACAACTACCTCATCGACTCCCTGAAGGGTCTGGAACTCAAGCTCCACACCCCTCGGCGCGCCGGAAAGGTGATGGTCTTCGACCGGCCCTGGGAGGGAGTGACCAGTGGAAGCACGGCTGTCGTTTTCCAGGACGGCGATCTCTACCGAATGTACTACCGGGGCAGCAGTCATGCCGGATACGCCTTGGAGTCGCTGCTGGAACCGGGTGAGGAGGTGATCCCGGAACACCCCCACACCGCGTGCTACGCCGAGAGTCGAGACGGGATCCACTGGTCCCGGCCCTCGCTGGGGCTATACGAGTACGAAGGAACCAGGGACAACAACATCGTCTGGATGGGAAAAGGCACGCCGGCCTTTCTTCCCTTCAAGGATTCGAACCCTGAGGCGCCCGTTTCCGAACTCTACAAGGCCGTGGGTCCGCACCGACGGGCTCTCTACGCATTCCTTTCACCCGACGGAATCCACTGGAAGGAGATGAGGGAGGAGCCCATTATCACCGACGGGGCCTTCGACTCTCCCAATCTGGCCTTCTGGGACACGGTCCACCAGCGCTACGTCTCCGTCTACCGGGATTTCAAGCTCGGAGTTCGCACCATCAGGATCGCCACCTCCACCGACTTCAGGAATTGGACGCCGGGCCAATTGGGAGAGTTCGGGGATGCACCCGCCGAGCACCTCTACACCAACGCGACCCGCCCTTACTTCAGGGCGCCTCACATCTATCTGGCCTTTCCCCGGCGTTTCCACCCCTGGAAGACGCGGGGCCCCTTCAATCAGGCTCAGGGCGGCGGTTGCTCCGACGCCATCTTCATGTCCAGCCGCGACGCCATTCACTGGAATCGCCAACTGGATGCCTTCATTCGTCCTGGGACCGAGATACGGAACTGGTCCCATCGCTCCAACACGCCCGCCTGGGGCCTACTGGCGACCGCGCCAGACGAGATCTCGCTGTTCGTCCAACGCCACTACACGTTCCCCACCAACTACCTGGAGCGGATGGTGATCCGGACCGACGGATTCATGTCGGTGCATGCCGGCCCGGAAGGAGGCGAACTGATCACCCGGCCTCTGACCTTCACGGGTGAGAATCTGGTGTTGAACTTCGCGACATCGGCGGCGGGAAGCATCCGGTTGGAGATCCAGGACGCCGGCGGACGGCCCCTGGCCGGATTCGCCCTGGAGGAGTCCCCGCTGATCTGGGGCGACGAGATCGAGCACACGGTCCGGTGGGAACGAAGTCACATCCAGGCTGGCACGTCCAAGCCGCTGGCGCGATTCTCGGGGAAGCCGGTGCGCCTGCGTTTCGTGATGAAGGACGCGGACCTCTACTCGCTGCGGTTCCGCTGAGCAGCCGGACTCGGTGATTCATTCCAGGCGTCGGACTTTTGTGCCATCCAGAGGGAGGTCGTGTAGGGCACCTCGACGTCCCTTCCACCCTGTTCCATCAGCAAGCATTCGATCTTCTCGAGGATCCGACCGAGCGTTTTCGGACCGGCTTGACGAGCGAGGGTGGCGTGACTTCGCCAGGCATCCATGCAATCCGATACTTTTGTCCGGTGTTTGAACCCCCGGTCAATCCTGACGATCCGGTCAAACAGGCCGCTCGCCTGGATAACTTCGGTCTGATCTTCGCGCCTCACGCCGTAATCGTAGCTGGACACGAATCCGTGGATCCCCTCCTCGATCCTCCTCTGCAACGGGTCGTCGAGGTTTCTGTAATTCCAGACGCAAGCAAACCAACCCTTCGGCTTGAGGATGCGAGCGGTCTCCACGAGAGCTCGGTTCCGATCGAGGACATTGAACGACGAGCCGAAAGTGACGACGTCGAATTCCGACGCCGGTAGTCCGGTTGCCTCGCCACGGGCATTTATCCAATGAATATCGGGAAAAGACTTCGTCCGAGGCATCCCGATCGCGCGCATTGCCGGGTTCGGCTCTACAGCTACGACTCGAAGTCCCCATTTGAGCAGGAACAACGTCAAGTTGCCGGTCCCGGCCCCGATATCGCAGGCTTTCGCACCGCTCGTGACACCTGAGTTCCGCAGAAATTCGTCAATGACCGGTTTCGAATAGGGTGCCCGTTTGCTGTAGGAAGCAGCTAAAGCAGTGTAATCCCAGGTATCCATCATGGATAGAGGTCAAAACGACGCTGCGACCTTGCTCCAAATGGAGTCCGCAACTTCCTGCGGAGTCATCGAGCCGTCGTTGTCGATGATCAGATCGGGATTGAGAGGCTCATCGAAGGGCAGATCCCAACCGACAACGGATTCCATCTGACTCCGTTCCGGATTCGCGCCCGCATCCGGAGACCGTCGGATAGCCAGGATATCCCGCGGAACCCGCAGGTAGATTTCAAAGTATCGGGGAAGGTTCGCCCGGTTCCATTCTCTACATTCGTGGAACATCGAAATCGTCGCGATCACCACGTTCAGACCCTGGCCGGCAAGCATGGCACTGATCCGTGAGTAGCGCCGTGCGCACTTCCTTCTTTCTTCCAGTGTGTACCCCAAATCATTGCCGAAAACCTGGCGTAGAACGTCTCCATCCAAAAATGCTGAATTGACGGCCCGCTCCCGCAGGCGCCGGAAAAGAAGTTGCCCGATCGTGGTCTTTCCACTGCCGGACAATCCGGTCACCCAGAACACCCATCCCCTCTTGCACCCGGACCCGATCTCAGGCCAGTCCGGCCAGATCTCATTCATTGGGGAACCCCATGGCGTAGCCCCCTCGACGCCAGTCCCGCCCCACGGTGCTTCAGAGCCGCCAATCATGGCTCCACTGCGTGTCTGATTGGATCATTCGCTCATATAGCCGCAGGTCCGTGACGTGGTCGAGCTCGCACCAGCGGCCTCGGATCGGGATTCCCTTGACTTTGATCCCTTCCCCAATCAGACGGCTGAGCAAGGCGGTCACGTCGAGACTTCGAGCTATCGCATCCTCCGTCAGGCTCAAAAAACCACGTATCTTGCGCCAACCCTCGGGCGCCAACTTGAACAGTCCCAGGTATTGGCCTTCGACCGATTCCAATGAACTGACGCTTCCCCCGATCTCCACGATCCATCCATTCTCGATTCGAAAGCTCTCCACGTCGACTGCCGGATCCTCGAAGCGCTCTTGCCAAAGCCTTTCCCATAGAACGTCATAGGCAACGACGATCTCTCCGGGCGTATCGACCAGGGTGGAAACCAAGCTTGGGTGGTAGACAATATCTCCGTAGGAGACGATGCAGCTCGACACCTTCAACCACTCATCGGCACATCTCAACGAATGGACCATGTTGGTTCGTGCCCAATCGGCGTTTTCCAGGTACGCAAGTCCGGGAAGATCGATCATCTCCCCCCGATATCCACGAACAACCGCAATTTCGGAGACACCCGCCGCCCTCAAGGACGCGATCTGCCATTCCAACAGGGTCTTGCCCTCCAGTGTGACCAGGGACTTCGGTCGATCGCGGGTCAGATGATTCAATCGAGTGCCGCGTCCCGCTGCCAAGACCAGAGCCCGCACACTTCCCGCACGATTCCGGCCTGGCTTCATACTCCGAACGTCTTTGTCCATTGGAGGCATTCTTTTCGGCCTGGAGAACCCGTCGATCCCACTCAGCGATCAGCCCTATTTTCGAGTGAAACGGAAACGCATGAGTCTATTGGCCATACCGGGGTCCGGAAGACGCCGTTCCGGATGCCATTGAACGCCCAATAGATTCATTTCGGAATGGAAAAACCCTTCGACCAGACCATCGGAGGAGACCAACCACGGATGCAGGCCCCGACCGAGACGTTCCAGGGACACACCCTGGCGATGGTAGGAGTTCACCTTCAACGGACCGCTTCCCCATACGGCACGACTCCTGTCATGACAAACGAATACCGAGTGATTGGTCCCGACATGCCGCGCCGTTGGCACGTTCTGCAGACTGCCTCCGCAGTACGCCTGAATCATCTGATGCCCGCGGCACACTCCCAATACCGGCATTCTCCTCTCGGTGCAGTAGTCCAGAACCTGGCGTTCGGTCTCATCGCGCAAAGGGGAAGTCCCGATGTCTTCACCGCCCGTGAGAATCACGGCGCCGATCCGCCATCGTTGCAGGTAGTCCTTTACCGATTCCTCGAGATTCGGTATCGCCAGCCAGGGCACGTCGCCCAGACTGGCGCGGATGAGCACCGGCCAGTCATGGGCCAACACGTCCCGAAGTTCATGCGAGTCCTCACATCGTTGCACTCGCATCGTCAAACCCAGTCGCACTGTGTCACTCAAATGCTTTCCTCACCAGAATTCGAGCCGTCAGATTCTTCTTTTCTCCCCGGAGATTTCGGATTACCAGGTCATGGGTTCGGGCTGTGGACCGGGAATGGCCCGAATCGCTCTGTCACCACAGCTCAATTCGACGGATTTCGACTTTCGAAGGAGTTCAATGCGGGTTTCACCGATTCCGACGGCAGCCGGTATTCCCATCTCTGCGCAGCGGATCGCCATATGGGAATTGGAGCCGCCGAACTTGGTGATCAAGCCTGCGATCCCCATAGAGAATATCCAGTCGAAGCCTGGGTCCGCGCTCTCGATGCAGACTATTTTCCCGCTCAGATCCAACGCAACCGACTCCCGGTTATGCAGAAACACCGGGCTGCCCTCGGCACGGCGAGAGCTGATGAAGTTGGGCCATGCGTGCTGTAGCGGAAGGTAGATATCTCTGCGGTTGCGGATCAGGCAGCCCATGCGGAGCCCTCGCCGGCTGCGTGTTGCCGACCGTCCGGACTCTGCCACTGCCGCCAACGCGACTCCGCCATCGCCAAGGGGAGAGTGGAGTGCGGATTTCAGATCCTCAACCGTCAAGTACGAGAGCTGTTCGCGACTGAGGCCGACCCCCTTTCCCCAACCGGCGATGGATTCCAAAGCGTCCGATAGATGCCGGCTGAAAACGAATTTCGCATGTTCTCGAGCCGTGACGGCCGTCGCTGAGTAGCGGAACAGTTCTTGAGCGCTGAAGGTCAGCCTTGCTTCCCTGATAAGGCGTTCGATGTGGACGATTTCTTTTGGAGTCCAGACAAAACAGTCCCCTTCGGACTCGAATGTCGATGGGTGGACGGAATTGCCCGCAAAAACGCAAAGGAGAGAGAAGGCCGAATCGCAGATTCTCGGCAACTCTGAGCCTGCTCTAACTTCCGCACCTTGCGGAGCGCCTCAGCCAACGACGCGGAAGGGCCAAGAGCAACGTTGCGATTCGTCAGGCAACGCACTCGCTCGGCGTAGTCCAAGAACGACTTGCGAGACAGCGTGCCTTCATATCGCCGCCGATAGTCTTGCCCGAACGAAAAATCCAATACTGTCTGGGCGATCTGAAACTCAATTTTATCGTGGTATTCCGGATATTGATGTAATCGGCCAAGCCAAGCATTTACAACCGCACCTTCGTCGAGACGGCGCAGTCCCGCGGGGAGAAACGAATTGAAGCTGGCCCGGACATCCACGTAAGGTCTCCCGGCGAGCACGACCATCAGCGGCGTGTCCGGGACGGGACGGTAACCCATGGTGGAACGAGCTTCCTGCCACACCCTATCCGTGATCAGTTTGCGAAACAGTGACACGGCGAGCGGTCGAGGCGTACTTCCGATCAGTTCTCCCGGGTTCCAGTCCGGCATCTGCCCGAGAATCGTGGTTGATCCGGCGACGCCGTGCCGGCGACGAGAATGTTCGACCAAGGAGATCTCAAGCTTCCGCAGGGCTGCAATCGTTCGCGCCTCATGCCCCCGTCCCCGTTGCTCCCGGCTCGATATCGGCCGCACCTGAAGAATCTGGATTTTCCCGTCATGAGTCCGTGCAAACTCGATATGCAGTGGAGTCCGACCCCAGCACCGCTCCAGCTCCGAGGAGGCATCCAGAACCCGGCAGACCCAATCCGGTCCGATCAGTTCTCGCGGTGACTGCCGATGGAAGAGAATGGTCTTGTGCCCCTCCGCCCCTCTGGTCACGAGATCCGTCGCGGACGACTCGTCATATTCGATTCGGTAGTAGGGAGCACCGGTATCCGAGTCTCGCGTGGAAATGACCCCGCTGAGAGAAACGCCGACCACCATCTCTTGAATCAGAACCTGATCGTCCCGGTGGCCGCCCATGGAAGCGATCACCCGCTCGACAGCTTCCCGGACCAACTTCCGATCGTTTTCCACGTTCAGACAGGACCGGAAATGCCCCGCCAGAGAGGCGCCGCTCAGGTTCTCGCACCGGGCGGATCTTCGTACGGCGAGCGGACGTTCGGACAGGAAGGCTACGACCTTGTGCAAAATGTTTTCGCTTCGCCATCGCCACTCGCCAACGGAAAAATATAGAAACGGCGGAATCTGCGCATATTTCAGATTTCCGTGCACAAACTCCAACGCCTCCGCCTTGGTCAGGAAGCCTCCAGCCGCCGATCGATGAATGGATTGGTCCGCCGGAGCACCGGTATGACCCATGAGTGTCTCAGTCATCATTTATCCCGTTCGAAGCGTGCAAGCCGCTCTTCCGCAATCGTCTGCCTCCATCGCAGACACTCGACGGCCTTGAAGACATCGGGCAGTTCCGGCTGTTCGAGCGCAGCCTTTCGATACGACTTCAGGGCGGTGCCAAAATCTGATCGACGTAGAAGATTGAGCAGATCCTGCCTCTTTTCTCTATAGAGGCGAAGATCAACGGCCAAGAGCCGTCGCAGCCGGTTCCGGGCCCGAAGGGAGCAGAAGATCGGCTTGTTCGGCGACCTTGTACAAAGGCGTTCCAGGTAAAGGGAGATATTGGCTGAAGATAGCTCGTTCCGGCCCAATGAGTTTCGTCAACTCAAGGGTTTCGAGAATATTCTCACGACTTTCAAATGGCATCCCCACCATGCAAAAGATCATCCGCCTGATCCCCTGCCTTCTTGCCATCTCGGCGGCATCCAAAATCTTCCGGTTCGACATTCTCCGAGCCAGGTAGCGGCGGCGATAGGCCTCCGACCCACTTTCAACACCGAACCACATCGAGTGACAACCGGCAGCGGCCGCATAGCGGCAAAAATCTTCGTCCATCTGCTCCACCCGGGTGAACATGGAGAAAGGAAGACCGATCTGCTCCCGATAAAGCCCAAGAAGACGCCGGGCGGATCGTTTGTCAAAAAGAAAGGTCTCATCCATAAACTGGAAGTATTGGATGCCGTAACGATCTCGCAAACGAATCAGTTCCTCGATCAGTTCTTCCTGGTTGTATTTTCTTAACCCGGATTATTCATCACGCAAACATAAAATGAGCAAGCGTGTCCGCCATGTCGAGTCAGATCAGAGGGTTGCCGGATACCCACAGAAAAAGGCCGAACCCCCCTTTGGGTGAAACGCTATCTTGGTTTTCGACTGCGGTCGGATCAGTGGTTTCAAGGGGGGCCTAAACCCAAGTAATTGCGAGGTTTCATCCCCTTTTCGGGGTCAGAATAATGAGGCGGCGTGCCCGTCATTCATGGTATGATTATGGTGCTAATAAACAAACTCAAAGAACGGAGCACGCCATGCCTGAGACGATACCGCAGATCCGGCCCTCATTCAACCGATCCCTCCGCCTCGAGACCCGCCCCGAGTTGCTCAGTGCGGACACGGGCGCCCTGGTGCAGCGGGAGATGATGGATCGGTGCGGCCTCATCGATTGGTTGACCGAGCGGTTGCACGATCCGCGACACCCGAGTTCGATCCGCTATCCGCTGTCGGATCTGCTGCGGACTCGACTCCTGCTGTTGGGGCAGGGCTGGCGCGACCAGTCCGATGCCGACCGCCTGCGTCAGGATCCGAGCTTGCGGGTGGCGAGCGAGTCGCGTCGGGGCACGGCGGCCTTGGAGGAGGGCCACGGGCTGGCGTCCCAACCGACCTTGTCCCGGCTCCTGGACACGCTCAGCCGGAAGCAGAACCTTCAGGTCCTGCATGAGGCGGTGACGGAGCTGGCGTGCCGTCGGATCGAGATGATGGAGGGTCGGCGGCGAAAAAAGGGGAAGCCACGAAAGCAGAGACGGAAAAATAGGATGTTCCTGGACGTGGACGGTCTCCCGGTCGAGGTCCATGGACGGCAGCCGGGAAGCCAATGGAGCGGGTACTATCGCCAGAGAATGTACTTGGGGTTGGTGGCGAGTTGCGGAGAGACGGGGGACCTGATCGACGGGGAGCTTTTTCCGGGTGCCAGCTACCTGGGCAACAAGGCTTTGAAGTTGACATTGCGGGCCGTGGACCGCTGCCGAGGGCGTCTGTGCGGCTCGATGATCGTGCGGATGGATGCGGGGTTCCCGGAACCCGGGCTGCTGCAGGGCCTGGAGTCGCGAAGCGTGCCCTACATCGCTCGCATCCGCAAGAATGAGGTCCTGGACCGGATGGCGCGACCGTACTTGACCCAACCGGCGGAGCGAGTGGCGAACGAGCCGCCGAGAGTGTGGTTCCATGAGCTGACCTACCAGGCGGAGAGTTGGGACCGGGCACGCCGGGTGGTGCTGGTGGTGGTGGAGCAACCGGGGGAGTTGTATCCGGATCATTTCTGGTTGCTGACGAGCCTGAGTCCGAAGCGTTGTGACGCCCAAGAGTTGCTGAGGACGTATCGCCGGCGGGGGAAGGCGGAAGGCCACATGGGGGAGTTGATGGACGTGCTCGATCCGGCCTTGTCGTCGGTGAGTCGTCCCAAGACGCACTATCGGGGGAAGAAACTGACGCCGGAACCGAAGCCGGAAGCGCTGACGGAGACCGGGGTTCGGCCCCACAACGAAGCCCGGTTCCTGCTGAATCTGCTGGCGTACGGGATCCTGCACCTGGGGCGGGTACTGATGGAGCGAGCGACGCGACGGGGGTGGAGTCTGCGTCGTTTTCATGAACGGGTGTTGCGAGTGGCGAGTCGGGTGCTGCGCCAAGGAAGGAGACTGATTTTCGTGGTGAGTCGAAGGGAGACGGACTGGAAGCGGTTGTGGCGGAGACTGGAGCGAGTGTCCTGGGCGCCGGGATAGGGGACGGACGGAAGAATCGGGCCCGTGGGAGGGACCGAAACGGTGGGTTTTTCTCACCGCAAAGTCGACCTGTCGGCGGGTGACGGTCCCCCGGACCGCCGGACGGTTTATGATGGGTTCAATCGTCCTGTTTTTGAGCCGATTCCGTCGAATCGACAGAGGTTCAAGAGAAACCGGGCACCGACCGCACGAAAACGCCGGGTTGAAAGCCTTTATCAACATGTCCCATGAATAATCCGGGCTTAAATAGTTACCCTGGCCTCGATACATTTCCAGCAATGGCGTATTGCAACAATAGCTGCAACGATAGGGGCACCCTCGGCCCGACATGACCGGCATGGTGATCAGCCGCTCGGACTCGACGGCATGAGAACTGAGCCAGGAGATTTCCCCGTCTTTCTCGAAGATCGTGTAGTCGGGAAAGGGGATCTCGTCCAAGTTCGGGGTCAGACTTGGGGAGCTCTTGACGATTTCTCCACCGTCTTGCTTTTCCCACAACCCTGGAATGGCCTCCTGGGTCTCACCATCTTTCAAACGTTGAATCAGTTTTGCCAAAGGTATTTCGCCATCTCCCGCGCAGATGTAGTCGACGGCGGGATGGCCGATGGTCTCCTGAGGACTGAAAATTGCCTGATATCCTCCGACGATGACGGGTGTCGCCGGCCGCGCTCTCTTGAGAGCCTCCAAATAGGGAACCATGGGCGACCAGGTCGGATGCATGGCTGAGACCGCGATGAGATCAGGCTTGTGCTTCCCCACACGCCGCACGTATTCCTGAACATCGTCATTTTGGAGGACGGAAACCAGGAACACCTCAACATCCGGAAATAAATTCTTCGCGTACGCAGACAGGGAGGCAAGCGCCAGCGAATAAGTCGGTTCTCGCTGAAAATAGCTGAACACGAGACGAAAACGTTTTCTTGGAGTTTTCAGCCTCGCCAGACTGAGCCAGTAGTTCATCAGAAGGTGCGGGTTTCTTGGCAAGTGGATTGACATCGCGATTTATTCCTCCTGGCGGAAGGTTGAACCTTCGATAGTATTTAGTGATGCAGGAGAGTCCCGTCTGGCCGAATCTGGGAACCGGCTACAGGAGCGAAGGAGAGGGTTTCAACCGCAGTCTTCCCCGAATTGACTCTCGGAGGTTGGGATTCGGCAGGGCATGCGGGACGCCGGATATCGCTTGAAGGGTTGGAAAAACCTGGGGCAATTTGGGTCAGGAGAGGGTGGCAGGCCTCGGCGGCGCGGGAGAACCATAACGCTTGACAACCTTAACGCGCCGAGTCATTACCCTTCCCTGATCAAGAGCTTCCACTGCAAGGACACTGAAAAGCTCTTCAACAGGCGACTTCAACGGAAGTTTCCGCCGGTTTTGAAGAAAGCTGCACTCAGGAAGCTGGAGATGCTGGACGCAGCCGAATCGCTCAGGGACCTCAAGGTGATACCCTCCAGCCGGCCGGAGGCGCTCTCGGGCAACCGCAAAGGCCAATATAGCGTCCGGATCAATCGACAATGGCGGATCTGCTTTCACTGGGAAACCGGCGATACGTATGACGTGGAAGTGGTGGACTACCACTAGCAGGAGGGTAGAAGGAGACTGATCAATGGATCAGAGAGACCAGACCCTGCAACCCATCCATCCCGGAGAAATTCTGCGGGAGGAGTTCATGAAGCCGATGGGCCTGACCCAATACCGGCTGGCCAAGGACATCTCGGTGCCACCCCGCCGGATCAATGAGATCTTTCACGAGAAGCGCGCCATCACGGCAGACACGGCGCTCCGGTTTAGCAGGTATTTTGGAAACTCCGCTCGATTCTGGATGAATTTGCAGTCTCGCTACGAGCTTGAAACAGCGAGGGCCCTCCTCAAGGATCGACTCGACGAAGAAGTGACGCCCCAACCTGGCGTGGCCTCTTAAAGCCCGTATTTCTCACCGGGGGCGCGATGATCGCGCAGGAATTTAGCCTTCAGCGCTTGCCCGCGACCGAATCTCCTTGTAACAATAACCAGCTTCGCTGAGACTCGAGTCTCGGAGACGACGGTTGCATTGCCGGAAAATTCCTGCAACCAAGCTTCGTGCATTTCGAGCCAAGTCGCCGGCGGTGTTGTCCCGAGTTTTGTGGAGATCCACCTGCCTACCTTTCGATCAACTACATTTTGAGACTATCCCGTGACCCACTCCCGATGGAGGTCCAGGGCCTCGTCCAGAGCTTCGAAAGGCTTGTAGACGACTCTCAGCCGAAAGCTGTAGCGGCGTCCTTCCTCCGGGTCCGGGACCACCGCTTGGTAGTCCCAAGCGGGGCCGCCGACTCCTCCCCCGCCGGCGTTGAAGGCGGGTCGGATTTCCAACTCGTCTGAAGGGCGGAACAGGTAGGCCAACAACATACCGTGGACCTTGCCAGCCATCAGAGGTTCGAGGTAGCGCACCGAGCCGAAGCTGTAGAGCAGCCGCCTTCCCTGAGCCCGCAACCCCTCCCCGACTGGACCTCGCTCGGCCCGGATCGCTCCCGATTCGTGCAGATCCAGGGCGTCGAAGATACCGTGCCAAGCCGGCGATTCGAAGTTCGATCTCCGGCCCCATACGTAGTAGCCCGGATTTCGGGGAGCCTGGATGTAGCTGGCCCAGAACACGCCCAAATACCGGGTCCGGATCTTGTCCAGCCGGGTGGGTGTGAAGGCGTGCTCCACGTCCAGGAACCACGGTTCCACCAATCGGAACGTGGACTCCACCTGGACGCCCCACCGTTCGCCGGGTTCGATCCGGAGCCAAGCCTCTTGCTCGGATACCCGCTTCAAGCTCGACGGCTGGGCCTGGAAATTATCGAGATCACTCCAGCGGGGTTCGAAGGTGCCCTCGGTACCGTCGAAGAAGAACTCGCAATTGAGACCCGAAGCAACCGGAAGAAAGGGGTGCGGAGAACCTCGGTAACTGAAGCGCGCGACTCCGTTGTAGCCATTGTGACGTCTCTCGAAGGGGACTGCGACGCTAAGGCGTCCCAATCCTCCGGCCACATGGGGGACCGAAGCCCGGCTGCGTTTCTGTTCTTCGCCGGCCAGCCCGTCGTGGTTGTCCACCACCAGGGCCTCCAACTCCCCGGCCCTCAAAGCGAGACGGTGCGGACCGGCCGGTGTTTCCGAAGTCGCCGGTCGTGGTCCCGCGGACACTGCCGTTATGCCGCCCAGTGTGGCCAGCCCCATCCACTGGCGGCGGGAGTACGATGGATCTCTGAGCTTGTTTCCCATCATTCGCTTCCTAGACCAAGCCTCTCACCGGGCTGCCACTTCCCGTTCGGATTTCGGGGGCTCCATGAAGTCGGACCAGATGCTGTCCAGGCGCTTCTCGAATACGGTGAAGGCATTGGCCCGAAAAAGACGCCAGTCGCCCCGATCCAATTCCGAATCCAACTGGCCCGCAGCCCAGCCCGAATGCCCGACGAAGAGGCGGAGTTCGTGGGATTCCCTTTCCTCTTCCAGGAGACGTTCCAGCGTCTTCTTGTCGCCTCCGAAGTAGACGTCCCCCATCACATTTGTCGTCTGCTCCAGCGGTTCCTCGCTCCGGATCAGAAACATGAGCGTATCCAGACCCACCGGGCCCCCGTAGTAGAGCCGGGCCTTCCGGCCCGGTGTCTCCAATTGCGGCAGGACATCTTCCAAAGAGACGTCGGTGGCCCGGTTGACGATTACACCCAGCGTTCCGCCCGGGCCGTGGGCCACGAGCAGGACCACGGATTGGCGAAACCGGGGGTCGAGCATCCCCTTCCGGGCGACCAGGAACACCCCCTTGCCCGGCTGGACCGCTTGATAGGGAATGCGGGGCCGCGGCTTGGGTATGGAGGCGGCTTCGGTTCCGACACCCTGGCAGACCTGGAACAGAATGCCCAGGGCGGCCCAACACATGATGACCCGCATAGTTGCCGCCCAGTCTACTACGATGATGGGACCCGAGAAAGAAGCGACTGCCCGACGAACGTGCCCTGCGGTTTGAGCATCAGCCAGAACAGAGCCGCTGCCACGTAGACGCCGCAGAACACCCACAAGACCGGGGTCCAGTTGTCACCCGACGGTCCCAGAAGCAGCGGAACGACGACGGGAAACGTTGCCGCTCCCAGATTCCCCGCCATGTTCATGGTGCCGAAGATCGTCGCCACGTTGTTTCCGCCCATGGCGATGGTCAGAGAATTGACGATGGGGCTGACGAAGGCGCCAAAGAAGCCGCCGATCCCGATGAGGGAGACGGCAAGCAGGGGATTGTGAACCAGACATCCAGCCACCGTGAGCAGGACTCCGACCATGAGGCAGCCCAAGGCCATCCCTTTCCGGGCCATTGCCGCATTCCCGCTTCTGGAGTAGATCCAATCGGAGACGATACCCCCCAGGGGTCCTCCGAATAGAATCGCAATCAGGGGAACGCTCGTCAGCAGTCCCGACTCGGCCACCGAGACGCCTCGGGACTCCTGCAAATAGGTGGGAAACCAGCTGGCATAGAAGATATACCCGGCGGCCCGGAAGAACTGCTGTCCGCAGATGGCCCACATGGCCGGACTCGCGGCCAGATGCTTCCAGGGCGTCTTGACCGGCCGGCCGCGGCCCGATCCCTCGTCCCCGGCCCCTTTCGGTTCCTGGGCGGCCTTGGACTCGGCCAGCAGCAGATCCAGTTCTCCCGGCGTCACGGAGGCGTGGTCCTGAGGGCGGTCACGAAACCAGCGATAGAACAGCAGCGCCCAGATCCCCCCCGGAAGCGCGTAGAGGACGAAGAGCCAACGCCAGCCAACACCCCATTCCAGAAGAATCCCGGTCAGGAAGGCGACGAGGATGGCTCCGATCTGCATCCCGGCTCCGAGAGAGCCGCTCGAAACGGCCAACCGGTTCACCGGCATCCACCTCGACAACACGACCGCGGAACAGGGGAAGAGACCCGCCTGGGCGGCTCCGGAGAACATGCGGGGGATCAGCAACCAGAGGTAGGCCGCCAGGATCGCTCCCCCCGGTCCCGCCAGCCAGAGAGCCAATGCCGTTCCCGCCACCCCCGACAGCACGGTGCAAACCGACCAGACCACCGAGTAGAAGGGGAGGGTCCGGCGGGAACCCCAGCGATCTCCCAGCCAGCCGGCCGGCACCTGGAATCCGGCGTAGACCCAGAAGAAGCCACTCAGGATCCACCCCATCTGCTCCTTGCTCAGACCCAGGTCGATCCGGATCGTGCTCTCGGCCACCGAGAGGTAGTTGCGCTGGATGTAGGCGATGGTGGCCGCCACGCAGAGCCAGACCAGGACGGAGTAGCGGACCCGGCTCCGGGGAGGGGACGCGGCAGCAGGCAGGGAGAACCTCCGGAGCTATCGCACTACTGGAGAGAAGCGGTCTTGTTCAGACCATCGGCGGCAGACGGTGCGCGCACCTGGAAGACCTGGCCGGCGCTGACCTCCTGGTCACTGATCTTGTCGTGGACTTTCACGTCCAGGTGGTACCGGCCGGGCTTCAGTTGCTGGATGGGAAGGCTCTTGACCAGGACCATGCGCTGGCCGGAGAAGTACTGGATCGACTCGCCCGTCTCGTCCACTTCTTCCATCAGGACCTCCTTACCCTTGGAAATCCGGTAGCTGGCCTGAATGGAAGGAACCAGAGTGGCCTGGTCGGCGCTCACGTTGTAAACCTGGAGATAGACGGCCAGAGGCGAAGAGGAGGCGAACCTGTGATCCAGCACCGGACGCACCTTGACGTTTCCCAGGATGAACATCTCTTCCTGAGGAACGTCCTCCATCTGCCGAACCAGATCGGTGAGGATCATGGAACTCGCTTTCAGCTTTTCACCGCCGAAGGCCGGCGGAACGATGGCGGTCCGGCTGACTCCCACCTTGCCGCTGCTCAGATCCTTGACCACCAGGTCCAGGCGGTAACGCAGCTTCCGGTCCAGGACCAGGATCTTCTGGTAAGTGGACCGGCCCTGTTTCTGCGCCTGGGCGGCGTACGCCTCCGGATGGTAGGTCTGCACCAGGTCGTAGTCGAACTCGTCCACGACCACTCTGGTCATGCTGGTGACCGCGCCGTAGACTCCCACCTTGGCCACGTAGCTCTGGTTTTTTTCCAGCTTGAACGATAGTTCGCCGTTGTCGAGTTCGACCGTTACCGGAACCACCACACGATCATCGCCCAGCTTGAAGTAGTCGCGCCGGACCCGGAAAGGGAGTGACTCATAGCCGACGGAGACATCCACCAGCCCCTTCAGATCGCCGTACTTGATCGCCTTGGGCGCCTTGATCCTGACGTAACGCTCGTAGCGCTCGAACACGTCGTCCTGAGCCCGGGTGGCCATGTAGGGGAAGCTGTCCCGCATGCCCGGGGAGAAGAAAGGCCGATCCTTCTTCTCGGCCAGACCCATCTCCTCGGCCAGGGTCAGGCCGCCACCGGGAAGATAGAGCAGCGCGTCCTTTTCGGCGGGGTCCAGGCTCAGCCGGTACTCTCCGCTCAGAGAGGCGTCCACGAACTCCAACTCGATTTCCTGCCCCAGACCCTCGATCCAGCGGTAGCGCCAAGTTTCGAAGGGATAGGTGGAGGTCACGCCGCCCCCCTCGTGCATGGGGCGGGCGTAGAAGCCCCCACCGGCGCGGGACGTGATCTGATCCGGCGGTCCATGAATGATGTAAATGCGGCCCCGATCGGTCATCCAGCCCGGCTTTCCGCTGGGAAAACGCTCGTTGGCGTAGGCGATCCGCCGGTAGTGCTCTTCCTTGTACTCGTTGATGGCGGTCCTCAGGTCCGGGTCGCGCCGGCGCCAGAACTGCTCGATGAACCGCTCCTTCTCCTCCATGGTGCTGAGGTCGTTGAACACGTCCAGCTCTTCATCCGTGATGATGTAGACGACGTCCTCCTTGAGCCATTTCTTGTAGTAGTCCTGCTGCTCTTCCTGGAGAACGGCCCGGTCGTCCCGCTTCTTCTCTTGGGCCTGAACCGGGAGCAGGACCAGAAACAGGGAAAGCAGAACGAACCTGACATCCACGGGAGAACTTACGAAAGTTCTTGGCATAAGCACCTCGGAGACCCTGACCTGGACCAACGGTCGATGCTATCCATTATACCCGCTGCACCTTTCGGTACAACAAACGCGGCCTCCTGCAAGCCGGGATCATACGTCAACTGGACATGGGACCGGACGATCCGGCGGGATCAACGGCCGCCCTTGCGATAGTAGGGCTGGTAGAGCTGTACCCGCACGCCGCCGGGCATTTTGAAATCCGTCACGAGGCCGAAACCCTGGTCAGTCACTTCGCCATCGAACACCAGACCCCGGCCCTTCAGTTCCGAAACCGTGGCTTGGATGTCGTCACAGTAGAAGGAGATGTCGTGGGTGCCGGCCGGACTGCCGTGCTTCGCGGACGGGTCGGTGGGATGAACGCCCATGTCCGCCTCCCGCAGATTGAAGATTAGCCAGCCGCCGCCCACGTCGGTGTAGGAGTCGAAACCCAGCTTATCGCGCAGGAACTCGCGCAACGCTTCCGGCTCCGACGAGTAGAACATGGTATGAACGCCCTTGATCATGGTCTCGCTTTTTTCCTCCGCCTATTCTAGTCCACCATCGTATCGATATGTATCACGAAAAACGTCGGCGACTCTTCCTCGCTACACTTACCTCATTGCAGTTAAGTCTCACCCCTGCATCCCTATCAGCCCGTGGCAAAAGTCCGGGAAACAACGCCAGACCTCCGACATAAAATGACACTATGGCGATGGGAAAGAAACCGTCTTCGAGACGGCAGCGGGGGATGTGGGTGGCGACACAGAAACTGCCCCGGAGTCCCGGGCATCCCTTCAATGAGCGATTGAATCAGGTCCTGGAGAAAGCCGGTTTCGACACCTTCGTGGAAGGGCTGTGCGTCCGGTTTTACGCCACCGGGATCGGGCGGCCGAGTCTGCGGCCCGGACGGCACTTCCGGATGCTGTTGGTCGGGTACTTCGAGGGACTGAACTCGGAACGGGCCATCGCCTGGCGGGTGGCGGATTCGATGAGCCTGCGCGCTTTTCTGGACTTGGACCCGGAGGAGACGCCGCCGAATCACTCGACCTTGTCGCGCACGCGGCGACGGATCAACGTGGAGACGCACCGAGAGGTGTTCACCTGGGTGCTGGCGCGTTTGGCGGAAGCGGGACTGGTGCGGGGGAAGACGATCGGGATCGACGTGACGACGTTGGAGGCGAACGCGGCGATGCGCAGCCTGGTGCGCCGGGACACGGGACAAGACTATGAGACCTTCGTGAAGGGACTGGCAAATAGCTCGGGAGTGCCGACGCCGACTCGCAAGGAGCTGGTTCGGTTCGACCGCAAGCGCAAGAAAAAGACGAGCAACCGGGAGTGGGTGAATCCACACGACCCGGAGGCGAAGATCACGAAGCTCAAGGACGGTCGGACCCGACTGGGGCACAAGGTGGAAGAGGCCGTGGACCTGGAGACGGGGGCGTTGGTGGCGGTGACGGCGCCGGAGGAGTTGGGGGACGCCCAGACGATGGGGGACACCCTGCGGATGGCGCGGGAGGAAGTGAAGGCGGTCGGGTCAGGAGCCCAGGTCCGGGAAGTGGTGACGGACGAGGGCTACCACAGCAACGAGACGGTTCTGGAGTTGAAGGAGCAGGGACTGCGGGGGTATCTGTCGGAACCGGATCGGGGGCGGCGCAACTGGAAGGGAAAGAACAGGAAGTACCAAGCGCCGGTCTACGCCAATCGGAGACGGATCCGGGGACGGCGGGGACGACGGTTGCAGCGGCAACGGAGCGAGTTGGTGGAGCGGCCGTTCGCGCACCAGTTCACCACGGGAGGGCTGCGCCGGATCTTCGTCCGGGGCCACGCCAACGTGCGCAAGCGATTGCTGATCCACGTGTGCGGATTCAACCTGGGACTGCTGATGCGTCACCTGACGGGGGTCGGGACGCCCCGGAGTCTGCAGGGCCGGGTCCTGGCGCGTCATTTTGCGCCTTTTGGGGCGAAAAAAAAAAGGGGCGTTTGATCGGCTGGAATCGGCTCTGGAAGCGCTTCTGGGCGTCGATCCGTCTCGATTTGAGGTCTTGGGCTTCCCGGACCCATCAATAAACCAACTCCACGTCAGATTGCGGAAAGAACGATAGTCCGAGGAATCAGGACTTTTGCCACGGGCTGCTATCACGTCGACGTCATCCCCAACCGTTCCAGCCCTCCCGCCATCCTCTTCCGAGAAGCCAAACGCGAGGGCAAGCGCATCCGTCGCACCACCCTCGCCAACCTCTCCAAACTCCCCCCGGAGATCGTCGACGGCATCCGCGCCCTGCTCAAGGGCGGGCAAGTCTATCGCCCTCTGGGCGAGTCGCTCGCCATTCGCCGCGCCCTGCCCCATGGCCATGTCGCCGCCCTACTCGGCCTCGCCCGCCGTCTCGGTTTCCAGCGCATCCTGCACCGCAAACGCAGCCGCAACCGCGACCTCGCGCTGGCCGCCATCGTCGCCCGCGTGCTCCAACCTCTCTCCAAGCTCGCCACCGCCCGGGGACTGTCCCCCCCGACCGCCACCAGCAGTCTCGGCCCCCTCCTTGACCTCGGCTGTGTCCGCGGCAACGAGATGCTGGCGATGCTCGACTGGTTGCTGGGACGCCAGATCTGGATCGAGAAGAGCCTGGCCAGACGGCACCTGGAGGGCCGAACCCTTTTGCTTTACGACGTTTCCTCCAGTTATCTCGAGGGGCACAGCTCTCCCCTGGCCGCGTTCGGCCACAACCGGGACGGCAAGAAGGGCAAGCCGCAGATCGTCTTCGGCCTGCTTTGTGCCGGGGACGGTTGTCCGCTGGCGGTGGACGTGTTCTCGGGCAACACGGCGGATCCCACCACGGTGGCGACGCAGGTGAAAAAGATTCAGGGGCGCTTCGGCATCGAATCCATCGCGCTGGTCGGGGACCGCGGCATGCTCACCACGGCGCGGCTCAAGCAAGACCTCTCGCCGACCGGACTGGCCTGGGTCTCGGCCTTGAGAACGGATGGGATCCGCAAGTTGCTGCGGCCGTCAAAATCGGGTGGAGACGGGGAGGCGCCAGCTCCGTTGCGGCCGGGCGAGTTGGTTCCCGACCGGGTCGCAGAGATCCTGAGTCCGGACTTTCCCGGCGAGCGCCTGCTGGTCTGCCTCAATCCCCGCTTGCGGCAGGAGCGAGCCTGCAAGCGCCAGGAACTGCTGCGGGATACGGAGAAAATCCTGCAGACCATTGCCAACGCCGTACGCTCCCCGAGATCCCGGCTCCGGGGCCAGCAGGCGATCAACCGCCGGGTGGGGCGGGACGTCTCCCGCAAGAAGGTAGAGAAACACTTCGAAATCGAGGTCACGAACGACGACATCCGATGGTCCAGACGCCAAGAGAAGATCGACGCGGAGGCGCAGTTGGACGGCATCTACGTCATTCGGACCAGCCTGGAGGCCTCCGCCCTCTCAGCCGGGGAGGCGGTGGAAGCGTACAAGTCTCTGGCCCAGGTCGAACAGGCGTTTCGCTCGCTCAAGACGACGCAGCTCGCGCTACGTCCAGTCTACGTCTACAGCGAAGACCATGTGCGCGGGCATGTCTTTCTGTGTGTCCTGGCGTATTACCTGGAATGGCACCTGCGACGGCGTCTGGCGCCGCAGCTGTTCCAGGAGGAGGATCGGGCGGGAGCGCGAGCGTTGCACAAGTCCCCGGTGGAAAAGGCGCAGGTCTCTGCGCGCACGAAGGCCAAGGCCGCGCGCAAGCGAACGGCGGAGGGGCTCCCGGTGCATAGCCTCCAGACGTTGCTGGCGGATCTCAGCACGCTCACCCTCAACCAGGTGACCCTGCCGGACGCTCCGGATCACCCGTTCCCGATGTTCGCCAAGCCAACGCCGCTGCAGCAGAAGGCTTTCGACCTGCTCGGCGTGGATCCGACTCGATTTGTTGCCAGTAATTTGGCTGGTTGATTTGGTCTATCTTTCGGAATTAAAAAGGGTTAGGAGAATATCTCAAGTGAAGTTCCGCCTAGCTGCGAGAAGTCGAGTCGTTCGAGAGCTTCAATTCCGTGTTGTTCACAGTAATATTCAGTAACCCCTTGGACCATTTCATAGGCAACGAGCATCTCAGGATAATACCAATCAGCGTCTACGCTTCGGTCCACCCATGTGAGATCCACCATGTAGGAGTCTCCCAATACCACTCCCTCTACACAGGAATCTCCGTCGGTTGAATATCGAATTGAACATGTAAACCCCAGTGAGCTAACTCCGCCCAAAATTTCCTTGATACTTTCAACTGATTCACCAGTCTCGCGACGCATGAGGTCGATATCGATATGAACATTCTCCGGCAACGCATCGGGGCAACCACAACGAAAGACAGTGAGAATTACATTTCTTTCATTGGACGTCATCTTCCGAAGCGAAGAAAGAAATGACCATGCGGTCTTACGTGCACTCCTTTGAGCTTCCTCGTCATCCGCGATTTCAAGACGTACAAACAGCCGATCCAAGACTGGGGGCATGTAATCCTGCTGTAGTGGCATTCCTAACTTCTGCCGTGCGAGATCAGCGAGTTCGCAAGGCGGGGTTCGTACGCCATCAATATAATGGATAGTATCTCGCAAGCCCGGAACCGGAGTATTGTCAAACCGTACCGGGAGTATGTACTCTTGTTTCTCTTTCACGGCTCGAGCCTGTGCACTTTGTCGTTCTGCATTCGGCCATACCTTTCTGGCGTAGTCTTTGGAAACAAAGAGAATACAGTATCTACAGCGATACTGGTATATATTATCTAAATGTACATACAGGTCCTTGCCCCACAAGTCTGCTCTCTCATAATCATCGAAGAAGACACGAATTCCGAGAGAGCTTAGCTCATTGGCAACTCGATCGACATACTCACGTTGTTCTCCAGCGAAAGATAAGCCGACATCGTACTCGTACTCGCTACTACTCATAGGTCACATTTTCTCTGTTTCTCATTTGCATTTTCACGGTACCGAAGCGGACCGCCAGCAGGACGTGGCTCTATATTGTCATCGGTCCGTGCCGATCAATTCCGAGACTTCGGCCGCCGACCCGCTGCTCCTCTTCAAGAGGGCTACGGCGCTACGATCAAAACTTGCGAACACGGTTCCACCAAGTTCCTCACCTTGATGAGCGATGACTCCATCGGCAAAGTCTCCACCTGCGCGTAGCATGGTCAAACCCGCCTCGACCGCCGGAATATCGGTGACCACGGTTTCAATTTCGCATATCGCCTGGATCGCTACGGCGATCTCATCGACCTTGTGACCGTAGCCGCGCTTCAGCACCCACGCGAACTCACAAAAGACCGGCACCGGGACGGCAATTGCGGTTGCGCGCCGGAGCAGCGCCCGTGCAGCCGTGACCTGATTCGTGTCGTCTTGCAGGACCGCACGCAGCAGAACATTCGTATCGGCTGTAATCCTCACTCCTCGTCCGCCCACCCTGAAGCGGCGATTTCGTTGATTTTATCGATGGATAGCCGGGGTGTTCCCGGTCTCCCAAGCATACCGAATACGCTTGCCACCGGGTTTCCGCGTTTCGGTCTCAGTTGCATCCGTCCGCCCGTCAGCAGGTCGATGTCGAGTTTGTCGCCTGGACGCACACCTAGATGATTCAGCACCTCTTTGCGCAGGGTGATCTGCCCCTTGGCGGTTACAGTGAGTGTGATAGCCATGGTTCCAACTCCGTTGCACTTTATCCGAAAATTGTAAGGCAAATTTGCCTTTTTATCAATGGATACACATCGAGAACCCGCCTACTGGAAAAGCGCCAGCGGGTCATCGAAACGTCCGGCTCCCTTGCCCCCTCAATCCGATTCCCGTCGAGGATTCAAGATAACCCTCCAGAACCAGCCGTCTACCTGGACAAAGAGGACGTTGGGCTCGACCTCGATCACGGTGGAGTAGGAGGAACCCATCCGCTCCGCCACGGTGGCGGTCTGCCAAGTCTTACCCTCGTCCTCGCTCAGGGCGAAACGCACCAGCGCGCCCCGCTCCCTGGGCTGGAGATGGGTGCCCGCCGGGAATCTCTCACCGTAGCTCAACAGCACCCTCCCGTCGCGGAGCTTGAGGAGTGTCGGATCGCAGCCCCGGTCGAATCCGGTGTAGACCGGCTCGCTCCAGGTCTTTCCCCAATCCTCGCTCCAACTGGCGTACAGAGGCGTGAAGTGGCCGGTCCGCATGACGCAGAGGAGCCGGCCTTCGCCCAGATGGAGGAGGGACGGCTCGGTGAAGCCTTCGCCCACCGGGTCTCCCGGCTTGGGTGCGGCAACGGTGGAGAAGTAGTCCCACGACCGCCCCTCGTCCTTGGAAATCAAGGTGAAGGTCCGCTGCTGATAGTGGGTCTCCGACGAGCTGCGGCGGTCGGTGGGCGCCAGGTCGTCCTGTTCCAGGTTTCCCTCCATGGTGGTCATAAGGGTCCCGTCGGGCATCTCCAGCATGTCCCGGTAGAAGTAGAGCCCGTACCACTCGCCCTTTTCCCGGGCCCTCGGCGGACCGCCCGGAACCCGAATCACCGATTGCTCCTCCCGGAGGGTCGCCAGGCCGTCCCGAGAGCGCCAGGAGCGGACGGTATAGAGTCCAGGCGACTGGAAGTCGGCGGGCCCGCCCAGCGCGAAGAAGTGCCCCTTGCGGACGTAGAAGACCCGCTCCGGAATGCGGAGGACTTCTTGCAGGGAAGGCCCCTCGTGAGCCAGATAGGTTTTGCCCCCGTCCAGAGTCTTCTTGTCCCCGTAAAGATAGATGGTGCCGTCCGGCGCCTGGAAGGATCGGGCCCATCCCCCCTCTCCCCAGCCTCCGCCCGGTCCGTAGCGCCGGATCGGCCCGACTTCCCGGATGAAGCTTGGCCCCGCTTTCGGCGGCCCGACCGCACCGGAGATTCTCCGGCTGACCCGAACCTCGTCCACCAGGCCGACCAACTGATTCCCGGGATCGCTCCGGGCCTCGTGACGGTGCGTGATGAAGCGCCCTTCCAAATCCTGCCCCACCCTCAGATCGGACGCCAGGTAGAGCCCCACGGCCGGAGCCCTGCCGGGAGGAGTCAAATGGCGGACGATGGAACGATCGTAGTAGAGGTGGGAAGTCCCCGGCATGAGTTGCCCCTCGCCGACCTGGACGCCGTCCAGATAGAGGCGGACCCGCCCCTCATCGTAGGTGGCCTCCATCAGGTGGAAGCGATCGGTGAGGATGGAGACCGAACGGGACCGCACGGTCTGACCGTTGCAGACGAAGCGAAGGTCGCCGCCGTTGGGATTGAAGTCGAAGATGAGCTCTCCCGTGGCCGGGTCCCCCGTCCCGCGGTAGTTGCTGAACAGGCGCATGCGCCGTTTCAGGGCCGGCTTCACGCGGGCCGAGAGGGTAAAGCGGGTGCCCAGGTGCCGGGTTCCGGGAATCTCAAGAGCGTCGTGGGTCTTCCCCTCCCCGAAGAACTCCACCGCGCCGCTTCCGGAGGAGGCGGCTTCTCGATCCTGGACGATCTGGACCGAGCTGTGCAGGCGCACGTCCTGACGTCCGTCTTCGGTCCGCTTGTCCCGGACTGAGCTGTCCACGTCCCCCTCGAAATCGAGCAGGATGTCCAGAAGGGGCGATTGGTCCGCCGGCTCCATGGGCCCGGCCGCCCGGTAGGAGTACAGGGAGGCGTTCTGGAGGAAGAACCGGAGCTGCACGGGCCGCGCGGACTTTGGCCACCGGTCCCGTCCCTGCCAGCGGACGACCTGGTCGATCCCTTCGCCCTGCACGGGGTCACATTGATCCTTGCCGAAACCGGGAATGACGTTTCCGGACGAGTCCAGCAACTCCACCCGCACCCAACCGCTGCGGGCGTCGGCATTCACCCGGAGAGGTCCGGTAAAACGACGCAGCCGACGAGTGGTAAAGGAGCCCGCCTCCTCGCCCGCATCCAGGGACGCGAACCCGTCCTTGCGCAGGGTGGCCAAGCCGATGGCGCAGTTCCCCCATCCCCCCGCCACCGGGCTCACGTGGGTCTGGTCCGAGGCTCCGTAGAAGAGCTTGATTTCGTCCCCCTCGACCAACGGCTGACTCGGAGTGTGCAACATGCCGTCGTCCCAACTTCCCGCGACGCCCAGCTCCAGAAGCGGTGGCCGGTCACCCTCTTCCCGCTTCCACTCGATGCCGTCCCGGCTGCTCACCAACTCCACGTGGATGGTCCCGTCGTTGTGCCCGTCGTCGATCCGGAACACCCAGAGAAAGCCCAGGTACATGGACTCGTAGGCAAATGCGGAGAGGCCGTAGAAGTCGGTGTGTTGCCGGTCGGCGGTCACCCAACGGTCGTCAACAGCGTCCGGCGCCAGCACCAGTTGGGTCGGAGGCCAGTGGAGGAAGTCGGTGGTGGCGGTCAGACCGATGGCCCGCCGACGGTGTCCGCCATAGGGCACGAAGATCTTTGCGTAGCCCAGAAAGCGGCCTTGGTGCGGATCCCAGACGAAGTTGCCCACGTCTCCGGGGTCCGCAAACAGAGGTTCTTCCCGAATCGGGCTCCAATGCATGCCGTCGCTGGACCAGGCTCCATAGTAGCCGCTGACCCGATGACGGGGATCGGTTCGGCCGTAGTCGTAGTAGACCAGCTTGTATTCCTTCTTGGGATCCGGGTCCCAGGGGGTGTGGATCACCAGCGGGATATGGCTCTCCCGCATCCGGTCCAGAAAGATGTTGTTGGCTCCCGAGCCCCGATACTGGACGATGCCCAGGTCGGGCTTGGTCCAATGGACGCCGTCCCGGCTCTCGGCGTAGAGGTTGCGGTACTGTTCCTTCGGGTCAGCGTCAGGATTGGCGGTGTGGTACCAGATCCGGTAACCCTGGCCGTCGGGGAACGGGAGCACGGTTCCCAGCAGGTAGGCTACCTGCCCTTCCCAGGGACGGTCGGGCTTCAGGACCGGGTTCCCCGCATGTTTGCGAAACGGATGATAGCGGCGGACCAGTCCCTGCTTCTCCTGGATCAGGTGATCGTCCACGACCAGTTCCCAAGGACCGGTCAGGTCTCCCAGGGACCGGGGTTTCGACTCTGGGGCGGACGCCCATGCCCACCCGGTGAAGAACAGGAAAGAAATGACAAGACCGATTCCAATCATTTTTGGAAGTCCTCCGCCGGCCACGGGCCGGCGCAATCCAGGCAGAAAAAGGGCGTGTTGGAGCGGGGGTTTGCAACCCCAGGTTCCGGGGCGGTGTTGAGGAGGGGGACAGGAATGTCCCCCTCCCATGAAGAGGGGGGACAAGGATGTCCCCACTCCTCTCAAGACATCACCTCCCCCGCCGAGATGTCCACGGCCTGTCCCGTGATGGCCGCTCCCGCGGGCGACACCAGGAAGTGCACCAGACCGGCAACCTGCTCGGGAAGGATCATGGTTCCCAGAGGTATCCCGTCCAAAATGCGCCGCCGCATGGATTCAAGGCTCAGGCCCTCGAGGCGGGCGGTCTCCTGGAGGTCCCTGCGCGCCATGGAGGTCCGGACCCAGCCGGGGCAGACGGCATTGACGGTGATCCCGCGGGGAGCCAACTCCAGGGCCAGGGCCCGCGTCAGGCCGATCACCCCGTGCTTGGAAGCGCAGTAGGCACTGTACTCGGCTGAACCCACCTTCCCCGAGATGGAGGAGATGTGGACGATGCGGCCGCCGTCCTGGAAATGGGGAAGCGCCCGGTGAGTGCAGTAGTAGACGCCGGTGAGATTGGTGGCCAGCAGCTCATGCCAAGTCTCGTCGCCCGGCTCCAGAATGGGATTCCGTTTCGAGATCCCGGCGTTGTTCACCAGGATCCGAATCCGGCCCCATTCTCCGCTGACCGCAGAAATGAACTCCTCTACTTGCCGGTTGTCGCTGACGTCGCAGACCTGGGCCAGGACCCGGAACCCGCTCGCCGCCATCTGTTCGGCAGCGTCCTCGAGACCCTCCCGGTTGCGGTCGCAGATGGCGATCCGGGCGCCCTCGCGAGCGAGTTTCCAGGCAATGGCCCGGCCCATCCCCTCCGCCGCTCCCGTGACCACGGCCACCGCCGATTCCAGGGACATCCAGCCTCTCGAATCCTTCACTTCGACGCGCCGGATCACTTGACAGACCGGCCCGCAGCGTGCACAAGTAACAAGGTGTCCGGAAACTAACAATCGAAGGGAAACGATTCAAGGTAACGCCATGACTGTCCTCGATGCCATTCGCTCCAAGTCCGCTCAGGTGCTGGATTTCAACGAACGCTACATCCCCGGCGGCGTGGTCTCCATCGTCCGCAAGGCGGAGCCCGATCTGGCCTTTGCCCGGGGCCGGGGAGCCTACATCTGGGACGTGGACGGCAACCGCTATCTGGACTACCACGCGGCCTTCGCTCCCATCGTCCTGGGCCACAACGACCCCTACGTCAACGAAGCGGTCCGGAAAGCCATCGACGGCGGAGCGAGCCTGTATGGAAGCGGTACCAACGAGTTGGAGGGCCGCTTGGCGGAGATGCTCTGCACCCAGGTCCCGGCGGTGGAGATGGTGGAGTTCCTCAACACCGGCACCGAGGCCTCCATGGCCTCCGTGCGCCTGGCTCGCGCCGCCACCGGCCGCGATCACGTCATCGTGATGCAGGGCGGCTTCAACGGCTCCCACAACGACGTGGCCTGCAATGTGCTGACGCCCTTGGACCAGATCGGTCCCCGAGTCTCCCCCGGCGAGTACCGCTACATTCCACTGGGACCCGGGGTCCCCGACTCCCACGCCCAGTTGGTGCACGTGATCAACTTCAACGACCTGGATTCGGTCCGCTATGTCTGCGAGCGCCACGATGTGGCCGCCCTGGTGACCGAGCCCATCCTGCAGAACATCGGCATCATGAAGCCGGTCCCCGGATACCTGGAAGGACTCCGGGAACTGGCCGACGAGTACGGTTTCGTGCTCATCTTCGACGAGGTCAAGACCGGGTTCCGGTACTCGGTGGGAGGGTACAGCGAGGTCAGCGGCGTCCAGCCCGACCTGGTCTACTTCGCCAAGGCGGTGGCCAACGGCTATCCCTTTTCGGCGCTGGGCGGAAAGCGGCAGCTTCTGGAACATTTCGCTCATCCCGATCCTTCCAAGCGGCCCATCGTCTCCGGGACCTACAACGGCCATCCCGTCTCGGTGAGCGCCGCCATCGCCACCATCGAGCGCCTCCTGGAAGGCGACGGCCAAGTCTACCGGCACATCGACCGGCTGGGACAACGGTGCCAGGCCGGGATCGAGTCGATCCTGAGCTCCCGTGGGGTCACCGGAACCGTGGCCCGCCAGGGATCCGCCTTCTGCCTCTACCTGATGGATCACGAGCCGGTGGACTGGCACGACTTGGCCGGAAACCATGACTTCGACATGGACGTGGCGATGCGGCGTGCCTTGATCGAGCGCGGAATCTACTTCTTCCCGGTGGCCACCAAGCAATGCTCCATCTCGGCAGCCCACACCGATTCGGACATCGACCGCACGCTGGAAGCCCTGGACGAAGTCCTGTCAAACCTTTAGGCCGCCGGGGCGGACTCGACATCATCCATGGATGTTCGCCACTGCTTCGCCGTTTGGTGCTCCCACTTGGTCCTCCTCTCCCTCCCGCTCCATTCCCAGGGAGGTTCGAGTGAAGACTGCAGTGCGTGCCACCAGGAGATCTACGACTCTCACCAGACCACGGGGATGGGCCGAGCCTTCTCTCTCCCCGATCCCACCAATACGCTGGGAGAAGAACAGCAGGAGGCAACGTACTACCACCCGGCCTCCGACCGGCACTACACGGTCGCCCGCAGGAACGGCTCCTACTATCTGAGCCGGCACCAGTTGAACGATAAGGAGAAGACCATCAACCGGGTGGAGAAAGAGATCCACTACGTCCTGGGTTCCGGGAACCGGGGCCGGACCTATCTCCACCGGACCCCCTGGGGAGCCCTCTACCAGCTACCCCTGGCCTGGTACGCGGAAGACGGCGGGCACTGGGGGATGAGTCCCGGTTACGACCGCCCCGATCACAAGGGGTTCAGCCGGCGGATCGACTACTCCTGCATATTCTGCCACAACGCCTATCCGCAACTGCCGCCGGGAGATGACGCCAACGGCAAGGATCCTCTCTTCCCGGAAGAACTCCCCAACGGCATCGACTGCCAGCGCTGCCATGGTCCGGGCGGCGCCCATCTGAAGGCGGTTCGCAGCCGTGCCTCCAAAGAAGTCATCCGCAATTCCATCGTGAATCCGGCCAGATTGGATCCCCAAAGACAGTTGGAGGTGTGTCTCCAGTGCCACCTGGAGTCCACCACCAAGGGCCTCCCGGCCATGATCCGGAACTACGACCGGGGCGCCTTCTCCTACCGGCCGGGAGAACCGCTGGCGGACTACATCCTTCACTTCGACGCAGCCGATCAGGAAGAGGCGGAGACACGATTCGAGGTCAATCACGCCGGGTACCGGTTCCTCAGGTCTGCCTGCTATCAGGAGAGCGAAGGTCAGTTCACCTGTGTGACCTGCCATGATCCGCACCGGCCGGCGCCCGCTCCCGAGTCGCAGCGAGCCTCCCGGGATGCCTGCAATCGTTGCCACGCCGAACAGGTCGCTCCACTGGTGGCATCGGGAGAGCACCCGGCGGACGAGGACTGCCTGGTCTGCCACATGCCCCGGCGCAGGACTCAGGACGTGGTCCACGCCGTCATGACCGATCACCGGATCGTCCGCCGTGCGGCCGCGGGCAACCTCCTGGCGCCGCTGGCCGAATCCCACCAGGAGGTGATCCTGGGAGAGGTCATCCGCTACTATCCGCCGGGTCCCGCCGAATCAGGCCGGGTCGAACTCTACGAAGCGGTGGCTCAAGTCAAGCAGAACGCCAACCTGAAGACCGGAATTCCCACGCTGGAAAAAGCCCTGGAGTCCCAACATCCGCTCCAGGCAGGCTTTTACTTCGAGTTGGGGGACGCCTATTTGGCGGAAGGCAGATTCAAGGACGCGGTCCGCTTGCACCAGGATGCCCTTCGCAGACAACGAGACTACCTGCCGGCCTTGCGCAACCAGTGGCTGGCGCTGTCGAGACAAGGATCGCTGGATCAGGGTCTGACGGTGCTTCGAAACACCCTCGCGGTGAAGCCGGACGACACGGTCAGCCTGACTCAGTTGGGCTATGCCTTGTTGGAATCGGGTCGGGCGGCGGAGGCCACCCGGGTCTTGCAATCCGCCCTGCGCCTGGACCCGGACCTTCCCGATGCCTACAACAACCTGGGCCTGGCCCTGGCCCGGCAGAATCTCGGAGGGCAAGCCACCAAGGCTTTCCAGGAAGCTATCCGTCTTGAGCCCAATTTCGCCAGCGCCCACTATAATCTGGGGCTTCAACAATACGCGGCGAGGGCGGCCGGACCGGCCCTCGCTTCTTTCCGCCGAGCCATTGCGCTGGCTCCCGAAATGGCCACCGCCCACACCAACCTGGGGGCGACGTTGGCGGCCACGGGAAAGGTGGAAGAGGCGATCCGGGCCTTTCGCCGGGCGGTGGAGATCGAGCCGGGTCTGCTGGCGGCCCAGGTCAACTTGGGCCTGTCTCTCGCTTCTCTGGGGCGAATCCGGGAAGCGGCAGTTGCCATCCGGACCGCCCTGAAGTTGAAGCCGGGCGACGAATTCCTGATGCAGCAGCTGGAGCAACTCGAAGCGGAACTCGGAAAGGAAAACAGTTCACCATGAGAGAACGGTTGCAGGGTGTGATCGCCAATATTCCCATGTGCTTCACGTCTGACTGGAGCATGGACGAGACCGCCCTCCGGAACAATATTCGGGCTTACCGGAGCGAGGGCCTGGAGGCCATGTATCTTTTGGGGACCAGCGGTGAGCTCTTCAACGTCTCTCCGGACGAGTACCGGCGAGCCGTGCGGATCTTCGTCGAGGAGGCGGGACCGGAGACCCTGAAGGTGGTAGGGGCGACCTCGGTGCGCCTGGGGGGGATCCTGGAGACCGTTACCTGGCTGGCCGAAGTCGGCGCCGATGCGGTCCTGGCCATCCCGCCCCACTTCATTCCCTTGAGCGCCGAAGAGCGGACCGGGGCGCTTCGCGCCATCGCCCAGGCCTGCCCTTCCCTGGGAATCGTCCACTACAACACCAACTACGCCCCGGAGGTGAAGTTCGAGCCCCGTGAATACGGGACCCTGCTGGACCTGCCCAACCTCTGGGGCACCAAGCAGGGGCAGTTGTCGCAGGAATTCTGGGACGGGCTGCAGGAGCACTCCGGTTCTCTGCGGCACCTCAGCCTGGACGATTGGATGGTCGCCTCCATGAAGCAGGGCGGCTATGGGGCCTTCTCCCTGCTGACCAGTCTGGCGCCCCGGTTCGCCCAAGCCTGGTACCAGGCCTGCAAGGCCGGGGAGTGGGAACGGGCCGAGGAGATGCAGGTGGAGTTCGACCGCTGCATGGACCGGCTCTACTGGCCGCTGAGCCGGCGCGGCTACACCGACGTGGCCGTGGACAAGGCGCTGATCGAAGCTTTTGGCTTCCTCCAGTCAAGCGCGCCCCGGCCGCCGCTGAATCCGGTTTCGGAACCGGAGAAGGAGTGGGCCCGGGAAGTGATCCAGAGTGAAGGATACTTCAAGTAGTTCACCTGATCTGCCCCCAAATATCACGCATCCGTTCATCAGGTAAGACTAAATGAATCTCAACCCCATCGATATCCTGGTCATCATCGCCTACATGGGAAGCCTGTCCCTCATCGGGATCTATTTTTCGCGCCGCCAAAAGTCCCGTGACGAGTATTTCCTGGGCGACCGGAAGGTCTTCTGGTTTCTGGCCGGAGGCAGCGTCCTGGCCACCATCCTCTCCACCATCAGCTATCTCTCGGTCCCGGGAGAGGTGATTCGTTACGGATTCGCCTACTGCTTCGGCCTGATCGTGGCGCCGCTGGTGATCCCCATCGTGAACCGGATCCTGATCCCCACCATCAAGGGGCTCGAGATCACCAGCGCCTACGAATACGTGGGCCGTAGATTCGACCGGGGCACCGGCACCCTGGCCTCCACCCTGTTCGTCTTCCGGACCCTGATCTGGTCCGGAATCATCATCTACACGGCCAGCTTCGCCTTCTCCGAGATTTCGGGCCTGGGCCTGTTCACCACCATCATATTGCTGGGGGTCATCACCACCTTCTACACCAGCGTGGGTGGCTTTCGGACCGTCATCTGGACCGACAACCTGCAGCTCTGGATCCTGCTGGCGGGCGCGCTCTCCATCCCCATCTATGTCTACTACCTGGTGGGGACGGGCCCCATGGGATGGTGGGAGACCTTCTCCGAAGCGGGGCGAGGCGAGATGCAGGTCTTCAGTTTCGATCCCACGGTCCGCATCACCATCGTCGGCATCATGCTCAACATCCTGTTCTGGAACATCTGCGCCAACGGCGGCGACCAGGTGGCGATCCAGCGGTATCTTTCGACGCCTTCCGTCAAGGCGGCTCGGCGCTCGGTCTGGGTCTATGCCTGGTCCAACGTCGTCCTCTACACCACCCTGGCGATCTGCGGCCTGGCCCTGTTCGCCTTCTATGCACACATCTCCAACCTGCCGGTGGCCGAGTTCCAGGCCAAGATCGCTCCCGAAGGAGACCGGCTGATGCCGCGCTTCATCGCACAGCAGCTTCCCACCGGAGTCTCCGGCCTGGTCATGGCGGCCCTGCTGTCGGCGGCCATGTCCAGCCTCAGCTCGGCCATCAACTCCATCTCCGGCGTCCTGACGACCCATTTCGGCGGCCGGCGCAAAGACTCCCGGCGGGGTCTGCTGCTGGACAAAGGGGTGGCCGCCGGGGCCGGCGTGGTGGGAATCGGAGTGGCCGTCATCATCGCCGTCGTCATGAGCCGGACGGACTGGAACATCCTGGACCTGAGCGGCCGGGTCAACGATGTCTTCGTGGGTCCCATCGCCGTCCTCTTCTTTGGCGGCATCCTGTTTCGCAGGGTCGGACCGCAGGCGATCCTGATGGGCTTTTTCCTGGCGGCGTCCGTCTCCCTGTTCGTGAGCTTCAGCAAGGAATGGTTCGGGATGGAGAAGGCCATCTCCTGGATGTGGGGAATTCCCTTCTCCTTCACCCTGGGCATGATCGTGGCGGGACTGGGCGGCTTTCTCTTCCGCCGGCCCTCGCCCGATCAGATTCAAGGCCTCACCTTCGGGGATCACAAGAGGACATGAGATTCGGTCCCTGTCTCCTGGTCCTCGCCCTGGTTGCGCCCGGAGACGGACTACCAGCGACGGAGACGGAAAGGGGTGTTCCCCGGTTCACTGACCGGACACGAGTGGCAGGAATCGACTATCAGCACTACAACGGGGCTCGCGGCGGCTATCACCTGTTGGAAATCATGGGTTCCGGCGCTGCCCTGCTGGATTTCGACGGAGACGGCTACCTGGACCTGTTCGTAGTGGCCGGCAGCCGGATCCCTCCGAGCGACACGGAGGAGTCCCGCAGCCGGCTCTACCGGAACCGGAGCGACGGCACCTTTCGGGACGCGACCCGCGACTCGGGTCTGCAGATTCGAACCTACGGGATGGGGGCGGCCGCCGGTGACTACGACAACGACGGCGACCCCGACCTCTACGTCACCGGGTATCCCCGGAGCCAACTGTTCCAGAACCAGGGAGACGGCCGCTTCCGGGATGTCTCGCGAGAGGCCGGCGTGGAAAACTCGGGGCACTGGGGCTCCAGCGCCGGATTCTTCGACTACGACCGGGACGGCCTCTTGGATCTGTTCGTCTGCAACTACGTCGCCTACGATCCCGGCAAGGAGACTCCCTGTCATACGGCGGGCCGCAGGAACTACTGCCATCCCACGACCTTCGAGACCGATGCCAGCGCGCTCTACCGGAATCTGGGGAACGGCAGGTTTCAGGACCGGAGCGAATCCAGCGGCATTGGCCGGGCACAGGGCAAGGCGTTGGGGGTCGCCTTCACCGATCTGGAGCCGGACGGTTATCCGGATGTCTTCGTTGCTAACGACACCGTCGCCGACTTCCTCTTCCGGAACAACCGGGACGGCACCTTCCAAGAGGTAGGCTTCGACCAAGGGGTGGCTCTGGACGAGAACGGACATCCCAGGGCCGGCATGGGAGTCGACTTCGGCGACTACGACGGCGACGGCCGTATGGATCTCCTGGTGACGAACTTTGCCGACGAGGGGAACGCCCTCTTCCGGAGGGCGGGAAGGTACTTCAACGAAGTCACGTATCAGTCGGGCATCCTGGAGAAGAGCTACGTCAAGGTGGGTTTCGGCGCCCGTCTCTTCGACTACGACAACGACGGAGACCTGGATGCGTTCGTCGCCAACGGCCACATCGATCCCACCATCAACCAACTTCGCGATTACGTCTTTTTTCGCCAGGAAAACCTTCTGTACGAGAATCAAAAGGGGAGTTATCGGGAGTGCTCCGGCGAGGCCGGTGCTTGGTCCCAGGTCCGCGACCTGAGCCGGGGGGCCGTCTTCGGAGACCTGGACAACGACGGCGACGTGGATATCGTGGTGACCAACAACGGCGGTCCCGCAAACCTGTTGCGGAACGACTCAATAAACCGGAACAATTGGCTCCTGATCCGGCTGGAGGGGGTCGAGAGCAATCGGAATGGACTGGGGGCCCGGCTCCGGGTCCAGGTAGGAGGCCGGGTGCTCCACCGTGAGGTCCAACGGGCGGCCAGTTACCTTTCCAGCCACGACCCCAGGGTTCACCTGGGGCTGGGCGGCTCGGACGTCGCGGAACTGGTGGAAATCCGCTGGCCCTCGGGGATCCTCCAGAGTCTCCGCAACGTCAGGGCCAATCAGATCCTGACGGTTCGGGAGAAAGCCGTCCCATGAGTTGCCCGGGAGCAGGAGTGACGATTTTCGCCCTCGACTGATATCAGTCCGTGGTGAAAGTCTCGCGCGCACCGAGACCGGTCCTGCGCCCGCGGGACAAGGCGCTTCGGAGGGAGTATCCATGTTGCAAATTTTCCGATTCGCCATGGGTTGCTCCCTCAATGGCTAGACTCATCCGACCGCCGCGACCGGTTTCGGGGTCCAGATCCGATCCTGCTCCAGCAGGACGTTGGCCAACACCACCATCTTGCGCATGATCGCCGTGAGCGCCACCTTCGGCGCCTTGCCCCGCTCGCGCAGCTGGCGGTACTTCCGGACATAGTCCGGATTGTGTCGAATGGCACTGAGCGCGGCCATGTACAGCATTCGCCGCACCCGGTGCCGGCCCCCGCGGATGAAGCGGTGTCCCTTCCAGGTCCCCGACTCCCGAGCGACCGGCGCCAGACCGGCCAGGCTTGCCACCGCCTTGGAGTCGATCGCTCCCAGTTCCGGCAACAGGGAGAGCAGGCCCGCCACCGTGACCGAACCCATTCCCGGAATCGAAGTCAGAACTTCGGCCTTGCGCGCCAGCGCCGGATCCGCGTCCAGCAACTTGCGGATCTCGCGATCCATCGACCGGACCTGCCGCTCGATCTGAGCCAGCTGCTGTTGCAAGTGCCGCTTCACCAACGGGTGGCGGGCTTGGTGGCTCCGGTTGCGCGCCCTCGTCCGGTCCTTCACCAGCGCATTCCGCGCCGAGATCAGTTCCTCCAACTGGCGCTGCGTGGCCGAGGACGCGCCCACCAGTCGCAACTTGAGCGCCGCGCCCATCTGGGCCAGCATCCGGGCGTCCACGGCGTCGGTCTTGGCCTCCTGGCCCAGAGCTTGGGCGAAGCGTCGCGCCCGCATCGCATTGACCCGTGCCAGCGGTAACCGGGCGGCCAGGGCTTCCTCCATCGCCCGGTGCCAGGGGCCGGTGGACTCATAGACCACGCACTTGA
>CATOST010000044.1 GCA_951812665.1 uncultured Acidobacteriota bacterium
GTGATGCTGATGATGAAGGCCAGAGAACGTCAGCGATTGGGCTTAGACTCTCTGTCAGTTACTATAACTGTCAGAGAGGAGTGTGCCCATGTCCCCAGACCGTTCCCCTCAGCGCCAGCTCCAACGTCGACGCCAGCGGTTGTTGCAGGCCGTGCTCGAAATCGGCGACCTCCGTCCCGGGTCTCTCGCGACTCGTTACCCGCCGTTGCGGCAAGCCCAACTGTCACTGTGCCCAGCCCGGCGACCGAGGCCACGGACCCAGTTTCTCCTTGACCCGTCGCGGCGGCGGCAAAACCGTGACCAAGATCATTCCCCCGGGGCCGGCGGTCGAACGCACCCGAGCGCAGATCGCCGAGTATCGTCGATTGCGGAGCTTGGTGAAGGAGTTGGTGGAGGTCAGCGAGCAGATTTGTCAGGCTCAGATGGACGCTTCTTCGGCCCGGACGGGCCAAAAAAAGGGCTCCAAAAAACGCTGGCGCAGGAGATCCGGCAAGAAGTCCGGACCCTGATGGGTCCCCTGGCGGCCGAAGCCTTGGACTTCGAAGCTCTGGAGACCACCCTCCGGCGCCAAGTCTTGGAGTGGGCGGCCCGCACGGTGGAAGCGCAGCTCAACCAGGATCATTCGGATGCCAGGCCCAGCCATCACTGCTCCTGTGGCGGGACGGCACGCTACGCGGGGCGGCGGACCAAACGGTTCGTGACCGTGCTGGGGCCGATTCGATTGGAGCGCGCCTACTATCACTGTGGGGAATGCGGTCACGGCTTCTGTCCCCGAGACCGGGGGCTGGGATTTGGAGGGGAGCTCCTTGTCTCCCGCCCTGACACGGATGGTGGGAGCGGTCGCTTCCATGGTCAGCTTTCAGGAAAGCAGTCAGTTATTGGACGAGTTGGCCGGAGTGGACGTGGGGGCCAAACAAGTCCAACGGTCGGCCCAGGCCTTGGGAGAGCAAGTCGCGGGCTGTGAGCGCCAGATCCGGGAGCCGGATTCGAGTCTCCCCTTGCCTTCGACGCTCTATCTGGGCCTGGACGGCACGGGGGTGCCCATGCGGTCGACTGAGGTGCAAGGGCGATCGGGCAAACAGCCGGATGGGTCGGCCCGGACCCGTGAAGCCAAGCTCTGTACGGTATGGAGTGCCGAACAACGGGACGCCGAGGGCCAGCCGCAACGGGACCCGGACTCGGTCACTTACACTGCAGCCATCGAGAGCGCCGCCACCTTAGCCCGCATTTCTCAACACCGATACGATAATCGGTTTTTTAACAGCATTTCAGTGGTTCTTTGGCCACCTGAATTCGAGAGCCGTCCTGTCGGCTCGAATGCGGCCCCGAAAGCCGACATCCGGCGACGTCCAGGTGCATTTTCCCTTCCGCCGGCACTCTTGAGCGACGTTTCTCCCCCAAAGAGCCGACTCCAGGGCAGAGCCCGTCCTACAGACTCCCAACTGGACATCTTCCAATGGACTGGTTTTCGCTAACAGCGAAGCGGGAGGGCTCGCACTTGCGCCAGTGCCGTCCTCAACAACGCCGCATGAGGGTAGCTTTCGGAAAACGACAACCAGACCTTGCGCGTCGTGACCCTGACCTGGGCTCCGATCTTCAGCAACCTCACTCGCAGGGTCCAGCTCTGCGCCCGCGCCCACTTCGTCCCCGCCAGTCCCACCCGTCGCAACGTCTCCATCATCACGTAGGCGAATGCCGAGAGATACAAACGCAGTTGATTCGCCGCCAGCTTCCGGGTCGACGTGCGGTCCGCGAACAGGCCCAACTGCTGTTCCTTGATCCGGTTCTCCATGTCTCCCCGCGCACAGTAGATCTCCTCGTACAATCGTCGCCCATCGCATTCCTGGACCGGGACCGAAGTCACGATGTACCGCGGGTTCTCGCCCCGGGGCAGGTGTTCCACCTTCGCCACCACCCGGCGCTCGCACGACCAGCTATCGTGCGTCTGGTAGCGTAGTTCTTGGAACTGCCTCACGGCCTTGCCCATCGCCTGCTGCAACTTCCGGACGGTTTCCATCCGGGTCTCGATCCGGCGCTTCAGCCGTGGGTTCTTCGCCAACCCCAGGACGTAATCGACCCCTTCCTTCTCGCACCAGACCATCAACTCGTCGTTGCAGAATCCACTGTCCCCTCGAACCGTAATCCGCACCTGGGGCCAAGCCTCTCTAAGCCGCCTCACGATCCTTTCCAACTCGGCCACCACCCCGTGGGCCGGGCCTCGATCCGATGTCCGCTGTCGCGCACACAACAGATGATCCCCACAGAAGACATAAAGTGGGAGATAGCAGTACTGTTTATAATAGCTGTGGAAGTATCGTCCCTCCTGCTTCCCATGCAGCGGATCGTCCGTGGCGTCCACGTCCAGGATCACCTCCTCCGGGGGCTCCGGATGCGCCTCCACGAACACTTCCAGCAGCAGCGCGTCCATCCCTGCCGGGTTGGCCACGGTCTTCTTGTACGGCCCCTCCGGTCCCTCCAACGGGGTCCGCTCCAGCCGGTTCAGGGTGCTCTTGCCCGCCAGCGGCTTGCCTCGATCCGACTCCAGGCGCCGGAACTCCCCCGTCAGGTCGTCCCGGTCGCACAACAGCGCCAACAGCCGGTCCCGGCACAACTCGTCGTGGTCGTTGAGATCCTCGTAGCCCAGGCACAGCCCCAGCACCCGCTGCTTGATCAACGCCTCGACGGAGTGTTCGATCCGATCCGGGTCCCGATGGTCGGTGAAGCACTCGCTCAGCCGACCCAGAATCCGGGTCCGCTGCTCCACTTCGCGCAGGAGGATGCCCCCGGCGTCGGAGGTGATCTCGCCGCCGTCGAACCGGCCGACGACGTCTCGTCCATCCAGGCCCTGAAAAAGCAACTTTGTTCTGGTACACTCTGCGGTCATAAGGTCGCGTCCCTTCTGCTTTGTAAGTTATTGATCTCACAACACTTATAGCAGAAAACGCGGCCTTTATCAATCTATCTGATGAGATATCCGGGTTAGGATACCGATCCCCAGCTTTCGGAGGTCGCCCAACGAGTCGAGCGTGAGGCTCAACGCCGCCGTTTGGGGCAAGCGCAACGGCAAGTTGTTCTGGGAGACGGAGCGAAGTGGATTTGGAACCTGACCGGGGAACTCTTCCCGGAGGCGGTGCAGATTATCGATCGTTTCCACGCCAAAGAGCGACTTCATACCCTCTCCAAGAACTTATTCGCTGATCGCCAGTTGGCCCAGGATTGGGCGCAACAACGTTGCCTGGAACTCGATGCCGGTCGGATCGAGACCCTCTTATCCGAGCTTGCCACCGAGGCCGCTCACAACGAGGAAGCGAAAGCGGCCTGCACCTATTTCCAGCAGAATCGACATCGCATGCGTTACGCCCGATTCGAGGCGCAATGGCTCTGCACGTCCACCGGAGTAGTGGAAGCCGGATGCAAGAATGCCATCGGGGCTCGGCTCAAGCGATCCGGAATGCATTGGAGCGTGCCAGGAGCGAATTCGATCATGGCCCTGCGCTGTGTTCGGCTCAGTGGGCGCTTTGAGGACTTTTGGGAATGGAGAGCCAATTCCAAGGCTGCAGCTTGATCCGTCGTCACTTTTTTGTCGTGCACCCCTACGGTGGCTCTACCCTGAAGAACTCCAATACAGGGCATCCCTGCCCCAAGTCGTCACCCACGCTCGCGAACTCTTCCGGGAGAAGAACGTCCGCTTTTTCGGTGACGGAATCCCCAAGGTTTTCCTCGACGGCGGCGCGGCCATCACCGCGCATGCCGTCGATCGGTTGCTCACCCGGAACCAGTGCTCTTGATGTCTGGGTGTTGAACGGCTTTCAGAAGGAACACGGAGAGTTCTTCTGGGGCTGCCTGAAGCAGACTTTGCAGTAGTCGATAACGGGTCGTTTCGGCGTCTGAGTTCCTCCGAATTCCGGTCGGTTGTTACTCTACTGTCAAAGGCAATGCCAGCAGTGAATCCCAAGATCCTCCTCTGGGCGCGCGAGACCGCAGGCTTGACCCTCCATGATGCTGTCGTGAAAGTCGGCATTGGAGATGCCCGCGGCGTAGCAGCTGTAGATCGGCTCGCTGCTCTAGAACGCGGTGAGGTCGAGCCAACGCGTTCTGTACTGGTCAGGATGGCACGGCATTATCGTCGGCCGTTGCTCGCTTTCTACTTGGCCGCGCCACCACCGCGGGGTGATCGTGGCACCGACTTTCGCACGCTTCCAGTAACACGATCCCGCAAGACGGATGCCCTGATCGATGCCCTGGTCCGCGATATTCGGAGTCGGCAAAGCATGATTCGAGCCGTCCTGGAAGCGGAGGGCGAGGCTGATGGCCTGCCGTTCGTGGGTGCTCTGGCAGGGAGCGAAGGTGGTCGTGACGGCACGGATCGTTTGGCTCAGCGCGCCGCGGAGACTTTGCGCCAAATACTTGGAAACAATCTGGACGCGGTCCAATACTACGCGCAGCCCACCCCAAACGAAGCGTTCTCTCTGCTCCGGTCCCGAACCGAGGATGCTGGTGTGTTCGTCCTGCTCAAGGGAGATTTGGGCAGCTACCATACGGCTATTCCCGTGGATGTATTCCGCGGTTTCGCCATAGCGGACGACGTCGCCCCTTTCGTGGTCATTAACGACCAGGACTCAACACCTGCTTGGTCTTTCACGCTCCTGCACGAACTCGTCCATCTGCTAATCGGCCAGACCGGCATCAGTGGGGCTAATCCTGGAAGCGGAGTCGAGGAGTTCTGCAACAACGTCGCCGCGGAGTGGTTGCTGCCTGCAGGGGAACTCAACCAGATCGAGATTGACTTGAACCAGGACATTGCCGAGCAACAGAAACGCATTGGCAAGTTCGCCCGGCGGCGGAATCTGAGCCACACGATGGTTGCCTACCGGCTCTTTCGCTCCGGCCGCATCGATCAGAAAAACTTCAACCGCCTCCGTGCAGATTTCTCCGATTGGTGGAATCGCGAGCCCGACCGACGGCGCAAGAGAACACGCGAATCGGAAGGTGGTCCCAATTACTACGTCGTATGCCGTCACCGGGTCGGGGAGGCGCTGCTATGGTTCACTGGGCGCATGATGAGATCAGGCGCACTGTCGACAACCAAGGCAGCCAAAATCTTGGGCGTCAAGCCCAGGCAAGTGGGCGAACTACTGCGTCCCGCAAAGGCGCTGTAGGAGTCCACGTTTACTCTATCTCCTTGACGCCAATGTCCTCATCGACGCGAATCGTGATTACTACCCAATCAATCGCGTTCCCGAATTCTGGGACCGGCTCGTGGACCGTGCTTTTAAGCAGCAGACCAAGATACCGTTGGAGATGCACGAGGAGATGCTTAAGGGAAACGAAGACCATCTCACACGTCGAGCGAGAAGGGGACAGTCACGTTTCTGAGCCGCGCCCTCCCAAGATCAAGGGGCGTGAGAACGTGACCAGGCGTGAGAACGTGACTGTCCCCTTCTCGGACTGTCCCCTCGAGCGGTTCCGGTGAAGAGTCCGCCGGGTAGATGATCTGACGATCAGGCAATCCTCCCCATCCCTGACCCCGAAACCGCAATTGCTGAGTCGGGGTTCTGTTATAATCAAACATAGTCGAACCTCGCCCGAGCGAACTGAGAAATCAGGAGAGAGACCATGCCAAGAGTCCTCTCGCTTCTAGCCATTCTCGTCTTTTTCAGCATCCCTCGACTGGTTGGGGAACAGGAATTTCCACCCAAGCAGGAAAGGTGCCAGGGAAAGCCCCCAAATGCGTCGTGTTGGATGGAGTTGTCCAACCAGCCGGGATGCTACGTCTGGAATTCCCACTTCATCCCGGATGAAGCCAGGACTTGGACGGGGGGGTGTGACGGCGCCTTTGCCGAGGGACCGGGCACCTTAATCGAATTCTCCGGAAGTGGCCATAAGTTTCTGGAATCTTTCGGACGCTTCAAACAAGGAAGGCAGCACGGCCACTGGGGCGGACTCGATGCGAGAGGAAACTTCCATGAAGGCCCCTTTGCAGAGGGTCTGCGCCATGGGAACTGGGGCTTTCGCGACGCAGATGGATACGTGTCGGGCGGCCCCTTTGTGGAGGATCAGCAACACGGCCAGTGGGTCGAACGTTTTCAGGACGGGAGCGTCCATGAAGGCCCTCGAGTAAATGGGCAGCGGCATGGGCAGTGGGTCGAACGTTGGACGGACGGCAGGGGTGTTCATGAAGGCCCATATGCGGATGGGAAGCGGAACGGACACTGGATCGAGCGCTGGGACGACGGGAGCATCCAGGAAGGCCCCTATGTAGATGGACAGCATCACGGGCGCTGGGTCCTCCGGTTCGCTGACGGTCAAGTCCAGGAAGGCACCTTCGTGGAGGGAAAGATAAACGGCCGCTGGGTCCTTCGCGACAAGGACGGCAACCAGGAAGTGGTCATCTACAAGAATGGAGAGCGAGCCGGCTGAATCCTCTGGCGGGGTGACATCCGGGCGCTCGGTAAGATCCCGTTTCCTATTTCAGCTCGCGTTCGGACGCCCACTTGAGAAAAGATCCGAGACCAGCGACGGGACCTTGATGGCCGAATGCAATCTGCTGCACGTCGTCCGCTCTGCCCTCCAGGCGCCGCGCCAAGGCGGCAAGCGACTCCTCGTTTGACTTGGAATCCTCCGAGAAGAGCCAATTTGCTTGGACCGAACCGTCGTACGCGGCGGCAGCGCTATCCCCAAGGAACAGGACGCCGTACACCAAGTAGGCAGCGCTGCCCGGTGTGTGGCCCGGTAATGCGAAAACCTCAAACTTCGTTCCCGAAGCCTTGACCACATCGCCGTCCGCCAGCCCTTGGACGGTACGTGAACCCGTGCGGCGAATGGCCTTCGCGTCGGCCTCGATGGCGTAGACCTCAGCGTCGGGAAAGGATGGAAGTCCGCCCATGTGGTCGCCGTGAGCGTGGGTCACGAAGATGAACTTCACGTCCGGGGCCTCAGCACCCCGGCACCGGAGGACGGATCGGATCGCTCGGGCTTCCGAATCCATGCCGGCGTCCACCAGGGCATAGCCGCCGTTCTCCAGGGCGATCAAGTACGACCCGATCGCTATCGGGCCCATTGTTTCCACCACAGCCTCGACGCGGCCGCCGCCCAAGATCGTCCCGTCTTCAAGAGGCAAGGCTCCGAAGCGGAATACGGCGAGAATAATCGCCACGAGAACCACGACGAGAATGACTACCCCAGCCAGCGCAGCAAGTACCCACCTTCGGAACCGTGACGTCGCGCCTCCCATCGGTCGCTGATCGTAACCCGTCCTCGCCTGAATCCCCAACTACGGGTTCGGATACAGGTGTTCTGGTTCGTCGAGGCGAATCAGCTCGGGTTCGCTGACCCAGGCGAGCAATATGTTCAAGCCGAGCCGGATGCGGAGCTGCGCCTGCGACTACAGTTAACGATCGCCCACGTTCGAACGTCTTATGAGTACGTCTGAAAGGAGGCAGTAATGTGGATGCAAAACGAACTGGTACCCCTTGGGGTCTTCGCCATGGTGGTGCTTATTCTTTGGCTCAGCCATGTGACTCGCAGGAGAGCACAGGAGCAACGGGCGGAAATTGTCCGCCGGATGATCGAAAAATTCTCGACGGGCGAAGCCTTTGCCCAGGCGATCCAAGGACCGGCGGGATCAAAACTCGCCAGTGCGCTGACGTTGGAGACTGAAAAACCTTCCAAGAAATGGAAGGGGCTGTTCGTCCCGGCTTCCATACTGACGCTTATGGGTATTGGATTCGCTGTCCTGGCCCTTGTGCGTGACGACGATTTTCTGATCGCTGCTGTCGTCGTAGGTGCCGTCGGTGTTGCCCTTGCGTTGTCCACGTACGTCATGTGGCGTGTGGAAGAACGTAACGGGGACAAGACTGGCGCCGCCGACACACGCGGGTGAGGGGCTATAAACGCTTCCTCAGACGTGGACCTTCCTTGGAACATCCCGCAGCACAAGTTTGGGAGTGATGGAGCAGTCCGGCTCGAACGACGATGCGTTCGCCCGCTTCTACGACGCCACGGCAGCAGCTATTCGCGCATATGTTCTTCGCCATTGCAGCGATCGGGACTCGGCCGACGACCTGTTCCAGGTCACGTATGTCAAGTTCCTGTCGAGCCCGATGGCGAAGACTCCGGACGCGCCCGGGGCGCGAGCGTATTTGTACCGCATCGCTTCAAACGCAATTGCGGATCACGGCCGCAGATTGCAGAAGGTCAACAGACTGGAGGAACCGGAAGATCAAGTTGTGGCACCCGAGCCAAACGCAAACGTTGCCGACATTCTCGCCTTGCGCGAGGGACTCCGCACGTTATCGAAGCGCCAGCAGCAGATGCTCTGGCTGTTGTACGCGGAGGGATTCTCCCACCAGGAGGTCGCAGGGATCATGAACCTCAGACGGAGAAGCGTTCGAGTGCTGGCATTTCGGGCTCGGAAGAAGCTTTCCGCTTACCTGACCCGGACTGACCCAACGGCGGATGGAGCGGGTTCATGACTGAGCTGCGTAATCGGCGCGACGATGAATTGGAGGGTCTCCTACGAGCGACCTTCGAAAGCGAGATCGCAGCGCAATGCGACCGGGTCCCCCGGCGCGAATTCGTCCTGCTGATGGCAAGAATCGATGCGTACAATCAGCGACAGTCAAAGCTTGCCACGATTCAAGCGTGGTCTGAGATTCTCCTGGTGGGAACCACCGCGGGCCTCATGGCATTCTGGTGGAACGACGCGACGTCTGGATTGGAGTCCGTCCTTCCACTTTCTCCGACATTCGTATCCTGGTCGGCGTTGCTGGGTCTCGCCGCGGGATTCCTGACTCTCATGCTGTTCTGGGCTCAGACCTCGATTCGTGACAGATGACGACTGACCCCTATTTCCGTAGATGGCGGAAACCGTCTGCCACACCGGCCGAACCGAAAGGATACGAACATGATCTCCAATAACCACTGTCGTCCGGGTGTTTCACTTGGTCTTCTCCTTCTGCTGTCGGCGGCCGCATGTTGGGGAGAAGCGGATTTCGAGCAAACCGAGGTTACTGAGCGAACCTACCCGGTATCCGTGATCCGAACCGTTTCTCTGGAAAACAGAAACGGGTCCATTGACCTTCAAGCCTGGGACAGGGCTGAAATTCAATTGAAGGTGACCAAGAGAGTGAAGGGGTGGGGACTGGATCAGACCGAGGAAATCCTGAAAGAAATCCAGGTCGAACCGATTCACGAGGGAGAGACCTTGACGATCCGTGCCGTTTGGCCGAACCACTGGAGTTGGCGGGTCCGTTCCACATCTGTCCAATATGAAATCAAGCTGCCCCGCAGGATGAACGTGGAGACGACATCGTCCAATGGGCGTGTTTTCTCCTTAGGCATTGAAGGAAAGCAGCGCTATTCCACCACCAATGGCGGGATTCAGGTTCAGGGAAGTAAGGGTTCCTTGGAGGCTGAGACCGTGAATGGTGCTATCGAGATAGACGGTGCCAGTGGTGTTCTCGAAGCTCAGACGAAGAACGGCTCGATTCGTATCAAGAATATCCGAGGACGTCTTCAGGCCAAGACGACGAATGGAAGGGTCCGAGCCAGTTTTTCCGCCCCGCCGGACGGCGAGGTGGCGTTGAATACCAAGAACGGCTCGGTTCGTCTGACCTTGCCGTCCCAGACCCACGCCAATGTGTTCGCACGGACTGCCAACGGATCCATTGCAACCGATTTTCCGCTTATGGTTCAGGGTGAAATCGGGAAGAAATTAGAAGGTAATCTCGGCGAGGGCGGACCGCCCATAACAATTTCCACCGTCAACGGCAGCATTCGGATTTCCAAACTGGGATAAGTTCGAAAAAAGCCTGCCAGGCAGACTCCGGCCGGTGACGCGGACAAAGAGAGGCGTCCCTTCTTATCTTGTGGCTACTAGAATCAACAAAACTACCATGGCCATAGTAGCCACAAAGGTGATTACTAACGTCCGATTCCCAAGGCATGGGTGGCCAGCTTGAAATCGCTCGTTCATCCGTGCGCTTTCATCGGCCAGCCGGGCCAAGGTGGCGTCGTCCAGTTTTGGGATCGCAGCTTCGATCTTCTCCAGGTCGAAGAGGTGGGAAAATTCTTGGACCTCAGGATGTCGGAGCAGGGTTCGCACTTCTCGAATGTTGCCGGCACGTTCGGCATTCCTGGCCGAGATTTCGGTTCTCAGATCCACAATCGACAGCGCGTGAGTCACAACCGGGATCGGCCCGGCATGGAGACCGGAAGACAAGACCATGAAGAGAGAAAGGATGGCGAGAACAGGTTTCATTGAGGCTGTCATACTCTCATTGATGCTCTCCTGTTCTCGAAGGATCACTCCGGGACCGTCACGGTACTGCGGCTCCTTGGACACACCCAAATCGACGGGATAGCTTGACCCGGCACGACGCGTCAGCCACTGCTATTCGGCTTGATCGATCAATCGCGTCAGGACGGCAAGGTGCCGTTTCAGGCTGGTTCGTCCGCGGATGCTGAGCCGGTACCAGGTGACGGGTCTCCGGTTGCGGTAGGCCTTCTCCACGTCCAGATAGCCGGAACTCTCCAGCTTGCGGAGATGAGCGCCGAGACTCCCGTCCGTCTCGCCCAGCACCTGCTTGAGGCGAGTGAACGACATGGCGTCGTACTTGGAGAGCAGGACGCAAATCGCCAGCCGCACGCGGTGCTCGAGTAGCCCGCTGAGCAACTCCAGCTCATCCAGGGCGGGCAGATCGGGGTCAGCCGGCGGTTTCACTCTTCGGTGCTCCGAGATAGGCTCCGGCTACGAGCGCGATGGCAAGCACCACTCCGGTAGCGGTCCAGCCGAAGTTCGGCACCCAGACCGTGACCAGATACCCGGTCGCCATCAAAACCCCAATAGGCAACAATCGCCGCTCCATATGCAACCCGAGTTGGAAATAGGTCACCGCCAGAAGCAGCACCCACAGGGATCCGAATCCCTGCCACGTCAACTGTCCTGCATGAACCAGCGCCAGTCCCAGCACACCGGCAGTCATGAACGCCAGCCAGTGAAGACTGTGGCGAATTCCCGACTCGCGACTGGTGGCGCCCTGGTTGCGACCCGCCCGGAAACCGAGCCAGAACGACAGCGCGAATCCGATCGGTGCAGCGAAGAGCCAGTAGATGCCAATCCACTTCTTGTCGTCGACGAAGTCGACCAGCACGAATCCACATAGCCCGATCACCGCCCACAACAGATAAATCGGCCGTACAGGTTTCGTCCTCGACCGTTCGGCGACGGCACGGACATATGCGATGTCTTCCTTGAGTTGCGCGTTGTCGGCCATGGATTCTTCCTCCTTGCAGGGTCTTCAGCCTAACTCTGTATTGCAGAGTTACTCTACAATACAGAGTTTCAATGACCACTGTCAATCTTTTTCCGGAATAGTACGAACGACGGTCAGATCAGGCCCGGAATCAGGGATTTCCGGTTGGCAGGGTAGTCGGGAAACCGAGTCCGGTACCACTGATGGTGGCTGCGCGCTCTCGGGATCAGGTTTGCCGCGGTGTATACGAAGAAGGCCAGTCCAGCCGGCGACCATATCGCCAGCGCCCAGCCCGCCCATTCCATTATTTCCCCGAGGTAGTTCGGGCACGAGACGTAACGGAACGCGCCGCCGTGAGGAATCGCATACCCGGATTCCCCGGTTTTTCGCAGGCTCAAAAGGATGTTGTCCGAGTGGACGTTCAGGGCCAGACCGGCCAGAAAGATGACAAGACCGGCCAGGAATCGCGGGTCAGTCAGCAATTCCGACCCGTACTCACCAAATTCGGAGATGAAACGGGCGTTGACGTACGCGTTGATCGAGTTGAAAGCGAAGCCGCAAGCCATCACCAAAAGAGGCATTTTCTTGCCGGCGGTTCGAATGCGCAGAGGATAGACGAACGTCCGGTTGAGATAGTGGCATTGCCAGACTCCGAGAAGGACCAGCGGAACCGTCTGGAATGCGGCCGTGCCCGAGAAATAAACGCCCAGGAAGAAAACCACCGACGGGAGCTCCATGAGGACCCAGCTGAGCCGGTTCGAAATGTGCGGCCCCCAGCCCTTCCCGGAGTAGTGCCGGCCGTAGGGAGCAGCCAAAACCAACAGGCTCGCGAAGCTCACGACAGCGATCAGAAAGATCGCCCAAATCAGTCCACCATGGAATTGCTCTTCAGTCATCCTGACGATCCTGGCTCCGGCCGAGAGGCTCCTTGAACCGGCGATCAGGGGTGCTTGCGGAATGCACGACCGGCCGGACCCGCGAGAAACACGCTTCAGGCCGGCTGGCCATATCGGTCGATGACATCGGCATTGTAGTGCCAGCCCAGTCCGGGACCTTCGTTGGGATACATGAATCCATCGGCGATGAGGGGCAGGTCCTCCACCAGCTCGTACCACATGGGGTCCCGCTCTTTCTGATGGAAGATCTCCACATACGTGGAATTGGGAATGCCCGCCAGCATGTGAAGCGCCACCTGGGGCTCCTCATGGTGACCCATGTCGATGTCCATGGTTTCGGCGAAGGAGGCGATCCTCATCCACTCGGTGATGCCGGCGGCGATGGTGGCGTCGACGTTGAGCGTGTCGACGCAGCCGCCCAGGACCAGGTCCCGGCAGCCCCATTTGGAGATCTCCCCCTGCCCGGCGACCAGGGGAATGGCGGTGGAGTTCCTCAGCCGTTTCAACCCCTCCAACTGGTCGTACCAGCAGACCGGTTCCTCCAGCCACTTGAGATTCAGGTCCGCAACGCCCCGAGCGAAGCGGTGCGCCTGCTCGAAAGTCCACGCCTGGTTCGCGTCGCAGGCGACCACGAAGGTGTCGGCAAAGTGCTTCCGGATGTATTCCACCCGGCGGATGTCCTCGTCGACCGAAGCTTTCCCGACCTTCAACTTGATCCCCGCCAGTCCGAGATCGGTGCAAAGTTGGATCTCCTCGCCCAGTTCCTCCAAGGCTCCAGGTTTGTAGTAGCCTCCGATACCCACGACGGGGACCCGGTTTCGAAATCCACCCAGCAGCTGCCACAACGGTTTGCCGAAGGACTTTCCGACGGCGTCCCAGATCGCCATGTCGATGATGGCGATGGCCTGCATCAGGATGGCGTGGTTGACCATGTCCAGCGTGTGAATGCCCCGGTTGTGCAGCGGCAGATCGGGGGTGCTGAACATCTTGCGCCAGAGCGGCTCCACCGGCCAGATCTCGGCGCCGATCAGCCGGGGCGCCAGATTTTCATTGGCGACCTGGACCACCTTCTGCTGGTGGATGTCCTCGTCCCCTCCGAAGGCCTCGCCCACGATCCCACCGTCGGTTTCGATTCGGGCGTAGATCGTATTCCGCGAAACGATCTGGTAGGTGCTTCCGCTGAAGACCCGGTCCAACCGACGGATGAGGGGAATGACTTGGATCGTTCGTATTTTGTCCATGGTCGGTGGACGACCTCCCTGGATCACCAATTCCTGGCGGCTTCAGCCAGCCGGTCGCTCTGCGTCAGCGGCGGACAGAGGGGCGGGAGATCCGCTACGGTCCGGAACCCGGGCGCCGCTGCAATCACCTTGGGAATGGAATTGGCCACCATGGCCGCCGAGCCCAGTTGCGGCTGGCAACCGGGACGGATTGTCAGATTGAGCGGGTTGTACCCCTGGATCGAAATCGAGTCCTGCGCCACGAAGTCTCCCGCAGACGGATCGATGAAAGCGACGAACTCGGAATCGATCCAGGGCTCTCCGCCGATGACCCCCTCGTCCCGCTGGATGAAGGCCACGGTCTGGCCCGGCTGGACCGTCAGGAAATCATTGGAAAAGGGGCGCTCGGCGATCACCGGCTCGAACGACTTCCGGTAATCGTCCAGCGTCCGGCCCAGGCATTTTGCGGCCAGATGAAAGGATTGAGGAAAGCCGATGTGGCCGAAGATGGTTCCGGCTTGAACTCCCGCTTCGAACCTCTCTCTGGAGAAACCGATGCCCAGGCGCCGCTGGATGGTGGCGCTGAACCGGGAGACGTCAACGACCCGCCGGATCCGGATCCTGCGTGCATCCCAGGCCGGGCCGGTGGCGGTCAACAGCAGGGCGTCGAAAATGAAGCCGGGGTTCAGTCCCACTCCCAGGAGGGAAACGCCGCGGTCCTGCGCCAGTCGATCCAGTTCATCGGTCAGGGCCTCGTCGGTGAGCCAGGGGAAGGCCGCCTCCTCGGCCGTGGTGATGGCGTTGAGGTTGTGTTCCACGGCCGCTCGAAGTTCGGGCGCCACGGCTTTCAGGAACGAGGTGGTGGCGACGATCACGATGTCGGCCGGCTGCTGCAGGGCGGCCTCCCGGTCGGTGGTGACGATGACTCCGTTGGGTTCGATACCGGCCAGGCGGCCCAGGTCCTGACCGGCAAAGTCCCGGTTCCTGGTGTAGGCCGCTACGACCCGGTAGCCGGGCCGGACGCTCAACAGACGGGTTACTCTGCGGCCGACGCCTCCGACGCCGCAGAGAATCACTCTCGGACCGGAGGAGTTCTGGGCACTCATTTCGGGTTCTCCTTCGGACTAAGACACAAACCATTGGGAGGGCGGCCGGAAGTCGCCCCGTCCGGCGGCTTGGAAACCGCCTCCCCGCGGTCAAGCAAAGATATCTTGTTCGAGCTGCGCCACGCCCGTAAAGGGGCTCCGGATGGCGAACTCCGCGGCTTCATCGGCGGCCACGCCCGCCTCCTGCTCGATCCCTTCCAGCACCGATTCCGGGATCGACATCTCCTCGGTGAGGACGGTGCGGAACCTGGGGATGGGATCCACCACCTGCCAGCGTTTTCTCTCTTCCCGGGATTCGTAGAATCCGGCCGACAGGGCGCTGTGGCGTTCCCAGCGGACGGTCCTGCACTCGATCAGGGTCGGCCCTCCGCCCTCACGGGCTCGTTCCACCGCCTGCCTCGTGGTCTCGTAGACTTCGACAATGTCGTTCCCATCGATGGAGATACCGGGCATGTCGAACCCTCGCGCCCGGGTCGCGATCTCCGGAACGCTCAACGATTTCTTTGTCGGAACCGAAATCGCGTAGCCGTTATTCTCGCAGACCAGCACCACGGGAACCTTCCAGAGGGCGACCATGTTCAAGGTCTCGTAGAAGGCGCCCTCACACGAGGCCCCATCGCCGAAGAGGCAGAGGGTGACCCGATTCGTCTTCTTCAACTGGTTGGCCAGGGCGACACCCGAGGCGATGGGGATGTGGGCCGCCACGATGGCGTTGGTCCCCAGAAAGCCGATGTCGGGGTCGCACAGGTGCATGGACCCCCCTTTCCCCTTGCAGCAGCCGGTCTCCCGGCAGAGGATCTCGGCCATCGCGGCCTTGGGGTCTCCGCCCCGGGCGAGAAACGCGCCATGGCCGCGGTAGGTGGCCAGCACCAGATCCTCCGCGCTCATGGCGGAAATGCAGCCTACGGAGACCGCCTCCTGGGCGATGCAGGGGTGGGTGGAACCACTGACCAGTCCCCTGCCGGAGAGTTCCACGACCTTCTCCTCGAACTTCCGGATGTGGACCATCTGGCGATACCAGCCCAGAGCCTGGTCCGAGCTGACTGTCGCGGCGCTTTGGGCCTGCTCTGTCATGACTCCTATCCCTCCTCCATGAGATCCCGGATCGCCGCGGCCAACTTGTCGCGGTCCGGAAAGACCTCGTCCTGCAATGGTCCGCTGGGGATCGGCTGGTCCTTGCCGGCGACGCGCCGGATGGGGGCCACCAGGTAGTCGAAGGCGCCCTCCAGGGCGATCTGTCCGATCTCGGCCCCGACCCCCCGCGGTCCGGTAGGCCTCGTGGGTCACCAGCAGGCGGCCGGTCTTCTTCACCGACTCGACGATGGTCTCGCCGTCCAGGGGAGCCAGGGTGCGGGGATCGATGATCTCCACACTGATTCCCTCCTTCTCCAACTCGTCGGCAGCTTCGATCGCCTCCTGGACCATCATCGCGATGGCGACTACGGTGACGTCCGAACCTTCACGAACGATCCGGGCGCTGCCGAAGGGCAGGCTGTATTCCTCCTCGGGCACCTCTCCCTTGGTGGCGTAGAGGCGGACATGTTCGATGAAGATGACCGGATTGTCCTGGCGAACGGCGGTCTTGAGCAGCCCCTTGGCATCGTAGGGGGTCGCCGGCATGGCGATCAGCAGTCCCGGAGTGTGCATGAACCACGCCTCGAGGCTCTGGGAATGCTGAGCGCCCAGTCCCAACTTGCTGGCGCTGGGCATCCGGAGCACCAGGGGGACCTTGACTTTGCCCCCGAAGAAATAACGCATCTTGGAGGCTTGATTGACCACCGCGTCCAGGATCAGCGGCGAGAAGTCCATGAACTCAATCTCCACGATCGCCCGCATGCCGGCCACGGCGAGACCGATTCCGAAGCCCGCAGTGGCCGCCTCCGATAGCGGCCCGTCCCGAACCCGATCCTCGCCGAACTCCTCGCAGAGTCCCCGGTAGACGCCGAAGGTCCCCCCGTAGACTCCGATGTCCTGGCCCAGCAGGACGATGTCGGAGTCGCGGCGCATTTCTTCCCGAATCGCTTCGTTGATGGCCTGTGAGTAGGTGATCTCTCTCATATTCTTCCCTCGGCCCCGCCTATTGCCCAGCCTTCTCGTAGAGTTTCACGATCTCCAGCCGGTCGGCTCCGACCTCCAGGCAGCGGCCGCACAGCGTGCACTCGTCCTCTTGGCCGCGATTGACGGCGACTCCTTCCTCAGCCGGCTCGAAGATGTTCACGGCGCAGGCCGCCACCAGCTTGCGCGATTCGTCGGTCTGAAGAAAGTCCGGGTCCCGGACCGAGACCTCAATGAACATGCCCATGGTTCAGCAACCCTTTGATCATTTTCGGGACATCGGACAGCCGGTCGGCCACGCGGATCCCGGCTTTCTGCATGAGTTCCCTTTTCTTCCTGGTGCTGCCGCGGTCCCCTTCGACGATCACGGCGGCGTGGCCGAATCGGGTCCCCGGCATCTGGTCGGCGAAACGTCCCGCGATGAAGGCCACGACCGGTTTCGGGTCGGTCCGGGCGGCATAGAACCGGGCGAACTCCTCCTCCATGATCCCGCCGGGCTCGCAGAAGAGGGCGACCGCGCGGGTCTGGCCGTCCTCCTCGAACAACGGGAACAGGTCCTGAAAGGTCGAGCCGATCATGGGATCCCCTCCGATGCTGACGCAAGTGGACTGGCCGAGCCCTTCCTGGCCCAGGAGATTGGCGAATTCACTGGTCATCCCGCCACTGCGCGACATGACTCCCACGGGTCCCTGGGTGAAGGTCCGGAGCGTGTTTTCGACATTGCCGCCCACGGCTCCCAGTTTCGACTCGCCTGGCGAGATGAGGCCCAAGCTGTTGGGACCGATGACCCGGGTGCCGTTCTCTCGAGCAACGTGCAACAAGGCGGCAACGTCCCGCCGGGGGACGCGCTCCGTCATGACGACCAGCAAGGAAATCCCGTTTTCGATGGCTTCCAAGGCAGCGTCCCGGACCGCGAACGGAGGGACCGAGACGACGCTGGCGTCGATCCGGTGGTTGCCAAGGGCGTTCTTCACACAGTCGTAGACGGGAATTCCATAGACCTCCTGGCCTCCCTTTCCGGGCGTCACGCCGGCGACGACCCGGGCACCGTAATCGAGAGACTCGCGCGTGAAGAAACTGGCTTCGCGCCCGGTGATCCCTTGAACCAGAATCGTGGTGCTCCGATCGATCAGTATTCCCATCAGGCGCAGTGTCCAGTGGCTTCTTCTGCCCGTGCAACCGCCAAGGCGGCGGCTTCGTCAATGGACACTTCCCGTCCGCAAAAGGGGACACCGTAATAGTCGAGTATCTTCCGGCACTCTTCTTCGCCGGCGCCGGGGAGACGGAACACGGCAATGGTCCGGCTGGGATCCTTGCCCGCTTCGACCATCCCCTTGATGACACCCCGGGCCACGAGGTCCGACCGCGTGTTGCTCACCACGTTCATGATCACGGCCAGCTTGTCGACCCCCGGCCGGCTGACCAGGAGTTTCGTCAATTCCTGCACTTTCCTGACTGTCGGGTTGCCCCCGATCTCACAGTAGTTGGCGGGCGAGCCACCGGAGTTTCGCACCGCGTCGAAGGCGGTGAGGCTGGCGCCTCCGCCTCCGATGAGCAGTCCCAGGTTGCCGTCGAACTCGATCATCCGGCCGGCGACGCCGCGATAGTCGAGCTGGTCGATCTCGCGGGCTTTCTGCTCGAATTCCGTCGGCTGCCGTGCGCCCTCCATCCGGCTCGACAGCCCTTCGAATTCCAGCGCCTGACGCTTCAGAGCATCGTCGTCGATGTCCAGGTGGCAGTCCAGGACCACCAGATCTTGCGCATCCGTGCCCGCCAGGGGGTTGAACTCCAGGAGCAGGGCGTCGTAGCGGTGAAACAGGCGAGCCATTTTGCGAACCAGGCCCGCCAGACGAAGCAACAACTTGCCGGAAAAGCCCCATTCGGAAAGCCATTCGATGGCTTGATAGGAGCGCACTTCGCCATCTGGCGGCAACAGTTGAGTCTTGACCAGCTCCGGACTGGACCGGGCGGTCTCTTCGATATTGGCGCCGCCGTGCCGGGAGAAGAGCAGGAGGGGTTTCCGGGCGCGGTTGTCGTAGGTGATGCCCAGGAAGTATTCCTCGGTGAAGCCGATCCGTTCTTCCAGGAAAATGCGATCGACCGGTTCGTCCCCGAATCCCTGCTTCAGGAATCGCTCGGCAAAGACTCCGACGGCGCCGACATCGTCGACTGCCTGAACACCGCCCCGGAGGGCCCGTTTTCCGGTCAGGGTCTGGACTTTGACGATTCCGGGCAGGAGGTCTTCAGCCAGGGATAAAGAAGAGGTTGAAGTGATCAGTTGAGATCGGGGAACTCTGATCCCGCTCCGGGCCAGAAGTTGCTTCGACTCGAACTCGTAAAGTCTCATGGGACCAGAGATCGGGTCATTCTAGCTTGCGTCCCGAGCGTGGGTAAAGGATTGGGAACTCTCCCACCGGCCATGGGCCGGCGAGGTCCGGTGAGAAACAGGGAGGCTCCAGGAGTGGGGGTTTTCCTACCCCCACTCCCCGGGGGGACAGGAAAGTCCCCCCTCCTGATACTCCTGCGCGTTTTTCAGAAGAATGGGAACTGTTAGTTCCCCATTCTTTGTTGCGACGTGAATGGGAGTCCGGCGGTTAGAAAACGCCGCTCCCGTCGCGAAGCAGATTCGTCAGCGTCTTCAGGAACTTGGCGGCAGCCACGCCGTCGATCAGGCGATGGTCCACGGCCAGGTTCGCCCACAGCCGGGGGACTTCCACGAGCGATCCATCTTGGACCGTTGGCTGAAATCGGATGCGGCCGGTGGTGAGCACGGCGACCTGGCCGTAGGGAATGACGGCCGTGAAGAGATCGACCTCGTGCATTCCCAGATTGCTGAGGGTCACGGTTGCCCCGCTCACTTCGGCATGTTGGAGGGTTCCCTGCCGCGCCCGGCGAGTCAGGCCCCGAACCTCGGCAGCCAGATCCTGGATCGACTTGCCCGCCGGGTCTTCGATGGTCGGGATCACCAGAGCGTCCTCCACGTCGACGACGAACCCCACTCTGGTTGTCTCCGGCTGGTGGAGCCGATCATCCACCAGTGAGGTCTTGAACGCGGGAAATTCCTCGACCGTCAGCGCCAGGGCCTTGAGCAGGATCTCCGTGTAGGTGACGTCGCGGGTGCGCTGCTTCAGAGCGATTAACCCATCCGCCGGCAGTTCCCTGCAGATGTGGATGTGGGGAATCGACTGGATGGACTTGGTCAGGGTGGCGATGATCGGCTTTCGCTTTGCGAGTGGATCTTCCGGCGTTTCGTCGGCAGCGGCTTGCGCCCGGCGAACGTCCGCCGGCAGGATGCGCCCCCCGGGACCGGTCCCCGGGATGGAGGCGAGATCCAGGCCCAGTTCCCGGGCCAACCGGCGGGCCGCCGGAGCGGCGCGCACCGGGCCTCTCGGTCTGGCCGCAGGTACCCGGGGTGTGGCTTTGGGGACAGGCTGCGCGGCAACCGTTCCGGCATTCGCCACAGGCTCGAGTCCGCGCCCTGCGGGGAGTTTGAAGGGAGCTCTCAATTCCGCTTCGTCATTGGCGATAAAGGCCAGCACGGCTTCCACCGGCGCGGTTTCGCCTTCCTTGACGGCGATTTTCTTAAGGTACCCGTCAAAGGTGGATTCAATCTCGGCGTTGGCCTTCTCGGTTTCGATCTCGACCACGGGTTCACCCCTGGTAACGGGCTCACCCTCCCGTTTGAGCCATCGCACGACGGTTCCCTCTTCCATGGTGATGGCCAACTTCGGCAAGTGGATTGTCTCCATTTCACCTCCAGTGTAGTTTCTGACCAGGAGACTTGCCCATGGAAACCGGTTTCGGCCTTGGAATTCTGGTGATCCTGACGGGATCGACGGCCAATTCCGCATTTGGACTGGGCCTCAAATTCACGCGCAGTTGGAAATGGGAGCATATCTGGCTTCTCTTCTCCGTGACCGCAATGATCGTGATTCCCTGGCTCCTCGGGTTTCTCACCATCGAGTCTCTGTTTGCCGTCCTGGCGGCGGCCGAAGCCCGCGACCTGCTTCTGGTCTTCCTGTTCGGCATGGGGTGGGGAGTGGGGTCCGTCCTCTATGGGCTGGCGCTCAAGATGGTCGGATTGGCCCTGAGCTACGCCATTGTCATGGGCCTGACCGCGGCCGTCGGTACCATGGCTCCGTTCTTGCTGCTCCATTGGGATGATTTCCTGACCTTCAAGGGGATGGTGATCAGCGCCGGGGTCCTGCTCGTCGTCGTCGGAGTCCTGCTCTCCGCCTGGGCGGGCAAGTTGAGAGAGGAATCTCCCGGACGGGTCCAGGATCCTTCGGGGGTTTCCGAGACGGTTTCCGAGACCACGGTGAAAAAATCCGGAAGGTCGGCGACGGTGCTCTTGGGGCTGCTGGTGGCCGGCCTCTCGGGAATCCTCTCGCCGATGCTGAACCTGAGCTTCGCCTATGGGATCCGGTTGGCCGATCAGGCCGTCCTGCTCGGCACTTCGCCCTCGATGGCCTCGAACGTCATCTGGGTCGTGGCCTTGACCGCGGGTTTCCTGGTGAACGCCGGCTACTGTGTCTACCTGATCGTCAGGGGGAGAAGCTGGCACATTTTCCGGGGGCAGCCATTTCACTATGGCGTGGGTGCGGCCATGGGGATCTTGTGGATCTGCGGGGTCGTCACATATGGGATCGGAAGCTCTATGCTGGGCGACATGCGCGAAGTCATCGGATGGCCCATGGCTTCCGCCATGTCGATTATTGCCGCCACCTTCTGGGGGGCGTTGGGCGGAGAGTGGACCGGCGCGTCGAGGAAATCCATGACGGTGATGGGAGTTTCGATACTGGTCTTGTCTGCTTCAATGTTTCTGATTGGGTGGACGAATACGCTCGGGTAAACATTGTTAGGGAAGACGGGGGGACAGGAAAGTCCCCCTCCAATTCCTCCTCCTGGTTTGAACCGGACGGGCCGGGAAGTAATAATGTGTCCACCGTCTGATTTCGAGTTCAAGGGGAATGCCGTGCCAACGATACGAGTCTTGCTGATCGCGGCTCTTCTGCTTCCCGTCCTGATCCAATGCCTGGCTCCCGAGCCCCAGGCTCAACCGCGATATCCCTGACCAGCGAAGACGTCGATCGCTGGATGGAGGAGCTCTCCAACTGGGGCCGCTGGGGCCCCGACGACCAGTTGGGCGCCCTCAACCTGATTACGCCGGAAAAGCGAGTGCAGGCCGCCGCGCTGGTCAAGGATGGTTTCACCGTGTCGCTGTCGCGCGACGCGACCAAGGAGACGTCCATCGACAACGCCTCTCCCTATGAGCACGTCATGACCATGACCGGGGTCGACCCGGATGCCAGGTTCGCCGTCGACACCTTGTCGGTCTTGTTTCACGGTTACGCTCACACCCATCTGGACGCCCTCTGCCACATGTTCTATCGGGGCAAGATGTACAACGGCTATTCCCAAGAGGAGGTCACCGCGGAAGGCGCCGGGCAACTGGACATTCACAAGCTCAAGAACGGCATCTTCACTCGCGGGGTCCTGTTCGACATACCGAGACTGAAGGGAGTGCCCTACCTGGAACCGGGGACACCCATCTTTCCCGAAGACTTGGAGGCTTGGGAGAAGAAGGCGGGATTCAAGGTTTCGAGTGGGGACGTGGTGTTCATTCGGACCGGCCGCTGGGCGCGGCGCGCGGCCGAGGGCCCCTGGGATGTGACGAAGGCCTCGTCCGGGCTCCACGCCTCCTGCGCCAAGTGGCTGAAGGAGCGGGACGTTGCAATGCTGGGAAGTGAAGCCGCCAGCGACGTCCATCCGTCCCTGGTGGAAGGGATCACGCATCCGATCCATCAGCTGGTACTGATCGCCATGGGAGTTCACATCTTCGACAGTTGCGACCTGGAGGCCTTGAGTCAGGCCGCTGCCGAACGTCAACGCTGGGAGTTTCTCCTGACCACGGCCCCGATTCCGGTGGAGGGAGGGACCGGTTCTCCCATGAATCCAATCGCGGTATTCTGAAGCGGTACGTTTGCCCGTGACATGGAGGGATGTCTCGACGATGAATAGATTCGCAAGCGGGATGCCGAAACATTTCTTGCGAGTCGTTGCACTGGCAATGATCTGCGCTGGAGCCCTAGGAGGGGCGGCGAAAAAGGCCGAGAAGACAATCAGCCCGGATGAGTTGGAGTTCTTCGAGAAACGAATCCGTCCCGTCCTGGTCGACAACTGTCAGAGTTGTCACAGCGAAACCCAGGCCATGGGGGGCCTGCGTCTCGATTATCGGGGCGGGTGGCAGGAGGGCGGCCAGACGGGACCGGCGTTGGTCCCGGGCGATCCGGACCAGAGTCCCCTGATTCGAGCCATCCGGCACGACGGCTCTCAAACCCCGATGCCCCTGGGGGCAGCTCAACTGCCGGCCGGCACCATCGATGACTTCGAACAATGGATCCTTCTGGGGGCGCCGGACCCACGCGACGCACCCCCCGCGGCCAAGGCCGCGTATGTGGCGGACGATTCATGGGAAGAAGTCTTCGAGAAGCGGAGCCGTTGGTGGAGTCTTCAACCGGTGGTTCGACCGCCGCTGCCTCGGGTGGAGAACGAGGGCTGGTCGGATCTTTCCATGGACCGCTTCATCCTCGCTCAACTGGAGAAGAATGGCCTGGAGCCGGCTCCCCGGGCGGATCGGAGCGCGTTGGTCCGGCGCCTGAGTCTGGTGTTGACCGGTCTGCCTCCGACCGCCGAGCAGGTCGAGGCCTTTGTAAACGACCCGGACGATGGCGCTTATCAGCGTCTCGTGGACCGTCTGCTCGAGTCCCCCCATTTCGGCGAGCGCTGGGCGCGGCACTGGATGGACGTGGTGCGTTACAGCGACACCTACGGCTACGAGTGGGACATCCCGGCCAAGGGCGCCTGGCGATTTCGAGACTATCTGATCCGCGCCTTCAACGACGACCTGCCTTTCGACCGTCTGATCCGAGAGCAGATCGCCGGTGACATGCTGGAGCCTCCAAGAATCAATGCCGATCAGCAGATCAACGAGTCGCTCATCGGTCCCATGTTCTACATGATGGGCGAGAAGCGTCATGGGGACAGCGTGATCTTCAACGGCGTCCACCAGGAGATGGTGGACGACAAGATCGACGCCTTCTCCAAGGCGTTTCAGGCCATGACCGTCTCCTGCGCACGCTGTCACGACCACAAGCTGGACGCCGTCGCCCAGAAGGACTATTACGCGCTGGCCGGCGTCTTGATGAGTTCGCGCTGGGGGACCAATACGCTGGATCTCCCCGACCGCAACCGGCACGTCATCGAAGATCTCTCGACTCTCAAGAAACGAATGCGGCGTCCGCTGGCGGACTGGTGGCTGGAGGCGTCCCATGAGATTCCGGCCTATATCCTGGCCGCACAGGCGCGCATCGACGAGGATGAAGCCGCGGGCCAACTGGCCCAAGGCTTGAAGCCCGAGCGGCTCCTGGCCTGGGAGAAGGCGCTCCGGTTCGAACCGGTCGAGGAGCCGGCCGAGAGCGAAGAGAAGGCTGAAGAAGCGGAAGAAAGGGAAGCGGCTGAGAAAGAACCCGAAGAGGAGGAGGCGGAAGACAAGCCTGCGCTGGAGGACATTCTCTATCCCTGGCTCCAACTGCACGCCTCGGCGAAACAGGGGGGCAGCGTCGACAGCCGCTGGTCAGAGTTGGACCAGGAATATGGAACCGCCCATCAGGGGCGCTCGCAGACCAATGCCGAGAACTTCCCGCTGATGGCCGATTTCCGGGAGGGATTGCCCGAAGGCTGGTCGGCGGATGGGGTCGGACTGCGCGACGGTCCCGTCTCCAACGGTGACTTCACGGTGTCTTTGGAGGGGACCGAAGCGGTAGACATGCTGCTTCCGGCGGGGCTGTTCACCCACGCCATCTCGCCGCGGCTCAACGGCGCTCTCCGCAGCCCCTTCCTGGAACCCACCAGTCCCCAGGTGGTCAGCCTGGAAATGAACGGCGGCGACTACAGCACCCGCCGGCTCGTGGTGGACAACGGGTTCCTGACCGAACGCGAGTGGGGATACATGGACGACGACGAGTTGCATTGGGTGTGCCATACCCAGAATGCGGCCGACAAGAGCGCCTGGCCCAAATCAGCCGTCGAGGCGGCGGAAACCCGGAACTATCTCGAGTTCACGACCAAGACCTCCAACCCTTACTTCCCACCGCGTTATGGGCTCGGCGGGTGCAGGGAGGAAGAAATCGGCAAGGACGACTGCGGGTCCCAGGACCCGAAGAGTTGGTTCGGCATCACGCGAGCGTACCTGGTCAATAAAGGCAAGGTCACAAACTACGGCGCCATCTTCGATTGCGTCGAGGCGCCGTCGGACGAATTGTCCCGGTTCCAGCCTCTCTTCTCCGGTGATCCTCCATCCAGCCTGCCGGAAGCCGCGGCGCGGTATGGCCGGTGGCTGACCGCATCCCTCCAGGACTGGGGCAACGATCGCGCCGACGAAGATGACGTCCGGTTGATCAACTGGATGCTCCACCGCAAGCTGTTGCCCAACAACTTCGAGGAACGGAATCCGGTTGGAAACTTGGTCGCGTCCTATCGCACCGTGGAAAAACGGCTTCTGGAGCCCCAGACCATCAATGGCATGGTCGATCTGGACGCGGGCCGGGACTATCGCGTCAATATCCGGGGAGTGTACGAAGACCTGGGAGACTTGGTTCCCCGGGGACACGTTCAGGTCCTGAGAGCGGGCCGCGACGGACATCCGCAAGGAAGCGGCCGGCTGGAGCTGGCCAATCTGGTGGCCAGCCCCGAGAATCCGCTGACCGCCCGCGTCTTCGTCAACCGAGTCTGGCAATGGGTGTTCGGAAGCGGCATCGTCTCCACGCCCAACGATTTCGGGCACTTGGGAGATCAGCCTTCTCACCCGGAACTATTGGACTACCTGGCCGACGACTTCGTTCGAAACGGCTGGTCCGTGAAGCACCTGGTCCGGACGCTGGTCTTGAGCGAGACCTTCAGGCAGTCGGGACAAGCCAGCACCCTGGCAATGGAGACGGATCCCTCCAACCGCCTCTGGCATCACATGCCCCTCCGCCGCCTGGATGCCGAGTCGATTCGCGATACGTTGCTGGCCGTCTCGGGACGGTTGGACCGGAGCCTCTTCGGCGAACCCATCAATCCCTTTCGAAAGATGGAAGATGCGACCAAGCGCCTCTTCTCCGGACCTCTCGACGGCGACGGGCGCCGGTCCATCTATCTCAAGATGACCGTCATGGAGCCCTCCAAATTGCTGGCGACGTTCAACCAACCGAAACCCAAGATTCCCACCGGACGGCGGGACGTCACCAACGTTCCGGCGCAGGCCCTGGCCCTGTTGAACGACCCCTTCGTCGCGGGACAGGCGGAGTTCTGGGCCCAGGAACTGGTGACGGCGCCTCACGAATCGCCGCGCGAGAGGCTCGCCTACATGTTCAAGCGAGCCTTCAACCGGAACCCCGAGGACGAAGAATTGACCCGCTGGTCGGAAGCCGTCCACGACATCGCCGCACTCCACGAGCGGGAAGCGGCATCCGAAACAGAGCGGGACCCGGTGATGCGGTCGGCGCAGGTTTGGAAGGACACGGCTCACGCCCTGTTCAACGCGCCGGAGTTCATCTATGTGCGGTGACCCTCCGCCGCACTCCGTACCCACCCGCCAGGTCGGGACCATGACGAAGATTCGCCGTGTCGACGCATATCCCCTGCGTTACCCGGAGCCCCACGACCACAACAACATCCGTTACATCACCCTGGCCCGGGTGGAAGCGCAAGGGGGAGCCGTGGGCTGGGGGGAATGCATCAGCCAGTTTCCCGAGTCGGCCGCGGCCGTCAAGACCATCATCGAAGGCGGATACGCCCCCATGTTGACCGGCGAGAACGCCCTCGACGTGGAGCGCCTCTGGCACAAACTGCTGAATCACATCTGGTGGTACGGCCCCCAGGGCATCGCGGGCTTCGCCGTGAGCGCCGTGGACATGGCCCTCTGGGACCTGAAGGGACACCTGCTGGATCAGCCGGTGTGCCGCCTGATGGGTGGTCGGGTTGTCCCGCGGGTCGTGGCGATGGCGTCCATCCACCTGGACATGGTGGACCTGGACTGGACGCTGAACGAGTTCCAGACCTTCAAGGATCAGGGCTACCGGATCGTCAAGGGCGGTTGGGGCAGCCGGCCGGACGCCGTCTTCGGGCTCGAACATGCCAAGGACCTGGCCTTGGTTCGGGATGTCCGGGAGATCGTCGGGCCCGATTGCGAGATTGTTTTCGACGTGTTGGGAGGCCGGGTGAAATGGAGCGCGCAGGAGGCGATTCGCCGGGTCCGTGACTTCGAAGCCTACCGGCTGCGCTGGATCGAAGAGCCGCTTCCGCCCCAGGACTATGCGGCCCACCGGCTGCTACGTGCGGGGACCCGCACACCCATCGGGACCGGTGAGCAGGAGTGGAATCCGGAAGGCTATCGCCGCCTGCTGAAACATGGCGCGGTGGACGTGGTGCAGATGGACCCGGGACGGTGCCTCGGAATCACGGGTTGCGTCAAGGTCGTGCCTCTGATCGAGGCCCAGAACATCCAGTTCTCCGCCCACACTTGGAGCAGCGCGCTGAATACGGCGGCCAGCGTTCATCTTCTCGCCAGTTCGACCCACGGGGCGGCGATGGACTTCAAGCCGCACACATCACCCATGCAGCATGAGTTGGTGAGCGATCCCTGGGTGCAGGAGGACGGTTATCTCGAGGTGCGGGAGAGCCCGGGGCTGGGGGTGACGGTGGACCAGTCCGTGGTGGAGAAGTACGCGTTCTAGGAGGGGCGGTTTTCTTGCCGCCCATTGGGAGGGAAGACGCTTCGCGGAGGGGGGACTGCCGTCCCCCCTAATCCCCCCTGGGAGCGGCGCCTGAAAGACGCCGCTCCACCTTAGTACATGAACCAGCCGCCGTTGACGTCGAGGGTGGCTCCGGTGAAATAGGACGCTTCCTCCGAGGCCAGGAAGACGACGACGGAAGCGATCTCCTCCGGATCGGCCAAACGTCCCAGGGGAATCTGGTCGACGATGGCCGCCACCTGCTCGGACGGAATCCGCATCATCTCCGTATCGACGACTCCGGGAGCGATGGCATTGACGGTGACATTGGGGGCCAATGTCCGAGCGTACGACTTCGTGATGGCGATGATGCCCGCCTTGGTGGCCGCATAGACCGAGGAGGCGGCCACACCGCCGGTCCGGGCGCCGATGGAGCTGAGGTTCACGATCCTCCCCCAGCCCTGCCGGACCATCACCGGCGACACGGTCTGGGATACGAAGAAGGTCCCCTTGAGGTTGATCCCGACGATCCGATCGAAATCCGCCTCGGTCACCTCCTCCAAAGGGATTCGAGGGCAGATGGCGGCATTGTTCACCAGCACGTCGATGCGCTCGTGCTTCTTGACGACTTCCTCGATGACGGCCGCGACCTCAGGGGGGCGGGAGATGTCGAGGGCGTAAGCGGCCGCCGACCGTCCTTCCCCGGTCAACCGGTCCGCCAGGCGCCGGGCGCCTTCGAGATTGATGTCGCAGAGCAACACCGTTGCCGACTCATCGGTGACGGCCCGGGCGATGGCCGTTCCGATTCCACCTGCGGCCCCTGTGATCAGCACCACCTTGCCGGCCAGTCTTTCGTTCATATTTGTAATCCTCCGGTCCCGATCAGGCGAGCTGCCGGATCAGGTTGGACACCCTCTCGACGACGGTCTGCTCGGTGTCCGGGCGGAACGCCACCGGCATCGAATAGCTCTGCACCAGCAGGTCCGGTACGGCATAGCGCTCGTGAACACTCCAGCCGCCTTCGGGATAGTCTTCGGCACGAGGCAGGTAGGCGACGAGGCCGTTCGAGAACCCCAGGAACTGGGTATGCTCGAAGGGCGATCTCGCCTTGACGTCCAGCCCGGTCTGAAAGAAAGCCTCGACGCTGGCGCTGGCCAGGACGATGTCGTTGATCCGAATCGCCTGGATGAGCGTATCCAACGGCGGATTTCCCCGGTGCACGGCCTCCACCAGTTTTTCGGCCCAGTCGGTAAAGCGCATCGCCACGCTGATCTCCCAGTTCCTGGCGTCGCCGGCCCGGGCCCGGGCCAACTTCCGCTTCCACTCGTCACGAATGGCCTCCGCTTCCTCCAGCGGCGGCAGTTCCCCGAACTCCAACTGGATGATCTCGTCGACGGCGCCCAGCCAGGTGCATGTATCTCCGTCCACCGGCTCCCACGGCCAGAACAGGATATTGGGAATAACCCCCATGGGCCGCCGCTCTGTCCCGCGCTGCAGGTTGGTGCGGATGTCGGCGGCCACCTTGACCACCTCGGCGCCCAAAATCATTCCGGTGCGGTTCTTGGTGTCCCGGCAGTCCACCTCGTAGCCGATCCCATGGACGGGATTGACGTTTCCGCCGCAGGCCTGCAGGAAGACGGCCAGTCCGCCCAGGCTGTCTTCGACCAGGTCGCGGGCCGGACCGGGAAAATCGGAGGAGACCAGCGACGAACGGGGTCCCATGGTCACGGTGTGGCAGCCGTAGCTGAAACAGGTGGCGATGGTCCGGCCTTCCAGATCGTCGATTCTGAGGACCCCCACGGCCGAATCGATGGGGACGCCGGGATCCTCTCCCAGCACGTCCCGGCCGTCGGGACCCGTCTCCCTCCTGTAAATACCGATATGGGCTTCACCCCATCCCGCCCCGATTCGAGCCGGCTGCAAAGACTGGTCCGCCTCCACGCACGTCTCCACCAGCCACCCGATGAGATTGTCCTGGTAGGCCCGTTGAAGCCTCATCTGCCCCGGCGAGTCGGGCAGGTAATCGGGCAGTGCCGGACCGCTGTGGGTATGGTTGAAATTGATCAGGACATGGGACGCCGGCGTCCCGACCGCCTCGCCGATGCGGCGCCGGATCTCAAGAGCGACGGGCAGAAAGATGGTGCAGATGTCGATCCCGACGATGACGACCTTGCTGGCCTGATTGGAAAGCACCACGGCGGTCGCCGACAGATCCGATTCGACGGCCTGGAGCGGTTCGGCGAACAGCCGGATGCCCGGCCGCTTCGTTCCCAGGGGCGGGTTGATGATTCTTCGGGCGGCGCCCGCATAGAGGATGTTCGACATTCTCAAGCTCCCATGGTCATCGCTTCGACGTCTTTTCAACAAGGACGGACAGCTCGAATCGGAAACACTTCATGCCATGATTCCGTGGGCCACGCGTCCGTGCACGTCGGTCAGACGGAAATCCCGCCCTCCATACCGGTACGTCAGCCTCGTGTGGTCGAGACCCAGCAGATGCAGGATGGTGGCATGCAGGTCGTGCAGATGCATCCGGTTCTCCACCGCATGGTAGCCGAATTCATCGGTGGCGCCGTAGATCATCCCCGGTTTGACCCCGCCTCCGGCCATCCACATGGTGTATCCGTACGGATTGTGGTCCCTGCCGTCCCCTTCAGCAAACGGAGTGCGGCCGAACTCGCCGCCCCAGAGTACCAGCGTATCCTGCAACAGGCCCCGGGCCCTCAGGTCCGTCAGCAGCCCGGCGATGGGCTTGTCGACTTCACGCGCATTCTTGGCGTGAACTCGGGCGAGCTGGCTGTGCTGATCCCACAGAATCGAGCCGGGCTCGTAGTTGCTGTGGGAACATTGCACGAAACGGACTCCGCGTTCGATCAACCGCCGAGCCAACAGGCACTGCCAGGCAAAGTCTTCGGTGGCCTTGTCGTCGAGTCCGTACAGCTTCCGGGTCGCCTCCGATTCCTTGTCGACGTCGAAGACCTCCTGCCCTTCGAGTTGCATTCGTGAGGCCAATTCGAAGGCCTGGATACGGGATTCCAGCTTGGGATCGGAATCTCTTTCCAAGGCGTGTCGCCAGTTCATCTTCTGCAGCATCTCGAATTCATAGCGCTGCTGCTCCCGAGTCATTCCCCGGGTCAACAGGTGCTCGATGGGCTCGTCCCTGAGGTCCCGCAGGGGCATCTTGTCGAGCCCCAGCGGGATGCCCTGATAGGCCCCCGGAAGGAAGGCCTAACCCCAATGTTTGGACCCGCCGTGATAGAGCGACGGTTTGACGGTAATGAATCCCGGCAGGTTCCGATTCTCGCTTCCCAGGCCGTAGAGGACCCAGGAACCGAAGCTCGGACGGCTGAAGTTGAGGGTTCCCGTGTTCATCTGGAGAATGGCGCTGCCGTGGTCGACGCCGTCGCTCACCATGGAACGGATGACGCAGAGCTCATCCGCCAATTCGCCGACTTCGGGAAAGAGATCGCTCACGGGAATGCCGCTCTCCCCGTACCGCTTGAATCCCCAGGGCGACTTCATCAGACCGCCTTTGTAGGACGGGTTGAACGAAAGCGAGAGTTTGAAGGGAATCGGTTTCCCGTGGTCCTGCTCCAGGCGCGGCTTGGGGTCGAAGGTATCCAGGTGGGACGGTCCGCCGTGCATGAAGAGGAAGATCACCCGCTTGGCGCGAGGAGTGAGGTGGGGTGGTTTCGGAGCCAGCGGATTGTGGGAGGACGAGGTGGCGGACAGCCTCGTCTCCTCGGCCAGCAATGCCGAAAGGCTCAGGGCCCCGAATCCGCATGCCGCCCGGCGCAGCAGAGCCCGCCTTGGAATCGCTCTTGGCACCGCAGGTTCCATTCTCTCTTTGGTTCCCCGTCCAGGCGATCGATGGTCCCGGTCGCCGGACTCCGTCAATCGACGTAGTGAAACTCGTTCGACCCCATGATCAGCCGGCAGAGACTGTGCCAAGCGCTGGTCTCGTGATCGGAATTCCCGGACCCCGGATAATCACGAACATAGGCCAACATAATTTTCGCCTCGTCGGGACCCGGGTTTCGACCCAGAGTGATCCGGTAGGCCTGCTCCACCCGCGCCATGTCGTCCGAGTTCGATCCCAGCAGGAAATCCGCAAGCGTACGGGACTGACGGTGAATGAAGTCACTGTTCATCATGAACAAGGCCTGGGGAGCAATGTTGGTCTCGGTTCGCCGCGCCGTGCTGGCGGTGGGGTCGACGAAATCGAAAAGCCTCAAGACACTCGGCAGCTTGTTTCGAATCAAGGGGAAATAGACGCTCCGGCGTCGAATTCTTCCTGGCTCCAGCTCCGGGTAAGCGTCGCCCTTGAGCTTGGATTCAATCTGGCCCCCCATGGTCAAATCCAAGGCGCCGGAAACGGCCAGAAAAGAATCACGCATCTCCTCCACACTGAGACGGCGTCGATTGAAGCGGCTGAGGAGCCGATTGTCCCGGGTCTTTTTCGACGGCGTGCGGAGTCCGCAAACTGCTCATCCGGTACGTGTTCGACGACATGATGAGGCGGTGGATTTTCTTGATCGACCAGCCGGTCCGGACGAATCGGACGGCCAGGACGTCGAGCAGTTCCGGGTGTGTCGGCGGCTCGCCGGTGGTCCCGAAGTTGTTGGGGGTGCGGACCAGGCCTTCACCGAAGTGCCACTGCCAGATCCGGTTCACCATGACCCGGCTGGTGAGCGCATGGTCGGGCCGGACCAACCACTCGGCCAACTCCTTGCGGCCGCTGCCGCGGGCAATGGCCGGCTGCCGGTCTCCCGCAAGCACGACGGGGAACTGTTTCGGCACCAGGTCTCCGAGGCTCCTGGGATCGCCGCGGAGCAACACTCTCTGGTCCACTCTCTCGCCCTCGGCCACGGCACAGGCCATGGGCGGCGCCGGAGGAGAAGCCTGCTCCAGATCCCGGATCTCCTTTTTTAGGGCAGACAGGCCGGCTACCACCGCCGGCGGCAAGAGCGAGTCCCTCTCTTCATCCGGGAAAGCAAAGGGACCCCGGATCGAAGGCTTCCCGAATGGAGTGTCGCCATGGTACGTGACTTCGGCGAAGAACCGGGCCTTGTCGTCTTCCCCGCTGAACACCGACTCGGGTCCCTCGAGTGACGGCTTGTCCGGGAGTTTCTCACCCTTGAATGCGGCCCGGCCAACCGCATCCTTCCACGCCTTCAATTCTTGGGTCCAGCGGGTCCGGATGTCCTCGTAGATGGCTCGGTACTCCGTTGCGAGATTGCTCGCCGCCGCACCATCGACCCGGCGCCAGTCCTCCAAATAGGGCCTGAAATCGCCGCGCGGGTTGAGATAGTCCACCCATCTCCCGAGAATGCCCGAGTTCAGGGCCTGCTCCCGGGCCACCCCTTGCAGGTCTTCCCCTCCCTGGTAAAGCCTCCGGGCCGCCACCATGTAAGCGGCGAAACGGGGCAGCAGTTGGTCACGCACATAGGCGGCCACGGCGATTTCTTGCGTGGCCTCGAGAAGTTTCTGCTTGACTTCGATGACGCGCCGGCTCCTCCGATACCGCTGATATTCGTCCCGGGAGACCAGTGGAGCGAAGTAGATCTCGGAAACCTTGGGCTCCACGTTCACAAAATTCTTGGTGCTGGCGAATATGGATACCAATGAGTAGTAATCCCGGGTGGTTATGGGATCGAACTTGTGGTCATGGCAGCGGGCGCAGGCAACCGTCAGACCCAGAAAGGCTTTGGTGAGGG
>CATOST010000045.1 GCA_951812665.1 uncultured Acidobacteriota bacterium
AGGTGGGCTTGGATCCGGAACGATTCCAGGAACTGTGGGAGCAAGCGGCGCCGGAACACTTGAAGGAGATCCGGGAACGCCAGGCATACAACCAGGAGAACTTCGCTTCACTTCCTCTGAGCGACTGGTTCCCCGAAGGTGTGGGGCTGCTTGAAGGCCGGTCAGAGGACGGAGAATTCATCCTGGCCCCTGAGGGGCCGGTGGCGGTCAACGGCGTCTATCCCGCGGGGGTCTACACCCACGCCCTTTCGGAACGGCTCAACGGGGCTCTCCGCTCCCCCTACCTGACCAAGGAAAAGAAGTTTCTCAGCCTTCAGGTCATGGGCGGAATGCTGGGAGGGCGCCGGGCGGTCGTGGACAACTGCATGCTGGGCGAGGGCATCGAAGTCTTCGACAGCTCCGATCTCAACTGGCAGAAGGTTTCGACTCTTCAGGACAAAGAGCGATTTCCCGTCTACGTCGAGCTGGTCACCAAGACCAACAACCCACGGCTCCCGGATCGGCCCAAGAGAATCAAGGGGTTCACCGAGGAGAAGATGGAAGCGCCCGGATCCTATTTCGGCATCGCCCGGGCCATGCTCCACGACGTGGATGATCCTCCTCGCAACGACCTTTCCCATCTGTTGCCCTTGTTTCGGGACCCGGCTCCCCAAAATCCCCGGGAAGCCTCCCGGCGCTACGCCGAGCGGAGCCGTCAGGCCCTGGAAGCCTGGTCCCGGGGAACAGCCACCGAGAACGACGTTCGCTGGGTCCACTGGCTCGTCACCAACCATCTGGTGGACAATTCCACCGATCTCACTCCCAAGCTGTCGGCACTGATTTCCGAGTACAGAGCCATCGAATCCAGGCTCTCGCAGCCCCAGACCATCAACTCGTTGCTGGATATGGGGACGGGACGGGACTATTCGTTGCTGCAGAACGGAGACGCCAAAAAGCCGGGTGATCCCGTGCCTCGCCGCTATCTGACCGTGCTCAGCGGCGGCCGGCCCCTGGAGACCAACGGCAGCGGCCGGCGGGAGTTGGCGGAGCTCATTGCCTCCCCCCGAAACCCCCTCACCGCCCGGGTCATGGTGAACCGGGTCTGGAACTACCTCTTCGGCCGAGGTCTGGTGGGCACCATCAACGACTTCGGCAACTTCGGAGAGAGACCCTCCCACGGCCTGCTCCTGGACCATCTGGCTCGGCAGTTCATCGCCGACGGCTGGTCCCTGAAGCGGCTGGTCCGGCGGCTGGTTCTCACGCAATCCTTCCGGCAGTCGAGCCGAACCACCGAGGAAGCCTCCCGGATCGACCCCCAGAACCGGCTTCTGCACCACTACCCGGTCCGGCGCTTGGAGGCCGAGGCCATCCGCGACTCGATCCTGGCCACTTCGGGCCGTCTCGATCCGTTGCGTTACGGTCCCAGCGTCGAACCCTACCGGCTGAAGACCAAGGAATACCGGAAGCTTCACGCCGGTCCGTTGGACGGACACGGGCGCCGGAGCGTCTACCTGCGCGTGACCCGCATGGAGGGCGCCCGCTTCCTGGAGCTTTTCGATTTCCCCGTCCCCTCCGTTTCCAGAGGGCGCCGGGACGTGACCAACGTCCCTTCCCAGGCGCTGGCCATGCTCAACGACCCCTTCGTGATCCAACAGGCGGACTACTGGGCGGACCGGCTTCTGGAACGGGAGGGGGAGACGCTCCGGGAGCGCTTGGGGCGTATGTTCAACCGGGCGTTCGCTCGGCCCCCGAGCCCCGACGAGGTGGCCCGGTTTGGCGACCTGACCCGGAAGCTGGGACGCTTGTATCAAGTCCCGCAAGAGCATATCCTGGCCAGCAAAGAGATCTGGAAGGACGTGGCCCACAGTCTCTTCAACACCAAGGAATTCATCTATCTGAGGTGATGTCATGACCCAGCGAATCAAGGAACAAGACGGGTGTCCGGGTTGCATCGGCAGTCCGCTCAGTCGACGCCAGATGCTTTCGCTGAGCGCCAACGGGTTTGGACTGACCGCCCTCTCCGCCCTCATGGCTGAAGACGCCTACGCGGGCCTGGTTCCGACGCCACCCACGCATTTTCGACCCCAGGTCAAGAACGTCATCCTCTGCTTCATGCCGGGCGGCGTCTCCCACATGGACACCTTCGATCCCAAACCCAAGCTCAACGAACTGCACGGCCAGCTCTCCGGCGACGGGATCCGCACCTATCAGGGTTGTCCCTGGACCTTCAAGAAATACGGCCAGGCGGGCATTGCCGTGAGTGAGCTCTTCCCCCATATCGCCACCTGCGTGGACGATCTGGCGATCGTTCGTTCCATGGTCTCCAACTTCCCTCTGCACCCGCGAGGCAACATCCTGTTTCACACGGGCCGCAACGTCGGCGGTTATCCCAGCCTGGGATCCTGGATCACCTATGCTTTGGGAAGCGAGAACAGGAACCTGCCCGGCTACGTTCTTCTCCATCCGGAAAGCACGTCGATTCCGCCGGGTGGTTTGGAGAACTTCTCCAACGGTTTCCTCCCCGCAACCCACCAGGCGTTGCCGGTGAAGGCGGAGGGCACACCCATCGAAAACCTGGTCCCGGCCGACGAGAGCGCCATCCAGAACACCAAATTGTCGGTGCTGCTGGACCAGGACCGGGAGTTTCTGGCCGAGGCCGGGAAGAACGACGCCATCGAGTCGGCCATCCGCAACTACGAAATGGCCTACCGAATGCAGTCCCTGGTCCCCGATGTGCTGGACCTGTCGCGCGAGACCGAAGCCACCAAGCGGCTCTACGGGCTGGACACCTCCAATAAGGACCAGCGGAACTATGCCCTGCAATGCCTCCGGGCGCGGCGCCTGATCGAGTCGGGCGTGCGATTCGTGGAGGTGACGCCTCCTGTCCTGTTCGGAGCTACGAACGGCACCTGGGACCAGCACACGATCCTGAAGAAGGGACACGAGGGGAACGCCCTGGTGGCGGACCAAGCGGTGGCCGCCCTGATCAAGGATCTCAAGTCCCGAGGAATGCTGGAAGAGACGCTGGTCATCTGGGGCACCGAGTTCGGCCGAACGCCGGACACCGGAAACGGGGACGGGCGCGACCACCTGGAGACGGCCTTCACCATCTGGATGGCCGGAGGAGGTGTCAAGGGTGGGACGCTGTACGGCCGGACCGACGAGATCGGCAAGACCGTGGTCGAAAACAAGACCACCGTCCATGACCTGCACGCCACCATCCTGCATCTGTTGGGGCTGGACCATGAACGCCTGGTCTATCGTTTCGGGGGCCGCGACGAGAGTCTGACCGACGTCCACGGCCGCGTAGTCCACGAAATCCTGGCCTGACGTCGGGGCTGTCCGGTTGGCCGTCATCCAACTTTACCCATGCCCCACCATCGCCCTCTGCTGGCAGACAACATCCTCGAACTCATCGGCAACACGCCGCTGGTCCGGGTCCAGCGCCTGACTCGTCCCGGATCGGCCGAGGTCCTGCTGAAGTTGGAGTCCCTGAACCCCTCCTTCAGCGTCAAGGACAGGATCGCCTACGCCATGCTGAAACAGGCGCAGGACGAGGGCAGGATCCATCCGGGAAAGACGGTCATCGTCGAGCCCACCAGCGGGAACACCGGCATCGGTCTGGCCATGGCGGCGGCCGTCATGGGGTACCGCCTGATCCTGACCATGCCCGACACCATGTCCATGGAACGTAGGCGCGTCCTTCAGGCCATGGGCGCCGAACTGGTCCTGACCCCCGAGATCCGCGGAATGACCGCCGCCATCGACAAGGCGGAAGAACTGGTGAGCCGGCTTCCCGACGCCTACATGCCGCAGCAATTCAACAACCCGGCCAATCCCCGGGTTCACCGCCAGACCACTGCGGTGGAGATCCTGGAAGCAACGGACGGGAGATTGGATGCGTTCGTGGCCGGCGTCGGTACGGGAGGCACCATCACCGGTGTGGGTGAGATCCTGAAACAGGAATTGGGAGACGTTCTGATCGTCGCCGTCGAGCCGGCGGAGTCCCCAGTGCTGGCGGGAGGAGAGCCGGGGCCCCACGAGATCCAGGGGATCGGAGCCGGCTTCGTCCCGTCGGTCCTGAATCGCAGCGTCATCGACGAGATCGTCCACGTCCAGTTCGAGGACGCCCGCCGGGTCACCCGGAATCTGGCTCGCAAAGAGGGCATCTTCGCGGGCATCTCATCCGGGTCCAATTGCTGGGCCGCGCTCCGGATCGCCCAAAGGCTGGGGAAAGACGCCCGGGTCGTCGCCATGGTCTGCGACCTCGGCGAACGCTACCTGAGCCATCCGGTCTATGCGGAGTAGAGGAGCGGCGTCTTTTAGGCGCCGACAGGGGGGGCAAGGGGGGAGGGAGTCCACTTTACGCTTTCCTCCCGCCGACCAGTAGCGGGCGACTTCCATTCGCCGATCAATGGAAGACAGGGGGACTGAAAGTCCCCCCTCCCAGTGGGCGACAAGAAAGTCGCCCCTCCAGTCTCATTCCCCGGGAGTTTCCAACCTCGATAGGACTCGCTTGCGGACCCAGGCCGGGTCCCACCACTCGATGGGATTGACCTGGGTGCCGTGGAGGACCATGGTGAAGTGCAGGTGGTCCCCACCTGCCAGGCCGGTCTGACCGGTCCTTCCCAGCGATTGCCCTTTTCGGACCCCTTCTCCCACCTTCACGTCGAAGCGGCTCAGGTGCGCATACAGCGACTGGAGCCCCAGACCATGATCCACGACCACGGTGTTGCCGTAGATCCCCAGATAGTCGGCAAAGATGACGACACCGTCGTTGGAACACTCCACCGGAGCCTGAGCCAGTGAGGCCAGATCGAATCCCAGATGGGTCTGTTCGTCGATCCTCTTCCCCCGGTAAAGGTAGGTGCGGAAATCAGCGAAGGAGGACTCAACCTGGGAATTGCTCAACTGCAGAAACTCCTCGGTCCAGAGGGGAGTAGCGGCGGTCTGGGCCGCCATCTCGGCAATCTGCCGGTTGTTGACCCGGCGCAACGATCCGTTGACCTCGAGGAACGTCTCCAGTAGATCGGAGGTTGTGCGGACTTGGTCGCTTCGCTCCACTATCCGAGGCAGAACCCGTTCCATGAAGCGGTCGGAGATATTGATGTTTCGCTTTCGAAAACGTCCCGGAAACACCTTTTTCCAAAAGTTTTCCCGGCCTCGATTACCGGCCGTGTCCTGAGCCCATACCGTCATGGAGGTTTCTCTGTTCTGATCGTGTCCCAGGGCGAAAAGACAGATGTAGACGCCTTCTTCTTGGGAGGGGACGGGGTACCCCGCGTAGATCCGGTCCCCCACTTGGATTCCGCTGGAATGGACCGGCTCGGACAATCTGTACCGGACGGCGGCGGATCCACCCTGACGGATATAGTGCTGGTTGGAGAGAACTTCAATTCGAGGAGGGGTGCGATCCAAATGGAAGGTCTGCTCCTCGACCGTTTCCCGTGACCAGAGTCCCAGACTCGCGTGGTCCTGAACCTGCATCTCCAGCGTGAACTGGCCTTCTGCCAGTTCATCACGCGGGGCCAGATCGGACACACGGAGTTCCAGCCGGCGCTCGAGAGTTCCGTCCGTCCAGAGAAAACCGGCCTGGGAGAAGTTCTCTTCGTGCACCACCTGTTCTCCTCTCTGCTGGCGCAGCAGGAGCCGCAGGGACTTGAGTCCCCGTCCTTTGTCTCTGATCTCCACCTGGAGCTCGGTCTTGGGTCCGACGATCTCGGGTGGATCGATCCATAGAACTTCGGGAGGCGTCGAGTCCCAAGTGGCGACGGCCCAAACGGTCGCAAGACCCACCACCAGAATCAATGCCGCCGCCAACGGTTTCATACATCAATCCTCGTCGTCATTATCTCGTAGAAGCCTTACAGAAGCCCCCTTGCGGGTCAACGGCTTCCGACTCGATTATGGTCCGGGTTGTCCAATTGACAGTGTCTGACCCCCCGACTAAACTCCCGGCCATGAGTGTTCAAGAGCGAACGGGATTGAAGATTTCACAGCGGCTCATGCAGCTTCAGGAGTCGGCGACCATTGCGGTCAGCAACCGAGCCGCCGAGCTTCGCCGGGATGGGGTCGACGTGGTGAGCCTGGGGGCGGGAGAACCCGATTTTCCGACTCCGGCTCACATTCGAAAACATGCTCTGGATTGCATCGAAGCGGGAGAAACCAAGTACGCCAAACCCGCGTCGGGAGTTCCCGAGGCCAAGGCTGCCGCGGCCGAGAAGCTTCGCCGTGAGAACTCGCTGGAGTACTCTCCCTCCCAGATTCTGGTCACCGTCGGCGGCAAGGAGGGTCTCTGGCTCGCCTTCGCCACCCTCCTGGACCCTGGAGACGAGGTCATCATCCCCGCTCCCTACTGGGTTTCGTACCCGGAACAGGTGAAGATCGCCGGCGGCGTGCCCGTGTTCGTGAGCGCGACCGTCGATGCCGATTTCAAGATCACCCCGCGGCAGCTGCGGGAGGCGCTGACGCCTCGGACCGCGGCGGTCATCTTCAACTCTCCGAGCAATCCCAGCGGGACCGCCTACAGCCCCGAGGAGACGGACGCGTTGGCCGAGGTTCTGGCCGAACGGGATGACGTGGCCGTCATCAGCGACGAGATCTACGATCGGCTTCTATACGGTGGCCGGACCTACAAGAGCTTTGCGGCCACGTCCTCTCACGCCTATGAGCAGACCCTGACCTTCAACTCCATGTCCAAGAGCTATTCCATGACCGGATGGCGCATCGGCTACGTGGCAGGGTCCCAGGACGTGATCCGCAACATGGGCAAGCTCCAGTCCCAGACCACCAGCGGCGCCGCGACCTTCACCATGCATGCCATGGCTGCGGCTCTCACCGGAAGTCAAGACTGCGTCGAAGAGATGCGCTCCGAGTTCGAGCGGCGCGCCAAGGTCCTGCACGGCCGGCTCAATGCCATTCCCGGCGTGGTCTGTCCCGAACCGGCCGGGGCTTTCTACGTATTTCCTGACGTCTCGGCAACGTACTCCCGCCTGGGGGTTTCGGGGTCGGTCGAATGGACGACGCGGCTGCTGGGCGAAGCCCATCTGGCCGTGGTGCCCGGCGCCGCCTTCGGGCTCGACAACTGCGTGCGGCTCAGCTTCGCCACCAGCATGGACGTGATTCAGGAGGGTCTGGACCGGCTGGAACGGTTCCTCGGCTGATCCCCGCCGGCCGCTCGGGAACGATGCTCTCGACGTCGTGGTCAGCCGACCCAGTCCTCGGCAGACGGATACACCGGCGCGGCCTGTTCCACCACCAGCTCACCGTCGAACCAGTTGCTAGTCGTGTGCTTCCAGCGCAGGAAATGGGGCGCTTGGCGGTGGGCCTCCAAAGCCTCCCGGTCCCAATAGACTTCGTAGAGAAAGATCCGGTTCGGGTCGTCCACATCCGCCAGCACGTCGAATCTGAGGCAGCCGGGCTCGTCCTGGACCGAGTGGCTGGCATCGTCTAGCATGGCCTCCATGAAAGCCTCCCGATGCGGAGGCTGAATCCGGATCGTGACCAGAAGAGCGATCATTCCATGTTCCCCTTATCGCCTTTTTCTCGAGGCTGTGTTTCCCCTCTAACGAGAGCTGTACTATGACTAACCCGATCTCCGTTCTCAGCGGCCTGCTCCTTTTGGCCGGATCTCTGGTCCCACCCCTGGCGGCTCAAGCGTTGGTGGTCGGAGACCGGAAGCAACTCTTCGTCGACCATCGTTTCATCGAATCCAGCGACGGAATCACCCTCCGCATGAACCCTCCTTACCAGACGGGTGAGCCTCTGGTCGTGGTGGACCAGCCGTGGGAAGAGGGTGCAAAGATCCACGTCTATTGCAGCGTGATGAAGGAAGAAGGTCCCGACGGGGTCCGGATTCGCCTCTGGTACGATCTGTATACGGGTCAAGGCCGGCCCCGGCAGGGTTTCCGTGCCATCTGCTACGCCGAGTCGAACGACGGCATCCGGTTCCGAAAACCGGTCCTGGGATTGGTGGAGAAGGACGGATCCCGGGAGAACAACCTGGTCATGCCCACCGACCTTTCGGTGATGACCGTCGGGGGCGGATCGGTTGCCAGGGACGACAATCCCGGCACGCCGGCCGAAAAACGGTACCGGTCCTGGTCCAAGCTCTACACCATCCCGGGAACGCGCAAGGGAGGGAACGCCTTCTGGTACTCCGCGGACGGACTTCGCTGGCATCTGGAGGAGACGCTCCCCACCGGACTGCGGGCCGCCGACACGCAGCCCAGCTGGTTCTGGGATCCGACGATCGGACGCTATCGGGGCTACAGCCGGGAGGTCCATCCCCGGATGATCGGGTACAACGAGTCGGACGACATGACCCACTGGGAGAACTTCGAAATCGTCCTCTTGCCCGATGCCCGGGACTTGGCGCCCCTGGTCGATTTTCTGCCCCGGCGCCAGCAGTCGCGCGCTTCCGAGAAGGCCCACCAGGTGGAGACTGTTTTCGGACCCGGCTACACCGTCGTCGGTCCTTTGTCACTGGACTTCTACGGAACGGGCGTCTTTCGCTACGCGCAGGCCCAGGACGCCTACTTCGCCATGATTCCCATCTACTATCACTACCGCCATCTCCATCCCACCACGGCGGACGTCCAACTGGCGGTGAGCCGCGACGGCCGGAATTTCCAACGCCTGGGCGAGCGCCAGTCGTTTCTGCGCCTGGGTCACGCCGGCAGCTTCGGATCCAAGTGGATGTGGGGAATGCCCCGGCCCATCCGCATGGGCAACGAGCTCTGGATCTACTACGTGGGGACCAACTGGGACCACGCCGACCGCGTCGACCCCGATCCCGGCGGGCGCAGGTCGGCCGTCTCCAGAGCGATCCTTCGCCTGGATGGATTCGTCTCTGCCGACGCCGGCTACCGGGGAGGTTGGCTGTCGACTCCTCCCATCCGCTTTAGCGGCAACCGGCTGGAGTTGAACCTGGATACGAGCGCGGGCGGCGAAGCGCTGGTGGAGATCCAGGACCCTCAGGGCCGGCCCATTCCAGGGTTCGCCCTGGAGGACGCCGACCCCATGAACGGGAACGACGTTGCTTTCCCGGTTTCGTGGAAGGGACGGAGGGACGTGTCGAGCTTGGCGGGACGGGAAGTCCGTCTGCGCATCAAGCTCAGAAACTCCAAGCTCTACGCCTTCCAATTCGTTCGTTAGCCCGACGGTTTGAAATTGCTTCGGGGAGTGATATATCAGTTGGAGGTCAGGTTTCCGGTCCACCGACGGGGCAGAGGGGCTGAAGGGAGTACCAGATGTCGTTTCCCAGAATGTTGCGTTTGAGTCAGAAGTTCGAAGGGCCGGAGCTCGCCGACGTGGAGCATGAGACCGGCACACAGTTGGCCGCACTTCAGCTCGGGAACAAGATTCGTCCCGGGGAGAGCGTGGCCATCACGGCCGGCAGCCGCGGGATCGCCAATATCGCCTCCATCATCAAGGCGGCTACCCGGCAGCTCAAGGAGATCGGAGCAGAACCGTTCGTGGTTCCGGCCATGGGCAGTCATGGCGGCGGCACCGCCGAAGGACAGCAGGAGATTCTTCACAGCTACGGTGTCACCGAGGAATACACCGGAGCCCCGATCCGCTCCTCCATGGAGACGGTCATCGTGGACACGACTCCCCAGGGTATTCCCGTCCATTTCGACCGCCATGCCTACGAGGCGGATCACGTCATCGTCTGCGGCCGGGTCAAGCCCCATACCGGGTTCGTGGGTCCCATCGAATCGGGGCTTCACAAGATGATGCTCATCGGCCTGGGCAAGCATCAGGGCGCCAAGATCTACCACCGGGCCATCAAGGACTTCAGCTTTCTGGAAATCATCCTGGCCGTCGCCGACGTCATCCTGGCCAAGTGCCGTGTTTCTGCGGGACTGGCCATCGTGGAGAACGCCTACGATGAGACTGCTCTCATCGAGGCGGTGGCCCCGGATCGATTCTTCGAACGGGAAAAGGAGCTTCTCAAGCTGGCCCAGGAGTGGATGCCCCGTCTTCCGTTCCCCGAAGTGGATCTTCTGGTGGTCGACCAGATCGGCAAGAACATCTCGGGCTCCGGCATGGACACCAACGTCGTGGGGCGCAAGTTCAACGACCACGTAGCCACGGAGGACGATACGGTCAATTGCAAGCGCATCTTCGTGCGGGGACTCACCCCCGAGACGCATGGAAACGCCTGCGGCATCGGCATGGCCGAGGTGACCAATCAGAGGACCGTCGACCAGGCGAACCTGGTGGCGACCCGGATCAATGCGCTCACCGGAGGGCACCCGTCCGCCGCCGCGGTCCCCATCGCCTTCGACACGGATCAGGAAGCCATGCTCGCCATCCTGGAGACCGTGGGCCTGGTCGACCCGGCGGATTCGGGCATCATTCAGATTGCCAACACGCTCAAGCTGGGTGAGGTCCTGGTCAGCGAGAAGTACTCGCCCGAGGTCCAGGAACGCTCCGACCTGGAAGTCCTCTCGGGCCCCGATAACATGGCCTTCGACCCCCACGGCAATCTGGCGCCCGTGGCCGTGTAGCCGTTCCGCAATTCCCTTAGATTATTGTGGGGGCGCTCCTCGTGGGCGCCCTTTTTTCTCTCTTGAGGAAGGTGGCTTGGAGGGGGGAGAGTCTTGTCCCCCATGCCTCACCCCTCATTCCCTTTCGTGAATTCAGCGGCTGGGAAGCCACCGCGCCAACTTCTCTCGCACATTTCTCTGCTTGCGCGTTTGTTCATATATGGCGCTCAGAAGATCCCAAGCGATCATCGAGGGGTTTCCCGGCAGTCCCGTATCGGGATGCACCGGAGGCCTCGTTCTCCACAAGGAGGAACCATGAGAATTAAATCATGGATGTTTGGGGGAATTAATCTGAACTTGTAGGAAGTGGAACAGATTCAAAAAAGTATCGCGAGTCTTCACTCGCCTTGCCCGGGTCTTCCACTTCCAATTCGAGCCTGTCGAATGGGGCTACATTCGACAGGCTCTAAATCAACTCGTCCTGCGTAGGAGGAGGAGTCAATCTTGGAAAATTATACTCATCGACTCTCAGGCTTGCCTGTGCAGGACGCCCGTCCTGACGAAAGGAGGTCCGATCCATGACTAAAAAGCATTGGAAACTGGGGATGATAATGGTCATTCCCCTGCTGTTGATTCTCTGGTGGGGTTGGGAGGATACCGAGCCGGTAAAGGTGAATGATCCTCCACAACAACCCTTGAAGGGGCAGTCCGAGAGTTCCGCGCCTTCCATCCAACCCAAGCGGAGGCCCCATCCCATTCCGATCGAGGAATGCGAGACCTGTCCCGACCATCCGGAATTGGAGAGTCTGAAACGTGACGGGGAGGACGAAGATATCGCTGAACAGATGAAGACCGTTCTCTATTCCATCGCAGGAGAGATCGGGGGATGTTACGGCCTGCTGTACAAGGCGGCACTCGATGGCAATCCCAAGCCGGATACGAGCCAGCTTGGGGGCTGTGAAGGCAAAACACCTCTTCACATGGCCAACACGCCAGATCAGGTACGGGCACTGCTTGACGCGGGAGCGGACGTCAATGCTGCGGATGATTTTGGCGCCACGCCATTGCATCTGCAGAGCATTCCCCCCCGGCCCACTGCCGAGAGCCTGGAGATCGTCGAAATGCTGTTGGAAGCTGGAGCCGACCTTCAAGCAGAAACTGAGAATGGCCTGCAGCCTTGGAAGTATGTCCGTCTTCACTCCTCGGTCTCAACCTCTCATCTCCATACCTATGAAGACATTGCCCGAGCAGCGGGCGAATCCGGTGTCTCAGTGGATGACTATCTGGCCGCTCATCCGCGAGAACAGGAGCAGCTGGACAGGTTCATGGAGCATCATCTCGTGGACGCACAAATCCGGGCGAGAATTCTGGAGGCGTCCGTCGGACCGGAGTTCATCTCCAAGATCCGCGGGCAATATTCTGAAGAACAATAAGAAGGAGAATAAATGAAAGTCATTGCCACACTCATAATCACTTTGGTCATTCTACAAGCATCGGTTGCAACCGTACCCGCAGGTCTGGGCACATGGGCCTGCAAATCGGTTTGCTGGGCCCGTTACGAGTGGTGTCTATCGGCGGCTTATGAGGCCTATCGAAGGTGCCAACGATTCGGGGAAGAAATGCAATGCCAGTATGTCCTTGAATTCCAGAAGAGAATTTGCAACCGGCAATACAGATCCTGCATGAGATGGTGTAGGTAATTCAAATCCCATCCCAAGGGGCCGGTCATCCGACCGGCCCCTACATCTTTCCATTTCCCTTCTCTGTCCCGGCCGCCGGTTCCGATTGATAATTCGCAATTCTCATTCCCCCACCCACCGTGATCTGTTAAACAAGTGCGGAACTGTCGCGGAATCCGATGGAGGGGAGAGAGAAAATGGAATTGCCACCACTGTACCACTGCCGAAAAAATTTCTCATCAGCTTCAGGATTCCTTCTGGCCCTGACCCTGACGGCGGCGGTCTTCTCGAATCTGCATTCCGAGTCCGGAACCCACCGGATCCGCCACGAGGGTTTCGAAAGCCTGAGCCAGGGGCGTTTTGGAGATGCCGGAGCGAATTCCTACATCTCCCGCAAGGGGCGGCTCCAAACCATCAACCGTCTCGATTTGAACCGGGATGGTGAACTGGATCTGGTTTTCACCCAAGACCACAACAGCGTCTACAACCCCGACTCCCTCATCTATTGGGGAGGACCGCAGGGTTTCCGCTCTCTCATGCCCGATTTGTGGGAGCTTCGAGCCCCTTTCTCCATCCTGAAGTATCTGGACGATTCCGCCTCCTATGTCACCCGGTTGCCCACACAGGGAGGTGGCCGCGGCTTGATTTCGGACCTGAATCTGGATGGGTTCCCAGACATCGTCATCGCCAATTTCATGCACAACTATCGGCCCGACCAGGACGTGTACATCTACTGGGGAGGACCGTCCGGATACGGTCTCGGGAATCACACGCAGTTGCCGGCCTACCGGGCGGGTGGCGTAGCGGCGGGAGACCTGAACGGGGACGCCTTCCCCGACCTGGTCGTGGCCAATAGGGGAGATGAACTTGGAGAATCGCTCGGGCTTCGCATGCACCTGGAATCGTACATCTACTGGGGAAGCGTCACCGGCTTCCATCCGGATCGCCGCGATTCAGTTCCCAGCATTACCGCGCAGGATGCAGCCGTCGGAGATTTCAACGGCGACGGCTCCCGGGACTTGGCTTTCGCCAACCACAACAGCCAGGTCCAGAACGGTTTCGTCTATTGGGGAGACGGTGAGGGACACTTTGGGCCCGAGCGGCGTCAGGTCCTCGATCGCGAAGACCTCTACCTGGAGGAGGGAGTGAAGGAGGGCAGGCGGCTGCACGATGGCATGAGCACGCTCCTGGCTACGGATCTGAATGGAGACGGCACTGACGACCTGGTCGCTGCCGGGAGTTCCAACGGGGTCGTGTTTTTCGGATCTTCCAGTGGCCTCGACACCCGAACCTCAATCCGGCTGCCGGCAGATTCTTGTCAGGGATTGGCGGCTGCGGACCTCAACAGCGACGGCAGGATCGATCTGGTTTTCGCCAACCGGGGAGGACGCCGGGGATCCCCGCCGCCATCGGAGATTTTCTGGGGTACGGAAAATGGATTCAGCCCCGGGAAACGCACGCCCCTCCCCACTTTGGCCGCGACGACGGTTCAAGCGGCCGATCTGAACCTTGACGGCTTTCCCGATCTCCTGTTCGGTAACAGCCGGGGACAATCCACCGCCGACGCGCCCTCCTTCATCTACTGGGGAAGCGGCCGGGGCTTCTCCCCGCACCGGCGCACACAGCTCCTGGGTTTCGGTGTCGACGGTTCCGGGGTCGCCGACCTGGACGGGAACGGTTGGCCGGACGTCCTTCTGGTCAATCACCTCAGCAGCCACACCGATATCCTTCCTACGGCCATCTTCTGGGGCGAATCCCGGCGCCAATACGGGGATTCCTCGCTGACATTGTTGAAGCCGGGCGGCATGATGGAGTACAGCATCGCCGATCTGGACGATGACGATTTTCCCGACCTGCTCCTGGTTCATCGCGAGGGACCGGCCATCTGGTGGGGTGGACCCGAAGGCTACGACGCCAACCGCCGCACGCGGCTGCAGGTCCAACGTCCCAGCAGCAACACCATTGCCGATCTGAACCGGGACGGTTACCTGGACCTCCTCTTTACCGGCCCCGGCCGTTCCGGCCGCAAGGACGTCGAAGCGGCCACGATCGTCTGGGGCGGCGCGGGCCGGTTCGAATCGCCCCGCACGACCCAATGGGACCTTCACGACAAGTTGCTGGAGGCATCCGCCATCGCCGATCTCAATCGGGACGGCCACTTGGACCTGGTCTTTCCCATGAGCTATGGCGACCGGTCGGAGATCGTCTGGGGAAGCCCCGACGGATACCGGAGCGGGAACCATCTCCTGTTGGAGGCCCATGGCGCCGCTCACGCCGTGCCTGCCGACCTGGACCGGGACGGATGGCTCGATCTGCTCTTCACCAGCAGCGCGAGTCCCAAATACCGCGACATGGACGGGCCGGCACTCATCTACTGGGGAGGTCCCGGCGGACTCACCGCGGTCCCGCCCACTCCGCTGGAAGGATTCACGAGCCTGGACGCCTCCGTCGCCGATTTCAATGAGGACGGGCATCTGGATATCGCGCTCACCAACTACAAGTCGGCCACGACCCGGGAGATTCCCGCTTTCGTCTATTGGGGGGACGGAAGCCGGAACTACTCGAAGGCTCGGCGGACCCTGGTGAAGGCCGCCTCCTCCGCGGCGGTCGACTCTCTGGATCTGGACCGGGACGGATGGGTGGATCTGGTGGTTTCCAACCATCAGACCTTCTTCGATCATGCGGCAGGGACGAACATCTATTGGGGCGCGGAGGAGGGCTTCACCGCCTCCAACCGAACCCATCTGCCGACCGTGGGGGTCCATCTGGACGCCATGGTCGATGCCGGAAACGTCTATACGCGGGAACCGAAGTGGGACTTCGTTTCCGTCCCCGTCGAGGCCCCTGCGGGAACCCGTTTCAAGCGCCTGCTCTGGTCTGGCCAGACGCCGCTGGGGACAGGGCTGGAATTTCAGGTCCGCACCGCCGCTGCCCGGGACGAGTTGGAGGCTGCTCCTTGGGGAGGGCCCACTGGTTCCGGTTCCTTCTATTCCACATCCGGAGATCCCCTGCAGGAGATTCCGGACGGCCATTCCTGGCTCCAGTACCGAGTGGTGCTGGTCTCTCCCGACGGCGGCAACTCGCCGATCCTGACTGAGGTGGTCCTGGAGTGCGAGCCCTGATCGGGCGATCGGCTCGGGGCACCTGTTCCGATGAAGAGCAAGATGAGCAAGCTCCTGTTGGGTCTGGCGTCCACGCTGGTGGTATTGACGATCGTCGAGATCGGTTTGAGGGTCTCTGACTACGACCCGAACACAAGTCCCTGGTATCGCTTCCACCCGGATCTGGGCTGGACGTTGGATCCGGTTCACCGGCGGGTCGGCGGGTTAAATTCCAGAGGCTTCCGCTACCCGCAGGTGAACCGGATCAAGCCGGAGGGAACTCGAAGGTTGTTGAACCTGGGAGATTCGTTCTCGGCGGGGATGAACGTCGCCTACGGGAAGACCTACCCGGGACTCCTTGCGGACTGGCTCAGCCGAAACGGCGAGTCGTGGGAGGTCATCAACCTGGCCGTCGGAGACTGGGGCACCAATCAGCAATTGATCGCATTGCAGACGCTGGGACTGGAATTGAAACCGGACGTGGTGATCCTCCAGGTTTTTCCGTTCAACGACCTCTGCAACAACAGCGTTGAACTCTCCCATACCTGCAGCATGCAGGACCTGTTTCGTCCCTACCTGAACCCCAACGTTCCGGAGCTGCAACCTGTTTTTCTGAATCCGATCAGAGCCGAATTTCGCCGCCGTTTCCGGATCTTCGGACTGTTGGAGGAACCGGCGGTCCGGGCCTCGCTCTGGCTCCAGGAGGTCCGGCCCGGCGACGGCAAATCGACTCAGCAATATTTCCTCAAACATGCACGGCGAGCTGGACTCTCCGTCGGCGGAGCGCTTGCTTCCCTTCTCCCCGAAGACCACCAGCCGCCACCATTGCGGCGCGCCTGGAAAGACACGGAAGAAGTCCTGAAACGTGTCAAGAGTCTGCTTGACCGGGAACAAATCCCTCTGATTGCGCTGGTCATTCCCTACAAATGGACGCTGTCGAAACTTTGGGTCCGGTATAAGCAGGGGAGACCGGAAGCAATGGATCCCCGGTATGGAACGAATCGGGTCGAGGGCCTCTTGAGCGATCTGGAGGCCACCGTGATCTCGATCCGGCAACACTTCGAGGCCAGTCCGATTCCGATCGAAGATTTCTTTCTCACCGACAGCCATTTCAATCAGACCGGACACGCTCTTGCCGCCGAGCAGATCCTTGACGAATTGGGAAGAGCGGGTTGGACCCGGAGCGCGTCTCGAATCCGGGAAATCGACACCGCTCAAGCTGATCCGGAACCAAGCCGTCGAGAGTCGTTCGGGTGCGAGCCATGCCGGAACAATTGAACACTGGTACCGGCGCGGAGGAACCGGTGACAGGCTATTGGGAACTGGTTCGGGGAAACTCCAGCTTCCGGTATCTCTGGTTCGGGCAGATCGCGAGTCTGCTGGGCGACTGGTTCAACCTGATCGCCTCGGCGGCCCTTCTGGCTCAGCTCACCGGCTCCGGATTCGCGGTTGGAAGCCTGTTTGCGGTACGAATGCTCGCGCCGTTTCTCATCAGCCCGTTGGCAGGCGTCGTTGCCGACCGCTGCAATCGCAAACACATTCTTATCCTGAGCGACCTGTTTCGCGCCGTCACCGTGTGCGGTTTCCTGCTGGTCCGGGATCCGCAGGACGTCTGGCTGCTGTACGCGCTCACGGCCATCCAGTTGGCCCTGGGAGGTTTCTTCTTCCCGGCCCGCAACGCCATCCTCCCCGACATCGTCTCTTCCAGGGAACTGGGAACCGCCAACGCCATCAACGCCACCACCTGGTCGGTGATGCTCGCGTTCGGGGCGGCGCTGGGAGGACTCGTCGCGGGGACTTGGGGCATCTATCCCGCCTTCATCATCGATGCCTTCAGCTTCGTGGTTTCCGCCGTCATTCTCTTGGGAGTGCAGTACCGGAAGACACCCGAAGCCGATTCTGCCTCCGGCCGGGGCCTGTTCGAGACCGCCGTAGTCCAGTACCTGGAGGGTCTCGGCTACCTCCGAAACAACCGGCAGATCCTGGTCACGGCCCTCCACAAAGGAGTGACCGCCCTGGTCTTCTCCCAGGGATATCAGGTCGTCAAGGTGGTCATCGGCCGGAGCCTGTTTCCCATGGGCAAAGCCGGCGGAATCAGCCTCGGACTGCTCTTCTCCGCTGCCGGCCTGGGGACGGGAATCGGCCCCATCGCCGGCCGTCTCTGGACCGGGGACCGGCCTGACCGGCTCCGTCAGGCCCTGTTCGCGGGGTATCTCCTGAGCGCGCTGGGCCTGGGAATCTCGTCTCTTCTCATCAACCTGGAAACCGTGTTGCTGGGAGGCCTCTGGGCAGGGATCGGCGGAGGAATCATCTGGGTCTTCTCCACCCAGCTCCTGCTCCAATCCGTGCCGGGAAAAGTACGGGGACGAGTCTTCGCTACGGAGTACGCCATCTTCACCCTGCTGTCCACGTTCGGCGTGACAGCGACAGGCCTGGCTCTGGACTCGTCTCTGAAGGTGTCGGAAATCCTGGCGGCGATGTCTGTCCTGACGCTGGTTCCCGCCGGGTTATGGCGTTTCTGGCTGTGGCGTCACCCGCAAAGGTAGCCCCCCATTCCGCTGCGCCGGCAATCGGCTTGAAGAACGGCTCCCGCTTCAGTAGCCTCCCGGAGACCTTTCGTGGCGAACGCTGCCACGTACCGTCGAATACGGCTTGCCCAAAAGGTGCAAATGGCCCAAAAATCCGAGATCATTCGTTCGGTGCATTTTGCGGAGCGTGATCCAGGGCGCCACTGGGTCAAGGACGCGCACATCGCCGTGGATCAGGACACGCCTTTGGATTCCACCAAGATTCTCACGCCCAACGTGATTCGGTTTCCGGATGGACGCTACCGCATGTACTACACCGGTCTGGGACTCGGCCGTCCCGTAGCCGAGTCCGAGGGTTACATTCTGAGCGCCGGCTCCGATGACGCGAAGGTGTGGGTCAAGGATCCGGGGATTCGATTGGACGTCCACTCTCCTGACGCGGACCGCAGGGTGCTCTGTCCGGACGTCATCCCGCTGCCGGACGGACGGTACCGTATGTACTATGAAGCCAGGGCGGAGACTGGTCCCACCAGCGTCCTGAGCGCCGTTTCGGGAAATGGACTCGACTGGGAACCGGAGCCGGGGATTCGAGTCGCCGACGGCCGGTGGTCCTATGGATCGCCACGGTGCCTCTATTTCCGGGATTCGAACGGCGGACTCCGGTACCGGATCTATTGCCACCATTACTCTCATCCTCTGAAGCCGGGTCTGAGATCCCGGAACCATATCGTAAGCGCCACCTCGAAAGATGGACTCCACTTCGAACTGGAACCGGGAGTGCGCATTCCGCAGGAGACCCGTTTCGAGGACTATGCCGTGTATGCGCCGGAAGTGATTCATCTGGCCGGCGGCAGCTATCGAATGTACTACGCCGCGTGGACCCACAAACCCATGCACGGACGGATTTTTACGGCGGTTTCCCGCGACGGACTGCACTGGGACAAGGATTCCGAGCCCTGTCTCGACATCGGCGGTCCCTGGGACCGGACGCACGCCTCCGAGCCGTGTGTCATCGACTTGGACGATGGCCGCTTCCGGCTCTTCTACGAGGCCTGTGACGCGAATGGCCGCTGGCGCATTCTGAGCGCCACGTCGTCGAACTGATCTCCGAGTCCGGCAGAAAGGACCCCTATGACAAGCTTCGAGGGTCTTCTGAAATCCGCGGCGCGAGGTCCGCTCGCCTACCTGACTTTGTTCCTGCTCATGGCACCGCCGGTCTTGGCGGAGTCCGCTTCCGCGCTCGACATCGGTGAGCGCCGTCAGGTCTTCATCGACCATCGATTCCTGGAATCCTCTCAGGGAGTCCGTTTGCGCGTTCATCCTCCCCAAAAGACGGGCGAGATGACCATCGCCCAGGAACACCCGTGGGAGAGCCGGAGAGTGGGCTTGTACGGCACGGTTCTGAAACTGGGCGAGACCTACCACATGTGGTACGAGTCTCTGCGAAATCTTCTGGGACGACCGAATCCGAAAGTACGTCGCCTATGTGAGACGGAACGCTCCGGGGCCCGGCCAACACCGGACCAACGCCCGCAGTGAATCTCACCGCCTCGATCTGTTTCCCGACGTCGATGATTCGGCCGTCTCGCTGTCCACCGACCGGCTGGACCTGCACCACCCCGACCCCAGCTCCAGGACCGAGGTCCCGGTGGTCGACTTCTATACCAGCATCGTCGTGAAATACCCTTGGGCCCAGGACGCCTATTACGCTTTTCCTTCCCTCTACTATCACTACGACGGGCGTTTCCTGCGCGAGTTCAGGGAGGAGACGCCGCATAACACCGGGACCAACGACATCCGCTTATTCGGGCGGCGGATTCACGACGCCGTTGTTGAAGTTCCACGGCAGCGAGCTGGTCCTGAACCTGAACACCTCCGCCGCCGGTATCGCGCGCGTGGCGATCCTGGATTCGGACTTCAGGCCCCTGGACGGCTACTCCTTGGAAGACTGTGACCGGATCCATACCACCAACCGGATCGACCGGCGGGTTTCATGGAACGGAAAATCTGACCTGAGTTCGCTACCGGGCCGTCCGGTCCGGCTCCATTTCGAGCTGCGCGATCTGGATCTCTACGGGTTCCAGTTTCGGAATCCGTGACGGCGGGGAAGGATCAGGCAAAATCGCCGTCACGGCTCGGGGCTGACCGAGAGGTAGGCGATGATGTTGGCCAGATGCATGACGAACTCGGTCGTGATCATGATCTTGTCGCCCAGCGTCGGGTCGGGAGTCCAGAATTTGGTGTTCTCCCAATGGCCGTCGTCGAACTGATGCTCTACGAACCAGTCTCCCATGCGCTGGGTCCAGGCCCGATACGATTCCTCCCGCGTCGCGACGTACAACAGGCCTGAGCCCCAGCCCGACTTGCACACCTGCTTGGAACTAAACTGGATGTCATTCGTGCTCATGGAGAATCGTTCGTATTCCCGGGCCAGACGCAGCCAACGATCTTCTCCCGTGGCCTCGTGGATGTGGAGCAGCGCGGCGGCGGCGATTCCCCCGTTGAAGTGGTGTTGCCAGGGCTCGTCCTTGAGGGTGACGTAGAATGCCGCCTCCTCGGGATCGTAGTCGCGCACGAGTCCCTGGGAACGCCTGTAAACGGCGTAAAGGCGGTGCTCCGGATCGGGCTGCAGTTCCCAGAGACGGTGGAGCCAGCGGCCGGCCTGGACCGCCTCGGGAATCCGGCCCACCAGGGCGAGAGTCATGGCAGCCTGGGCTGTGGGAAACAGTTCCTGGTCCCCTTCGACGCCTTCTTGCGCGTTGGCGAAGAAGCCTCCGGTCTCCGGGTCCTGCCAGGTGAGCAGACTCCCGACGCAACGCCGCACCAGATCCAACCGGCCCAGGAGGCTGGCGCCGTAGATCAGACACGCCAGAGCGTACGAGCCGTAGCGGAGCTGCGGTCCTGCACTGGTGGCACTCTCGTCCAAGGAGCCTTCGGGCGTGATCCGATTGCGATCGACCCAGTCCAGCAACCGGTGAGCTGCCTCGGTCTCGCCCTTGAGGGCCAATGCCCAGGGAACGCGATAGTAGTAGTTTCGCTCCGTAACGTCCCCCAGGGATCCATCCGGATTGAAATGGTCCAACATCCAATCGGTGCCCCTCCGGCAGGCACGCCGGTAGCTCTCCAGCTTGGTTTCGACATCGACGACTTGCATTGGTGCTTCTCCTGGCGTAGCGCCTGTGTTGATCCGGTTAGCGCGCGGTGAAACCCCCGTCGACCGGGAGCAGGACTCCGGTGACCCAACGCGCCTCGTCTGAAGCCAGGTAGACGGCGGCATCGGCCACGTCTCCCGGTTCACCCAGCCGTCCCAGCGGGTGCTGCCGAATCATTTCCGACCAGGCGGCCGCGTCCTCCTTGAGACGGCGAAACATCTCCCGGTTGATGTCGGTGATCACGAAGGAGGGATTGATGGCATTGACCCGGATGTTGTACTTGCCGAAATCGACGGCCATTTGCCGGGTCAGGATGGACACGGCTCCCTTGGAGGCTCCGTACGCCGGTCGAATCGGCAGGCCGACCAGACCTGCCACCGACGACATATTGACGATGGCGCCTCCACCCTGTCGAATCATCCCCGGAATGACGGCCCGGCTCATGAGAAAAACGCCCTTGGCATTGACGCGGAGGGTCTCGTCCCAATCCTCTTCCCGGGTGTCGAGCACGGTTTCGCGAGAAGGGATGACTCCGGCGTTGTTGACCAGGATGTCGATGCCCTCCAGCAGCGAGTGGGCCGTGGCTACGATGCGCTCCACCTGGACCGATGATCCCACGTCACCCACTACGACATGAGCTTCCCCGCCCTGTTCGCGAATCGATTCGACGACCTGGTGTGAAGCCCGCTCCTGGATATCGACGACGACGACCCGCGCTCCCTCTCCCGCGAAACGGCGGGCAATGGCCTCTCCGAGGCCGGCGGCGGCTCCGGTGACCAGCGCCCGCTTTCCCGCCAGTCGTCCCGATTCCAATTGGCCTGTCACGGAGACGTCCTCCGTCCGGAAGCTGATCCGTTATCTTGACGCTTCATCAATGCTCCCTCTCAGCATCCATCCTATGGCGACGTCACCGTTTCCAAAAGCTTTCGAAACCAAAAGTCGGACGCCAGCCAAAGACTCGTTTGACCTTTTCATTGGAGAACTGACCGTGGGGAAAATCTGCCGAGACGAAGTAGGCCTCGTAGCGCGACGGCAATCGCTCCAACGGAATCTCCAGGGCCAGGGGAAACAGGGCCGCTGCATCCTGCCAAGTTACGGTGAAGGGGACGAACGTGGGCTCGTCGTCGGGGCGCGGCCGGGTGTCTCGGAAGTGGTAGAAGAGGAAGGAGGTGACATAGAGATCGTGATTGCGAGTGAAGATCCGGCAGACCTCCTCGGCCAGTCCCTTGGTCAGGGCATACAGATGGGTTCCCGGCCGTGGGGTGACGTCGGGATGCATGGCGAAGTCACAGGGTTCGCAGGTGGCGGGTCCCGTGATCGCATAGAAGGGACCGGTCTGGATGAACCTTTGGATCCCATGTCTGCAGGCAGCCACCAACGCATTGTAGGCGCCTCGGGTGTTGACGTCGAAAGCCAGTCGCCGGTCATGCCGCAGAACGGACAGGTTGATGATGGTGTCCATCCCCTCTGCCGCGTCCAGCACCTGCTCCAAATCGGCGACGTCGACGTGCCGGTATTCGTGACCCCCGTCGCCGGACTCCTTGACGTCGGTCAGCCTCAACTCGTGCCGGCCCTCCAACGCCCGGACCAGATGGGGGCCCAGGTAGCCGGCGGCACCCAGAATCAGGACCTTCACGCCCTGCTCCACGATGATTCGAATCCCAGAATCCGTTGCGCCCGTTCGGTACCGTATCGCTGCCCGGGAAGGTTGGACTGGATGTGCAGCACCGAATACGCAGGCAAATCTGCCGTCAGCGATCGTTCGACTGCCTCGACGGCGTCTTGGACGGTGACACCGTCGGCACAGGAATGCTCCGGGCTCCACAGGATCGCACCCAGCCTGAGACAGACGACCTGGAGTTTTCCCTCCCGGGCGAACTCGCGGCACAGGATCTCTCCCAGGCGATAGGTGAGGGTCGGGGGTTCCGCGGCCGGCCAGGGCAACCATCTCTCGGTGATCCGGACATCGGCGGGATACTGATCCATGACGGCGAGGGAGCTCAATTGGACCACGCGGGCAACGCCGGCCTCCCAGGCCGCCCAGAGCAGGTTGTACAGACAGCGCGTCTGTCGGTCCAGCCGCGAGGAGGCATCCTCGGAAGGATCGGTCCAGCCCGACCAGATGATGGCGTCCATTCCCTCGACCAACAGCCGTGTCTCGGCGTCGTGATTCAAGTCGCACGAAACGAACCGGTGTCGGCTCCGGACCGGCAGAGTGTCGGTGAGAACGACTCGGTGTCGCGTGGCCAGAGCGTGAGCCAGATGTCGAGCAAGCCGATTCCTGGCGGTTGTGAGCAGGAGCGTCATGGGATTTTTCGTCCGCCGACCCACAGGCTGGTCCGCTTTCGACTGAATCGTCCGGTGCCGACCTTGAAGTACCGGAAATCAAACTTACAGGGTTCTCGTCCAATGATCCAGAAAGGGGAGCGTAGAGGCCTGGACCAGTATTCGATGCGGGACCGGGCCCTTGCCGTCACTGCGGTCGCGCTATCTTCGGGGGTGGATTGGTATCGATCCTCGGATACAACCAGGAGTGGGTCAGCCCCGGGTGACGTTGGCCGTAACGGGCAGGCACATCCTGGGTCCAATTGCTGGGGATGGTCAGGCAGAACAGCAACAGACAGGCGAAGACAACCCGCTGGGAGGCCAAGGGAGGCTTGGCGCTCACTGCCCGGGTAGCAGGTCCGGGATCACTCCGGAGACGTCCCTGCCTGCGCAGACGGGATCGATAGAGCAGGATCGCCCCCAGCAGGGTCATCAGGATGTTCAAGGTCTGACCCGTCCCGATGGGAAGACGGTGGGTCGGATAGTCTCGGAAAATATCGATGACGAACCGAGGTAGCGCGTACCAGAAGACGAAGCGCGCCGCCACGGCGCCGGGGGTCTGGTTGGACCGCCTGACCCAGAGCAGGTACCCCATCAAGAGCAGATTCTTGGCTCCGTCATAGAGCACGACCGGATGGCGAAATCCGTCCGCGTCGGGGAACTTCACCCCCCACCAGACATCGGTGACGTTGCCGACGATCTGGCCGTCGATGAAGTTCCCGATCCGTGCGGTGCCCATGAGAAACGCCGCCGGAATAACCAGCATGTCGGCGAGCGGCAGGAGAGGTTTCCGGTACCGGCGCGCAAAGAGCACCAGGCCGAGTCCGGCACCCAACATGACGCCGTGGGTGGCCATGCCCCCGAGCCAGAATGCCGGGATCAGCTCTGGGTGCCGGCTGTAGAAGGGCCATTCATCGAAAGCGATCTCGATGGCGCGGCCTCCGGCCAGAACCCCGATGACGATGAACAGACTCAGGGTCCAGACCTCCCGGCCGGACAACTCCAGACGTCGTCCGGCCCGGCGGATCGAGAGCTGGAGATGCAGGAACCCGAGAGCGAAGCCGAGGCCGTACCACCAGAGGTGCACTCCGGCGAGGTCGAAGAGGATGGGATCGATCTGGTGGGTGTAGGGTCCGATCATCGATCGATTCCGCGGCAGAGTTCACGGTTCAGAGGACTGCCGGATATCGATGAATTTCGGTCCCAACAGTTTGGACGGCAACGCGGCCGGCCGGATGAAACTCGCGGCCCGCTCCACTGGATTCAACCTTCCGGACGGGAGCGAAGGGAGTGGTCAGGCGTTCAGACTGTAGAACCAGGGAGAATCATGGTCGCGCCTTCGCCCCGGCCATATGCGTCTTCACCATGCTCCAGAATGTCCAGCCCGGTCCTTTCTTCATTCTGAACCGGCCTCAGGGTCCCGAACAGCGAGATCACCTTCAGCAGCACCCAGGTGACGACACCGCAATAGACGATCGTGGCGAGCACGCCCACAGCCTGGATGACGACCTGCATCGGGTTTCCGTACAGCAGACCATCGGTTCCACCCCAGACGGCATGCGCGAAGACACCCGTCAGGATAGCGCCGCTCAATCCGCCCATTCCGTGGGCCGCCGCTACGTCCAGCGAATCATCCAGACCGGACCGGGATCGAAAGAGGATCGCATAGTAGCAGGGAAAGGTGGCGATGGCGCCGATAGCCACGGCTCCCAAGGGACTCACGAAGCCGGCTGCCGGCGTCACGGCGACCAGTCCGACGACGATGCCGGTAGCGGCTCCCACTGCCGTCGCCATCCGGTCCCGGATGGCATCCAGAATCATCCAAACGGTCAACGCGGTCGCAGGGGCCAGCAAGGTATTGACGAAGGCCAGACTGGCAGAACCGTCGGCCGCCAGGGCGCTGCCGCCGTTGAATCCGAACCAGCCGAACCAGAGCAGTCCGGCGCCCAACAGCACGAACGGCACATTATGGGGAATGATCGCCTGGCGTCCGAAATCGCTCCGGGGTCCCACCTGCCAGGCGGCCACGACTGCTGCCGTTCCCGCCGTCACGTGGACCACGGTTCCGCCTGCAAAATCCAGGGCGCCGAGTTCACCCAGCCATCCTCCACCCCAGACCCAGTGGCAGACGGGCGCATAGACGAGCATTACCCAGCCGCAGATAAAGACAAGGTAAGGCCCAAAACGGATTCGCTCCACCACGGCTCCGGAGATGAGCGCCGCCGTGATAATGGCAAAGGCTCCCTGATACGCCGCGAAAAGGAGGTGGGGAATGCTGCCGTTGGCTTCCAGATTCACGCCCTGCAGAAAGAGATGTCCCAAGCCGCCCAACCAGGGTTGCATGGCGTCGCTTCCCGGAGCGAAGGCCAGACTGTAAGCGGCCAGGAACCAGACCAATGCGGTCACGCCCAGGGAGGCGAAGCTCATCATCATGGTGTTGAGGATGTTCTTGGACCGGACCAGACCGCCGTAAAAGAAGGCCAGCCCCGGGGTCATGAGCAGGACCAGGGCACAAGAAACCAGCATCCACGCGGTATCCGCAGCCGAGATACTCGCGGCGGCGGCAGTGGTCATTTCGGTTTCCGCCATGGTCGGTCCTCCTCTTCTTTCAGAGCACTGACTTACGCAGGCGTGATGGTCCGCTGGTCGGGGTCGAAGATCATCTTTCGACCGCTCCACAAGGAGTCCACAGCCATGATGCAGGCGATGGAATGTCCGTAACCCGCTTCGACCGGACAGGAAATTCCGTCTACATCGCGCCGCCGGACGCAGTCGAGCCAGTTGGCCATGTGAGGGAAGCGATGATTGGGCATCGCCCCCGGCTCGCCGGCGATGTATTCACCCTGCATCTGCTTCGCGCCCGGCTTCAGGGCCTGATCGCCGCGAATGCCGTCTCCGGAAACCCGCCAGGGCACTTCGTTGAAGAGCGGCGACTTCTCGAACGAGAGGGTTCCCTTGGTTCCCTGGAAGGTATAGCCGGTTCCGGCGCCGTTGATCAGGCAGCAGCCGTAGCTGGCCAGGAATTTCTTGTCTCCCGTCCCGTATTCGAAAATGGCCTCCGTGGTGTCCGGATTTTCCCGGTAGTCCTTGTAGCGGTAGATTCCGCCTTCGGCGCGAGCGCTCATGGGGTAGGGTTCCCCGGTGAGATAGTGCAGAGTGTCGATGTCGTGGCTCATCCACTGGTCGTAGATTCCGCTTGAGAAGTCCTTGAACAGCCGGAAGGACCGGTAGATTCTGGGATCGAAGGGCCGATACGGCTTACCCAGCAGAAACTCCTTCCAGTTCAGGTCTTCTTCCCGGCACTCGGCCAGTGCCTCCGGCGAGCGGCGCCACCGGTGAGGACTGTACTCGTTCTCGACCAGCGTGACCCGAACGATATCTCCGATGAGTTGGTCCTTCATGATCCCGCGCGCGGCGATGCACTTGGGATGGCTTCTGCCCTGGGTGCCGATCTGAACCACGGTGCCGGCCTGCTTGCAGGCATCCAAGGCGTCGTTCGCCTCGGAAAGGACGTTGGCCATGGGCTTTTCGCAATAGGCATCCTTGCCTGCTTCGACCACCATCTTCAACATCTTGCCGTGCTGATGGTCGGCGGTGGCGATGATGACGGCATCGATCCCGTCATCGGCCAGAAGGTCGTCGATGTGGTGGTAGAGCTTGGGCTCGCTGCCGTAGTGCTCACGGAGGTGATTGGTGGCGATTTTCTGGTTCCGCTTCCAGATTTCGCACACTGCGGTGATCCGCGCGTTGTAGGCATCGGCGTGTTCCAGACATTTCCTCAGCAGGAACATGCCCCGGCCGCCCGGACCCAGAACCGCCACTTGGAGGGTGTCGTTGAGGCTGCGTCGCTTGGCCAGAAGGGATCCCGAAAGCCCGGTCATGACTGCTCCCGCACCGGCCGTGGCCCCCATGAAGCTGCGACGATTCAATTCCTTGGTCATTTCCTGATCTCCTTACGTTTTGGAAAACTCCAGTCCAGTGTCGCTCCCTTGAGCCGTCATCAGGAGAGAGTTCAGCTCCTGGGAACAGCGGCCTTCTCAAAAGCCCGGGACATCTTCCTATAGCAATGTGTAGCTGCGGCCACCGGATCATAACCCGGTTTCCTGTGAATCTGACCACTGACCTCCAGCACCACGGATCCCCGATAACCCTGGGCCTGCAACTCTTTGAGGTAGGTCACGTAATCCGTATCTCCGTCACCCGGCATCAAGAACTGTGTCTTTCCATCCTCAGTGATGGTCGCATCTTTGGCGTGTGCGAAGACCGCATGAGAGCCGAGTAGCCGTATCGAGTCCACCATGTCGAAGTTCATTGCCCGGAAGTGGCTGTAGTCATACGTCACCCGCACCCAGGGACTGTCGGCCTGCTGCATCAACCAGAGTGCGCCCTCGGGACTGTGCAGGGCGCTTCCCACGTGCGCTTTGATGGCCAACCGGATCTCATGGGAACGACCCACTTCAGCCCAATCCCGGAGCCGCTCCGCCATGGCATTCTTTGCCTGGTCCCACTCGGCGGTCTTCCCTCCCAATGTCAGGACCAGAACCGGACGGCGGTGCCGCCGGGCTGGAGTCCTGACGTTGAACGGGTAGATGTCTCGCCAGAGTTGTGCTGCTCGTTTGATCCGCTCCAGGTTCTCCCGGTGCGCCTCCGGACCCACCAGCAACCTCAGGTCCTCGTCCAAGCCGCTCAGGCCCAATCCCAACTCGCCGAACAGACTGGCCAACTCCCGCCGCGCCGACCGGGTGAGGATCTTGGGATCGTCCTGCCAACCGGGATAGATGGCCGGTTCCACATCGTCGTAACCCACCTCACTGGCCATACGCATCGCGTCCGGTGTGCGGAGGGTTCGGTTGTTGTAGAGACTCCAGCCCAAGCCAATTCCGAGTTTCGGTTTGGGTCCGGAGCCCAATGCCGAAAGCATGGGCATCAGCGTCGCGGCTGCTGTTGGAATGGACTTGAGAAACGCTCGCCGATGGAGCTGGGACATTCAGGATTTCCCTTCAGTTCGACGCCGCAAAGTCTAACCCACCACCTCCCATAAAACAAACCTCCGACCCCCATCGGAATGGGGTCTTTTATCGAGTCAGTTCGCATCAAATTGTCAATTCTTCGTTGCTGCACTCGCGACCTGTTGTGGTGTAAACTCGTCGTCAGGTCGCCGGAGTGGTGGAATTGGCAGACGCGCTGCGTTCAGGACGCAGTGGGCTAAACGCCCGTGGGAGTTCGAGTCTCCCCTCCGGCACCACCCTTCCGAGAATTCCCGAATTTCCCAAAGTACAAGTGGAAGGGTGAAGTTTCGCCGCCCCGTCGATGGAACCGGGGAAAGAGGAAAGAGTGAAGAAAGACAGGTAGTTTACGCCTGACTGGGGAGCTACCGGGAAACGGCGCTTCTCATTTCGTCTTCGGAACGAAACGGTCCAACTTGTCCTTCAGTTCAGCCATGCTGTAGGGCTTGGTCACCACGTCCTGACCGCCCGCGGCCAGAATTTCTTCGGCGCTTCCCTCCATGGCCGCGGCAGCGATGGCCAGGATCGGCACCCGAGCGAAGTTCCCGGCCCTGCGAATCTGACGGATGACTCGATATCCGCCTCCACCGGAGATCATCATGTCCACGATGATCAATTCCGGGTCGAAGTCCATCAATTCGCCGATCGAGGACTGGGGCGAGAACGACCGCGTCTGAAAACCGAGACTCTGCAACACGAATTGAATCGAGTAGATATCGTCGGCTATCTCCTCGATCACGGCCAACCGTTTTGACTCGGGAGTCGGAGCCCGAGGGCGGCGCCGCCTCATCGGTCCAACATCTTTCTGAGCAGTTCGTTGACCATCTTCGGGTTGGCTTGCCCGCGGGTCTGCCGCATCACCTGTCCCACGAAAAATCCTAGCAGGCCCCGCTTCCCATTCCGATAACGCTCCACGGCGTCGGCATGCGAATCCAGAATCCCGGAAACGACGGTTTCCAATTCGCTCCGATCACTGATCTGGGACAGGTTCTGTTCTCTGACGATCGTCCCTGGAGATTTACCCGTCTCATACATTCGATCGAAGACGCCCTTGGCCATCTTGCCGCTGATGGCTCCGTCGTCCAAGAGCCGGATCAACGCTCCGAGATCCGCAGCCTCGACGGGAGATTCGCGGAGTCCCAGCCCATCTCTCTTCAGACGATGGGTCACATCCCCGACCATCCAGTTCAGAACCGTCTTGGGGCTTCCGGCACTCTTCGCGGACGCTTCAAAATAGTCGGCAAACTCGGGCGTCCGGGTGGCCACGAAGGCGTCACTCTGATCGAGACCGTACTGGGAACCGAACCGGCGCGCGCGTTCTCCCGGAAGTTCCGGCAAATCGTTCCTGAGCTGGTCCAACCGGTCAGCCGAGATCACGACCGGAAGTAGATCGGGATCCGGAAAGTACCGGTAGTCATGGGCTTCTTCCTTGCTTCTCATGGGACGGGTCTCTTCCAGATCCTCTTTCCAGAGCCGCGTTTCCTGAACCACTTGCCGCCCCGACTCCAAGACTCGAATCTGCCTCCGGATCTCGTAGTCCAGAGCCTTGTTCAGAAAACGGAAGGAGTTCAGATTCTTGATTTCAGTCTTGGTCCCGAGTGAAGTCTTCCCCAGTGGACGGACCGAGACATTGGCGTCGCAGCGGAGACTCCCTTCCTCCATGTTCCCGTCACACAGCGCCAGATAAAGCAGGACTCTTCTCAGGTAGTCCAGGAAATTTCTGGCCTCCCGGCCGGACCTCAGATCGGGACGGGTGACGATCTCCATCAAGGGGACGCCGCACCGATTCAAATTGACCTGCGTGTCCTGCCTCGCGGCATGAATCGACTTGCCGGCGTCCTCTTCCAGATGGACACGAATGATCCCCACGCTGAGTTCACGCAGTGTTCCCCGATTCCCCGGAGTCCCGCGATCCATCGTCACCAGCCGTACTCGGCCGTCGACCGCCAGGGGTTCTTCATACTGGGAGATCTGGTAACCCTTGGGAAGGTCAGGGTAGAAATAGTTCTTTCGGGCGAGAAGTGAACGCCGATTGATGCGGCAGTCCAGGGCCAACCCGGCCCTGACCGCCATCTCCACAGCATGGCCGTTGACCACCGGAAGCGAGCCGGGAAGGCCCAGGCAGACGGGACACGTCTGGGAATTGGGGGGAGCTCCGAACCGGGTGCTGCAACCGCAGAAGACCTTGCTCCGGGTGCGTAGCTGAGCGTGGACCTCCAGACCGATTACCGGCTCGTACTGCATCGGACCAACTCCAGAAGCTGCTTCAACGCCGATTCCGACTCTCCGGGCGACTGGATCCAGCGCATGTCGTCCTCCCGGCGAAACCAGGTCATCTGCCGTTTGGCGTAGCGACGCGTGTCCCGGCTCGTCAGCTCGATGGCCTCCTCCAGCTTCAACTCGCCGCGAAGGGTCCGCACCGCGTACCGGTAACCTAACGCCTCAAAGGCCTTGCATCGCTCATCGTACCCCTTCCGGAGTAGTCGATCCACTTCGTCCAGAAGGCCACTGCGGAACATTTCCCGGGCTCGAGAATCAATCCTGTGGTAGAGAAGCGTACGGCACAGGTTCAGTCCGATCTTCAGAATGCGGTAGCCCGCGAGCGCTTTTCGGCGCTCCTGAAGCAGACTGATGGGAGTCCCTGTCAAGAAGTAGACCTCCAGGGCGCGTATCAGGCGCCGCCGGTCCCCCACGCCGATCTTCCGGGCCGTCGCCGGGTCCTTCCGGGCCAGAAGACGAAACAATCTCTCCTGACCGCGGCGTTGCACCATCTTCTCCAAGCGATCCCGAAGGATTTCACAGCGGGAGGGTCCATCGAAGACTCCCTGCAGCAGAGCCCTGAGATAGAGTCCGGTGCCTCCCACCACGAACGGAATCTTTCCCCGATCCCGGACCAGATGACAGACTTTCCTGGCTTCCGCCATATATCGTCCTGCGCTGTAGATCTCGTCCGGTTTCAGAAAATCGTATAGATGATGGGGCACCGACTCGGTTTCCCGGGCCGACGGTTTCCCGGTCCCGATCCGGAGTTCCCGGTACAACTGGAGTGAGTCGCAGTTGATGATCTCCCCGTCCAACCGGAGAGCCGCCTGCACCGCCAGGGCGCTCTTGCCGGAGGCCGTTGGACCGGCGATAGCGATCAGCAGGGGATCTTCGGGGGGCGGCGACGGCGTCTTCAACGCGAACGTTTCCTCTAACCGGTACTTGCCGGTCCCATCAACCGGCGTGGTCCGGCACGGAATACGCCGACCCCGTCTGGCCGGCAACGGTCATCCGATCCAGGATCTCCAAGGCCAGCCCCAGGACCCGGGCGCCTTCCCCGCCGCTACATCCCCGCCGGATTTTTCGCTCCTGGCCGCGTCTGCTCGCGATCTCCTCCAGGAACGCCACAATCTCCATCTTGAGAGGTTCTTCGCGCGTCACCGGCGGAGACCGGTTGACGATCCGCTTGGTCCCATCCACCTCCACCATGCTCGAGACCTCCGCCACCTGACGATCCAGATCCAGGGAGATGTAGTCGTCCGCTTGGAAGAACCTCAACTTTCTCATCTTCTGCTTCGAGACCCGGCTCGAAGTGAGATTGGCGACACATCCGTCCTCGAATTCCAGACGGGCGTTGGCGATGTCGATCCGGGGGGTGAGCACGGGAATCCCCACGGCGCGAATCTCCCGGATGGGGCTCCGGACCATTTGGGTGATGAGGTCCAGATCATGAATCATCAGGTCCAACACCACATCCACGTCAAGACTGCGTGGCGTCAGCACGCTGAGCCGGTGGACCTCGAAGAACCGGGGAGTCTTGATGAAGGACTGTATTGCCAGCACCGCGGGATTGAACCGCTCAGAGTGCCCCACATGGAGAACCGTCCCCGGGGCCTCATCCACCATGCGCCGAGCGGATTCCAGATCTTCGGCGATGGGTTTCTCCACCAGAACGTGGATTCCCCGCTTCAAGAACGGCAGGGCGACGGCAGCGTGCAGAGAGGTGGGAACGGCCACGCTGACGGCGTCTACCCGATCCAACAGGGGGCTCTGGTCCGGCCAGGATCGGCAGTCATACCGGGAAGCCAGCTCCCGCCGCCTTGCTCGGATCGGATCCACCACTCCCACCAGCTCCACTTCCGGGAGACTGCTGTAAATGCGGGTATGGTGACTCCCCAATACGCCCCCACCGACCACGCCGACCCGGATCCTGTCTTTGGCACTCATTGGCAGACCACCGTGATTCTCGACTCGTCGGCGCCCCGGACGAAGTGGTCCCGCTCCAGGATCAGGGTTCGCCCGGAATCGATGGAGAGAGCTGAGACCCGGCACTCTCTCAAAACCTCCAAGGTCTTCGATCCGATGACTGGAACGTCGTATCTCATCTCGTTGCGGGCACGGCTGACCTTGACCACCGTGAGACGGCTCCCCGCAACCAATCCCGCCGCTCTCCGGATGGTGGCATCCGTCCCCTCCATGGCCTCCACCGCCACCACGGCCCGATCCTTGACGACCACGGTCTGGCCCAGATCGAGTCGGGACAACTCCTTGGCTACCTCCAACCCATATTCCATGTCCCGTCTTTCCCGGTCGTTGGGCTTGCGGCGAGTGAGCACACCCGGGCCCGGGATCAGATCGGCAAGCAGCCAGGTCGAGTCCAGGACCTCGATCCCTTCGGCCCGCAGGACTCCGATGACGCCTTCGAGCAGCGACCGCGTATTGCGTCGGCGCAGCGACGCCAGCATGCGCAACATCCTGCCGTCGGGCAACGCCGACAGGATTCCCGCCGGCGTCCGAACGCCGGCGGCGAATATGCGGACATGCTTCACCTGGCCGGCCATGACCGCGTGCCGTATGCCCGCACGCTTGAACACGCGGATCAGCTTCCCCAACTGCCCCAACCCGATCCAGTGGAACGACGAGCCGCTGGAGAGCTGACCCGAGATCTCTTCCAACTGGGGATCCGCTTCTTCTCGAATGGCCGCCACGACCAGCGGCAACCGTCGATTTCGGGCTTGGTCCAGCACCAGGAACGGAAACCGCCCGTTTCCGGCGATCAACCCGAGCTTTTCGACTTCCAACGCTTCCCCTCCCCGGTTCCAAGGGGTGCTCGAAAAGAAACCTGTACCGATCTTACGCTTGGCTCCGGAGCATTCGGCGCAAGGCGCCTACCGAATAACCCCCCGGCTCGAGGTCTCCAGGAATTGCAGCAACGATTCGACATCGGCCGTTTGCAACTTCTCTCGCAGGATGTGGTCGCGAGCCTGCGGCACGGTGAGACCCTTTCGAAAAATCCACCGGTAGGCCTTCCTCAACGCCCGAATCCGTTCCTCCGGGAATCCCTTGCGGGAGAGACCGATTCCATTGATTCCGTAGGTCCGGGCCTGATTGCGATGTCCTACCGTCTTGATGAAAGGGGGCGCGTCCCGTGTGATCACGGAGTAGCCGCCGATGAAGGCGTGGCGTCCCACCCGGCAAAACTGGTGAACGCCGGTGAATGCACCGACGGTAGCGTTGTTCCCGATCTCCACATGACCGGCCAGCGTCGCCGCATTTGCGAGGATGCCGTCGTGCCCCAGATGGCAATCGTGCGCCACATGCACTCCCGCCATGAACAGGTTGCGACTCCCGATCGTGGTCTTGCCTCCACCCTGAGCCGTACCCCGGTTGATGGTGACGAACTCGCGGACGACGTTCTCGTCGCCGATATGAAGGGAGGTCTCCTCGCCCTGGTACTTCAGGTCCTGGGGATCCGTCCCGATGGCACTCTGCCCCAGGATTCGATTTCGTTTGCCCAAATAGGAGGGACCTTTCAGGACAGTGTGGGGACCGACCGCGGTGTCTTCACCGATGACGACTCCGTCTCCAATGATGACAAAGGGACCGACGGTCACTCCGCGTCCCAATTGCGCGCCGGAAGACACCTGTGCCGTGGGATGGATCTGGGCAGTATCGGCGACGGGCATGGCGTCAGCCTCGGCCGGAAACGACCGAGGAACGGTCCACCAGAGAGAACAGGATCTGCGCTTCTGCCGCACGCTGGTCTCCGACAAAAGCTTGGCCCCGAAGCTTGCCCGCCCGGCCCCTGATCCGGACGACGACCATTTCGAGCCTCAATTGATCTCCCGGCCTGACCGGCCGGCGAAACCGGGCCTTCTCGATACCCATGAGAAAAACCAGTTTGGATTCCCGATTCGGAAGAGACTTGAACACCAGAAAGCCGCCAGCTTGTGCCATGGACTCGATGATCAGGACTCCCGGCATGATGGGAGCCCCGCAAAAGTGGCCCTGGAAGAACGGCTCGTTGATGGTGACGTTCTTGATGGCAACGATCCGTTCGCCCTCCTGGTATTCGACCACCCGGTCCACCAGGAGCATGGGATAGCGATGAGGAAGGAGATCCATGATCTCCTGAATGTCGAACATGCCGCGTTCCTGCCCTTCCTTCAAAAGCAGTATCCTACCCACCACCGGAAAGGTGTTTCAAGGCTGCCTCTTCTTCCAAGCACGCCATTCCGCCATCAGCTGGGGAAGCCGCCGCGTCAGGGCCTGAATCTTCACCGTCGTCCGGTGTTCTCTGGCCGGTTGTCCGGACACGGTCATTCCGTCCGGGATGTCCTTGGTCACCGCCGTCTTGGCCAGGACCTTGACCCCGTCGCCGATTCGGACGTGGTCGACGACTCCCGACTGCCCCGCCAGAATGCAGTTCCGGCCCACGGTGACGCTACCGGAGACACCCACCTTCCCGACCATGACGGTGTTCTCGCCGATGGTGCAGTTGTGACCGATCTGCACGTGGTCGTCCAGCTTGACGCCCCGGCCGATGGTGGTATGACCGAAGGTGGCCCGGTCCACGCAGCTGTTGGCACCGATCTCCACGTCGTCCTCGATCACGACCGTCCCCCGTTGCGGGATCTTGACCTGCCGTTCTCCGTCGAAAACATAGCCGAATCCATCGGCACCGATCACGGCTCCGCTATGCAGGATGACGCGGGCGCCGATGCGAATCCCATCGTAGACCGTCACGTTGGGGTGAAGAACGGTACCTGCACCGATCCTGCACCCGTTCCCCACATGAACCCCGGGATGGAGGGTCACCTCTTCGCGCAAGGTGACTCCGTCTCCGACATGGACATGGGGATAGATGGACACCCTCTCGGGGATGGAGCAACCGCGGCCCACCGTGGCGTGAGCTGAGACGCCGGTGGGTACAAAGGGCGTCTTATGGATGAATTGCAAGAGCCGAGCGAAAGCCAACCGCGGGTTGTCGACGCGAAGCAAGGGACGGTTCCGAAACCGCACCGCCTTGGATACGATGACGGCCGACGCGCCGGATTCCCGAATCCGCTCCTGGTACCGCGTCTCGGCCGCCAGGGTCAGATCGCCCGGGCCAGCCGTCTCGAAGGGTCTCAAGCGCTCGATAAGAGTGTCCGGGTCTCCCGCGACCTCTCCGCCCACATGGTCGGCCAGTTGTCGCAGACGATAGAGCACGGTCGTTCCCTAACCGGTATCGACGCGCCAGCGACGGCCATTTCGCCGGGCGCGTCATCGGACTCGGAGGGAGGCAGGACTGGGACCGCCAATCCAGTATCAATCCCGCGGCGACGGGGTTCCCGCTCGGGCGCTAAGGCTGGGCCGGAGCGGACGAAGCCTGGGCGGAAGCCACCGGATGACGCTGATTGTAGATGGAGACGAGTTCCTTGGTGATGTCCAAGGAGGGATCCACATAGCTCTGGCTCTCGTTGCGCAAGAAGATGACGGAATAACCGTTCTGCTGGGCGTACTCGGTGATGATCGTCTGGATCTTGGTTCCGACCTGTTCCAGCATCTGACGATTCCTGGACTCGGACTCCAGCTGGCTGTCTTCCTGTTTCCGGCGCAGCCTTCGGTCCCGATCCTCGATGGTCCTCATCATTTCCGTCCGAGTATCCGGATTCAGTGTCCGCTCCTGGGCGGCGAACTGTTCGCGCAACCGATCCAACTCGATCTTGTCCTGCTGCAGTTCCTTTTGTCTCGCCTCGGCCCACTGCTGAAACTCGGCCACCTTCTGTCTGCCCTCGTCGGTCCCTTGCAGAACTTCAACCGAATTGACAAATCCAAACTTGAGGCCGGCGCCGGTCACACCCTGTGACATCGCCCAGGGTGCCGTGCCCATCACACCGGCAAGGCCGGCAAACAAGACCAAATAGCTTCGAGATCTCGTGAACATAATCCTCTCCACTCCTTACTAGAAGGTATACCCTACCGTAAATCGAATGTTCTTGCGACGTTCCTGCATCGGATAACGGATCCCGTTCACCGTAACCGTGGTATCCATGACCATGGGATTGTAGGCGAATATGAGGCGAAACGGCTGGTTGAGCATCGGCATCACAAACTGGAATTCCATCCCCGTCGACATCCGCCAAACATCGTTGGTGCTCTCCACCAGGTCAATCGCCGTGTTCGGTCCGAACAGAACCAGCTTGTTCTTCTTCAGTACCGTGTTGATCCCGAAATCCGCGAATGCGGCCAGATGAATGGGCCCGGCCACGGGAATTCGGTACTCGCCGGTAAAGAGTAAAGATGTGTCTCCACCCGCGGGCACCAGATTCTCGCTCAGGGCCGGAAGTCCCGTCCGGCGATCGATGATGGGATTTCCCGATTCGTCCCTCAAGGGTGATCGAGTCTTGGCCCACGGTGTCACCGATCTCAGATCGAACCCCCGAAAGTCGAACTCGCCGCCCCGGTAGATGCGTTCGAAGAACGGCACCGTCATGGGGCCGCCGTTGGGCAGTTTTCCGTACGGGAGCAGGTGCAGAAACTGAGCTCGAAAGCCCATACTGTTGCGGCCGCCGCTCAACCAGCGGTCTTCCATGAATTTCTGATATTCGAGGATGGGGGAAACGACGTTGTAGGTCCCCCCCAAGGGCCCCCCGGCAAGAGGAACCTGGAGTCGCAACATGGACCCCCGGGTGGCGCCAAAAAATGCGTTCTTGCTGTTGTAGGTCCAACTGGGGGTGACCTCGCTCCGGATGATGCCTTTCTGGGCATCTTCGCGGCTGCCGCCGGGAGTGAACCCGGTCAGCTGACTCAAGGCAAAATCGCCGAAGGATTCCGCCACGTCCGTGATGCTGATCCTCTGGAGCTGATAAGAGAGTCCCACCCGCACCCATCGCCACAGGGGATAGGCTGTCTGCACACTGAACCCGGTACTGCTCCGGGTAAAAAGGTTGACGTTGTTCTCGGGCAGGAACAGACCATAGAAGGCCGTATAGGTATCGTAACGGAAGCGCTGGCTGAAGATGGAGAACCCCAGGGACAGGCGTGTATCCAGAAAATACGGTTCTTGGAACGAGAAATTGTACTGCTGAGTTCGAGTCCCGGTGACCGCCTGGACGTAGATTTGCTGTCCCAATCCCCGGAAGTTGTTGGTGGAATAACTGAGCCCGATGAACTTGCCGCTGATGCCGCTCACGCCGCCCGTCAGGCCGATGGATTGTTGACTCTGCTCCTTGACCGTGACCAGAACGTCCACCTCGGCCAGATCCGGGCGCTTGACGACCTCGTAATCCTCCTCCTCGATCTTGTCGAAGAACCCCAACTGATTGAGGCGAATGACGGAAATGTCCAACAGGTCGCCGTTGAACTGCCGCTGCTCCTCCAGCAGAAACTCACGCCGGAGGACCTTGTCCCGGGTCTTGGTATTCCCCAGGAAGTTGATCCGCTTCACCAGGTACTGCTTCCCTTCCTCCACCCGGATCGCGACGTTCATGACATTTTCGTTTTCGCCCTTGTCGATCTCGGGAATCGCCTCCATATCCAGGTAGCCGTAGCGGGCGTAGAGCTTTTTCAGATCGTCGTTGGCCTTCTGCAGTAGGACCCAGTTGAAGACTTCACCTTTCTGAATGTTGTAGGCGCGGGTCAGGACTTCGGCGTCGAAGTTCTTGATGCCCTCCAGCTTGAAGTCGCCGAACCTGAACTGAGGCCCCTCGTCGATGGGCACGGTGATGAAGTACTGTTGCTTGGTCTTGCGAAAACCGAAAAGAATGCCTCGGCCCGCCTCCACGATCTCCACCTCGGGTTCGCCGAGCCGGGCCTCCATGTACCCCCGCTCCCGGTACTTGTCCATCATGTTGACGTGGAGATCGTGCTCCACCTTCTCCTTGATGTACTTGTCGAGACCCTTGAAGAGGGTGATGGGCCCCCGCTCCTTGGTCAGCTCCAAGCCTCCCCGCAATTCCTTGTCCGAAAAGACCGTGTTGCCCTCGAATTGAATCTTGCCGATCCTCACCTTGGGGCCTTCGTCGATGTTGAAGACCACCTTGACGGCGGAAGACGTGATCGGCTCGACGGTGACCTCCACTCGGCCCAGAGGGCGTCCGTTGGTGTCCAGCAAGGTCCGCAGGGCCCGCCGCGCCTTGGGCAGCTTGGCGCCGTCGAAGGGGTTGTCGACGGTCATCCCCACCTTGAGTTCCCGGAACTGCTCCAACACGTCCGATTCCTTGAAGGACTTCATGCCCTTGTATTCGATGGTCCGAATGAGGGGGCGTTCCTTGACCTCGAACAGGACGATGGTTCCCGTCTCTCCCTCCATTTTCTTCACCTTGGCATCGAGGAAGAAATTGGTGTTGAGGAGACTCCGGTAATCGCGGAGGATCTGCCCTTCGTTATAGACGTCCCCCTGCCGGCTCTGGATGTAGAAACGAATGGTGTCCTCGCTGATGCGCCGATTCCCGAGGATGCGGACTTCCTCGAGGCGGCCGACCGATTGGCGGTCCTGGGCGCCGAGAAGCTCGGAGCCTCCCCAGGAAAACACCAGAATCAGAAACACGATCCGGCAGATCCGGACGGCGTTCAGTCTCTGAGCAGCACGATCTGGTTTGCCCATCTTCAAGATTCTATCCAGTGCCCTCCGGCAGGACAATTTTTGATCGACGATCCCATCCCGATTTCTGACCTGGACTGGGAGATTAGTGAATCTGCAGCCCGCGGCATAAGTCTTCGTGGCCTCTGACCAAGGTCGCCTTCCGGCGGAAGGTTTTGCTCCTCGGTTACATACTCCCCGTATGCTTCCTCGTCACTCCTTGACCGGCGAACCGCTCGCCGCTTCGGGTCCTCCGCGGGACTTACACCACGGGCCGTTACGCGATCCCGAATGACAGGGGAACACCTGCACTCTTGGATCCCTTGGCCCGATAGTACAATGCTCCACCCTTGATAAAGATGGAGAGAGTTTCCTTTTCTTTCAATTTTCCCTGAATGATCAACTCCGCAACCGGATCTTCAATATATTTCTGAATGGCTCTCCTCAGGGGGCGTGCGCCATAGGAACGGTCGCGGCAAGTCTTGTCTATGATCCATCTTTTCGCGCTCTTGCCCAACGATATGCGAATCTGCTTCTGGGACAGATTCTCGTTGCCCTTGTCGATGAGCAGATCGACGATCTTTCCCAGATCCTCTTCGGTCAGGGAATCGAACAGGATGAGGTCGTCCACCCGATTCAAAAACTCGGGATTGAAGACCCGTTTCACCTCTTCCATGATGACCTCTTCCACCTTCTCCTTCCCCTGATCCGCTCCGCTCGCAAACCCCATCTGGGGTTTGTTCATCAGGTATCGGGCTCCGATGTTGGAGGTCATGATGATGATGCCGTTCTTGAAATCGACGGTATTCCCATGGGAGTCGGTCAACTGGCCGTCTTCGAAGACCTGCAGCAACAAGTTGAAGATGTCGAAGTGGGCTTTTTCGACTTCATCCAGAAGGATCACGCAATAGGGATTGCGCCGGACACGTTCGGTCAGCTGCCCACCCTCTTCGTGCCCCACGTATCCAGGGGGCGAACCGATGAGCTTGGACACCGAATGTTTCTCCATGTACTCGGACATGTCGAAGCGGATCAGCGCCTTCTCGCTTCCGAACAGGAACTCGGCCAATGATTTGGCCAACTCGGTCTTGCCCACTCCCGTGGGCCCCAGGAACAGGAAGGATCCTACCGGCCGGTTCGGATGTTTCATCCCGGCTCGGCTCCGGCGAATTGCACGGGCGAGCGCGGATACCGCCGTGTCCTGGCTGATCACCCGGCGGTGCAGGTCAACCTCCATGCGCAGCAGCTTCTGGGTCTCCTCTTCCCGCAACGCGCTTACCGGAATCCCGGTCCAGCGGGAGATGACCTCTTCGATATGTTTCCGTCCCACCAACGGAGTGACGCGATTCTTGAGCTTCCAGCGATCCTTGACGATCTTCAGGTTCGCGCGCTCCACCACCTCGCGGTCCTTGAGTTGGGCCGCCCGGTCGAATTCCTTGGCGGAGATGGCGTCGTCCACTTCCCGGACGGTCACCCGAATCTTCTGTTGGAGAACCGTCACTTCGTCGGGAAATGAGGTGTAGTTGAGTTTCACCCTGGCTCCGGCTTCATCCAGGACGTCGATCGCCTTGTCCGGCAGAAATCGATCGGGGATGTAACGATTGGAATGGCTGACCGCAGCCTTGATGGAATCGTCGTCGTATTTCACCCGGTGGAAACTCTCGTAGCGTTCCTTGATGCCGTGGATGATCCGTATCGTCTCTTCTTCGTTGGTTGCCGCCACCTTTACAGACTGGAACCGGCGTTCAAGGGCCCGGTCCTTCTCGATGAAACGGCGGTATTCGTAAGGCGTCGTCGCCCCCACGCACTGGAGATCCCCACGCGACAGGGCCGGTTTCAGGATGTTGGCCGCATCCAGTGAGCCCTCTGCCGAGCCGGCGCCCACCAGCGTGTGCAACTCGTCGACGAAGATCACGAATTGGGGATTCTCGATGATCTCCTTCATGATGGACTTCAACCGCTCCTCGAACTGCCCGCGGTATTTGGTGCCGGCCACGATCAAGGAAATGTCCAGAGCGAGAATTCGTTTGTCCAGGAGCATGGTGGGAGCGTCGCCGTTGACGATTCTCTGCGCCAGGCCCTCTACGATCGCCGTTTTTCCCACCCCCGGCTCACCGACCAGAGCCGGATTGTTCTTGGTCCGGCGGCAGAGAATCTGGGTGACACGCTCGATCTCGGCCTCGCGGCCGATGAGGGGGTCCAAGTCTCCGCACATGGCCGCTTCGGTCAGGTCCCGGCTGAACTCGGTCAGGATCAAAGATTCCTTCACCTTATGCGGCGTGGGACGTCCCGGATTTCCAGACAGCTCATCCCGAACCCGCGCCAGATGCAGCCCTTTTTCGGTCAGGATCATCGAGGCCGCCGACTTCTCTTCCCTGAGGAGGCCCAAAAGAATGTGCTCGGTCCCGATATAACTGCAAAGCAGGCGTTCCGCTTCTTCGGCGGCAAACGTGAGCACCCGCTTTGACTCATCGCTCAGAGGAAGTTCGACTGAAGTCGAGACTTTCTCCCGGACTCCCGAACGACCTTCGATCTCCTTGCGAATCGTCTCCAGCGTGGTTTCGCTCCTGCGGAAAAAGCGGTTGGTGAGACCCTTGTCCTCCCGGAGCAGGCCCAGCAGGATATGTTCCGTTTCGATGGACCGGGAACCGAGCTGACTGGCCTCATATCGGGCAAAGAAAATGACCCGCCTCGCCTTTTCCGTGTACTTCTCAAACATGAAGCGATTTCCATCTAAATTTAAGCAAACCGCAAATGCCCGAGCAAACGGTTCACCGACTCCGTAGATTATACACACGCATAGTGAAAAAGCCGGAAACCGGCGCCGCCAGGATCGCTCCGGGACCCGGAATCGCGCCCGATCGAGTTTGGAGCTCCGGAGACCGGCAAGAACATGGAATGCTTAACAGCCCGTGGCAAAAGTCATCACGGCATTCGACCGTCCCTGCATCGTGCGCGGACTACGTTGCGACCCGGTCACATACTCTTAAACGAGTTTTCCTTGAAAGACCTCCTTGCGGACGTTGCAAAGATCCGCGAGGGTGGCATTGTGGGTTGCGATCAGTGAAGTGAGTCCGTGGGTTCGATGTACTTGATCCAGCAGTTCGTAAATTCGCTCGGAGGTCGCGGGATCCAGATTGCCTGTGGGTTCGTCGGCCAACAACAGTCTGGGTTCTCCCGCCAAGGCGCGCGCGATGGCGACACGCTGCTGCTCACCGCCCGAGAGTTCCCCCGGCCGGTGCCGCATCCGGTCACCCAGCCCCACCTCTTCCAGTAGCGCTTCCGCCCGCTCGGATGCCTCCTGGTGGGAGGCTCCCCGCAGCAACAGGGGAAACATGGCGTTTTCCTGAGCGTTGAACTCGGGGAGGAGGTAGTGGAACTGAAACACGAAGCCCACGGTCCGGTTCCGGTACGCGGCCAGCTCCCTCCCCTGCAATCCGGTGATCTCAAGATCCTGGAAGACAATACTCCCTGAATCCGGTCTCTCCATTCCCCCGACCAGATGCAGAAAGGTGCTCTTGCCCGAACCGCTGGCTCCCGTGATCGCCACCATTTGGCCCGCCCGAACCGTCAGCTTCAAATCCACGAGAATGCGCAGTTGCTCCTGTCCCGAACGATAGGATTTCGAGAGGCCACGGATCTTGAGAAGATCACTCATGGCGGAGCCCTTCCACCGGATCCAGCCTGGAGGCGGCGCGGGCCGGATACAGGGTGGCGGCAAAACTGATGAGAATCGCCAGCAGCGAAACCACCACCAGATCCCACGGATTCAACTGAAAGGGGACATATGGGATCGAATAGACACGAGGTTCCAGCTCGATCGCCTGGTAGGCGTCCAGGTACCAGGCGGTGACCGCCCCCGAGACGCCGCCCAGGCCGGTGCCGGCCAAACCGATGATGAGGCCTTGGAGCATGAACACCACGGTGACCGTTCGAGGAGTCCCCCCCATGGCGGTGATGATGGAAATATCCCGGTTCTTGTCCATGACCATGAGGGTCAGGGTGCTGACGATATTCAGGGCAGCGACCAGAACGATGAGTCCGATGGCGACGAACAGGGCCAGCTTCTCCAGTTCCAGAGCGGAAAACAACGGCCTGTTCAATTCGATCCAGGTGTTGGTGGCGAAATCATCGCCCATCGCCTCTTGCACTGTCCGAGCTTGGCTTTCGACCTCATAGATGTCTTCGACGCGCATTTCCAACGCCGAGGCCTGGTCCTTCGAAAGACCGAAGAAGGACTGCGCGGCGGCCAGCGGCACCAGAGCCCAATTGGAGTCGTATTCCCACAATCCGGACTCGAAAATAGCCATGACCCGGAAACTTCCGACCCGAATGCTGCGGCCGAGGGGTGAGAGCTCGCCCCGTAGCCCGTAAGCCCGAACCGGTTCTCCAACCAGCGCTCCCAGCGCTCCTGCCAGGTCCTTCCCCAGGATGATGGGGAAGGGTCTGCCGCCGTCATGGAATCCTGCCGTGGTTCCTTCGATGATGGAGACACTCAGATTGGACGGACGGCTCGGGTCTCCGCCGATCCCCTTCAGAATTGCCGCACCCTGTCTCGAACCGACCCGCAACATCGTCTGTCCGTAGACCGTCGGCACCACACTCCTGATCCGGGGCATCTCATTCAGGGCGCGCGCGACTTCCTGATAACCCGTGATGGTCCGGTCCCGGGCGGGCAGAAGATTGAGATGGGAGGTGGCCCCCAGAATGCGGGCCTTGAACTCCCGTTGCAGACCGTTGTTCAGGGCCAACGCGATGGTGAGGGCCATCACTCCGGCGGCTACCCCGACCACCGAGATGATGCTGATGACCGATATGACGGCCTGCTTGCGCCGGGCTCGAAGGTAGCGGAGGGCGACAAACAGCTCGAAACGCATTCACGCTCCTTATTTCGTCGCCTCTTCACCGACTCCGAGTGAGGACAACCCGCCCAACGCCCGGCCTCTTACTCTTCATCCCGCGAGCCTCTTTCCCTTCGCGACGGGCGCAGGTGGGGAAAGAGAATCACTTCCCGGATGGAGGGAGAGTTGGTCAGCAGCATTGCAAGCCGATCGATGCCGATCCCCTCGCCGGCGACCGGCGGCATTCCGTACTCGAGGGCCCGGATGTAGTCCTCATCCATCTCGTGGGCCTCGTCGTTTCCCCGCTCCCGGTCGATCAACTGCTCCCGGAATCGTTGCCTCTGCTCTTCCGGATCGTTCAGCTCGCTGTAGGCGTTGGCCAGCTCCAGACCTCCGGCGAACAGCTCGAAACGCTCCGTGAATCGGGGATCATCGGTTTTCCGCTTGGAGAGAGGGGAAAGCTGCGCCGGGAAATCATAGATGAATGTGGGCTGGATCAAGTGCTTTTCGGCCACCGTTTCGAACAGCAGTCCCAGCATGCGATCCCAACTCGAACCCGCCGGCACTTCCAGGTTCCGGTCACGAAGCAGAGTCTTCAGCCCGGTGGAGTCCATCAGGCTCTCGGCCGAGGGGGCCTGTGGCCCGGGCCAGAACTGACGAATCGCATCCACCATGCTGTACCGTTGAAACGAGGAGAAGTCGATGGTCGCTGATCCGTACTCCACCTCCAACCCTGGGCAGACCTCCCGGACCAGACCCCCCAGCATCTCTTCCGTCAAATCCATCAGATCACCGTAGTCGCTGTAGGCCTGGTAGAACTCCAACATGGTGAACTCGGGATTGTGACGGGTGGACACGCCCTCGTTCCGAAAATTCCGGTTGATCTCGAACACCCGATCCAACCCGCCCACCACCAGGCGTTTGAGGTAGAGTTCCGGCGCGATCCTCAGATACAACGGAATTCCCAGCGCTTCGTGATAGGTCTTGAAGGGCCGGGCCGTCGCGCCTCCCGCCAGGACCTGCATCATGGGGGTTTCCACCTCCAGGAATCCCCTGGCCTCCAGAAAGCGGCGGAGGAACGAGATGATCCGGTTGCGGCGCACGAATACGGACCGCACGCGGGAGTTGGCCATCAGGTCCAGATAGCGTTGTCGATAACGTACTTCGACGTCGGCCAGACCGTGCCACTTCTCGGGCAGGGGCCGGACCGACTTGGACAACAACCGCACCGAATCGGCGAAGACCGTCAGTTCTCCGGTACGGGTCCGCAGCAACTCCCCCTCCACGCCCAGAAAGTCCCCGATGTCCAGCAACCGGAACAGATCGTGTTCCTCGGGTCCCACCCGATCCCGGCGGACGTAGATCTGGAGGCGGCCTCCACCCTGGCTCAAGTGGGCGAAGCTGACCTTGCCATGGCCCCGAATCGAAACCATGCGGCCCGCGGTTCGAACCTTCCGCCGCGCGGCCTCCAGCTCCGCCGTCTCGAGTTGGGAGAAGCTCTCCAGAATCCAGGGAATTTCGTGGGTCAGGTCGTAGTTGGCGGGATAGGGTTCGTAGCCACCGGCCCGTATGCTCCGCAGCTTCTCCATCCGCCGGTCGATCAGTTCCTTTCCGGCGCTCATCTTCCCGCTCCCCGATCCCGGGTCCTCCCTGCGTCCCCCGCCGCGCGCGTCATTTCTCTCTCCTCAACCGGTCTCCCTTTCCGCATCCTCCGCATCCAGTTCCTTCCGAATGGCGTCCAGGATACCGTTGACGAAATCCGCCGATCGCTCGGTCCCGTATTTTCGTGCGATCTCGATGGCCTCGCTGATGACCACCACCTTGGGCGTGTCCAAAAAGAGGAACTCGGTGATCCCCAGGCGCAGCACGTTTCGATCGACCGCCGAAATCCGTCTCAATTTCCAGTTGTCGCAATGACGTCGGATCAGGGCGTCGATTCTGCTCCTGGCTTGCAGTGACTTCCCGAAGAGGTGACCTGCGAAGGTTCGGGCCTCTTCAGCCGCGGCATGTACGCCCCAGAAGGACCGCGCCACTACCGAGCCCGGGTCCCGGGTCACCTCCTGCTGATAGAGCATCTGCAGGGCGAATTCACGAGCCCTCCTTCTACTCATATCAGTCTACTGAACCAGGGGAGTGGTGCCACCAGCCGGTGGGATTGATCGTCTCGCGCCCGGCAGGAGGCCATTCCCGGTCTGAACCTGGGAGCCGGAGACCAGGAGGCGCGTCCCTTCTCCGTGTCCACCGGGCGCATCACCCGTCCGCCAGCTTCTGACGAGCCAGGTCAGCCATTTCCACCGCAGCGGACGCCGCTTCCGCACCCTTGTTGCCATGCTTCAATCCGGCACGATTGATGGCTTGTTCGGTGGTATCCGCCGTGATCAGGCCGTAGGTGATGGGGACGCCCTGCTCCAGTGCCAACCGCGACAGGGCTCCGGTCACATGCGAAGCCAAGTATTCGTAATGGTCCGTCTCTCCCCGAATCAGGGTCCCGAGGCAGACGACCGCGTCGCAGATCCCGGCGGAAGCCAGTTGCCGGGCGGCAAAAGGGATTTCGAAGCTCCCAGGCACATGAACGACGGTCACACCCTCATCCGGGACTCCGAGCCGGTCGAGCAGGTCCAACGCCCCCTTCAGAAGCCGATCGGTGACCAACTCGTTGAAGCGGCTGACTACCACGCCGATCCTGAGATCCGCGCCATCCAAACGTCCTGTGATTTCCTTCACGTCCCTGTCTCCCGGATCCCAGTCTACTACGACCGGACTTTCGGCTTCACCGGCCCTTGAAACGGGGCTTTCTCTTTTCCATGAAGGCCCGGGTGCCTTCCTTCATGTCATCCGTGCCTGAAGCCAGCCCAAAGAGAGCAGTCTCCAGCGCAAGCCCGGCTTGCAATGGCAGATCGTAACCCCGATTGACGGCCTCGAAGCAGTACCTTACAGCTAAAGGCGCCTGTCCGGCGATCCTTGACGCCATTGCTCGACAGGTGGGCAGAAGCAGGTCCGGTTCCACCACGCGGCTCACCAGATCGGCCTGCAAGGCCTCCTGAGCGGTCATGGTCCGTCCGCTGAGCAACAATTCGAGGGCCTTGGAACGCCCCACGATTCGGGCCAGACGCTGGGTGCCGCCGTACCCGGGAATGATGCCCAGCTTCACTTCAGGCAAGCCGATTCGAGCGTCCGTCGCCGCGATCCGGAGATGACACGCCAGCGCGAGTTCGCAGCCCCCACCAAGGCAGAATCCCCGAACTGCCGCCAGAACCGGTTTGCAACCGTCTTCGATCCGATTCAGGACGGAATGGCCCCGTCGAGAGAATGCCTGGGCGGTTTCGGCGTCCAACCGGTGGACCTCAGGGATGTCCGCCCCGGCGGAAAACGCCGTTCCGGCGCCTGCGAGGAGCACCACACGGACTTCCTGATTCCGCTCCAGGGACCGGAACGCCGTCTCCAGTTCCCGAATCGTTTCCTGGTTCAACGCGTTCAGGACCTCCGGCCGTTCCAGGGTGAGCTCGGCGACTCCTCCCGCATCGACTTCCAACCTCAGGTTGCGGAATTCCATGACGAATCTGATTCAACTCCCGATATGCAGGCGATTCATCCCCGATTACAGGCAAAGATACGCACGCTACGGACCAGATACTGGAAACCGCTGCCCACCGTCAATAGGGCCGTGAGACCGAAGAGACTGCTGTGAAACGGCATTCGCCACGGGACCAGGTTGTCCACCAGGACCGCCAAGATGGTCGTGAACTGGGCAAGTGTGGACAACTTTCCCAAGATGGACGGGGGAAACGCCTTGTTGCCGGTGAAGACGTAGATCGAGAGGGCGCCAATTCCCAGAAGCAGGTCCCGGGCCACCACCGAAAGGGTCAACCATTGGGGTATTTGGACCTCCAGAGCCGGGTTCTCCAGAGAGAGCACGACCAGAGCGCCGACCATCAGGAGCTTGTCGGCCAAGGGATCCAGCAACCTTCCCAAGGAGGTCCCCTGGCCGAATTTTCGAGCGATCAGCCCATCCAACAAATCGGTCGTCCCGGCCAGAAGGAAAACCAACAGGGCGGTTCCGACGGCGCCGGAAACCACCAGAGCCAGAAAAACCGGAACCGAGAGGATGCGAAGCAAGGTGAGCTGATTTGCTGAGGTCATGGCGATTCACCGCCAAGTGGTTTCACCCCCACTCGAATGCCGCGACGACTTTTGCCACGGGCTGTCAACTCTTCACGAACTGGGGTTCCGATCCCTGACCGACGGTTTCCCACGACGGCATCTCCCGTTTCACGAATCTCTCGACTCCTTGAATCGTAGAGAACTCCAACAGCTCTTGAATTCGCTCCCTTGCTTCCTCGTAGACCATCTCTCGAATTCGTTTCTTCACCGTCGGAATCGAGAACGGATTCATGGAAAGCCGTTGGAAACCCATACCGATGAGCAGGTACGCGTAGAGTGGCTGCGCGGCGACCTCGCCACAGACGTAGGCGGGAATCCGGTTCTCGGACGCGACCCGGGCCACCCGTTCCAGGCTTTTCAGGATGGCCGGATGGAGGGGGTTGAAAAGGGGAGACAGAAGGTCGCTGGATCGGTCCACCGCCAGCGTGAACTGGATCAGATCATTGCTGCCCACCGACACGAAATCCGCATGCCGGCAGATTCCGTCCAGAACCAGCACGGCCGAAGGGACCTCGATCATGGCGCCTACCTGGATCGGCGATTCCGGTTCAATGCCCGTTTCTTTGGACACCTCCCGCTCCACTTGCCGAATCAACTGGCGGGCGGTGACCAGTTCGTCCGCACTCGAGATCATGGGGAGCAGAATCCGCAGGTTCCCCTCCGTACGGGCACAGACAATGGCTCGCACCTGGTCTCGAAAAAGATGGGGTTGGTCCAGACTCAATCGAATGCCCCGGAGGCCCAACACCGGTCCCCCGCCCGCGAGCCGGCTGAAGTAGGGGTGATCTTCCGTTCCCATGTCCAAAGTCCGGATCACGGCCGGTCGCTGCCCGGTCAATCGGGCCAACCGCCGATAGATGGTCAACTGCTCTTCAAACCGGACGGGACCACTCCTTTCACCCATGTACACGAACTCGGAACGAAAGAGTCCGATCCCCTCCGCACCCAGCCCAAAGGCTACGGTGGCTTCGTCTTCCATATCGGTGTTGGCGAGCACTGAGACCACCCTCCCGTCAGCCGTACGGGACGGTCTGGAGTCCCCCTCCAACTGGGAACTCCGACGTTGCTCCTGCCGCAACAACACCTGGAAACTGTGGCGCTCTCCCGCCGACGGCTGAACCAGAACCACACCTTCGGAGCCGTCGACGATCATTTCATCTCCGGTCCGAATGGCTCCTTCGACCTCCCGAACGCCGGATACGGCCGGAATACGGTGCACCCGGGCGATGATGGTGATATGCGAGGTCCGTCCCCCGCGCATCGAGACCAGTCCCTTGACCTGGCTCAGAGGAAAGCCGGCCAGATCCGAGAGTCCGATTACCGAGCCCACCAGGATCAGGTCCTCGGATGGTTCTTCCTCCCTGCGGGGCGGGCCGGATTCAACCAGGTTGGCAACGATCCTCCGCGCGACTTCTTCCAGATCCGATCCACGGTCCCGGAAAAAGGGGTCGGTCAAAGTGCGGAACACGTCCAGCCACTCCTCAGTGGCCTCCCAGACGGCCCGCTCGGGACCGTACAGATGATCCCTGATCTTGGATCGAATCTGGTTCAGGAATTCCTGATCTTCAAGGATCAGCCGATGAGCATCGATGATGTAGGAGTGTTCCTTGCCCAGTTGTTGTTCGAATCGTTCCTTGATTCGTACCAACTGGTCTCGGGACTTGGCCAGGGCTTCCTGCAGCCTCTCCAACTCGCGAGGCGCTTCGGCCGGAGCAAGATGCAGCCGATGGAAGTCCGGCGCATGGCGCTCGATCCGATACGCTCTTCCAGCCCCGATTCCTGGAGAGAGGGGTGTGCCCACCAATCTCCGGCCGGATTCGTTGGGTTGCAGCTTCTCCACCATGTCCCTCGAAAATACAGCAAAGACCCGGGTCTTCCTATCCTGAGCGAATCGCGTTGATCACCCCTGCGATTTCACTTCTCCTCTCCAAAGCGGTTTCTGACCAGACTCTCTATGGCCTCGGCGGCCTCGATCTCGTCGGACCCGCGCACCGTGAATTCCAGCTCGGTGCCGTAGGAGGCGGCCAACAGGAGAATGCCCAGAATGCTCTTGCCGTCGATCTGCTGGGATCCAGCGACCCTTGAGAGCTTGATCTCGCTGTCATAGTGGGATGCCGTCTTCACCAGTTTGGCAGCCGCTCGAGCGTGCAATCCCAGACGATTCCGGATCTGCACGACCCGCCGGATCATTCCCCCAGCAACCCGCTGGCCAAAGCGATGTGTTTCTGCCCCTGTTCCAGGACCCGGCGCGCGAGTTCGCTCACGTCCTCCTTCCCCGTCTGATTGGCCAACTTGATGATCATGGGAAGGTTGACCCCAGTGACTATTTCCACCTCTCCCTTCTTCAACCAGGCGAGGGTCAGATTGGATGGCGTGCCTCCGAACATGTCCGTCAGAATGATGACTCCGCCGCCACGGTTGAGGCTGCTGATGGCTTCCTCGATCTCCTCCCGGGACCGATCCACGTCGTCGTGCCAACCGATGGAGACCGGCAGGATGTGGGGAATCTCCCCGACGATCATCTCGGCGGCGGCGACCAGTTCATGGCCCAGTCTCCCGTGAGTGACGACCAGTCCTCCGATCTGGGTCCGTTCCGTTTCATTCATGGTTCCGATCCCCCGCTCGGGGTTGCTCGTCTCGATTCCAGGGCACTTGAATACGCTTTTCCAGAAGGCGAATCGACTCCAGCGCAGGATTATATCCCTGCATCTTCAATTTCTGGATTCTGACGGCCACCTCCACCAGGGTCGCCAGGGTCCGTCCAGGCGCCACCGGAATCGTGATCAAGGGAAGATCCACTCCCAGTACGCAATACTTCTCTTCCTCCAGTCCCAAACGGTCCCGAGTCTCCCGCTCCGGCCATTTTTCCAGCATGATCACCAGATCGACGGTCCGTGCGGGGCTCAGCACGGAGATCCCGAACAGATCCCTGACGTTGATGATGCCCAAGCCCCTCAGTTCCATGTGGAAGGGCGCATCCGGCGGTCCGGACCCCACCAGGCTGTCGCCCGAATACCTCTTCAATACGACCAGATCGTCGGTGACCAGACGGTGACCCCTCAGGATCAGGTCCAGCGCACACTCACTCTTCCCGATTCCCGACTCCCCCACCAGCAGGACCCCAAGTCCCAGCAGCTCCACCAGAACCCCATGGATGGTCTGGGTGAGTGCCAGATGCTCCTGAAGATTCGCGGTGACCTCGACTACGGCCTGGGAGCTGAGCGCCGTGGTGGTGAGGACCGGAGTCGCCGTCTTCTCCGCCGCGGCCAAAAAGTCCGGTGGCGGCGCCAATCCGGTCGTCACCAGGACGCAACAGAGTCCTACCTCGAAGGCGTCGGCAAGAACCTTCCGGCGGCGCTCCGGGGACAATTCCTCCATGTAGTAAATCTCGGTGCGGCCGACGAACTGCACTCGTCCCCGGTGCAGATAACGCGTGTATCCTGAAAGGGCCAAGCCCAACTTCTGAATTCTGGGAGACGTGATGGAGTTGTCCAAGCCGGCCGTGCTGGAGGCCAGTGCCGGGTCCAGAGCCTGATCCATGGACTCGTAGAACTGTTGAACGGTCACCGAGGGCAGGGATTGATTCTGCATGGTTCACGCCTCGCCTGCGGCCCTCCCGGTGGGAAATGGGGGCTACAGCAAATTCGCCTTCTTTCTGGCGAGCGAACCGGGAACTCTCATCTGATCCCGGTACTTGGCGACGGTGCGACGGGTAATACGGATCCCATCCCGGTTCAACTGGTCGGTGAGTTTCTGATCGGACAAGGGCTTCTTGGGATCCTCTTGCTGGATCAGGGTTCTGAGCCTGTCCTTCACCTGCATGGTGGAGACGTTCTCTCCGTTGGCATGCTCCACGCCCACGGAGAAGAATCGGCGCAACTGCATCACGCCCTGCGGGGTGTGAGCATACTTGTTGGCGACGACGCGACTGATGGTGGAAGGATGAACCCCCAGTTCATCGGCCACATCCTTGATCAACAACGGCTTCAACTTCCGAATTCCCGATTCCATGTAATCGTACTGGTGCCGGATGATCACGCGGCAGACTCGGAAGATGGTCTCCTCCCGCTGATCCACCCCTCGCAGCAACTCGATGGCCGCCCGAAATCGCTCGCGGATGAAGCTCTTGGTTTCCTTGGAGACGCCGTTCTTGCGAAGCAACTTCCGGTAGGAACGGTTGATTCTCAGCTTGGGCAGGCCATCGTCGTTGAGGCTGATCTGATACTCGTCTCCAACCTTTCGAATGTGCACGTCCGGCCGGACGTAGACCGGTTTGGCAGCGGTATATTTCTGCCCGGGCCGCGGCGAAAAGCCTCGAATCAACTCCAGAGCGCGGGACAGGTCCTCCGGATCGCAGGCCAGACGATTCCGTATGCCGGAGAATTTTCTGGCTTCGATCAAGGGCAGGCAGTCCCGAATCAGCGCGCCGACCAGAGAGTCTTCCAGGTCTGCGGCTCGGGCTTGCAGCAGCAGACACTCGCGCAGGTCGCGGCACCCGATGCCCACCGGATCGAGGGCCTGAACCGCCGCCAGAGCGGCGTCGACACTCTCCGAAGAAACCTGCAGCTGCTGACAGATTTCCTCCGGGGTGACGGTCAGGTAACCATCCTCGTCCAGGTTGCCCACAATGAAATAGGCGATCGTTCGCAGGTCCGAATCGATGCCGCTGAGGTTCAACTGCCAATTCAGGTAATCCAACAAAGAATCGGCGGACGAGAGAAAATGCTCGAACGAAGCCTTCTGTTCAACGGGTTCGAACTCCTGCCGCTCGTAACTCGATCCCAGGTAGTCTCCGAAGAAATATTCGAAGTCCAAGTCCTCCAGACGGCTTCCTGCTTCGAGCGAACCCTCATCCTGCTCCGATTCACGGGTCGGTTCCGAAGCCTCCGGTCCGGCTTCGAAGTGATCCGAAATCTCGTCCAACAAAGGGTTCTCTTCCAACTCCTGCTGGAGGATCTCAGAGAGTTCCAACTGATTGACGGAGAGCAGCTCAATCTTCTGGAGGAGCGAGGGAGTGATGGTCAGCCGTTGCGAGAGGCCAAGAACCAGGGAGGGTTTCAATTGAGCGCGTCGACTCATGGCACTCCGGAATTGCTCCGGTTCAGGGTCCCTTGGCGGCCCGAAGCAAAAGTCGGCACGTCATTTGGCCGGGCCAGCATCCCGGTGGACATCGCCGACCCTCGGTTCCCTCCGATCGAGTATGCTTTGTCGTCCCGTCTGGTCCGGCGGCCGCATACCCGTGGTCGGGGCTAAGCGGGACTGTCACCACGAACCGCTGCCGATGAATCCCCTGCAGCGCGGAGGGAAGTTTCAGGCCAGTCCAACTGGCGCCCACTGGGCTCAGTATAGCTGGAAGTGATCTCCCAGGTAAACTTTGCGGACGTCGGGATCGGAGGAGAGAAGATCCGGGGTACCCGATCGAAAGATTCTCCCCTCCGTGATGATGTAAGCCCGATCGGTGATCCGAAGCGTTTCGCGAACGTTGTGATCGGTGATCAGCACACCTATTCTCCGCGCCTGGAGCCGGGTCACCATGCGTTGGATATCCAACACGGCGATGGGGTCGATTCCGGCGAAAGGCTCGTCCAGCAAGATGAAGTCGGGTCGGATGACCAGTGCGCGTGCGATCTCCAGACGCCGTCTCTCGCCGCCGGAAAGGGTGTAGGCCGGACGCTCCCTCAACGCTGCGATCCCGAATTCTTCCAGCAACTCGCTGACCAACTGATCCGATTCCCCGTGGGGGAGATCCAGGGTTTCGGCGATGGCGTACAGATTGTCTTCCACCGAAAGTCTGCGAAACACCGAAGGTTCCTGAGCAAGATAGCTGATCCCTCTTCGCGCCCGCACGTACATGGGCAAGGGCGTAATGTCCTCGCCGTCCAGGAAAACCTCACCCCGGTCGGGGTCCAGCAGCCCCACAATCATGTAAAAGGTGGTCGTCTTTCCAGCGCCGTTGGGGCCCAGCAAACCCACGACCTCACCCGATGAGATGGTGAGGCTCACTTCGCCGACGACCTGCCTGCTCCGATATGACTTACAGAGGCTCCGCGCCTCGAGAACCTTGTCCAGAATGCCCCCTTGGCAATTGGAAACGGGAAAGCAAGACTGTGCCGAGCCCTGGCAGCACGGGTCACGGCGCCGGGAGCGAGGCCGGCTGATCGATCACGATCCTGTCGGTTCCCACGAACAAAGTCACCCTCCGTCCGGACGCGCTGCCGCGAAGCGGCTCGACCACCTCGGCGAGCTCACCGGTCAACTCCACGCGACCCTCCCGGGGATGATACACCGCCTGGTCTCCGCGAGCCCATCGATCCCCCTCCCGGATCTCCACGTCACCGCCCGCGGCAATGCTTTGAATGGTGCTCGAAGACGAATCCTCCAGCAGCAGGTCCAAATGGGAGGATTCCACTTTGAAGTCACCGGACTGCATCCGGACGCCGCCCCTGTAGGCCGCCTTTCCGGAACTCCGCTGATAGACGAGCTCGGGCGCCTGGATCCGGCACTTGCGGTCCGAATCTCCCCCAGGATCCCAAAAGGTGCTGTCCACGTCCTGAACCTCCAGCCGTTCGCCGGCGGAGTCCAAGCGAATCGTCGTTCCCCGGATCAGGTGGGACTGCCGGAGGATCCTCGGATTTCCGGCGTAGGACAGCGATTTGAGACCGGAGTCCAGAACCAGTCTTTCAGCCTGGATCAGGACCGGTTCTTTTCCGGGACGGCTGAAGATGGTTTGGACGCTCCCGGCCGCAGCCAGCTCTCCCCGGTCGGCGTGGAATCGAAAACCGTCCGCCCGAGTCCGCGACTCCACGACACCCGTGTCTTCCATCGAGTTCCTGGCGTAATGCAGATGAGCCCCTTCCGGGTCCGAAAAGGAGAACAAGTTCGGCCCCGCGTCATACGCCGCGCTGTTCGCCGTCAGGGTAAGGCGCCCCGAAGGGCTCTCTTCCCGATAGACTACCTGGCCCTCCCCTCGGGCTTCCTGGAGTTGCTCTCCGAAGAATCCAAGATCGAGTCTCCCGCTCTCCCCTTCTCGCCGCATCAGGTCTGAGCTCAGGGCCCAATGGACCTCGCCCACGGCCGCAACACTCAGCACGTCTCCCTCCTTGAAGACAGCCTCCATGCGTTTCGACTCCACTGTCCGTTCCCCTGCGGGAACCTGCTGGCGCAGAACCGGATTTTGCGTGGCAACGACCCGCTTCAGTTCCCCACCCCGGTAGAATGCATCCATTCGCCCTGCTTGAAGCTGAGCCGCAGCCGTGTCTCCGGTTCGGGACCAAGCCACGGCATTCCCTGAAACGGTCGCGCGATCCGGGACTCCGTCAGCGCCAAGATCCAGAACCAGCAGGTCTCCCTGAATGGACTCCCGAGAATCATCGAGGTCTCGAAGGCGTCCTTTCAGTGACGTTTTCCCCCGCATCTCCAACCACTTGAGACGCTGATGTTCAAGACTCAGGCGAGCTGAAAACCGGTCGGCTCGCCCTTCTTCCACACCCAGCGCCCGGGAGCGAACGAGCACCCGCCGGTGCGCCAGGAACTCAGTCTCCCCCGAACCCGGAGCCCCGGCCAAGCCATCGATTCGGTCCGCTTCCAGATAGGTCTCGGGGTCTTCGTATACGGCCCGCTGCTGGGAGATTCCGGCGTGGCTTTGCCGGAGTAGACGTAGAAGCGTTCGATCCTTCCTGCTGCGGAGTCGGAGAACAGATGGATGGACTCACCGCTAAAGGACCGGCCCGAATCCAGGACCAGACGAACACCACGCGACGTGAACATCCGCTCGACGCCCCTGTCTTCGGTCAGAAAAACCCGGACGTACCCGGCGGTCAAGTCTCCCTGCGGACCTCGGATGCGAGCACCGTCCAAGAGATCGACCCTTCGATCCTCCAGATCGTACAACGCCCTCGAACCCGTGACCTGGAGCCGATCCGTCCCTTGAGTGATGTTCAGTTCGAACTCTTCGTCGACAAGAAGACGGCTCCTTCGGATCTCATAGCTGAGGGATCGGCCATGGCCGGAGAGCTGCTCCATCTCGAAGCGAAAACCTTCCTCGATGGCCACCACATTACGAGCCAGGTCGGCTTTCAGACGATCCGCTTCAATCGAGGTCCCATCGGAAAGCTGGATACGAACCTTTCCCGTGAACTCGATCTCCTCGTCGACGACCCGGTAGATGCCTTCGTTTCCTGAGATCTCCTCGGCAGCGCTTCCGTCCGGACCGAAGTGAGTCAGTTTCACGCCCAAAAGACGATGGATTTCCTTGACCGTCCGGGTACTGGTCCCGGCCTCCACCTTGTAGAGCGTTCGACCTTCCTGGTGCTCGGTATGCTCGAATTCGGTGCTCTGCTGCTGCAGCTCGGGAGAGAGCAGCCGTTCCCGCACCAAGGGCGGCCTCAGGTCCCGTCTGGTCAGAAAGCTCCAGACCACGGCCCCCATGGCCGTCACCAGCACCACTATCAGACCCACCCGGATGAGCTTGAGGGAACGGGGACGCATAGAAAGTCCGGTTTGAAGCAGTCCTTAACGGATCGTTCACGGGCCCGTGACGACGTGGGCCGGAGGTGGTCAAGAATCGGACGCGATCGGGTGCGTGCGCAGATCCTGGACCGTCATCAGCAGACTCTCCACGCCCCGGTACTGGTTTCGATTCAAAGTATAGGCCACATCGATCTTCGATCCTCTCGGTATGGTAGCAGCGGCATTCCCGTTCTTCCACCAGATCGCGTCCACACCGGCTCCGTTGGCGCCCAGACGGATCTTCAGATGCCGGTTCTTCAATACCCAAGGACCGCCGGTCACGTCCAACCCGTTCGTGGCGAAGACGGGAACCGGATTCCCGACCCCGAACGGCGCGAGCTGCTGGATATCCCGGTAGAGCGAAAACGAAAGGTGGTCCGCCGTCAAATAGGAGTCCAACGAGACCAGGGGCGTCAGATCCTCTGTTGACAGCACCAGCCGCGCGTGGGCATCGAGACGATCCGAAAGGCTCCGGAGGCGGTCTTCCAGAGAATCGCTTCCCTCCATGGCGCAACCCACCGCCTGAGCATGCCCCCCATATCGATCGAGAAGATCGCCGCACCCCTCCAATGCCTCCAACAGATGGAAGCCGGGTATGCTCCTCCCCGAGCCCTGACAGTCGGATTCCCCGATCGAGATCACCAGTGTGGGGCGAAAGAAACGCCTGGCTACCCTCGAGGCAATGATCCCGATCACGCCCCGGTGCCAGTCCCTTCCGGCCAGGACGATGAAGGTCTTCCGGAACAATTCCGGCCGGCTACGCTCCCACTCATGGATCTCCTCCAGGATCGCCTCTTCCCGCCTCCGACGCTCCCGGTTCTTCGAGTTCATGTCCCGGACGATCGCCTCGGCCCGTGACCTGTCGCGGGTATCGAAGAGATCCAATACCTCGGGTCCGCCCCCCATTCGGGTCACGGCATTGATGCGGGGAGCGATCCTGAAGGCCACGTCGTTGAGCCCCACCTCTCCGGAGACCCCGGCGCCGTCAAGCAGCGCCCGAAGTCCCACGTTGTGCGGTTGGGCCAGACCTTCCAATCCCAGTTTGACCAGAATTCGGTTCTCTCCGGTCAGCGGCACCATGTCGGCCGCGGTTCCCAGGGCCACGACTTTCAGAAAATGGTGCAATATCCGAGCCCGCCCGGCTTTTTCGAAGAGTCCCTGCACCAGCTTGAAAACGACACCTGCCGCGGACAAGTTCTGGTCCGGGTAGGGACAGTCCGCACGATGTGGATTGAGGATGGCTCGCGCCGGAGGAAGTTCCGCGGAAGGCAGGTGATGATCGCACACCAGAACGTCGAGGCCCAACTCGCGCGCCCGGCCACAAGCTTCGAAGGCGCGAATTCCGCAGTCGGAGGTCACCAACAGCCCTACCCCGGATTGGTGGCACCGTTCCACGAACTCGGTTTGAATTCCATATCCGTCCTTGAGTCGTCTGGGGATATGAATGCCGACGCGGCCACCGAGCATGTCAAGAGCCCGTTTCAGGATCAGGCTGGAGGTGATCCCGTCCACATCGTAGTCGCCGTGGATCACAATCCGTTGCTTCCCCTGCAGAGCCCGCCAGATGAGCGGGACCGCCCTGTCCATGTCCTTCATGAGATAGGGGTCATGAAGATTCTCAAAGCGGGGATGGAGAAAATGGTGGGCTTCATCCGGATCCCGGATACCGCGGTTCACCAGCAGACGAGCCGTCAACGCCGATACCTCCAGCTCGGAGGCCAGAGCTTGAGCCGCCTCCGCCTCCGGCTCCCGGAGTGCCCACCTGCGTGTCATGGGCGGATCTTATCAACGTCTGCTGACGCCCACCGGACGGCGGTAGGGGCTCCCCATGTGGGCGCCCTCTTCGTTTGCGTTGGCCGGAGGTCGGACGATTGCCACGGCGCCCCTTGAATCGTCTCCCTGGATTCCCTATCTTGACTACCCGTAACCGGAAGCTGGCTTCCAGGTCCGAAATCCCACCGGATAAGAGGAAATAAATTGCGGAGTCGACTCCTTCTCCTGGCTCTGATCTTATTCGGCCTTCTGGCCGTCCTGATTCTGCTCGTGACCGAGTTGTGGCTCCGCCATTCCTTTCTCGGGGACTCCAATGAACCTCGGGATCACGCCGAGGAGACCTGGTACCTGCCGGTCCGTCTGAGGGGAGACTACGAAGGTGTCATGTGGGACCTGCCCTTCGCCACCAACAGCTACGGCTTCCGCGACGAGCCGCCTTTGGATCCCGTCCCCCCGGTGGGCGAATTCCGTATCCTCTCGCTGGGAGATTCCATCGGATTTGGCCTCGGAGTCCCGTCCCAGGACCGTTATGGACAAGTTCTGCAACGGGAACTCAATAGCTCGCCGGGGGCCCTCCGCTTTCGGGTCGTCAACGCATCGGGGCAGGGTTACAGCCCTTCCAGTTACGCAGCCTACATCCATCAGGAAGGTCTCGAACTGAACCCCGATCTGGTATTGGTCCAGATCGAACTCTGCAACGACGTGACCGACGAAGCTCTGCTCGGCTGGTCGTCAGATCTCAAGGCGGGTCTCCCCCAATCGATCCGCGGTGGCCGGTACGTCGTGGGATGGGACGGCCAGCTTTTGGGTACTTGGGCTCGAGGACCGTATTTCTTCGAAAAAACCTACACTTACACGGTTCTACTTCGCAAAATACTTGAATCTCTGTACCGAATCGGGCCCACGGAGCCGTTCCACAGCACCCGGGGGCTGACCTACTACGCCATGGGTTACGAAAAGTTTCTCCTGGACCGGCATCGGATCGACTCCGGTTGGAGCAGGCTTTTCGGGGCACTGGAAGGCACCCGGGACCTTCTTGAGCGCGAGCGGATTCCGTTTCTCCTGATCCTGGTCCCCTCCCGTTTCGTGTTCCGGAAAGAGGCTCCGGAGCATGCCCTCTTTGCCCGCAAGCTGATGGATCGAGCCATCGAACAATGCCGATCCCGGCGGATTCCGTACCTGGATCTATCTCACGATTTGGGACAAGCCGGCGGATCGGAACTCTATTTCGACTTCGCTCATCTCACCGGCGAGGGGAACCGGATCGCAGGACGGGCTCTGGCCCGGGAACTGCGGCGGCGTTATCCGGGTGTCGCGCGGACGGGAACCCAGACCCACTCCGGCACCGATCTGGAAGCGATCGAGTAGCTCAAGGTCAATTGGATTCGGGCCGCACCAGGTCCCGTGCGGCCTGGCTCAATGGGGTCGCGGTTCGGGTCTCCAAATCCACCGACCAGATCAGGTGGACCTCCGGATCCGGATCACGGGTCGCGACCAGATCGATCCAGAAGACCGGAACATCGTCTTTCACCAATCTCCACTCCTTGAACGCCTGCCCGGGAATCTTTCCCTCAGTAAGGTCCTTGGCGCTGGCTGACTTTTCCAGGAGCAGCCGGTAGGCCGTCTCGGAGTCTCGCGTCTTCTTCAGAGCCTGAGGCTGGCGGGGGTCGCCGCTCGGGGTCTCCCCGGATGAGGTGGTTCCCCCCTCCGGCACCTTCGCACCGGACACGATGGCGACCGGCGCCTGAAAGACCACCTTCTGGTCGGCGGGTTTGGGAGGTGGGGGCGGCAGCCGATAGATATGGGACCGGGTGACGTCGCGGGCAGCAGCAATCCACAATTCCGAAACCTGAAGCACCAGCTCCTGCCGGACGGAGGGGAACATGAGGAGATAGATGCTGCTTCCCATGACCCCCATGAAGAACGCCAGATAGAGGACCTTGCCGAAGAAGGACGGACCGGACGGATCGGTCCTGTCCCGACGAACCCCCATCCGCAGCCTACGGGCCTGTTCCCGCAACTCTTCGACCGGGACCTGGCCCTGGGATTCCGGGGATTCCTCCTGTGATGTGTTCTCCTGAGGTTCAGATTCCACTTTCACCAAATATCCCTAAACACCTTTCGAGCCGATAATATAGGTTCCTGATTCCGAAATTCTTCCGCGCCGGCTCTTCTCTCGGCTGCGCCGTTTCAGGGAGGCCTCGATGAAGCGATCGATTCCTCCGTCCAATACCGAATCCACGTTTCCGATCTCGATCCGGGTCCGGTGGTCCTTGACCAGACGATAGGGATGCAGCACGTACGAACGAATCTGGCTGCCCCACGCGATATCGGCTTTGGAATCCTCGACTTCGTCCAGTTCCTTCCGCCTCTTCTCCATTTCGTAGTCGTAGAGCTTGGCCCTGAGGACCTTCATTGCCGTGTCCTTGTTCCGGTGTTGGGACCGTTCGTTTTGACACTGCACGACGATTCCCGTCGGCAAATGGGTGATGCGGACGGCCGAATCCGTGACGTTCACGTGCTGCCCGCCGCTACCGGAGGACCGGTAAGTGTCGATCTTGAGATCCTTCTCATCGATGACAATCTGCACGCTGTCGTCGATCTCGGGCGAGACGAAGACCGAGGCGAACGACGTGTGGCGTCTGGCCGCGGCATCGTAAGGAGAGATACGCACCAGGCGATGGACACCGATCTCACCCAACAGGTATCCGTAGCCGTAGTCTCCTTGAGCCAGGAACGTCGCCGACTTGATCCCGGCTTCCTCCCCCTCCTGCAAGTCCACGATCTCGGTCTTGTAGCCCTGCTTTTCGGTCCATCTCAGGTACATGCGCAAGAGCATCTGTGCCCAATCCTGGCTCTCGGTGCCTCCGGCGCCCGGATGGATGGTTACGATGGCGTTGCAGGCGTCGTTCCGGCCGGAGAGAAGCGTCTTCAACTCGGCCTCGGAGAGCCGTTCCTCGAGGCCCCGCACCTGTTGCCGGATATCGTCGAGGACATCCTCCCCTTCCCGGTCCAGCTCGATCAACACCTCCAGGTCCTCCAGGCCGTTCCCGCATTCCCGAGATAATTCCAGGCTCCGGTCCAGATAGCGGCGGCGGCGAAGAACGTGTTGGGACTCCTGGGTCCGGGTCCAGAAGGACGGGTCCGAAATGACCTTCTCGATCTGTTCGAGTTCCTTTTCCTTGGCCTCGACGTCAAAGATACTCCCACAGGTTGGCGATCCTGTTCCTGAGATCCCGATAGCGTTCCTGAATATCCTCCATGGCGACAGCCTCCCTGTATCTAGCTTAAGAATTCCGGCGATGACGCTTTCCAGACGTTGCGATTCAAACAGAACTTGCGGCGACGCCTGATCGCCGTCTCCGAGGAAAAAACAGACCGAGAAGCGCCACGCCGACCAGAAACATATTAATCCATTCGCCCACTCGGGAGTAAACGGACCGGTACCCGCTGTTGGCGCAGCGCAGCAAAGGACGGCGCTGTTCAATGGCTCGAAAGGCCCCGAACTGAAAGTGTTGCATGGGAGCCGCCGTCACGCCGTACCAGGTGTCGTTGGTGATGTTGACCAGGACCTCGGCGCCGCTCCGGACAAAGTCTCGCGCCAACTCGGGGAAAATGCCCTCGAAGCAGATCAGCGTCGCGAACCGGACTCCGGAGACCTGACCGAGGACATATTCCCGCCCCGGATGGAACCCGCCCACCTCCTGGACCAGGGGTGTGGCGAATGCAAGCCACTCCGCCATCGGAACGTACTCCCCGAAGGGAACCAGGTGAATCTTGTCGTAGCGGTAGGAGACAGCTTCCCCGCCCTCCAGGAGATAGGCGCTGTTGAAATAGCGGGTGGAGGGAGGCGGTTCGATCGAGGCGACGTTCAGCAGCAGGGGCACCCCCGCCGTCCGGACCTGACGCTGCCAGAATGCCCGAAATTCGGAGTCCGTCTGAAATAGGTAAGGGTTCTGCGCCTCCGGGAAGATCACCCAGTCCACGCCTGCTTCCGCCGCCTTCCGGTAAAGCCGGGGAAGTTCTTCGAAGTACTTCTCGGCATAGTGGCCGGCGATCGGCAAAGAGACCGACATTGGGCTGCACCAGGGCGGACGCGTAGATTCGGACCGGGAGGCGGGAGTCCCAAAAATGGCAACGGTAACAACCCATACAAAATTGGCTCCTGTGAAGCAGATTGCGAAAACGATCGGAATTCTCCAACTCCGGGATCGAAACAGCGCTACGAGAGCTGCATTCCCCAGCAGCACCAGAAACGAGATCAGGTAGACGCCGCTCAGATCCGCCACCTGGACGATCCAGCGGTAGGGGAATTGAGGACTGGCCCACCAACGCCCATGGAAATCCGTTTACGGTGTAGTAGTTACGCAGCAGCTCGGTCAAGATCCAGAGGGCCGGGGGCGGACCAAAGAGCGATGCTAGCGGAGCTTCGGGCCAGGGTCTGCATCAGGAGGGAAAAAAGGAAGCAGGAACAGATCCAGAACCAGGATCATGAGCCCGAAGATGAGAGCGGGACGTGAAACCAGTCCAGATTGCCGTACTCGACCAGGGACACGGGGAATCCAGTAGAGGGACTCCGCCGAAATAGAGGGGACGAGAAGATCAGATGTCCCGCCAGAAACCCGGCGCCGTGACTTGGTCTCCAGGAGAAATTGCAGGTAGGGCGCCAATGCGACCCACGCCAGGGGATAGAGGGGAAAATCCGGGGAAGGCCAGACAGATCCCGATCCCGGAGACCAGCGGGACGTAGCGTCCCAGCCTTTCATGGGGAATCGGACATGCTTCGCACGAACGTAGGAAAACCCGTCTTCGTACAATCGGTTGGCCAAATGGTCGGCTTGCTCCTTGGTGGGAAAGTCCTCCGACCCAGACCCCGATAGTAACGATCGTTTGGCCCCAGGCGGCGTATCTCGGCCAAGTATCCCCGGGGACTGAAACTCGCATCAACTCCTTCCGCGCCTCCGCTTCCCGCTCCATGGCGGCAATCTGAACGGTGAAACGGCCTGCGGCCTGATGGCGGCACATGCGCGTCCGCTCAGGGGCGCCGGCGCCCGTTGCGTCCGGTATCGGAAGGGGAGAAGTCTTGGCGCCGGGTGCATCCGCACCCCGGGTCGTCGGGTCATTCAGACGCCCGTAGAACTCCAACCGAGGCTTCGATTCGGAAACCGGAGGAGCCGATCCCTGCCCGGCGCCGTCAAAACGCGTCGGCTCCACCTCGACAGGGAAACTTCGGCCCCACGTAGAGGCCGAGGAGGAAGAATCCAGTTACTGTCAGGAGAGTCAGTCCATAAAGGTGAACTATCTCTCTCCAATCAATCTTCGGAATCACCGCCACTCTGCCCCCCCGGCCTTCTCGGCCATCCGCATCAGGGGAGGACAGGAGGGTCCATCGGAAGGGGGAAACACGATTGTGGAATTCTGCTCGGTGGGCGATCTCAGAGAGAGTCGACAGATAACGCAGCTGCAGCGACACCGGCTCCTTGGCAAGGGTGGCGCCCGCTTCCCGCAGGCGTGCCGCCGCCTGGAACTCACCTCGGGCATGGATGATCTTGGCTCTCCGTTCCCGCTCGGCTTCAGCCTGCCGGGCCATGGCCCGTTGCATTTCCGCCGGAAGATCCACGGTCCTTGATCTCGACCAGGGAAAACCTTGATTCCCCAGGGATCCGTATGTTGATCCAGGATCGACTGCAGCCGATCGTTGAGCTCTTCCCGTTTGCTCAGCAAGTCATCCAACTCGACCTGGCCCAGGGACCGAGCGCAGGGTCGTCTGGGAGAGCTGGGAGGTGGCGTACAGGTAGTTCTCCACGGACACGACTGCGCTGTTGGGCCCGATGACTCGAAAATAGACGATGGCGTTTGACCTTGACCGAGGACGTTGTCCTTGGTAATGACGTCCCTGGGCCGGGACGTCCATGGCCACCATCCTCAGGACTGATCCGCTCCATGCGGTCGATGGGCCAGAAAAACCAGGATCAATCCGGGGCCTTTCGACTCGGGCAGGAGTCTTCCGAGACGGAAGATGACTCCTCGCTCATACTCCCTCAAAACATTGACGACCGAGAGGGCATAGAGAATGCCGATGCCAACCAGCACTATTGTCGAAAATGGAACAGCGTCAAACATGGAAACCTCCACTGTCGCGGGAAGACCCGCACTGAATTCGGATAAATCGATTCGGTTCGGTCAACCCTCTTCCTCAGTAGCCATCGCCAAAGATACTCCCCGACCCGGCGTAGGGTTCAACGACCAGGACCAGATTCATGGCCCCCCACCACCTTGACTCTGGCCCCCTTGGGGAATGGGACGTCGCCGACACGGCCTTCCAACGTTTCTCCCAAAACCAGAACTCGACCCTTCATCCACCTCGATCGGGGTCTGAGCCCACGCCATAACTTCCCACCATCCCCCGCGTCCCGGTCGCGACTTTCAATCGCACCGATTTTACGGTCAGGTGCAGCAGAAGGATGGCAATCAAGGCGAAGGGAATGGCGGACCGCCACGGCCAACCCGTAGCTGATACGGAGCTCGGGAAATGGAGAGTCCACTAGAAACAGGATGCCCAAAATCATAGCGACGGTTCCTCCGGCGCCCAAAATTCCGAATCCCTGAACCGTGACCTCGGCCACAAACAGGCCCAGGGCCAGGAGGATGAGCAGTATGCCGATGTAGTTCACCGGAAGCAGCGAGAATCCGAGAAGGGCCAAAAGCAGGCTGATCCCTCCCAACACTCCGGGGGAGAATCAGGCCCGGATTCGAAAAACTCCAGATAGAGGGACCCAACAGGCCGATAACACCCAGGATGAGAGCAAACGTTCGGATTGGCGATGGAACTGAGAATCTTCTGGCGGAAACGTCATCTCGACGACCCGAAACATCCTGTCCTTCGGTCGTCAGAAACCTGGGAGGCTCCGGAGAAAACGCTGGATCTGTCTTCCCTGCAGCGTCGCCATGAGTGCGGTCTCGTTATCCTCCACCAAGTCGATGAGGCCACCCTCCAGGGCTTCTTGAGCCGTATAGGACTTGCTCTCCAGGACTCCCTTCTCGGCCAGATCGTAGTTTCGCTTCCTCTGTTGGACGATCGCCCTCAAGCCGGGCCACGGCGTCGTTTTTTCACCTTCTCCAGCATGATCTTGTTCTCCATGCCGAACGGGAAAAACCGGATGCGCCGCCCCCCGTATTGGTTCCGGGGGCCATGACGGCGACATCGGCCGAGAGCAGGATGAAAAAGCCCGCAGACGCCGCGCGGGCGCCCCTGGGGGAGCTACGTAGCAGACGACGGGAAACCGGCGAGTTTCAGGATGCTCTGGATGATCTCCTGCATCGAAATGGCCCAGTCCGCCCGGCGTGGCCAGACGGATCAAGAGGAAACTCGGCCTTCGAAGCCCTCTGCCTGTTCAATGGCGGAAGTGATGAATTCGGAGGTAATGGGATCGATGGGCCCCGTCGATCTCGACCTTTAGGATTTCCCGCTTGCACAACGGGTGTCGAGAGGAGCAATAGCAGGCCCAGCGCCCTCTTCATCAGGACCAGCGATCTTATCAGTCCCCAGGCGAAAGTCGCCAAAAATATCCGGTCGGATCCGAATCCTGCTGAAGTAGGGGAAAGGGCAGCCGAACGGGGGACCTTCACACCGGACAAAGCCCGGCGGGGGTCAGGAAAGAAAACAGAGCCTCGAGTCGATCCGGATCAGGGTCGCAAATTGGGGGAGTGTCCGTGCGGAACGCAGGGGCGGTTTACACGCAAACTACGCGGTCATAAGCTGTCCGCAGGCGGAATATTTACTATCAATAGACAATTCTGATCTGATTGTTACTATGAATAGCAAAAGGTGACCCATTTCACGAATCGGGAATTGAATAGAAGCCTCCCCAGCGGCTTGCTATACTGCATCCGTGGTTGTGAAGATCTGTTTTTTTCGCCTCCCTCCGAGACGTCCGTGGGCCAGTCCGAGATACTCCTCGACTCGGTCCCCTCCGGGCAACACGGCGCGCCAAGTCTTCAGGCGGTTGGTGCACCAGTATCCCGGCCTGGAGCGCTATCGCACGGCGCTCCTGGTAGCCGTCAACCAGGAGTACACGAATTGGGATCAGAAGGTTTCGCCCGGAGACGAGGTTGCTTTTTTTCCCCCCCGTCAGCGGAGGAACCGCGTGATCGATCTCGTCACGGACGCCCCATCGATCGGGACCAGGTGGTCCGTAGCGTCCGCATCTCCCAAGGCGGGTGCGGTGGCCACCTTCGACGGCATCGTTTCGCGATCACGCCCGGGGCAAGTCGGTCACCCATCTCTTCTACGAGGCCTACCCGGAAATGGCCAGGACCGAGATGGTCAAAATCCGCAAGCAGGCCCTGGAGAGGTGGCCGCTTCAGGGATTGGCCATCGTCCATCGAACCGGGCGACTCGAGATCGGAGAGAGCAGCGTCTTCATCGCCGTCGCTTCGGCCCATCGAGCGGACGCGTTCGAGGCCTGCCGGTTCGCCATCGACACCCTGAAGACCTCGGTCCCCATCTGGAAGCAGGAACATTACGAGGACGGAGAGGTCTGGATCGAGGGTTACGGCGCATGAAGGCCGTCGTTTTGACTATCAGCGACGGGTGCTTTCACGGCCACAGGCCCGATCTTTCCGGACAGGCTCTGGCGGAGCAGCTCCGGGCGGCGGGATGGGAAGTGACGGCAAGCCGCATCGTCCCGGATGAGATGACCGACATTCAAGAGCAGGTCCTCGCTTGCAGCGACTCCGGCGACACCAACCTCCTGGTCACGACGGGTGGAACCGGACTCGGTCCCAGAGACGTCACGCCGGAGGCAGTTCGGCCCCTGCTGGCCAAAGAGGCCTCGGGCTTGGCGGAACTCATGCGCCTGGAGGGCCTGAAGAAGACTCCCTTTGCCGCCCTGTCCCGCTCCCTGGCCGGAGCTCGCCGCCAGACCCTGATCCTTTGTCTCCCGGGCAGTCCCAAAGGGGCCGTCGAATCTCTGGACGCGGTCCTCAAATTGCTTCCCCACGCGGTGGACCTCCTTCAGGGCCGGACCGGTCACTGATTGCAGACACCTCCTCAAGACATCCTTTCTCCGCATATTTCTAAGAAAATCCCGACTCGATCGTTACCCTCATAGAGGATGACCAATTCCGGGACCAATTCTCGAACGCTGGAGGAGGCCGATTGGATGCGATCCGTTCTGGATGCCTATCAGGGTCCCCTGGTCCGATACGCCGCTCACCTCACTGGTGACCTGGACCTCGCCCGGGACGTGGTCCAGGACACTTTTCTGCGTCTCTGGAAACAGAAGAGGCAAACGGTCGAGGGACACTTGCCCCAGTGGCTCTTCACCGTCTGCCGGAACCGGGCCCTGGACGTGCTGCGCAAGGAGAATCGGATGAACCGGATGACGGGGACCGGAAACCTGGAACCGGCCAGCAACGCGCCCGGGCCCGCACAACTGCTGGAGCGGCAGGAGACCCTGAGCCGTGTTCACCTGGCCTTGGAGAGCCTGCCCCCCAGAGAGCAGGAGGTGTTGCGGCTGAAGTTTCAGAACGGACTCAGCTACCGGGAGATCGGCGCCACCGTCGGCATCTCGGTGAGCAACGTCGGTTATCTCATTCATAACGCTGTGAAAAAGGTGCGCGCTGAGCTGGAGAGGCACTCCGAGCCGGCCGCCGCCGCCTCGAGGACGATTCGATGAAGTCAGATTTCCAAGACCCGGCCCAGGATCCCAGATTGACAGCCTATGCCCTGGGTGAACTCACCGACGCCAAGGAAATTGAGGCGGTGGAGACCCTGTTGCAAGGGTCTCCCGAACTCAGACGGGAAGTGGAATCGCTGCGAACCACCGCGGAGCTGATCCGCTTCGAGTTGGAGCAGGAACCTGTTCCCTCCCTCAGTCCCCACCAACTGGCCAAACTTGGCAGACAGCCACGATGGTGGAACCTGCGGCGACCGGGTCGTCCCCGAAACAGGTCCTGGGGGTTTCCCGTGGGTCTGGCAACGGCCGCCGCGGCAACCGTCGTCGTTTCCACTGTGATCCTCTTCCTTCAGGAGACGGAAGAGCCATCTCTCTCTGCCCGTCTCCAGCAGCCGGAATCTACCGCCGGAGAAGCCCCTCCGGAAATGGGGGGACTCACGAAAAAAGCCTACGACACGACCAGCCCCGCTCCTGATGCCATCACTCCCCCGCCAGCACGGATCCAACGTGTTCGCACGCTCCGGCAGGATGTGTCTCCGGCGCCTCCTGTCGACGAGGAAACCTCCGAGTCCTCGCTCCCAGGCCCTTCCGTGGCGGTTGATCCGTCAACCACTTCACCATCGGACCCCGGTCAATCGAACGAAGAGGAACTCCTGGTTGCGTCCCTCTCGGATCAGGATCGTGACGCCTCTGTTGAAAAGCCTCTACCCGGAGAGATGACGGACCACGCCTCCAAATCCAGCCCCTCCCCGATCTCCCTTGCCGGAGGCAGGGTGGTCAAGCCTCCGTCCTACCCGCAAGGACGAGTTCTCAGGCCTCAGGCGATCCCGGGATCAAGGATCGTCGAGTCCCACGTACTCCCCGAGGGAATCGTTCGGGAGAGATCCACACGCCGCAGACGATTGCGAATGGGACCGTCGGTTCCCTTTTCGCCAATGGTAGAGGCGCGCCGCAGTCCCGACGAATTGCCGGCTTGGCCGGCGCCCGTCCCCAGCCGGTCCAGCACCGAGGACTACCGTTATCAGGAGGAGAATCCGTTCCGAAAAGTGAGCCGGGACCCCCTATCCACCTTCGGAATCGATGTGGATACGGCGTCCTACGCCAACGTCCGCCGTTTTCTCCGCCAGGACTCGCTTCCTCCGAGGGATGCCGTCCGCATCGAGGAGATGGTCAACTATTTCTCTTACGCCTACGACGCGCCCGGCAGTGAGAACCCCGTCTCCGTCCTCATGGAACTGTCCCGGGCTCCCTGGAAAGAGGAACATCTGCTGCTCCGCGTCGGGATCCAAGCCGAGGCCATCGATCCCGCGCAGCGCCCTCCCAGCAACCTTGTGTTCCTCCTGGACGTCTCCGGGTCGATGCGGCCCGCCAACAAGCTGCCGTTGTTGAAACGGGCCATGAGGCTTCTGATCAAGAACCTGGGAGAAAAGGACCGGGTCGCCTTCGTCACCTACGCCGGAGAGTCTGCGGTGGTCCTTCCCTCGACGCCGTGTGATCGGAAAGAGGAGATTTTCCGAGCCTTGGAGTACATCATGGCCGGCGGTCCCACCAACGGGGAGGCTGGAATCCGCGACGCTTACGCCACCGCCGCGGCCCACTTCATCCCAGGCGGAACCAACCGGGTGATCCTGGCCACGGACGGTGACTTCAACCTGGGCCTGACGGATGAGGGCAGCTTGATCCGATTGATCCGGAAGCAAGCCCGAACGGGTATCTTCCTGAGCGTTCTCGGTCTTGGAACGGGCAACTACAAGGGCGCTGCCCTCGAGTCCCTGGCCAACCGGGGAAACGGCAATTTCTCGTACCTCGACAGCTTGGAGGAGGCACGGAAAGTGCTGGTCCGGGAGATGGGCGCCACTCTGGTCACGGTGGCCAAGGACGCCAAGATCCAGATCGAGTTCAATCCGGCCCGGGTCGATTCCTACCGTCTGATCGGTTACGAGAACCGGGCGTTACGCGACGAGGAGTTCAACGACGACAGCCGGGACGGCGGTGAGATCGGAGCCGGCCACCAGGTGACTGTCCTGTACGAGATCGTTCCCGCCGGGACCGCGTATCCGGTCGCCGGCATCGATCCCCTCAAGTATCAGACTCCTCCTGAACCGAATCCGGCCGGCGATGCCAATGAGTGGCTCACGCTGAAGATCCGGTACAAGCCACCGGATCAGGCCGACAGCCGGCTTCTGGAGTTCACCCACAGCGGATCCGCCGCCAGCTTCAAGGAAGCCTTGCCCGATTTCCGGTTCGCCTCCGCCGTGGCCGCCTTCGGCATGATTCTTCGCGACTCGCCTCACCAGGGAACCGCCACTCTGCAACAGGTTCTCGGCTGGGCTCAGGACTCCACCGGAGACGATCCTCACGGGTACAGAGGCGAGTTCGTTCGACTGGTCCGAAAGGCCATGGTCCTGGAGCGATAGGCCAGAACTCTGTGACTCAATGAAACTTCAAGGAGTAAAGATCCGCTTCGTACATCTCGAAACGGAGCCGGATCGGTTTTCCTGACAGGGGCGCCAGATTCCTGCCTTCGCCGTATTCGACGAAGTGCTGAATCTCGTCGCCATAGAACTCCTTGCTGAATTCATACCCGGGAACCGGCCGCTTCGTGGCCGCATCCAGAATGGCAATCCGGATGCCGCCTCCGGCTCCGGTGGCGGCATTGACCTCCAGCCGGGTTCCCTGGAAGACGAGAGGATGAGTGATCGCCGTCCCGCCCGGATAACCACCGCCGTGAAGGGACCGGAAGCCGTCGACGCGAAGCACACCCCGCCGAATGAAGGTGTCCGGCTGATGGTCGTGCTGCAGGTAGTAGAAGGAGAGTTCGTCGGGCGCCGTCTGCAGCATACCCCAGGCCATGAGGTTTCCGTGTTTGCTCCAGTTCCCGGGGTCGCGCCCCGGGCGCAGGAAAGGCTCGTCCACCAGGACGAAGTTTCGCGTGTCCCGGCTGTACATGAAGGCCGTTTCGCTCAGACCGTAGGAGGTGCCGTGGAAGGGCTTGCGGGGAGCCGTACGCAGGGGGAATCCGAGTATCAGGTGGGGCGCCCGAGGGTAGGGTTTCAGCCCGCTGGTGTAGAGGGAGTGCCGCCATTCCCGACGCGGTTCCCCATATTCGATGGGCTCGATGTTCTCCCAATTCAGGAAGTCTCGTGAAGTGGCCCGCATCACCGATCGGGTTTCGGGAAGCCGGCGCTTTCCATCCCGCGACAGACAGGGCAGATAGGCCCGAAAGAACAGGACATACTGGTCGTTCCCAGGATCCCAGAAGCTCACGTTGAGAGAGTCCAGGATCGCCCTCCTGCGGCTGGGATCCATTCCCCAACGGATCGCTCCATGGCGATCGAAGGCCGGTTCCTCTCCGTCCAGGATGGGATCCTCCTTGAGCTTGCGCCATTCGAGTCCATCGGCGGAGGCGAAGACATAGGCCTCCGGGTTTCCCCCGACGGCCTTGTATCGTTCCGATGCCGGCACGCCGGGCCGCGTGTCGATGAAGGGAGCGAAGTTGTGTGAGGCCCTCCCCTTGAGCAGGATGTTGTTGTCCGTCGACCCCTCGAACTCGACGCGGCCCAGCCGGACTCGGGTCCAGGTCACCCCGTCACTGCTTTCGGCATAGCAGGTGAACTGGGTCTCGGGATCCCTGGGTTCAAAGCGCAATCCCAGGTAGGAGGCGTAATAGAGGCGAAATCTGCTCCCGTCCTGCAACACCACCGGATAGCCGCAGACGGTGAACCCATGGTATTTCCGGCCCTCCCATGGTGCATCCAGATCCAGGATCATTTCGGCGTCGCGGGGGGAGTGCTGACGGAACTCCAGGTCTCGAATCGTCTCGAACAGGGCGTCGTCCAGCATCAACTCGCGCCGGGCGCCCAGCTCGACAGGATGGTTCCCTTCCCCAAGGAGAGAAACAACAGCCAGGAAAAGAGATGCAAGGGAACCGAAGAGCCGCGGACCCGGTCGATTTCCCCCCATTTCAGATCTTGCTCAAAGCTTCCAGGACCGGCCAGAAGTTCAGTTGCTGGACGGCATGGCTCCGGTAGATGCCGACCCCCGAAGCTCCGTTGTCGACGGCGATCTTGCCGGCAGTCAACATGGAGTTCGGATCCTGAAAGCTTCCCGGGTGATAGCAGGAGAGCTCGACGATCACGGGTACACGGCCGGCGGCCACGTCCACGGCGTGCCGGACCTGCCGCCGGACCGCCTTCAGATCCGAGTCAGTCCGGAACCAGAGGTAGAACTCGTCCAGCAGACCCTTCTCGATCCACGCCGGCCAGTCCTGCAACACCTTGATGTAGTCCTCCGGCTCCCCGGCGATGATGGTAGTCGAAAGAACCGCCTGGGGTGAGGACCGTTTGGTCTTCGCCCGGACTTCCGAGAGGAACAAGGTGACGTAGTCGGCGCGGAACTGCATCCAATCCGGGTCGTTGTTGGGCAAGTCGAAGGGGTCCTTCCCGAACTTGGCGCGAAACTCGGATACGGTGCGGTCCTCGTAGCCGTAGGGCACGACACCGTTCTCGTCTTCGTTCCCCAACACGAACTCGACCTGAAGCCCGTCGGCGCGGGTCACCGCCAGGGCGCCGACAAACATATCGGCCTGCTGATCCCGCACCTCTGGAAAGGAGGCGCTCAGGTAAAGATCCTGCCCCGGCTCCAGCACATAGGAACGGCTGCGGGTCAGACTCCGGAATTCCGGATGTCCAACTGCGAAATCGGACATCTCGGTGGTAACATGGGGTCCGTGATAAATGGGCCGCTGCCGGTCGAGAATCTCTCGAGCCTGAGCCGAAATCATGGGAGGCCGGAGAAAGTCGAGGGACCACCCGTATGTCATCCGCGCGCCGCCGTGCCGGGGAAAGCCGTTGTAGTCGACATAGGTATCGAACTTCATTCCGGCTTGGCGCGCGGCCCGGGGGCGGGCCAACGTCCGGTCGCCTGGCGGCAGGACCCTGGCGCTGCCGTCGATGATCTTGGTGACGCCGTGATCGGAGCATTTCTTCATCCACGCGGACAACAGGCGGTTGTCCTCGGTCCCTTCGGGGGATCCGTCCACGTCCGGCGGACCCCAGAGCACGACGGTTTCAGGCACTTCCCGGCTCCTCCATGAAACCCTCAGCCTGACACACGGAAAAGCGAAAACTCAACCGGCGAATCACCGGCATCCATTCATCCGGGATCGATTGGCCAAGTCCACGGGAGCGCTCCTCAAGATTTCTTGGAAGTGTCTCCGTTACTATCGCCGGGACGGATCCAATGATGAACGAAAGAATCAGCCTCGATAGAGAAACCGGGGAGCGGCAAAAGGGGAGTTTTTTTTGACGGAACTGTTCATGATCGTCGGATTTGTTCTGGCGGCCTATTCCATCGTGGCCAACGACGCCATCCAGACCCTGGGGACGTTCCTCAGTTCCAACTCACGCCGCCCCTGGTGGGTATTGTGGATCTACGCCTGCCTCATCCTCCTGGCCGTTCTGGTGTATGGATGGCTGGCGAACAGCGGTGACATCGCCTACGGGCGCCTTGAGCAGTTCCCGGAACCCGCGGGAGGCATTACCTGGCTGCACGCCATTCCTCCCCTGTTCATCCTGCTGCTGACCCGATTCGGAGTGCCGGTCAGCACGACCTTTCTCGTGCTGACCGTATTCGCCCCCACGAATCTGCTGAAGATCCTCACCAAATCTCTGCTGGGGTACGCTGTCGCCATCGGCGTCGGCTTCGTCGTCTATATGGTCGTCGCCAATCTCCTCGAATCCCGTTTTTTGGCGACGAGAGATCGTCCTCCCCGACCCTACGCCGTCGTTTTTCAGTGGCTCGCAACCGCGTTTTTGTGGAGCCAATGGCTGATCCAGGATCTTGCCAACATCTTCGTCTATCTCCCGCGCAAGGCGGAAGTCGAGGTTCTCATTTTTGCGGCCCTCGTGATGCTGGTACTGCACGCCATCATCTTCAAGAGTCGAGGGGGCCGGATTCAGGGGATCGTCACTTCCAAGACCAATACCACCGATATCCGGGTCGCCACGCTGATTGACTTCATCTATGCGTCCATCCTCCTGTTTTTCAAGGAGATGTCCAATATCCCCATGAGCACCACGTGGGTCTTTCTGGGATTGCTGTCCGGCCGCGAATTGGCTCTCGCCTTCCAGCTCAGACACCGAACGATCCCGGAATCGATCCTGATGGCGGGAAAGGACGTGGGGAAAGCGGCCATTGGGCTGGCGGTCAGCGTCGCGCTGGCGATCGGATTGCCCGCTCTGGACCGGGGCCTGCAGCAGAGGTTCTCCGGATCGGGAACCCTCTCCATGCAAACGAAGGAAGTTTCTTCGCCAAGCTCCGAATCGGACAGGCTCCCTGAGCAGATCAGAACCAAGACCAGTCCTGTTCCTACCCCACGGATCCGGTAGTCGTCCCTGGACCGCAGGGTTCAGGCGGAGACGGAACGTTCCGATTCCCGAAGTCTGTCGAGGCACTCGCGCATGCCGACCTGACCGAAGTACATGAGGTTGCCGGCGTTGATGAAGCGGTAGCCTTGTTCGTACGCTCTCCAACAGGCGTCGAACCCGCCGAATGTGATCCCGCTGGGTTTGCCGCAGGAGGCTGCGCGCGCGGGAAAGTCCTCCAGGCACTTCTGAACCTCGGGATGACCGATGTTCCCCAGATGACCCATGGAGGCGGCAATGTCGGCAGGACCCGCAAACACAACGTCCACCCCCTCGACCTCGGCGATTCGCTCCAGATTGTCCAACCCCTCGGGGGTCTCGACCTGGACGACGACACAGGTCTCCCGGTTGGCCGACTGCAGATAGTCGTTGAGATCCACGTCCAGCAGCATGGGCCAGACCGGGCCTACTCCCCGATTCCCCTCGGGAGGATATTTGCAGTACTGGACCGCCAGCCGAGCTTGGTCCGCATTGTCTACCTGGGGCACCATGATGCAACTGCAGCCCATGTCCAAGCCCTTCTTGATGAGGCCCGGATCCAGATTGGGGACCCGCAACAGGGCGTCCCGGCCTTCGAGACGGCAGATGATGGGAACCAATTGGACTTCGTTGATCCCGAAGGGTCGATGTTCCGTGTCGATCCAGAGGAAGTCGATGCCTTGTTTGAGGGTGGCTTTTGCCAGCAATTCGGAAGCGTCCGCAAGGGCCGATCCCCAAGCCGCCTTGCCCTCCGCCAGAAGTCTCTTGACCCGATTCTCCAACATCACGTCCTTTCCGGCCCAATAAATCAGGGGGCCTCAACGGCCCATTCCCGTGTGGCCGTCCGATAAGGCGCGCACTATACCAGTCCTCGCAGGAAGTCGCCACGGAATTCCATGTCGATGATCTTGTGCGTGCAGAACCCTCGGCCAATCCCCTTCTTGGTATTTCCGCCACATCTTCCCAGCCTTCACAATGGTCGGTCCGCTTTCCTCATTTCCCGGTTTTGGTATGATTCGGCATCAACTGGTGACGCGCCGACGGATCGGGTTCGACTTAGATCTAATTTGTCATTATTAAGGGGGATTTATGAAAAGTATTCTGGCAAAGTACTCGAATGAGACGTATGCTCTGGTCCGGATCGTCTCCGGCTTTCTGTTCGCCTTCCACGGGGCCCAGAAGGTCCTGGGCCTATTCGGCGGCGTCGGGGGGGAATCGGGCGCGGCGGCGCCCCTGATCAGCCTGATGGGCCTGGCCGGAATCGTCGAGTTGGTGGGGGGCCTTCTGATCGCCGTGGGACTCCTGACCAGTTGGGCCGCCTTCATCTCCAGCGGTCAGATGGCCGTGGCCTACTTCATGGCCCATCAGCCTCACGGCATTTGGCCGATCCAGAACAAGGGGGAGTTGGCTGCGATCTACGCCTTTGTCTTTCTGTACATCGCGGCCAGGGGCGCGGGAATCTGGAGCCTCGACAAGAAGGGTTGAGCCTTGGAACGGGAGACTTTACCGCGTCGCCTCGCGGGCGATTTTGCGGTAGACATCCTGACCCTTGCGAAACAGGTCCACGACCTTCTGTTTCTGGGCGGCATTCTTGAAGACCCCGTTGCGGTCGACTCGGTCCACCAGACGGTCGATCTGCTCCACGAAATAGAGCGCATCCTCCCGAAAATGGATGCGAGATCCGTCCCGATAGCAGTAGACCGGGCTGGTGTGGGCGTAGAGTTCGGTGTCGTTGGGCACCAGGCGATGGGCTTCGCCCCGGACCCGAACCGCGATCCAGGCGCTTTCGTCCAGTTGGATCTCCCGTGACAGGCTCGCCCGTGTCCCCTCGTCGGTGGCCTCCACCGTAAAGACCGGCTTTCCGTTGACCACCACCTCCATGCTCTGCATGGGGACGTGGGAGACCGCTTGGGCCTCGACGCGCACCGTCCGGGATCCGGAACTCCAGCGGATCTCCTCCCCCGCCCCCTTACCGTCGACGCTGAATTCGACGAGGGGAGCGTTGGAAGCGAAGCTCCTGCCCTCGAGATAGGCCTGGATCCATTTGTCATAGGTCAGCCGGGTCCCGGTATTCACGTAGACCCGGCCGGCTCCCGCCAGCAGGTGGTAGGGGACGTTCAGGAAACAGTCCGTCCCCGCCGAGATCCCACACCTGAATCCGGAGTTGAGAAGCCGGTACCAGTCCGCCGTGTTCTTCTCCTCGTTCCCCTGGCACATGACGTCGATGGTGTCGACCACTCCCAGGGCGATGTCCACCGGGTATTCCTGGGGCAACCCCGGATGCACTTGGATGACGGCCGCCCCTTGCTGCTTGGCGGCAGCCGCCAACTCGTAATTGGGCGGATAGTCGTAAGGGTGATCGGTCCGGGGCCATCCGACGTAGGAGGGATGAACGAACTCCTTGAGCTTCAGGAAGGCCATATGGCCGTAGACCCTCAAGTTCCTCATCTCCTGGTTCCAGTAGAGGATGTAGTTCTGCTCCGAGAGGCGGTTGGGTTTCCCTTCGAAATAGACCAGGTCGGTGATGAATCCGTCGGTGTCGTTGCAGGCCAGGAGGTGGGGAACGTTCAGGTCCTCGGCCTTGGTGATCCGCAGTACGTCCCGAGGCCGGATCCGGGTGTCGGAAAAGAGGTTGGGGTGGATGTGAGTATCCCCCGAGAACCATCCCTTGGCCGCCATGTTGTAGGTGCGGTCCAATCGGGCCACGATCTCCTTCCGGCCGGCCGGCGGCATCTGAAAGGTCATTCTCAGGGGCGCGTATTCCAACCCCTTGACCACCTCCAGCCGAGTCTCGCCCTCGGGCAGACTCACGGAGAAACCGCCGTCGGTGTAGAAATAGTATTCGCCGCCATAGGGTTGGCCGTAGTCGGCGCTGGTGATGCGGGGAATGATCTCGTCCGGCGTATGGCGCTTCCCGTCGGCACCGGTGAGATAGACGCGGGCGGGCGTCTCAAGACCTGATCCATCCACGACCTTGACCCGCAGGAGACTCATATTTCGGACCCGCGCCGGGACCGATACCCGTCCTGTGACGGCGCCCGCATTTACCGTGAGCACCAGCGCCGAGGCCTCCGACCGGATGGGAGAGACGATCAGCCAGGCGCCCTGGGTCTCTCCTCCCCTGAGACGGACGATCCGGGGCTCCACTTCCACCTCTTGGGACCCGGAGCCGATGGTCACGGCTACTTCCTTAGGGCTGGAGTTTCGAATGATCACCGGAACTTCCGTTCCCGCGAACCCCAATAGATCCAGTTTCTCAGGTGCCTCCAACAGGGTCACGGCGGAGCCGACTTCGATCTTGGTGAGCTGCGGACAGGTGAGGGATTCGTAACTCTCGGTCGTGAACCGGACGATCTCCTCCAACCCCGGAGCCTCGGTCACGGTGCCGTTCCAGCGCCGGTAGAAACTTCCGACCTTGCCCTTGAGGGTTCGCTGCAGCTTCGCCACGCTCCGGTCGGTTTCGGTCCACTGCAAGAGATGAATGGCGAACTCGGCCACGTCGGAGAGCTGGCGGCCGATGACCGGATCCCCGATAAAGTCAGGGGCCGTGAACGGAACCAACGTATTGGGAGGTCCCTCGTGCCCGTTCAAAGACACCGTCAGGAGGCAGAGTAAGATGGTAACTGATGCTTTTCCGAGCTTTCTGTTCATGATATCGCGAGCCTAGCCGCCCTCCCACGACCGGTCAAGGCGGAAACGACCCGCCTGGCTTCACTCTCTCCTCTTTCCTCGTTTTCTCATTCCTCGTATTCTCACCCTCACGTGTCCAGCAACCGGTCGATTTCCGGATCCAGTACCGGCGGTGGGGAAGCCAGTGAAATCCCAACGAACAGGGTGAGCGAAACCAACAGCGAAATCGCGCCTGGATCGATGCCCCACGGAACTTGGACGTCGAGCAGGCGAAACGCGAAATTGATGATCAGGCTGACCAGAATCGCCGTCTTGGCCGCCAGGGCCGTCGCCCGCTTCCAGTTCAATCCCACGGCCACGACCGGAACCAGCGCCGCCGCAAAGGTCCCCCAACCGAAGGCTCCCAGAATGGCCACGAGATCGCCGCTGTAGAGGGCAAAAACAGAAGCCACGGCGGCGATGATCACGGTGGCCGTCCGGGCCCAGAAGAGCTCGTTTTCCAGCGAATACCCCCGGAGCGCCCGCGGAATATCGTGGACGACGGCTGCGGCACCGATGTTGAGGAAGCCGTCCGCCGTCGACATGATGGCCGCGAAGAGGGCCGCGAAAACGATGCCGGCCAGAACCGGGGGTACGTAGTGAGCCAGGAATTGGGGAGCGGCGGAATCGGCTCCCGAAAGTTCCGGATGAATGCCTTGGATCACGAGAGCACGCATGGCCAGTCCGATGCTGATCCAGAGCAGCGCGGAGACGGCGTACCCGAGGGCGGATACGGGCAGGATGTATTTGGCGTCCTCGATCCGCCGGTTCATCATCATCTTGGTCACCACGTGGGGTTGACCGGAGACTCCCAGAATGAAGAGCAGGTACCAGGAGAGTCCCTGGAACGCCCCCATTGTGCCCCACGGGCTCATGGAACCGGGGTCGTCGGACGCTATGGACGAGACGATCCCGCTCCAGCCTCCAGGCGCCACGTTGGCGGTGGCCAGGAAGACCAGGACGGCGGCGGCCACCATGACCAGGCCCTGTACCAGATCGGTATAGACCGAAGCGATGATGCCGCCCGTCACGCAATAGAAAACCAGGACCGCACAGGAGAAGGCGACGCACGCCTCCATGCTGAAATTGCCCAAGCCGGCGCCCGCCACCAGGTCCCTGAGCACCGTGGCCATTGCCAGGATCTGGGTTGCGAGATATCCCATCACACCGAGGAGAATGGCGAGAGCGGCGAGGAAACGGCATCCCTCGCTGCCGTACCGGGCCGCCACCGCATCGGGCAATGAGACCGGTTCCCGGAGTTCCGCGAGAAGCCGAATCCGTTTGGCCAGCAGAGCGAAACAGAGGACGTATCCGAGGGGGATGCTCATCACCATCCAGACGGACGTCATTCCCATCCGATAGACCAGACCGGGTCCCCCCACGAACCCGAATCCGCTCATGGTGCTGGAGAAGACGGCCAGACCGGTGACCCAGATGCCCAGGTCGCGCCCGGCCATGAAAAAATCCCGCGTGGAGCGCGTCCGGCTCAGAGCCCACAGGCCGACCGCGACGCACATTCCCATGTACAGACCCACGAAGACCAGGATCACCGAGCTTCGGGAGGGGTCCATCACCCCGATCCCTTCCCTCTCCGGGAATGGACGAACTCCCGAAAGCGCCGGAGACTCTCATGGTTCAGGATCCACCGGTCGAAGACCATGACGTACAGGATCACGAAATAGAAGGGGGGCAGAATCCAGAGGAAGAACACCATCACCACCGTGGGCGGCGGGAAGGACCAGAGAGAAGGCGCGATCGGAAAGACGTGGGCCAGAATCATCCAGGAAAAGATTCCGGCGTGGAGGAAGCCTCCCAGCAACAGGGGAACTCGCAGCGGGCCCAATCCCTTTCGTCCCGCCAGACCCAGACCCAGGAGACAGAGATAGACGGAGATCTGAAGCGCCCCCAGGAGCCAGACACCTGCCAAGAGAAGGTCATTGTTCTCCCAACTCCACCCGCTGCGCTGCAGGGTCGGGAACCGAGGATGATCGATGGGTCCCCAATTGCTCCTGGCGCCGCTCAGAATGAGGATTCCCAGGACCAGGCTCAGCGTGGCAAGCAGAGCCAGGAGCAGCCACGTCAATCGAGTTCGCGAATCTCTAGCGGACATCCCGTCACAACCCCTGGGGAGAGAAGATCGGTACCAGGAGCACCAGCAGAATCAGAATCACCACGGTCAATGGTGTCCCAACCCGGATGTAGTCGACGGTTCGATACCCGCCTGCTCCCATCACCAGGAGGTTTGCCTTGTGGCTGAACGGCGTCATGAATGCAGCCGATGCGGCCAGACTGACGCTCATCATGACCGTATGCGGGTCAAGTCCCAGTTGGGCGCCCGCATTCAACGCGACCGGCGCCAGCAGCACCACCGCGGGAGCGCCGTCGAGGCCCTGGCTCATCAGACTCGTCAGCAACACCAACGCGGCCAGGACCCCATATTCACCCCAGGGTCCCGCCAATCCGGTTACGGTATTGGCCAGCAATAACGCTGCCCCCGTGTGCTCCATAGCGGATCCGAACGCCAATACCGCCGCCACCAGAAAGATCACTCTCCACTCGATGGCGCGGTAGGCCTCCTCCATGGTCAGGGTTCCGAACAGCAGAACCAGGCTCGCCGCCGTAAACGCCGCGACGTGGATGGGCTGGAAGCCGCTGACCACCATGGCCACCATCACCAACAGCCCCGCCAAGGCGAAAGGCGCCTTGTGGGTGCGCCGAGGCCGGCGTTCTGCCCGGGAGAACAGGACCAGGTCGGCGTCCAGCCCCAGATTCCGAATCCGGTCCCAGGGACCCTGCAGCAGGAGGGCGTCTCCGAAACGGAGGGAGAGATTGGCCAATCCCGAATGGAGGGGCCGGCCTTCTCGCCAGACGGCCAGGATCTGAAGGCCGAATCGATCCCGGAATTTCACTTCCTTGAGGGTGCGGCCCACCAGAGACGAGCGCGGCGCGAGTGCGGCTTCGGCAAGGCCCACATCGTCCGTTTCAATGGAGATCCCACCGATTCCCGGATCGAGATCCAAGTCTCCCATCCCGAGACGCCGCACGATCTGGTCCGCGTCCCCGGATACGAGCAACCCGTCTCCTTCCTGGATCTCGGCATCCGCGAACACCCCGAGATGGGTCATTCCTCCTCGGATGATGGCGCCCACGGTGACACCCACCAGCTCGCCGATTCGGCTATTGCCGACCGTTGAGCCCACCAAGGCGGACCCCTTCGGAACCCGGATCATAAAGAGGTGATCCCAAACGTTCCTCAGCACCGACAATCCCACTTCCTTCAGCCGCAGGGCATTCTGAGACCGCAGTCTCTCCAACTGGGCACGAGCCCCCAGCGCCAACAACTCGTCGTCTTTGCGCAGTGTCCTTCTTGCCAGGTCATCCTTTATGTATTCGTCACCCCGATGGATGGCCACCACGACGGCACTGAAGCGTTCGCGGAAACGGATCTCCCGGAGACTCTGTCCCAGCAATTTAGAATCGTCCGGCAATCGCAGCCGAACCCCTGTCACCCCCTTCACCGGTCGTGGCAGCTGGCCTGCCGTGGTCTTCTGAAGCTTCAAGTCCCGCACCTTCATCAGATCCCTCAGGTCCGCCCGCCGACCCTCCACCAGCAGCACATCCCCGCCCTCAAGGAGCGTAGCCGGTTCCGGAGCGAGCCGTCTCCTGCCCCGCCGCAAAATAGCAACGACCTGGATCCCGAGGGCGGTCCCCAAACGTGACTCCCCCAGGGAGATTCCGTCCAACCCGGACTGGGGTGGAATACGGAGTGAGAACAACCGTTCGTGCAACTGATAGACCTGGGACAAATGAGACGACTCGCTGGTGACGGGACCCACCTCGCGCCGGGGGAGCAGCTTCCGGCCGGCGGTCACCATGAACAGGATACCGGCCGCAAGGATGGCCAAACCGACGGGAGTGAAATCAAAGAGACCGAAGGGCTTCAAGCCCCGTTCCCGCATTATGGGTCCCGCCCAGGATATTGGGAGGCAGTACCGACCAATGTCGTGGTTCCTCCCAGTATGGCCCCGAAGGCGAGGGGCATGAAGAGCCTGGACGGAGGAATGCCGCTCCGGTAGGCGATGCTCCCGACAGCCGGCATGAGAACCGCCGTCGCCGCTATGTTGTTCATGAAGGCGGAAAGCAAACCCGCAATCGCCATCAGGATCACGGTCAGCGGAATCTCGCGGCTCCCAACGAGCGTATAGATGAACCCCCCGGCACGATCGGCCACACCGGTGTGCAAGAGCGCAGCACCGACGATGAAAACCGACATCATGGTGATCACCGCCGGCGACGAGAATCCGGTGAAAGCGTCTGCCGGCGTCACGTATCCCACCAAAGTGAGGACCACAAGACCCAGGAAGGCCGTCAGATCGACAGGAAGCTTTTCGGTCAGGAACAAGTAGACCATGACCGCCAGAAGGACAAAGAGAAAACCGATTTCCAGGGTCATGAGCGCGGCTCTCTAATAACACCGGCCCCCGGAACCGGTCAAACCGGCGGAGACGGCCCGGAACGAAACAAAGGGGACCCGCTCCCGTACTGAATCGGTGACAGCGACTGAGACAGCCACGGAAACGGACGGCAACCGGAGGTAAATACGATATGTCACAATCGGGACGGTTTATTCCATTGTTCGCCACGGTTCTGGTAATGATCTGGGCGGGGACTAATTCCCGGGCTGAGGAGACCCCGAACCTCTCGGGCGACTGGACTCTGAACGAGGACAAGAGCGAGATGCCCCGTTTCGGCCGCGGCGGTGGCGGTGGCCGCGGCGGCGGTCGAGACGGCGGATTCCGTGGCGGTGGCGGTCGGCGCGACGGTGATCGAGATCGTGGTTTTCGGGGTGGCCGGCGCGGCGGCGGTCGGGGCGGCGGAATGATGCCTTCTCGGATCTCGGTGCGCCAGGATGGCGATACTCTGATCTTCGTCCAAGAGGGAGGACGAGGCGGCTCCAGGGAGATCACCCTCAAGCCCGGCGCCGGAGCGCAGGAAGTCTCCTCCCCCTGGGGCACCGGAACCATAGAGGCCAAATGGAAGGGCTCCGAACTGGAAGTCAAACAGATTCAGGAGCGGGAGACTCCCCGGGGCAGCTTCAGGATCGAGCAGAAGACGCGGTGGAGCCTTGCGGATGACGGCAAGACCCTGACCGGGTCAGTGACGCTGAGGACGCCACGAGGTGACATGGACCATACTCTGGTCTATGAGAAGGAATGATGCGACCCCCTTTCCCCCCGGAAGCGGCGCCACCGTTGGATCATTCCCGCGGTAACGTCGCTGCTCTGCCTGATTCCCTGCTCCGGAGTTCCCGACCCGGACCTCCTGGGGCGCCTCGCTCGTGTGCTTGAGCTCAGAAGGGAGCTTCTATCGGGTTATTCGGTGGAGATTGAAAACCGGACCGTAGCCAACACGCCCTTCGGAAACCAGCGGTTCGATTCCCGGGAACGCCACTACCTGGGCGACACTAAGGAGTTCAAGAAAGAGATCTTGAGCCTGAGCCGCAATGGTCGTCCCCTGGACCCCTCGTCGCGCCGCGGCAGACGTTTCATGAATGCGCTCGGTCCGCTGGAGGGGCTCGACATTCTGACCTCTCAGGACTTCCTCAGGAAGGCAAAGGTCATAGGTCCGGCGCAGATCGACGAACGACCGGCCGTCGAAGTGAAGACCGAGCCCAAGATCCGGGGGTTGAAGGTTCGGGAGGCCCAGATCTGGATCGACCCTGAAACGGCCATGCCGCTCCGGGTCCGGATTCGTTTCTCGGCCGGTGTCTTCATCAGCGACGCCCGCCTGACTTTGGATCTGGCTCTTGACCCCAACCAGGGGATAACCGTGCCCCGATCCCAGACAGCCACAGTCACCATGGGCGGGTTTGGTCGCCGGGGTGGTTTTGGGAGAGGGGATCGGCCCGGTGGGCGAGGCGGTGGCGGCAGAATGGGCTTCGGCGGAGGAATCGAGATCGAAACCTCCCAGTCGTGGAAGGGGTACCAATGGGGCCTGGAGTTCGAGAAGGACTTCTTCCGGGCCGAGGCCAGACCTGCCCCGACCAGACAACGCGGCCCGCGACGCCAGAATTCCTTCGACGACGATCCTTTCGAAGAAATCCGTATCGGTGCTCAACAGAGCGCCGGAGCCCAGGACAAACGTCTGGAAGAGACCAGGAAGAAGTGCTGATCCAAGGCGCGTCACTCCGCCAGGGAGGCGGATTCGGCGCCAGCGAGAGTCAGATAATGGGCGCCGTCATGGGCCGAGGGGGGCGCGGTGGACGAGGCGGGTTCCGGGGAGCCCGGATCGCCGGTGGACGAGTGAATCGGATTCAGGGCGCCGTTACCATGGGATTCTCCGGCTCGGCGCTGGATGCGAAACCCTATTCGCTGGACGGTGGAGAAACGCCGGATCCGGACTACATTTCGTGGAACACGGGTGTATCCGCAGGCGGCCCACTGACCCGGCAGGACAACTCGTCGAGGGGATCCTTCTTCGGCCGCCGCCGTTCCTTTTTCTTCGTCGACTTCAACACCAACTGGGGAGATGAACTGCGAACCCAATACGCATCGGTTCCCACCGCCGCGGAACGGCAAGGCGATTTCTCCCAAACCACCTATCGATCCGGCCCTCTGGCCGGCGAACCGGTACGAATATTCGATCCCTCCAGCGGTCAAGCCTACGGGGGGGCATCGCTTCCCAGCGGCCGGCTCAATCCCGTTTCCCAATCCCTGCTCGCCTTTTTTCCCCTCCCCAACCGTTCCGATCCCTACCTCAACTACTTGAACCTGGAACCCTTGGCATTGCCGGAAACCGGCTGAATTCCCGGATCTTCCACTCGCTTTCCGGCGCCCTGCGACTGATGGGAAGCTACAACTTCAACCGCAATGATCGTGATGAATTCAACGCTTTTCCGGCCCTTTACGGACGCGGCAGCGAGCGCGGGCAGAACCTTTCGTTGAATCTGGTCCAGACGACGGCAGGAGGGCTTCTGCACAATCTGCGCGTCCGTTGGAACCGGAACCGGAGCCGACGTCTCAATCCGTTCGCCTATCAAGCCAACGTGAGCTCCGATCTGGGTATCCGGAATACGTCGACGGCTCCCATCGACTTCGGTCTCCCCCAGATTCAGTTCACGAACTACACCTCCCTTTCCGACGGCAGCTCCTTCGTGAACGTCCGGGAGACTCATTCGGTGAGCGACTCTCTCCAGTTGACCTTTGCGGGACACCATTTCCGGTTTGGCGGGGAGATGGCCTGGAACCGGCGGAATCAGTTGGGCAACCCGGAAGGCGCGGGGGTCCAGGTCTTCGCCGGAGTTGCCACCAGCGCCTATGCTTCGGGCCGGCCCGTGGCCGGGACCGGATACGACTTTGCCGACTTCCTGCTCGGTCGGGCCCAGAGCAGCCGGATTCAATACGGCAACAGCGACCACTACCTGAGGGCGCCGGAATACTCCCTCTTCATCAACGACAACTGGAGGATTCACTCCAGGCTCACCCTGCAGTGGGGTCTCCGCTACGAATACGTGGCGCCCTGGGAAGAATTGTACGACCGGATGGCCAATCTGGACGTGGCCCCCGGGTTCCTGGCGGCGGCGACCGTATTTCCAGGAAGCCAGGGACCCTATTCGGGAATCGTCCCGAGAGCGCTGATCCGGGACGACCGCAACAACCTGGCCCCGCGAGTCGCGCTGGCCCTCCGCCTCAGATCCGGCCGAACGGCGTCTGTTCTCCGGGCCAATTACGGAGTCTTCTATCCCCAGGAGTCCTACACCGCCATGGCCGGAGAGCTGATCTCGCAGCCCCCCTTCGGATTCGCGATTCAAGAAACGGTGGCCGGACAAGATTTTCTCCCCATCGAATCGGCGTTTTCCGGAAATCTCGAGGAAGAAGTCCCCAACACCTACGCCGTGGACCCCCACTTCCGGTTGGCCACGGTGCAAACCTGGAACCTGTCTTTGCAGCAGTCGCTCCCCCGCAACTTCTTCCTCAGTCTGGGATATGCCGGCTCCCGGGGGACGGGTCTGGAACTGTTGCGAGCACCCAACCGGCTCCGGGACGGAATCCTGCGGATCAGCGACACGGCCCAGTTCCTGTTCCTGACTCCGGGGGCCTCCTCCTATTTCCACGGCCTCCAGGTGTTGGCGGTGAGACGGGTCCGATCCGGCTTCAGGTTGAACCTCCGCTACGAGTACGGCAAGTCGCTGGACAACGCGGCCACGCTCTCAGGAGGGGGGCGGGTGGTGGCCCAGAACGACGACGATTTGAGCTCGGAGTGGGGCCCCTCCAACTTGGACCGGCGCCACAGCCTGCGGCTGGGCGGTTTCTATGAGCTTCCCTTCGGCGACCGCCACCGTTGGCTCCGGGACCGGGGAATCCTCAGTTCCATCTTCAGCAACTGGTTTCTGAACACGAGTCTCACGGTCAACAGCGGCCGCTTCCTGACGGCCCGTGTGCTGGGCAATCAGATCAACAACAGCGGCAGCGCCTCCCAGGCCAGCGAACGGGCCAGCGCGACCGGACTTCCTGTCATGTTGCCCGCTTCCCAACGCTCCACCGGAGCCTGGTTCAATACCGCGGCATTCCGTCTGCCTGACCCGGGGAGTTTCGGGGATGCAGGCCGCAATACCATCCAAGGCCCAGGGTCCTGGACCGTCGACTTGAACCTGGCGCGGTCCATCCCGCTGGGAGGCGAAGGGATGCGGCTGATCCTGCAGGCAGAGGCCACCAACCTGCTGAATCATGTCAACTACACTGGATTGAACTCTATCGTGAACTCCCGCGGGTTCGGACAGATCACATCGGTCTCCGAGATGCGGCGGATCCAGTTGCGCCTGAGATTCATGTTCTGACGCCGAGGTCCTCGAGTGTCCATGAAGCGACTTGCCGGAACTGGAAACCGGGATCTTCCGAGCCGGCCCGCGCCCGAAGCCCGGCACCCGGCCCGGATGGTTGCTTCCGCCATGGTCTGCGTTTTGGCTTGGCACTGCCTCTGGAGCCAGGACTCCCCCGTCCGCTTCCGCGTGAGGACCAACCTGATCCTGGTGGACGTCCAGGTCCGGGATTCCGAGGGCCGCCCCGTCCGGGGTCTGAAATCGGAGGACTTCACCCTTATTGAGGAGGGAGTCTCCCAGCAGCTCGGGTATTTCCAAGAAGTCTTCCTGCCCCTCACCAGCGAACGCGTCACCGTGCGCCGGTCCCTGCCCGAGGCTCCTCGGCCGACGGTTCCATCCGGACCGAAATCGGACTTTCCGGCCACCCCGGAGAAGCGATATCTGATCCTCCTCTTCAACTTCTCCAACGCCAACATCCAGGACTCGCGGATGATGCGCGAGTCGGCCCTCCGATTCCTGGACCGGCAACTGACGCCGCAAGACGCCGTCGCCGTCCTGGCATACGACCAGGGACTCGAGCTTCTCGTGGATTTCAGCTCCGACCCCGGAGAGTTGGCCAGGGTACTGGGACGTCTCTCCCAACAGGATCGGGAAAGCGAGGCCTCGTTGCCGGATGAGGATTCGGACGCGGCCGCCGACGGGGAGTTTCTGGCCGACGAGACCGAGTTCGCTCTGTTCGAGAGCAACCATCAGCTCAGCGCCATCCAGGCCATCGCCGACGCTTTCCGGGATG
>CATOST010000046.1 GCA_951812665.1 uncultured Acidobacteriota bacterium
GGTGCCGCCTCCGTCGAAGCTGACTTCGACTCCTTCAACCTCGCTGGCTCCCGACCAGGCAAACCCCCATACTGTATGGGGGCCTGGAGGCCAACGGCTTTCGGGGACCGGAGCGGCGATCCGCGACTTGATGAGAAGATTGGACACCCGGGACCTGATGACTCTTCCCTCGGGAGTTCCCACCTCTCTCAGGTAAAGCCGGTCCATTCCACTCGAGTAGAAGGCATCCGGACGATCCTCCTCTTTCAGGATCACGATGCGGCTCAACCACTTGACCGAATCGGTGGCATAGTGTCCCGGAACCAGGGCGCGTGCCGGAAACCCGTGTTCCGACGGAAGAAATCGGCCGTTCATCTTGAATGCCACCAGGGTCTCCGGCGCCATACACTTCTTCAAAGGGATGATCCGCGTAAATGGATAGCTGGGAAGCGACGGCCCCAGACTTCCGGAATCAGTTCCTTGGAGCAATACCCGAGAAGCCCCTTCCGAAACACCCGCTCTACGCAGCAGGTCGGACATCATCACTCCTTCCCACTCAGCGTTGCTGGCGGCAAGGTTGTCGCCTCCGAGGTCGAACCCGGCACACTCCAGGACCGCCTCCAATCGTGTGGTCTCGGCCTCGAGCAAATCACTCATCTGAATCTCAAACGGACTGGCGACATGGCCTTCGATCCGCAGCCTCCAGCTCTGCAACGACAGATTCGGCTCCGGGAAATGGCTGCGAACAAAAAAGAGATCGTTGGGAGTCAGCCTCCCTTCGACCGCCCGAAGGGTCGTGGACCCCAATATTGGCTGGCCGCGCAGGGATCGAGTCCACGGGGCCATCATCAAGCCAGACAGGATGCTGAACCAAGTCCGGCGGGGCAACGCCTTCGGAATCGGTCTCGATTCCAGTTGACTCAAATCCCTACCCTGCGTCATCGGCCGCTCTGACGGCACCTCTTGTCTTCTGAGAATCGTCCCTCCGAATAATCGGAATATGGAGTGTAGCAGTCCGTGGCGAAAGTCTCGCGAGCACCGAGACCGTTCCTGCGCCCGCCGGACAAGGCGCAACGGAAGCATACCGGGAGTATGTGAGCCGATAGCAACACAGTCCGCCGGGATGCAGGGACGGTCCAATGCCGTGACGACTTTTGCCACGGGCTGTTACGTACAACGATAGCAAAAACTTCTCCCGGGGACGTGCCGTCGTCGACGAAAAAGGGGAAACGGTGGAATTCCGGTGCAAAGGCGCTGCTCGATGCTGCGCGGAACTCTCACCAAGGACTGTTCAACCGCGGCGCCTCCAGCCTGCTTCCGGGTTTTGAGGTTCTGCGTGGAACCCCCACCGAATCGTCCCAATTCGAGTCCAAGAACCGGACTTCCCCGATTGGTCCTGGCTCGTGTGGTAAGGGCGCCAGGGGGTTGCGTCTTGGATCGTATTTTCAGTATCGTGGCAACTATATAATTTATACGTTGGAGACGGCGCGGCATGAGGACGAAAAAAACAGCCGATATCATCATCATTGGTGCTGGGGTGTATGGTTGCGGTGTCGCATACAATCTGGCCAAGAACGGCGCCAAGAATGTAGTGCTCCTTGAACGCAAGGCGGTTTGCTCTGGGGGCACGGGAAAATCTTGTGCCGCTTCGCGCACCCACTATTCGATCGAGACGAACCTCATCCATGCCGTAGAAAGCTTGAAGATATTCGAGGATTTCTCCGAGATCGTTGGCGGCGATGCCGGCTTTCGCCGTACGGGCTATTTGATCCTTGGCCCGGAAGAATACGACGAACCGATGCAAGCCGTGTTTCGCAGACAAAATGAGTATGGTATCGACACCAAGACAGTCTCTCGTGATGAAGCCGCGCAGATCCACCCTCTGCTCTATCTCGACGATGTCGAGGTCATCGGCTACGACACTCGCGGTGGCTACTGCGACCCCTACTTGACTACGACGTCTTACGCCCGGCGCGCTCAAGAGCTCGGCGTGACCATTGAGACCAACACTCCGGTGACCGGCATCCGCCTCAATGGGCAGGTAAAGACCGTCCGGACTCCCGGCGGCGACTTCGAATGCTCGATAGTCGTGCTGGCCGCTGGTCCCTGGACCCAGGTACTCGGGCAAATGATCGGTATCGAGTTTCCTTATGTCGTTAGCCGGCACAAAGTCATCACACTCAAAAGCGATCAACCCTACGAAATCGACTGGCCCATTGTGAAAGACCTGACGACGCCTGACAAAATATATCTTCGATCGGACAGCGGAGGGACAGTGCTCATCGGTACGGGTGACCACGGTGACCCGATTGAGGATCCGGATTCCCTAACCGACCATGTCGATCAAGCTCACATCGCCCGGATCGGCGCCTTGATGTCCAAACGGATGCCTGAGTTTTTCGCCAAGGCAGAATGCACGGCCACCTGGACCGGGCCTTACGATATCACCCCCGATTGGAACCCGCTGGTGGGCCCTGTACCGGGACTGGAGAATATCTACGTTGCGGTTGGGTTCAGTGGTCACGGCTTCAAGCTGGCCCCGACCATTAGCGAAGCTTTGGCTCAGAGCGTGCTCGGGCTTGAACCACGACTGCCCATCAGCGAGTACTCCATGGCACGCTTCAACCAGGGAGAAGCGCTACACGGCGCATATGGGATTGGCTCGATTTCGTAGTGACGTGGCATCGTCTATCAGCGGAAAGTTCTCGATTCGGTCACGGTGCTTCCTTCTTTCAGAACAATCAGTTGCCGAGGTTGGATGTTCTGAAGAGAATCGCGGACTCCACTGGGCCAGGAAACAGTTACTTCCAGAGGGCCCTCGTACTCGCCCAGGCCAAAATGTGCCCGATAGTCACTGGCAGCAAGATAGCTTCCGGCGGAAGTGACCTGGCCCAACAAGCGTCTCGGACCGGCTTGGAGTTCCACAAGAGCTCCGAATCCGTTTCGATTGGATTGCTTGCCGACCAGTCTCAATTGTAACCAGGGATTTCGGTTGCCCCCCTCATTGCGAAGCAGTTGCGGGCTTCCACCACAATTGCTGACCAGTACATCGAGGTCTCCATCATTGTCGTAGTCGGCCCATGCCAGACCCCGGCTGACCTGAGGAACCTTCAACGCCTTACCCCGCATGGAAGTTACGTCCTGGAAACGGGCGGCCGCGTTCTCCAGTAGAACTTTCGGCTGCCGGTACGTTGCTCCGGTCCGGACCCTCTCGGCGTTGTCCAGGACGTGGCCGTTGGCGACCAAGAGATCCAAATCGGCATCGTTGTCCGCGTCCATCATGGCCAGGCCGAATCCTACATAGGGCCGGGTGGGAATCTGAACTCCGGTCCGGGAACTCATGTCCTCGAAGAATCCGTCCCCGCGGTTTCTGTAAAGAGCCAGATATTCCCGATCGAAATTCGTCACCCCAATATCGAGAAAGCCGTCACCGTTGTAGTCGGCGGCCACGGTTCCCATGCCCGCCTGATGCTCGCCATTCTCGCCACGAGCCGTTCCCGACAACAATCCTATCTCGGAGAAAGTTCCATCGCCCTCATTCTTGAAGAGAAAATTGTCAACACTATCATTGGCTACGTAAACGTCAATCATGCCATCCCGATTGTAGTCCACCGGAACCACTCCCATACCCTTGCCGCTTGACAGGGCGATGCCGGCCTCTTGACTGACGTCGGTAAAGGTGCCCGTGCCATCGTTTCGGTACAAGATGTCGGAGACGCCGTTGTAGGGCGACTTGCAGTAGGAAACGAGGGATGCATAACGGCAGATCTCATAGTTTTCAAACGAATGATCGAGGTAGCTGGCCACATAAAGGTCCAGGTCACCGTCATTGTCATAGTCCAGGAACGCGGCACTGGTACTCCAACGGCCATCGCCCCCGACCCCCGCCGCCTGTGTCACATTTCCAAAGGCTCCGTTCCCATGGTTGCGATAAAGGAGATCCGGCCCGCCAAAATGGGTTAGAAATAGATCGTCAAAGCCGTCGTTGTCGTAATCTCCTACGGCGACCCCCATTCCGTAGTACTGATTCGCCTCAATTCCTGAGGCAGTGACCCGCTCGAAGCTGCCGTCTCCGCGATTCCTATACAGGAAATGATCGAAGGAGAGACTCTTGTCCGTCCCAGGGGTCCAACCGCCATTGACAAGAATGATGTCCAGGTGGCCATCGGCGTCGAAGTCCAGAAAGCCGCAACCCGACCCCATGGTTTCGACGACGTATTTGTTGGCAGATGGTGAGTTTTTGTGGAGGAAGCTGATCCCGGCCTTCCTGGTCACGTCCACAAAAATGAAGGAGGAATCGGAGGGCTCAAACAGGCCCAAGCCTGCATATGAGCCTAGTGCGAGAATCAAAGTGCCAACGGCCAAGATTTGCTGATTCATCTCTTCAGTTTGCCGTACGGAGCGACGTTACGTCCGGCCATATCAGTCCGTGGTGAAAGTCCCGCGAGCACCGAAACCGTTCCTGCGCCCGCCGGACCAGGAGCGATTCGGGTGCATACCGGGAGTATGTGAGCCGATAGCAACGCAGTCCGCCGGGATGCAGGGACGGTCGGATGCCGTGGCGACTTTTGCCACAGGCTGATATACAGTTGGGCGCATCCATATTTCGCGCCTCGAACCTGGAAGCCTGTCCCCTGAAAGGAAGACTCCCGACCCACCCCGTCTCTCGTCAGCTGCCTGGCGACAGAAAGTGGCACCTTCCGGAGGAAACCTCTTGAATCGATCACGCAATCGGATCGACCGTTCACCGGACCGTATTGTTCATAATGCATGGACAACTCTTCGAGCAACGGATAGATGATACCTTCAGCAGAAACACGAAGGGTACGATATTGAACCCAGGCTCCATTGACTTGGCCGAATCCGCGCTCAACTTGAAACGGCGAGACTACTCGGACACCCGCATTCGCCAGGTCCCAAGGGAAAACTCTACGCTATCCGGAGGCGGCACGGGACTTTCGATATCCGGCGAATCCGTTCGCTTGCCGTTTCCCCACGAACGCTTTTCTGGGTTAACAGTCCGTGGTGAAAGTCTCGCGAGCACCGAGACCGTTCCTGCGCCCGCCGGACCAAGCGTGATGAGGGAGCATACCGGGAGTATGTGAGCCGATAGCAACGCAGTCTGCGCACGATGCAGGGACGGTCGAATGCCGTGACGACTCTTGCCACGGGCTGGTATACTTCTCACAGTGTTTCCTTCCGTTTTTCGGCCTTTCCTCTGCGTCCTCTTGCTCATGGGGACCCTCTCCAGCCTGAATCCAGCTTGGACAAAATCTGCTTCTGAGGAGAAAACAGTCCAGCGCAAGGAGGAGTCGGACAACTATTTCGAGAAGTGGCTCAAGGAGGACGTCGTCTACATCATCAGTGAGGACGAGAAGCACGTATTCGAGAACCTTTCCACACCGCAAGAGAAGGAGAGGTTCATCGAGCAGTTCTGGTTTCGGCGAGATCCAGATCCCCGCACCGCCGCCAACGAGTTCAAAGAAGAACACTATCGCCGGATCGCCTATGCCAATGAGAGATTCTCCAGCGGAGACCTTGGATGGTTTACGGATCGGGGCCGGATTTACATCATTCACGGTCCCCCGGCGCAGATCGAATCCCACCCCGCTGGAGGAACCTATGAACGGCCCTTTTACGAAGGGGGTGGTACGACTTCTACATTTCCCTTCGAGATATGGAGATACCGATACATTGAGGGGATCGGAACCGATGTCGTCATAGAGTTTGTCGATCCCACCCTGACCGGGGAATACCGGCTGGCGCTTCGGCCGCAGGAAAAGGATGCCCTACGTTATGTTTCCGGGACCGGGCTGACCTTTCAGGAGGAGATGGGTCTGGCTTCCAAAGCCGATCGTCATCTTCGCTCCTACACCGACTTCGGGTCCCTGAGAATCAGGGACCGTCCCTTCGCTCGATACGAGACCTATGTTCAGGTCCAGCGTGCGACACCCGTCAAGTACCGTGATCTGAAGGGTCTCGTGGAAGTCGACGTGAGCTTCGATAACCTGCCGTTTTCTCATCGTGTGGATTACTTCAGCCTCAACAACGAGCTGGCGTTGGTGCTGCTCAGTGCCGAGCTTGAGACCCGGGAACTCACGTTTGACCAGGAAGCAACGAACCGTCGAGCCCGGGTAGCCATTTATGGAATCGCGACCAGTCTGTCCGATCGGATTGCCGACGAGTTTGAAGCGGAGCTTGTTGCAAAATGGGAAGCGCACCGCGACCGCTATGCCTTTCAGAGAATTCTTGTCCTGGAAAGGAAGGGCAGATACAAACTGGGTCTAGTGATCAAGGACCTGATCAGCGGAAAGACCGGGGTCCGGCGCCTGGGTCTGATTCCACCTCCTCCAGAAGCCGATCTCACCGCCAGTTCCGTTTTTCTCTCCAGGTCCGTGAGGCAACTCGAAGCAGTCCCCGATCAGGAACAAATGTTTGTTCTGGGCGACTTGCATATCCGACCCAGCCTGGACAACGTCTTTCGTCCCTCGGATCAACTCTACCATTACGTTCAGGTTTACAACTTCGCTTTCGATCAGACCACGATGCGCCCTTCTCTCAAGCTGGAATACGAAATCCGACGGGAGGACCGGTCGGTATTGAAGGTGATTGAAGATCAGGGAGAATCCATTCAGTTCGTCTCGTCTCAGCGAGCGGTTCTGCTGCAGCCGTTCTCTTTGAGCAAGCTGCAGGCCGGTCCTTACAAGATCGCTTTGACGGTCACGGATTTGATCGGCGAAGGCGAGGTTCAAGTCACGGACCACTTTGAAGTGATCGCCAAGACCCCAGATTGAACGCGTTCTCCCTCTTCCTGGCTTTTGACCGGGTCGCCAATTCGGCTTGGCTGCGGCTCCCAAGGGGTTCCCAATCGGAAATCACGAGTTCTCTTTCTCCAACCATTCTTCGTCGAAGAGGCTGACGAAGATGCCACACGGGTTCAGCCGGCCCTCCACCTTCTCGGTGTAGTAACCGTAGTAGGCACACAGAATCGTGCCGTCCTCCAACTGGGTGGCCTGGGGATATCCAAGGTCGAAATTCCCAGGCTCCCACACTCGCAGTTCCTTCATCGTTTTCAGATCCCAGCTCCTGCCTTCATCTCGACTCAAGATCGCCCGGACCGAAAAAGGGGGACGACGGTGGCCATAGACCAGCAGCAACGCTCCGCTCTGCAAACGTTTCAGGTAGGCAGGATGACCCCAGACGGGCGTCTTCACGGGACGGCTCCAGGTCAAACCATTGTCATTTGATTCCGTCTGGTAGAGATAGTCCCACCGGGCATTCGGATCATAACGCGCCTCCGGCTTGATGAACGCACGAGGCCGGTCGACGCGTAACAGGGCCAACACCTTCCCGTTGGAGCCGGCCAAGATACCGGGCTCTCCCCACCAGAATGGGTTGGGATTGGGAACTTGGGAAAAGTAGCGCCAGGATCGGCCCTCATCTTCACTTCGCAGGAAGACGGAGGTCCCGCGTGTTCCGGGTCTGCCGTAGGACTGGCTGTAAGCGGATCCAGCAGCCAGCAGCGCGCCGTCGCTGGTCCGGTCCATGGTGTGGAACTTGAAGGTCGGATAGGGACCCACTTCCGTCAAGGGTACGGCTTGCACCGAGGGCAAACCGTTCGAGTACGGCATCCAGCCCACCTGCCCCTTCTGGATCAGGGCATAGCAGAGCACGTGGGGTCTCATGAAGGTCATGGTGACCATGCCGCCGTCCTGGAGAGGCTCGCCATAGGACGCATCGATTATCCTGCCTACCGAGGGAGGGCGGTCGGTAGTCACCCAGTTATGGCCTCCGTCGTCTGAGATCGACCAGTGATGAACGGACACGGAATGATAGTGGTGGTGAGTCTGCAAGTTTTGGAGCTTGTCGATCTCTGCCATGCCATAGGACAAAACTATCCGGTTCGGGGTCAGGATCACCTGTGGGGCATTGGCGAAATATCCCAGGCTGCGCGTGGGCTTACCAAGCGGCGGTGTGCAGACGCCCACATCCACCTTGGTGCCTGGCGGACGCCCGGAGGGTTCCTGCACACCCGGCGTAGAAGCCTTACCCAAGGCGAACGCCCTGTGGCCGGCCAGAGTCGCGCCAGCGGCAGTACCCACGAAGCCTCGACGTGTGATTCGACTCATGGTCATACCTCCTTTTGCGACGGGATGGGTGAGATCATTTCCGCCTTACCTCGATGGGCAGAACAAAGATGCGGGTGAGATCGCCCGCGTGGGCCGGTTCTGGTTTTGCCCCGCGGTCATAAACGAGAAGCAGCCGATTCGGGGAGACTTCCACCATCTCGGTATAGGCCGAGGTTTGAGTGCGTCCCTCACGACCAGGAGTGGATGCGTTGTATGTGTAAGAACCGATGCGATAGGTGGCGTCAGGCGCCCATCCGTTGTGATGCTCTGTGATATCGATGCTCTGCCAGCTCTCACCTCGGCGGTCGGTGGAGAGCCAAATCCAGATACCGGGCCGGCCGGTGGAGATGACGATCGTTCCATTGGCGATGCGCAGCATGCTGGGTTCCACGCTGTAGGCGGGGATGGGCTCCGCTTTCGTCCAGTTGCGGCCCCCATCACTGCTGTCGGCTCGGTGCAGGTACCAGGGGAGGCCACTGCCCACGCGAAACACGGCCATCAGATCTCCGTCCTCAAGCTGGATGAGTGCCGTTTCGCTGGGACCATTGGCCCCCCTCTTGGGTGAGTCGGGCATGATGGCAGGATCGGAGATTGTCGAAAAGTAGCGCCAGGTCCGCCCCCGGTCTTCAGAGACGAAGAGCAGGTTGCTCATCAATACCTCCGGATATGACCTTGTGCTTAGGTATCCGGTAACGAAAAGCTTCCCTTCCAGTTCAAAGGCGTTGCCGTCCAGTTTGGTCCGCGCAATCCAGTTCGTTCGTGGAATGGGGCTGGGAAACATATCCACGGCCCAGGGCAGGTCCACGATTCTCGTTCCACCCGGTTCAAAGATGAGCCGATCTCCTCCTTGTTCAAAGCGGCAGTATGGAGCATGCAGGTTGTGTCTGTCCTTGGGGTCTGACTGATAGAAATGGGAAGGAATGGCCAGCAGGGAGCCGTCGGCTTGGGGAAAATAGATCCAGGGCTGATGATCGGGAATCAGGTCGTAGCGATGCCCCCAGGTCTTGCCCCCATCCTTGGAGATCTGGAAGGCCCTGAGGTAAAGCGGCTCTTCGTTCGTGTCCGCCACCAGCGAATATGTCACCATAAGTTCACCAGTAGGGAATTTTGCGATGGCGGGAACGGGGTGAATGAAAGCCCAGGGCCCATCCGAACCGCTCCGCCAAGCCCTCTGGGCGGTCACCTGGATGGGTCGGCCCAGGCGCACCTGGAGCCCTTCCAATTCCATCTCGGTCATTTTATCCGCTGCGAATATGCCCGAAGCATGAATTCTCTGGGCATGTTCGCAGATGGAAATAGCAACTATTACCGAGAGCAGTAGCACCCGCTTCGACCATGCGTTGTAGTCATGCAAATGGTCCATTCCACTTCCCCTTACCACTTATGTATATTGGTGTTTTTCGGCTGGCCGCGGGTCAACTGGAAACCTCCAGCCTTCCGGGATTCCAGATTGATTATCGAATTCCTCACTGGTACTTTATAAGTTATAAATGTGGCGTCGGCAAGTCAATACCTCCACGGTGAGGCGCTCGTTGCCTTGCCTGGAAAGCGACTGCGTTTGCCGCGCTGACGGGAGAGGGGGCGTAGCGGTTCGTATTCCATGTAGGATGGCTTCCCACTCCTCCTCAAGAAGCCGGGCTTGGGAATCATTGTCAGCGACGGAATCAAGAATTGCGATCTTTTCGTCCCGGGCAGTCGAGAGCACTACGGCGTTGTCGGCAAAGTCATGACCGATTGAGAATTCCGTGCTTTTTTAACCCGGAGTAGAACGATGCACAACCGACGAAAATTCTTGGGTAGGGCAGGTGCTCTCGCCGGCTTGGTCCCCACCTCACTCAGCCAGAGCCTGCACGGATCTGGGCAAACCCGGACCAAAACGAAACCGGTCAAGGGGCGACGGCGACGGATTGTCTGGAACAACGATGGCAGCGACATGCTGCAGCCGGCATACGCAGGCGGAAAATGGCCGATTCCGATGAAATCCGTAAAGGCTTTCTTGGAGGGTACGCTCAAATGCGTCGAAGGCACTCAGGTCGACAGCATCTTTTATTGTGCCCACGTGAACGAGCCGGACTGGGAGATTCCCACAAAGTACATTAGGGTCTTGGGCGCGAACCCGGTCAAGCACGTGGTGGATTTTGCCCACCGCAACGGAATGGAGTTTTTCTACACCATCCGTATGAATGACGTTCACGCGGGACGCTACCCTCCTAAACCCTCCTACTGGCCGCCCTTTCGGCTCAAGCATCCGGAACTGCTGATGGGCTATATCTCCCGCGAACACTGGGAGAAGAAGGTTACGCCCTGGGTCGAGCGATTCATGGCCATTGAAAAAGAGCGTTGGGAAAGGAAGCTCTACGATCCACAAAAGACAGTGGAATTGCGGCGGCTGGCCGAGGAGGAGCATCCGCTCAAGGAAGTGTTCCAGCGCGACGGAGTGGCCTCGCGCGACCTGTGGTTCTGGGCAGGTTACGACTGGGCGCTACCTCCCGTACGAGCTCGATACCTGGAAGTCGTCGAAGGCGCTTGCCAACGGTACGACCTGGAGGGCGTCGAACTCGACTGGTTGAGACACACCAGGTATTTCAAGCTGGGCGAGGAGCGGCGCAACCTCCCCATCATGAACGACTTCGTTCACCAGGTGCGCCAGCGTCTGGACCACTATGCCCAAAAAAGAGGCCGTCCCATTTTGCTCGCGGTAAGAACTCCCGACACGATCGACGCGAGCCTGTCGATCGGGCTGGATCCGGAGACGTGGATCCGTGAAGGGTGGGTCGATCTCGTGATGGCCGGAACGGGTCTGATGCCGTTCTCAGTTCCCATGGCCGAGTGGGTCGACCTCGGGCACCGTTACCACGTCCCGGTCTACGGATGCCTGGACCGCTTGTATGCCACGTTTCGCCCCGGCCGCCCCAAATTCGACATGCGGGACCCCGACATCGAAGGAGATGACGCATCGAACTACGACTCCGTTCATGCGGCTTGTCATCGCTTTTGGGACGAGGGCGTAGACGGCATCTACTTGTACGATTGGCACACGCATCACGGCCCCACCGATCCCCGGGATTACGGTACCGTGCCACGGGTTGGCAAGCCCGGGCCTCTGTTGCGCCGGAACAAGCTCTATCGGATCGATACGGATTATTATTACTCCAGCGGTGCCATCGGGGACAGCTGCATGCCCCCTCAGCTGCCGAAGGCCTTCACCACTCAGGCGGGTCCTTCCAATGACAACTTCACTTTGCGGATTGCGGACGATCCTGGAGCCGTTGCTCGCGCGACCCTGCAAACCCGGTGGAAGCGGCCCGGGGACGCCAGTCGAGCCAGTTGGCAACTGAACGGGACACCTTTGTCAGATCGCCGGCCGTTGTCTGTCAAAGGATATGGAGCATCTTACGGGTTCGGGTTTCAGGAGGAGGCCGGTTGGAGCACATTTGACGTCTCCCCGGGCGCCTTGAAGAGAGGAGATAACAGGCTGGAGATTGTGGTCCAACCTCCGGGCGCTGGTAACCCGGCCCGGCCCGCCGAACTACTCGAAATCCGCCTCTCGATCGGCTATGCCTGAGCTTTTGTCCCTGAGGTGGGACACTCTACTTGAGGAAAGACAGTTTTGCGACGGTCTGTGATTGGCGTCGGCATTTGCCGCTGGCCCGGGTTGAGGAAGTTATGTTCAAAGCCTCTTTGACTTGTGTGGCAGTCCTTGTCGCCGTATTCCCGGGGTGGGGACGGCCTGCAGGTGAGAACGTCCTTTTCGTGAATGAAATCATGACCTCCAGTGCCTTTACCAATGGGGCGATGGATGAAGATGGCGATTTCCAAGGCTGGATCGAACTCTACAACGGCGGAGAGAGTGAGATCGACCTGACTGGCTATTATCTTTCCAATGATCCCGAACAGCCCAGGAGTTGGAGATTCCCGTCTGGCCATGTTTCTGCTCACGGGTTTCTGGTGATATGGGCCTCCGCCAAGAACCAGATCGGAGCAAGCGGAGCTCTGCACACCAATTTTCAATTGTCGGGTGCGGAGCCGGTTCTTCTCACCGCCCCTGACGGAAACACATTGATCGACTCGCTTCAGGCCCCGTCAGAAATCGACCGGGACGAATCCTACGGAAGACATCCTGACGGGCGCGAGGAGCGGATTTTCTATACCAACCTGACCAGTTCCCCGGGACAGTCGAATCCAGAGCCGGAATTCTGGGCCAAGGTGATCAACCGCGCCGCCTTTCCCCCCCGAGACTACGGCGGTGATGTGGTTTTCTCGGGGAAAATGTGGCTCCTGGGCGGCTGGCCCGGGAGAAAAAAGGATGTCTGGTATTCCGCTGACGGGATCGACTGGACGCTGGCAACGGCTAATCCTGGTTGGCCAGGGCGCCATGTTTTCGGCTGCGTGGTCTTTAACGATAGAATCTGGGTCATTGGTGGTACGTCACTCGAATCCGACGTCTGGCACTCCAGCGACGGTGTCCATTGGACTCAGGCGACTTCCCAGGCTCCCTGGGGGCCCAACAAACCGGGCCGCTCGGTTGTCCACCGCGGCAAGATGTGGTTCCTCGCACATGGGAAGACCCTTTGGTCCTCGACCGACGGAGCCGACTGGACCGAGGTCATGAGCCAGGCTCCCTGGCCCGAACGGGGTAGCCCCACTTTTCAAGTCTTCAAGGACCGGATGTGGGTGATGGGAGGAGGCACCTGGAGAACGGGTGACGATGCCATCTACAATGATGTCTGGTATTCCGCCGACGGTGTGAACTGGTCGTGCGCGACCAGGAGCGCACCCTGGCCTGCCAGGCGTTGGGCGGCCAGTCAGGTTTATCGGGACAAAATGTGGCTTATGGGAGGCCACTACGGTCTGGACGGCGAGCCGAAAAACTACAGCGACGTCTGGTATACGGAAGATGGGGTCCACTGGGAACCCTTCGACTCGAAGACAATCTTCACACCTCGGCACTCCTCTCAGTCCTGGGTTTACAAAGACGCCCTGTGGCTGGCTGGCGGTTACTATCACTCCTTTGCGCTCTATAACGATGTATGGAAGCTGAATCTGCCTGAGTACTAGCAGTCCGTGGTGAAAGTCCCGCGAGCACCGAGACCGTTCCTGCGCCCGCCGGACAAGGCGCGATTCGGGTGCATACCGGGAGTATGTGCCCGAATCGCAACGCCGTCCGCCGGGATGCAGGGACGGTCGAATGCCGTGATGACTTTTGCCACGGGCTGCTAGCCCGGATATCTCATCAGATAGATTGATAAAGGCCGCGTTTTCTGCTATAAGTGTTGTGAGATCAATAACTTACAAAGCAGAAGGGACGCGACCTTATGACCGCAGAGTGTACCAGAACAAAGTTGCTTTTTCAGGGCCTGGATGGACGAGACGTCGTCGGCCGGTTCGACGGCGGCGAGATCACCTCCGACGCCGGGGGCATCCTCCTGCGCGAAGTGGAGCAGCGGACCCGGATTCTGGGTCGGCTGAGCGAGTGCTTCACCGACCATCGGGACCCGGATCGGATCGAACACTCCGTCGAGGCGTTGATCAAGCAGCGGGTGCTGGGGCTGTGCCTGGGCTACGAGGATCTCAACGACCACGACGAGTTGTGCCGGGACCGGCTGTTGGCGCTGTTGTGCGACCGGGACGACCTGACGGGGGAGTTCCGGCGCCTGGAGTCGGATCGAGGCAAGCCGCTGGCGGGCAAGAGCACCCTGAACCGGCTGGAGCGGACCCCGTTGGAGGGACCGGAGGGGCCGTACAAGAAGACCGTGGCCAACCCGGCAGGGATGGACGCGCTGCTGCTGGAAGTGTTCGTGGAGGCGCATCCGGAGCCCCCGGAGGAGGTGATCCTGGACGTGGACGCCACGGACGATCCGCTGCATGGGAAGCAGGAGGGACGATACTTCCACGGCTATTATAAACAGTACTGCTATCTCCCACTTTATGTCTTCTGTGGGGATCATCTGTTGTGTGCGCGACAGCGGACATCGGATCGAGGCCCGGCCCACGGGGTGGTGGCCGAGTTGGAAAGGATCGTGAGGCGGCTTAGAGAGGCTTGGCCCCAGGTGCGGATTACGGTTCGAGGGGACAGTGGATTCTGCAACGACGAGTTGATGGTCTGGTGCGAGAAGGAAGGGGTCGATTACGTCCTGGGGTTGGCGAAGAACCCACGGCTGAAGCGCCGGATCGAGACCCGGATGGAAACCGTCCGGAAGTTGCAGCAGGCGATGGGCAAGGCCGTGAGGCAGTTCCAAGAACTACGCTACCAGACGCACGATAGCTGGTCGTGCGAGCGCCGGGTGGTGGCGAAGGTGGAACACCTGCCCCGGGGCGAGAACCCGCGGTACATCGTGACTTCGGTCCCGGTCCAGGAATGCGATGGGCGACGATTGTACGAGGAGATCTACTGTGCGCGGGGAGACATGGAGAACCGGATCAAGGAACAGCAGTTGGGCCTGTTCGCGGACCGCACGTCGACCCGGAAGCTGGCGGCGAATCAACTGCGTTTGTATCTCTCGGCATTCGCCTACGTGATGATGGAGACGTTGCGACGGGTGGGACTGGCGGGGACGAAGTGGGCGCGGGCGCAGAGCTGGACCCTGCGAGTGAGGTTGCTGAAGATCGGAGCCCAGGTCAGGGTCACGACGCGCAAGGTCTGGTTGTCGTTTTCCGAAAGCTACTGGAGTTGACCCGCTTTCGTGGACACATCCAAAGTAAGGAAGTGAAAGGAGGGATCCACGATGGCAAGAAAGCAGCGGCGGTACCCGCCGGAGTTTCGGCGGGAGATCGTGGGGCTGGTCCGCTCGGGTCGATCGCCGGAGGCGCTGGCGCGGGAGTTCGAGCCCTCGGCGTCGGCGATCCGCAAGTGGGTCAAGCAGGCTGATTTGGACGAGGGGCGCCGTAACGACGGGCTGACGACGTTCGAGCGCCAGGAGTTGCGCCAGGCGAGGCGGGAGATCAAGCGGCTGCGGATGGAGCGGGACATCCTAAAAAAAGCCGCGGCTTGGTTCGCCCGGGAGAGCGACTCGATCCCCAGCAAGGATTCGAGTTCGTGAAGGCGTACCGGGCCCGGTTTCCGATTCGGGTGATGTGCCGCGTTTTGGGTCTCTCCCCCAGCGGGTACTACGCCTGGTTGAAACGCCGACCCTCGAAGCGGGATCGCCGGGACGAGACGCTTCGGGAAAAGATCGTGCGGATCTGGAACCAGAACCGGAGAGTTTACGGTCGGCCTCGTCTGCATGCCGAGCTGAGAGCTCGAGGGGAACGGACGAGCCCGAAGCGCGTGGGTCGATTGATGAAGGAAGCCGGGATCCAGGGGGCGAGCCGGAGGCGCCGGAAGGCCGGGCTCACCCGGAGGGACCGGAAGGCGCGTCCGGCACCGGACCTGGTGAACCGGAACTTCACGGCCGAGGGACCGGATCAGCTCTGGGTCGCGGATCTGACGTATGTGCGCACCCAGGCGGGCTGGTTGTACGTGGCCGTGGTCGTGGACGCTTGGAGCCGCCGGGTCGTGGGCTGGGCGATGGAGACGCATCTGCGCTCCGAACTGGTGGAGAAGGCGCTCGCCATGGCGGTGATCCGGCGCCAGCCGAAGCAGGTGATCCACCACTCGGACCAAGGGACACAGTACACCTCGGCTGCCTTTGGGAAACGATGCCGGGAGGCGGGAGTGCGACCGTCGATGGGCTCCGTGGGGGACGCTTACGACAACGCGATGTGCGAGAGCTTCTTCGCGACGTTGGAGTGCGAGTTGCTGGACCGTCACCGGTTCCGGAACCCGGGTGAGGCGAGGCGGGCTGTCTTCGACTTCATCGAAGGATTCTACAACCGCCAGCGCCGGCATTCGGCGCTGGGCTACGAGTCGCCGGTCCACTACGAGCAGCAGGCGGCGTAGGACCCACGGCGGCGGCGAGACTCGATCCGTGCGACGAGATCCTCGATTCGTGCTCTCGCCCAGTGGAGTGAAGATCTGCTGGAGTCGTCTTGCCTGCCTCCAGTGCCGGTCCTGCGAGCCGGAAGGCTCAGCAGGACTGACGACACCTCAAGAACCGGTACGGCTTCGAGCTGCCCGACCACGATGCCAGCACCGCCACCGTCGCACCAAGCGTCGCGCGCGACACGCTTGAAGGGGGCAGGGGGGCGCTGCCCCCCTGAGACCCCCGGATGCAAAGAGACATATAAAACTCTTAAATCCCTGGAATGAGAGACCGAGGCCCCCTCGTTAAGCGGTATCCCATTGTGGAAAATCAGAGATTTCCCACAACGTGAGCCCTTTTGCTGACGCGTCCATCAGTCGCCCCCACACGGAAGAAAGAGCGCTCTGTCAATGGCCACAACCCTGACATTTCGATGGCCATTGACATTCCGCAGGAGGAAGTCTTGCTCCCCACCGACAGAAGGAGTATTACAAACAGGACCAACGTAGACCGTACTAATAAACCGTCCACGAAAACGGGCCACCCTCATACCCTCATGCGGCGTTGTTGAGGACGGCACTGGCGCAAGTGCGAGCCCTCCCGCTTCGCTGTTAGCGAAAACCAGTCCATTGGAAGATGTCCAGTTGGGAGTCTGTAGGACGGGCTCTGCCCTGGAGTCGGCTCTTTGGGGAGAAACGTCGCTCAAGAGTGCCGGCGGAAGGGAAAATGCACC
>CATOST010000047.1 GCA_951812665.1 uncultured Acidobacteriota bacterium
ATTGGTTCATTTGGCTTTTGGGATACGGGGCTGGGATACGGGGCTGGGATACGGGGCGCCTGAAAGACGCCTTTCCAGGTCGGCGCCTGAAAGACGCCGCTCCGACGCCCTTCCCAGGTCGGCGCCTGAAAGACGCCGCTCCGACGCCGCTCCGACGCCGCTCCACTCGGGGCGGTTAGTCTGGGACCACCATATGGTAGACGAGGGGCTGCACGGTGGCCGGGAGGCGTTGGTAGACCGATTCCGGCAAGGGTTGGACTTTGGGATCGGTGTGGTCGCCTCCCCCTTGATCTTCGATGATCTGCTTCCGGTCGCGGCTGCCGGGACGCAAGGGCCCCAGATTGACCCACCAGGGAGCGTAGCGAACGAGGACGCCGACCCGCTCCTCGTTGGTCACGTTGGGCGCGATGCTGTGCCAGGTCCGGGCATCGAAGACGGCCACGTCGCCGGGGTTTCCCTCGATCTGGGTCTCCCCCTCGAACACCGAGTTCGGATCCAGGTCGGTCCCTTTCCTGGGAGCCCGGTTTCGCAGGTGGCTGCCCGGTATCACCATGGTTCCGCCATTGGCCCGTGTGAACCTCGACAGCATCCACATGGTCACCAGATTCAACACCACGTCGGGATAGGGAGCTTGGACGCAGGAGAACTGGTCCTGGTTGTAGGGCCAGTCCGCGTGGACGGTTCCCCGCTGGAGCCCGGGGCCGTTGATGGTCCCGGTGAGCATGGAGATGCGGGCGTTGTGACCAAAGAGCTCGTCGACGATGGCCATGATCCGGGGATGATTCAGGTACGAAGCGATGGCCTGATTCAAGCGCAGGAAACCAGTGACGTATCCCTGGGGCAGCGGCAAGCTGGTGTGCTTGCGAACCGAATCGGCAACGCTTCGCCGCACCGCGCCCACCAGGTCGGCCGGGATGACCGATCTCAGAATCACATACCCGTCGCGGCGGAGCACCTCCATTGGATCTTCATGCATGGCTGAACCTCTCCCGGAAGTCTCACACGTCGGGCCGATGTTCTCAAGAGGACGGGAATGCGCCGCCTGCGACCTGCGCGCCCGTTCCCGGTCACCCGGTTTGAAGTGCCAACAAATGACAAGCAGGACCCGACACTGTAGAGTTTTCTCAGTTCACGGGGTTGCATCGTCTGCCCCGCCATACCTGACGTAACCAAGGGAGAAACCAGGATGTCCATCAGCAGCGCCATCCGCCGCCTCCAGCCGTTGACCCTGCTCCTTCCCGCCTTTGCCGCCGGAGCTCTGGCCAACAGCGTCGACGTGGGGTCGCAGAAGCAGCTTTTCTTCGACGACCACGTGATCGAATCGATGCAGGGCGTTTACCGAATCATGAACCAGCCCCTCAAATACGCCGGAAATCCGGTGATCCGGATGGACCGGTGCTGGGAGGCGGACATGCACTTCGGGAACTCTCCCAATCTGGCCTACGATCCGGATCGAGGCGTCTTCCAGATGTGGCACCAGGTGGTGAACTACAACTGGTCGGAGAACTTCGTCGGCTACTACGAATCCCGTGACGGGCTGCACTGGGACAAGCCCTTGGTGGGGCAGTTCGACTACCACTCCCCCTGGTGCCGGGGAGAACCCTCCCGGAACCACAATTTCGTCTTCGGAAAGGGCGTGGGCGCCCGCGCGCCGGGTGTCGCCCGTGACCCGCACGAGTCCGATCCCCGCAAGCGCTACAAGCTGCTCTACCGCCACAACAGCAAGGACCCGAAGCTGAACGGAGTCTGGGCGGCCCATTCGCCCGACGGCATCCAGTGGGAGCTCTACGACGGCGTCAATCCGGTCTTCCTGAACAACGACACGCATCAGGTTTTCTTCTGGGATCCGCGGCGCCGACTCTACGTGGCTCACATCCGTCTCTGGCCCCCCATCTTCAAGGACCACCCGCTGTTTCAGGGGACCCGCCGGGAAGGCCGGGTGAGAACGCCGGGAATCGCCACCAGTCCCGATTTTCTGAACTGGGACGCCCCCACGGAGATGAAGGATCCGGTCGAGGTGAACCGGAAGTACATCCTGGTCCCGCCGGACGAGAAGGACGCCCCCTGCACCGGCGGTTTCTATACCTTCGAGACCCTGCTCTACGAAGGGGTCTACATCGGGTTCCTGACCCCTTACCACATCTGTCCGGGGATGGAGCCCATGACCCCTCCCAGCCGGGATCTGGCGCGCAACCCCTGGTTGGACCGGATCGACGTCCAGTTGGCCTTCAGCCGCGACGGCACCAACTGGCAACGGATGGGCCAGCGGCGGCCCTTCATTCCCAACGGCCCGGAAGGCAGCTACGACTCGGGGATGATCTTCGTGGCCCAGCCTCCCCTGGTCCGGGAGGACCGGGGCGAGATCTGGCTCTACTACACCGGGTTCAAAAAGGGGCATTGGGGCGTGAACCGGGGCGAAAACCAGGAGAGTTCCCAGAACCTGGCCGTGCTTCGCCTGGACGGATTCGTCTCGCTGGCGGCGGGGCGGGGCAGCTTCACCACCAAGCCCCTGAGATTCTCGGGGAACCGGCTGACACTGAACGGCTCGACGGCGGGAGACGAGGGGAGCATCCAGGTGGAGATCCTGGATCCCGAGACCGGCGAGCCCTTGCCCGGTTACTCGCGGAAGGATTGCCAAGCCTTCCGGGGAGACTCGATCGCACACACGATGAGTTGGGGGAACCAAGCCGGCTTGACGTCCGTGGCCGGCCGCACGGTCCAGCTCAGATTCCACATGCAGCGCAGCAAGGTCTTCTCTTTTCAGTTCTCTTCGGAATGAGAAACGGCGGGTGCCCCGCCATGATTTATCCACGGGCTGCTATATTGTCCTCATAAAGATGCTACCCCTTCGAACCTCCGTGGCTGCCGGCTGGATCTTGTTGGCTGCTGCCTCGACGCCCGCCGCGGGGCCGGTACAGAGCGACAAAGAGCGCCGTGAGACGATGCTCCAGGAGGAGCAGGAAGACTACTACCGCAAGTGGCTCCGGGAGGACGTGGTCTACATCATCACCCGGGAGGAACGGGAGATCTTCGAGAGTCTGACTGCCGACGACGAGCGGGATGCCTTCATCGAGCAGTTCTGGAGGCGGAGGGACCCGGACCCCAAGACCTCCTACAACGAATTCAAGGACGAACACTACCGCCGCATCGCCTACGCCAACGAACGCTACGCTTCCGGCGTGGAGGGCTGGTACACGGACCGGGGCCGCATCTACATCACCTACGGTCCCCCCAACACCATCGACGACCACATGGGGGGCATGTATCGCCGCCGCCCCGAAGAGGGAGGCGGCTGGACCAGCACCTACGCCTTCCAGCGTTGGTTCTACAACTACATTCCGGGCGTGGGATCGGGGATCGAAATCGAATTCGTGGACGCCAGCAAGACGGGGGAATACAAGCTGGCCCTGAGGCCGTCCGAGAAGGACGCGCTCTGGGTGAGCGGAGGAGGGCCGACCCGTTGGGAACAGATGGGCCTGGCGACCCGCGACGGGAGCATGGTCTCCGACCTGGCCATGCGCCGGCTGGGTCTGGAAACCGAGCCCATGTACATGAGGGGAGCCAAGCCCTTCGACCGTCTGCGGCAATACTTCGACCTTCGCCGGCCTCCCGAGTTCAAGTTCGAAAAGCTGTCCACCGAAGTGGAGACCCGGATTCTGTACAATCCGATCCCCCTGAAGGTGGTTTCCGCCGTCTACCGGGTGGGGCAGAACGCCTTCCTGATTCCTCTGACCGTCCAGATTCCGGCGTCCGAACTGTCGTACGCGCAGTTCGGAGAATCGAACCAACGGGCCACGGTCGAGATCTACGGCAACGTCGAGGACCTGGGCGGGAAGGTCGTCTACGAGTTCGAGGACACGCTGGCGGGAGACAAGGGAGTCGACGAGATTCTGAGTACGGAGACCCATTTCCTCTACCAGAAACAGATTCCGCTCCGGCCGGGGCGCTTCAAGTTCAGTTTGGTGGCCAAGGACACGCGCAGCCAACGTGTGTCCCAGGCAGCGACCTCGATTCACGTCGGCCAGTCGAAGGCCGGGAACCTGGCGACCAGCAGCCTGATCCTGGCGGACGGGTTCGCCTCCTCCGCACGCGAGGAGACACTCTCCGACCCCTTCAACACACCCAGTGGCCTGAAGGTCTTTCCCAACATCACCCGCGAGTTCCGAACCGGATCGAAGTTGCACGTCTACACCGAGATCTACGAGCTCCAGGTGGACCAGGCCGCGCTGGCGCCGCTGGTCCAGGCCAAGCTCCGGCTCTTCTACGGCCGGGACGAGATCCTGGTGCAGGAGCCCCGGATGATCCAACTGGACGATCGGGTGGTGCTGATTCAGGAGGTGGAGCTCAAGGATCTGCGTCCCGGCTCCTACCGGATCATGCTGCAGGTGCAGGACCAGGTCTCGGGACAGTCGCTGGTGGAGCCGGCCAGCTTCGAGATCCGGCCGAGTTGATATGGAGCGGCGGCTTTCTTGCCGCCGATTGGGAGCGGCGACTTTCTTGTCGCCGTGGAGCAGCGGCTTTCTTGCCGCCGACCAGGGGGGTAGTAGGGGCGACAGAGTCCCCCCTCCCACGTCAATTCGCCTTCATTCGGTTGAAGGTTTCCATCGCCCGCGCCGCCTTCTCCGTCTCATCCCGCTCCTGGTATATCTGCGCCAGGATATAGTGCGGCTCGGCCAGATCCGGGGCCAGCTCCACGCACTTCAGAGCCGAAGAGACAGCTTCCTCCAGCCGTTCCAACTCCCGATAGGCCTTGGCCAGGAGCAGGTGCAGTTGGCTCGGGGGAAGAGCGGTCAGCGTGACGTAGAGTCGCCGGCTCTTGGCCACCGCCACCGCCCGCCGGTCGCGGCTGTAGAAACCGGTTTCGGCGATCTGTAGATGCTCCAACGCTTCCGCCGCCTGTCCCGCCTTCAGCAACATCTCCGCCAACTCGAGCCGGGCTACCACGTTCTTCGGGTAGAGTTCGATCTCGGTCCGGAGTTCTCTGACGGTCTCCTTGGCGCCGCCGTTGTTTCGATGGACCCGGGCCATGTGGTAGTGGAGCGCGGGAAAACTGTAGTCCGTTTTAGCGATGGTCTTGAACTCCTCCAGAGCCTGTCCGAGACGGTTGAGCTCATGAAGGGTCCGTCCCAGGTAAAAACGAGTCATCAAGTTCTTACCATCCATCTCGACCGCTCTTTGCAATAGCGGAAGAGCTTCTTCCTGACGCCGCTGCTGGAGCAGAATGACGGCCAGATCGAAGTGACGGCCGGGCTGGTCCGGCCCCAGCTCGACCGATCGCCTCAGACTCGCCTCGGCCTCGGGAAATTGCCGCAACTGGGCGAAGATCAGCCCCTGGAGATGATGGCCGGCGGCGCTATCGGGGTCTTCCGCCAGCAGCTCACGGGTGACCGCCAGGGCTTCAGGGTAATTCCGCTGCTGAAAGTGCCGGACCGCCTCGTCGTAGGTTTGGCCCCAGACCGGCAGTAAGCCGAGGCTCCACGCGAGCATCGAAAGCATCCGTTTTGAGTTTTTGTAGAAACGCCGTGCGGGAGGCCTGGGATCTGAAGCTGGCACCAACCGAATGGTACAATCCACACAAACCTCCAACAAGGCCGGCTCAATGAGGCCGAACGACCGGGAACCGCTCGTGGAACAGAAAACGATTCCTCCCGTCAAGACCCGGCTCGGCGCCTTCCTCTGGATCGCCTGCTGCCTCTGGCCGTTCGCTTGGACTCAGGACGTCCCTTCCTTCAGGACGGCGACCGAACTGGTTCTGGTGGACTTGGTGGCCACCGACCGAGACGGCAATTTCGTCTGGGACCTGCGGCCCGACGAGCTGGAAGTGCTGGAAGACGGCAAGCGCCAGACGGTGACGTTCTTCAACCTGCAGAACCGGGGGGCGTTGGTCCCGGAGAGAGCGCCGGAGAATCCTGGGCAACCGGCGCCGAGCGCCAGCAGTGTCCCGATTCAGAGGATCGAAGAGGGGTACTACGTCTTCCTGATGGACCTGCACAGCATGCCTTTCGATGCGCTGGGCCGCAGCAAGGAGGCCGTTCGCGGCTTCGTCGAGTCACGCCTGGGTCCAAACGACCAGGTGATGCTGGCCACCATCCGCCACCGGCTTCGGATCAATCAGACCTTTACCCAAGACGTCGAGAAGTTCAGCCATGCTCTGAACCAGGTGCCCTTCGAACCTCGATTGGAGGGCAATCTCAGTCGTTTCATGGAGAAGTTGGATGACATCTTCGCCGATATGGGCGCCCTCGGCGTGGCCAACGATCCGAGTCTGACTCAGGGAAACCCGGAAGAACTGGCCCCACAGATCGAAGGAGCGATCCAGATCGCCGCCGGAGAATCCCGGCAGTTCCTCTCCCAGATGGAAATCCAGGTGGCGTTCAGTTGCGCCGCCATCGGGGCCCTGGCCCGCCATCTGCGTTCCCTCCCGGGACGCAAACACCTGGTGCTGATCTCGGCCGGATACCCGCTGGACGCCCGGACCGTCATGAAGAACATCATCCGGGAGCGTGCCGCAGCATTTGCCCCGAACCAGTACCCACAGGTCCACATGCTCGTGAACAGCAGCATGGCGGGTGCGGGCCGGAGGACCAGCTTCGAGTCCCGGCTGCGCTCCGTCATCGACCAGGCGAATCGATCGCAGGTCTCGGTCTACAGCATCGATCCCCGGGGACTGATGCCTCCGGCCATTTCCTATGCCGGGACCAGACAATCGGGTAGCCATCTGTACGCATCCCACTCGAATCAGGACATTACGGCTCCTCAGGATTTTCTCACCACCCTGTCCGCGGGCACCGGTGGACTCTCCTTTCTGAACGACAACGACATGGTCCGAGGCATCGGGAAAGCCTTCGACGACGGGCGCAGCTACTACCTGCTGGGCTACGCGCCCCGCACCAAGCGGAAGCCGGGCAAGTTCCACGAGATCCGGGTCAAGCTGGCGCGCAAGGGAATCAAGCTCCGTTATCGCAGAGGCTACGTCGACTCGGACCCGGAGCAGACGGCGCACGCGGATCTGGCCAACGCCTTCAAGTTTCCCGAGCTGTTCCGGGACTTCCCCTTCCGGGTCCAGGTCTCCAACCAGACGGGCAAGTTGAAGGTGCGCACCTTGATTCCGACGCGTTCTTTCGCTTTTTCGCGCAACGGCGGGAAGAACCGCTGCGTCATGGAGATGTTCGGTGCGCTGGTCGACGATTCAGGCAAGTGGGTGGGTGAGGGTTTCCTCTTCTTCAAACGTCTGGATCTGGATCTTGACCGCGAGGGCCTGGACCATTTTCAGCGCTACCGAAACTTCAGCTCCAGCTCCGAAAAGGACGCCCCGCCGGGGAAGTACGATCTGGTGGTGGTCCTGCGCCAGAGCCTCTCGGGAAGAATGGCCACCTCAACCCGCAGCATCATCGTCCACTGACGGTGCGGACAAGGAGCGAGGAGGCAATTAGCATGAAGGTTTTCTCTTTGATTCCGTGGATCGCCGGTTTCACGATCCTGCAGATTTCTTCCGTGCCGTCGATGGCGCCCGCAGCACCGGAAACCTATCGGATCTTCGTGGCGCCGATTTCCGACTTTGCACCGGACAACGATGAGGGACCGACCCGGCATGAGTACGTCACCAATTTTGAGCGGCGGGACGAGTGCAAAGGGGTCTTGCCGACGTCCAGGGAGGATCTCGCAGACTTCACTGCGTGGTTCGAGTTCGAGGGAAGACACTCCGTGCTGCTGTGGGATGCGCATGGCGACCTGGTGTATTCCGATGACGGAGTCCGTAGTTCGGGCAACATCGTCAAGGACGTGTGCAACGAGATTCGGTCTCGGGGACTGCGTCCAAACCCGCATCGTCCGCGTCGGTGACCGCATTCTCGTGGAATCGGTCGAATTGACCAAAAATGGGCGTAGCGACCCTTGTGGTCGCCTTCCCCGACATCGCGGTTCGCGTTCAAATCTGCTTCCTCTGTATCTCCTGAAGCTCCAAGAAAAATGGGGGAAGTCCAGTCATTGACTAATGGGCCCATTGTGGCTACTCTCTTTTCAAGTTCTTAACTACTGCAATCCCAGGCAGTCTACAATTCAAGGAGGTCGCAGATGCGCCAAGCACCTCGCCTGCATCCCGCCACACTGGTACTACCTCTGATACTCGTCTTTTGCCTCTCCCTGCCCAACGTGTACGGTCAGTTGACCACCTATGGACAGATCGTCGGGCGCGTCATCGACCAGACGGGAGCGGTGGTCCCAGGCGTCGAGATCACGGTCACCAACACCGAAACCAACATCCCCCGATCCACGGTCAGCAACGACACCGGGAACTACCTGGTCGACAAGCTCATCGCCGGAGTCTACGAGGCCAGGGCGGAACTGCCCGGCTTCAAGACCCACGTGGCCGAGGTTCGCTTGAACACGGGACAGGTGGCGCGCCTGGACTTCCTGCTGAGCCCCGGCGAGATCGCCGAACAGGTGACCGTCATGGGACAGACCACGGCGCTGGACACGGACACGGCGGACATCAGCACCACGCTGGACGAAACCCAGATCACCGAGCTCCCCATCAACGATCGGAACCTGATCCTGCTGGCGGAGCTCTCCACCGGATCCGTGAGCGTCCGCTTCTCCACCGATCCCCGTTTCGTTCGGGATTCGGGCGGCCTTCCCGCCGTCAACGGCCTGCGGCCGGACTCCAGCCAGATCATGCTGGATGGAGCCGGCGCCCAGAGACTCTATGATCAGCGGGCCACCGTGAATCCGACGCCGGAGACGGTCAAGCAGTTCAAGGTCATCAGCAACACCTTCTCGGCCGAATACGGCCGCGTCGGGGGCGCCGTGGTGAGCATGACCAGCCACAGCGGCAGCAACGAGTTTCACGGCTTTGCCTGGGAGTATCTGCGCAACGAAAAGTTCGACGCCAACGGATTTTTCGCCAACCGGACCGGACTGGGCAAGCTGCCGGTGAGCCGCCATACCTTCGGAGGCGCCGTGGGTGGGCCCATTATCAAGGACAAGACCTTCTTCTACGCCAGCTTTGAGCGTTTCATGGACGAATCGAACCTGACCGGGTTCATGGACGTTCCCCCGGCCTCCGAGCTGTCGGGGAATTTCGGGCAGGGCGACGGGAAGCAAGGCCTGATTCCCATCTACGACCCCTTCAACGTGGTCGACGGCCAGCGGGTCGCATTTCCCAACAACGTCATTCCCTCCAGCCGAATCCACCCCGTCTCACTGGCGGTGCGGGACAAGGTGCCCTGGCCCTCTCCAAACCAGAACACCTATCCCAACTACGCCTATCCCCACGTGATCGACCAGGTGAAGAACAAGGTCTCGATTCGAGGGGATCACCACTTCGGCGACGATTCGACGCTGTTCGGGCGCTGGACTTGGCAGAACGACCCGCAGATCTCCCACGGCTCGGCTTCGGCCGGATCCTTCGGCTTCTTCGTGGGGCGCGGCCGGCTGGGTGTTCCCGGTATGAGGAGCAACGTCTACGAAGTGTTCACTGAACTGGAGACCGGTTGGCAGACCAGCGGCGGCTGGGTCAAGCCGGTCGGGACCAACGTGGTGAACGAGATCAACTTCACCGGTTGGAAGTCGGACTTCGGCAACAACAGCGCCGACACCGTGGACTGGTTTCAGGAGTTCGGCTACGACCTGGCGGGGCAGGACGGCATCTTCGCCATCGGCAACAACGGCCAGCGCGGTCCCGCCGACCTGCCTTCCATCGGCATCAGCGGCTATTCCAACATCCAGGGCCAGGGCGAGTTCGACCAGGGCGACTGGGGGTTCAGCATCAAGGAGACGGCCTCCTGGCGCAAAGGCGACCACTACCTGAAACTCGGGATCGAGACGGTTCGGAACATGAACGTGCGGCTGGGCTGGGTCAGGCCGGGCGCGTCCATCGGCTTCAACGGCTACCAGACGGGGCAGATCACCTACGGTCCCGACGGCGGCATCACAGGTTCCACCTTCGGCCAGCCCTACGCCGACTTCCTGCTCGGTACCGTGGCCAGTGCACAGTCCCGGATCACGGGCGGAGCCGGATACGGCCTCGGAAACTGGGGCGGCTACAATCAGTCGGCCTACAGTTGGTTCATCAACGACGATTGGAAGGTCATGCCCGATCTCAGCCTCAACCTGGGATTGAGGCACGAGATCCCGCTTCCGGAGCACTGGCTGGAGAACAAGGGAAACTGCTTCATCGACGTCACCGGAGGGCGGGACAACCCCATCCACATGGTGCCCAAGGGCTTCCCCTATGATTCTCCCCTGGTGACGAACGGCCAGCGAGACGCCCTGGTGGTCCCGGTGGTGGAACTGGACAGCCATCGCTGCCGGCCGGTTCCCTGGCAGGGTTTCGCCCCCAGAGTGGGAATCGCCTGGCGGATGTTCGGCACCAACCGGACGGTTCTCCGCGCCGGCGGCGGCATGTCTTTCGATCAGGAATACGGTGGCTGGAAGGTGGGCGTCGGCTGGGTCGGCCCTTATGTGGGCACGGTCCGCGGCATCCAGGATCGGGGACAGGCTCCCCAGTACATGCATGGGAGCTTCCTGGACCTGCCATCCACGGCGTCGGCCAGGGTGCACAGCGACGGCGCCTACTCGTATGACGGCAGCGGCTCCCAGACCGGCCAGGTCTACAGCTACAACCTGTCGATCCAGCACGAGCTGTTCGATGACACCAAGGTCGAGATCGCCTACGTGGGCAATCAGGGCCGGCACATGAGAAATCATCGGGCCTGGAACGTGTCCCAGATCGCCGGGCAGCCGATCATCCTGAACACCGGAGAAACGATCCGGGCCGAGGGAAACCGGGATCAGAGGCGTCCCTATCCGTTGATCGCCACCACCCTGCAGATCCGCTTCGACGGATCGCAGAACTACAACTCGCTGCAGGCCAAGATCGAGCGGATGCCGAAGGACGGGCTCGGCATATCGGCCGGGTGGACCTACGGCCGGGTCTTCGCCACCAACTATGCCGGAACCTATATCGCGGTGGTGCCCAACGAGTTCGACCGCACGGCCCTCAACACCCGGACCAAGTGGGACCGGCTCCACAGCTACTACACGGCCCTCACCTGGAGACTGCCCATTTTTGGGAACGCCACCGGCCTCACCAAGACGTTGCTGGCAGGTTGGGAGGCGACCTCCGTCATTACCGCGGCCACCGGGTCGCCGTTCGGCGTCCGCGTGGGAAGAGACGTGAACGACATCGGTTCCCGGCGCCTGCTGATGCCGGACCGTTTGGGTACCGGCCAGCTCCCCGAGAGCCAGAGGACCGTGGACCGTTACTACGACGTCGGCGCCTTCGCGATACCGGCCGTGGGACGATTCGGCAACTCCCACATGTGGCCGCTGGAAGGGGACGGGATCAGCGTCTTCGACATCGGTCTCCATAAGGCGTTCGCCCTGGGAGAGGAGAAAGAGTTGGATTTTCGCGTGGAGATGTTCAACGCCTTCAACCATCCCATCTTCGATACGCCCGGGGGCAAGGGTGGACAGGACGCCATCGAGGGCGGCGGGGCTGGACGGGTTTCTTCCGCCTCTCAACCGCGCCGGCTCCAGTTCGCGTTCCGCTTTTCGTTCTGACGGAGAGTCCGGGGCAGGAGGGACGGCTTTCTTGCCGCCCACTGGGACAGGCGATTTTCTTGTCGCCTGTTCTTCTGTAGTTGCTATGCGATTCGGCCGAAGAAAAGCGTAAAGTGGGGACTCCGTCCCCCCTGCCCCCCTGAGCGGCGACAAGAAAGCCGCCGCTCCCATCCGGCGACAAGAAAGTCGCCGCTCCTGTCCTTTTTCTCGCGGGAATTCGTTACTTTCCGGGGCTCGATAGAGACTTCATCCTCTCTTCGTGCTCTCGCGCCTGCTCCATAATGCCCAGCCTGACGTAGACGGCGTGCAGCAGCCGATGGTGCTCCGAGAGGGCCACCGAACCCTCCTTGTCGGTCGGTAGCCGCGCCAGGCGCTGTTCCAAGTCCAGGGCTTTCACGGCCCAGGTCTCGGCCTCCTGGAACTGCTGACGGTGGAGACTGGAGACGGCCATCAGAAAAGGCCCGATCGGCGCCAGCGGGTTGATCTGCATGATCTTGTGGGCGCGGGTTGCAGCCCGCTGGAATTGGCCTTCTTCCAGCTCCAACTCGGCCAGATCGGCCAGAAGGCCGACGCCGACGGCACATCGACGGACCGCTTTCCGCAATTCGGAGAGTGCCTCCCTCTTCCTTCCGCCCGCCTTGAGACTTCTCCCCAGAAAATTGAGCAGCCGGCAGTCGTTGGGATGGGATCGGGCGTATTCGCTCAGCCGGCCGGCCGCTTCGGAATAGGAGCCACGGAGCCAGGCCAGCCCGCCCCGATACAGGTTCACTTCGGGGTGGCCGACTTGCAGCGTTTCGGCTTTCTCGATCGCCTCCCGGCCCAGGTCGGGAAGGCCCAACTCCAGGTAGGCGCCCGCCAGTTCCAGATGCACGGAGGCGGATGCCTGCTCCGAGGAGGCCAGGTTCTGCAGGGTTCGCAACTGTTTCTTCAGATGTTCCCGCTTCCGGTGGAATCGAAGAACGCCCCGGCCCTCGTCGCGCCGGCCCTGCCGGAGCAGAGCCCGTCCCAGATGGAAGAGGGCCGGCTCGTATTCGGGATCCGCAACCAGCACCGCGAGAAAGGTCTCTCCTGCTTCCGGATACCGGCCCTCCTTCAACTCGATGCGTCCACGATAGTACAGTGCATCGGGATCGCCGGACCGCTCGTTGAGTACACGTCGGAACTCCTTTCGCGCCTCCTCGGTCCGGCCTTGGCGGAAGTAGACGATCCCGACTCGCGACCGGATCCTCCATTCCTCCTCGAAACCCGCCGCTCGCGCTTGCCGGAAACTCTCAAGGGCGTCGCCGTAGCGCCCTAGGACCGTCTCGCAGGTCCCCTTCCGGTAGTAGAGGCGGGGATCGGGACCACCGGTCCTCAAGAGGGTCTCAAGGTCCTCCAAAGCGCCGAGGTAGTTGTCGCCATGCATCTTGGCCAAGACGCTCTCGGGCGAGATCGGTCCACCATGAAGCGGAACTCCCGCGAGGGCCAGAGTCTGGATGAGAAACAGAAGCGTCGACGCGACCTTCACGGCTCTTGTATGAAAACAGAACGGTTCAGAGATTGTGGCGGCATTACTTCCTGCATCTTGCCACACGGCCAGGCGATCCGAATCGAGTCGATCTTCGTCTTATGCCCCAGACCGAAGTGAAGGCGCGGCTCGTTCTGGCTCAGATAGCTGCTGGCCGACCGAAGCTCTCGAGTCAGTTTCAGGTTGCCGGCTTCAAGAGTCATGCGGGCCCCGACGGCGTCCCGGTTGCAGTGGCTTCCTCTCAGCCGGAAGCGGACCCAGTTGCCGCTTTCCCGGGTCCGGTTCTCCAGCAGGTCCGCCTTGCCTCCACAGTTGGTCACCAGCAGGTCCAATTTGCCGTCGTTGTTGAAATCCCCCACGGCCGAGCCCCGGGAGACGTTCTGCACCGAAAAATAGCCTCCGGGACTGCCGGCCTCGGCGAACCGTCCCTTCCCGTCGTTCAGGAACAACTGGTTCGGCTGGCGATAGCGGCTGCCCGCATTGGCGCGGGCGGCCTCCTCCAGAACATGCCCGTTGGCCACGAAGAGATCCAGGTCTCCGTCGTTGTCGGCATCGAAGAAGTTGGCTCCGAATCCCAAGGGAACGAAACTGGGCCCCGAGAGCCCCGAGTCGATGATCCGGTCGCTGAAGAATTCCCCGCCCTCGTTCCAATAGAGGGCGTTGTATTGGAGCGAGTAGTTGGTGACCAGGACATGGAAGCGCCCCCCACCGTCCAGATCGCCGGCGTCCACCCCCATGCCGGCCTGAGCCATGCCGGAGCCGCCCAAGGCGGTGCCCGATTCCAGGGAAACGTCCTGAAAGCTGCCGTCGCCCTGGTTCAGGAACATGTAGTTTCCCGCCGTGTCATTGGCCACATACAGGTCCTGATCCCCATCCCGATCCAGATCCAGCCAGAGGACTCCAAGGCTCTTGCTGTAGCGAGCCTCCTCCCGCAAGCCGGCGCTCCGGGTGACGTCGATGAAGGTGCGTCCTCCCAGGTTCCGGTAGAGGACGTTGCCCACCCCGTCGAAGCCATGGGGATAGCAGTAGATGGGAATCTGCCGGAAGTAGCAGGGTTCATGGTCCTGAAAGGAGAACTCCAGGTAGTTGGCCAGGTAGAGGTCCAACAGCCCGTCCCCGTCGTAGTCGGCGAAGGCGGCGCTGGTCCCCCATCGGGGATCCGCGACCCCCGATCTTCTGCTCAGGTCCTGGAAGGTGCCGTCGCCCAGGTTTCGGTAGAGCACGTTGGGCCCCACGTTGGTGAGGTAGATGTCCACGTGGCCGTCGTTATCGTAGTCGCCGAAGGCACACCCCATGCCGTAGGACGGGTCGCCGACTCCCGCCTCCCCGGCGACGTCGGAGAAGGTGCCGTCTTTCCGGTTTCGGAACAGGCGGTTCGGTCCTCGGGAATTGATCAGATAGACGTCCATCCAGCCGTCGTTGTCGTAGTCCAGAAAACCCCCGCCGGAACCCATGGTCTCGATCAGATACTTGGCCTTCGGGTCGGGTTCGGCGACCTGGTTGCGGTGGACGAACTCCAGCCCTGCCGCTCGGCTGACATCGGCGAAGCGGGGCGTGGATTCGGCTTGCGCCGGGAGTTGGGCGAGGAGGACCAGAATGAGGACCGGCAATACTCCCTTCGCCGGGGGCAACGTTGCCTGGGTCCGAGGCCGGATCATTCCGTCCAGAGCGCGTAGAGGGAGCCTTTTCGGAGGTGAATCCTCAGGACCACGGTCTGTCCGCTCAAGCGAGTCACGGAATCGGAGCCACTCCACCGGATCGGGAACCGGGTCCGGTCGCCGCTGAGCGAGAGGCTGTCATCGCCGGAGAACCCGGGGATGGGCCGTCCCCCGGCATCCAGGACCTCGACTCGGATCCGGCCCTCGGGTGCGTCCAGATTGACCCAGAGACGATCGCCGCTCATCACCAGGGGACGGGTGGTGAGGGTCCCTTCGCGCCGGCCCGCGTCCAGAGAGACGAATCCGTCCCGGCGCAACACGGCCACGTGTATGGCGGAATGGGCGTCGTCCACGTAGTCGGCGCGCTCTTGCGGGTTCAGGGATTCCGGACTGCGCGGGCTCCCGTCCAGGTACCGGTCATAGGGGCAGACCCGCCACTTGAAACCCGAGTAGTAGAACCACAGTTCCTCCCCTCGTTCCACCGGCCGATTGGTCGGCATCAACTGCATCCGGTCGTAATTGCCGGCGAGACCCTGGTCGAGGCGTGAGGGCCCGATGAAGGGCTCGCGGTTCCCCAGGCGCTCCCAATGCTTCAGGTCCCGGGTCATGGCCAGCTGGATCAGGTGGAAGCCGTCGGTGTTCCGCCGCTCCGGCAAGCGGGCTCCGGTGGGGTAGAAGATCATGGGCAGCCCGAGGTAGAGGCCTTCGTAGGGGAAGACGCCGAGGTTGTAGGACTGGGCGTTCCAGGTGCCCCGGTTTCGGAACTCCAGGTCAGGCGGAGTCCAGCCCATGGACGGATCCGGGTCCACGAAGAGAGGCCGGGCCAGGCCCGGGTCGGAGATCCGCCTCCGGATCACGTCGAGAGCGTGCTCCTGGTCCCGGTCATCCGTGCTGAAGAAGAATCGGGGCTCCGACCAGTGCACGAAGTCCGTGCTCACGGAGAGGTTGTA
>CATOST010000048.1 GCA_951812665.1 uncultured Acidobacteriota bacterium
GTCGGGGACGTCACCGACTCGGTGATCGTCACCGACGAGGTTCCCGTCATCCAGTCCAACAACGCCACGATTTCCACGGCGCTTCCCTCACAGGTCCGTGACAAGCCCATCGCCAGCATGACGCGAGGGGCGCTCCTGGGAGAGCAGATGATCTGGGCGGCGGGTTCGGCCGCGGGCGGCGTCTACGGGTTCGTCGGCAACCGCGCGGACATGAACCAGTACAACGTCGAAGGCATGCAGTACAACTTCATCAGCGCCTCGGTCTCCAACAACATCATCGAGGAAGTCAGCACCGTGCTGAGCAATGCGCCTGCGGAATACGCCGCCCGGTGACGCTCAACGCCACTTTGAAGAGCGGGACCAACGATTACCATGCCGAGTATTGGATGGCCGGGGTCAATCCCTGCCTGAACGCGTTGAGAAGCCCGTTCTCGCCGGCCCGGGCCAGCCGGGCGCCCTGTGTCACGGCGAAACGGCAGTTCTTCAATGTCGGCGGTCCGATTCTCAAGGACCGGGTCTTCTTCTTCTATTCCTGGGCTCGGCCGAATTCGTTTTCGAATCTGTCGAACTCCCGGCCCCAATCCTTCCCCAGCCTGCGCATGCAGGGTGGCGACTTCTCTCTGTACCCGTCGAAGATCATCGATCCCACCACCGGGGAACAGTTCCCCGGGAACGTCATTCCCACCGGCCGCATCAGCTCCGTCGCCCAGGCGGTCATGAACGACTTCATGGGGAGTTCGGTCAATTACCTCGGTGCTCCCGAGAGCTATACCAACAACGTCCAGCAACTGGCCGGCCGCTATCGTCAGGACAACGACCACAACATCAAGACCGATTTCAACGTCGGCGGCAACGACAGCTTCTCCTTTCATGCTGTACGGCACAAAGTCCTCAGCAACACGGATCGCCACCACCCGAGCACCGGAACCAGCAATGCTCTGCACACGACTCTGCAGGACAACGTCTTCAACTGGCAGTCGGGCGTGACCCACAGCCATGTCTTCGGGCCCGGCGTGGTCAACCAGATGCGACTGGGCGCGACCCGTTTCGTCTACATCCACCGGCAGTTGAAGGACTGGGAAGGGGACGCCGAGAGTGCGCAGGGTCCGGAATTTGTGAACCGCTGGGGTCTTGAAGGAGTCGCGGTGCCCGACCTTTCGGGAATGCCCCAGATCAATATCGGCGGCTGGCTTCGAACCTATTCCGACAACGAGAGCGGCACTTATGACACCAGGTATTCGTTCTTCAACGACCTCTCGGTGACCGAAGGTAACCACAACATCAAGATCGGCGTTTCGGCGGTCAAGCTGCTGCACGACGGTCCGGCCAATGGGGTTTACTTCGGCAACTTCAATTTCAGCAACATCTTCACCGGAGCCCAAGTTGCCGCCGACCCCATGACCTGCGCGGCCCCGGCCGTCTGCGGAGATGGTTTCGCAGACTTCCTGCTGGGTTTGCCGAGTTCCCAGACCCGGTATCAGCCCCGTTCCGTCATCGCTCGCCGGAAATGGGAGTGGGGGGCGTTCATCCAGGACGATTTCCGGATCAACGACAAGTTGAACATCTCCTATGGACTGCGCTGGAGCCGCTATACGGTTCCCTATGACAAGAACGGAATGTACTACAACTTCGACCCGGACAGCCTCTCCATCGTGGTGCCGGACGAGTTCGCCCGGGAGCGGATCCATCCCTCCTGGCCGACCCACACCTTCCCCATCAAGTTGGCCAGTGAGGCCGGGTTCCCGGGCAAGCTGATCGAAGGCTCCAACAGTTGGCAGCCTCGCGTCGGATTTGCCTATCGAATGACTCCGAGTACGGTGCTTCGCGGAGGCTGGGGGATCTACAACGGAGCTTCCCGCTTCCTGCCGCTCCAGGCGTTCGGTCCCTTCGTGGTTTCCGAGAGCTTCACCAATGAAGTCCGTACGGGCAGCCCCACGGGCACCTTGTATTCTTGGCCGAACGCTTTCCCCACGGCCTCGGACGTCATCACCGTCAGCAGCGCCTTCGGGTTCGCCAAGGACTATCATGAAGCGTGGACGCACAACTGGAACGTGACCTATGAACGGGAAATCGCCACCAACTGGGGCGTGCAGCTCACTTATCGGGGAGTGAAGAGCAATGATCTGCTCTGGGGCCGGAATCTGAACGCCATCATGGCCAGCGGCACTCCTTGGAGCCGGGATCGGTTGCCCTGGCCGAATCTCGGCAGCGTGAACTTCGTCGAGAACGGCGGAGACAGCATCTACAACGGGATCGAGTTCCGGCTGACCCATCCCTGGGTCAACGGCCTGCACTCACAGCTCTCGCTGACCAAGCAGTGGTCCGGGGGCCTGAACGCGCCCATCTGGGCCACCGATCAGGGGATCACCTGGCCCGAGTATCCTTTTGACCTCGACCGCGACCGGGTGGCGATGGCGACACCCTGGCCCAGCCACGACATCCTCTGGAACTTCATCGCGGAGATGCCGTTCGGCCGCGGCAAGCGGTTCTTCGCCGACCTGAACCCGGTGATGAATGCCATCGCCGGAAACTGGACCTTCACGGGAGCCTTCTCCTGGCGGTCGGGAATCGGGCTGACGCCAAACTGGGGCGGGGTCGACTTTGCCAACTACGGAAGGTTCGGCGGCCGTCCCAACCAGACCTGCGACGATCCCAACGGAGGCCCCAAGGACGTCCGTGGCCAGTGGTTCAATACGCGGTGCTATGCCGTGCCCAGCGCCGGAAGCCTCGGCAATGCGCAGATCAACTCCATCGTCGGACCCGGCGCCTGGATCTTCAATTTGAATCCGTACAAGGAGTTCGAGCTCAACTTCCTCCGCGAAGGCGCCCGGATCCAGCTCGGAGCCAACATCGTCAACGTCCTCAATCATCCGGTCTACGGCAACCCCAACACCACCGTGAACAGCGCCACCGCCGGCCAGATTCGGGGATCGGGGAATGCCCGGGGGATGTGGCATGATTCCCTGGGCCAGCGCAAGGTCGTGGTGGATATGAGGTTCATCTTCTGACGGCCTGCACCGGGCAATATAAGACGAGTGAATTGACGTGTCTTCCAAGCGGCAGTCAGCCGGCGGTTCCGTCGGATCGCCGGCTACTGGTCCGGTGCACACCCAAGACGGCTCGTCCAACCGGCCTGTTCCGAGGTCTCGATCCGGAGTCCCGCCCTTGAAACGGCGTCCGGTGCGAAGTGGGCATAGGTTGGATCGACGCCGGGTCGGGATCCTGTTCCTCCTGATCCCGTTGGCCGGGTTCCTGTCCATTTGTAGCGAGGTCCCAACGTCCCCCGTAAGTGTCGTTGTCGGCCCTTCGGCTCCCGAGTTGGAGCAGTTCGCGGCCAGCGAGCTTTGCGGCTATCTCGAAAAGCTCTTCGACGTTCGCGTCCGCCCGGTCTCCGAAGCGCCCGCCTCCGCCGAGGCGGTTCTCCTTCTGGGCTCGCCTGAGACCAACTCCCTTCTTGGCCAGGCCCTTCCGGCCGGCTCGTTTCCCGAACTGACCGATCAAGGCTTGGTGCTGCGGACCATCGACCTCGAAGGCCGGCCGGCGCTTGTGGTCGGCGGCGGAAGTCCCCGGGCCACCTTGTGGGCGGTCTACGAACTGGCCGAACGTTGGGGTGTCCGGTACCTGATCGACCGCGACGTCCTGCCTCCCAAGAAGCCGTTCCAGCTTCCGCAACTGGACACGGTCATGGAGCCGGTCTTCCGGGTTCGCGCCCACCCCACCATCCAGGATCTGGTGGCCAGCATGGAAGGCTGGGGCATCTCCGACTTCCGGCCTCTGATCGATCAGTTGGCCAAGATGAAGTTCACCCGGATCAACGTCTACGCCTTCGGATGGCAGCCCTACCTGCACTGGGAGCACAAGGGAATCGAGCGCAGTTCGGCCCATCTCTGGTACGGCTACCACTATCCCATCACTCCGGACACCATCGGGAGATCCCTTTTCGGAGACGTTTCCCAGTTCTGGAACCGCGATCTTCCGCTCACCTCCTCCTATCCCGAAATGATCGAGGCGGGGCAGCAGTTGGTTCGGAACCTGATGGACCATATCCACAAACGGGGCATGGAGACCGCGTATGCCGCTCCGGTGATCGACTTCCCGCCCGAGTTCGCGCCGCTGCTCGACGGCGCCGAGCAGAGCGCGCAGTTGAGCGGGATGTCGGTGGTTCCGGGACAGGACACGCCACTGGACGACCCCGAACTCTTCGGCCTCTCGTCCGCCGTCCTTCGTGCGACGCTCAACAGCTACCCGAAGACCGACGTGGTCACCGTCTTCATGCCGGAGTTCCGTCAGTGGATCGGAGAGTACGAAAAGGCTTGGGAGGCCCTCGACGAAAAATACGGAGTCGGGGAGGTGCTCTCCCTGAGCCGGATCACGTCCGCCGTAAAACATCGCAAGGGATCGGAAGGGAGTCCCGAGCGGGCGCTCAACGAACTCAAGGGAGACATCGCCAATCTCTACTTCTTCGACCGCCTCCTGCGCGACCCCGAGGTATTGAAGGGAACCTCCCGCTCCCGGATCCGGGTGAACTGTTTCGGAGTCTCGGAAGAGCTCTATCCGATCCTGGACCGGATCTGGCCGGGGGACTGGACTCTGGAGAGCATGCCCTCGAATCAGCCGGTCCACCTCCTGCGGCGGATCGAGATTCTCAAGGACCTCCCTTCTCAAGTTTTGGGCATCCTGAACCTGACTCTGGACGACGACAACATCGGCGTCATGCCCCAGCTCACCACCAACTCGCTGTACGAGATCATCCAGGTCATGCACCGTCACGGTTGGCAGGGAGTCATCGCCCGGGAGCGATTCCCCGGAGACCATGACTGGCCCCTCGCCTACCTTGCTCGCGCGTCCTGGGATCCGAACATCACTCCCGACGCGGTGGCGCGGGATCAATTGAAGGCGATCTGCGGCGAGGGATGCGTCGAGGACATGCTGGCGGCGTACCACGAAGTCGAGGCGGTGACCATCGCCTTGGCCAGGTCGGCCTTCGCGTTTCCGGCGGACTGGCCTCCGGCGACGTCATTTTCGCCGGGCGGCATGTTGATGAAATACTGGTATCTGAAGGACCGCGCGACTCCGCCCTATGTGGACGAGGCCCATGAGGGCTATTCACGGGCTCTGGAGTCGGCCAGGAAGGCCCGCGCCCAGGCAACACCGGAGGGCCGATGGTACGTGGATTTCTGGGTCGGCCGCCTGGAGTTCGCCCGGCACTACGTGGAGGCGGTGCAGGCGGTTCACCGCTCCGCCGCCGCATTCCGTTCCGGCGATCGGGCCGGCGCCGTCCGGGAAGCCGACCAGGCCATGGCCGTCCTGCGAAAGGGCCTGGAAGCCTATGTCCCGGTGGTGCGCAACCGGACCGACCTGGCGGCCATCGCCCTGGTCAACCAGTCGTACCGGCAACTGTTCCAAAGGCGCTGGTCGGTGAAGACCTGGGGCTACTGACCGACTTTCCTTCCTTCGACGCCGGCTGATTTCAAGAACGGGGGTTCCATGGTCACACGACGAGAGTTCATGGGATATGTCGCCGGAGGAACTCTGGTGAACTTCCTGGATCCGGGCGCCGCCCTCGGGCATGGAGCGGCGGGGGAGCCGAGGCTGACCATCCGGCCCTATGAGTGGGAAGGCCCCTATGCCGAATTCCGCAACCGGGGGGCGCGGCATGACTGGCGCCTGTGTGCGGAATTGCGGGCTCCCTGGATGAGCTCGGACGAGCGCCTGATCCTCCGCACCTCCGAGATCGTGGGCTACGAGCAGGCGTACCTCTACGACGATCATTTCCCCCCCTACCAGCCGGAGGGCAGGGGAAAAGGGTATCGCCACATCCCTTTCGAGTGGCGTGAAACGAGCGGTGACGAGGAACTTTCGGCGGACTGTCCGGTTCCCGGACACGGCCGTTTCTGGCTCGATCTTTCGGCTCGGAGCGACTACCTGGACATCCGTTTGGGGATCCGGAACGGTCTCGACCGTCCCATGGGGAAGGTGGATTGGCATTTCTGCGTGGTGGGACTCGAGAGCCGTTTCTCGGACCCCGATCGGAAGCGAACCTACCTTTTCGACGAGGGTCGGCTGCGCACCTTCAACGAGCTGAGCGGTGGCCCCAAGATGGAACTGTTCAACGTTCACGGCGTCAGCGAATTCATCCCGGTCGGACACGAAATGCTTCCCGTGAACCCCGCCGTCGCCGAAGCGCCCCTCGTGATCGTCCAGTCCTCGGATCGGCGGCACGTAGCGGCCTTGGCCTTCGAACGAGCCTACAGCATCTATGGCGATCCCGTCGGGAACAAGTGCTTCCACGCCGATCCCTATTTCGGTCCTCTCACCACGGCCGGCGAGGAACGCCGTCTCAAGGGCCGGCTCTACGTCATGCGAGGGACGCCGCAGGATGCCCTCGACCGATACCGGGGCGACTTCCAATCCGGAGCGGCGTAGGCGGCGACAACGCTGAAGAACGGTGGCGGGAGCGCGTCGACCCTTCCCGGCGACCCATTCTGACTCTGAAACACGGGAGTGTCTCCAATGAGCCAACGCGTTCGTTTCGGCATGCTCGGGACGGGCAATTTCTCGCCCTTTCTGGCCCACTACATCAATGAGGTGGCGGACGTTGTCGCCATCTGCGATCCCAATCCGGAAGCCAGGGCCCGATTCCTGGAGATGACGGGCCGGGACGTTCCCCAGTACGAAGACTACCGGCGGCTGCTGGAGGAGGCGGAAATCGACGCGGTGGCCCTGACGGGACCGAATCACCTCCACAAGCCGATGGCGGTGGCCGCCGCCGAATGCGGCAAGCACGTATTCTGCGAAAAGGCCATGGCGCCCACGGTGCCGGATTGCTGGGAGATGGTGCGCGCCTGCCGGAATGCCGGAGTTCGCCTGATGGTGGGGCACAAGCGCCGGCTGCGTCCTCCCTGGGCCCGGATGATCCAGCTAAGGGAGCTGCTGGGACCGGTCCACGCCATGTCCACCATCGGATACTTCGATGCGCGTCAAGACGGCTTTCAGGGTTGGTGGACCCGGCAGTCCGAGAGCGGCGGGGTCCTGGCCTGCTCGGGGGTCCACGAACTGGACTGGATGCGCGCCATGTGCGGCGACGTGGTGGCGGTGAGCGCCGTCTGCGGCCCTGGGATAGACTCCCGCTATGACTTCTCCGACTCGATTCACGTCCTGCTCCGCTTCAGGTCGGGAGCGACCGGCTTCCTGGGGGTGTCCCTGTCCTATCCCCTGACCCGGTACCGGCAGGTTTACGGCGCCGACGCCGTCTGCCGCCGGGGCGGAATGCGGCTGGTCACGTCGTTTCAGCACGTCGACCTCTACTGGAAGCTGTTGGCGGAATCGGACGAGCACCGTGAGCGTTTCGAGGAACCGGGCGGAAACCCGGTCGGCGCCGAGGAGGCCCTCCGGAAGGAGACCCGGGAGTTCGTCCGCTGGATCACCGACGGGACCGACCCCTGTCTGACTTGGCGGGAAGGGCTCCGTTGCGTCGAATTGATCGAAGCCGCAAACCGGTCCCACACCAGCCAGGGGGAGTGGGTCCAGCTTCCGCTCTACCCGGAATTGGAAACAGAGTATTAGACCTTGTTCCCAATTTTTTCTGCAAATGGACGAACAAATTTGGTAGGGGCGCCCCTTGTGGACGCCCTCTTCGGTCCACTGACTCGGATATACCTTTCGCTGTTGTTGGCGCTGCTCGGGGCTACGCTGTCACAGTCCTGGGCAGCCGGTAGTCAAGCTGAGGGACAAAGCGTAGCTCCCGTCGTGTTCGAAGAACTGGGCCCCGCCTCGGGCGTCGACTTCGTACTGCGGAACTCCGCCACCCCCCGCAAGTACCAGATCGAGCCCATGATCGCAGGGGTTGCTCTCTTCGACTACGACAACGACGGGTACCTGGACATCTACCTGGTCAACGGAGCCGAGATTCCGGCGCTCGAAAAGACGGGGCCCCTCTACTTCAACCGCCTCTACCGAAACCAGGGGAACGGGACCTTCCGCGACGTGACGCTCGCAGCCGGCGTCCAGGGACAGGGTTACTCCATGGCGGCGGGCGCCGCGGACTACGACAACGATGGCTGGCAGGACCTCTACGTTGCGGGAGTCAATCGGAACCAGTTGTTCCGCAACAACGGCGATGGGACCTTCTCCGACGTGGCGGCCAAGGCGGGAGTGGCCGGAATTCATCCCCAATTCGGCAAGACCTGGTCGGTCGCCGCCGGCTGGTTCGACTACGACAATGACGGCCGGCTGGACCTCTTCGTGGCCAACTACGTGGTCTGGGATTTCGACAAAGATCCCTTCTGCGGTTGGGAGCACACCCAAGTCCGAATCTACTGCCACCCGTCCTACTTCGAGCCGCTCCCGAACCTTCTGTACCGGAACAATGGAGACGGCACCTTCACCGATGTGTCGGCGGAGTCCGGGATCGGCCACTACGTGGGGAAGGGAATGGGGGTGGCGTTCGCCGATTACGACGACGATGGCGATATGGATGTATTCGTGGCCAACGACAAGGCGCGGAGCCTGTTGTTTCGGAACGACGGGAAAGGCGTGTTTACGGAGCGGGCCATTCCGGCGGGCGTCGCCTACAACGGCGACGGCAGGATGCTCTCCTGCATGGGCGTGGATTTCCGGGACATCGACAACGACGGCCGTCCCGATCTCTTCATTACCGCGTTGACCAACGAGACCTTCCCCTACTACCACAACGAAGGGGGCGGAATATTCGACGATTTCACCCGGCGTAGCGAGCTGGCCCGACTCAGCATCACCATGAGCGGATGGAGCAACGGGATCTACGACCTGAACAACGACGGCTGGAAGGATCTGTTTTCGGCAAATTCCTACATCGAGGACATCGACCACATCATTACCAACTATCCCTACCGGCAGCGAAACGCCGTTTTCGCCAACCGGGGCGGCCGCTTTGTGGACCATTCCAGCGGCGCCGGAGCCGGCTTCCAGACGGCGGGCGCCCACCGCGGCTGCGCCTTCGGAGACCTGGACAACGACGGTCGGGTCGACGTCGTGGCCACCCGCTTTGACGAGCCGGCGAGAATCTTCCGCAACGTGTCCCCGGCCAGCCAACACTGGCTGCTGGTGGAGTTGGTGGGTGCCCGGAGCAACCGGGACGGAATCGGGGCCAAACTGGTCCTGGAGTCGTCCGGCGGGGTTCAGCACAACCACGTGACCACCAGCGTCGGTTACGGCGGTTCCAGCGATCGCCGCGTCCACTTCGGCCTGGGACCGGACGAGTCCGTCAAAAGGCTCGAGATCCGGTGGCCGAGCGGAATTCGGCAGCATCTGAGGGATGTCCCTGCCAATCAGGTGCTCCGGGTCGAGGAGCCAATCCCGGCAAATGCGCGCCCCGAAGCGAGGACCCGAAGGCCTTGACGGCCGGTGGCGCGAGTCCGGGCGCATCTGTTCCTGTGCCGGCTGTCCTATAAATTTGGAGTGGCATCTGCGCCGAGCCCTGGCCCCATTGCTGTTCGATGACGAGGACCCGCGCACACACCGCGCTCGACGGCATCCGGTGCTGCCGGTCGAGGTGTCGGAGTCGGGAAAACGGAGGAAGACGAAGCGGCGAACCGACGACGGACTGCCGATCCAGAGCTTCGCCACACTGATGGCGGAGATGGCGACGTGTGCGCGTCATGAGTGTCGAGCCGCCTCGGACCCGGACGATCCGAGGCTGCAACGACTGATCGAGGTCGCTGTTGTCCCATCTTTGCTAACGACGTACAGTGGGACCTACCTTCGACTCGGGATAATCGGCAGTGTGACGTGTGAGGGAAATTGGCTGTTGTGATAGATCTTCTGCTTGGCTACCACTGAACGAGTCTCCAGACCGATATTGTCGGCGCCCGTGTTCAAATTCCTGAGATAGTAGGGGAAATAGCTGCTGGAGATCTCGACTCGGATGCGGTGCCCTTTCTTGAACACGTTCCCGGTCGACCTCCAGAATTCGATCGTATACTCGTAGACCTTGTTGGGCTCGATCTTGCTCAGCCGTTCCGAATTGAACGCCCCTCCATTTTGCGGGTCTCGATGGCGCGCCCGGAGCACCCCGTCACACAAAAGGGCGGCATATCCATCGGGATGGACATCGATCAAGCGCATCATCCAATCGGTATCTCGTGCCGAGGTCGCCGCATAGAGCTTCGCCTCAACCGGCCCCGTCACTTCCATGTCTTCGGCCAGTGGCGGCGTCGTATAGACCAGCACATCATCCCGGATCGACGGAATTCGCGCATCCACCGCTCCATCGATGTGGCCATTCGTAAAAGGGGCACAAGGGGTGGGATCGGCCGGGTCGTAAACATAAGTATCCCACGCTTCCTCACCCGGCGGTGTCGGGTTCAGCACCCCGTCGCCCTTCAGCGAATTGGCGTCCCCTCCACTGTGCAGGTAGTATTTCGTCCAATTCGTTTGAGGAAGCGGCCAGTCTTGCTCCGCGTACCAGCGGTTGGGGCCCATGACAAAAACATAAACGGGAGGCTCATCGGTCACCCCGTTGTCGATCCCCTTCAAGAAATGATCAAACCACCGGCAGATGATTCCGTTCAGATCAATCACGGCGTCGGGACCGTAGTCGAATCCCGCGACCACCTGTTGATTGATGCCGTGTTGCCAGGGTCCGATGACGAGGGAAGGACGGCGGGATTCCGGCGTCGCTCCGTACTGCTTCATCCCCTGGTAGTTCATGGGTGAGCCGGGATAGTTCGCATCGAACCACCCCGTGATGTTCAAGGCCGGTACGGTCATCTTTGAATAGTTGTCTTTGCCCTGGTAGGAAATCTTCCTCCAGTATTCATCCGTCGAGAGATTCTGCCGGATCCAGGTCTCAAACCACGGCGCATTCGGCGCTCCTTTCACTATCGGCATTTCGACATAGGGTAGATGCATATAGTCTTCGTGCCGATTATTGGCAAAACCACCGTAGGGGCCCTCAGCTATAGTCTGTCTAGTCCGGCCGGCCATCATTCCCGCTCCCCAATCCATGGCCCAGCACACCAAAATGCCATGCTGGTAAGGACCATTGACGAACTGGTCGGGCGGAGCCACTTCGGGGGCAATGGCTTTCAAGGAAGGCGGTGCCTGGCTGGCAGTCCACCACTGCGTCCATCCCAGGTAGGAGGGTCCTGTCATGCCCACTCTGCCGTTGGACCAGGACTGCCGAGCCAGCCACTCGACTACATCGTAACCGTCGGTCTTGTGTTTCTCGTCGAAGATGTCATATTCCCCTTCCGAATCATATCGGCCTCGCATATCGGAAATGGCGAAGACGTAACCGCGTCGCGCAAACCACTTGGCTCGATCCGGTCCAAACCAGGATCCTCCACCGAGATTGCTGTAACCTGTGTGACTCAGTATCACGGGGAACCTTCCCCGAGCGTCGGGCCGATAGAGGTCCACAGAAATTCTTACGCCGTCTCTCATGGCCACCATGTTCCCCAGCACGACCTTCGTTTCGTACTTTGGGTCAGAATAATTCCCCGGATCCGGCATTTGGGCCCATGCCAACGTTGGAAAAACAAGGCCCACCAGCGAAAAGATCGATAGAATACTTTGCACACGTCTCATTACTCCTCCTTACACCTTACTTTGGTGTTGTGATCGCTTCTATCTCTTGGAAATAATTGACAGTGTGAAGTGTGAGGGAAATTGGCTGTTCTGATTGATCTTCTGCTTTGCCACGACTGAACGTATCTTCAGGCCGACGTCATCGGTGCCCGTGGTCAAATTCTTGAGATAATAGAGGAAATAACTGCTGGAGAGAAAGTTCCTCCCAATCAAAAGTTAAACCGCAGTCCAAACTGAATCTGCCGCGCATCTCCCGAACTGCCAATCACGCCAAAGTTCCCCGTTCCGAACACAGTCCCGGGATCTCCTAAGTTCACGTTGTTGAAGGCGTTGAAGAACTCCACTCGGAATTGTAACCACTTGTCATCCTCGAGATAAAAGTCCTTGTATACGGAGAGATCCCATATCTGAAGCCCTGGACTTTCGATGATGCCGGTGCCGGCATTGCCGAAGCTAAAGTCCGCTGCCCGCGCGAAGGCGTCTGTGTTAAAGAAGCGCTTGATCTTGGAGTCCTTGGTTGGGTGGCTCTGATCGTTGGGATCGCCGATCGCATGCGGCCGGCTTCCCCCGGCAGTGGACGTGTCAAAAACATCAAAAGGGGTCAAGGGATGTCCGGACTGAAAGAGGGTGATGCCTGCGAATTTCCAGCCACCAATGATCTTTTCAGCTACGCTGGTTACGTCGCCGGCTATAGGCTTTCCCCGCCCGAAGGGCAGTTCGTAAACCCAGCTGAAAGATAGTATCTGACGCGTATCAAAGGCCAAAGGGCCGGCGTCTGCTTTCCAGTTCCTGGTATCCCTGATGGGATTACTGCCGGCAGTGAAATTGACTCCAGCCGTTGAGGTCCCGATCGCTTTACCCCAGGTGTAGGCTCCCAACAAGACCAACCCTTCCGGGCCGGGCTCCTTACGTACTTTCACCTGCAGTGAATCGTAGTGGTTGCTGCCCCAGGTGGGAGTGCCGCTTAAGCCGACAAAGTCAGGAAACGGGCGACGAGAAATCAGTGGTTCGGAACCCGGAAAAGGCTGGTTGAAGTTGAAATTCATGAAATTCTTCCGACCGGAGTTTCCGACATAGGCTATCTCCACACCCAGCCTGGAAGTGAGGGCACGGTCTAAACTCAGCGAATACTGCTGGAGGTAGGGAGTTCTGGTTTCCTGTCCTAATGCGACTCTTCCACTCGAAGACGGTCCGATGATGTCAGAAGTCCCGTAAGGATTCGCAAAGGTAACCGCAGGGACGTCAAGTTCACTGGCGATGGAGATGTTTGGTACCCATGGAGGGCCAAAAGCCATTGCCTGTGTAGTATTCTGGGTCACCCAATTGTAGAAGACACCGTACCCCCCACGAAGAACCGTATCGTTGGTTCCAAAAATTCTCCAGGCAAATCCGAATCGGGGAGCGAAATCATTGAGGTCTGTTCCCATCGCCATATTGCGCCCATAGCCCAGGGATGCAGCCGCAACGGAATTGCTGGGTGTACCCGGCAAGGTCGGAACGCTACCTGCAAAAACAAACTGCTGTGTGGCCAGGTCAATTGCCACAAGCCTATCTTGTTTTTCCGTCATCCGCTGCCAGATCTCATACCGCAAACCCAGGTTAATTGTTAGATCCGGATGTACCCTCCAGTCGTCATGGATGTAGAACATGTACCAACTCTGAACCAAGTCCTCAAACAACATATCGCCAAAGAAACTTGAGGAGGAAACCTGCCCCAGAAGGAAGTCGGCGAAGGAGTTGAACTGGTCACCGGTGGCACCCACGGCGGAGGTTGTAAAACGGGGCGTAAATGCAATGTTGCCGCGGGTATTGGCCTCGAATTCGACGAGAATCGGATCAGTGATGAAGTCGAAGCCAACTTTCCAGGAATGCTTGCCCATGTGTTTGCTAAACGTGTCCGAAATTATGAAAGTATCCCATTTCGCGGACAGCGGGGCGAAGGTGTCGTCCGCAATATTTTGCCAACCGCTTATATTAATCCGCGGGATGCCCGCCTTTTGTCTAGCCGGAGCGACCCCGCTTATCTGGGCACCCTCGAAGAACTCGGTCCCACTGAGGGGGCCATGGATACCGGCATCAATCCTCAGGTTCCCGGCATCTTCCGCGGTGGTCGAATTGTCCCCTGTGCGCCAGAATCTTTGGAAGCCGAAGCTAACAGAGTTGAGCGTTGTGGGGTTGAATGTATGCGTCCAAGTGCCATTAATGTTGGTGCCCGGGATATTTAGATTCGAACCGAACCCAGGGACCGGAGGTACTTGAGCTCTAGGCCGGGGGTTGTGAGACAAATCGTCCTGGAAGGTCCAGCGAAAATTAACGCTATCCTGCTGCGAAAACTCGCGGTCATAGCGGACCGAATACTGATCACCATCATTCGTAAAGTTCGGGCTGCCTACAAAGTTGTTCGTGATTCCTGGCAGTTGAGGCTCAGGCCAGAGATCTCGAATGAACTTCGCCTGTGGAGCGATCCGGTGCTCGGGGATGATATTTCCAGGGAAAGGTTGGCGTTGACCCGTAGCTGGATCCAGTGTCAGGGGATCATAGATGACGGTTGAGGTTTCGGAAAAATCGCCGGCTTTGAGCGCCGCCGTGGGAACGCTGACCGGGATCGTGAGTCCTCGCCCTATGCGCTTTCCTTCGTAAGAAAAGAAAAAGAAATCTTTGTCCGATCCTGGTAATGGTCCTCCCAAGCTGCCTCCGAACTGGGAGCGGCGGAATTCTGGGAGTTCTCCAATCTGGAAAAAAGGGCGTGCGTCCAGATTGTCATTACGGTGGAAGAAGAAGAGCGATCCATGATAGTTGCGGGTTCCGCGCTTCGTGATCACATTGACCTGGGCTCCACCACTGAGGCCGAAGGCGGCATCGTAGACATTCGTCTGTATCTTGAATTCCTGAATCATGTCGAGGCTAGGAGAAAAGGCTTGGCGACCGGCCCCGAATTCCGTATTGACAACACCGTCCAATATGGTTGTGTTGGCTCCGGCGCCCAGGCCATTCGCGGAAAAACTTCCACCAGACTCGTCATAGAGAAATCCCAGGACCCGTTGTCTCTGTACTCCAGGAGTCAAGGTGGCAAGTTGCAGAAACTTTCGGCCGTTCAGGGGCAGTTCAAGGACCTGTTTGCTGTCGATTACCTCGCCCACCGTCGCGTGATCCGTTTCGATGACAGGCTGGCCGCCAACAACCGTAACTTCTTCAGTGGCCTCACCCACGACCAATTCTATTTCTATTCGTGCAATCTGGTTGACCTGAAGAACGATTCCCCTGACAGTCTTGAGCTTGAAACCGGGCAGCAGGGCGCGAACCGTATATTCTCCCGGCTCCAGGGAACCGACCCGATAACTTCCTTCTTCGTCAGTGAGAATAGTGTGTTCAGAACCGGTCCCCACATTTGTGACTAGAACTTCAACACCTGGAAGGCGCGCGGCCGTCTGATCCGTTACGGTCCCGAGAATCGTGCCTGTCGTGACTTGGGCAGGCAATGTGGATCCGGCAAGGATGAAAACGATGAAAATAATGAAAGTAGTCTTTGTATTCACTGCAGTCCCTCCTCAAGAAAACTAAGCAAGTCTCCAACCTTGGCATTGCGCCGAGGTAAACTGGCTCGATCCGATAGGTGATTGGTATTTTGTTTGCCGTTGCGGAAGATGCCGACAAGATTGGGACATCTGCGTCCGGAATCTAAGCTGCCGCCTGCTCTGGAGCAGGCGGGTTGATCCACACCTTGCCCGGCAGCCCGGCGATTTTCCTGGGGGCGTTCACGAAGGGCTCCGGATATCGTTGCCGAGTGCAATCGAGCGTTAGCTGCCGAGCTTCGAGGACGGGACCGGTCCGGGCGAAATGGACCATCCTCGGCGTCAGGCAGTTCAGTCCCGAATGGTAGTCGACGTTGTTGGACCAATTGAAAAAGTCGCGGCAGAACGCTTTGGCATCCCGGATACAACCGACGCGCTCGGGAATTTCCGGCCTGTACATGAGGGTTATGAACTGCCCCTCGGAGAACGGGTTGTGGTTGGAGACATAAGGCCGGGAATTGGTTTCTGCTCACCCCAAGATCCGAAAGCAGCAGCGCCAACGCCCCAGTTCCGTCGGTGATGGTACCCAGCACGGTGCCGGCGGGTGTCTGCGCCTGCACCGGCGTCTGCAGGAGGAAACGAAGTGCCGGTGTCAGCAGAACCCAAAGGAAACGCCTGTTTTTCAAGACTTCTCCTTACTTCTGAAATAAATAGACTTAGGAGAGCGCGTGGGGATGCACTTGGTGGTGTAGAAGTCGAAACGCCGTCTGCAGCCTCGAACGGCTGGGGACGGCCTGGATGGGATAAAACCTACCAAACCGGCTCCTGGATTATTTTGCCCAGGACTAATCGAAAATGCCCCTTGGGGAATTGGGGCCGACCGAAAACTTAGTCGGATTCTACCATGCACAATATCCTATATTCAAGATTTTTTTCTGGAAAGTTCCCCCATTATTAGAAAATTTGACCCATTCCACACTCTCCAACACCATTCATCCGACTTCTGCCCGAGCGGTCCGCGCGCAGAATGCAGGTACCCGGAAGGGGGGACATGAGGGGACCAGGTTCGGCCGCGGGGATTCCCGCAAAGTGTGCAGTTCTCAATGGCCATTGAGAACTGTCGTTCTCGGATGGAAAACTTCTACCCATCCCGCCGGCCGGGGGGGTACTACTGGACTCTCCCCATTTTTCGGAGACTCAGTCGATCAGGGAGAGGGCGTTGGAGTGAGAATTTCCTTAGGACGGGGGACTTTCTTGTCCCCCTCTTCTTCCGCCATGTGCCCCTGGGGAGTTCGGCGGCTGGAAACCCTCCGCTCCAAAGCTGCCGCGCCGCAGGACGGCGAGACGTTCGGGGTAACGCAGCGCAACTCTTGTGTTGTTATGGTCCACGGAGGCGGGCAGATTGTCGTTAAGAGGGTAACGGCAAAGCACGATGCCGAAGATATTCCCCATTGGCTCTCGGCTGTCGGGCCCATGGCTGTTCTTGACGGATTCGATTTATTGTAGTAACAATAAATCGATTGGATCGAATTTGACGCGGCCAAGCGGACGGCCACTCTTGAGGCTCGAGGACTGGACATGGCCCGCGCTGGCGGCGTGTTCGCCGGCGATACGCTAACCGTGGTGGATGATCGGCGAAACTATGGTGAGATCCGTTTCATCACTATCGGCTTTCTCGACGGCAGGATGGTGGTTCTCGTCTGGACACCTCGCGACGAAGCCCGCCGGATCATCAGTATGAGGAAAGCCAATGACCGCGAACGAAAACTCTATTCCCCAAGATTTTGATCCGGACACCGCGCCGGACCTGTCCAGGGACGGCTGGCCGCAGAAGTTTGCCAAGGTGGCAGTTCGTCGCGGTCGTCCACCGGTTGCGAAACCCAAAGTGTCCACTACGATCCGGCTGTCGCAGGATGTGATCGACCACTTCAGAGCCGGTGGGCGCGGTTGGCAGACACGAATCGACCAGGCGCTTCGCGATTGGATCCGGAAGCCGCCCACGCCGTAAATCGCCCATTTCGGCTCGGCAAGATCAATTCCCCTGACGTTTTTTCCATTGCTTGAACTGTCGAGCCAAGTGGCTCCATCGCTTATTGCTGTTCCACGTAGACGGCGTGCCGGGCGTGTTCCTCAGCTTTTCCGGTATCGCCCAGCGCCGTGTAGATTCGGGCCAGCAGATAGTGAATTCGATAGTCGGAGCGATCCAGAGTCACGGCACGGTCCGCTTCCCGCGCGGCTTCTACAAAGCGCTTCATCTGGAAGAGGACCTTGGCGAGTTCGTAGTACGCCTCCGGATCCTGAGGGGCGAACCGGGTCACCGTCCTGAACTGTTCGCAACTCTCCTCCCCTCGGTCCGACCCGGCCAGGAAGAGTCCGTAGGCGATGTGAATCCCCTTGTCCGGAGGCGTCCGGAGGCGGTTTCTCTCGATGCCCTGCATGAAGACCTTCTCGGCCTCAGTGGATTCTCCCAGCCGAACCAGGGTTCGCGCCAAGTGGGAATAGATCTCGACCACCTGCGGGTTGAGTCCCAGAGCGTTTTCCAGCGCCTCTCGGGCCATGCCCGGTTCGTGGGAAAGAAAGTATGAGCGCCCCAGCAGAAACCACGTATTGGCGTCCTTGTCGTCCAGCTCCAGAGCGCTACGGAACGCAGAGAGGGCCTTGGGGAAATCCTCGACCGTGGCGTAGATCATTCCCAGGGCCGTGTGGGCTCTCGCATAACTCTTGTCCAACCCGATGGCCTTCCGGGCGGATTCGATGGCCGCGTCGAATTTCCCCTGGTTGAGCTGGACGCCGGCCAGCAGGGTGTGGCCCTCGGGTGATTCCTGAAGCCGAAGGTGGGTTCGGAGGAACAACTCGGCCAGATCGGGCTGGCCTGCCGCGTAGTAGATCGTCCCCAGCCGCAGTTGCGCTTTCGGGTAGTGGGGACTCGTCGCGGTGATCCGGCGGAAGAGCGGCTCCGCGGCGGGGAAGTTCCGCTCGCGAAACAGCCGTTCGGCTTCCTCGAACGGATCTTTTCCAGCTTCGGAAAACTGGGGTATGGGCGCCAACCCGGCCGGAAAAATGGCATGGGCCGAGGTTGCCGGAAGCAGGCCGGGGGTCCAGGCCAGGATCATGGCCACCGCCACCAATCCGGCTCTCTCGGGCCGGTTATTTTCGCGTTTCCACCTGCTCCGTGTCATCTGGAACCTGCTCGCCGGGCCGGAACGATGAATTCCGTCCGGCACCCAACCGGGTGACCGAAACGTCGAAGCCTGAATCGCGGTCAGTTGGCCCCAAAAGATCGGACCTTGAAGTCCTCGGCCAGTTGCAGATGGTGTCCCGACAAGCGGTCCTCCACCTCGACCGCCACTCGATAGTCTCCGGATTCCAACCCCACGAGGCTGAGGGCCTGTATGAAGACCACCCTCTGATCGGAGGAATACTGGATCGACTGACCCTCCGGATCGGGCCTCACCTTCAGGATTTCACCGTTCTTCAGGAGCTGGTAGGCCACGCTGAGGAGAGGCTTCATCGTCTCCTGGTCGATGTCCGCATTGTAGACCTGGAAATAAAGACACAACGACTGCCGGGGATCGAAGGTCTTGCGCAGGTTGGGCAACACCTTCACGTCGCCGATGACGAACATCTCTTCCCGGTTCGGGACGGCGTCCAGAACTTGAATGCCCCGTGAAAGTAGAAGCGAGCTGGCAGCCAGCCGCTCGGTCTTGTAGGGGACCGGAATAATCGCCTTGCGGCGGACTCCCACCCGGCCTTCGTTCAGATCCTTGACCACGAAATCCAGCTTGTATCTTTGCTTACGCCTGAGCAGCAGGACTTTCTGGAAGCTGGATGTCCCCAGGAAGCCGATTTGCAGCTGCTCCGGCGAGAATGACGTGATCAGATCATGGTCGAACTCGGCGACGACCCGATTGCTGAGACTGGTCACGACCCCGTACACGGCGACTTGGGCGATGTGCCGACCGTTCTCCATCTTGAACGTCAGGTGACGGTTGTCGACCTGCACCGTCACCGGAACCAGAATCTCGTCGGCGTTCAGCCAGAAATAGTCCTCTCTCAATTGAAAGGGGAGGTCTTCGAACTCGATGTTGACCCCTACCATCCTCTTGAGATCGTCGTATTTGATCTTTTTGGCGCCCTGAACCATGGCGTAGGTCTTATATCGGTAGAAGGGATCGCCCCGCATCGAATACATGAGGCGATAGTTTCGCCCCAGCTCCTGCAATCGGGTCGGCCCTCGAGCCGGCGAGTACAAGAGAGCGTCCTTTTCGTCGGGGTTCAGAGCCAATCGGTACTGACCGGACAGGGTCGAGTCGACGAACTCCAGGATGATGTCGTTGCCGAGGCCTTCGATGTGCCGGTATCGCCAGACCTCGAACGGATAGACTGCAGTGGACCCGCCACCCTCGGTCATGGGACGGTGATAGTTCTCACCCGAAGAATGGGACTCGATCGCCGCCGGCGGCCCATGCAGGATATATATTTTTCCTCGATCACTCTGCCATCCCGCGTACCCGCTGCTGAAACGTTCATTGGCATAAGCGATTCTTCGATAATGTTCCGTCTTGAACTCGTTCTCCGAGGTCCTGGGATCCGGATCGCGGCGAGTCCAAAACTGTTCAATGAACCGTTCCTTCTCCGCGGCCGCGACCAGCTTCTCGAACACGTCCCGTTCTTCGTCCGTAATGATATAAACGGCGTCTTCACGAAGCCACTTCTCAAAATAGTCCACCGCCTCTTCATCCCTCGCCCCGGAACCATCATTTTGACCGAACCCGGGTTGTATCCCGTGAAGAATGAAAAGAAAAAGGAACAATAAGAACCAAATCCGCACGCCTACGCCCAACCTATGTATATAAATGTACTTAGAAGAGATCTCACAAGTTGGAACGGATTTATAAAAGGAGGATCCCAAGAGTCCTCACCCCCATGAAACGGACACTGAAGGATTGCCAATCTTGCAATCCACACTAAACTTCCGGAGCCACCCAGTCAAGTTGCCGATTCCATCGCCAATATCGGCGCCGCGTGTGCGCGCCGCCCCATCCCCTCTCTCTTTTCTCTTTCCTCTCCGCCGCTTGACACCCGGGGACCCCACTGGGACAATTTCGCCACGCATAACTCGCGGACAGTGTAGTTCATTCAGAAATTCGGCCCGCTTCCTCCGCCCATACTTTTATTCGGAGGTTCCGCCGGAAAAGGTCGTGTGCCATGAAATCTTGCCGCCGATGGAGGTATCCGTTCTTTGGAATGGGGCCGGCGGCCATTGGGTTGGCCCTTCTTCTTCTCCTCGGTTCCTGGCCGGCGTGCAGACCGGCCAGGGAACAGGTACGTGTAGGCGTCGTCGTGGGCAGCGCGGCTCCCGAACTGGAACGTTTTGCGGCCCGGGAGCTGTGCAGCTACCTGGCTAAGCTCTACGGGATTCAGGCCTATCCGGAGCGGCACCCGTCGGCGTCCGCCCAAGCCCTCTTTCTGATCGGCAATCCTCAGACCAACGCGGCGGTGAAGAAGGCGGCCCGGCAGCAGCCCTTCCCGGAGGTGACCGACCAGGGGATCGTGTTGCGACGGTCGGAGTTGGCCGGCCGGCCGGCCCTGATCGTGGGGGGCGGCAGCCCGCGGTCGACGTTGTGGGCCGTCTACGAGCTGGTGGAGCGCTGGGGAGTCCGCTACCTGACCGACCGGGACGTCCTGCCCGAGAGCAGGGATGATTTCGAGCTTCCCGACCTCGACGTGGTGATGGAGCCCGTCTTTCGCATTCGTGGACACCCGACCTTCCAGGACTTTGCCGCCAGCGGCGAGGCGTGGGGAGTCGCCGACTTCCGGGTCCTGATCGACCAATTGGCGAAGATGAAGTTCACCCGCATGAACGTTTATGCCTATGGCTGGCAGCCCTATCTGCACTGGGAACACCGGGGTATTAAACGCAGTTCGGCTTCCCTCTGGTACGGCTACCGCTACCCGATCACACCGGACATGTGGGGACGGGAGCGTTTCGAAGACGCGGTGGAATTCTGGAACCCGGATCTGCCGCTGGGAGGCAGTTACGAGGAAACGATAGCGGCCGGCGAGCGGCAGGTCCATAGTCTGATCGAGCACGCGCACCGCCGGGGCATGGACTGCGATCTCTCGGTGCCCACCACCGACTTCACGCCGGAGTTCGCGCCGCTGCTCAAGGGTGCGGAAAAGAGTTCCATCCAGACCGGGTTGACGGTGGTTCCCGGGGCCACCACCTCGTTGGACGACCCGCAGCTCTACGAATTGGCCACCGCGGTCCTGCGGCACGCTGTCGACACCTATCCCGAAGTCGATTACCTGACGGTCTGGATGCCGGAGTTTCGCCAGTGGACGGACGAATACGAGCGGGCCTGGAAGGCGCTGGACGAGAAGTACGGCATCGGCCAGGTCCTCTCCCTGCCGGACCTCCTGTCCGCGGCGGCCAACCGCAAGGGCTGGAACCGGGGAGTGGACCGGGCGGTGAACATGGTGAAGGGGGACATCGCGGCCCTCTACTTCTACGACCGCCTGCTGCGGGACCCGAAAGTGCTGGAGGGAACGCTCCGGCCCGGCATTCCGTTCGTGTACGGGGAGCCGGCCGAGGAGCTGTATCCCATCCTCGACCGCATTCTGCCCGGCGGCTGGCAGATCTCCGCCCACCCGGAGAACAACCCGGTGCTGTTGCTGAGCCGCCCGCAGGTCCTCACGGCCCTGGCTTCGCAGCAGGCCCCCGGGATCCTGCACATGACCATCGACGACGACGTCCTGGGGTTGGTGCCCCAACTCACTCCCAACACCCTGCACGAGATCTTTCCCCTGATGAGGCGCAGCACCTGGGCGGGATTCATCGCGCGAGAACGCTTCCCCGGCGATCATGACTGGCCCCTGGCCTACATGGCGCGGGCGGCCTGGGATGCGGAGATCACGCCGGACGCCGTCGGCCGCGACCTCCTGACCGCGGTTTGCGGGGCCGCTTGCGGGGAGAGCCTGCTGGAGGCGTTTCACCAAGTGGAGGCAGCGACCCTGACCATGGTCCTCGCTCCCTCCCGGTCCGCCATCGCGTTCCCGGTGCCGCGAATGCTGATGAAGTACTGGACGCCGGGTCCCGCGCCCGAATACATGGGCAAGGCCCGGCGTGAGTACGAGAGCGCCCTGGAGGCGGCGCGGCGGGCGCGGGACGAAGCCACGCCGGGAGGCCGATGGTATCCGGACTTCTGGGTGGGGCGGCTGGAATTTGCCGCCGGCTACGTGGAAGCGGTCGAGACCTTGCACGACGCGGCCACGGCCGAGGCCGACGGCCGGTTTGCAGACGCCCTCGAGCAGGCCCGGAAGGCGCTCGAGACGCTGCGCCATGCCACACTGTCTTACGCCCGCGTGGCCCGTACCCCGACCGACCTGGGCGCCATCGCCATCCTGAACGAATACGGTCATCGAGCCTTGAAGGCCAAAATGGCCGAACTGAGCAAATCACATCCTGCCGGATCGACCGAGGGAAGGGAGCCGTCGCCATGAGACTTGAACGTGAGTGGATCCGTCTGGCGCTGCTGGTCCTGCTGCTGACCGCTTCGGCCTGCACGCGGGCTCCCCAAGTGGACGTGGTCGTGGGCAGCGCCGCGCCGGAACTGGAGCGCTTCGCGGCCCGGGAGTTGTGCGACTACCTGGCCAAGCTGTATGGGATTCGGGCCTATCCTGCACGCCGGATCTCCGGCTCGGCCGACGCGGTGTTTCTGATCGGCAGTCCGCAGACCAACGCGGCGGTGAAACGCGCGGCCGGGCAGCAGCCCTTTCCGGAGGTGAGCGATCAGGGGATCGTGCTGCGCCGGGCGGATCTGGAAGGCGGCCCGGCCCTGATCTTGGGCGGTGGCAGCCCGCAGGCGACGCTGTGGGCGGTCTACGAGCTGGTGGAACGCTGGGGAGTGCGTTATTTCACCGATCGGGACGTCCTGCCGGATCGGCAAGAAGCGTTCCAGCTTCCGGACCTGGACCTGGTCATGGAACCGGTCTTTCGCATCCGTGGACACCCCAGCGTCCAGGACTTCGCCCCCAGCGGCGAGTCCTGGGGCATGGCGGATTTCCGGGTCCTGATCGACCAACTGGCCAAGCTCAAGTTCAACCGGCTGCAGCTCTCGGGTTACATGTACCAGCCCTTCCTGCACTGGGAGCACAAGGGCATCAAGCGGGATACCACCTCCCTCTGGTACGGCCAGCGCTTCCCCATCACGCCGGACATGATCGGACGGGACCTGTTCGAAGATGCCGAAGAGTTCTGGAATCCGGACCTGCCTCTGGGCGGCCGCTATGTGGAGATGATGGCCGCCGGGGAGCGGCTGCTTCACAACCTCATGGAGTACGCCCACCGACGGGGTATGGAGTGCGACGTCGATGCCCCCACCAACGACTTTCCGCCGGCCTTCGCTCCGCTGCTGAAAGGGGCCGAGCGGAGCTTTCAGATGGCGGTTCGGCCGGGCTTCAACACCCCGGTGGACGACCCTGTGGTGTTCGATCTTTCCAGCGCCATCCTGCGGGCCACGGTCAACACCTATCCGGAAGCGGACCACATTCGGATGGGGATGCCGGAAGAAAAGCAGTGGCTGGGAGAGTATGAACGGGCCTGGAAACTCCTCGATGCCAAGTACGGAGTCGGCGAGGTGAGATCCCTCCCCGATCTGGTGGAGGCCGCCGGGAACCGCAAGGGATCCGGGCGCTGGCCGGGCGAGCTGGGCGTAGCGCAGTTCAAGGCCGACCTCACCTCCCTCTATTTCTACGACCGCCTCTTGAACGATCCGAAGGTCCTGAAGGACAGTCTCCGGCCCGATATCGGGATCATCTTCAACGAACCGGCCGAGGAGCTGTTTCCCATCCTGGACCGGATCCTGCCGGAGGGGTCCGAGGTCGGGATCCACCCGGAGAATCAGCCGGAGAATTTCCTGCCGCGCGCCGAGGTCCTCTCGACTCTGAACACGGATAAGGTCCCGGGCCACATGCACGTGACCCTGGACGACGACGTGGTGGGCCTGGTGCCGCAACTGCGGCCGGCGGTGCTGCACCAAGTCCTGCAGGAACTGCGCCGCCATGGCTGGACCGGGTTCATCGCACGCGAGCGCTTTCCGGCGGACCATGACGCCGTTCTGGCCTATCTGGCCCGGGCCGCCTGGGACGAGCAGGCGAATCCGAAAGAGGTGGCGCGCGATCTGGTGGGGACGGTCTGCGGGGAAGAGGCCGTGGAGGACCTGCTGGCGGCCTTCGACCTGCTGGAATCGGCCACCCTCACCCTGGCCACGAGCCCCGAGTCGGACGCCAAGATCGGACCGACCCGGCTTCTCGTCATCCCGTTTGCCTTCTACGTCAAGGGGATGATGATGAAGTTCTGGAAGCCGGAAGGTGTGCCGGCCTACCTGGCGACCGTGCAGCGGGACTACGGTCAGGCTCTGGAGGCCGCCCGGCGCGCCCGCGACAAGTCGGAAGCGCGGGGGCGCTGGTATCCCGAGTTCTGGGTGGGACGGCTGGAGTTCGCCCTGGGATACGCCAACACGGTGGAAGCGCTGTACCGGGGAGCCCAGGCCGAAGAGGCCGGTCAGCGGGAAGAGGCCCTCGGCCATGCCCGCAACGGGTTGGAGTCCCTGCGGCAAGCCACGGAATCATACGCCCGCGTCGCCCGCAACCGGACCGACCTGGGCGCCATCGCCGTGCTGAACGAGTACGCGTACCGTCCCTTGCTGAAGAAGACGGAAGTACTCGCGCAAGGGGAGGATTAGGG
>CATOST010000049.1 GCA_951812665.1 uncultured Acidobacteriota bacterium
GCTCCGCACGCCACTTACTTTCAGCCCCCTGATCTCCGCAGCCTTGTACGAACGGTTGGGATCGATGCCTTCGATGCGCAACGGCCTTTCCACCGTCACCTTCCAGTAGCCGAAGGCGGCATTGTCGAAGATCTTGCTCTGTTCGTTCTCCTCGAAGGCGAGGAACGTCTCGCAGATCCACGCGAAGTCCTTCTCGCCGAGTTCGCAGTTCTTCTTCCCCAGGTTCTTCCGCAGTGGCTGGTATCTCTTTGTCGCATCGATCAGCTGAACCTTGCCCTTCCGGTGAACGGGTTTCCGGTTAGTGAGCACCCAGACGTAGGTGGCGATGCCGGTGTTGTAGAACATGTTGAGGGGCAGAGCGACGATGGCCTCCAACCAGTCGTTCTCGATGATCCAGCGGCGGATGTTACTCTCCCCTTGGCCGGCATCCCCGGTGAAAAGAGAGCTGCCGTTGTGGACCTCGGCGATCCGGCTACCGAGCGACGTGTGCTGCTTCATCTTGGAGAGCTTGTTGGCGAGAAACAGCATCTGGCCGTCGCTGGTCCGCGTGACCAGCGAGTATTCGGGATCGTCCGCATGCTCGATCACGAAACGCGGGTCCCACATCTCCTTCTTTCCACCCATGCGTGCCAAGTCACTCTTCCAGCTCTTGCCATAGGGCGGATTGGAAAGCATGAAATCGAACTCATTGGATGGGAATGCGTCGTTGGCGAGTGTCGAGTGCTCCGGTCCACCCACAATGTTGTCGGCCGCCGCGCCTTCGCCTTTCAGCAGCAGGTCGGCCTTGCAGATGGCGTAGGTTTCGGCGTTGATCTCTTGGCCATAAAGGTGCGTGGAGACCTGCTTGCTCCGCTCCGCGGCGAGCTGCGACAGGGTGTCCTCGGCCACGGTCAACATGCCGCCAGTCCCGCAGGCGCCATCGTAGAGCAGGTAAGTTCCGGATTTAATCTCGTCGGCGATGGGTAGGAAGAGAAGCTTTGCCATCAGCGTCACGGCGTCACGCGGGGTCCAGTGTTCCCCAGCCTCCTCGTTGTTCTCCTCGTTGAAGCGCCGGACCAACTCTTCGAAGATCGACCCCATTCCGTGGTTGTCGAGGCCGGGGTGTCGCACGGAACCATCGGCGTTCGTGACCGGGTCGGGGCTCAGATTGATGTCCGGCGAAGTGAGTTTCTCGATCAGCGTGCCCAAGGCATCGGCCTTGGACAACTTCGAAATCTGGTTGCGGAATTCGAAGTTGTCGAGAATGTCCTGGACGTTGGGAGAAAAGCTGTCGAGGTAGGCCTCAAAGTCAGCTGTGAGCTGCTGGCGGCTGGCACGGGACCTCAAGTCGCGCAAGGTGAACTTCGAGGTGTTGTAGAAAGCCTGTCCCGCGGCTTGCCGCAGGGCCGGATCCTGCTCCACGACACCTACCGCATCAAGAGAGGTTTTCATCTCCAGTACGGCTTGTTTGCTGTCTTCCAGAACCGCATCCAGCCGCCGCAGGACGGTCATAGGAAGAATGACGTCTCGGTACTTGCCACGAACGTAGAGGTCGCGCAGGACATCGTCGGCAATGCCCCAGATGTAATTCGAAATCCAGTTCAGATCAGCATTGTTCATTGGAAGCTCAGAATACATCAAACTCCCTGGAATCCCAGGATGGCAGGAGGATACCGGTGGGATGAGGAGATGATTCCCGCGGGGGATCGTGGAGAATCTAGCCCGTGCGACGCGACGCTAGCTATCGCACGGATTTGGCGCTTTAGCGACGGCACAAAACGGGGCACGAATATGCACGATCTGTAATCTGCTGCGCCCGGAAGCCTAAATCAGTTCCAGAAGGTCATTCTCCCGAATCGTGAAATACCTGAACCGCCACCACTTATTGGAATCCGTCGATGCGATCCTTTCCCAGGACACCAAAAGCCAAGTATCCTCGGAAAGGGAGCCCTTGAACTCCTTGACTCTTGCGGCAAGCCGTCCGGCGAACCACTTGGAAGAACCGCCGGACTGGTTGAAGTGGTCACCATCGAAGATCATCACACACAAACTCGCGCGGGCCAGTAGAAGCTTCTCAAAGTCATCGCAAATATCCCCGTGATCGCCCCATTCGCACTCCGCCGCCAAGTGTGCATAGGACAAAACAAGTCTGCGTTGCGGATCACCATTGTACTTGTATTCGAGCCAAGTGACGTCATAGAGTGAGGGTGGCCCGTTTTCGTGGACGGTTTATTAGTACGGTCTACGTTGGTCCTGTTTGTAATACTCCTTCTGTCGGTGGGGAGCAAGACTTCCTCCTGCGGAATGTCAATGGCCATCGAAATGTCAGGGTTGTGGCCATTGACAGAGCGCTCTTTCTTCCGTGTGGGGGCGACTGATGGACGCGTCAGCAAAAGGGCTCACGTTGTGGGAAATCTCTGATTTTCCACAATGGGATACCGCTTAACGAGGGGGCCTCGGTCTCTCATTCCAGGGATTTAAGAGTTTTATATGTCTCTTTGCATCCGGGGGTCTCAGGGGGGCAGCGCCCCCCTGCCCCCTTCAAGCGTGTCGCGCGCGACGCTTGGTGCGACGGTGGCGGTGCTGGCATCGTGGTCGGGCAGCTCGAAGCCGTACCGGTTCTTGAGGTGTCGTCAGTCCTGCTGAGCCTTCCGGCTCGCAGGACCGGCACTGGAGGCAGGCAAGACGACTCCAGCAGATCTTCACTCCACTGGGCGAGAGCACGAATCGAGGATCTCGTCGCACGGATCGAGTCTCGCCGCCGCCGTGGGTCCTACGCCGCCTGCTGCTCGTAGTGGACCGGCGACTCGTAGCCCAGCGCCGAATGCCGGCGCTGGCGGTTGTAGAATCCTTCGATGAAGTCGAAGACAGCCCGCCTCGCCTCACCCGGGTTCCGGAACCGGTGACGGTCCAGCAACTCGCACTCCAACGTCGCGAAGAAGCTCTCGCACATCGCGTTGTCGTAAGCGTCCCCCACGGAGCCCATCGACGGTCGCACTCCCGCCTCCCGGCATCGTTTCCCAAAGGCAGCCGAGGTGTACTGTGTCCCTTGGTCCGAGTGGTGGATCACCTGCTTCGGCTGGCGCCGGATCACCGCCATGGCGAGCGCCTTCTCCACCAGTTCGGAGCGCAGATGCGTCTCCATCGCCCAGCCCACGACCCGGCGGCTCCAAGCGTCCACGACCACGGCCACGTACAACCAGCCCGCCTGGGTGCGCACATACGTCAGATCCGCGACCCAGAGCTGATCCGGTCCCTCGGCCGTGAAGTTCCGGTTCACCAGGTCCGGTGCCGGACGCGCCTTCCGGTCCCTCCGGGTGAGCCCGGCCTTCCGGCGCCTCCGGCTCGCCCCCTGGATCCCGGCTTCCTTCATCAATCGACCCACGCGCTTCGGGCTCGTCCGTTCCCCTCGAGCTCTCAGCTCGGCATGCAGACGAGGCCGACCGTAAACTCTCCGGTTCTGGTTCCAGATCCGCACGATCTTTTCCCGAAGCGTCTCGTCCCGGCGATCCCGCTTCGAGGGTCGGCGTTTCAACCAGGCGTAGTACCCGCTGGGGGAGAGACCCAAAACGCGGCACATCACCCGAATCGGAAACCGGGCCCGGTACGCCTTCACGAACTCGAATCCTTGCTGGGGATCGAGTCGCTCTCCCGGGCGAACCAAGCCGCGGCTTTTTTTAGGATGTCCCGCTCCATCCGCAGCCGCTTGATCTCCCGCCTCGCCTGGCGCAACTCCTGGCGCTCGAACGTCGTCAGCCCGTCGTTACGGCGCCCCTCGTCCAGATCAGCCTGCTTGACCCACTTGCGGATCGCCGACGCCGAGGGCTCGAACTCCCGCGCCAGCGCCTCCGGCGATCGACCCGAGCGGACCAGCCCCACGATCTCCCGCCGAAACTCCGGCGGGTACCGCCGCTGCTTTCTTGCCATCGTGGATCCCTCCTTTCACTTCCTTACTTTGGATGTGTCCACGAAAGCGGGTCAACTCCAGAGCCATTCGCCCCCGTCTCGGTGGACTTCGTCCACCTCGTTTGCTCTCGCGTAGACACTGTAACCGAACCGTTGGCCAATCTTGCAAAGTTCAGTCTTGACTTTCCTGGTCCACACCTTGTCGCTTTCGTCCTTGGCAACTTCAAGGTTGTTGAGGCCCTTCTGGACCGCACGAATGATTTCGGATTTTCCGGGCATCTCGAACCTCCGTTTTAGAAGTCTGTCCTCGACTGTTTTCTGAATCATAATCTTTCCATGCGGATGACGTCGCCGGAGAGGAAACCCACCAGGGCGTTAGGCTCGACGGGCCCCCGCGAGGTCCCCTTGTACCGCTCTGAGGCAGGGACGCCGGGTCGTCCGTCGACGAAGGCAACGAACTGGCGCGCCTCGTTCAGGATCACGTGGTTTTGATTGGAGCCGTCGACGGAGACCAGGCCCAGGTCGGGCTTGGTCCAAGTGATGCCGTCGCGGCTCTCGGCGTAGCAACTGGTCTTCGCCGGTGTGTATCTGGGAAAAGGGCCAAGCTAGCGATCCTGGTGCAACACATCGAGCGGGCCGCGAAGCGAATCTTTGGTGTTCCCGAGTTCCGTTTCTACGCCATACCGGATGGGATCAAGCAGCTCTTGTTCGCCGTGCCGCCGGGATTGGACCGCCTCGTAGCGATCCATGTTCACACCTGCTTCCCCTGTGCTCCTGAACCGCCAGAAAATGAGGATAGTCCAGACTAGAGTTGACTTGTAAGGAAGTCGCGGATACATTGGTGTGGTCACGAAAGGAGACACTATATGAGGGGTATATTCGTAGGGTTACTAGTCCTTTCGCTCGCACTTTTGATGCTATCCGCAGAGGGACTCGTGCCGGCTGAGGCCACAGTCGAAGGCGATGGTGATGATAGCGCATCGATAAGCCTAGGCCAGTCACGACTTGACAAGGTAGGGGAGGTACTCCTGGTTTTCTTAGTGCTGTCCGCAATCTTCGAAATAGCACTTACTCCCATATTTAACTCCCGTTATTTCCTCGGTCGATTCGATGGTAAAGGCGTCAAAATTCCACTGACCTTGATTTTAGCTCTGCTGGTCATTTGGAAGTACGACTTGGATGTGTTGCGGGACGTTCTCGTTGCCCTAGGTTACAAAGCGTCGCCAACATTTTGGGGTCAAGTCATCACCGCGTTCCTCATCGCTGGCGGGAGCGACGGCGTCTTCCGACTCTTCACCAAGCTCGGCATTCGAAATCCTACAGAAATGAAGAAAAAGGCTAAGGCAGCTCAGGCTGCTCTTGCTCAACAGCAGGCGAAAGGGAACGAGCAGAATTGATCGACTTGATTTTGTGAGTCCTCAACCACGCGGTGCACCATTTCACTCGCTTCGATCAGCGGGTCATGATCGCGGTAGCTGCCAACAAGTCTCCAATTCAGAATTTTCGCGGCGTGGGCTGGATCCAGTGTTTAAACAAAGCGCCATTTAGGCTCGCTTCAGACGCTACCCTGTGTGCTCAAATATTAGTAGCCTGTATTGCGAGTTTCGGAGCGTTAACGATTCCGCGACCCGAACCAGAAGAGGCGGGTGGCCTTCGTTTAAGGGGTTCTACAACCAGCTCCGCCGATACTCGACGCGGTCATCGTACCGCTACGAGCGGCAAGTGATAGTATAGATCGAACGGTGTTGTCAAAGCTCGATCCGGACGAGGCGATCGTCGAACCAGGATCTCGCCGAGTTGTGAGCGTGGCAGCTTCACGAGCGTCGAGAGTGGAACACACCGAAACGGAGGCAGTATCGTGAGACTGAATGAGACCTTAAACAGAAAAACGGTGTGGGAAGAGGTTCTAACGAACGCGAAGCGCAGAGTCGAGGTAGATCTTCACGAAGTCGAACGGACCATAGAGCTCGCGCGGCGAACGCCCGGACTTGTCCAGTACGAAGACGAACTTCAGAGAGTTGCAGTTTTTTTTCAATATGCGACCCAAGTGTGGCAGCAATTCGCGCCAGATCAGCTCCCCGGTCTTGTGGCGTTCTGGGACCGTTACCGCTCGACTATAGTTCAGCGGTTTGCATCCGTGACACCCGTCGAGTTGCGGGCTGCAGACCATGTCGTTAGGGATATCTTTAGGCGATTTCTCGAAACTATCCCAAACGAGAATATCGCGTACTCTATGGATGCTGTACCGCTAGTTTTCGGCGGCCAAGGAGGTTTGGCTGGTTATTTCACACACCCTCCGGGTTGGAACCGGCCATTCGCGATAATCAATTTGCCACATACCGCGTTCGATAACGTATGGCAGTGGCTTGCCTTACCCCACGAGACGGGGCACGATACCTATGCTAGCGTCAATAATCTTGGTAAAGAAGTTGAGGACGCCTTGGAAGTCGCTATGCGTTCCGCCGTGAAAGACAATGTTTTAACGATTCCCGACGTCGACGTCGGTCCTATCCAATACAGCGGAGAGGACTTTATTGCTACGGTATGGCGGAGCTGGGCCAACGAAGCGCAGGCAGATGTTGTCGGTTTGCTTAACTGCGGAGGGTCCGCCGCCGTAGCACTGCAGCAGATCATCGGCTTCAGCGCAGATGACTGGTGGGAGCTAACGTTGATGACTGATGGTAGCCACAAAGATGGCCCTGAAGTGCATCCGACTCCATACGTTCGAAATGCGCTCAATATCTCTGCATTACGCATCATGGACCACAATGACCTTGCCGACGAGATTAACACACGGTTCGAAGCACTTCGTCCATCTGCAACGCACATAAGGTGGATACTACCGCCGCAGACTAAGATTGCGGCCATCGAAGTCGACCAAATGTTTAAGTCGGCCACAATAGCGGCGAACGTTCTTGTTTCGCATACTTTTCCCTCTCTAGGCAGCCAAAGCTATCGGGAACTAGGGGACTTCATTCCAAAAGATCAACAGATCGTTGATAGTCTTGTGGATCCACTAATCGCAGGCGACCCAAGGTTTGCCCAGGGTAAGGGGGCCACGCCCCGACATGCGTTAGCAGCTACGATGTTCGCGTTCGAGAAAGACCGATCACAAGCAGCCACTATTAACCGGACATTCAAACACTTTGTCCAGCCCTGAGATCCGGTCCACTAACTCACTAGGATACCGGACTAATGCCATTCTATTCGACACTCCCTAATTTACCGCGTGTGATTCCTGATCCTGATGTCGAGGCGCTAGGATCCCATATTCGGTCGAGGACCATTGCTGCGGAAAATCCTTATAAGCCCATCAACCTTGCGCTACGGCGTGATCTCCCAGAGCTACTCGATTTTGAGACCACATCATGTGATCCAGTAATTCCTCGAGATGAACTCATCCGCATTCGAAATAATGTTCGAGATCAGTACCAATCGCTGGATATCGAATTTCGAAACATTGGTTCCGGAAAAAATGCCAAGCCTTTCATGGCTTCCTATAACCAAGTGTGGAGCGCGGCTGAAGGTGGAAGCTACTGCCACTATCAAAATGATGCCGATGTGGTGCAGGAAATACTCAACCTCCTTGACAATTCAAACCGTCTATATGAGAAAGCTGGCAATCTCTTTGAACGCAACTTTGACAACAGTTTGCAGGCGATGAGAGATGGAATGCAAAGGTTTGAACGTTTAGTGGGGCAAACTGATTATGATGTGCGCCTAATAGTGAACGGCTATAAGAGATTCTTGGAGACAATTTTCCAATTTTCGTTGTACTGGGGAATGGATCCGCAACTCGACAACCTAATACGCGAGTATGATCGCTTGACAGATCGAAGCAAAACGCTTTATGACCAAGGAACGAAAGTTATTCAAGCGAATTTCGAGCGCTCGTTTACGCGCGTACGAAATGCCTTCGAGTCTCTCAAATCTGCCCATAATCATTGGAACCATGTGGACGGCTTTATCGGTTTCAATCGCTTTGAGGAGAATTATCCGAATTTGGTGAATGAAGGTGTAGATTTTGGGCGCTATTCGGTGTTTACAACACCGCCGAATAGTCAGAGTATTCAGGCGGTAGGCAGTTTTTTTCGAGACGTAAATGGTTGGATCGACGGTTTTCCAGAATTCGTACTCTTCAATAGCTCGCGTGGAATAAAACGCGGCGGAGGACTGCCAGAGCACAAGTTTTTTGCTGAATCAAGGTTATTGGATGTGTTGCGCTTAGTCGGTGATGATTTTGCACGGCAAAGCTCTAACGACAAGTCACACTATGAGTACCGTAATCTCTTTATCACTTCGCTGTCATATCCGCATAATGGCAAGATGCCGCCGCATGCCGAGCACCGGAAGGGACTCGATTGCGATTTGTGGACTAGGAGAATCGACCAGACCGAAGCGTCGTTCGATGAGCAAAGAACAAAGGATCTTATTGTCAGCATATTAAAAAAGAAAGGTGTAACCAGGGTCATCTACACACACGAGGAAATCGTAAATTCGGCGAATGCTGCCGTTCCAGATAATGCTGTGGCCGTACGACTGTCTGGACACGAAGATCATCTTCATCTTGATGTCGTGTAATCTTAAAAAGGGCGCGGCGGTGTTCATATAACTCCATTGGTAGCGGTCAGGGACAGAGTAACTTGGAAGGTTTCCGTGAGGGTTGTACGGAACACCCAAGTGAAGTGCTCCAGCGGTTCCTCATGGAGCATACCAAACCGGGAACCAAGGTCTACACGGACGGCTTACCAGTATATGCCAATCTGGGAGAAGCACCGGCCCGCGTAGTGCGCGCTCCCGCCACAGGTACAATTATGGCTTGGGTTGGCGTCGGAGTGATGCTGGTTCAGACGCGTTTCCACCGTCCGGGCCACTAGTTCCGAGGTCTGACACCGGATGACCATCGCCAGGGCTTCGGTTGCTGTGGGTCCCATCAAGGGCCGGGTTTCTCGCAGGATTTCTTGGGTCAGCGTTTTTTGGAGCCCCTATTTTTGGGGGATTATATACCAAACTAGCCAAATCCCTCCCCTACTCCGACTTGGTCCGGTCCCTTATTGACGGGTCTGGCGGCTTGGCATTGGAGAATAGCAGCCCGTGGCAAAATCCGGATATCTCGAGTTTATGTTTTTTTCGAACGCTGGCGTTGAGATGGCCTAATGATGGATTCCAGGAGCGCAAAACAGCGAATCGGGCCGGATCGACGCCCAGCAACGCCCCCAAGGGTGATTCCTGGCTATCCAGTGCCCCATTGGGGCCCAAATAACCGTAAAAAGGCGCGTCCAGGCGCGGCTTTGGAGACTCCGAGGCGTGCCGACCCCCGTCAGGTGACGCATCAGCAATCCCAGGTTGAATCCGCAGACATGGATCAGCAGTCGCTTGCGCTTGTTGGCGTGCCCCCGGACGAAGATCCGACGCAACCCCCCGGTCACGAACTGATGCGCAAACGGTCGCTCCACCAACTCGCTCCGCTGCCGCTGTAACCGTCGCCCCCGCCGTCCCCGAATGCGCCGCCGATTCGCGTACACCGGTGCTTGGTACTTTTTGTTGTTCCCCTTCCAATTCCGCCGGCCCCGATCCGTTTCCGACAGATAGCTCCGCAGTCCGACCGCCTTCAACTCCAGCACCGTCTCGTTGCTGTGGTATCCCTTGTCCGCCACCACTTCATGGACCTCCGCGTCCGGCTCGACCGCCGTCACCTCCTCCTGGGCCATCCGGAGCGTCTCGCCCATCGTCTGCGTGTCCCCCAATTCGTCCGGCGCCGTCACCGCCACCACCGCTCCCGTCTCCAGGTCCACCGTCTCTTCCACCTTGTGACCGAGACGGGTCCGCCCGTCCTTCAGCTTCGTGATCTTCGCGTCCGGGTCGTGGGGATTCATCCACTCCTCGTTGCTCATCTTTTTCGGCTTGCGCTTGCGATCGAACCGGATCAGTTCCTCCCGAGTCGGCGTCTCCACCCCCGACGCCTCCGCCAATCCCCTCACGAACGTCTCATAGTCTTTGCCCGTGTCCCGGCGCACGATGCTCCGCATCGCCGCGTTCGCCTCCAGCGTCGTCGCATCGATCCCGATCGTCTTCCCCTTCACCAGTCCCGCTTCCGCCAACTGCTGCAGCACCCAGGTGAACACCTCTCCATGCGTCTCCACGTCGATCCGCCGTCGCGTCCGCGACAAGGTCGAATGATTCGGCGGCGCCTCCTCCGGGTCGTATTCCAAAAAGGCTCGCACGCACGCCGACTCCGACACCCGCCAGGCGATGGCCCGCTCCGAGTTCAGCCCCTCGAAGTACCCCACCAGCAGCAGCCGAAAGTACCGTCCGGGCCGTAGACTCGGGCGACCCAACCGCTCCGCATAAAAGCGCGCACAAAGCTTCTCGACAAAGGCGTCAAAACCGGCTTTCACCAGCACCTGGTTCAACCGCTTGTAGAAGGGATGTCCCGGACTTCGAGGCAGTTTCTCCGTCGCCACCCACATCTGCCGTTGCCGTCCCGCTGACGGTTTCTTTCCCATAGACATAGCGCCATTTTATGTCAGCAGTGTGACTTCTCCCGACTTTTGCCACGGGCTGCTATAATCGCCAAAGACTAGAGATTCGGATATGACAAACGATGCGGTATGGTGTACAATTCTAGTGTCTCCCTTGAGACCGGTCGGCTTTTATATTCGCGGTACGTTAGAATACCCAAGTCAGCGTGAGGACCACTCGTATTGTGGGACTCTGCCGAAATTCAGAGGCTGTAATCAGTGAGTGCAGAACTCGGAAAGTACATCATTTCGGCAAGCAAGAGCCTTAAGAAGAAGCCGCTGGCGGATCAGATAATCGCAACATATCTGCATGCAAGTTCATTCGCTGGGCGCGCGGGGCTGTTTGCGTCGGCGTTAAGGTACGCTGGCTCTATTTCGCTTGATCGTGCGCAAGGTTACGCGCAGTCGAAGGGTTCTCGATATTCGAACTAAGAGAGCATTTGTTGCCGTGGTTAGAGTCACAAAATCTGGCATTTATATGGAGGTCACAAGATAACTCGATTGAAAAAATTCAGAGTGTTGTCCTCACATACGAGCCGCTCTTAGACGCGGTTGCAGACCTATACCAATTATTCGAACCAACTCTGGAGGATCGAGGATGTGTACAGGCCTTGGAGATGGTGTCTGCCTTGCCGTTGTCGGAGTCAGTCGTGCTTCACGCGGTTGCCCAAAACATAGGCGAGGAACATGCGAAGCGCGCGATAGAACTAGCCAAGAGTTATCACATTGTCACTTATCACACTGGCTACGGCCTCACCGAACCGGTGCTATTCTCGGAACGTGTATGGACTGGATTCAACCTGAAATCTGCAAGAGCCCTCAGTCCTTTATCGGTTACTGATCGCGCGGCGTTGCTAGAAATCATTAATAAGGTTCGACGACATCAGGGTATCCCGGAAGTCTTATTGCGCACCTCAGCACGCAGGCACAATGTGGAACATATTATGGACCTTGGTATCGGCATCGGCCTATTGAATCGTACGAAGATTCAGATGGCCAATGGTAAGAGTCGATTTTTCCTGACGACTCCGCATTTCTACGAGGATATGGGTGCGGAATTTGGTGACGACATGTGTGACCGTGTAAAGATTTTTCTTGATTCGATACGAAACGGGCAGCACTTTGGTCGCGCCAACACGGGAAAGATCTTGTCGCCTAGCGCACTACTGTCAACATTGCTGAACTTTGGCAGTATTGGTCCGTGCACCGCGATTGGCACTGACTATATTACGTCCGAGCGTGCCGGAATCGTCAAAGTGCGTCGATCACAGAATCGTCCGGGGCAGAGTTTTCTTGACCTAGTGCAACCAGATACAGTCAAGAAGGTATATGACATCGTTACGACGGGTAGTATGACGAAATCTGGTCAAATGAAGGAGGACGACGTTAGGGAAGGTATACAATTTTCATCAATAGAAGAACTTCGTGGTGTAAGTGCTGACCTACCTGAACCGGTCGCTGAAGCCGAACGAGCTATTATTCAGAAGCTACGGGAGGGTTAGTTATATTATGGTAGAAATATCTGGCGCAGTGCTCGAGGCACGAGCGCATCGAATATTTCTAGCTCAAGGTTCTTTTGCCGAGCGTGGGCTGTTACCCGCCGCGACTGCCGACAGACGCATGTTGGCGACAGACATCGATGTGCTTGTGTCTGAGTACGGCAGCGGATTCCATCTTACGAGGAGACACGTCGAGTGTAAGTCTGGCAAATTCAAATTGGTTGATCGTATACTTTGGTTGAATGGAGTACGGACATTGTTGCGTGCAAATAGCAGTTATTTAATTGCTGCTGATGTCGATTTGTCTGCGTCTAATTTTGCCCGAAGGCTTGACGTGCAATTGTTTTCAGGTCAGCACCTTGACGCGTGGGAACGGGCACTGAGGATACCTCTCGACTCTTGGCCATGCCGCAGCGATTATGCGACATTCGACACAGCAACACGTGAATGGAAGCGATTTGGCAATGACAGAAAGAACGATATATGGCGGCTATTACGGGAAGCACTGGTTTTCGTCGAAGTCGAAAGCTGGCTGACATTTCGATATCGTCGACTGAACAAATTGTTTCGATTGATCAGGGAAATCAGTAAGGCCTACGTTTCTGAGGGATTGGACGACCATCAGCGGTTATGCGCTCGATATTCGTTTTCCGCGTTGCTCGTGCGTCTGTCGCAATATGTGTTGTCAATTTGTGCAGATGTCGCTAGCATTGTGCCGCTCCAAGTCGAAGACTACTTGAGTGACCGACTAAAATTTGGTGATCAAGATCCTAAGCAGGCAACGGATATGATGGAGGCAACCGTTAAATGGGTGCGTGAAAGTCTGCGTTTCAAGGGAGTGAAAGTGCCACCGGAAATCGATACGGACCGGTTGCAACCCACACCCAGGTACACTGCAGAGTTGGTTAGTCTAATTCGATGTTTGTTGGATCAAAGTCAGGAGGCACGGTACCTACCGTTAGCGATCGAGCGTATGCAATTTGGTCTTGAGGCTGACGATGAGTTGCCGAGATATCGCGCAGCGGCAGTTTCCGGTGACTCCCTAGCTGTACTTCTTAAGGGTTTCGTCGGGCGGATGTTCCGAGCGCCCAACGCACTGGCTATGCCGGTTCGTGAGGACTTAATGAAGGCTTATACGCCGTCGGCCGCTGTTCGTGTGCCAGTGTCAACTTCCGTTGGTCCGACAGTTTCAAAACGATCCGACCTGAAACGGGGTTCCGAATATTCGGGCAGGTATCCGCCCAATAGCGGGAGACAACCCGCAAGCGTGCAACCTCCGGTTAGAGGTCCGGTGGGTGCATCTGGGGAGGAGTCGGCTGGGAGTGGCGCGGCGCGATCATCTGGGAGCAGTCAAGGAACTCTTCCGAACATGCAGACGGAAGAGAAAAAATAAAAGCTTAATTGTCAGTGATAATTCGGAAGGAAGTTTCCGAAAATTCTCGTCAGTATTATTCTTCCTACCCATAATCGCCGAAGTCTTGTCATTCGGGGCGTAGAGTCGGTTAAGACTCAGACCCATCGTGACTGGGATCTGATCATCGTGGACGACGGTTCGACCGACGGCACGGACCGGGACTGGGCCGACCCCGGCGATCCGCGCATCCGGTACCTGCGAACCGAACACCGGGGAGTCAGCGCCGCCCGCAATCTGGGGATTTGGCAGGCGAGATCTCCTTGGATCGCATTTCTCGACAGTGATGACACCTGGCTTCCCAACAAGCTGGAGACGCAGCTCGCGTCTTAGGAGTCCCACCCGGGATATCTCGCCGTCCACTCCGAAGAGATCTGGATCCGTCGCGGCCGCCGTGTGAATCCCAAGAAGATCCACCGCAAGTACGTAGGTTGGCACTACGACTACTGCTGCTCTGACCCAAGACAAGACTACGGCAATCTCCCCAAGAAAAGTTGGAAGCGAGGTAAGTAGACTCTGTTGAGGAATAAGAAATTCAACAGCATTTTCTTACCCCACTACCGTGTCTCTTCATATTTGGCACCGTGGTCCGCGTCAGTGGAAACGGATGGAATAGAGGTCGGCGTTCTTCAGGACCACGCGCATCCGCACCGGCTTGCCGGAGAGCGAGCTCAGGTCGGAGTCCCCCTTCCAGGCGACGGTCCGCTCGATCTGGTCGCCGATGATCTTGGGACATTCATCCAGCGTGAAACCGGGAATCGGCTGGCCCTTGGGGTCCTGGATCTCGATCCAGATGCCCCCGGCCGCGCTGGTGGCGTAGTTGATCTCCAGCCGGCTTCCCTTGAAACGCAGCGGCACTCAGCGTATCAGGCGGTCTTCCTCTCGAAGAGCGCACCCCGGTAGTACATGCGGTAGAGGTCGCCGTCCTTGAAGACGGTGGTGTAGAAGGCCGTGGCATCTTCCTCGGGACTGTTGTAGCGGATGGCCACCCCGCCCGGCAGCGGAGCGCCCAGCCGCAGACTCGCTCCCACGAGCCGGTCGACCAGCAGTTGATCCACGGATGCGCTCGATGCCGCGGTCGATGGGGTCAGTCCCCACTCAGCATCCTGTCAAGTACCCGTCAAGTAAACACGGTGTGTACAACTAGTTGAATACAAACGTCTTATTGGCCCTGACAAATCATGGAACGTTTGCTCGGTGGCATCTGATCAAGTAGCGGTGCGCCCCCCGACCTTCGCCCACTCCGGCACATAGCGCATTAGCTTGGGAGCCGCTGCCGGGTCGTCGGGCACAATAGCACCTGCCTTGACAGCCTCTGCAATCAGTCGTGAAGCCTTAGCGCTGTTTCGAGTTTCGATTCCGAACCGCTGCCGCACTGAAGTGTTGGTCAGGTATTCCCGGTTCACATATCGCAGGCAAGCATGAAGGTAAGTGGCACGCACCCGTTCTGTCCTGTCCATGCTCGACAGCGGCCGCCGTAGCGAACGCAGGGAATTCCGGAGGGAACCTCATCGCCTTTGTTGCCGCCATTGCCCTTCGAGAGCGTCCCGAACTGGCCCAGCCACCGCACTTCCCAATGCTCCGGCACTTCCCCAACCACTCCACGCCGGAGTCCTTGTAGGCCGGATACGGCGCAAGATTGGCGATCATGAACCCACCTCGCCCAGGATCTCGCCGAGCAACGCATTGGTCTCCCTCTCCATTGGCAGCATGTTGGCGCGAATCTCCTCCAGCGGTGGCGGAACTCGAAGTTTTCCAAGGTAGGGCTGATACCGCATGAGTTGCCAAAACGGTAGTCAGAGATCATGTGACTAACCGAACAGTTGCTCGCGGACTTCATGTTTCGTGACTCTGTGGAATATGGCAACGGCAGAGATTCTCGCGTTCAAGTTCCGACGCTTACCTGTCGGTGGCGGGAAATGACAACGCTGTGACGTTTGCCTCCTACCGTCAGCGTCAGGTTCATGTGACTGCCGCTTTGGCGACTCACGCGGTAGCCATAATAACGGCTCAACAGTCCGACAAGCCGTTCGCCCGACAGATTCCTGGGCAGCTTCACACTGCGATGGCCTCTTCCCTGACGAGGTGGAGCCGAATCACCCTGGGTACACTGGCTTCCTCGAAGTAACAGCGCACCGCATCTCGAGCCATGGCCTTCAGGTCGTCCCAATCGTCCCCCTGCGTGAATATGTCATAGCCGAGCGCCCTGGCATCGTATCCACCTTCGACCGCCTCGGTCACCTCGAATATGATCTCCATTGGCCTCATCGTTTTCCTCCCGTCAGTTCCGCGACTCCCTGTTGCGAGTGGTGTCCGCTCCTGAGCCCGGAGCGGCCTGATTGATCGGTCGACAGCCAAGAATCTCGTCAAGCAGCCCGTCCGATTCTTTCTCCAGCGCCAGGATATCCGCTCGAATCTCCTCCAGCGACCGCATCGGCAGCGGCTTGAAAAAATACCGGTTGAAACTGATCTCGTAGCCGATCTTCACTTTTCTTGGGCGGATACCATGCGTCGCCGGCATAGGGAAGGACCTCGCGACTCAGGAACCCGTCAATGCCTCTCGCGTCCGGTAGAGGGATCTGCTCGGTGTCGCGCAAATCGGTGTCCGCTTCGTACTCCACCACGGCAGATCGCCCGTTGACGATGGTCGCGAACAGGCCGAGCAGCGGGTCAGCTTTTGTCCCTCGCTTGTGGATCTTTTTCCGGGGTCGAGGTAGGCCTCAAAGTCAGCCGTGAGCTGCTGGCGGTTGGCGCGGGACCTCAAGGCGCGCAAGGTGAACTTCGAGGTGTTGTAGAAAGCCCGTCCCGCCGCCTCCTGCAGGGCCGGATCTTGCTCGACCACACCTACTGCGTCGAGAGTGGCTTTCATCTCCAGCACGGTTTGTTTACTGTCTTCCAGCACCGCATCCAACCGTCGCAGGACGGTTATGGAAGAATAACGTCACGGTACTTTCCGCGAACGTAGAGGTCGCGCAGCACGTCGTTGGCGATACCCCAGATGTAGTTGGCGATCCAGTTCAGATCGTTGCTGTTCATTGGAAACTCAGGATACATCAAACTCCTTGGAATCCCAGGATGGCAGAAGGATACCGACGGAATGGTCTTGGATCATGTCACGCGGACGGAGAGATGGAGCTGGATGACGGGGAACTGGTAGCTGCGAAACGCATCGAGCACTTGGCGACTAAACTTCAGATAGGTTCCGAACTGAGCTCGTGGAACTTTGCGCTCCAGCCCTTCGACCGGTCGTGTCTGGAAACGAACCTCGCCACCGGCTTCAAGTAGCATCACAGCCCCGAATGGATATGAAAGACTCCATTACACCCGGAGAAATTCTGCTCGAGGAATACCTCAAGCCGATGGGGATTTCACAGAATGCCATGGCCCGCGCCATCGGTGTCTCCCCGAGGGCGATAAACGAAATCGTCCTTGGGCGGCGGTCGATCACTCCGCCCATGTCGATTCGTTTTGGGGCCTTCTTCGGTCAGTCGGACAAGTTCTGGCATGGCATCCAAGTCGAGTGCGACTTCCGCAAGCTGGCGGGAGACAGGAACCAACTGATTGCCGATATCAAACCGGCTGCGACCCTGGCAGCCCGTGGCGAGAGCCGTTACGGCACTCGACCTGCGCTGCATTCAGGTGAACGGTAACGACAGGCGGTCACAAGGGTCTCTGGTACAAGAGTTGCTCGCAATGCAGTGACACTTCGACCAGCAAAACCCCCGCCCGCTGTTCGTGGACGCGGTCACAGATGCCGAGGCATGTCAGGACGCCTCAGCGTAGCTTATCTCCAGGAAAACCTGATGGACCACAACCGGATCCTCGTCGCGCTGGATGACGTTCTTGACTCGGCCGAAGGCCTGTTTCAGGAACTCGGCCGGATCCGCGTTGGGGGGACCGATCAGACCCGCGAAGGGGCCGGCGGCGGGGACGTTCGAGATCAGGCCTACCTCATTCATGCCGTTGCGGGCCACACCCGCAGGGACTTGGAAATGAAACCAGTCCCCGTCCCGCCCGGGCTCGGGCAACAGGGTGTGGTTGAGACGAACCCAGAGAGTGGTCCCCTTTCCGGCCTTTGCCGTGAAGATGCTCAGACGCAGGCTGGCCTGCGTGTCTTGGGCAGCGGGGCCCAGATGGAGTCGCAGCTTCCTCTCGACGCGGTCCAAAACAATGGGCAGCAAGGCCGGTTCGGAACCGTGATAGAAGGGCCCGCCGCTATGCGCCGTGGGGTTGATGGCGTAAACCTTGTCCTTGCCGGCCATGGTCTCGCGCTCTCCCAACTCGCTCAGCACCCCCTCGAACTCCTCCTCGGTCAGCCGCTGCGTCGGCTCATGCCTGAAGTTAAATAGGTAGATTCCGTCCGCACCTTGGTCCAGGTAGTAGTCAGCATACGCCCGCATCCCCTGCCGAAACAGAGGCTTACCCCGCAGAGTCTCCCAAGCGCCCGCCCGCATGGTGTTGGGATTGATGGACGGATAGACCTGCACCCCCGTCTCCCCGGCCAACTGCACCCATTGCCCGATGGCCAACTGGTCGGGCATGTATCCCAGGCCCACCAGCAGCACGTCCACCAGCCCCTCCCGGGCCCAGGCCTCCACGTCCAGACCGATCTCCAGGTTGGTCTCCAGCGAATCCATCACGTGGACCGCCAGAGTGTAGGGCCGCCCCCGCTCGTCCCCGATGGCGTTCAGCCGCTCCCGGATCTGCCGCATGAGGTCCGTCATCAGGTGCGCCTTCTGCCGTCCCTGTCCCATGGGGAAGTGGATCCCCATGCGGTTGAAGTCCAGCTCGTAGCCGTCGAAGTCGTGTCTGGCGGCGGTCTTCGCGATGTAGTCGAGTCGGTGCTGCCGAACCTCCGGATGGGTGTAGTCAAGCGACACCCAGAGACGCTGTTCGGTCAGCTCGGAAGGGAGCCGGCGGTCCGTCATCGGCGCCATCAGGAACTCAGGATGTTGCGTCTTGAAGACGTCGTCCAGTTCCTCCAGGGTCCGGGACCGGAAGGCCGCGTGAAGATCGCTCATGCGCACGGACCCCCAGACCTCCAAACCCTGTTCATGGCAGGCCCGGATGACGATGTCGTTCACCTGCTCGTAGGAATCGAAACAGTCCCAGAGCAGATCCGTTGGAATGTTCCACGGCGGCTCGGCCCCGTTTCCGATGTGCCACAGGTAGGTGTCCACCTGGGTTCCCTTGACCATGCGCACGCTGGCGTCCAGGAAGTCGTCGTGGGTCTGGATGTCGTAGATGAGGCTCATGTACGGCTCCACCTTGCCCCGGTCCAAGTAGCTGTGCGACTGGACGGCGGCGGAGTCGTAGTAGAGGATCCGCCGCTCCTTCTCCGGCTCGCCTTTCGAGGCGACGTTCGGGGTCTGCGAAGGACTGCCGCAGGAGACGACGACCAGCAGGAGCGGCAGGAGGAAACCGTGTCTTTTCATATCGGGCGCCTTCACCGCGTTAGTGAAAGCGGATGGAGTAGAGGTCGGCGTCCTTCAGGACCACGCGCATCCGCACCGCCTTGCCGGAGAGCGAGCTCAGGTCGGAGCCGCCCTTCCAGGCGACGGTCTGCTCGATCTGGTCGCCGATAATCTCGGGGCAGTCGTCCAGCGTGAATCCGGGAATCGGCTGGCCTTTGGGGTCCTGCATCTCGATCCGGATGCCGCCGGCCGCGCTGGTGGCGTAGTTGATCTCCAGCCGGCTTCCCTTGAAACGCAACGGCTTGGTGACCATCTCGCCCCCCTGGTAGGGCGCGTTCAGGCTGGCGAAGCCGTCCAGGCGCAGCGTCATCCGTTCCAGGTACGCCGTGCCTTTCTGGCCGTAGTTCCGCTGCACGTAGAAGGACATCTCGCCGTCACCGGTGGGGACGATGCCGCAGGCCGGATAGTTGGTCCGGGTCGTCCAGTTGTTGACACCGATTCCGGGCCGCACGAAGCTCTCCCGGAAGGTGAAGTCGTAGACCGTGGAGCCGGCCCGGGTGGTGAGCAGAACGCCGTCGGAGTGGTCCCCCGTCCCCGCGGTGCCCATCAGGGGCATGTTCTCCTTGACGAATTCCCGGAGCTCGGGCGAGATGATGCGTTGGCGGCCGCTCGCCAGCTGCTTGTCGCCGTCGGTCTTGACGTGCCGCGGGTCGGCGAAGATGATCCGGGCCGGCAGCGAGATGTAGATGTGGGGCGCCCGGAAATAGGGCTGGGTCTGGTTCGTGTAGAGGTGGTGCGAGGGAGTCGTCGTGCCGGTGTCGCTGTAGCTCATGAGGACCTGGGGAGTCCAGTTGATGAAATCCTTGGAGGTGGAACGCGCCGTGGCGCGTCGTCCCCCCTCCATGTGCCGGGCGTAGAGCACGTACTGCTCTTCCACCTCCGACCAGAACATGACGTTCTGCGAATCGAAGTGGTTGATCAGGACCTTGGGCACGATGGGCTCGTCCCGGAGCATCCGCCAGCGGATACCGTCGCCGGAGAGGAAGCCCACCAGGGCGTTGGGCTCGACGGGTCCCCGCGAAGTCCCCTTGTAACGCTCCGAGGCGGGCACGCCGGGCCGCCCGTCGATGAAGGCGACGAACTGGCGCGCCTCGGGCAGGATCACGTGGTTTCGAGAGGAGCCGTCGATGGAGACCAGTCCCAGGTCCGGCTTGGTCCAATTGATCCCGTCGCGGCTCTCGGCGTAACAGGTGGTCTTCCTCTCGAAGAGCGCACCCCGGTAGTACATGCGGTAGACGTCGCCGTCCTTGAAGATGGTGGTGTAAAAGGCGGTGTCGTCTTCCACGGGATCGTTGAAGCGGACGGCCACCCCGCCCGACAACGGTGTGCCCAGGCGCAGGCTGGCTCCCACGAGCCGGTCGACCAGCAGATGATCCACGAACAACTCGCGGCGTGAGCCGATATCGACCACGTCGCCGGCCAGGGCCGCGGGTGCCGACAAGAGGGCGGCCAGTGCCAGGATCGCGGGAAAACGGATGAGTCTCATGACGATGTTCCTCCAGGAGGCGTTTCGGGACGCCTGGGTTGCCGACGGCAGGCCGTTTGGCCCGATCGGCCTGTTTTGACGGCTTTCTACAATGCCTCGGCCACCAGGTCTCCGACCTCGCTCGTGGTGTAGCCCATGCGGCCGGCGGACATGCTCTTCATCTTGGGGGTGGTGCGGCCGATGGCCGCGTCCACCCGCGTCCCGGCGCGAACCAGGTTGGGGAGGCCCTTCTGGTCTCCCAGCACACTCAGCAACATGCCCATGGCTCCGATGGCGGCGATGGGGTTGATGACGTTCCGGCCCGTGTACTTGGGCGCCGAGCCGCCCATGCACTCGAACATGCTGCAGCCGCCCGGCTCCGGGTTGATGTTGCCGCCGGAGGCCACGCCCAGACCCCCCTGAATCATGGCGCCCAGGTCGGTGATGATGTCCCCGAACATGTTGGGGACCACGATGGTGTCGTAGTACTCGGGGTTCTTGACGAACCACATGCAGGCGGCGTCGATGTGGTTGTAGTCGCGGTTGACCTGGGGAAACTCGGCTTCACCCATGGCGTGGAAGGCACGCTCCCAGAGGTCGGCGGCGTAGGTCAGGACGTTGGTCTTCTGGACCAGGGTGAGGCGCAGGCGGTCCTGCCGGCTGATGCAGTGCTTGAAGGCCCAGCGCAGGCAGCGGTCGATGCCGAAGCGGGTGGCGATCATCTCCTGCGTGGCCACCTCTTGGGGGGTGTTCTTGCGCAGGAATCCGCCGGCGCCGCAATAGAGATCCTCGGTGTTCTCACGGACGACGTCGAAACGGATGTGTTCGGGTCCCTTGTCTTTCAGGGGGCAATCCACGCCGGGGTAGAGGCGGACGGGACGGAAGTTGATGTACTGGTCGAGCTGGAAGCGGATGGAGAGGAGGAGTCCCTTTTCCAGCAGGCCGGGGGTGACGCCCGGGTGTCCGATGGCGCCGAGGTAGATGGCGTCGAACTGGCCGAGCTCGTCGATCTGGGCTTCGGTGATGATCTCGCCGGTGGCGAGGTAGCGGTCGCCGCCGTAGTCGAAGTCGGTCCGGTCGTAGCGGACATCCTCGAGTGGGGCTACGGCCTCCAAGACTTTGAGGGCTTCGTTGGTGACTTCGGGGCCGGTTCCGTCGCCGGGGATTACTGCGAGCTTTAAGGTGTCGGTCATGGGTTCAAACCTGTTTGAGTCATGAGTGGATGAACGGTCCCGGGTCGTCCGGGGGCCATGGACGCCGGGATTATACTGGCGGGGCTCCGTTGGCTGCAAAGTGGGGGGATGGGGCGCAATGATTATGGCGAGATTTGTTTCGATGGCGGTGGTTGAAAGGTTGCGGTGCACACGGGGCGCCTGAAAGACGCCCCTCCTGTCGGCGACTGGAAAGTCGCCGCTCCTGTCGGCGATTGGAAAGTCGCCGCTCCATGTCGCCGCCTCATTTGGGCGGTATCGATTCGGACTTCTCCAGCGAATAGCGGTAGAGGTTTGTCTCTCTCAACGAGAAACCCAGGCGTTGGTAGAGACGGTTGGCGGCCTGGCGTGTTGACCGGGATGTGAGGTCCACGTTTCGGGCGCCGGCGGACCGGGCCCGGTCTATGGCTTCACGGCAGAGGAGTTCGCCGACCCCGCGTCTTCGAGCCGACTCGTCCACCACCACGTCCTCGATCCAGGCCCGGACGCCGGTGGGAATTCGGAACAGGACCAGGGTCAGGGTGCCGACGATCCGGTCTTTCTGGTTCGGGTCTCGTGCGATTAGCAGTTGGGCGAAGCCATCGGCGACAAGGCTTTCCAGATCCTTCGTCGTTGGGACCGCGGCCGAGGTGGAGAGTTGAGGGATCAGCCGGCCGATGGACTCGACAATCTCTGGAGTGACGGCGGTGACCTCGACGATTCTCATCCTGATGCTTGCGCAGATAGGGGCGGGAGCGCGACTCCGCCGTTCGGGCGCCAGGACGACCTCAATTGGAGTTTTTTCCGAAACCCCGGATCACGTAGGTGCCGCTTCGGGCGTCTTCGCCCAGAACCACCAGGTTGAACTTGGAGGCGTCTTCCAGGAGGGCCGAAAAGGTCCGGTAGCCGAACCGGGATTCGTTGAAGGCGGGCTGTTTCCGCTTCATGGTCTGCTTGACCATGGAGGAGTAGATCACGTCCTTGTTCTCGCGCATCAGCGCCAGGATCGACTCGATCAGGAGTTGGAAGGCGGGGCGTTTGTCCTTGGCGATCCGGGTGTTCAGGCGCGGTGGCCGCGTGGCGACCTCGTCCAGCTCCTCGTAGAAGATGAACTCGTCGCAGTTCTCCACCAGCATCTGGGAGGTGCTGCCCTGGGTTCCCAGTCCAATGACGTGCTTGCCGTTCTCCTTCAGCTTGGAAGCCAGGGGGGAGAAGTCGCTGTCCCCGGACAGGATGACGAAGGTGTCGATGTGTTCCTTGGAGTAGCACAGGTCCATGGCGTCCACGCAGAGCCGGATGTCGGCCGAATTCTTTCCCGTCCTGCTGCGCTTGGGGATGTCGATGAGCTCGAAGGCGGATTCGTGCAACTCCTGCTTGTATTCGGAGAAGCGCGACCAGTCGGCATAGGCTTCCTTGACCAGGATCTTCCCCTTCTCCACCAGTCGCTCCAAGACCTTGTCGATGCGGAACCGGGCTCGTTTCCGGCCTTTCTCCATACCCAGAGCCAGATTCTCCAGATCCAGGAAGAGGGCCAGTCGGCGTTCTCTTTCGTCCATGGGGCTAAACTATCACAACGAACTGTCTTAGCCCGTGTCTTGCCGGGGGGAGGGCGACCATTCCGGAGTAGACTGGGCCGCAGAAATGCGGGATATTACACGTCCGGGTCCGAGCGGCCCATCGGCGCGCCCGTAGCTCAGCTGGATAGAGCGCCGGACTTCGAATCCGTAGGTCGGGGGTTCGACTCCCTCCGGGCGCGCCACTTTCGAGAAATTCCAAGGACCAACTGTCACGCAGCATCACCGGCGCAACGACCGTCGGGAATTCCGACGGTCGAAGCACCGGTTTGGCCACCCGAGTGCGCCGACGGCCGCGGCGCAACAGGAGTAGGAAATAGATCAGAAGAGCCGGACCATGTACGTGAACCGTATGCCGCGGCCGATCTCGGGGGCCAAATCCTTGATAAAAGACGAGTGGTTTCGATAAAGCCGGTCACCCAGGTTGAAGACGTTCACCGCGAACAGGTGCGACAGGTGCTGCTGGGCGTAGGTATACGAGGCCTTCAGGCCGCCCTTCGATTGAGCCGCCGCCTGCGGTTGGAACAGCAGCGACAGGAGGACGGTCCCGAACGCGAGAAACTTGAAGGCAAGGACCGGAGAGCCGACAACGGCGCGTCCACCCTGGGGCCGCCCAGGTTGATCTTCAACCGCGACCCCGCAGGAGCCGAATGCTGCATGGGATTGTGGCGAGGGATGAACGCTTTCCTCACTGACCATGCAGCGAGAATCTAGTCATGGTCCGGTCCACGTCTACCAAAAAGCTTCGAACGGGACGAGAACGGCGGTCAGCGGGACCACGGACCCGGAAAGCGGAAGGCGGGTCGGATCGATCGGCGATGCCCGGATGCCGAACCCGAATGTCAGCTCCTCGCTTCCAGCCGGGACGGGAAACCTTATTCCTTGGTGCCGGTCGAGGTCGGAGGCGGCTTCCCCGGGTCGGACCGGAGGAACCTCCCGTACCCCAAGACGATACCCGTCACTTCGGAGGTCGCTTCCAGTCTCTCCAGGAGTCTCGCCCGCAGCTCCGGGTTCTGCCGGCCCCGGCCGTAGGTCGGATGGGGAAAGGTCAGGTAAAAGAGTCCCGGGGACACCAGAACAACGTAAAAAGGGACAGTCTGTTTTTCGGGGTCTATTGGGAGATGCCGCAGTCGTCTGCCAACGACGAGTAATTGACCAACTGGGCCGTACGGCCGGCGCACAATTGGACGAAGCGTTGGAAGGTGGGGAGATCTCCCACGTTGCTGATGGTCCGCACGTCCCGTTCGATATAGGTCGCAACATACGAGCGGAGCCAGTCCGCCGGGTTCAGGTCTCGATCGAATATCCGCGGATAGGCGCCGGCGACGAGAGTCTCCCCGAGACTCTGTGGATGCCGATCGAAACGCACGATCTCATTGCGGCTCAACGGAAGCAGGTGGTGGACTGCCGTCCTTCCGGCGAGCGATAGGATAATTCAAAATCATATCTTGAATTATCCTGATTTTATGCCCCTTCCATTTCCTGTGCCCGCGAGATCGTGAATTGCAGGGACGACGTTTGGCCAGCGGCCGCCACGGCAGCCCGGATGTGACAGATCAGAAGAACCGGAGGATGTAGGTCACTCTTACGCCGCGGCCGATTTCGGGGGCCAGGTCCTTGATGAAGGAGGAGTGGTTGCGGTAAAGCCGGTCGCCCAGGTTGAAGACGTTCACCGCGAATTGGTGCGCCACGTGTTGCTGAGCGTAGGTGTAGGAGGCCTTCAGATTCACGACGCCGTATCCGGGAGTCCGCGTCTCGCCGGTGAAGGTCTGATTTTGCTCGCTGGCCACGATCAGCTCGGGATTGATTCGCAATCCTCCGAGGTTGAAGTCCAGCCCGATCTTGCCCCTCAGGGGCGGGATTCTGGGCAAGGGGGTTCCGGTGTTCGTGTCTTGGGCGTCGACCATATCCAATCCGAGATCGAGCCAGAGTATCGGGTTCAACCGGAAACCGAACGCCGCTTCCGCTCCCACGTAGCGGGCGTCTCGCTGGGTGAACTCGATGACTTGGAGGCCGTCCTCTTCTTCTCCCGGTGCGAAGGGGAAGATGAAGTTCTGGAACCCGTAGTAGAAGAAGCTCAGGCTGCCTTGGACCTGGTCGTTCTCGTGCCGCAGCGACAGCTCGATGCCGTCACCGGTCTCGGCGTCCAGGAATGGGTCGCCGATCTCGAATGCGAGGTTCCCGGCGTGCGGGCCGAAGTTGTAGAGCTCTTCCAAGGACGGAGCCCGGTACGAATGAGAGTAGTTCACCACGAATGCTCCGTGCTGCCAGGTGTCGGCATGGATGCCGACTGAGGCGGAAGCACCGGTGAACGTCCGCTCGACGGCGTCGGCGACCTCCTCGTCGTGGTCTTCCTCCATCTCGTGCTCTTCTTCCTCGTCGTGGTGCTCCTCTTCCTCTTCGTGGCCGTGGCCGGCGCCGCGTTCGGCGAAGCCCGGATGGTAGCGCTGGGTCTCCAGACGCCCGCCGAACTGGAGCTTGAAGGTCTCGAAATCCAGGACCTGCAGGGCAAAAAGGGCGAAACCGTTCTGCGTGACCGGCGGTGACAGCGCTTCCTCGCCGGTGGCCGAATAATCTCTGGCCAGGCCCCAGAAACCGAAGCTTCCACTCAACGGCCCTGCCTCCCGCTGCTCGAAGACCCCACGGTAGGTGAACTGGGTGTTGTCGAACTCGGTGCCCACGATCTGGTCGCCATCCTCCAGGAACTCGATCTCGTCGTGCGACCAGTCGGTGTAGGCCAGTTTCAGGGCGAAATCGTCGATGGCGCCGCCCAGATCCTTCAGTCCCCAGTTGAAGCGGTAGCTCAGACGCTGGGCGTCGACCTGGATGCGATCGATCTCCTCTTCCCCGTGCCCGTGCTCGTCTTCTTCGTCGTGGTGCTCGCCCTCTTCCTCGTCGTGATCCTCATCCTCATCGTGGTCTTCACCCTCCTCCTCGTCGTGGTCCTCGTCCTCGTCGTGATGCTCACCCTCCTCTTCGTCGTGGTGCTCATCCTCTTCCCCGTGGTGGCCGTGGAATTCCTGGACGAAGGGGACGCCGTAAATCCCGTCGTCGTACTTGGCTTCCACGCTGAAGAACATCTTCTCGCCGTAGAATCCGAAGCCGCCGCCGCCATTGGCAATCTTGGACCGGGAGTTGTAGACGGCGCCCTGCCCCGGGGCCGTGTAGTCGCCGGAGCGCACTCCCCCGCCCTGTCCCCAGAACAGCCAGGCGCCGGCCCCGAGCTCGAAGCCGGCGTTGACTCCGCCCAGGGAGTTGTTCGTGCCCGCGGAGCCCGAGATGAAGCCGCGCACCCCTTCGTGCGGGTGATGGTGCACCTGGTGATGACGGCTGATGGCGTTGACCGTGCCCCCCATGGAGCTTCCGCTGTAGAGCAGCGTCGCCGGACCCTTGACGACCTCCAGCCGCTCCAATTGCGCCGGGTTGATCAATTCCCCGTGGTCGCCGGACTGGGAGGACAGGGAGCCGGACCGGATTCCGTCCTCCATGATCAGGACGCGGTCGCCGTCGAAACCGCGGATGATGGGCCGCGCCGGACCCGGACCGAAACCGCGTTTGGCGATACCGCTGCCCACCTTGTGGTCCAGCAACTCGCCGATGGTGACGTCCGCCGACTCGGCCATCTGGTATGGCCCCAACGACTCGACACTCTGGAAGGACTCGAAGACGGTCTCGTGCTCGTCACTTGCCGTCACCGTGACTTCGTATCGCCTGGGCAACAGCTCCAGGACGATGTTCGCTTCTGCCACCGCTCCGGCGTCGACGTTCACCGTGGTGGTGACTTCGGTGAACAGGCTGTCCAGATGGGTGATCAGATGGTAGGTCCCTGCAGGAACGCCGTCGAATTCGTAGTTTCCATCGTCGTCGGTGACGGTGCTCCGATCCAGCTCATCGATGGACACGCTGGCGTGGTGCAGAGGTTTACCGGTCTCCTTCAGAGTAACCTTGCCCCGCAGTGAGCCGGTCGATTGGGCGACTACCGCCGGCTGGAATATCCACGGCAGCAGGACGACCCAGACCGCCAGAAACCTGTGACCGATGCGCATACAAACCTCCCTGCGAATTCCGCACAATTCGGGCGGGAGTATCGGCGACGGACCAATCTGGGACTACAAAAAAACGGTGTGCGGGACCGGTCGGTCTGCAACCGGGACCCTGACTCCGGCGAACAGACGGGGAGGCGGTTCAGGTTCGAGGGCGGAATTGGGTCGCCTATTGTGCGGGGTTGGCGGCATGGGACCGGAGGAACGTTCCGTACCTCATGACGATACCCGTCAGTTCGGGGATCGCTTCCAGTTTCTTCAGCAGTCTCGTCCGCAGCTCCGGGTTCTGCCGGCCGCGGCCGTAGGTCGGATGGGGAAACGTCAGGTAGAAGAGTCCCGGGGACACCAGAAGATCGACTCCGTGACGGGCGCAGAGCGGGCCGTAGTCCTGGCTCAGAGCCTCTTCGACAGGGGGCAGGCCGAGATCGTCCTCCTGGCTTTGGAGGTAGCCCATGGTGCGCTGGATGCGCCGCGGGTAGCGGGCTCGTTCGTGGGTGATGTGTCCGACCACGAGTTGGTCGACGATCCCGTCCGAGACCCAGCGCCGCCACTGGATTCTCATGTTGCCGAAGGGGGGACCCAGGTACTCCCCCTGTTGCACGCCCACCGCCAGCTTCTGCCCCCGGCTCTTGAGGTGGTCCTTGACCTCCTTGAGGAAAGTGGTGAAGAAATCACCCCGCAGGTTTCGCCACTTCTCCAGGTCGAAGGGCTCGCGGCGGATGTCCCGTCCGTAGCGGTGTTTGTACTCCTGGACCACGGGCGCGTTGAAGCCGAACTGATCGGCGTGGTCGGGGGGCGGCGAATGGGAACGAAGGCTGAGGAAAACGCCGTCCAGATCGAAGCGGTCGGAGAAGGCCCGGATGACCTTGAGCATGTATTGCCGGACCTCCGGGTAGGCGTACTCCATGACACCCCAATGGTATTTCCGGCCATTCGGCGTGAGGCTCCGGTCGCAGGCCAGATACTGGAGGTTCTCGCGAGTGAAGCGGGACTGCCAGGGAAAAGGAACCGAGTCGGCGTAGTGGACGTCGGGGGGGCACCCTTCGTCCAGAACGGTCAGCCAAACGTACGCACGAATGCCCTCCGCCTTCATGGCGTCGACGGCGGCTTCCATGAGGTCCGACTCCCAGGCCGCCCGGGTCCTTGCCATCCCCGTCCGGTGTTTCTCGGTGGAGGCCACCGAGTCGTGAAAGAGGAGGACGCGGAAGTTGTCGCCGCGGAAGAGGACCTGATCGATTCCCCGCGACTTCCAGGTCCGGACGGATTCGCGCACCTTGTCGGGAGTGTCCAGGCGTGCGGCCCCTGAAATCTCGGACGTGATGACGTCGCCCCAGCTCACGATCATGACGTTCTGTTTGTCGCGAGCTTGGGCCGGGATTGGCAGGAAGAGGAAGAAGGCGATCGCTGCGATTGAGCCGGTACGCATGTTCATTCCTCCTGGAATGGATGGGAGCGGCGGCTTTCTTGCCGCCGGTTCGGGGGAGCAAGAGGGGGACTACAAGTCCCCCCCTCCTACAGAAACTGAAGGTCGCGCATCACGGCGGCCGTGGAGACGCAGGCGATGCTCAGAAAGAACAGGGCGCAGGCAACCATCAGGACCCGGATATACCAGGCAGGCTGCAATTCTCTGGGCAACAGTTTGCAGTTGACGGCCAGGACGCAGAGCGCGGAGAACCCCAGACCGAAGTTCAACGGGATGCCCGCAATCTTCACGATCATCATGCGGTCGGGAATCAGGGTCAGCGCCATCACTCCCCAGATGGCGTAGGCGGCCAGGAGTCCGTAGTAGACATACTTGACCTTCTCTTCCTTCAGCCCCCGGGCGCGGGTGCTGGCAGTCCAGATCAGATCGGTCCAACGCCGGCAGAAGGCGTCCGCCGCCGCGATCTGGGTCGGGCCCAGGACCAGGAAGCCGCAGAGCAGCGTGAGAAACCAGAAGATGGGTTCGCCCGTCTTCTCGACGACTCCCTGCGCCGTCAGGGCGGCCAGCGAATCGCCCCGGACCTGCTGTCCGGCGGCGAACTGAAGCGAGAGCAGGGCCGGTATGCCCATGCCCAGGATACAGCCCACGACCCAGATCCCCAGTTGGTCCCGAATCGTGACCTTGCGCCATCCCGTCCACATTTTTTTCGATTCCGGCGTGATCTGGAACACCCGGCCCTCGTGGAGCAGACTGATGCCCTTCCCGCCCACGGCGCTGGCGATGGCGCCCACCCGGGCCCCCATGCCCCAGCCTTTGTCCCGAACGTAGTTGGCGAAACTGGCGTTGCCGAGCCCTCCGCTTCCGGCAATGGCAGCGAAAATGGCCAACAGCCCCACGTCCAGAGCCGGCCTTGCCCCTCCGATTCCGAAGGTCCCCCGGAACAGTTCCGACCACGTCAACGGGTTCCCGCCCACTTCGGGAAGCGCGCCGAACTTGACGAACCCCGAAAAGATCTCGACCCAGACCCGCCATTCGACGTAGAAGACCCCCAGGAAGATGAGAAAGCCCAGGACCAGGACCGTCTTGGCGGCCATGATCTTCTCCACCATGTTGTAGACCTTGCCGCCGAAGATCAGCGGGACGAAGGCAGAGAGGAAGATGGCGTAGCCGAGCCAGTTCACGGTACTCCTCTCCGGATCGACCCACTTTTCCAGCACCGGGCCGGGCATGGCTTTCCACCGTTCCGTGACGCCGTAGGCGCTCGGGTTACGAGCCATTTCATGGACGATCTCGGCCGGAAGTCCGGTTTCGCGGATGACCTGCTCCACAGGAGCGAACAAGTCCGGCCTCCCTTGAACCTTTTCCAAGACCTCGGGGTCCAGACCGGTTCTGGCCGCCACCTCCGTGACCGATGCCCCGTCCTGCCACTCGGTGAGCGGATGAGGCAGGGGCCGCCAGCGGCGGGTGTCACCGTAATTCTCCGGGTTCCGTGACATCTCCCGGATCACCTCCACCGGCAGTCCCGTGTCGCGCTCGATGTCCTGGACTCGTCCGAAACGACCGGGGTGTTGCGACATCTCCTCTACCAGCCGAGCCGAAAGGCCCGTCTCGGCCACGATTTCCTCCTGGGAAAGATAGGTCGTGGGAAGCGTCCCCGGGAGATGCCCCAAGAAAGCCGCCAACAGGGGAACCGCCGCGTTGGCGGACAGGTAGGGCCAGATGGCGCCGAAGTCGACCACCAGGAAGACGCCGGTCCAGAAGCGCGGGCCCGGCGCCAATCGGAAAAAGCCGGTGAACATGGGCTCGCCGCAATAGAGGGCGTAGCGCATCACCTCCAGGTTGTAGCAGCACTGGAACAGGATGCTCATGGTGGCAATCCACATCAGCACCCCGCCGTATTGCGCCGTCAGGGCGGGACCGGTCAGCCATTCCCCTCCTCCGATGGCCAATCCCACCATGAGCAGGCCCGGTCCCAGGAACCGGCGCAGGTCGAAGCGGTCGGGGGGAGGAACGGGAAGCGTGTCCACTCCCCAGGCCGCCATTTTCCCGGCCGGGACGCGGAGGTTGGCGGCGGGACCCGTGCCGGGAGTGTGGCCATGTGTCTGGTCGGTCATTTGCCCCCCTGGTGAAGACGCATAAGGTTATTCCCTGAAGCAGGTCATCTGAACTTGTCGAGATTGCGCCGGCGCGGATCGACCGACCAGCAGCCAGCGTTTTCGATTCGACATCTGGCCGCAGGCTCGGCGGACATTCGATCGAAT
>CATOST010000050.1 GCA_951812665.1 uncultured Acidobacteriota bacterium
GGAAGGTCATGCCGGCCTCCAGCGGCCTCGGATTGTCGGTGCGCATGAGAAAGTCCAGCTCTTCGATCCAGCTTGGCGGGTAGCCGATTCCCACCGGATAGCCGAAGTTGTAGTGGAAGACGTGGCCGGGAAGGACCGGTTCCAGGATCGCCAGGGCCGTGCGGGCCACGTGAGCGGCCACGACGCCGGGCCGGGCCTCCTCCCGGATGCAGGCGAGCGCCGCGCGGCCGGCCGCTTCCACGCGCTTCATGCCGTCGGTCGGCGGTCCCAGAACGGCAGTTCGCATGAGCGGCGCCACGTAACGCCGCACCTGGGCCGTCAGCTCCAGGAAGACGGTCTGGCCGAGCCGTAGCGGCAGCCCCATGAAGGTGCTGTGGGCGCTGCCCGCCCGGTAGCCGGCGGCCACGATGGGTCCCCAGCAGACGGTGTCGCTACCGTTGCCGTACATGGCCTCCATGATGGCGGCGGCCACATCCGAATCCCGTTGGCCCTCCTTCATGGCGGCATAGGCCGCCTCCACACCCAGATCCGTGAGGATGGCGGCCCGGCGCATGCAAGCGATCTCGGTCGGCGATTTGACCAGCCGGGAATGTTCCACCACGCCGAAGGGATCGTCGACCCGCAGGTCGGACAATTCCCCTGCCAACGACTGATAGTGGTCTGGCGAGACCGCCCGGTTGCGCCGTTCCAGGCCCAGAGTCCGGACCTTCAGCCGGCGCACCGCGTCCAGCGTGACTTGGATCGGGTTCTCGAACGGTCCGTAGAACACCTGTCCGCGGTGCCAGCAGGAGTTCGCGGCCCGCGCCTCTTCAAAGTGGGACGTGACCAGAATCGGGTCGCCGCCGGCCGGGACCAGCAGGCACTGGTAGTCGGAGAGGTTCTCCGTGTCCATCCCCGAGAGGTAGAAGACGTTGTGGGGGCTGAACAGGACCAGGGCGTCCAGGGAACGGGAGGCCATGGATCGATGGACCCGCTCCAGTCGGCGCCGGTACTCGGCGACGTCGAAAGCGGGCTCTCTGGGGATGGGCATGTCCGTCTTCTCCTTTGGGGTCCGGATTCAATCTCTGCCGAAATTCGAGTCCGGGTGGGTGGTTCCGGCTCGAAACAGCGATCCCATGGACTCGTCCACGTGGAACGGTCCTCCGTCGACGAGCTGAAGCGCCTGCCAGAGCGTCACCTGGTTCGCCGTCAGTACTGTTTTGCCTCCGACGGCCGCCTCCAGGTCGGCGACCCAACCCGCCGAGTGCATGGCCGTGTCCGGGACCACGATGGCTTCGGCATCGGCGTGATCGTTGCCGCAGACGAACTGCGTGACCTGTTCCTGGTTCAACAGGGCCACCTCCACCCCGGTGACGATGTCCAGGCAGTCCAAATGGACCGTCTCGACTCCGGCGTCGGAAAGGAACCGTTTCAGCAGCAGGGTCACGTCCCGGGGATAGCTGGCGGCCACCGCCACGCGGCGGATGCCCAGGTAATGAAGAGCCGAGACGAAGGCCAGGGAGGTGCTGGAGACCTGGACTCCCAGGTAGTCGGCAACCGGCCGGACCTGATCTCTCGCCCCTTCCAATCCGTAGACGAAGCTGCCGCTGGTGCAGGCCCACATGGCGGCGTCCACCTGCTTGGGAGCCAGTTCCCGCGCGCCCTCCAGGAGCCGGTTCACGTCCCCCGTGGCCAGACAGGCGTCCTCGCGGTGGGCGTCCTCCGCGATGGTGGTGTGCACGACCTCCATCTCCACCCGGGGGCGGACCATGGGGGCCATGCGAGGGTAGTCGTCTTCGGCCGAATGAAACGGGTACAGGATTCCGATGCGTCTGGATTGATCAGTCATGAGATTCGGCAGCGATTGTCTCCGCCCGGGCCGGCAGGCACAACACCAGCGTCAGCGCCAGCGCCGCCATGGCCAGGCCGAAGCCGAAGCTGGCGGGAAAGCCGAAGGCGTCGGCGAGGGCGCCGTGGAGCGCCGGTGCGAAGGAACTGACGGGAAGCACCAGCGACAGGAAGGCGTTGTTCCGGGCCGCTGCGGCCGCTGCGGAGACACTGATGACGTAGTTGGGAAAGTAGGCGCCTGCCAGCTCGCCCCCGCCCATGAAGGCGAAGGCCATCAGGAACGCGTGGCCCGGGACCACCCAGGCCCAGAGGATCCCTGCGGCCGTCAGCAACACCGTCGTCACCAAGGGCGCCCGGATCCCCCAACGAATCATGATCACCCCCAGACCGAAACCGGTGACGGCCTTGAAACCGAAGCGGAGGGCGTTCATGTAGCCGGCGTAGTCCTTGGGGTCGGCTCCCAGGGCCTCCCGGCTGTAGAGGGAGAGGTTGGTGGTGGAATTCCAGGCCAGGAACAGGAACAGGTAAGCGATCCAGATCAGGAAGAGGGTCCGGACCTGGAGATAGGACCGGAACGTGGTCTTCATGGTCTCGGCGAAGGGCGGCTTCTTCTCGGCGATCTCCGTCAGACGGAAGCGCGTGGCCAGGAAGGCGACTCCACCGGTGCAGCCCGCAGCCATCAGGTAGAGAAGACCGAAGTCTTTGGGATGGGAGAGAAAAGGAATCCCCCCGTCCAGGATGAACTGGGCCAGCAGGTTTCCCACCACCGCCAGGATGGGTGTGAAGGCGAAGGTCCATTTCAGGCAGCGGGCCCGGCCCTTCAGGCTCGTGCCCCGTTTCAGGCACTGGTACATGTAGACGATGGAGGACGAGTCCGCCAGTCCCAGGAGCAGCCCCTGTCCGATGACCACGGCCAGGCGGATCGAGTCCGCCACTGGTAGGAAGAGTGAGAGCGCCACCAAAACCAGGGAGGAGGAGGTGACCAGGTTGGCCGCCACCACCACGGTCCGCTCGAAACGGTAGGCCAGGGTCCAGGAGAGGATGACGGGAAAGAAGAATCCCAGGAAGTAAGCCGAATTGGGAAGGTTGGCCACGGCGGCGCCGGCCCCCAGCTTGTCGCACAGAGCCGCTTGGACGATCCCGACGTAGACCACCGGAGAGGCGAAGTAGATGAGGAGATGGGAGATGGCGAAGACCCAGGAGTTGTGCCGGTTCATGTCCCGGGTGACCGTCTCGGGATTCCAGGTTTCCACTGTCGTCTGTTCCTCGTTTCCGCTTCGCATGGGGCGAAGGGCCTATGCTAGACCATCACCCCGTCGGCGAACACCTCTACTATTTCCGCTTCTGAGGGGCGAGGCATTCCGGTGGCCCATTCACTTGTTGGCCGAGGGTTGCTCCGGAGTTCGGCGACAAGAAAGTCGCCTCTCCCAATGGGCGACAAGAAAGTCGCCCCTCCTGTTCGGCGGCAAGAAAGCCGCCGGTCCATTCCTTGACTTTTCCAGGGTCGGACCCAAGAATTCGGGCGGAAACCGAGAACCTTGAGGAGGGTGTTTTATGCGGAACCCCCATCGTTTGCCGCTCGTGGCGCTGACTTTGCTCCTGTTGCCGTCGTGCCAGCCGGGCGCGCCCGGAGAGCCCAGCCCGGTCCGGGAGATCGATTCCAGAGTGCAGCTCTTCGTGGACGACCATCTGATCGCCGAGAGCGACCGGGTCTGGCGGAGCCTGACCGGGGCCTACAACACCCGCCCCCGGAAGGTCGCCGAAAACCCCATCATCCAGCCGGACCGTCCCTGGGAGGGCTACCTGGTGCTGCAGCCGGGCAGCGCGATCTACGACGAAGAAGAGCAGATCTTCAAGATCTGGTACAACACCTTCGGCAAGAGGAGGAACACCGACATCCGCGAGTTCCTCTGCTACGCCACCTCCAAGGACGGGATCCACTGGGAGAAACCCGAGCTGGGCCTGGTGGAGTTCCGCGGTTCCAAGGCCAACAACATCGTCCTCGATTGGGTCAGTTGGAACCACGTGGTCCTCAAGGAGCCGGACGACCCCGACCCCAACCGCCGTTACAAGCTGGCCTACTGGCAGTCCCATGACCGGCCCAAGCATGGCATCTGGGTGGCCTTCTCGCCCGACGGTCTGAACTGGACCGACTACGAGAACAATCCGGTGGTGCCCATCTGGGGCAGCGGCGACACCTTCGGCCTGATGCGGGATCCCGGCACGCAACAGTACTGGCTCTACCACAAGACCAGCCCCGGCAGCCCGCGCAAGGTGTCGCGGCTGGTGAGCGACGACTTCATCCATTGGCGCGACAGCCGCTTCGTCCTGGAGCCGGACGAGTTCGACCCGCCCCACACGGAATTCTACGGGGTTTCGGCCTTTCCTTACGGCGCTCACTATCTGGGGTTGGTCTGGGTCTTCCATACCGACATCCAGACCATGGACGCCCAGTTGGCGTCGAGCCGGGACGGTGTGAACTGGGAGCGTTCCGTCTACCGCAGGCCCTTCATGGTGCTGGGCTATCAGGTCAACGGCTACGACGGGAGCAGTTTCGACAGCGGGATGTTGTTCCCCATCTCGACACCCGTGGTCCATGATGGTGAGATCTGGATCTACTACTCCGGGTTCGACAACCTCCACAACGCCCCCGCGGCCGAACACAAGGGACAGATCGGGTTGATGAAGATCCGGCAGGATGGCTGGGCCGCCCTGGATGCCACCGCCGAGGGTCACGTGACCACTCATCCGCTCCGCTTCGAGGGGAGCACCCTGAAGGTCAACGTGGAGCTGCTGGCCGGGGGCAAGGGAGGGGCGGACGCGCCCTGGAAGGACATCTTCAACGAAGACCCGGACAACAACGGCTACCTGCGTGTCGAGCTCCAGGATCAGAGCGGCGAGACCATCCCGGGATATGCTGCTACGGATTCGAAATTGAGCGAAGAAGAGGGCGTCTATCGGACGGTGAGTTGGGAAGGAGGAGACCTGAGTGGAGTCACGGGTCCGACTCGGCTCAAGTTCGTCTACAGCCGCGCCCGGCTCTACTCCTTCCAGATCAAATAGCGGCGCCATTGCACCGCATTCAGCCCTTTCCCGGCGGACGGAACCCGGCCGGCGCGGAGCGGAGGAAAACGATGACGCAACAATTCGCCACTCTGGATCGACTGCAGGAGGAGCTGGATTCCATTCTGGCGGCTCCCCGCCAGGAGGGCAGGCTGGAGGCCATCACCGCCTGTCCGGCCACGAACGTCCGGAAGTCTTTGGGCGAAGCCCGGCTCTCGCCGGAGGGGGGCCTGGAAGGGGACCGCTGGCAAAAGACCTGTTGGCGCAAGCTTCCCGACGGCAGCTCCGATCCCAAGGTGCAGTTGACCCTCATCAATTCGCGCCTCCTTTCCCTCATCGCCGGCAGCCGCGACCGCTGGTCCCTGTCGGGAGACAATCTGGCGGTGGACATGAATCTCACCGCTGAGAATCTCCCCGTCGGCACCCGGTTCCGGATCGGCGAGGCGTTGGTGGAGGTCTCGGAGTTGCCGCACACTGGCTGCAAGAAATTCTCGAGCCGTTACGGCGTCGACGCCCTGAAGTTCGTCAACGGACCTGGTACGAAGGACCTGCGGTTGCGCGGCTGCTACGTCTTCGTGGTGGAGGCCGGACAGGTCCGCGTCGGCGACCCCATCCGGAAGCTGTAGTCCGAATCTCTCAGCAGCGGGCGCGATGATCGCGCAGGATTCTCTTCCTCGGCGGGTGCTACGTTTGAGCAAGCAGGTGCACGCTGAGGGCGTAAGGACCAGCGAGGGCGCGCCCACTGCTGTCCGTCCCCGGGAGGCTGCCGAAAAATAACCGTAAGTACCTGAAGAAATTTACGTTTTCTTCGGGAACTCAGCGACTGGGTGAGAAATTCGGGGTAGTGCGCTGCCCCCAAGGCCCACCAGCGGCTTGCGCAAGCAAGGAAGGGGATGGAGGCGATGGAGGTCACCAAGAATCGACATGAACCGGCGTAAGTTCCTCTATGCAACGACGTTGCCGCCTCTGCTGGGGGCGAGGACCGGGACGAGTCTGTCAACCCGCTTTCCGGGCCAGAGCTGGAGGAAACTGAAGCTCATTTTTCCCGATGGAGATGAAGACGGCTGGGACCGGCGCCCGTCCGCTCCTCACGTCGTCGAGTCCGGTGATCAACTGCGCATGTACTACATGAGCATCGAGGGTCAGCGGAGGCGAATCGGCTTTGCGGAAGCTGACGTTTCCGATCCCCTGAGTTGGAGGAAAGCTTCGAACCAGCCGCTTTTGGACTTCGGTGCGCCCGGGTCGATCGATTCCCACTGGGTGAGTTATCCCTGGGTGATGCCCGTCACCGAGAAACACTGGCACCTGTATTACTGTGGCTGGGGCGGAGACTATCACCCCTTCGGCAGGTTCAAAGCCTATCGGACCACTTTGGCCGAGAGCGACGACGCCGGCCTGACCTGGAAACGCAGCGGCCGGGCCCTGCTGGAATTGGGAAGGCCCTTTTCCTGCGACGAGCACGGCACTGGTTCCTGCGCCGTCATGAAGGTCGGTTCGCAGTATTGGATGTGGTATACGGCCGTCGTGCGCTGGCCTGAGACGCACAGCAAGATTTCCATTGCCCTTGCCGTTTCGAACGACGGGGGCCATACCTTCAGGCCACATCCCGCGGGGGCGCTGATCAGTATTCCGCCCCGGCTTGACTCCTACTTTTCAACCTGTTCCAAGCCCTTCGTGGAGAAGACCCGGAACGGCTTTCGAATGTGGTTCAGCGTCGTCGAAGACCAGCGCCGTCTCTACCGCGTTCACTATGCCGAGAGCCCGGACGGAATTCGATGGAAGTGGTGGCCCGACCCGGTTTTAGACGTCAGCGAGTCGGGTTGGGATAGCGAAATGACCTGCTACCCTTGCATTTGGCACTCTGCGGAACACACCTACATGTTCTATGACGGCAATCGCTTTGCTGGAATCGGAGTGGCGGATCTGGTGGGTTGAAGAGAGACTCATCGAGCGGATGCGTAGAAGCGGAAGTCATCCGGAAGTCGTCCTGACCGTGAAAGAAGCTCAGGAATCGGGCCGTCCTTGATTATTCAGTCGGGTCAGGCAAGGGAATGGTTCAAGAACGGATCCGGGAGGCCTCTCAGCCGGCGGCCTCTGCTGCCACGTCAAAGGCCTCGGAGACTCGAACCTCTCTTTCCTGGATCAGATCCTTCACCGTCACTGTGATCTCATAGCTTCCCGGCTCAAAGCTCTGAAGGGAGATGGGCAGGACCAGCACGATTCTCTGCTCGGAGAGATATTGTATCGACCTACCCATGATGTCGATGAACTGCGCGACCGGGTGTCCATCCTTTGCCACCCGGTACGCGACCCTCAGCGAGGGCCTCATTGCGGTCTGATCCAGGGCAACGTTGTATACCTGGAGATAAAAGTTGAGATTTTCTGAGGGCCGGAAGACTTTGTCCAAGCTCGGTCGGATGTGAAAGTCCCCCAGAACAAACATCGCATGGCGCTCCGGGGCATTCTCCAGTCGTGTGATTCGATTCGAGAGCAGAATCGAGCTGACTGAAAGCTCGGACCGGTGAGGCGGTGGAATCAATACCAGACGGCGTACACCGACACGCCCACTGATGAGATCCTTGATGATCAGGTCCAGCTTGTAGCGGCCCTTTCGTTCCAGCACCAAAACTCTTTGATAGACGGAGCGGGCGGTCCGGGCCCGATAATCGCTCACCAGATCCGCTTCGAATTCGTCCACAATCCGATTCGACAAATTGGTTACGATTCCATAGACCGCCATGCGGGCCCGCCTTCCATGCTCTTCCTCACCGAAAGTGAGTTCACGATCGTGGATTTCGACACTTACGGGTACGAGTGAGCGCGTCTCGTCGAGGCCGAAATAATCGACCCGGTGAGAAAAGGGAAGGTCCTGGTAGGTGACGTCGATCTCCACGAGGCGTTTCAGATCACGATGCTTGAGGGGCTTGGCGTGCCGGATTTTAGTAAACGTTTCATAGCGGTCGAAGGCGGTGTCCCGGGCTCGAAAGCTTCGGAGATTGGCGTTTCCGGGCGACGTGAAGGTCGTCCCTTCCAGGGATTCGTCGCGCTGAATCATTTCAGCGATCGTATTGCCTGCGCCGGCCACATTGAGCAGGGCATCCTTCTCGTCGGGGTTGAGGGCGAGCCTGTATTCCCCACTCAAAGAAGGGTCTACGAACTCCAGGATGACATCGGAGCCAAGGCCTTCTACGAAGCGGTACCTCCAGACTTCGAACGGATGAGCTACGGTCGTTCCTCCTCCCTCTTCAAGGGGTCGGTCATACCTCCCGCCGGAAGGATGCGCCTCGATCTCGTCGGGTGGCCCGTGAATGATGTAGATGCGGCCTCGATCATTCATCCATCCGGGAAAGCCGCTGGCGAATCTCTCGTTGGCATAGGCGATCCGGCGATAGTGTTCCTCCTTGAACTCGTTGGCGGCACTGCGCGGATCCGGATCTCTTTGAAACCAGAACTGTTCGATGAACTGTTCCTTTTCTTCCGGGGCGGTCAGGCTCTCGAAGACTGCGCGTTCTTCCTTGGAGATCACGTAGACGACGTCCTCGTCCAACCAGCGTCGAAAGTAGTCTTCCGCCTCTTCTTTGAGCTGATCTTGAGACGGGGACTTCCCGGACTTGTTCTCCTGGGCTCCGGCCTGGATCGGAACCTTCGGCAGACAAGACAGGAGAAGAGCAATCAGCAATCGACGGAGAATTCTTTCAAAAGAAAGAATAGGTGGGTTCACATCCTGATTATACAAGAACCCTGAAGACCCCGGAATCGTTGTTCTACTTCAGACTGAATGAATAGAGTTTGGGGGATCCCCCGGTGGCGGCCAGGTGGAACTTGATCTGGAACGAATCCCCCTCCAGCCCGTGGAGGCCCCTTCCATGCTCCCATTCGACTCTCCAAGCCAACGAGTCCCCCTCGAACCGGGGACTCTCCTCTCTGGAATACCCCGGCAGGGGCCGTCCGGTGGCGGGATCGATCAGCTCGACCTGCAGGAAGCCGCCCCCGCTGCAGTCGGCGTTCACGTAAAGTTCAGAAGCCGCGCCGGGGCCGATGGGAATGGTGGTGAGACTCCCTCGCGCCCGGTCCTTGACCAACTCCAGATGGGTAAAGCCGTCGAGTCTCAGCGTCGCCACGCCCCCCGAGGGCTGTCCTTCCGCCCAGGGCGAACTGCGCCAGCCTCCGTAGTACAGCTTGATATCTTCGCCATCCACCAGGGGCACGGACGGTGCGACCATGTCCGAGTCCCAGGCGTCCGGAGCGCCGCGAGTGATCACCTTCTCGCCGGGTTGGATGAATGCGAAGTACTCTCCGTCACGGCTCGCGGCCAGTTCCACATCCATGTTCGTACCGTTGTGCTGGTATTGATAGAGGGCCAGGTAGTAGCCGTGGCGCTTCCACACCACCGCATCATGGATCTGTTCCACCTTGCCACTTCTCACGACGGGTATGCTTCGGGCAAAGGGGTCAAAAATGGGGTTTTGAGGATGCCCCGTCCAGTGAACGGCATCCGGGCTGTAGCCGTAGGCTCCCCCGCGGCGGCTGATGTTCAGAGAAGTAAAACCGTAAGCCTTGTACCTCTTTCCCGGATCCTCTTCCGCCTCGTCGAAAAAAAGCGACATGGGCACGAAAGAACTGGGCTGGCCGGCAGGAAAGAAAATGTTCCCTGCCACCTGCTCCCTCCACCGGATTCCGTCAGGTGAAGTGAACAGGGTCCAGCGCTGTCTCTCCAGCAGGTGCGGCGCATTCGAATCTTCGACGGGATCCCGGTCCCACTTCAGCAGTTTGTACCTTTTCGCCGGGTCCGCCTCATGGGCGTCACGATGGATGCCCCCCGCGAAGATGGGCTTGTAAACCGGAGCGGGGGGAAGTCCCGGAACCAGATTCGTACGCTCCCGGCCTCCAAAGGGAACCATCCCCAGATCGACTTTCCTGAAGTGGTAACCGTCCCTGCTCTCCGCATAACCGATCCGGCGCATGGGTACGGGGCCCGACTCGGGCCACTTGGACCCGGGCTCGCGGAAGACCCCGGAATACCACATGCGGTACACGCCATTCTCTTTCAGGACGCCCAATTGTGAGGCCCCGCCGGCATCGAAATCCCCGGCGGTTCCCCTCGCGATCACCGGGTTTCCCTGATATTTCGTGGCCTCGTTGACCTTCAGTTGCAGACCGTCCAGCGCTTTCAACTCCTTCAGGTCCAAAAACAAGACGGTGGTTCCGGGAGTGGCTGTCAGAGACGGGACCGGCATCGTGTGATAGGCCGTCTGGGGAAACCGGCCTTCGTGGGTGATGGAGACGCCGATCCCCTCAGCATCCCCGGACATTCTCTCCTCCACCGCCAACCGGTCGATGGAGAGATGATTTTCATCCATTCTGGGCGTATTGAGCGTGAGCCAGTAGGCGTTCAAGATCGGACTCCACTGCTTTTCCAGCCAGCGGGCGTAAAATACGTGCTGGCGGGTGCCGTCGATGAAGAAAACCCAGGGGATGCCGTAGCGGTCGACGGCGAACCGGGGCGAGTGACAGAAATCCCACGCGAACCTTTCGTCCTCACCGGTAAGAGGAAAGTGTTGCTTTTTTTCGCCCCCTGGAAACACGGATCTCAACTCCGCGGTTCCGCTCTCATGGACCGCCAGTATTCCAGCGGGTGTCTCCACCAGGGCCGGCCGATAGGCCCAGAGCCTCCAGGGTCCGGCGGGCACGGAAGAGGAGGTCCGGGTTTCAACGGCAGAACCTTTGAGCGTCTCTTGCAGATCCGAAGGCTCTTTGCTGAGATAGAAACCACGCCCTTCCCGGTTATGCCACGCCAGGTGAAAGCGCCCGCCGCCGTCAATGAGAAGAGCGGGTGGAGCATGGCTGTCTCCGGCAGCGACTTCGAAAGCTTCCCATTTTCCGCCCCTTACGGTCCCTAGATGCAGGGAGACGTCGTTGCCCGTCCCGGCCGTCCATGCCAGCCAGACGTCTCCGTTGGGCGCCTGCCTGATGTCACCCACGAGCGAAGCCGCCTCAGCCAGAATCAGCGCTCCCCGCGTCCCGTCGGCTGGATTCACCCAGGGTGGCTCCCCTCCGGCCTCCGGACGCCTCTTGAGTCGATCCAGGCTCATCAAGCTGTAACCGGAAAGGCCCTTTTCGGTGCTCCAGACAAAATGCAGACGGCCGGCGCCATCAAGGGCCATGCCGGCGCATTCGATCGATTCACGGGCGCTCCGGGGAGGGACGAGATCGGCCGGGGGAAGAAAATCCTCCAGGGATCGAGGTCTGGTGTTTTTTGAGATTCGAAGGGCGAAGCCGGTCCGTCCCTCGGGTCCCCTCCTGGCCGTCAGGAGGTAGCGGATCCCCTCGCCGTCTCGGACCACCCACCTGCTGAGGGCCCGATCGAACTCTCGAAGCAACAGCCTGCTGGGGCCGGCGAGAAGGGGAGAACATACGTGTAGGAGAGCCGGAATGGTGAGGAGCAATAGGCAGCAGACCTTCGGCCTGGAAAATTTCAGGTTCCTGTCCATTTGATCCTCCTCTTGGCAGCCTGTTCCCTCCCGGACAGCGCGGCCAGGAATACTGCAATGCAATTCAATATATTGATGGTATTATTGTTATATTGACTTCAGTTCCCATCGAAAAGACCAGAACGGCTGCGAGAAAGCGGAAACGGTCGTTGCCCCACGAGATGGGCGCGGGGCCTGCGAGACCTGTTGGTGCCGTAAGTGGTTCTCTTAAATACACTTATAGCACAGAACCCGGTCTTTATCTATCGTTTCGTTGAGAAATGCGGGTCAGGCGGCCGTCTCGACGGTCTGATGAGGATCCCATGGCCGAAGAGTCACCATCGCAGAGGAGATGGAGAGTGAACGGGACAACCAATCGTCGCACCTTTTTGAATCATATTCCCTTGATAGCGGTAGCAACTGCCATGCGACCGGTGGTACCCGCTGGCGCGGGCCGGAAGAGCACCGATGAGGTCGTTCCCATAGGGTCGCGCCGCGAGTTGTTCCTGGACGACTTCATGATCGGGCAACTCTCAGGGAAAGCTCAACTTCGACTTCATCATCCGGTCTTTCGCGAGGTCGTGATCGAACATGATGCACCCTGGGAAGGAAACGCCAGCGGAAGCCACACCGTAATCCAGGATGGCGACGGCTACCGCATGTACTACCGCGGTTGGAACTTCAACACCCTCCCGGGCAAGCTCGTATTGGACGGTAAACCGGTCACCTGTTTTGCCCAGAGCCAGGATGGAATCCACTGGGTCAAGCCCGACCTCGGCATCGTCGAATACGAGGGATCGAAACAAAACAACATCATTTTGGATGGAATCGGCACTCATAATTTCATGCCCGTGATCGACGAGAACCCCGCCTGCCCAAGGGAGGAACGGTACAAGGCATTGGCCGGCATCAAGAGAGAGGGCGGACTGTTCGCCTACAAGTCCCCGGACGGCATCCACTGGTCCCTGATGCAGGAAGAACCCGTAATCACCAACGGTGCGTTTGATTCTGCGAACCTTGGCTTCTGGGATCCGACCATCGGCCGGTACCGCGCCTACTGGCGAACCTTCACCGGCGGAGTCACCGAAAAGGACAATTGGAAACCGGCTGGATACCGAGCCATTCGAACCGCCACTTCCGGAAATTTCCTTGACTGGGACAACCATGCTGATTTGACCTACGTCGATTCTCCCGAAGAGCATATGTACATAAACAACGTGGCGCCCTACCACCGGGCCCCCCACATCCTGGTGGGAACGCCGCAACGATATATCGAACGAGGTTGGTCAGCTTCGATGAAAGCTCTTCCGGACCTCGAGAAACGAGAATTGAGAGCCAGCTCGCATCAACGCTTTGGGACGGCTTTGACCGAAACCCTGATCATGGCAAGCCGTGACGGTGTGAAGTTCAAGCGCTGGAATGAAGGGTTCATTCGACCTGGCATTCAACGTGACGACTCGTGGTACTACGCACACCAGACAGTGGCCTGGAAGATGCTGGAAACGAAATCGGACCGGGCCGGAGCCCCCAATGAATTGTCCTTTTATGCCTCCTCGGCCTATTGGCATGGCAAAGGTGGAAAGATGAGCCGCTACACCCTGCGTCTGGATGGATTCGTCTCAGCCTCGGCGCCGATGCAGGGTGGCGAGTTGCTGACCCGAATCTTGAAGTTTGAAGGAAGCAAGCTGAAGGTGAATTTCGCCACCTCGGCGGCGGGCACACTCAAGGTTGAAATGCAGGACGCCGAGGGCCGTCCGATCCCCGGCTTCTCGTTGCCGGAAGCGGATGAGACCTTCGGGAATGAGATCGACCGAACGGTTTCCTGGAACGGTTCCACGGATGTGAGCAGGATTGCGGGTCAGGCGATACGTCTGCGCTTTACCTTGCAGGATGCGGACCTGTATGCGTTTCAGTTTGTGGAATGAGTTCCGGATCCAACGTTGATCTCACCCATTCTTAGCCCGGAACTCTTGCCTCGGCTGCTGTCGCTGGATGGTTGGTGCTTCCTTCCTCCACCACGACGATCTGCCGAGGTTGCAGCTCTCGGAGATGATCTCGGATTCCACTTGGCCAGTAGACCGTGATCTCGACCTTGCCCTGGTAATCTCCCAGGCCGAAATGAACTCGATAGTCGCTGGCCGAGAGATAGCTGCCGGCCGAGGTGACCTGGGAGACCAGGCGTTTCTCGCCATATTTGAGCTCCACAAAAGCCCCGAATCCGTTTCGGTTGGATTTTTTGCCGACCAGTCTCAATTGCAGCCAGGCGTTTTCGTTGCCTCCCTCGTTGCGCAGAAGCACCGGGCTTCCGCCGCAATTGCTGACCAGCACGTCCAGGTCGCCGTCATTGTCGTAATCGGCCCAGGCCAGGCCCCGGCTGACCTGAGGAACCGTCAATACTTCGCCACGCTCGGAAGTGACATCCTCGTACAGGCCGGGCGACGTTCTCCAGCAGAAGTTTTGGGTTGCCGGTAGGAATGCCCCTGCTCTCAGTTGGGCCCGCGTTGTCCATAATGTGGCCATTAGCGACAACCAGGTCCGGATCCGAATCATTGTCCACATCGATCAAGCCCAGGCCAAAACCCACAAAGGGCCGGCTGGGAGCCAGAACACCGGCACGGGAACTCATGTCTTCAAAAAAAGCCGTCACCCATGTTTTTGTAAAGGGCCAGGTATTCCAAGTCCAGATTGGTCACCGCCAGATCAAGAAGCCCCGTCCCCGTCGTAGTCCTCCAGCGACGACTCCCATGCCTGCCTGCGGCTCCCCGTTCTCGTCAAGAGCAGTTCCGGTCAAACAGCCCCACCTCGGAAAAAGATCCATCTCCCTGGTTCCTGAAGAGAAAATTGTCGACTCCGTCATTGGCCACGTAAATGTCGACCAGGCCGTCCGGTCATAATCGAGTGGCGCCACCCCCAGACCCTTCCCTGCAAACTGAGCCACGCGGGCCTTTTGCCCAAACCTCGGCAAAGGTTGCCGTCGCCATGGTTCCGATAGAGGGACGTCAGGGGACACCGTTGAAGGCCTCGGGACCACAGGTGGCCACGATGGGTCCGTGTTTTACAGATCGGATTATTTTTATCAAGTGAATGATCTGTGTAACTGACCACATAAAGATCCAGGAAAACCGTCATTGTCATAATCGAAAAAGGCTGCACTCGAACTCCATCGGCCATCGCCTCCTACGCCCCGCCGCCATGGACCTGTTGCGAAAGGTTTCCGTCTCCATTATTGCGATAGAGGAGATCAGGACCGGCAAAATTGGTTATGAAGAAAATCGTCGAATCCGTCATTGTCGTAATCGCCGACGGCGACGCCCATTCCGTAGTACTGATTGGATTCAATTCCGGCCTGGGTAGTCACCTCCTGGAAGGTGCCGTCTCCCCGGTTTCGATAAAGGGAGTGATCGAAGGGGAGATTCTTGTCGGTACCCGGAGTCCAGCCGCCGTTGATGAGCAAAATGTCCTGGTAGCCATCTTTGTCAAAGTCGATAAAACCACATCCCGACCCCACCGTTGCCACGGCGTATCTCTTGGGAGTCGGCGAATTCCGGTGCAAGAAAACGGATACCGGCTTGTGCGGTCACATCCTGAAAGGTTATTGAGGAGCCGGAGTCGGGAGACTCGACCAGGGCCCAAGCTTCGACGGCAAGCAAAGGAAAAAGCACCGCGGTCAGGAGTCGGCGCCGCATCTACTCGGGATTCCCTCCGCTGGTCAGTCGGAGGTAGATCTCTCTTTCTCTCTCGGCTTCCTGAGCGGCCCCCGATCTTGGGCAGCGTAGTGGCCAGATTCAAGTGCGGGATGGGGTCGTCCCGGGTCCATTTCTACGGACCGGCGATAAGCTTGGACGGCACCCTGAAAGTCATCCCGTTGGAAGAGCAGATTGCCCAGGAGGTTGTGGTAATCCGCATTCGTCGGGTTCAAGCCGATGGCCGTCTTGGACGGCGTCGAGGGAGCCCGCGACATGCGTCTGCTCCAAGAGTCTGGCGAGCACAAAGTGGTATCGTGCGTCAAGCGGATACACTTGAATCGCCTGCCCGAATCCAATCGGCCGCGCGTTGGTGGTTTCCCCCTCTTGTAATCGATTTGGGCCCAGGCGATAGAAAACCCAGATCCATGCCGGGGGAAGCCTCAACGGATTGAAGAAAAACCGCATAGGCCTGCTCCGGCGCAGCTTGCTTGGACAAGAGGTCCATTCCCTGCGCGTAAAGCCTCGGGCCTCTGTTTTCCAGAGCCAGCCTTTCCCGGGCTGCCGTCCTCAGGGATTGGAATCGTTTCAGAGCGGCCGCCGCTTTCTCCCTCATCCCCAGTTTTCGGAATGCATCAGCCAGCAGATAATGGGGTTCCACATAGTCCGGGCTGCCTTGCAAAGCCAGCTCCAACTGTTCAACCGCTTGCTCATGCTCTCCCAGTTTGAGGAGCACGAAGCCCAGGTTCTTGTGAACATCGGGCCGAACCAATCCTGACGAAAGAGCCATCTCCAGATTCTCAACGGCCAGGCCAAAGGTCTTGTGATCGGCGCTGTAAAGCAAAACCCAATTCCAAGTGGGCCTCGGCGTACGAGGGAGCCAGGGCAACGGCTTGCTCCAATGCATCCTTCGCTTCCTCGAATTGCATCAGTCCCTTATGGCTGATTCCCAAGAGGTAATGTCCGTAGCTGTCGCCGGGGTCCAGCGCCAGGCCTTTCTGCGCTGAAGCCAATGCTTGATCATGCTGGCCCTCCTGGATGTATATCCGGCACAGGAAGCGAATACCGGGGAGAGACTTCGGATGCCGTACCAGAAAGGTCTGCAGCACTTGAATGGCTTCTCTACGTTGCTTACAGTGAAACAAAATCGAGGCTAGGGCCAACGAATAAAGATCTGAGTCCTGATCCAGGCTCCTGCTCTTCCAATACTGGGCGATGGCTTTCCGGAACTGATTCCGGGCTTGGTAGAGGATTCCCAGTTGGTAATTGAGCATGGGATCTTGAGGGTTCGAGCGGAGGACGATCCTGCAACAGCCGCACAGCCTGCTCTGGTGATTCCTGCTCAAACGCCCACCTGGGGAGCGTCCGGTTCGCCGCGCCGCAGATTTCTGGTGAGCGGATGGCAAAGGAATCGCCCGGTCGCTTCTCCTGAGACCAGGCCCCCGGCACCAGCCTGGAAGAGGAAGACCAGGAGGCTGGACACGACTGCAGGCGGTATCGAATATCTCCCGGCTCTGCAGACATCGTCGCATCAGCCCTTTTCGTTCGAGGCTGCCAGTGACTGAATTCCAGGGCGAGAATAGAGCGCTCGCGAAGGACGGGTTTTCCCCCATCATAGGGTGACAATATCCAGAAGGCTGGCGGTGAAAGCCCCGCGACCGCACGCGGCTTTCACTTAGCATACAACTGTGGCGGTCGATGTAGCCATAAATTCGGGGAG
>CATOST010000051.1 GCA_951812665.1 uncultured Acidobacteriota bacterium
GTTTCTGCAAGATGCCGTCGCGGTAGAGGGAAGCGATGATGCGGATCGCCTCGGCCAGCAGCCGGTCGGTCTCCCGAATCATCTCATCGCCCTTTTGCAGCTCCGCTTTCACCAGATTCGACGAGTGGCACTGCTCGCAGATTTGGATCATGCCGTCGCGCTCGTGCTGCCACTCCTCTTGAGTCAGCCGGGCGACATCGGCTTGCTTGACCACCTCCAGCCGGGGCGTCGGTTTGCCCTCGGGGTCCAGGACGCCGAGGGCCTGGAGAATCGTAGCTCGATCGGCCGCCCACTCCGGGTCCTCCGGCATGGGCAGCCGCACGGCCAGGAATCCCCACGCCGTCCGCACCTCATGATTCCCCTTGGGCATGTGGCAGGTCTGGCAGGTGGGCGCCGCCGCCTGTTCCGGCAGGATCCCCGTCTGCTTGAGCAGATGCCGGACGCCGTGTTTGGACGAGGAGTACATCTCCCACTGAGGATGGTCGATTCCCATGTGGCAGGTCCGGCAGGCTTGGGGTTCCCGCGCCTCCTTGACGGAAAAGAGGTGACGCGTGTGGCAGGTGTCGCACGACGCCAAGCCGAACATGACGCCGTCGGCCTTCAACTGCCGGATCTCCTCCTCGGTCTTGAGCCCGACTCGATGGCAGCCGCCGCAGCCCTTCATGCCTTCGGTCATGGCCATGGGGAGCCAATGCGTCGTGGGCATGGCGTTCATGCTGGCCCAGGCCAGGGCGTGCTTGCCCCCTTGGAACTGCTCCGTCTGAATCGGATGGCAGGTGGCGCAGACATCGGGGGTCGCGGTCTTCACCAGCGCCACGTCCTCCGCCGTGTGATGCCCGTCGCCATGGCAGAGGGAACAGTCCACTCCCTCGGCGTGGTGCCGGCTCAACTCCCAGTCCGTGACGATGCCGGGAGTCACGTCGCGGTGGCACTCGACGCAGTCCGAGGAGACCTGTTTCGAAGTCTCGCCGCCGCATGAGGCCAAGGCCAGAACGGCCAACGGTAGGAAAAAGCGGATGCGGTGCAGCGCTCCGGTCCCGGTCCGGTTGAGGAGCGGCCGCCGTCGGAAGTCGAACAGCTCGCAAACGCAGAGTCCTGACATTCGCTTCCCTTCAATAGACATTATCACTCATTTCTCGCCTTCGGGCCGCCCGGCACTCTTCTCTCCGCTTGCGCGATGCGTAGGGGCGACCCTCGTGGTCGCCCTCCGCCTGTCGGCAACCCCACGCGCGAAAGAGGGCACCCACAAGGGGTGCCCTCTTTCTACGTTGCGATCCTCGTTCAACCCTGCTACCCCTGTTCTCCCGAACTCCCAAAAAAATGGGAAAGTCCTGGAATTCTCCTCCTCTTGAGCCTGATCCGCTCAAGTGATAGATGACTCAGTCATACCAAGGAGGTGCGGATGACCGTCAAAATGACCCTCAGCTTTACGGATCGCCACCATCGGTACCTTTCGGAGAAGGTGGGCCAAGGCGTGTTTGATACTCGGAGCGCTGTGGTGGCAGCGGCCATCGAACAGATGATGCAGGACGAGACCGAGCGAAACCTAGCACTTTCGGCACTGGCCGAAGGAATCCGCATGCGGATGCAGACACCCCGTTCCGAGTTCGTGGACAAGGATCACGTTTTCTCAACCGCTCGCGCCACTATTCGGACCGATCCGAAGACGTGACGTACCACGTCCGTTTCCATCCGCTGGTGGCACGTGATCTTCAGGCCATCGTCCAATGGGTCCTCGATTACGCGGGGCCTGTGGCGGCTGATCGGACACTGACCGAGATTGAAAGGACCATCGCGGGCGTGGCACATGAACGAGCGAGAAGGTGACTGTCCCCTTTTCTTCGGTTGTGCGATGGGTAGGGGCGACCCTCGTGGTCGCCCTCCGCCTGTCGGCAACGCCACGCGCGAAAGAGGGCACCCACAAGGGGTGCCCCTACGTTTTAGCGGTACCACGAATTAGCGGTACCACGAATTGTTGATGGGGGAGATCGACGCCTTCGTGGATGCCGTTGAGCGAGGCGTCAAGCGGTCTCCCGGCTTCGATGACGAAAGGCGCGCCCTGCAAGTTACCGTCGCCGTGGAAGAATCAGCCAGGAGCGGCCGGACCGTCCGAGTGAGCGCCTTAACCCGCGCCGTCCGTCCAGCGGCTGGCGGCATAGCCCACTCCCAGCACCAGGACATGCCCGATCATCCCGATGGTCATGGGCATCCAGGGAAAGTTGTAGGGGCCCAGATCCAGCAATGGGCTCTGGCTGTTGGGCATCTCCACCCGGGTCAGGGCGGCCCAGAGAGTGAACATCACGCAGGCGGCGAGACCTGTGTAGGCCCCCTTGGACGTGGCCTTGGGGAAGAGCCAGCCCAGGGCGAAGAGGCCCAGTTTTCCCCCGGAGACGACCAGCGCCAGCCCGAGTGAGTACTTCACCAGAGACTCGATGCCGATCCACTGTTGTGCCAGGAAAATCGACATCAGGCCACCGACCACGACTCCGGCCCGGCCCACGATGAGCTGGCTGCGCTGGGCGGCTCCAGGTTTCATCCGGCGATAGAAATTCTGCAGCACCACTGCCGCAACGCTGTTGAGATCCGAGTCCATGCTGGACATGGCCGCCGCCAGCAGCCCGGCCAGGAGCAGTCCCAGAAGCCCCGGCGGCAACTCGGTCATGATGAAGTGGGGAATGATGTTGTCCTTGACCTGACCGACCTCCGGGGGAAGCGCCGAGGGGTCGGCCTGGTAGAAAGCCCAGAGCAGGCCTCCCAGGAACATGAACAGGAGCCAGATCGGGATGCAGGAGAGGATGCCGGTTATGGCGCTGCGGCGGGCCTCCCGGTCGCTTCGGGCCAGCAGGTACCTCTGCACCATGTTCTGGTCGGTCCCGAATGACTGCAGGAAGTGGAAGATCCCTCCCACGAACAGGAGCCAGAAATTGTCCTCGATCAGGCTGGGTTCCCAGCTTCCCAGGGTGAACTTGCCCCCTTCCCAGGCAGTGGTGAGGATCTGGCCCGCGTCCCCGCGGCCCAGGATCAGGGCCGAGCAGAGCAGGCCTCCGCCCACCAGCAGGATTCCCTGAAGGAAATCGGTCCAGACGACCCCCCGGATGCCGCCCGCCAGGGTATAGGCCACGGTCAGGAGGCCCACCACCAGGATCACCCACCACACGTCCCAGCCGGTGACGAAGGCCAGGGCCAGACCCAGGAAGTAGACGGTCAGGCTCATGTCCAGGACCCGGCTCAGGATGAAGGAGGCCGAAGCATAGGCCTGGCGGGATAACCGAATCGAGTTCCCAGGTACTCGTAAGGGCTCATTCGAAGCGTGCGGCGGTAGAAGACCACGAAGCGCCCCACGGTCAGAAGGACCACCACCGGCAGGGCTAGGTGATAGGCGAAGACCCACATGTCGCTGAAGAAGACATTGCCGGGATGGCCCACGAAGGTGGCGCTGCTCACTATCGTCCCCATGATGGAGAAGCCCACGACCCAACCGGGCAGGTTGCGACCGGCCAGGAAGTAGTCCTCCGCCGATTTCTGACGCCGGGAAAAGTGGAAGGCCAAACCGCCGACAAACGCCAGGTAGACGACCAGGATCGCGATGTCGAGTGGGGTCATGACGGTTTAGATGGGTTTCGGAGGCGTGGGAACAGTAGGAAATCGTTCCTAATTCTTGTGAACGGTCTCAATGATCCGAAACTGTATTCAGGAACTCGGCAGGTGATAGAATTTCCACTCCGCGAAACGGGTTTAGGATACGCAAGTCGAAGTCTCCGGTAACGATGTATCCTGCATTTCCGCTGATTGCCAATTCCAAGACCCAGTCGTCCTGTGGATCGCTGCATGCGCGTATTCGTTCCGTGATTTCGATCGATTCCGATTCCCGGATCAGGGATTCAAGAAACTGGTCACGTTCTTTTCGGTTGACGTAACGGTCGAACCTGTCCCGGCGAAGGACACGGCTCAACTCTGCGATCAGCGTCTCAGAAACCAGCACCGTTCCAAGATCCAAGGCTTGAAAAAATGCCCTCCCTGGAACGGATTTGCTGAAGAGTAACGCGCTGATCAGGACGTTGGAATCGAAGACTAAGCGCGTCGTTCATCGTCCAGGATGGATTGCAAGATCTCCCGTGTCAGCCCCCGTCGCTGCGCGTTGCGACTGACTTCCGACATGATGTCCCTGAGTGATTTCCTGGACTCTGTGGCATCACGTAGACGCAAGTTGATGAGTAATTCCAGTTTGCGACGCTCTTCGTCCGAGGCTGAACGGTAGATGCTTGCCACATCGGAATCGACGGATATAGTAATTTGCTCTGCCATTGCTATTCCTCCGCGGTGGACGTCGTCAGCGACAACGATAACACGACCGCCGGGCCGTCAGCCGCAGCAAGCTGCCTTTGTTTGCCACAGTCCCCACTGGACTGGCTGCTCCCCGGCCGCCGAACTCCGGATGCAGCATCGAGGAAACGAAATGGGCGATTGGAAATCGCCCCTCATGTCAGCCGGGCTGGGAGACCAGCGTGATCTCCGTGACCTCCGGGGGGCAGTTCAGGCGTAGTGGAGCCGTGACGCCAATACCCACGTTGGTGTAGAGCCACCCCTGGCCGACCCGGTACAGGCCCTGGTCGTACTTGCGCCCGTACGGGGGCAGGAAGGGCGAGCCGATGAAGGGGAAGCGGACCTGTCCTCCGTGGCTGTGGCCCGAAAGCTGAAGCAGGACCCGGCCGTCGGCCAGGAAGTCGTCGGCGAAGTCCGGTTCGTGCATCAGGAGCAGGGTCGGGTCCTCGCCGTTGCGATTCGCCAGGGCCTTTTCCAGGTCGTGGCGACGGACCCAGCCGTCGTCCACGCCGGCCAGATAGAGTGGTTGGCGGCCGACCGACAGGGTCAATCCTTCGTTCATGAAGACATGAATGCCGGAGCGAGTCAGTCCGTCGATCACCGCATCCGAGTTTTTCCAGTGGTCGTGGTTGCCCAGCACGGCGAAGACGCCGTACTTGGCGTCCAGGCGGCCCAGGGCCGGCGCCAGCTCGTAGATGGATTCGGCGGTGGAGAGCACGTAGTCTCCGCCCAGCAGGGCCAGATCGGGCCGGCACTCGTTGGCCATCTCTACGGCGGCGTCGATGAGCTCGATCTGGGTGTGGGGGTAGAGGTGGAAGTCGCTGAGCAGGACGATCCGCAGGCCGTCCAGTGAGCTTGGCAAGCTTGGGAGGGGCACCTGGACGCGCTCGAGACGCAGGCGTTTGGTTTCGACTCTCGTCGCATACAGCCAAGTTCCACTCAGTCCGACGAAGCCGGTTCCCAGACCAACTCCGAGGGCCTTGAGGACTTTTCTGCGGGTCAGTTTCATGGGATTCGGAAAGAAGCCAAGAGAATTGTTCAGTCCGAGACGGCCCCAATCATAGCACTCGTCAGGAGCGGGGACTCTCTTGTCGCCGAAGGGGAGCGGCGATTGGAAATCCGTTGCTCTGTCCAACTAAGCTACGGGATTGGTCCTTTCTTTTCAACAGGTTATCCTAATTCTCCGCTTGAATCATTGCTCCCTGATTCCTACCCGTTGCCTGGTTTGTTTGTGTGTCTTCGTTCGCCTGTGCCTCCCGTATGCAGGCAAGCGCATGGGAACTGCGGAATCTCCCTCGTCGTCCTTGGTGAATTCCATCCACAGCAGCCGACGACTCAGGTCCACGCGTTTCCAGGTGAGTGACAAGGTTTCACCTAACCTCCCGGTGGGCAGCATCCCCATGGAACAGGGCACCTTCGATCCGCGCCATTCCTGTTTCCACGGTGCGGAGCCGATCATCGAATTGGCTCAATCGTTCAATGACCTGCTTCTTGAAGGAATCCAGACTCTTGTTCATCAGCAAGAGCATCACACCCATACTCGCCAAAGTCCCCGCGATCGTTGACGCGATGGTTACTCCTCCGCTCATGCTATTCTCCTGTCCTTCAGGTTATCTATCTTCGTCCAGTCTAACCTTTGCCCGGATAGCGGACCAGGACGGCATCCTCCCCCCACTGGATGACTTCGAGGACGGTGGCGGTCCAAGAGTCCCCCCGCCGGGGCGTGACACGATGGAGCACCCGACCAGGATCTCAGGGAGCTTGCGGGTGTCGCTCTGGCAGACGCGGAGAATCTTCATCCTTCAGGCGTACCACAGTGGCACTTGTAGCCTGTGGTCATACATAGATCATGTTGCACCACTTGGGGGAACGGACGCCTTGGATGGCCACAACAGTCCTTTACCCTTCCGAATCGAGTCACAAATGACCTTTCGCCTGCAAGGCGCGGTAACCGTCGATCGCGACCTTGACGGAGCGATCTTGTGCCACCGGTGCGCCGCTGCCCAGGAGCGCAGGCCCTTGGCAGTCGCATGCCCCGGATCGACATACACTTTTCCGATTCGGCGAAGAACCCGGAAAATGACTGAAACCGTTAATGTTTGATGGTTGTTGACTGAGGGACGGTCGGGATTGGAAATCGCCCCTCCGGGGGACAGGAATGTCCTCCCTCCTACCTTGCCAATGGGGTGGCGCCGACGTACGCTCTGCGCCGAGTCGAGGCATCCGAGCGGCAACCGGTAGTCCGTTGCACAGTCCGCCTCGGCCGGTTTCCGCTACGAGGAGAGTCCGATTCTACCCCTCCTGACCCTGGCCACAACCCCGGTGCGCGTCGACCGCTACGACGGTTTGCAGACCGTCGACTACGTGGTGGTCGCCGTCTATTTCGCGTGCGTGCTGCTCCTGGGCTACTACTTCAGCAAGCGGCAGAAATCGGCGGACGAGTACTTCCTGGCCGGGCGCAAGATGCCCTGGTTCGTGGTGGGGCTGAGCATGTACGCCTCGCTGCTCTCCACCATTGCCTATCTCTCTGAACCCGGCGAGTTCATCAAGAACGGCATCGGCGTCTGGGGCCGGCAGATGCACGTCCCCTTCAGCGTGGCGGTGGCCGTCCTGATACTCGTCCCCTTCTTCATGCGCAAGCGGCTCACCAGCGCCTACGAGTACCTGGAGGAGAAATACGGTCTCGGCGCGCGGATGTTCGGGTCGACCCTGTTCCTGCTGATCCGGCTCTCCATGATGGGGATGATCGTCTACACCGCCGCCATCGCCATGTCCAAGATGGCCGACCTGCCCTTCACCTGGGTGGTGCTGGGCGTCGGCGTCATCGCCGTCGTCTACACGGTCCTGGGCGGCATGCGGGCCGTCATGTGGACCGACCTGGTGCAGTTCATCATCCTCTTCGGCGGCCTGCTCTTCACCATCGGCTACGTCTTCTTCGACACCGGGACCGGCCCCATCACCTGGCTCCAGGACATTCTGGCGGCGGACCACGAGCCCCAGCCCTTCTTCCGCCTCGACCCCTATGTCCGGGTCAGCGTGCTGGGGATGGCCATCTACGCCTTCGTCTGGTGGGTCTCCACCTGCGGCTCGGACCAGCTCATGGTGCAGCGTTACCTGGCCACCGGATCGCTCCGCGCGGCCCGCCGTTCCATATTGGCCAACCAGGCCGCCGACGTGAGCGTGGGCATCCTCCTGGGCCTGGGCGGAATCGCCCTCTACTCCTACTACAAGGCGCAGCTTCCGGGGAAGCCCGACGAGGTCTTTCCCCACTTCATCGCCCATACTCTGCCGCGAGGCCTGGCCGGCCTGGTGGTGGCGGCCCTCTTCTCCACCGCCATGGCCGCGCTGGATTCCAGCATGCACGGAGTTGCCACCGTCCTGACCGTCGACTTTGTGGGTCGCTTCCGCACGAATCCGCTCTCCCAGACCAGCCAACTCCGGCTGGCCCGGATCTTCACCTTGGGAGCCGGCATCTACGCCGTCCTCTTCTGTCTCTTCCTGAACACCATCCCCGAAGGCTCCCGGGGCAACATCTTCGACCTCACGACCCGGATCATCGCCTATGTCATCGGGACCCTGGGAGGCATGTTCGTGGCCGCCTTCCTCAAATTCCGGGCCAGCGGCGCCGCCATGGTGCTGGCGGCCTTCCTGGGCCTGTCGACCGGGTTCTACCTGTCACTGGGCCACTGGTTCCAGGACCACCCCGACATCTTCCTCTACGTCCTGGAGGAGGGACAGGAGCCGACGCGGTGGGAGCCTCTACCCGAGACGCCCAACACCATCGGCTCCAGTCCCGAGGACAACCGCTTCGTCCTGACCGGAGAAGGGGTGGCCCCGCGGCATGCCGGCGTGGAGAAAACTCCCGGGGGCTGGTCGATTCGCGGTCTGACCGAGGAGGCGGAGATCCGGGTCAACGACCGTCCCGGGTCACCTGCCCTCATCGCTCCCGATGACGTGGTGGCCCTGGGGTCTCGCCGCCTGCTGGTTCGCCTCAAAGCCGTTTCCTGGATGTGGCCGCTGCCGGTCTCCTTCTTCGTCACGCTGCTGTCGACTCTGATTCTGGGTTTGTTGCCCGGTTTCAAACGGAGGAGCTGAACTGGTATTTTTCTTGGAAGAGGAGAGGATGAACGTCCAGTCTGAGTCGACCTCCAGCGGCGGATTGAAGAAGGGCTCCCCGCGTCTGAAGCGGAAATACTACGAAGCGGAGCTCCGGCGGCTGCAGGTGGAGCTGACCAAGCTCCAGGACTGGGTGGCCCGGGAGGGCCTCAAGGTCGTGGTCCTCTTCGAAGGCAGGGACGCGGCCGGCAAGGGGGGTGTCATCAAGCGAATCATCCAGACGCTGAACCCCCGTCAGGTCCGCGTGGCCGCCCTGGCCAAGCCGACCGAGCGCGAGCGGACCCAGTGGTATTTCCAGCGCTACGTGGCGCATCTCCCGGCCGCCGGTGAGATCGTGCTCTTCGACCGGAGCTGGTACAACCGGGCCGGAGTCGAGCGGGTCATGGCGTTCTGCACCGAAGAGGAGTACTGGGAATTCCTCTACTCCTGCCCCCAGTTCGAGCGGATGCTGCTCCGGTCCCACCTCCATCTCATCAAGTACTGGTTCTCAGTCAGCGACGAGGAGCAGGAACGCCGCTTCCAGGCCCGGATCCGGGATCCGCGCAAGCGCTGGAAGCTGAGTCCCATGGATCTGGAGTCCCGGTTGCGCTGGGTGGAGTACTCCAAGGCCAAGGATGCCATGTTCGACAAGACGGACGCACCCGAAGCACCCTGGTACGTGGTCAACGCCGACGACAAGCGCCGGGCCCGCCTCAATTGCATCTCCCACCTGCTGAGCCGGTTCAGCTACAACCAGGAAGATCCGCCCGAGCTGGAGCTCCCGCCGCGCCAGGAGGACGGCGGTTACGTCCGGCCCCCCATGGGGATCCAGAGGTTCGTTCCTGAGGTCTACTGAAGCCTCCGGCCGTCGGCGCGCGGGATTCACATCGTGGCCAAACGACCAACAATGCAGTTTCCCAGAGGCAATTTCTTCCCCATCGAGGTCACGGAGACCGAAAAGGACTATGAAGTAAAGATCGCTCCCGGTGAAAAGGAGCGGGCAAAGAAGATCCCCGGCCGCCGCTGGGACCCGAAAAGGACCCGTTGGGTGTATCCGAAGACGATGGCGTGTTATCGCGCTTTGAAGCAGGAATTCGGACGCGACGCCGCAATTTTTAAGCTCGGAGAACCCGCCTCGAAGAGGCTCCCTCCTCCGGCGCCCGCCGAGGCGAAGCCCGGCGAAGCAACGGTGCGGAAACGTTTGGAAATCCTCGACGAAGGGGTGAAGACGCTTCTGAGCATTGTGGACAATGTCGAGAAGTCGACTCGGAAAACGCAAAGTCTGGTCGAGGGGGCCTTCGAGCCCTCTGAGTCACGAAGCGACGGTGAAGTCGATCTCACTGAGCGAACGAATCTCCTGGACCTGGAAAAGATGCTCAAGGAGTTGGCGTTTCAGGTGTCGGGAGATCCCTCCTTCAAGGTCTGGATGAGGGAAATGGAACCCATAATGTATCCCCGAGAGTTTGTCGAAAGCACTCATGAGGAAATCCGGAGGAACATCAGCCAGATGCTGGGAGTGGAAGGCCGGGACAGATCCAGTTTTCCGGAATACGTCTCCCGATTACAGGCGGTAGGCCTGCTGCCCACGGGTTCGGTTCCGAAGGCGTCCTGGGTGCTACGCTCGATGAACGACCACAGAAACCGTATTGCGCACGCCCGCCGCTTCGAGATGTCAGACGCGGAACGCCTCACGCGGTCCATCATCTACCTCTTCAATCTGGCCCTCGTCTGGAACTACGTCGCCTCCGAGCCAATAGACGACAGCGACGTGCCGTAGCACCCCTTGTGGGTGCCCTCTTCTCACGGCAAAGCATATGCCACCAACCCGTCGGATGTGACGTCACTGAAGACGTTGCCGCCACCGGCCGCGATCACCACGTACTGCTTGCCGCTCTTCTCCCCCCAGAAGGTCATGGGGGTGGCGTGCGCGTTGGCCTCCAGCAGGTCCACCCAGAGCTCCTCGCCGGAGGCCGAGTCGAACGCCCTGAACCGCTGGTCGTTGGTGCCTCCGATGAAGACCAGCCCACCGGCGGTGACGATGGACCCACCCAGGTTCGGCGTCCCCGTCTGCGGGACGCCCTTCTCCATCAGCTCGTCCACGACGCCGAGGGTGCTCTTCCAGACGATCTCGCCCCGGTTCAGGTCCACGGCGTTGAGAGTCCCCCAGGGGGGCTCCTGGCAGGGCCATTTGTTGTCCTGCCAGAAGCGGCGGCCCGCGCCGCGCGCGTTCCCCAGCTCGGTGACGTTCACGTAGAGGATCCCGGTCGTGGGATCGAACGAGGATCCGGACCAGTTGGCTCCCCCCAGGGAACCGGGCAGCATCAGGGTCGGCCCCTCCTGCCGAGGTGTGTAGATGCCCTCGTAGTGGAGCGAGTCGAAGAGTTCCAGACAGAATTCGTAGGACTCGGGCGTGACGCTGCTCACCTCGTCCCGGGTCAGGTTGTGCCGAACCAACGGCGGCGGCTTGACGGTAATGGGCTGGGTGGGCCAGTTGTAACCGCCCCCGGTCTGGGGCACCGGACGCTCCTCCACCGGGAGCAGGGGCTTGCCGGTCAGCCGATCCAGCACGAAGACCATGCCCATCTTGGTGGGCTGGGCTACCGCCGGGACCTCCCGCCCGTCCTGTTCCAGGGTCACCAGCACCGGCTGAGCCGGTAGATCGTAGTCCCACGTGTCATGGCGGACCGCCTGGTAGTACCAGATGAGTTTTCCGGTGAGGGCATCCAGCACCACCAGGGAGTTTCCGTACAGGTTCTGACCGTCACGGTCGCCTCCCAGGGGGGAGGCCGTGGGGACGAAGACCCAGCCCCGCTCCGTGTCCACGCTGATGATGGACCAGGCGTTGGCGCCGGAACGATCCTTCCACGAATCTCCTTCCCACGTCTCATTTCCCGGTTCTCCAGGCCGGGGAACGGTGTGGAACTCCCAGACCAGATCGCCCGTGAGCACGTCCCAGGCCCGGACCTTTCCGCTGGGTCCCTTATTTTCCTGGCCGGAGCTGAGCCGTGACCCCGTGACCACCACGTTCTTGTAGACGGCCACCGGGGAGGTGACGGTGTAGATGCTCTTGGGCCAGCGCGTGGTCATGCCCCCGTCCAGGTCCACCCACCCGTCCTCTCCGAATTCGGGAATCAACCGGCCCGTCTCCGCATCCAGAGCCAATAGCTTGGCGTCTCCCGTCCCCATGAGGATCCGCCGCTGGAGTTGTCCGTCGACGGTTCCCTCCCAGTACGAGACCCCCCGGTGCTGGAGGTAGAAGCGGTCGTCGCCGCTGCCTTCCTGCGGGTCGAACTCCCAGAGTTCCCGGCCCGTCTCCGCCTCCAGGGCGATCACCCGGTTGGAAGGCGTGGACATGTAGAGGACACCATCGACCACCAGAGGTGTGGTCTCCCACGGAGCCTGCATCCGGTCGGGGATGGTCCGATGCGGGCGCTTCACCTCTCCCATGCGGTAGATCCAGGCCACCTCCAGTTCCTGGACGTTGGTTCGGTTGATCTGCGCCAGGGCGGAGTACCTGGTCCCGCCCGGGTCCTTGCCGTGGTAGCGCCAGTCGTTATCGTCGGAGGGATCGGGCGCCGGGACGCAGTTCCAGGCCAATAAGAGCGGGAGCAAGAAAAGGGCGTAGGTCCAACTTATGCGGGATTTCATGGGTCCGTATATTGCCATTCTGCGGCGGACGGCGAAAGTAGGGGCGACTTGGCCCCAATGCCCGGCTGCCCGACATCTGTCCTTCGCATCGTAGGGGCGACCGTTGTGGTCGCCCTCCGGCAGCGCGGCGGCAGGTGAGACGGAAGAGGGCACCCACAAGGGGAGCCCCTACTGCCGCAGGTGGCAAACTTCGCAGCCGTTGGAGGCCTTGTGGGCCGCGTGACAATCCATGCAGAACTCCATCGATGTCGGCTTCTCCTGCACCAACACCTCCCGCGTCGCCACCGGACCGTGACAAGCGGCGCATTCGATCTCGGCGTCCACGGCGTGCAGCGCGTGGGAGAACCACACATAGTCGGGCACCCGGTAGATCCGCACCCACGGGATCGTCTCGCCCGCTTTGGCGGCTTTAGCCAGCTTCAGGATGTCCGGACTGTCGCTCTTGACGGCGGTGTGGCAGACCATGCACTTGGATTCGACGGGCAGTCCCGCCGTGAACCCCGGTTCCTCGATGGGGTGGCAGAACGCGCACCGCAGACCGGCGGCCGCATGAACCTTGTGGCTGAAGGGAATGGGCTGAGGCTCCGGCGCCTTGTCGTCGGAGCGGGCCGCCCCGTACAGGACGCTCAGGACCAGAACCAGCGCCATGACTCCCAGGCGCCGGCCCCGGGAACCCGGCTCAAGCCAGCGTGAAGGCCACGAATTCATCGCCCGAATTGGAAGCGGCCTGGCCGCCCCCGGCGGCAATGACCACATACTGCCGGCCCTCCGCCTCGTAGGTGGACGGGGTAGCGAAGCCGCCGGCGTTCAATTGATGCTCCCAGACCACCCGCCCGTTGCCGGAGTCGTAGGCCCGGAACTTCTTGTCGAAGGACCCACCGACGAAGATCAGGCCTCCGGCCGTGGCGATGGTCCCGCCGTGCATGGGGCTCCCCGTCCCGGTGATTCCACGCGCCTCCAGCTCCGGAATCTCTCCCGCCACCACCCGCCAGGCGAAATCCCCCGAGTCCAGATCGATGGCCGTCAGGTAGCCCCACGGGGGCTTGATGGCCGGGTATTTCTCCGGGTCCTGCAACAGGGCGCGTTCCGGAAGGGCGTAGTCGAAGGGCTGATCCTTCTTGGCCGGCGCCAGCGTGATGCGGTTGGTCCATTCGCTGGTGTTGACGAAGAGCCGGTTGGCCGCCGGGTCGTGGCTGCATCCTCCCCAGAGGGCGCCGCCCCGGAAACCGGGATGGATGATGGTCCCCTGAAGGCTGGGCGGAGTGTAGAGGGCCCCGACGCGGGAGCGGTCGTAGATCTCCTTGACGTAGGCATGGGCTTCGGGGGAGATGTCGGTGATCTGGTCCGGCATGAACCCCTGCCGGCACAGGGGAGGGGGCTTCACGGGAAAGGGCTGGGTCGGCCACAGCTCCTCGCCGGGAACGTCCGAGGCGGGCATGGGCCGCTCCTCGACGGGGAAGACCGGTTTGCCCGTCTCCCGATCGAAGAAAAAGATCATCCCCATCTTGGTGGGCTGGACCACCGCCTCGAAGGTCCGCCCGCCCTGGGTCATGTTGATGAGAGCGGGCTGGCACGGAAGGTCGTAGTCCCAGACGTCGTGGTGGACGGTTTGGAAATGCCATTTCCGCTCCCCGGTGGAGGCGTCCAACGCCAGGACGCAGTTTCCGAACAGATTGGCGCCCTTGCGGTTCCCCCCGTAGAAGTCGAATGCGGGCGAGCCGACGGAGGCGAAGACCCAGCCCCGTGCCGGGTCCAGGCTCATGCCGCCCCAGTTGTTGGTCCCGCCCGTGGTCTTCCACGAGTCACCTTGCCAGGTGTCGTTTCCGAACTGGCCCGGACGGGGGGTGGTGTGGAAGATCCAGCGCCGCTTCCCCGTGGCAGCGTCGTAGCCCCGGATGTGGCCCGGCGCCTCCGGGTAGGGTCCCTCCGCGCCGCCGCCTCCCACGACGATCAGGTTCTGGTAGGCCACCACCGGGCTGGTCACGTTGAAGGAGAGCCCGGTCATGTCGTGGTCGAAGTCTTCCTTCAGGTCGACGACTCCGTCCTGGCCGAATCCGGGCGTCAAATTCCCGGTCCCGGCGTCGATGGAATAGAGCATGTCCCTGACCGGCATGAAGATACTGCGGTCGTCGGTCCGGTCCGGGTTCTGCCAGTAGGTGACTCCCCGGTTGACCCCCGGGGACCCTCGCAGCGGCTTCCCGCCGTGGGGATCGAAGCTCCAGAGCTTCCGGCCCGTGGCCGCATCCAGCGCATGCACCTGAAGGGTGGCCGTGGAGATGTACATGCGGCCATCCACCACGATGGGCGTGCACTCGATGGTGGTGGACGGTCGCTGGAGGGCATCCCCGGTCCGGTGGGTCCAGGCCACCTTCAGCTCGGAGACGTTGGCCCGGTTGATCTGGTCCAGGGGCGAGTAGCGGCTCGCTCCTGCGTCTCCGCCGTAATGTTGCCACTCCCGGGTGGCCGGGTCGGCGGCCTGCCGGGCGGGTGCGCATGCGCTCCAGGCAGCGGCCAGCGCAGAACTCGTCTTCAGAAAGTGACGGCGGTCGATGGGGCCCTTCATGCCGGAAGAGCGGATCACTTGGCGAAGGTTCGGATGAAGTTCACCAGTTGCCACCGCTCCTCGTCGGAGAGCTTCTTCTGGTAGCCGGGCATGGGGTCCTTGCCGTTGGTGATCTTCCAGAAGAGTTCACCGTCGGTGACCTTGGCCATGGCTTCGGCATCGTTGAACGGAGGGGGCTTTTCCTTGAGCATGCCCGCCACCGGGCCATCCGCTCCTCCGGTCTCGCCGTGGCAGAACTTGCAGTTCTCGTCGTATTGCGTCCTCGCCAGGGTCATGGCTTCGTCGGTGGCCGCGTGGGGGTTCGTCATCTTCTTGGCCTCTTCGGGCGCCTCCCAGTCGTGGGCGCCGGCGGCCAACAAGAGCAGGCAACTGCCCATCAGGCTCAGGATGAATCGAGTCGTGAATCTTCGCATGGATCGTGTTCTCCGCAACTTCGTGGAATTTGCCGTGACCGGCGGGATCCCGGTTTCGCCGGCCCGGAGATTGTAACACTTGGCTCTGCGCCGGGCCGCTTGGCGAGGGCCGGTGCGGCTATTCCGGCAGGGTCAGCACCAGCGCCGAAGCCCCGCCGGGGGCATGGTAGACAGTGTTCACGGCCGTCTTCATGTGGGTGTGGCGTCCCAGGAACTCTCCCGTGTTGGGGTTGACGTCATAGAAGGGAAAGTTGCTGCCGGAGATGTCCAGGCGGACCCGGTGCCCCTTGTGGAACCGGTTGGCCGTGTCCCAGAGGTCGATCTCGATCCGGTAGACGGTGCCCGGCTCCATGAGGTGCTCCCGTTCCCGGGATTCCCGGAAGCGCATCCTGAGGATGCCGTCCTCCAGGTTCATGGCGTACCCCTCCGGATAGTCGGTAGAGGGCGGATAGACGTCCATGAGCTTGGCCGTGAAGTCGGTGTCCTTGGCCGTGGAGGAGACCCAGAGCTCCACCCGCATGGGACCGGCGATCTCCAGTTCCTCCTCGAGGGGCGGTGTCTGGAAGGAGAGCACGTCGGAGCGGGAAGAGAGGGGCAGCAGGTCCGTGGCCGCGAATTCTCCCTCGATGGGGGTCTGGTTGTGGGCGCCGCGGCGCACCAGTTGCTTGCCCGAGTCGATGTTGCCGCCGATGGTGGGCACCGGATTCCTGGGATCGTATTCGAACCCGCTTGTACCCGGTTCGCCAGGCGGCTCGCGGCGAAGGCTGCCGTCGCCGTGCAGATAAAGACGCAGTTGCCGGCTCTCTGCGGGGGGCCAAGTGTTGGAGTTCTTCCAGGCGCCGCCGCTCTGGAGCCTACCTTTTTCATTGCGCTTCGACTCTTCGGCGCCCATGACGAAGTAACGGACCGGAGGCTGCCGATCCAGTTCCAGGTCCTTTCCCTTGAGGAACTGGTCGAACCACTTCACCGCCTTCTTCTTGAGCGTCATCTTCGCCTCCGGACCGAAGTCCACGTCCCCGGCATAGGTCCGGCCGGTTGAGTGGGTCCAGGGTCCCACCAGGAGATGGACGTAACCCTGGCGTCCGGTCAGGCCCTGGAAGTTCTTCAGGGTCCCGCGCTTGAAGATGTCGTACCAGCCGCCGATGAAGCAGATGGGGATGTCCGGGTATTGGGAGTAGCGCTCCTCGAAGTTGTAGCCGTTCTGTTTCCAATAGGCGTCGTAAGTGGGATGCGCCCGCCAGTCGGCGTACCACTTCGCGTAGGAGGGCGTCCAGGACAACGGGGAGGTGGACTTGAGGGGCGCCGCCATGAGCCAGCTCGCCAGTTGCTCGTTGGCGCGGTTCAGGGCCAGGCGGGTCGGGGATTCCTCCTCCTCGTCGGGGTCGCCGGACTGGGCCTCCTTTCCCAACTGCGCCAGGCGGAACCCGTAGGCCATGTTGTGCAGCAAGGCGAATGCGCCCCCTCGGCCCGCTCCGTCCTCGATGTAGTTGGAGGTGCCCACGTAGGCGAACATGGTCCTCAGGTGAGGCGGTCCCAGGACCGCCAGAGCGTTCTGGCAGGCGGCCCCATAGGATCCACCGTAGGTCCCCACGTCGCCGCTGGACCAGGGTTGGGCGGCGATCCATTCCACGGCGTCGTATCCGTCCTCGCCCTCATTGACGTAGATGTAGAACTCCCCCTCCGAGTCGTACCGGCCCCGCGCGTCCTGGATCGCCACCGCGTAGCCGTGGGTGGTGAAGAACTCGGCGGTCACGGCCGATCTGCTCTTCCCGTAGGGGTGCCGAATGAGGATGGTGGGGAAGGGACCGGGCGGGGTGGTCTCGCCATTGGGCAGGTAGACGTCGGTCGCCAGGCGAACCCCGTCGCGCATCGGCACCATGACGTTTTTCCAGATCCGGACCTGAATCGGGCCTTCGGGAGGCCGGGCATGGGAGGTGAGAGTCAATCCGATGGCGACGGCGGCCGCAGCCACCGGCAACCAGATTCGTGGTGCCGTCATGGAAATCCCTCCAGTCGTGGATTCACAAGGAATCCACAGGCGATCGACAGGAAACCCACCGGCAATCCACAAGTGTTTCCAGGTCGATCGGCGAATTGTTGCCGATGGAACGGTCCATCATAACCAGAGGCACGACGAGTGAGAACCAGCCACCCGCTCCTCCCTCCTCATTTTGCGGTATCTTGAGGCCGGTTTGGACAACTGACAGACAACCATTTGGGAGTGAAACGAATGACCAATCAATCGCATCGGGCAGTGATCATGGGTCTGGGCTACATCGGCGGCGCCGACCAGGTTTCGGGAGACGCGTTGGGCCAGTTGGTGGTGGACCTGGACGGGACCCACATCGACGCCCTGGCCAACCATCCCCGGGTCGAGGTGGTGGCCGGGAGCAGCCGCGACCTGGGCCGGCGGGAACGGTTCACCGAACGGACCGGGATCGGGACCTACGCCGACTGGCGGGAGATGCTGGAGCAGGAAAAGCCCGACGTGGTGAGCGTGGCCACCTACACTCCGGTGCACAAGGAGATGACGGTGGCCTCTGCCCGGCAGGGGGTCCGGGCCATCTTCTGCGAGAAACCGATCGCCAATACCGCAGCCGACGGTCACGACATGGTGGACGCCTGCGACGAAGCCGGGTCGTTGCTGGCCATCAACCACAATCGGCGGTTCAACCCCAATTATCGGAGGCTGCGGGACCATATCGCCGCTGGGGGTCTGGGTGAGTTGACTTCGGTGACGGCCCAGTGGAGTTCCGGGCGCCTGGGGAACGTGGGGACCCATGTCCTCGACGCCATCCGGCTCATCACCGGGCGCCGGGTGGAAGCGGTCTCGGGGACGCTGGACTTGTCCGGGAAGCCCGACTGCCGGGGGCCCGCGTTTCAGGATCCGGGAGGATGGGGCGTGATGCGGTTGGAAGGGGGACTGATGACCACGGTGGATGCTGCCGACTACGCCCGGGTCCCCATGGTCATCGGCTTCAACGGCACCGAGGGCCGGGCCACCACCGGAGGCGAGGAGGTGAGGATCGAGTACTGGGACGGCCGGAACGAGGAGTGGCCCAGTCTCCGGGCCGAAGCCACCTCCATGGATGTGGCGGTCTGCGAGATCGTGGATTGGTTGGAGGGGACCGCGTCTTTTCCCTATCCGGCCGTGGAAGCGGTCGAGACGCTGGAAGCCATCGCCGGCTTCCACCTCTCTCACGCCCGCTCCGGCGCCTGGGTGGAGTTGCCGCTGCAGGGTGAGGATCGGAACACCGTAGTCAATAGTGGATAGGAGGGGCGAATTCCAGTCGTCCACTGGGAGGGGCGACTTTCTTGTCGCCCCTTCTTCATTTCGGCCAAATGGAAGACGCTTCGCGGAGGGGGGACTGCCGTCCCCCCTAGATCCCCCTGGTCGGCGGCAAGAAAGCCGCCGCTCCCAATCGGCGACAGGAAAGTCGCCGCTCCTATTCGGCGGCAAGAAAGTCGCCGCTCCTATTCGGCTTGGGCTCTGGCGATGGCGCGGCCGGTTGCTTCGATCAGTCCGTCGATGTCGCTGTCGGTCATGGGAACCGAGAGCGCGCACATGCCCAGCGTGTGACCTAGGAAGTACCCCTCTTCCAGCAGCGCCAGGAAGGTGGGAGACACGAGTGAACTGTCGAGGGCGGCCAGGTCGCGGTAGTTCCGCAACTCGTGATCGCCGAAGTAGATGCTGAAGACCGAGCCCGTATTCACCGCCTGGGCGACGATCCTTTCGCGGGCGAACATCCGCTTGAGGCCGTTGGTGAGCCGGTCCCCGAGCCGGTTCAGATGATCGCAGGCTTCGGGCGTCAGTTCCTGGAGCATCGCCAGGCCGGCCGCCATGGCCAGGGGATGGGCGCTGAAGGTCCCGCTCTGGGAAAAACCGGTCCCCGGCTTGCTGCTGTCCAGGAGGTCCATCAGGTCGGCCCGCCCCCCGAAGGCGCCGACGGGGAAGCCGCCCCCCACGATCTTTCCGAAGCAGGTCAGGTCGGGGTCGATGCCCAATACGGCCTGAAGTCCTCCCGGTGCCGTGCGGAAGGCGACGATCTCGTCGAAGATGAGCAGGACGCCGTTCTCCCGGGTGATCCGTCGTACCGCCTGGGCGAACTCTGGACGGATGCGCAGGATCCCGCACTTGGGATCGAAGATGACGCAGGCCAGATCGTCCCGGTTCTCCACGATGAGCCGTTCCACCGCCTCTTCGTCGTTGTAGGGCAGGATCAAGACCTCATCGGCCACGCTGGGGGAACTTCCTCCCGCACCCGGGACGGAGTTGGGCGCATGGGCCGGTCCCGCCTTGGCCAAAGGCGGCGCGACGCTGACTTCCACCGGATCATGACTGCCGTGATAGCCCCCTTCGAACTTGGCGATCTTCGTCTTCCCGGTGAATCCGCGGGCCAACCGGATCGCGTGCAGGGTGGCTTCGGTCCCCGAATTGACGAAGCGGATCCGGTCCAGAGAGTCGACCCTTCGGCACATCTCCTCGGCGATGGGGGCTTCCGTCCCCATGGGAGCGCCCACGGCCAAGCCCCTGGGAATCTGGGCGTAGACGGCCTCCATCACTCGAGGATGGTTGTGCCCGAGCACCTGGGCCGTGTGGTGATTGGCGCAATCCAGGTATGCGTTCCCGTCCACGTCCCAGAGACGAGTGCCCTCTCCCCGGTCCATGGTGAGAGGATAGGGACGGTAGTAGTAGGCCCCCTTGGCCGGACCCGCCGTATACGAGGTCCCTCCCTCGTACAGTTCGCGCGAACGAGCCGTCCGGGCTCGAAAACTTTCCGCTATCGTGGCAACGCTCTGAGTCATGAATCTCTCCTTACACTGTTTTTCCAAAACGCCGGAACCACAAACCCGCGAAAGGATAACGCGGTCCCATCGGGGATGTCGAACGGCACCTGCCTTGTAGCGGCATCAGTTCCTTGCCGACTCCCGGCAGCCTTTCTCTTCGTCCACGTACCGGAGTAGCCAGAGGCCGGCCGCGAAGAAGAGGAGCATGGTGGACATGCCCACTCTCTGGGAGTCGAAGTGGCTGGTCAACACGCCCACCAGGAACGGTCCCAGAAAAGCGGTCGCCTTGCCCGAGAAGGCGAAGAGGCCGTAGAACTCGTTCTCCTTATCCCGCGGGACGAAACGGCCCAGGAGGGAACGGCTGGCGGATTGGTTGGGACCGGCGCAGATGCCGACCAGGATGCAGGCGCCCCAGAACATGAGGCGGCTGGTGGTCAGGATGGCGACGAGGGCGGCGATGATGAGTCCCCAGAGGCTGATCTGGATGGTCCGCTTCCCGCCGATCCGGTCGTCCAGGTGGCCCAGGAAGAAGGCTCCGACACCGGCCGCCACGTTCAGGGCCAGCCCGAAGATCATCAGTTCGGAGAAGGTGAAGCCGAAGGTCCCGGTGGCATAGATCCCGCCGAAGGCGAAGATGGTCACCAGACCGTCGTTGTACAGCAATCGGGCCAGGAGCAGCTTGGTGATTTCCCGGTAACGGCGCACGTCGCGGAGGGCGACCGCCAGATGGTGGAAGGAAGACAACAGCATTCGGGACGACAACCGGGCTCGAGGCTGGACCTCTCGAACCCAGAGCAGCAGGGGCACGGTGAAGACGGCATACCAGGCGGCGACCACCAGGTTCGTGGCCCGAATGTGCGAACCGGCCTCCCGGCTGAAACCGAACCAGGGAGTGGCCGCATCCACGAAACCCACGAAAGCCACGGCCATGGCGGCGAGTCCGCCCACATAACCCAGGGACCACCCATACCCGGAGATGCGCCCGATGCGATTCTGGGGAGCGATACCCGGAAGCATTGCGTTGTAGAAGACCAAGGACAGTTCGAAAGCGATGTTGGCCAGAGTGAACCAGAGTAGAGCCTGGAAGACCTGACCCGGGAGGGGCAGGTAGAGCAGGGCCGTGAAGAGGACGCAGGCGCCGGTCCAGAGCAGCAGGAAGAACTTGCGGTAGCCGCCTTGATCGGCCACCACTCCCAGAATCGGCGACAGCAGAGCCACGGCCAGGGCGGTGATGGTAACGGCCCGGGACCATGACAGCGTCCCCGAGATCGTGTCGGGGGCAATGACCTGGGTGAAGTAGGACGAATAGATGAAGGTCACCACCAGGGTGGTGAAGGGGGAGTTGGCGAAGTCGTAAAAGCACCAGGAAACGACGGCCCGGCGAGAAGCGGGTGCTCTGGCCGCCCGCAAGCTGCCTGTCGTCTGATCCAAAATCTGCGCCCTCCGTGGCTCCCCGATCCAAACTCAGCCGCTATCCTACTTGAGAATCGGCAGGAGCGGCGATTTCCAATCGCCGATTGGGAGGGGGCAACGATTTTCTTGTCGCCGACAGGGGGGTAGGGAGGACCGAGTCCCCACTCCGCGTAGCGTCTTCCAAGTGGGCAAAACGAAGGAGGGGCGACTGGAAATCGCCCCTCCTGTCGTTGCCTGAGCAACCCCTCTTGACTATGATGTCTCCCAGCCGTCGGCAACAGTCATTGCGGCATCCGACCGGGAATGGCCGCGGGGGATCATGCCAGAACTTCGGTCCGGGATCTGCTATTTAGGCTGGTGTCTGGCACTTGCCCTCCCGGGACTGACGGCCGCGAAAACCGCCCCTTCCGACATCGACTTCAACCGCGACATTCGCCCCATCCTCTCCGAGAAATGCTTCTCCTGCCACGGCCCCGACGCCGGCCAGCGCCAAGCCTCCCTGCGTCTGGACACCGCTGACGGCATCGCCGCCAAGCGGGACGGAAAGGGGCCAGTCGTGGTTCCCGGCAGCGCCCGGCAGAGCTCCCTCTTCCAAAGGATCTCCAGCCCCGATGCGGCCTCCCGCATGCCGCCCGGCTTTCTGGGCCACGAACCCCTGAGCGACCTCCAGATCCGCCAGGTCGAGAGTTGGATCGACCAGGGCGCCCGCTGGCAGCCTCACTGGGCCTTCCTCCCGGTCCGCAGGCCAAACCCGCCTCGGGTCCAAAATCGCGGCTGGGTTCGCAACGGTCTGGACGCCTTCGTCCTGCACCGTCTGGAAGAGAACGGCCTCGCGCCCTCGCCCCAGGCCGCCCCGGAGACGCTGATCCGGAGGGTGACCCTGGACCTGACGGGTCTGCCTCCCTCGCCCCAGGATCTGGACCGCTTCTTGCGGGATCCTGGGCCGGACGCCTACGAGAAGCTGGTGGACCGCCTGCTGGGCTCCACCCGCTACGGGGAGCACCTGGCGGTTCGCTGGCTGGAAGCGGCCCGCTACGCCGACACCAACGGCTACCAGAGTGACGGCATCCGGCAGATGTGGCGCTGGCGGGACTGGGTCATCGACGCCTTCAACCGGAATCTCGATTTCCATCAATTCACCATCGAGCAACTGGCGGGAGATCTGCTGGAGGGAGCGACGCGGGATCAGATCGTCGCCACCGGCTTCAACCGGAACCACCGGACCAGCGCCGAAGGGGGCTCCATCGACGAGGAGTTGCGGGTCGAATACGTGGCCGACCGGGTGGAGACCACCTCGACGGTCTGGATGGGGCTGACGGTGGGGTGCGCCCGCTGCCACGATCACAAGTACGACCCCATCAGCCAGCGGGAGTACTACCGGTTCTTCGCCTTCTTCAACAACGTCCCCGAGCGGGGCTTCGTCTACAACTACGGCAACGAAGATCCGGTGGCCAAGGCGCCGACACCGTCGCAGGAAGCGCGTCTGGAGGAGCTGGACGACCAGGTTCGGATGGCCCGCCTCCGCCTCGAAGAGTTGGAAGACGAGCGGAGAAGGGCTCAGCGCACCTGGGAAGAGGAAGTCCGGGAACAGGGCCGGGGCGAGGACCGGACTGTGGATCGGGGCCTGCTGGTGCATTTCCCCCTGGACGGCGATTGGGTCGAAACCACGGGGAACCTGAAGCGGGTCTGGGAGGAGGAAGCCGAGAAAAAGAAGGAGAAAGAGAAGGAACAGGCCAAGGAGCAGGCGAAGGCGGCCGGGCCGGAAGAGCCGTTGCCCGAACCTCCCTTCCTGGACGGAGGCCCGAATCCGAAACTGGAATTCGTGCCCGGACGAAAGGGGCAGGCGGGCCACTTCGACGGCCGGTTCGTCAACGGCGGGCCGGTGGCCAGCTTCGACTACATGGACCCGTTCACCCTCTCGGCCTGGTTCTATCCCCGGTCCGGCCAGGGGGCCATCCTCTCCAGCGTCGTGGACCGGTTCCGGGGACGCGGTTACGGCCTTTATCTGAGGGAAGGGAAGTTGCGCTTCAACTTCACCTACCGCTGGTCGGATCTGGGCGCGCGTCTGGAGACGGAGCAGGTCCTGGAGCGGAACCGTTGGCATCACGTCGTCTTGAGCTACGACGGCAGACGCAACGCGAGCGGGTTCCGGCTCCACCTGGACGGCGTCCTGCAGGAGCCGGTGGTGCTGTTCGACTTCCTGCTCAACCCCATGGGTCCCAAACGGGACTTCCGGATCGGAGCCGGCGAGGGTCCCGACGACCGCTTCGACGGGTTCATCGACGAGGTCCGGATCTACGACCGGGCACTCTCGGACCGGGAAGCGCGGGTGATCGGCCTCCTGGACCCGGTCTCGGAGATCGCTGCCCTGGTTCCTTCGGACCGCAGTGTCACCCAGCAGGACAAGCTGGACCTCTGTTTCCTGGAGGGCGGACACGCCCCGGAGGCCGTTCGGCAGGCCGTCCAGGAACTGCGGAAGGCGCAGCAACGGCGCCAGGACCACTACGACACCATTCCCACTGTGATGGTCATGAAGGAGCGGTCCCAGCGGCGCCAGACCTACATTCTGGACCGGGGCGCCTATGACGCCCACACGGAGCCGGTGAAGCCGGGGGTCCCGGCGGCCCTGGACTCGAAGCTCGAGGCGCCGGTCCCGGACCGCCTGGGCCTGGCTCGTTGGTTGGTGGATCGGTCCAACCCCTTGACGGCTCGGGTGACGGTGAACCGGCTCTGGCAGAAGCTGTTCGGAGCCGGTCTGGTTCGGACTCCCGAGGACTTCGGCTCCCAGGGCGACCGGCCCACCCATCCCGGGCTGCTGGACTGGTTGGCCGCGGAGTTCATGGAGAGCGGCTGGGACGTCAAGGCATTGCTCAGAACCGTGGTGACCAGCGCCACCTACCGCCAGTCTTCCCGTCAGTCGCCGGAGCTGTTCGAGCGGGACCCGGAGAACCTGTTGCTGGCGCGGGCGCCCCGTTTTCGCCTCCCGGCCCAGGTGATCCGGGACCAGGCCCTGGCCGTTTCGGGGCTCCTGGTGGAGAAACGGGGGGGACCGTCGGTCAAGCCCTACCAGCCACCCGGTCTCTGGACGGAGCTGACGTTCCGCACGCGGGGCTACGAAGCCGACCAGGGCGCGAGCCTCTATCGCCGAAGTCTCTATACGTACTGGAGACGGACCATAGCGCCGCCGGCCATGGTGACGTTCGACGCCTCCACCCGTGAAGCCTGCGTCGTGCGCACCGACCGGACCAACACGCCGCTTCAGGCCCTGAACCTGATGAACGACGAGACCTATCTGGAGACGTCCCGCCGTCTGGCCGAGCGCATGCTTAAGGAAGGCGGCGCGACGCCCCTGGCTCGAGTCGCCTACGGTTTCCGTCTGGTGACCGCCCGCTGGCCGGGACGTTCGGAGCAGGCCGCGCTGCTCCAAGCCCTGAAGCGGTTCGAGCAGGACTTCCAGACCCGGCCCCAGGAGGCATTGGACTACCTGTCTTCAGGGGCGTCGGCCCGGAATGAGAATCTGAACCCGCAAGAATTGGCTTCCTACGCCGGCCTGGCCAGCGTTATCCTGAATCTGGACGAGGCCATTACCAAGGAGTGACCCCGACATGGATCCCTGGAACCGTTTTCGACTGCTACAGACCCGGCGCCATTTCTTCGGCGCCACGGCCGCCGGGATCGGGACCGCCGCCCTGGGCTCTCTGCTCCAGGACGACCTTCAGGCTGCAAAGACCGCCGCAGACGGGACGGGAACAGCGGCTTTGCCCGGAGTCCCACCCCTTCCCCACTTCGCCCCCACGGCCAAGCGGGTGATCTGGCTGTTCCAGTCGGGAGGCCCCTCCCAGATGGACCTGTTCGACTACAAGCCGGGCCTGGCCCCCCGCCGAGGCGAGGAACTGCCCGAATCCATCCGCCAGGGCCAGCGCCTCACCAGCATGACCTCCGAGCAGGGCAGTTTCCCCGTGGCTCCGTCCATCTACGAGTTCGCCCGGCACGGCCAGTCGGGAGCCTGGATCAGCGAGCTCCTGCCCCGGACCGCCGAGATCGCCGACGACCTCTGCTTCATCCGCTCCATGCATACCGAGGCCATCAATCACGATCCGGCCGTCACCTTTCTCCTGACCGGCGCGCAGATCGCCGGGCGGCCCAGTCTGGGCTCCTGGTTGGCCTACGGTCTGGGGAACGAGAACAGCAACCTGCCGGCATTCGTGGTCATGGTCACCCAGGGGACCGGAGGACAGCCGCTCTACGACCGCCTCTGGGGAAGCGGTTTCCTGCCCAGCCGCTACCAGGGTGTCAAGTTCCGCTCGGTGGGAGACCCGGTCCTCTACCTCTCCGATCCCAAGGGTTTCGGACGGGAGAGCCGCCGGCATTTTCTGGATGCCCTGAACCGCTTGAACCGGATCAAGCTGGAGGAGTCGGGCGACCCCGAGATCTCGGCCCGGATCTCCCAGTACGAAATGGCGTTCCGCATGCAGACCTCCGTGCCTGAGCTCACCGACGTGTCGGGAGAGCCGGATCACATCTTCCAGCTCTACGGCGAGGACGCCCGAAAGCCGGGCACCTTCGCCTCCAACTGCCTGCTCGCCCGGCGCCTGGCCGAGCGGGGGGTGCGTTTCATCCAGGTCTTCCACCGGGGTTGGGATCAACACGGAAAGCTGCCCACCGCCCTCCCCAAGCAGTGCAAGGCCACGGACCAGGCCTCCGCCGCGCTGGTGCAGGACCTGAAGCAGAGGGGAATGCTGGAGGACACGCTGGTGGTCTGGGGCGGCGAGTTCGGACGAACCGTCTACTGCCAGGGACCGCTCACCGAGACCGACTACGGCCGCGACCACCATCCCCGGTGCTTCACCATCTGGATGACCGGAGGCGGCATCCGTCCCGGCGTGGTCCTGGGGGAGACCGACGAGTTCTCGTACAACATCACCCAGGATCCGGTCCACGTCCACGACCTGCAGGCCACCCTCCTCCACTGCCTGGGCATTGACCACACGAAGCTGACCTACAAGTACCAGGGCCGCCACTTCCGCCTGACCGACGTCCACGGCGAGGTGTTGGACCGGATCCTGGCCTGACCGTCCACGGGTCGGCCACGCTGATCCGGGAACCCAATCTCCACCTCGGCCCGGCACGACACCGGCGAGTCGGTGCGGCGGCACTTCAGGAAAAACTACGGAAGGCCAGCGAGTGTGGTGTGGAGTGTTACAATCAGGGTCGGGCCGTAAGATCATTCGATGGAGATGACGTACTCTTCAGCGCCCCCCAGGGTGTTCCTCAGTTTCGCCATGGAGCACAAGCCGCTCGTCGACCTGTTTCGAGATCAGGCGCAAATCGGCAAATTAGGTTTAGTTTTTCGTGATTTCTCCATCAAGGAACCCGTAAAAGGTGCGTGGAAGGTTCATGCGGAGCGTCTCATTCGAGCGTCAAGTGTGACGATCTGTTTGATCGGCGAGAGTACTTGGCGTAGCGAGCCGGTGAACTGGGAGGTTCGAAGAAGCGCGGAATTTGGCAGACGTGTTCTGGCTGTCTTCCTGCAGTCGAATGCCGCGCGGTCTCCGGCGGCGCTTATGGAAATCGGTGTCATACCCATGCCGTGGGATATCAAGATAATAGTGGCTCACCTGTACGATGAACAACGACAAGTCAGTTGATGATGAGTTGTTTCGTAACGGCGAACCCACGCCCGACGACGCGGAAGCGTCGCTGACGCAGTATCGATTGTTCGTGGAGACATCCGAAGCGTTTGTCGTGCGGCGTCAAGGTGTAAACACTTTCTTTCTCTCCGTGAACTCCATCGTTCTTGCAGCCGCCGGTTTGCTCCTGCGCGATGACAAATTCAGCGACAGCTGCCTGATCCCATCCGCAATGGCGTAGAGATGGTTCAACCGATCCCGTCCCAGACCGACGCCAGTGGGCGACCCCCCACCGGCCGGCCGGTGATCTACGCCACCCAGGGGGTCATTTCCAGCGGCCACTACCTGACCTCCATGGCCGGAATGGGCATGCTACTGGGGGGTGGGAACGCCTTCGACGCCCTGGTGGCGGCCGGCTTCGCGGCCGCCGTGACCGAACCGGTGGCCTCCTATTCGCTGGCGGCCGAGTCGGTCTTCATGCTCTACGACGCCGACAGCGGCGATCTCCTCTCGCTGAGCGGTCAGGGCACGGCTCCCCAGCAGGCGACGGTGGATTATTTCCGCGCTCAGGGACTGGACGAGATCCCAACCGGTCCCGGGCCTCTGGCCCATCTCTCCTTCACGGTCCCAGGGGCGGTGGACGGATATCTGTCCCTTTTGGAGCGCTACGGGACCCTCCCCCTGTCCCAGGTCCTGGAGCCGGCCATCCACTTGGCTCAGGCCGGATTTCCGCACTACGAGTACATGATCGACGCTCTGGACTCTCAGGCCACCCGGGACCAGTTCAAC
>CATOST010000052.1 GCA_951812665.1 uncultured Acidobacteriota bacterium
AGAAGAATCCGTCCCCGGTGGCCTGGATAGTGGAGGGATCATAGATCTGGTACTCGGGTCCCAAGGCCAGCAGGGCCGAGAAGTCTCCCGCCCTCATGGCCCCGGTCGGGACCGTCCGGGCGCCGTAGAACTCCAGGGTCCGCTGGAAGGTGCGCTCCCAGCTGAAGGCGACGTGGGTCTGATCCTTGAAGACGGGACCGTTGACCGCACCTCCCGTGCGCCGGTACGCGGTATCTGCCTTGGGGGAACCGGCCCGGTTCTGGAAGAAGGCATTGGCGCCCCACTCGCTCTCGCGGAAGAAGCCGTAGACCGATCCATGCCAGTCGTTGGTGCCCGACTTCAGGGTGACGTCCATGGTGGTGCCGTTGTGGTGTCCCCGGGCGGCCGTGTAGTCGTGGGCGATCCTGATTTCCTTGACCGCCTCGGCCGAAGGAGCCGTCTGGGCCTGCTGGGCGCCACCGAAAATGGTTCCCACGTTGTTGATGCCGTTCAGCGTGAAGCCTACGGCGTTGCCCTGGCTCCCATGAAAATAGAAGCCGGTGGTGATGGACCACCCGGGCTCGTCCCACTTCCAACCCCCACCCGGAGGACTGGAGGCGCCGGGGGCCATGACCAGCAGATGGCTTGGATTGCCCTGAGCCATGGGCAGGGTCTCGATCTGCTCGGACTCGATCAGGTTGCTGAGGGTGGCGTTGGTCGACTGGAGCAGTGGCGCCTGGGCCTGGACCGTGACCTGCTCCGTGACTTCTCCCACGACCAGGGTGAAATCCAGGGTGGGATCGTCGCCCGTCCTCAGGTCCACCGTTTGGATTTGCGTCTGAAACCCAGGGAGCGTACCCGTCACTTCGTAGGGACCGGGCACAGGAAATCGATCCGGTAAAGACCTGTGTCATTGGTGACCGTCGGGAATCGAGACCGGTGGCCGTGTTCGTGGCGGTCACATTCACGCCGGAATCACGCCCCCCCGTGTTGTCCATAACGCGGCCATTGAGACCTCGCGTATGCGCCCCTGGCCCCACAGGCGGCGCGGCCGCCAACGGCGCCAAGAGCATGACAACGAAGAGGATTCTCCACTTTCGCATTACTCAAAACCTCCTACAACAAAAAACAGAACTTCGAGCACTGGGGATGCAAGTCTGCTAACAGCCGGGAATTCTAGGTCATTCCGGTTTTCGATTCAAACCTTTCGGGAAAGAAATTTGCCCGACCCGCCGGAATCTTCTCCCGCACGAAGGGCGTTGGAACCGGAACTCTAGCCTATGTAAGGCACGAAAGTCTACAATGTCCCCCCTACAGGCGGCGGCTTCCGGCCGCCGAACTCCCCATGGTCGAATCACAATCCGTTTCCGGTCAATCGGGGTCAGGAATGTTCGAATTGAAAACAGAGATGCGGCACGCGCTTTGGCAATTTCTCAGGACGACTCGGACCGGGTGGGCCCTGATCGGTCTGCTCTGGGTGCTGTTTTCAGCACCGGGGTTGCGGGCTCAGGAAACCTCAAACCGGGTCCCCGACCTCGGCGGAAAGGTCCTGACAGTCAACGGCCCCATGGACCCGGACTCCATGGGCGCCGCCATGGTGCACGAGCACGTCTTCATCGACCGGAACCATTCCAGCCAACCGGTGCCGACGGCGGCCACTCGGGTCCGCTTCTATCTCAAGCCCTTGACTATCGACATGCTGGGCGCGGTGACCATGGGCTATCCCAATCGGGACAATCTGATCCTGGGGGACGAGACGGCCGCCAGTGAGGAACTGGCAGACTACCGGAAGCGCGGCGGCGGGACGCTGGTGGACGTGACCAGCATCGGCCTGGGGCGGGATCCTGCGGCGTTGCGGCGCGTCTCCAAGGCCACCGGAGTCCACGTGGTCATGGGCGCCGGATGGGACACCCGCACCGTGGATTCCAGCGACCTGGAGGAACGCTCGGTGGAAGACTTGACCGGGGAAATCGTGCGTGACGTGACCTCCGGCGTGGGAAACAGCGGCGTCCGATCCGGGATCATCGGTGAGGTGGCTATCGCCGGGGACCCTCTGACCCCGGTGGATATCAAGGTAGTCCGGGCGGCAGGCCGGGCCAGCCGCATCACCGGCGCTGCCGTCTCCATGCACACTGACGGCAGCGGAAGCGGGCGCACGCATGCGATTCTGGACCTGCTGGAAGCGGAGGGGACGGACCTGAGACGGGTCATCCTGGGACATTGCGACAGCCTGGTTCGGGATCTGTCCTCCCTGACCGGCCTTCTGAAACGAGGGGTCTATGTGGAATTCGACGGCATGTCGGAGTTCCACATGCTCCGCCAACCGGCGACGGCGGACCATGTCGGGGACGGCATCGTGGAACTGATCCGGCGCGGACACCTGGAGCGGATCCTCCTCTCGCAGAACGTGGACCGGAAGATCGACCTCAAGACCTTCGGCGGGATGGGCTACACCTTCGTCCTGGATCAGTTCGTCCCCCACCTCACGGGGAAAGGGGTCACGGAGGAGCAGGTCCGGACGCTGATCTACGAGAATCCGAAGCGGGTCCTGACCTTTGCAGCTCCCGGGAAACAGAGGAAATAGGCAAGAGCGAAAATGCCAGAGCCGATCTCAGATCGGCTTCACGAAGATAAGGGTAGTCGGAGAGAATCTCCGACGGCGACACTCCGTCGGCTAGCATATCGAGGAGATTGGAGACTCGGACGCGAGTGCCCCGAATATGTGGACGTCCGCCACAGATCGTGGCGTCGATCCGGATACGATTCTGAATCTTCTGGCGGGTTTCATCCGCAACGCCCGCGAAGACCCCCTTGAGAACGCAGGATGTTTTCAACCGCTTGGTCCGAACTGTCAACCAAATCGTGTTGCATGCCGACCTCCTGTTGGAGAGCTGAATCGAGAAGATGATTACTGGATACCGGATTCGGATGGGCCAAAAACAGCATTCAACTTTCAGGGAGCCGATCATTCCCGGATCCCGCGCTCAATGAAATCGGTGAATTTGGCGTGCCCTCCTGAGCTCGCCGCTACTTGGAATCAGGTAGGGTTTCCCCTTCCGGGCGACCTTTCTCGTCTTCTCAGCAGGGACGACTTGAAGGGGCGGTTTTCCAGTCGCCCACTCCCTTGTTGCCCCGCTCTTGCTTCGAAGTTCGGCGGCAAGAAAACCGCCGCTCCTACTCCACCTTGATGGAGTAGAGCTTGGTGTTGCCCAGTAGAAACTTGAGCCGGACCGGGCGGTCACCTACACCTGACAGGTCAAGGCCCCCTTCCCAGGTGACCTTCTGGTAGAGGTCCCCGTGGTGCACGGGTACGCAATTGGAGGCCTCATAGCCGGCCAAGGCGTTCCCGTCCGCGTCCTGGACCTCCACCCGAACATAGCCCCGGGCCGACGGATTCTTGCTGTAGAGCTTGCTGTAGAGTTCCTTGCCGCTGTCCCGCTGGAAGTTCAGCCGCTTCTCGGTCATGGAGGACATGTTCACCGACAAGGTGCTCCCCCCGAGCTTCAGCGGGGGGGTCAGGATCCAACCCTCGCTGGTGGCGTCGAAGGAGACGAACCCGTCCTGGCGCAGCGTTCCGAGACCGATCTGGCCGTCGTGGTCCCGGGACGGCGCATTGTGCAGATTGGTGAAGCCGGAGTAGTAGATCCAGACCTTGCCGTCCTTCAGGAACGGACTGCTGGAAGGGTAGACCATGCCGCTGTCGAAGGTGTCGTTGCGGTAATTCCCGTCCGGCGCCAGCTTCATGAAGCGTCGGCGGCCCACCGAGCGCTCCCACTCCAGCCCGTCCCGGCTGGAGACCAGTTGGGAGTCCATGAACTGGGTGTAGGTGTGGTACACCCAGAGTACCCCCAGGTATTGGCCGGCGTAGGGAAAGGCCGACAGCCCGTAAAACTCGGTGTCGGGCGGATCATACGGATCCGGATCCAGGACCTGCCGGGAATCCCGCCATTGGATGAAATCGTCGCTCACCAGACGGGAGACCTTCCGGATCGGTCTGCTGATGGTCTTGTGGTAGAGCAGGAACTGACCGCTGTCCGGGTCCTGGGTCACCGAAAAGGTGTCGCCGGTCGCCCAGCAGGGCACCACCGGATTCTCCGGGTAGTCGGTCCACTCCTTGCCGTCGGGCGAAAAGGACACCGAGATGCCGCAACGATCCATATCATGGGTCTGCCAATAAACCAGTTTGTAGCGCCGCTTCGGATCCGGATCCGAAGGGTCTTTCAGCAGAGCATGGGTCCAACCGGACCACTTCAGGAAGATGTTGTTTTTCTTGGATCCCCTGAACTCCACCAACCCCAGATCCGGTTTCTCCCAGGCGAGGCCGTCGCGGGAGGTGGCGTAGCAGAGATAGTCTTCGACGTAGGGCCGTTTGTCGGTGCCGATGGTGTTGTACCACATCTTGAAGAGCTGCTCTTCCTCGTCCCAGATCACGGTTCCGGGTTGGAGCACGAGGTAGCCCTCCCAGGGCCGGTCCGGCTTCACCACCGGGTTTTCCCGGTGCTTGGTCGGTCGATTCAGGGAGCGCCAGACCCTGTCCGTCTCCGCCACCAGACGGTCGTCCACGAAGAGGTGGGTGCCCGGTCCCACCTCGAGGGGCGGCGGCCCCTCCGTAACAGGTTCGGAAGTACAGGAAAACGCGCCGAATAGGGCGGCGAACAGAAGGACCGATGCGATTCTCCCCAGATTGTTCACGATTCATCACCTCTTGAATTGATGGTCTCTGACACAGACGCAGGATCAGACCGGTTCCCGTGCGAATTGAAATGAAAAGAGTTTGGCCCTGCGGACCTGGAAACGGACCTGCACCGGCTTCCCTTCTAGGGCGCCGACGTCCGCGCCGCCCCGCCAGCTCACGGTGTGCCGGATGCTGTCGGAACCGAAGGCGCGGCAATCGTCCAGACCGTATCCGGGCAGAGTCCGGCCGGTCTCTCCGTCCAGCAGGGCTACCTTGACCGTCCCGTAGCCGTCTCCCAGCGTACCGGTCCCGGCCGGTGGCGTTGATGCGGAGGCGGTTGCCCTGGAAAACGAGGGGCCGCGTGGTCAACGACCCGGCGCCGGTGATGCTGACGAACCCGTCCAGACGAAGGATGGCCAGGCCGATCTGGCCTCGTTGCTGCTCGCCCCGCTGTTTGAAATGGTGCCGCCCGCCGAACCCCTCGTAGTAGATCCAGATCTCCCCCAGGTCCTCTCGAACGATGGGCGCCTGGGCGGTGTAGCAAAGATGCTCGTCCCAACTGCCCTCGGGACCGTTGGGCAGAAACACCCTGCGGTCCCCGACCCGCTCGAAGCGCCGGGCGTCCCGGCTCCAGAGCAGTTGAACGTCGATCCGGTCCACCCACGGGCTCCGGGCCTTGCCCGAATCGGTCCCGGCGGGAATCTGGCCCATGAGGTTGTGGTAAACCGAGGTGAAACCGACCAGCCCGCCAGCATAGGGGAGCACCTCCAAGGTGTAGAAGTCCCGGTCCCCGACGCGGTCCCTCGAGTCGGCGTGAAAACAGACGTACCGCTCTTCCGGGTCCCGCTTGTCGCTGGGACCGTCCCAGTCCAGGAAGTCCCGGCTGGCCGACCAGGCCGCCGTCCGCGCCCGGGCACCCTCGGGATAGACGGGCTCCGGCTGAAACCAACGATCCAGTCTCGGGTGGGTCCGGTGGTAGACCAGGTATTCGTTGGTCCCCGGGTTCCAGATCGGGTTGTTGTTGTATCGCTGTGGAAGGGGGATGGTGGGCCGGGAGACCGGATAGGGCTGGAAGTGGAGGCCGTCCGCGGAGTAACCCGGATAGAAGCCCCACTTCCCGGCCTGCTTGCGCTCGAACAGGATCTTGTAGCGCTCCTCCGGCGTTCGGGTCACCGATCCAGGAACACCCCGATATTTCCGGGGGTCGCGTCTCCGAGAAAGGGCAAGCGAATGAAGTTGGTGTCGAACCCCAGATAGCGTTCCTGGCCCAGGGGCGGCTTCCGCCAGTGGAGACCGTCCTCGGACTCGGCGTAGAAGATGAATTTCCGAACCGACTCTCCCCGGGAAGGCCAAGGAATCATCCACCCGTAGAACCGGTAGAGCTTGAGTTCCGGATCGTAGAGGACGGTCCCGGCGTCACCCCCGTGGGACAGCCCGCCTTTCTGCTCCCAGTCCGGTTCCCAGGGGAATCACCGGATTGTCTCGGTACCGAACCGGCTGGTTCAGGAGCCTGAAGACTCGGGGTTCCATGGTCCTCGACGATGTGGTCGTCCAGAAAGAGCTGTTTTTTCCTGCCCGATCTCCAAGGGCGTCTTCGACGGCGCGGCGTGGACGGCGCCTCGAACCGGCGTCGAGACCGCCTTCGGCAGCGCCGAGGCAGCCGCACTCCCGGATGCCAACAGGCCCAAGAAACTCCTGCGCTTCATATCCACGTCCCCTGGTGTCCGGTGCTCTTGCATCGGCGATTAGGCAGAGATGAGGCCAGCTTACCTGGAATAGTGCCCGAAACGGACCGGGACCGCCTCCGTCCTCCTCCTCTTCCAGCATCGCTCGGTAGATGTCCTGCCCCTTCCGGAACAGGTCTACGGTCTTCTGCTTCTCTCTTTCGTGCTGAACTGGCCCTTGTCGTGGACGCGCTGAATCAGTTGATCGATCTGCTCCAACGAAAAACTGGGCGGCGGCGTGAGAACGAACGGGGCGATCCTTGAAGCTCAGGTAGACCGGACTCGTATGGGCATACAAGGGCAGCATCGTGTGGGAAGAAGCGGTGCGCCTTGCCACGAATCCGGACCGCCATCCAGCAACTGTCCGTGACTTCAAGCCCCTTCTTCAAAACGGACGCGCGTACCATCCTTACGCGCCTTTTCGGTTTCAACCACCTGCCCGTTGACCACGAGCTCGATGCTGGACATGGGAACGTGGGACTCGGCTTCGGCCTCCACCGTCACCTGCAGAGTCCCCTTTTTCCACTTCAACTCCGAACCCGCCTCCTGCCCGTTGACCGTGAAGGTGACCATAGGGGCGTTGGTAGCGAAGCTCTTTCCCTCCAGATAGGCATCGATCCAATCGGAATAGTCGAGCCGGGGACCCGACTTCACGTAGACCCGCCTGCTCCCGGAATGAGATGGTAGGGCAGGTCGAAGTAGCTGTCGGTCCCGGCCGAAATGGGGGCAGCGGGAATCCGGCGTTCAGGAGTTGGTACCAGTGCGCCGTGTTCTTTTCTTCGTCGCCCTGGCACATGACGTCGATGGTGTCCCACCACGCCCAAAGCGATGTCCACCGGATACTCGCTGGGCAGACCCGGGTGGACGTAGATGACGGCGGCATTCTGAGCCTTGGCCTTGACGGCCTGGAAGTAGTTGGCCGGGTCATCCTGGGGATGGGTGGTGCCGGGCCAGCCCACGAAGGCCGGTTCCACGAAGCTCCTGATCCTGAGAAAGCCCATGTGTCCGTATGAGGCGCAGGTTGCGCATCTCCTCGTTCAGTAGAGGACGTAGCGATCCTCCGAGAGGGCATTGGGCGGCCATCGACCCGCTGCGCTCATAGACGTAACCGTCCTCGCTATTGCAGGCCAACATGTGCGCCACGTTCAGATCCTCGGCCTTTACCACCAAGAGCACGTCCTTCGGCTTGATCCGGTCGTCCGCACCGGTGATGGGATCGTGAAAGAGATTGGCGTGCAGATGGGTATCGCCCGACCACCAACCCTTGGCGCCCATATCCCAGGTCCGCTCCAACCGGAACTCCAATTCCCTGGCCCGGCCCTTGGCGACGTGGACCGTTTGCGCCACCGGCTCGTATTCCAGACCTTTGACCACCTCCAGCGAGACGGTCCCGGCCGGGACGCCCACTTCGAAGGCACCGTCGGCGTAGAAGTAGTACTCGCCGCCGTAGGGCTGACGGTAATCGCCGTTGGTGATGCGGGGCTGAGTTCCCGTCGGCGTGTAGGACTTACCGTCGGGCCCGGAGAGATAGACCCTGGCCTGGGTCGGTCGACCGTTTTCATCCAGGACGCTGACTTTCAGAGTCCCCGAGTCCCAGGCCCGGGTGGGAAGCGAAATCTCCCGGGACAGATCCCCGGCATCGAGCTTCAGGAGCACGGCGCCGCCCGTCCACCCCTCCAGGGAGACGGGAACGAACCAGCCCAGGGACTGTCCCGCGTTCAGAGTCCGGGGTTCCTCCTGAACTTTCACCCCCTCGGTCCCGCTTCGAACCGTCACCCGGATCTCCCCGGCTCCCGAATTCCTGACGACGAAGGGGACGGGGATCCCCAGCGATTGCAGGAGGTCCAATCGTTCGGGCGCCTGACGGAGTTCGATCCGATCCGAAATCTCCAGTTTCACCAGGCGCGGACTCTCCAGTTGCTGATAGGCACCGCTCATCAGATCGACCACGCCCTCCAAGGGCAGCGGGTTGTAGCTCAGATTGGCACCCCATTCCTGGGCGTAGGTTTCACCCTTGATGGTGCGTTGAACCTTGAGGATGGAGGGCCGATTGGTGTCCGACCACTGGAGCAGCCGGATGGCGAACTCGGCGGCGTCCCCCAGGTGGGGCGCCACCGGCTTGTTCATGACGTAGTTGCCCAACAAGGGGATTTGGGTCAGAGGAACCTCTTTGGTCTCCGCCCAGATCGAGCCGGAGCCGGCGGGGCCAAGCAGCAGAATGATGAGCAGCGATTGACGTAATGGTTTTTCCATGTATGGGTGACCTTCCTCGCTTACGGTTCCGGGTCTTCAGGAAGCGCGAGCAACCGCTCACTACGCCAGACACGCACGATCCTTATACGGTGTGATTCGCGTCGGTAGACGATTCGAAACGGCGGATATATCAGCTCCCTCAGATACGGCTGGTTGAATTCCGGCACGACTCGGCCCATCTCAGGAAAAGCACGCAAAGCTTCGATGCGCCTGAAAATTCCCTTGACGATCCGAATACCGACCTCAGGAACACCCTGTTCGGAATACCATGTCCTGACCGCTTCCAGATCCGCGACCGCGCTATCTGCGAGTCGAATGGCGACATCAGGCATTCGGCTATTTGAGACCGAGCCGCGCCTTTGCGTCCGCCAAGGAAACCTCCCGACCGGCGTCAAGGTCTACAAGTCCGGCGACAACAGCTCGCATGAAAATCCGCTCCTCTTCGGCCCTCTCGTAGTCTGTGACCGACTGAACCACGGCCACTCTTCGACCGCGGCTGGTCAGGAGCACCGGTCGGTGCGCGTCCACCGCTTGCTTGACGACCCGGCCTGGATCAACCTTCAGGTCAGCAAGAGAAACTAGATCATCACAGAATTTTGTGTCCATCCTCGCCGAATCCTGCCTGGGAAGTGACCCTACGGTAGCATCCGGCAACAGTTTCCTGCTACCGACGACGTCCGGGGGTTACCCCAGCTTCTCTTGTAGCGTCGTTCTTTTCGGGCTGTGTCGAAGTATACTGAGTCGGAGAATCAGAGAGGTAAATCCGCCGCAACCAGAGATCGAAAGCCATGAGAACAGCACGCATTGACGACCGGAACTGGAGCGCTCTGACCCGGGGAGAGCAGCTCTACCAGATCGAGGTGGAGGGCTACCTGCTGATGCCGAATATGCTGGCGCCTGATGAGGTGCGGCGGCTCAAGTCGGAGACGGCGCGCCTGGAAACTTTTCCCATGCCCTACAGCGTCCACCAACGGGACCGGATGCTCCAGCCGGGGCCCAACCCCTATCCGGGCTCCGACTGGGAGCCCTACGGCTTCGGCCGTCAGGGGGGCGCCATCACGGACCTCATCGCCCATGAACCCATGGTGGACTTCCTGGAAAGGCTTTTCGGCGACGAGATCGTCTTCATGACTTATCTGTACGCCCGGTCCGAGCCGGGACACCCGGGCATCAGTCTCCACACCGACGGGCAGCCCTATGGATCGGAAATCTTCGGATACGAGTGCAGTTGTCCGGTCATGGTCAAGGTTCTCTACTACCTGGACGACCTGACTCCCGACGTTTCGCCCTTCAGCGTTCTCCCCCGGTCCCATCTGTCCCTGCACCACCAAGCCAATCCCTACCAGCGTTACCGCGACCACCCGGACCTGGTGATGGTCACGGCAACGGCCGGATCGGCGCTGGTTCTCCATCCCCGCGTCTTCCACGGCACCTACGCCAACGTGGGCAGCCGATCTCGGGAAATGTTGCAATTAGGGTATCGTCCCGCCTGGTCCGGACCCATTCAGGAGAAAGTTCCGGCCTGGGCCCCCGAGGAGCTGGACCTGCTTCCGCCTCGCGTGCGGCGTCTGTTCACGGACCGCAACGCCTGCAAGATCCGGGACGACGGCGACCACAAGCCGGATGACATGGCCAGCTCCGCCGACTGGATCAGTCCCCAGCGCTGGGACTGGAAATAGGAAGGCGGAGGCACACACCTGAGCGAGGCGGTTCCGTCCGGACGGCACGCTGGCGCTGGCAACCGCCCAACCCTTATTCCTGAAGCCGTGTGAAAGTAAATGTCCCCAACCGATCTGCGGTCCGGCCGTTGCCCAGGGGAGGTTCCGTGATCCTTCGAATCGGCTGCGGCGGGACCGTAGAAGCATTCGGCGAGTTGAAGGTCACGCCACTGTCGGTTCCGGCGTCGTATGGGAAGAGTTCAACAGTCCGCCCGTCAACCCAATCCCCCGATTCGAGAAGACTCAGGTCGCGCACGCCCACGAACCAGTCGGGACTGGGGGCGATCATGGAGACCAGGGTCACCAGGGGAAAGTCCTGACTGATCTCGAATTCCAATGGGACCGATCCAGGCGACCTGCCGATGCCGCCGCCGAAGATGACGCGTTCGGCGGTCCCGAGCCGGTCGATGGCATCCTGCACTTCATTGGCAAGCAGCCGCTGGGCGCCGGTTTCGGCCATGCTCCTGATCCCGGGAGTGGCGTTCTGTCCCGGCCCCCAGAAACTGACGTCGGCGTTGTGGGTCCCTCCGATCAATCCCGAGAAATGAGGCGACGAGGGGAATTCCCGGGGATGGGTGGCTGCGCTCCAGGTGGCATTGAAGACGACCCGGTAGCGAGCCGTTGCCGGAATATCGGAGGGAATGCCCGGGAGGATCGCAGCCGGGACTCCGGTCAGATGAAACCGTCCTCCCTCCAGCAGACGCTGCCGAAGCGCCACCAGGTGAAGAGGGTCCTTCGATTCGCAGAGAATCGAACCGATGAATTCCCCTTGACCTGCGTGATCGGGGAAAAACTCACTGGCGAACTTGGCGCCCTCGTCTTCCACCGGGATCGTGTCCAGGGGTTCCCCGCCTTCATCGAACAGGGACATCCGGAAAGGGGCCGGGTCATTTTCGGAGGTTTCGCCGGATCGAGGGCGGCGAATGGCGATGCCGGTATCGGTTGAAGTCGAAGGAGACACCTCGACCGGGATGCTCACGCGGTGGGCAGCGGGAGACGCCGCCACCCCCACCATGTCCACCAATTCGCCGTCCAGCCAGTACTCCAGAAAGAAGGTCACGGCCAGATCGGCCGCAGACGAACCGTTCCCACCCTCGATCTGGAATACACCGGACCAGATGGGCGACCCGTCCGGAGCCGCCAGGACGTGACGCATCGTGGCTTGAGAAGCGAGCAGCAACGGAGTCCCGTCACTGCCGGTGCGATCAACCCCGTTATGGATCCAGGACCGGCCTGACCCGGAGCCGAAATCGGGCAGCCGCATCGAACCCTCCCACGTCCGGCCGGTAGGATTCGTGGTCAAAACCACCACCTGGTAGCCTCCGCCCACCACCAGGTGGGGGTAGACCACCGGTTCGGATTCCTGCGCCCAGGTGAAAGTTCCGAAGACCAGCAACATCGTCGGAAGGATCCGTTTGAACATGGCAGTCCTCGTCCTTTGTGCGAATTGATCCAGCGAAAACGGCATTAATTCAATTGTAAGCAAAAAACTTGAGGATTGGACCGAATCACCGGGAGTGGCGGCGTGGAGCGGCTTCCCAGCCGCCGATGGGGGTTTACGGGGAACTGCAAGTCCCCCCTCCCAGATCCAGCTCTTCGATCGTCCAGGCGATGGGACGGCCCCGCTTGTCGAAAGCAAAACGCTCTCCCAGGTTACCTGTGGTGAAGACGAAGCCGTCAAACCCGGCGAGCCGAGACAGAGCTTCCAGTTGCTTCCCGTCCGGTTCCCGGCGGTTCAGGTCGACCCCTGCACCCAGGTAGAGGCGGCACCCCGCCCGGCGGCAGACGGGTCCGTAGACCCGAGCCAGATCCTCGTCCAGAGGATTCAATCCGATCCCGTCCTCGCCGTTGCTCATGTACCCGTAACCGGAGAGCCCCTCAGTCAACTGCCGCCCGCTGATGACGTTCACAACGAGTTCGTCCACCAAGCCGTCGCGGACCCACTTCCGCCAGTCCAGGTGCAGATTGCCGTAGGGTGGCCCCAGGTAGTTCCCCCGGGGGACCGCCAGGGAGAGACGCTGGCCGGCGGGACGGAGTAGAGCTTTGACCTCGGAAAGAAACAGGCTCAGCGACTCCCCCCGAAGCCTCCGCCAGGATTCCAAATCGAAGTCGCTGTGGAGGATGTCCACGCCGTGCCGCCGACGGTACTCGTCCACCACGAGGCGATTGAAGCCGAACTGGTCACCGTGGGCGGCCGGCAGCACATAGGAACGGGTGCAGAGATGAAGCCCGTCGGCAGGCGCCTCCGCCAGCAGATCGCGGAGCATCTCGAGACGGTACCGGCGGACCTCCGGGTAGGAGTAGCAGAGGACTCCCCAGTGGCGCTCCTTCCCCGACCGGTCCACCTCGACAAACTCGGGATGGGCTGCGGAATACCGGCTCTGATAGGGATAAGGGGTCCCCCGCGGTCGGTAGAGCAGATCCCGGGGAAGACCCTCATCCAGGAAGGGGAGATAGAGATAGGCTTGCGCCCCCGCGGCGCGGGTGACCTCGACGAATTCGGCTACTTCCCGGATCCGTGAAGCCGCCAGTTGTTCCCAGAACCGGGACCAGCCTCTGGATACTTCCCTGTCGTCCTTTCGCTCCACACAGTATCGCTGGATGAACCAGTGGTCCACCCGCCAGTAGAACCGCCGGACCCCGAAACGCTCCTTCCAATACCCAACCGCCACCGCCAACTTCTCCCGATTGTCCAGGCGGGCCTCCCCCCGCCCGTACTCCAGATGATCGGGCCAGTGCACTCGAAGAATGATTTCCTTCGGCATACGCACTATGGGGACCGAAAAGACAGATGCACACATCCCATGCCGCCGAACGGCATGGTGCCGTCTACTCCGCGATAAAGGTCATCTCCCAGTCGCCGATTTTCTTGAGCCGGCTGCCGGACATCCGGATGGGAGGCTCGCCCGATGCGGTCCAGGCCTCCAGTTCCTCGACATGCCCCAGGCGCCTCAGATCCGGCAGCGACGTGCCGTGGCCCCAGAAATAGGCCGAGTGGGCGTCGAACTCGGGTCCCCAGACCTTGGCCGTGTCCCAGAAGACCAGCGACTCGACTCCCAGGGCAAAGAGCTGGCGAGCCTTGCGCCGGTACTGCTCCGCGCTCAGATGCCGGGGCATGATGTTGAGAGTTAGCCCGCACGAGGTCCCCCGGGTCAGGTCCAACCAGTAGCGGACATCGGCCGGGTCCTCCCAGGCCAGTTCCCAACTGTAGAGACCCTCCGCCGAGGTGTAGGGCACGACGGTGTCCACCAGGCCCTCGCGGATCCACCGCTCCACGTCCAGACCCCAATAGAGATTCTCGTCCCGCCGCCCGAACACCCAGACCGAAAGCTTCTTGGAGCGACCCTGCTCCCCGGCGACCTGATCCAGCATCCGCCTCAAGTCCCGGACGAACTCGGTCATGACCGCGGCCCGGTGATTCAGCCAGCGTGGATCCGTCTCCTCCAACTGCCGGGGATCCTGCCCGTATTTCTCCCGGAAGCTCTCCACCAGCGGCTCTTCGTACTCCACGTAGGGCGGGCGCCGATTGAACAGGGGACAGATCCCATCCACAGGATATCCGGCCATCTCCCGAAACAGCGACACCAGAAAGCGGCGGGTCTCCGGATAGCTCAGTGAAATCCGGGGTGCGCGGCTGCCATCCCGCCGGACGGCCCTGAGCTCCGGGTGGTTCTCGTAGAAACCTCCCTGGCTCATCTCCTCGAAAGGAGGGGAGAAATGAAACGGACCCATCCCCTCCGCGAACCGGTAGGAGGCGTGAAACTCCATCCCCAGCTCGTGGGCATGTTCCACGGCAATACGGAACGGATCGATTCCCTTCTCGACGTACTCGGTCCAGTTTTCCACCAGCCGCCGGTACTCGAAGAGCGAGTAGTCGTCGATCTGCAGGTGGCGAGTGGTGCACATGCGGCCGATCTGGGTGAAATAGGCGCACAGGTCCCCGGCGCCCGCTTCCCAGTAGATGGTGCCGAAGTCGGTGTCCCGGTAGCTCTCCAGCAGATCCCGGACCGTGCCGGGGTCGCTGTCGACTACGATTCCCGTCCCCACGTCCTGCGTAGCCACGAGGCGTTTCCGGTCGGTCCGATTGCGGTCGGCCTCCAGGGCGCCGACTTCCTCCGGCTCCAACGGCACCAGCTTGATGTATGCGATCCACACGTTCTCGCTGGTGCTGCGCCCCGTCTCGCCTGCCGGCACCTGTTCCCGGCAGAGCTGCTTGAAACGGATCCCCTGACCGGTCAGATCCGACGTCTTCCAATAGACGTCCCGGACCGCCTGGCCGCTCTCCATGGCGGGAGCGGGGAGAAAGACCAGGGAAAACGCCGGGTCATCGTCCAAGCGGGTCCACACCCGCTGTCCCCGAAAGGGCCGGAACGGCGTGTTGTACAACCCGATGTAGACGTCGTGCCAGCCTTGTGCCTCAAGGGGATACCGAACTTCCGTCGCCGCCGTCTCGGGACCCGCCCGCAGGAACACTCCTTGGAAGGCTTCAGCCTCGTAGTCGATCAGCCGCCAGCACGACCGCTTGCCGACTCGGCTCAGGGCCGATCCGGGCCGGCATCGATTCAGATCAGTAAAATAGATAGGGTCGTTGTTCCTTGTGGAGCCATCGGACATGAAGGGATTCTCCTTGATGGTCGAGTCCGGGATCGATTCCAAGTGAAAATTAAGTGAACCCTTACGGTAGCGGCGGCGTCAATAAATCAAGAAGCTTGAGCTTGCTAAAGGTAGCTCCACCAACTCAATCAAAATCCTCATCAAAGATGGCGGAATCACGCCCAGACGGAGGTTGCGGGATGAACCTGCCCAACCGACTTCTCCTATTTCCAACTTTTGCGGCTGCATTTTTGATCCTGGCGACGACGCCGATCCGGGGCGCGACCCCGGTGCTGGATGCCATGAAGGAAGAGCTCCAACGCTCGGTCAAGCTCTTATCCAAACAGCCGACTCCCGTCTATTACCTCAGCTACGAAGTCACCGAAGACCGGAATGTCGCCCTGAGCGCGTCCTTCGGGAACACGACCCGAAGCTCCGAGGGAGAGCGCAGGATCGTGGACATCGATCTCCGGGTCGGCAGTCCCGAACTGGACAACAGTCATCCGATTCGCGGAGATTTATTCGCCAACTTCCCTTCCTTTTCCCGAGTGGAGGTGCCCACGGACAATCCGGATGCGCTTCGAAAAATCCTGTGGTACGAGACGGACAGGAAATACAAGAGAGCCGTCGAGCAACTGACCAAAGTCAAGGCCAACGTCCGGGTCAAAGTGAAAGAGGAGGATCAGGCGGGAGATTTTTCGCCCGGGGTGCCGGAGAAATGGCTGGAGGATCCGATTCCTCTGAACTTTGACCGTGCCTCGTGGACCGAAAAACTTCGCCGGTACACGGCTCCATTTTCCCGCTTCGGTCATATCTACGAGGCGGATGCGATCCTGACGGCCGTCGCCGAGACTCGCTGGTTCGTGAACAATGAGGGAGCCGAGCTCCGGACCTCCCAGACCTACTATCGACTGATGATCACCGCGTTCACCAAGGCCGAGGATGGGATGGAGCTGCCGCGATACGAATCCTTCTTCTCCTTCACTCCGAACGGACTTCCCGAAGACGGTGTCGTGCTCCGGAAGGTGGAGAAGATGATCAGCGACCTGGAAGCCCTGAGGGCGGCTCCCGTGGTGGATCCCTACACCGGGCCCGCCATTCTTTCGGGTCGGGCCAGCGGAGTCTTTTTCCACGAGATTCTCGGCCACCGCGTCGAGGGGCATCGACAGAAGCGGGCGGACGAGGGTCAGACCTTCAAGAAAATGGTGAATCAGAAGGTACTGCCGGAGACCTTCTCGGTCGTGTTCGATCCTACGGTTCGAAGTATCGAGTCGATGGATCTGGTCGGCGCCTACCGGTTCGACAACCAAGGGGTGAAGGCCCAGCGGGTGGAGGTGATCAAAAAGGGGGTCCTGAAGAACTTCCTGATGTCACGTACGCCCATTGAGGGATTCTCCCGTTCCAACGGACACGGTCGCAAGCAGGCGGGACGGTCCCCCGTCGCCCGCCAGTCGAACCTTCTGGTCGAAGTCGGCGAAACCCACTCACGCCAGGAGCTCAAAACCATGTTGATCGATCAGCTCAAGCGAGAAGACAAACCCTTCGGACTCTATTTCGAGGACATCCAAGGAGGCTTCACCATGACGGGCAGGAGGATTCCCAATGCCTTCAATGTGTTGCCGATGATGGTGTATCGGATCTACGCCGACGGGCGCGAGGAGCTGGTCCGAGGCGTTGACCTGATCGGAACACCGCTGACCACGTTCAGCCAGATCACTGCCGCGGACGATCAAGTGGAGGTTTTCAGCGGCTCCTGTGGCGCCGAGTCCGGTTGGGTGCCGGTGGCGGCCGTGTCGCCGGGCGTCCTGGTCTCTCAGATCGAAGTCCAGAAGAAAGAGAAATCCCAGGAGCGGACTCCGATCCTGCCTCTTCCCGAGTCTTCGTCTTAGCCCGGCAGGAGCACCCAAATGCCACATTCTGCCACCAGCGACACCCACCATGGCCCCGGACGTGTCCAGCAAACAAGGAGTAGGTCCATGACGCCCTGCCGCGCCCCGATTCTGTGCTCTCTCATCCTGTTGGCGATGGGTTCACCGTGGATTCAAGCGCAAGAAAGCGTCCTGATGAAAGCGATGCGCGATGAGTTGGGACGGAGTATGGAGAAGCTGCAACTCGAAGGGATGGAGAAACCTTACTACGTCGCCTATTGGGTTCAAGAGTCTCAGAACTTTCGGGTTGCGGCCAGTCTGG
>CATOST010000053.1 GCA_951812665.1 uncultured Acidobacteriota bacterium
AACGATCACTTGGCCCGCGCCTATGCAGGAATGCTGGACGAGAAAAAGGCATTGGCCGCGGCAGACAAAGCGGCCAACTTGGATCCGGGTTTCAGCTCAACTAGAAATGAGGTCCGAAAACTCATGTTGCAGACTTCAGGTCAAAACGCTTTGCGAGAGAGAGACTTCGAAACTGCTGCGGAGCGATTCAATGCTCTGAAGGAACTGGATCCTCAAAACCCGGCAGCCTACGAGGGACTTGCACTTGCGTATGGACACCAGGGGGAAATCGGGAAAGCACTCCAGGCGATTGGACGCGCGCTCGAGTTGGACCCCGACAACGCTGCCCTCAAGAAAATAGAAGCAGTATTAGAAGCTAACCGCTAGCCCTCAAGAACCCTGGTGCCCTCATCCATCCCCACCTCGATGCCGGGTCTTTCGACATGGATTCACTGTGACACGAAGGTGTTATCCATAGCACTATATTTATATTGCCGGGTTGACGACTCCGGACTTTCACCACGGACTGATATGAGATGATGGAATCCTCGAAGAAGGCTTCGCCCAGTCAGGACGAACATCTTCTCAACCCACACCTCAACAGCCCGTGGCAAGAGTCGTCACGGCATTCGACCGTCCCTGCATCCCGGCGGACTGCGTTGCGACTCGGTCACATACTCCCGGTATGCTCCCTCATCGCGCCTTGTCCGGCGGGCGCAGGAACGGTCTCGGTGCTCGCGCGACTTTCACCACGGACTGTTAAGAACAGTCAGCGGAGTTCGAGGATCAGGTGGCAGTTTGCACTTCTATTGGTTATGTCCAGTCTTTTCTTGGGAGGGCTTTTCCCAAGACTTGTTCTGGCTGAGAGTCAGAACGTCAATGCTGCAAACAGCAAGACGATTCCCGTGTCTCCTGATTTCCACGATGTGGCTCGGGTGGCTGGGCTCATTGGCAAGAATGTTTATGGAGACGCGAGCCACAAGAAGTACATCATTGAAACCACCGGCAATGGTGTAGCGGTATTTGATTTCAACAATGACGGATGGATGGACATTTTTCTGGTCAACGGGTGGAGGTTGGAGGGATTCTCGGACAACCAGGCAAAACCGACCAGTCACCTGTATCGCAATGACGGCGAAGGAACTTTCACTGATGTGACAATAGGGGCGGGTCTCGGCCGGACGGGTTGGGGGCAAGGTGTCTGCGTCGGAGATTGGGATAGTAATGGGTTCGACGACCTGTTTTTCACTTTTTTCGGGGCCAGCGTTCTCTATCGCAACCGCGGCGACGGGACTTTTGAGGAGGTTACGGAAGCAGCAGGTCTATCCGCTGGTAAAGAGCGTTGGAGCACGGGTTGCGCTTTCCTGGACTTCGACCGAGATGGGGATCTCGACCTTTTCATAGCGAACTATCTCAAGTTCGACATCAGAACGATTCCCGAGCCAGGCGAAAACCGCTTCTGCCAATGGAAAGGCATGCCCGTAATGTGCGGCCCCCTCGGATTGCCCGGGGAAACCAATATTCTCTACCGCAATAACGGCAATGGCACTTTTACAGATGTGTCAGTCTCCAGTGGGATCTCAGAACCGGCCGAGAACTATGCCTTCTCTCCGTTGGTGGCAGACTTCAACAATGATCAATGGCCAGACATTTACGTAGCGTGTGATTCGACCGCCAATCTTCTTTACGTCAATCAAAAGAATGGGACCTTTACTGAAGAGGGTTCTTATGCAGGAGCCGCGTTCAATGAGGAGGGAAGAGCACAGGCGGGCATGGGAGTTGCGGCAGCCGATTACAACAACGATGGATTACTGGACGTTTTCGTCACGAATTTCTCTGAAGACTACTTTACTCTTTATCGAAATGATGGAGAGTCATCCTTTACGGACGTGACGAACAAGGTGCAACTAGCGGTAAACACTCGCTTCTTGGGATGGGGTACGGCGTTCATAGATTTTGACCACGACGGTTGGAAAGATATCTTCGCCGCCAATGGGCACGTTTATCCGGAAGTGGAAAGACTGGGCCAACACTATAAACAAGCGAAATTGCTCTATCGCAACCTTGGTAATGGAACCTTCGACGATGTCTCTCAGCAATCCGGTCCAGGGATGCGCAGGCGCCATGCGAGCCGCGGAATCGCTTTCGGCGATCTCGATAATGATGGCCGTGTGGAAATCGTAGTCAATAACATGAGCGAAATTCCCAGCCTGCTGTTCAATCGCGGGACGTGTGAAAATTCGGTTCTCATTCGCCTCGTGGGTAGCAAATCGAATCATAATGGGATCGGCGCTCGGGTGCGGGTGACCGCCAACAAAGCAACGCAGATTGATGAAGTTCGCAGTGGCGGCAGCTATATGTCCCAGAATGACTTTCGACTCCATTTCGGAGTCGGTGGCGCCGAGCAGATCGAGCGACTGGAAGTTCGCTGGCCCAGTGGTGAAATCGATACGGTTTTGGAAGTAGCCGCGAATGCCTTGATTACTATTGTCGAGGGCAGGGGAGTGACCAATCGGAAACCCTACAACAAGCCTTTCCCTCTGTGGCAGGGAGATCCGGATCCATAGGATGTCTCTGGTGAGCCGTCATCATTTCTTGGGCGTCCTCTGAGACAACTCGCGTTGGCCTTCAATTGCACGCCGTAATTTCTGAGATGTGCGGAGGGCGTCTTTGGCTTTTTCTTTCTTCCCCAACTTTCGATAAAGATTGAAAAGCTGATAGTGGACACTGCCGTCCTCATCGGTGTGGGCACCCAACTCAAAATGTCCAATCGCCTCCTCAGTTCGATCCAGCGCTGCCAAGGCTCTCCCCATTGGAACGTGAGCGCGAATGAGTTCGGGTTCCAGTTCCAAGGCCTTGCGAAGCAGTGGGATGGCCTCTTCCGGACGACCCAGCCGTAGAAGGCAGGAGCCCTGCATCAAGTGGGCTTCGGCATGGAAGGGATCGAGCTCGAGAACGCGCTGGTAATTCTCCGTAGCGCGTTCAAACTCCAACTGGTTGAAATAGGCAGTGCCCAGGGAAAAGAGGAGTGGCGGATTCCTGGGTTCGATTTTCACCGCCGTTTCGTACTCGCGGGCAGCCTGTTGAAACAGATCCTGCGCGAATAGAGCGTCACCCAGCAGCTGGTGTGCTCTCACCGATTCAGGATTGACTTCAACTATCTTCTCGAGTGTCTTCAAGGCCAGGTTTTTGTAACTGGCACCCAAGACGTAAAACATTTCGGGGTCATCGTTGAGCTCCACGCTTTCCAGCAAGTTGATCAACTCTTCGAACCGCCCCAACTGGAAAAGTGTTCGCACCAACGCGTTCCTGATTTCAGAATCGGTTACAATTTCCGCCCGCCGATCAAGGAGTAGACGAAGTCCATCCTCATAGCGCTTCTCATGAATGTGCTGAAGTCCTAGTGAACGCCCGTCGTATCCGGGCGACTTTCCAGGCATTTCCTTTGTCGAATGGTATTCATCAATCAATTTATCGCGTCGTGTTTCGGCTAGCGTGCGCCACCAAACGGTCTGCTCTCCCCGGCCCAGACGTGCGGATAGCTCTGTCAGGAGATAAGCAGCGCCGAAGCTTCCCTGATTTGCTTCTTGCTCTAACTTCGCGTGGTCAGTTGCCAGCCGCTGAGGCACAATCTTGACCGGCATCGGCGGCAGAGGATCAAAAAACTGGGGTCGGATCGTCGCGGCTTCGTTGAGTTCATGCAGCGCCGCTCGAGTATCTCCCTTGAACAGGTGGAAAACAGAGATTCCAAAACGGGCTTCGTAGCTAAAAGGATCCAGCTTCAGCTCTTCCTCAAGAGCCTGTTTTGCAGCTTCCCACTCTTCAACCTTCAACAAGTAATTACCAAGGGCAATTCTCAGCCCCGGAACCTTGGGTGAAGCCGTCACGGCCTGACGATAGTTTCGAATGGTCACCGCTTGCCAGTCGGGACGGTCAGAATAGAATTCCGCAGTCACCAGTGAAATGAAGCCGGAATCCTTATAGTTGGCAAGCTGGTCGAACGCCTTCTGACCCAGGTCCATGTAAACAAGCCCGAGGCTGTAAAGTGACTCGATGTCTTTTTGATTATTCTCGAGCAGTCCCTTGTACTGGAAAATCGCTTCATCAAAACGTTTGAGCCCGACCAGGACCGCGGCCAGGAACCGGCGCCCAGTCTCTTGTTGTGGTTGGAGTTCCAAGGCATTTTTCAGCAAGGGCAGCGCCTTATGGTAGCGCCCGGTCTCAAAATAAATACGGCCCAGGAAGAAGTTTGGAACGAACAGGTCGGAATTCCGGAGAAGTGCGTCCTCAAAGGCTTTCTCCGCCGGATCGATCTTTTTCTGTAGGTAACGTGCGAGGCCCAAATTGCTGTATATCTCGGCTGCATTCGGTGCCGCCTGCAGCAACTTCTCGTAGTATACCTCTGCCCTTGAGTAGTCCCGGCGCTTCATGGCGGTCGCGGCTGCCGAGGACAGCTCTTGTGGTGATTGCGCCCGTACCAAGATGATCGAGATGGCCCCAAGGAGCAGGATTACTGCATGCCTGCGCCTGGCTTCGAAAAACAACTAGAGACCTCCAAACCGCGAACCAGAAATTTCCGGTGTGGCGCCACAGCTCATTTGTGCCCTGCCAAGTTTTCTCATCCTGAGGACACTACCGTTCTTCTATGGCCGATTCCCGTCCTCAAGATTGGTTAGTTCTCGGAGAGCTCGTTGTCGAATCAGGTCGGGACCCAATTCGGCAGCCCGCCGCAAAGCTCTCTCGGCAAGAGCATTCTTCCGTGCCCATGCGTAGGCAACCCCGAGGCGAAAAAACTGTTTGCCCTGAGGCTCGGGATTATATTCAGTTGCCTTTTCAAATTCGGAAATAGCAATATCGATCTGTCCCCGTTTGAATGCAACATGCCCTAACGCTTCATGTGCTTGGGCTTCCATCCGCCGGCTCAACCTCTCCCACTCTTCCAGAGAAATCTCGCGTGGGATCTGTATCCGCTTCAGTGTTCCCAAGGCTTGGAGGGCGTACTCCTCTGCTCGTGCCAGCAGCTCAGTGGCGTCTGGTCTCGTTGCCGTCGCGTTCGGGATGGCTGAAGCCAACGTTAACAGCGCATTCAAATTTTCCGGGAGGAGTTGAAGATACTTCTCTCCGGCTCGCAGCATCCCTTCAAATTCATTCAGCTCTTGGTAGGACACCATCTGGTGCTGGTATGCGGTCGCCAACAACTCCGATTCCGGATATTTGAAAATGAATGCTTCCACTCTGTCGATGGTCTCGTGTGCATCCGATGCATCCAGGATTTCAAGGTAGGCGTCAAACTCTTCCTGCGATTTTGCCTGAGGCGCATGAGCCGGGTCGGCCAGGGGCCCAAACTGTCCTCGAATGAGGACATGTGCAGTCGCCAGAGCGAGTACCAGCAGGGCTGCCACAAAGTGGAGGGTTGGTCTACTGTTCTCCATAAACTGCTTTGAGCTTCCTGAAGATGCTCAGTTCCACCTCAGCCTCCTCCGAGTGGCCAAGTCTCTTGTAAAGCCTGAACAGGATATAGTGGGCGGAAGTATGCCTTGGATTCAGCCGAATGGTTTCCTGCAGCTCTTCCACAGCCTGGTTTAATTTCCCTGACCGCTCATAGATCTTGGCCAGAACGAAATGATTTGCATCGAGTTCGGGCTGGAGTTGAACGGCTTTCCGGGCCCAACCCAGAGCCCGCTCGATATCCTTATTTAAAAGGAGCCGAGCCATCCCCTCATATGGCAAACTGAAGCGATCTGTGGTTTGTTCCAACAGATGAATGGCAGCTTGATAGCTCCGAAGAGCCGCTTCCTCTCTTTCCAGCAACTCTAGGCAATAGCCTTTGTAGTAGACAGTCTCAACATGGTCGGGACTAAGCTCGATTGCCTCTTCGAGGAACTCGAGAGCAAGTTTAGAATTGTTCTGGATGGACAAAAAATAGCGCCCGAGTTGGTAATGTGGCTGGTGGTCTCTTGGATCGCGTGCAATTGCCTTTTCCATCTGGTGCTTGAATAGTATGAATTGACGCATGCCGAAGTAGATCATGCCCAATGTCTTGTGCAGCGAAGCCGTGTCCAAACCGAGCCCTTCCGCCAGGCGAAGAGATTGGACTGCCCCGATCCTGTCCCCCCGCTGCCATCGTACCACCCCCACCCAGTAATGGAGCACAGGGTCATCGGAATTTTCCTGAAGGAGTTCGTTGGTGAGTCGAGCAGCTTGTTCCCACTCTTTCTGCTGGACCAATTCCTTGAGGCGGTGTATCGGATTCTCGACGTTCGGCGGCAAAGAACTTGCCTGGAGGGGCAATTCGAGGCTTTCTCGCTGCGCATACTCCAGTCCCATCCACGGGGGCGACAAACAGCATAGAATCCAAAGCGTCGCCCAAACTCGGATCCAGCGTCTCCAGGGTAGACTGAGGCCTGAAGATCGCTTCCTCGGAAGCGCCTGTCTTTTGGGGGGTACGAGGAACTTGTTTCGGACAACGTCCTGGTGACGTATGAATCTGCGCCAAACAGAATTGAACAGCCCCGGAACGCTGCGAAACCGGAAGTTCAGCATCTTGGGAGTATTCAGTATAATTCAAACATCCATGGGCTGGCGGAGCCCCCTGTTTACTATATGTCTCGCGATGTTTTGCGGCGCCGCGGTGAGTGTCGCACAGAACAGCCACCCCACAACTCAGATCACCGTTGTCGACGAAATGTCCCGTTTGCTTCCGTGTCGGATCCATGTGAACGATTTGGCCGGCAAGCCCTGGCGGGCCAAAGATCAGCCGTTCTGGCGCGACCATTTCGTTGGTCCCGGCTCGGTGACACTGGATCTCCCGCCCGGCAAGTACACCTACGAAGTCGAGCGCGGCCCTGAGTATGAGCAGCGGACCGGTTCGTTTGTCGTCAAGAAACGTGAGCACACGAAAGTGTCGGTCGTTCTGAAACGGCTGGCCAACCTTTCGGTTGACGGCTGGTGGTCGGGAGACCTGCATGTTCACCGATCGCTAGAGGACATTGAGCTGCTCATGCAGGCGGAAGACCTGCATGTAGCGCCTGTGATTACGTGGTGGAACGACAGGAATCTGTGGATCGACCGCGAGCTTCCCGAAGAGTCCCTGCTCAGGTTCGAAGGCCACCGATATGCTCATGTCATGACCGGTGAAGATGAGCGAGGGGGCGGAGCTTTGATTTTTCTCAACCTTGGCCGTCCACTGAAGATAGCCGGATCGAGCTGGGAATATCCATCGTCGATGAGATTTATCCGTGAGGCCCGCCGGGATCCCAGTGTATGGATCGACATCGAGAAGCCCTTTTGGTGGGACGTTCCCATCTGGCTGGCGAGCGGACAGGTCGACTCGATCGGCTTGGCCAACAATCACATGTGCCGCAGCATGATGTATGAAGGCGAGGCCTCAGGGCGACCTCGTGATTCAAAACGTCTGCCGCCGCCCAGGGGCAACGGTTACTGGTCGCAGGAGATCTACTACCACATTCTCGACTCCGGGCTCCGCATCCCCCCTTCAGCCGGAAGTGCTTCGGGAGTGATCCCCAATCCAGTGGGCTATAATCGCGTATATGTCCATGTCGGCGAGACTCTTGATTACGCGAAGTGGTGGAGCGGTCTGCGGGCCGGACGCTCTTTCGTCACCAACGGGCCGCTACTGATCTGTCGTGCGAATGGTCATTTGCCGGGCCACGTTTTCGCGACAGATGAGAGCACGACAGATGAGAGCAAAGAGTTGAGTATCACTCTTGACGTCTCGGTCACTTCGAGAGATCCGATTTCGAGTCTCGAGATCATCAAGAACGGCACGGTCGAGTCCGCGGACAGGGTACGAGGACGTACGTTCTCGGGAATTCTCGGGCCACTGAAGTTTCGAAACAGCGGCTGGTTTCTGGTTCGAGTCATCACTGGAAACCCACGAACCTTTCGCTTCGCGTCAACCGCACCATTCTACGTTGAGATCGGTCCTTCGAAACGCCGAATCAGCAAACGATCCACACAGTTCTTTCTCGATTGGGTCGAAGAACGCATCGAGCGCGTCAGATTGAGTGACGCTGATGAACGCCGGCAAGTGCTCACCTATCATGAGGAGGCTCGAAGTTTTTGGAAGAAAACTCTCAGGTCCGCGAACGTGGAGGGACGATCCAGCGTTTCGGTGACGTTGGCGAATGATCGGGAGGAAAAGACAGCCGCGGTCCACTCCTTCACCAGCGAGCAGTTCGTTATTCAAATCGACGGGATTCAACCTGACAGCCTGGCCCAGGCGAGGCTGGACTATATTGCGCTCAGGATGCAGCAGATTCCCCAGCTAAACGCGCTGGTTACAGGACACACGGACGACCGCGGAGCCGAGGAAATGAACCTGCGGATGGGCCAGCGGAGGGCTGACGAGATGCGAGATTACCTCGTCCGTCAGCACAACATCAAGGCAGGACGAATTGAGACAGGAAGTGAGGGCGAGCGCCGGCCAATAGTTGACAATCAGACCCCTGAAGGTCGGCGGCAGAATCGGCGCGTCGAAATCGAACTCTCAGTTTTCGAAAGTCCATAGCCGCGTTGACCCGTACACAGCGTTTGGCGGAGCGACGAGATCGCGGCTCCTCTCCCATTGAGCTGCCCAGCCTGAAAACTGCACACTTGGAGTACCGTCGAGAAGGCGCTTGGCGACACCTCTCATCTCCGTGCTGATGGGAGAAATGACCGCCGGACCGGTGGGTCTTTGCAGAACTTCCAAGATCCAAATACTTGACATTTATGACGGCCGGAATTAGCGTATAAAAAACCCTGAATATTCAATATCCAAGTATCTTGCAGCGGGATTTAATTATGAAAATGAACCGGCGAACTTTTGTTTCTTCGAGCGCAGCCGGGTTGACCGGAGCATCCACTGCGTTACGAAGCACGGGCAGGGTGTTGGGAGCAAATGATCGCATCGTCGTCGCCTTTATAGGAGTGGGCGGGATGGGGCGTTCCAACATACGCGACTTTATTCGTATGGACGACGTCTCTGTCGCCGCCGTTTGCGACGTATGGGAGCACAATCGGAATCGCGCCGTCGAGATGACCGGCGGAAAAGCTCGGGCCTTTTCGGATTTTCGTCGAGTGTTGGAACTCGACGAGGTCGATGCCGTCGTGATCAGCACTCCCGATCACTGGCATGCCCCTATTGCTATTGCCGCCTGCCAGGCGGGCAAGGATGTGTATGTGGAAAAACCGCTGGCCCGAACCATCCATGAAGGGCGAAAGATGGTCGAGGCGGCACGCAAACACCAACGCGTTGTGCAGATGGGCACCCAGCAGCGATCGGGGAAGCACTATCAGGAAGTCGTCGAGCTCGTGCGTCAGGGCAAGCTGGGAAAGGTCACTCGTGTGGCCGCGTGGAACTATAGCAATGAGTCCCCACTAGGGATCGGGAATCCCCCCGACAGCGATCCGCCGCCTGGTCTGGATTGGGATATGTATCTCGGTCCAGCTCCGAAAGTGCGCTTCAACCCCAACCGATTCATCTATAACTTTAGGTGGTTTTGGGACTATTCGGGAGGCACCGTGACCGACTGGGGGACGCATCATGTAGATATCGTGCACTGGGCCCTGAATGTCCATGCTCCCCTGGCGGTTTCCACGGCTGGAGCGAAATATGTCCTGCAGGACAATCGAGAAACTCCGGACACGATAGAGGCGACTTTCGAATACCCGGGCTTCATCTATACCTACTCTTACCGGGTCCTTAACGGGCATACCAATCAAGGTCGAAACTTCGGTATCCGGTTCTACGGTACCGACGGCACCCTTTTCGTTGACCGCAAGGGGTACGAGCTGACACCGGAAACCGCAATCATAGACCAGCAACCCGTCCCACCCTATCTTGCGCAGCTCGAGAAGCCTTCCCAGCCCTGGGAAGAGACTTGGAGAATGCGGCCGGCCAGAACCGAATACATGGTGGGAGGCGGATCAGAGCAGCACATTTCGCACGTCCGCAACTTCCTGGATTGCGTGAAGAGTCGGGAGAAGCCCCGCTCTGACGTAGAAATTGGCCACTACTCCACCACGGCGACACACTTGGTAAACATTGCTTTCCACGCGGGCCGCAAAATTCGTTGGGACGTTGAAACTGAGAGAGTCATTGACGATTCTGAAGCCAACGAGTTGTTGCACTACGAATATCGAAAACCGTGGAAACTTTAGTTGGGCTGGAAAGGTTCTGTCACCTGATCCAGCTGCTTGAAGGCGTGGGGCTCACAATTACAGCATCGGAGGAAGTCAATTGATGAATTGCACCCTTGGCTCTGAATGGATTCACAAGCTCTCTCGCGTGCGCCGGATCGGGCCCCTAGTCATTGCGGCTTATTGGATTTTCGGTGGAGCACCATACGCCGGCCAACTTCATGCTTCGAGCCAAGACCAGAAGTTGAGGGTCCTTGCCGACGCTTTCGTCAGCGGTTCCTGGAATGGAATTCTCTTCGTGGTGGATGATGCCACTGGTTTTCAAGTTCGGGTGGGAACCCGTGCAGAGGGAGGTGACCTGCTGGATGGAGACCATGGCCCCGGATTTCTGACGGGATTGGAAGAGAGGATGCAAGACCATGAGGCAAGACGCCAGGTTGCTCATCCGGCGAGAGATGTACCTTTCCTTTATAGCTCCGTAACGGAAGTCGGCCCTCATGCTCCGGACGGCTCCTACGCGCGACTCAGGTGGAACCCTCTATACCCGCTCGATACCGGGTCACGTATTCGTTTGGAGTGGGCCCGCCTGGACCCGGCCACGCTAGTGGGCCGGGTAGTCTATGAGACTCCCCTCAATTACATGAGCAAGCGACGGACCGTCGACCTCATCCTGGAATCGTTCAGTCCTCTGGGGTTTGAGGCCCGCTATGAGATCGCTCAATCCGGCGTCAGGGCAGAGTCCGAGTACTGGCCGGTAGTTTGGGAGCATGACTGGAACTATTGGAGGTTCCACTTTTCTTCATCTTCTCCTGAGCTCCAATACGATCAAGAACCGGGCCATCGGGACCGCTACTGGAGTCCACAACTGGACGACAGCGATTGGACCAAGGTGCGCTGGGGCGCGTACTGGCAGGAAGATCCTGTGTTTCTCAAGCAGAAAGGCTATGGCTGGTATCGGATTCGAATCGCCATACCCGGGGAAGCGCGGGGGAAGATTCTCCGCCTCAAACTGCATAAAGTCACAGAAGATGACTGGACATACTTGAATGGGGAGTTGGTCGGCCACACGGAAGGGAAAGAACACGATCGGGTATACCGGATCGAACCAGGCACTGCCGCCTATCGCGGTATCAAATGGGGAACGGAGAATACGCTGGCGGTGCAGGTGCGTTCCGCCGGAGAATTCGGCGGGATCAGCAGTGGCCCTCACGTCAGGTATGTCCGCCTTGAACCTCCGTTACGCCCCTCTTTGGCGGCGCTCGAATCCAAGCCGAGAACCGTGAACTTTGTTTTATTGGCTGGAGACGATCCGGATGACACAGGAACCTATGCCGACCTGCGCTCGCTCCGGAATCAAATCCAACAGAAGTGGCGGCTGGGAGATTCGAACGGCCAGGCAGCAGCCGCGCTGCTTTTCTACGATCTACACAACGAAACACATTGGCGGCCAGAGAAAAACCACCTCTACTTTGCGGCCAAAGTGGGATTGGATTCTCACAGCGAGCTTCATGACAGCCTTCAACAGCTCATGAAAAGACAAGACTTGGGGAGGCTCCTGCAAGAGCGTCAGGCAGCTTACGAAGCACAGCGGGTCAGAATCCGGGGCGGGTTCGGCGGAACGGCCGAATGGCTGACAAACACCGGCCACTGGGCAAGACTCTACAGCCCCGAACAGAAACGGAGCTTCGTGGCAGATTCGCGACGCTGGTTTCTTCCCGATAGCTGGACCTTGTTTGCCAACAGCGCCGTTCTCACGTCTTGGGCCGTCGCTTTGGAAGACCAGGCGATTGCCGAGGACACGCTACAGGCTATTCTGGCAGAGGCCCTGCCCGACGGACGGGTGATGAACGCCACCGGAAAATTCATTACCACTCCGGATCGTTCTCAAGGCATGTACGCTGCCTACGCGGCTTGGAAGATTTATCAGAAGTGGGGCAATAAACAGTTTCTCCGCGACGTCTATCCCGCCGTGGCGAACTGGCACAACTGGTGGTTTGCCGATCGCGGCGATGGCCAAGCCTGGCGGGATGGGAACGGAGATGGGCTGTTGGAGTTGGGCTGCAATATGTCCCCTTTCGACGCCCCCCAACCACCCCGCGATTCTTTTGAATACGGGCTACACCATCAGGGTGCGATGTGGGAATCCTACGATGACAGTCCGATGTGGGGTTACTACACGAAGGGCATCTCCGTTCACCCTCGGCAATTCTGGGGCGAAAAAGGGGTGAATTACGTGTTCCGCACGTCAACACTGAACCTGAACACGCTCGTCGCCAATAGCATGTATGCCCTCAGCGCAGACATGCTCGTCCGGATCGCTCGTGAACTCGGATACACGGAAGACGAGTCTGTATTCCGGGGGCAATACCGCACAATTCGGAAACTGATCAACGAGCACTTCTGGGACCCTGAAACAGGAACCTACCGCGATCGGTTCTGGAAGAGTGCCGGGGGACATTTGAGCAGTCGCAAGTCCCCGGTGATGTTTTACACGATGGCCGCCGGCGTCCCCACTCGAGAGCAGGCTGACCGTCTCGTTTACGAGCACATGCTCAACCCCAAAGAGTTCTGGGGGGAGTGGGTTCTACCCACAATTTCTCGCGACGATCCTGCCTACGCCGAACAATACTACTGGCGCGGCACGATTTGGCCGACTACGAACTTGATTCCCTACGAGGGACTCAAGCGCTACGGCTATGACGACGTCGCTGCCCAGTTGGCTGACAAGACCTACCGGCTACTGAAGAAGAACTGGCAAGCGCACGGAGGACTATACGAAAACTACAACTCCATGACCGGCGAGGGTGATCCCAAAGGGCGGGGCGGTTCGACGATTCACTATGCGTGGAGTACCAGTCTAGCCATCATCCCTGTGATGGAATGCATCGACCAGGAAGCCTGGGGAGGCTTGCGCTTTGGTTCGCTGGGGCTGAAAGAGACTACCCGCATCCGCAACTTTCCGCTTCGAGGCCACATCTACGATGCAATCATCGGTGCGGACCAGACTGAGCTGCAACGCGACGGCAAGACTGTCTTCGTTGCCAACACCGCGGCTGTGGTACGTGAGTTCGAGTGGAGCCCGACACGCGTTCGGTTCCGAATCAAGACCCCTGAAGATGCCGCCGATTCTACCGTCACCGTCTCCGGACTTGAACTGGTAGGCGACGCTGCGGTCGTACGCCTCGACGGTCAACCGGTTGCAAGATCGGCAAGAGGTTCGTCAGTAAGCTTTCCGCTACCCGTTGGGAGTCATCTGGTGGAAATTGACACCACTATGTCCCCCTGAAGCGTTTGGCGCAGTCGGGGTTTCAACTTTGCCCTTCGTAGCAGGTCGGCTCGGTGTTAGCGTCGGCGATTCGCCACCAAGTCCAATGCAGGGACCGGGCTGACGGATCAAAGTTCCGCTGTGCTGGTCAGGATCCGTAAATCTCGGGATTGACCACGTATTCGGGTCTGCGCCCCGCCAGTACGTCGAGTATGGCCTGAGCCGCCTCGCGGGACATCAGATCCAGCGTCTCAACCGTCGCCCCGGCAATGTGGGGTGTGAGCAGAGTGTTTGGCGCCTTGCACAGTGGATGATCTTCGGGAAGCGGCTCTCTCTCAAAGACATCCAGCGCGGCTCCTGCGATCGTTCCCTCGCCCAGGGCTTCCGCCAGAGCTGCCTCATCGATCACTGCCCCGCGGGAAGTGTTGACGATCCGGGCGCTGGACTTCATGAGGGCCAACCTCTGCGAATTGATAAGGTGCCGTGTCTGCGCTGTCAGTGGTATGTGGAGCGTTAGATAGTCGGCCTTTCTCAAAACGGACTCGACGGAGTCCTCGATCACCGCCGGCCCGTCGTAGTTGTCCGGGCTGACCAGAGGATCGTAAGCAAGGACCTCCATTTCCAAGCCGCGGCTGGCTTTCTCGGCAACGCGACAGCCGATTCTTCCCAAGCCGAGAATCCCGAGTGTCTTGCCGGCCAGTTCGACACCGCGAAGGCCGCTGCGGTCAAAGCTGCCGTCACGTGTCGACGCGTCAGCCGAGACAATCTGGCGCGCGAGTCCCAGCATCAATGTGAGCACGTGCTCGGCAACCCCGTTGCCGACCGCGGTCGGTGTGTAGGTGACTGGAATGCCGTGCGCGGTTGCCGCCTTACAGTCAATGCTGTCCACACCGACCCCGTGCTTGGCAATCACTTTCAAGCGTGCCGCCCGCTTGAGGTCGGCTGCCGTGACCGAGAAAAGTCTGATCACCACTGCTTCCGATTCGTACAGGAATTCCTTCATCTGCGTGTCGGAGAGTGGCCCCGATATTCCGTGGCTGCCCTCCCACGGCGCGATACAGTCGCACCGGGCCTTGAGCATCCGGAGACCGCTCGCCGCGATCTCTTCGGGCAGAAAGACCTTACCCAGTTTCATTTCTTCAGGACCTCGGTGTAAGCGCGAACATCGCGCCGGACACTCGCATCATTCTACTCGTAGAACCAACAAAATAGACAACCTGCGTTATTCTGTTAACCGGAAGGTTGTAGGTTCGAGTCCTACCTGAGGACCCTCTTCCAATTTAAGGACAACTATTGGAGCGCTTTTTCAACGTCTCCAGCGGGAATGCCCGCCCAATCGGCGGATAACAGTCACGGCGGGACTGAATGCGTTCCCAGTCGATTAGCTGGTGGGCGAATTCTCGCTGAACTGGTTCGTGTTGAGGCTTGTTCACTTGTCATATCTCATAGGCCGGCCAGAGGAACTTGCGTCGCTCCCGTTCGTAACGAATGAGCTTGTCGATCCGGGTGACCAACTAGACTTCGATCAGGTGGGCGCCGGGATCCGGGAGTCCCAGGCCAGCGAACAATTGCCGCTGCCGCGTTCCATCATTATCGGTCTCCCTTACCCGTCAAGGGCGCGCACGACCGCCTCGGGGTCGCGGTCGATAACCGTCAACAGGACGCGCGCCGCGCGGTCGGGGACCCGTCGGCCCTGTTCCCAGTCTTGAACCGCACGGGCGTCCAATCCGAATCGATCGGCGAACTTCTGGCGGCTGAGTTTCATGCGTTTGCGCAGCGCAACAATGTGCTCTGCGGCCGGATCATCGACGATTCGGCAAGGAAGCGGCGTTTCACCACGCACGTGGGCAAGTACCTCTTCCAAGGCCTCTTCCACCTCGCGTCCCACTCGGGTGCGCTGAGTCGTCATCGGTATTTCTCCTCGTTCTTGATTGCGGCCACAAGCCGCGTAAGCGCCTTCCTGTCACCTGAACGCAGGTCGTCCCGACCCGCATTGGCGTACGCGGTCAGCAATTAAACCGCCTCGGGTCGTGCGTGATGAAAATAGATCGTGCGGATTCCACCCCGCTTGCCCCGTGCCGGTCCCCCTCAGTGCAGTTTCCGTAGCCCTCCGGTTTCCCCGAATCACTGGCGCAGCGCCCGGGTCGGCGGCGATGGCTACCTCCATGGCCTGTCGATCTGCTTCCGGCAGGAGCTTGCGCACCGCTCGCTCATACGTCTTGGTGACGAAGGCACGCACGAACGTAATGTGCGGCAGTGCCGCACTGTGTGTCAAACGGAAATCCGGGCGAGCCGTCTTCCGGTGGGAGTTCCGGATCGGCCCAGCCACTCCCGGAGTAGCGCTGTCGGAGGGGGCGCCATCGTGACAGGGCGATCGAAAATCCGCTTGACATCACTTCCGCCTCCGATTTTCATGAGCGATCGGGAAGCAATCGGCGTCTATCGCACTTCCTGGTCTGCGAGCCTTCAGAAACGGAGAACCGGATCCGAAGGCATGGAGCAACTTCACGGACCCGGAGAGCGGGATCATGAACACCAGCACGGAAGGGTTCCGGCAGTGCTACAACGTGCAGGTGACGGTAGAGGGTGAGCATGGGCGTGGTCCTCATCAGCACTGGTATTCTGGTCTGCCGGATCTTGCGTCGTTGGCCCCGCTGACTTGATTGTTACTGAAGCCAAGGAGAAGGCAGCCATGCCAATGAAGAATCCGCCCCATCCGGGCCGCATCGTTCGGCAGGATTGTATCGATGCTCTTGAACTGACCGTGACCCGGGCAGCCGAACTTCTCAGTGTGACCCTTCAGAACCTGAGTAACTTGGTCAACGAAAAGGCGGGCATTTCTGCCGAAATGGCCATCCGCCTGGAGAAGATCGGATGGTCCACGGCCGACAATTGGATGCGGTTGCAGGCCACCTACGATCTCGCCCAAGCACGCCGTACCCAGGACCAGATCAAGGTTGAGCGCTACGAGCCCTATCACGCCTGAGGTCGGCGCCGTTGCAGCAATTGTCCAGAATCAGGATCCGAATTAGAGATAGTGCTGTTGAAGGTCCGGTTTCGGTCACGATGCAACCCAGTGGCGAAAGAGCGGCTTGACGTTTTCCGGCAGGCCGTCGTAGACGGGCCGGGGCACGGGAACGACGACGTTGTCCATGATCCCGGTCTCGTCCACCATCCGGGTCCGTTCCACCGAGCCCGGCATCAGGATGTCCAGGTTCAACCACCAGGGCGCGTAACGCACGGCCATTCCCACCCGGGGCCGGTCGCTCACGTTGTGGGAGATGGCGTGCCAGAGCCGGCTGTCGAAAAGTAGGACGCTGCCCGCGTCGCCTGTCGCCCGGATCTCGCTGGGGAATGTATCCATGGGGTCGACCCCGATGTCCCCGGTGGGATTGTTGGGCTGCCGGTGACTGCCGGGCACGATGATGGTGGCGCCCGTCTCCTCGGTGAAGGGGGAGAGCATCCAGAGGGTGGTCAGGTGCTGGACCGCATCGGGATAGGGGGCGGGAATGTGTCCGGCGTTGTGTTGATTGAAGGGCCAGTCGGCGTGCAGCTTCCCGCGCTGGTTTCCCGGATAGCTGATGTGGGCCGTGGTGTAGGAGATCCGGTAGTGGGGTCCGAACAGGGTCTCGGCCACCCCCAGAATACGAGGGTCCGCCAGGTAGGGCGCGAAGGACTGATCGTAGGCCAGGAGTCCCTTTCGGCTGCCCAGTCCCTGGATGTTCTCTCCCGTCCCGTGCCGGGCCACCGTCTCTTCCACGTGCTTGCAGATCGGGCCGACCCGATCCGCGGGGATGACCCCCTCCAGCACGGTCCACCCCTGCAGTTCCAGGTGCATGAGCGCCTTCCGGACGATGCTTTCCGTGTCTTGTTTCATGGCGATTTGTCCTCATTGTCGTCCAGGCTCAAGCCCAGATCATCGGCCACTGCGACCACCTCGCGCCAAGTACGCTCAGGAAGGGAGATGCCCTTCCGGCTCCGCCTGCGCCGCTCCCTGGCCTCCCGCTCGCCCGGGATCAGGATCTCGTCGAATCCGGGAGCCCGGGGGGGTGCCTTGATCCGTTCCAGAAAACCCTGCATTTGGGCGTGAAAATTTTCCGGGTGGGCGAAGCTGGCCACGTTGATGACGTTGAGAAAAACCGCGTTTCCTCCCCGGATCCGGTCCCAGTCGGTGCAGCCGGCTCCGCTCAGGGCTCCGGCCAGAGCCTCCACGGCGAGCCCGAGCCCGAATCCCTTGTAGCCGGCCGGCCCTCCCAGGGGAAGCAGGGAACCGGGAGGGTCTTCCAGGATCACGCCGGGATCGTTGGTGGGGCGTCCGCGGCTGTCGATCAACCACCCGTCGGGAACCGGCTCCCCCAGATTATGCGCCAGAGCCACCTTTCCGCCGGCGGCGACGGTGGTGGTCATGTCCAGGATCAGCGGAGTTCCGCCCGTAGGCACGCCGACTCCCATGGGATTGGTCGAAAGGCGGGGATCGATCCCGCCGAAGGCAGCCGCCAGCCCGCGCTGACCGTGGGCGTTGGCCATCATGATGGCCGCCATGCCCTCGCCGGTGGCCATCCGCAGGTAGTCGCTGAGGCGTCCCAGATGGTTCGCGTGGCGCACACTGACGACGCAGGTCCCGGCTTTCCGAGCCTTTCGGATGCCCCGGAGCGTGGCCTCCCGGACCACCACGTGTCCGAAGCCCCAGTTCCCGTCCAGAACCAATGTGGAGTCAGTCTCCCGAATGACCTCCACCTTCGCCCCGGGGACGATTTCTCCGGTGGAGATCTTGTTCACGTAGCCCAAGAGAGAAAGAGTGCCATGAGAATCGTGGCCCGAAAGATGGGCGTCGATCCCCAGCGAGGCGACCGTCGAGGCCTCCGACGGTGTCGCACCCGCGGCCACCAGGATGCGTTGTAGGATCCGGCTCAGAGCTTCCGGCCGAAATCTAGGCATCGGTTGTCCTCTGGAAGATTCGGCGGAGTTCGCGTGATGGGTTGATCCCTAAGCCGGCGCAGCCGGAACAAGAATCTCGTCGCGGTGACATTCCAGACGCCGACTCTCCAATTCGTCGCGTGTCGCTCCGGTTTGGACCGAGGAGGGCACCCACAAGGGGTGCCCCTACAATTGATCTTTCCCCCATTTGCACAAGATGTTGGGTATGCGGAACTATCCCGGCACCGAGTAGTGGGCCAGGGCATCCCGGTCCAGTTCCAGACCGTGGCCCGGCCGATCGGGCGCGATGGCATAGCCGTCCTCGAAACGGATCGGCTCCCGGGCCAGCTTGTTCCACATCAGATCGGAAAACTCCATGTAGAGGCATTCTGGGAAGCTAACTGCCGCGTGGACCCCGGTCTCCAGAGGGGTATTGCCCAGCGAAACGGGAATCCCGTAATCGCCTGCCAGACGGGCGGCCGTTCGCGATTCGGAGATGGAGGTATGCACGTTGAGAACGTCTACGGCGGCCGCTTCCAACAGTCGCCGCTTCCCGGAGAAGCCCAGGTATTCGCCGGTATTGATGCGCGTGAATGGAATCTCGGAGCAGAGCATGCGGTAGCCGTCCAGATCGTTGCGGTCGATGGGGTCCTCCATCCAGTAGATTTCGAACCCCTCGTCGCGGTAGCGGTGAAGCCTCAGCAGGGCCTCCTTGGGAGACCAGGCCTCGTTGGAATCGATCATGAGGTCCGGCTCGGGTCCCATCTCCTGGCGGGCGATGGCCATCCGGGCCAGGTCCCATTCCACGTCGGGGTGGCCCACCTTGATCTTCATGGCCTTGAATCCCTGCTCCCGGAACCGGATCAGCTTGGCCCGGAACTCATGGTCCGTCAGATGGAAGTCGAGGGTGCTCCCGTAGGCCCGAACCCGGGATCGGGTCCCACCCAGGAGCCGGTAGAGGGGGAGATCCAGGTGCTTGGCCATCAGGTCCCAGAGCGCCGTCTCCACGACGAGACCGAAGGGAGAGGCGCCGACGTTTCCTCCCCGGGGCCGATCGATGCGGTTGGCCACGGTGAAGGGGTTCGAGCCCCGGAGGGCGGGCCAGGTCTGGAATTCGAATTGTTCCTTTAGTTCCTTCAGGGCGGCCGTAGGCATCCCTTGGTGGACCTGAAAGCCGACTCCCCGCAGGCCGGAGTCGGTCTCCAACTCCAGAATCGTTCCTCGGTGATCTACGAAGCAGACCTGGGAATCGCCGATGGGGTGGGGCAGTGGAAGATGGACTCTGTGGATTTCGTACTGTTTCAGCTTCATTCAACCTCCTTGAAAGTAGGAGACGATGACACGGACTCCCAGTGAGAACATGACGGCGCCGGCAACGGCGGTGGCTGCTCTGAGCTTCCAGCTCATGCGTAGCGGGGGCGGCAACCGGTACCGGTCGGCCCAGATCATGGCGAAGCACCAGAGTCCGCAGGCGGCGATTCCGCCGCTTATCACTCCCGTGAACGTGATGCGCCCGAGCACGTCTCCGGCGATCTCCTTGGGGAGCCAGACCAGCAGCAATCCGCCCAGAAAGCAGTAGGAAATGGTCACCGTTCGCAGGGACTTGAAAAAGGGGCGGGCAACGAAACGGGGAAAGATGCTGCGCACCCCTTCCGAGATGACGCGGGAGTAGACCTCGAAAGCCCCGTACAGGGTCCCGATGAAGGCCAGGAAGACACCCACCCGGTAGAGCCACTTGAGTTGAGGATGCAGCGTGGTCAGGAAGGACTCCTGGACGGTCAGGAACTCGCTGCCGTCGGGAATTGCCTGGTTCGGGTTCAACACCATGGATCCCAGGACGGCGAACAGCAGGGTCACCAGGATGACGAAGGTGAAAGAGAGGGTGGTGTCCAGCAGAGGCGCCCGGGTCCAGACTCGGGCCCGTTCGGCCACCTCCGAGGCGGAATTCCGCGCCGCCTCGGCCAGTTCCCGGCGACCGGCGACGCGTATCCCTGCCAGGCCCCATTTCTTCTCCCTCAGGAACCCGATGTAGCCCACGTAGTCCTGGCTGCCCCCTCCCACCGCTCCGATGTAGAGCAGGATCTCCAGCCAGGGGCTGCGCCCGGAAAAGGTCTCGGAATATTTCTCCAGGACCCAGGGCTGGTAGTCGGTGACCCGGGGCAGGAAAAGCCCACGGAGCAGGTCAGGAATGTCGGGCCCCAGGACGACCACGGCCGAAGCGATGCACACCACCATGACCCCCAGGATCACGGTGGAGAGACGCTCCACGATGTCGTAGGTGGAGATCAGAGCCAGGACCAGGCAGACGGTCAGCACCACCGTCGCCCAGACATTGAGCCAGAATTCCAGGTGTTGCCAGGGACCGACGGCAGCTCCCGCCACGACCCCTCCCAGAAGCCGGTGAATGAAGGTCGCCAAGATCTCGGACAACGCCGAAAATCCAACCAGCATGAGCATGACCGCCGGTACGACGATGAGCAGGGGAAACGCCATTCCCACCACCGGCATGGAGCACCAGGTGGTCATGGGATGCTCTCCGGTCAGAACGATGTGCCGCGAAGCGGTGTAGACCTGAATCCCCTTGAAGATGCCGGCGTAGAGAAAGCACCAGAGCATTCCGTAACCGAAGATGGCGCCGCTCCGGGAGGCGAAAACCAGTTCGCCGCTGGCGATGGTCACCGAGGCGATGATCACTCCGGGGCCCACGTAGGCCCAGAGCGAGGAGAGGGTGAGGCGCTGCAGCAGCGGCGGCGGGGTTGGATAGACGTGCGGTTCCGACTTGGGCCGATTCACGTCAGCGCCGCATCCTCAGGTCGAGACAGGCGATGTGGTGGTGGTCGCGGGCATAGATCCGCCCTCCCGACAGCGCCGGCGGAGTCCAGGCTCGGTGCTGGAGGATCTTTTTCACGCCCGTCTGCCGGTATCCTTCCGGGGTGGCCTGGACCATGGCGATGTGGCCCTGCTCGCCCAGGACGATGAGGTGACCCTGCGCCGCGATCAGGGAACCCTTGCCCACGCTTCGATGGGCCCAGAGAACCTTGCCGTCCGTCAGCCGCATGCACTTGAGGACCGAATTGTCGAACCCGTACAGGTACTCTCCCACCAGCACGCAGCCGTTGTAGTGGTTCTGCATGGTCTCCTGGGTCCAGACGAATTTGGACTTGACGCCGTCCCCTTTGCGGGACAGATGCAGGAGGCCGCTTCCGGTTCCCCGTCCCGAGGAGATGAACAGGTAGGGATTGGCGAAAATCGGGGTGGCGATGTTCATGTCCGAAGTGGTCCGCCATTCGTGGCTCCAATGGAGCTTCCCGTCTCGCGGCGAAAGGCCCATGATGGCGCGTCCTCCGAAGAAGACGACTTCGCGGATCCCGTCCACGGTGATGGCGATGGGGGAGGAGTAGCTGGCCGCCTCGTCCAGCGCCTTCCAGATCACCTTCCCCGTCTCCTTGTCGAAGGCCACGACCGAAGCTCCGGGAGCACCCACGTTCACCAAGAGCATGCTCTCTTCCACCAGGGGAGAAGTGGAAACGCCCCAGGTCAGGTTCTCTGCACCCATCTCCTCGAGGATCTCCCGTTTCCAAATCACCCGTCCCGAACGCTTGTCCAGGCAGAGCAGCGTCCCCGTCGCCCCCAGGGCATAGACTCGCGGACCGTCGACGGTGGGCGTCGCGCGGGCGCCGTTACCCCCTTGATATTCCTTGTATGAGTCTGCCGAGAGCACCTTCCAGAGTTCCAGGCCCGTCCCCGTGTCCAGGCACACGACCCACTCCTGATCGTTCCGGTCGACCATGGTGTAGAGGCGTCCCTGAGAGACGGAGATGGAAGAAAAGCCCTCGCCTCCCTCAACCTTCCAGGCCAGAGGAGGACCCGGCTGGGACCAGGCGGTGATGATCCCTTGCTCTCGCGAGATCCCGTCGCGGGCCGGGCCGCGCCATTGGGGCCAGTCGGCGGCAGCGAGCTCCGCTGCCGTCAGGAAAAACGCAGGCAGCGCAAAGACAAACAGCGCAAGAAATGCCTTATTCCAAATTTTCATCAAGTTTCTCCGATCCGTTTCTCCCGCCCGCGGTCCGATTCTCAAGAGGTGCCGCCCGGAGTCTGGTGCTGGACATTGGAGCGGCCCCGATGGACGGCCGGCGGCTCACCCTCCAGGTAGGTGGTCCCCAGAAAGGGGTCCTTGACGGGAAAGAAGGCCATGATCCGGGCCACGCCGGGGCCGACGTTGGTGAATGCGTGGGGTGTGCGGGCGGGCACGACGACCGTATGGTCGGGACCCACCCGATGCGTTTCGGTGCCCAGGCGGAATTCCAATGTTCCCTCCTGGACGACGATAAACTCCTCGGCTTCGTGAAAGTGGAGAGGCGCCCCGGCCCCCGTTCCCACCAGAGCCCACGAAACGCTGCTGGTGGTGGTTCCGTCTCCGTCGCGAGTGATGTCGTAGCTCCGGTAGTTGGGCCTCCAAGGCTTCGCTGACAAACTGCGGTGCTCTACTATGGGCATGGTTTCCGGCTCCCTTTCAGTTCCTGGGATTGTAGCCGACCCGCCGTTGGAAGAGAATCCACCCCATGTCTCAATCCGTTGCCGGGAACTTGGTCGACTGCCTGTTGGACTACGGGGTGCGCCATTTGTTCACCCTGTCGGGAAACCAGATCCTCTCCCTCTACGACGCCACCATCGGCCGGGACCTGAAACTGATCCACACCCGCCACGAGGCGGCCGCGGTGCACATGGCCGATGCCTGGGGCCGGGTGCAGGAAACTCCAGGGGTTGCCGTAGTAACGGCGGGACCGGGGCACTGCAACGCCATTGGCGCCCTCTATGTGGCGCGCCAGGCCGAGTCGCCCCTGGTCCTCATCAGTGGACACTCTCCCTTGAGCCAGTTGGGGAAGGGCGCCTTCCAGGAAATGGACCAGGTGGCCATCGCCGATCCCGTGACCAAGGCATCCTGGCGGGTTGATTCCCCGGAATGGGCGGGAGCCGCGCTGGAGCAGGCTCTTGCTCTGGCCGGTTCGGGGAGGCCGGGGCCGGTTCACCTGAGCGTCCCCAGCGACATCCTGTCGTCGAAGGCGGTGTTTCCTGAAAACGCCCCCCAACCGGACCCGTGCGAGTCCATCAACAACGACGATGCGGAGCACGTGCTCCGGCTTCTGGCCAGGGCCCGGAGGCCTCTCCTGCTGGCCGGTGCGGCCATGTCTCGACCGCAGCGGTGGCGAAACATCATGGAACTCTCCGACGCCTGCGGCGCGCCCGCCCTCAAGATGGAAAGTCCCCGGGGCGTCAACGACCCTCGACTCTACAGCGCATCCCGCCTTTTGGGCCGGGCCGACCTGGTGCTGTTGTTGGGGAAGGAACTGGACTTTGCCCTCCGGTTCGGAGGGCCTCCCTTCGCAGCCAACACCAGGTTCGTCAGCATCGACTCGCATGAGAGCCCAGCGCCGGTCCATCCCAGGATGGTGCTGAATCTGCGGGCGGACCCTGCCGCGGCTGCCTCGGAGCTGGCCCGCTGTTCGCAAATGGATGGAGCTTCTTTCGATTCCTGGCGCCGCGCCGTCGAGTCGGCCCGTTCGGAGACGCCGGACCCGTGGGAGCGTTGGCGGTCATCCTCTCCGGGTCTGCGAAGGACTCCGGGCTGTCCTGCCGGATGGCGCCTCGGCGGTGAGTGACGGAGGCGAGTTCGGCCAATGGGTGCAAGCCGGCCTCGACTCTCGCGTGAACCTGATCAACGGGCCGTCGGGCGCCATCGGCAGCGCCATCCCCATGGCGCTGGCCTGCAAGCTGGCCCGGCCCGGGCAACCGGTATTCGCCTTGCTGGGAGACGGGACCTTCGGATACCACGCCATGGAATTCGATACGGCCTTGCGGTACAAGCTCCCTATCGTCGCCGTCGTAGGCAACGATGCCCGCTGGAACGCCGAATACCAGCTCCAGTTGGACCACTACGGATCAGAACGAACCGTGGGCTGCGAGCTTCTTCCCACTCGCTATGACCAAGTGGTCGAGGCTCTGGGCGGCCACGGAGAGTGGGTGTCGGATCCGCAGCACCTTGAACCGGCGCTGGAACGAGCCCTCGATTCAGGTCTCCCCGCCTGTGTGAACGTTGCCATCAAGGGCGTGAAAGCTCCTACGTTCTAAGCCGTTTTTCGAGCCTCGCCGGCATTCTTGACCCCCTCTTCGGGGCCGGGATAGACTGCGCCCTCATGAATTCCGAATCCCTGCAGGAGCAGGCCCGGTCCCGGCGCGAAGAATTGGACGCGCAGGTCCGGGCCATGGTCCAGTGGCATTTCGATCCCGAGACCGGGTGTCCCTTCTGGCTCGACTGGGCCCGGAAGGCGGACTGGGATCCGCGCGAAGAGGTCAAGGGTTTGGACGACCTCTCCCGCTTCGGCCGATTCGACGACAACTGGCTCCGGGGCGGACCGGTTCGGCGCTGGGTCCCCCGGGCCTATGCGCAGGATCCCATCTTCGTCTTCGAGACCGGTGGGACCACCGGCACCCCCAAGAGCCGGGTCAACGTGCGGGATTTCCGGGTGGACTACGAACTTTTCTCCGAGACTCTGCCGCCGGAGCGTTTTCCCCTGAAATCCAATTGGCTCATGTTGGGTCCGTCGGGACCTCGGCGTCTCCGCCTGGCCGTGGAGCATCTGGCCCACCATCGCGGCGGAATCTGTTTTTGCGTGGACCTGGATCCTCGCTGGGTCATCAAGCTCATCAAGAAGGGATGGACGGACCACCTGAAGGCCTATCAGGACCATGTGATCGATCAGGCCATGACCCTCCTTTCCGCCGGCCACGAGATCCGTTGCCTGTTCACGACACCCAAGCTGCTCGAGGCGCTGTGCGACCGGCTGGAAGATCAGGGAACCAGTTTGCGTGAAACGGGTATCACGGGGATCTTCTCCGGCGGGACCGAGTTCACGCCCCAGTGGTACCGGTTCGCAGTCGAGGAGCTGCTGGACGGCGTTTATATGACCCCGACATACGGGAACTCCCTCATGGGCCTGGCGGCCTCCAAGGCCTTCGACCCGGCGGAGAACTACAAGATCACCTACTATGCACCGCAGCCCCGAGCGGTTCTGAGGGTCATGGACTTCGACGACCCGGAGAAGGTCGTGGGTTACGGCGAGACGGGCCGCGTCCTGTTGACCACCCTGACCCCCGAGTTATTCATCCCCCAGTTCCTGGAAAGGGACGAAGGGGAGCGGGAACCTCCCTGTGCTCAATACCCCTGGGACGGCGTGAGCGGGGTTCGGCCGTTCCACCGCTTTGCCGCCACCACGACGGTTGGTGTTTATTAGTTTCTTAATCCCGAGATCTTGTGCAAATGGACGAAGAATGTTTGGTAGGGCGCCCCTTGTGGGCACCCTCTTCTGTCCAGAGCGGAACAAGACGGGACCGGACAAAGAGTCGGCGGCTGGAAAGCCGCCGCTCCAGTTGACGAGTCATAACCCGGGAGGGGTTCGGTGATTCATTTTCCAATTCTTCGCTGGGGCAAGCCCTACAAGAGCCTGGAAGTGGACCAGGTGGTTCATTTCATCTCCGGGGAGCCGCTGGCGGAAGTCAGCCAGTCCATCGGCGGGATGATCGCCCGCGACATGCGAAGAGCACAGCGGGCCCGGGACGCGCTCCGGGAGATCCCGATCCAGGAGTTGATCGGCCGGGTTTCCCGGGCGGCGGACCTTTTCATGTCCTCCGAGCTCCCCGCCGGGGACGGAAGCCAGACTCCGGACGAGTTCGTGCGCTACCAGTCGGCGACCACCGGGTTGCCGGAGCACATGTGTCGGCAGAACATGGAGAAGCTCCACCATGTCCTGACTTCGATGGAGCAGATCCTGGACGCTCTGACCCGGGGCCTCGATCTCTCCATATTGACTGCGGGTTATGGAGAGGAAAACGGTGTCGTCCGGAGCTTTCAGGCCACGACCCCGGTGCTGGGCATGGTGCTCCCGTCCAACTCGCCCGGTGTGCACGGCCTCTGGCTCCCCGTCATTCCGCTTCAGGTCGGTCTTGTGCTCAAGCCCGGGCCCCAGGAGCCGTGGACCCCATACCGGATGAGCGAAGCCTTCTTCCAGGCCGGCATCCCCCGAACCGCCATCTCCCTCTATCCGGGATTGGGGGACGTGGGTGCGGCCGTCCTCCAGCACTGCACCCGGAACCTCATCTTCGGCGGAACCCCGACCATCGAGCAGTACGGCAACAATCCACGGGTCCAGGTGCACGGACCCGGATTCAGCAAGATCCTGCTGGGAGACGACCAGGTCGACGACTGGGAAAGCCATCTGGACCTCATGGTGGACAGCGTCCTGGTCAACAGCGGCCGCAGTTGCATCAGCTGTTCCGGGATCTGGGTCTCGCGCCACGGCCGGGAGATCGCCGACGCTCTGGCCCGCCGGTTGGGCCCGGTGGCACCCAAGAATCCTGAGGATCCGGAGGCGCAGTTGGCCGCCTTTACGGTTCAGGGTCAGGGAGAAGCCATTGACGCCGGCATCGAACAGGGGCTTCGGGAGGCCGGGGTCGAGGACGTGACGGCTCGCTACCGCGGCGGCGACCGCCTGATTTCCCACGAGCGCTGCTCCTACCTGCGGCCCACGTTGATCCACTCAACGTCTCCGGAAGCCACCTTGGCCAATACCGAGTACATGTTCCCCTTCGCCAGCGTGGTGGAATGCCCGCAGGCGGAGATGCTGGACCGCATCGGCGACAGCCTGGTGGTGACGGGCATCACGGAAGATTCCGCGTTCCGGCAGAAGCTCATGGACTGTCCCCATATCGACCGCCTCAACCTGGGCCCTATCCCCACCATCCGCCTCAACTGGCTCCAACCGCACGAGGGGAACCTGGTGGATTTCCTCTACCGGGCCCGAGCCTTCCAGACCACTGCCGGCTGACGGCGGGATACGGAATCGCTTGTGATGCAAGACGTTACGTAAGCGATGATTGGGCGAGTTTACTCTATTGAGAGAAATTACTCAATAGAGTAAAATTGACCTGTGGAATCATTCCAGAGGTCCCAGGTCGCAACTCTCAGCCAACGGTTGGCCGAGCCACCCCACCGTCTCATTACGTTGTTCGGTCCGCGCCAAACCGGCAAGACCACCATCGTGCTCCAGGCGCTCCAGCGGATCAGCCCTGCTTGCCGCCGCTATCTGGCAGTCGACGAGCCAGAATATCCGCGCCCCGGCATCCGGGATGACAGGCCGGCTGCGAGTTTCGCTCTAACGCATGTGCGAGATACGAATTGGTTGGTCCGTAACTGGGAGCAAGCCCGTCTCGATGCAGAACGAGCCGGGCGATTCGTGCTGGTGTTCGACGAGATCCAGAAGATTCCCCAGTGGTCCGAAACCGTAAAGGGCCTATGGGACGCCGACCGGGCCAGGAATTGCCCGTTGCACGTGGTCATCCTGGGCTCGGCTCCTCTACTCATGCAATCGGGCTTGAACGAGAGTCTGGCCGGCCGCTTCGAACCGATCCGCGTTACCCACTGGTCATTCGATGAGATGTCTGCGGCCTTTGGATTCGACCTGCCGAAATACCTCTATTTCGGCGGTTATCCGGGTGCAGTTCCCTTGGTTAGAGACCCGGACCGATGGCGGAATTACATTCTCGGCGCGCTGGTCGAGCCGAACATCGAAAAGGATCTCCTCGCCATGACGCGTGTGGACAAACCGGCGTTGCTGAAACGGCTCTACGAACTGGGCGCCGCCTATTCCGGGCAGATCCTTTCGTACAACAAGATGTTGGGCCAGCTCCAGGACGCAGGCAACACGACCACGCTCGCCCGGTACCTCGACCTGCTCTCCAACACAGGTTTGGTCACGGGTTTGCCCAAGTACTTCCGACAACCGTATCGGCGCCGGGCGTCGAGCCCAAAACTCAACGTGCTGAATACCGCCTTGATGACCGCCGGTTCGGGGTACACATTCGACCAAGCAATTGCAGACCGAACCTTTTGGGGTCGCATCGTCGAAAGCGCGGTCGGAGCCCACCTGTTCAACACGGCCCCGCCGGGGATGAGCCTCCACTATTGGCGGGAGAGTCCGCACGAGGTCGATTTCATCCTCCGGCGCGGTCCCCGGATCATCGCCATCGAGGTCAAGGGGGGATCGAAGACGAAGCCTCTGCGGGGACTGGAAGCTTTTCGGGAACGTTTTCGTCCCAATCGTGTCTTGCTGGTGGGAGAGGGCGGCATACCGCTGGACGAGTTTCTCATGGCGCCGCCCAATCAGTGGTTCGAGCAGTGATGGACGGTATCGTATCCCGCACCTGTACGGAGATTCCAGCTGGGGATGAGGGCCGGAACCGGGAGAGGAATCCCCGGTCGCTGAAAGATTTCCGGTCGAAACCTGCGTACGTTCTCCTCGGCGACCCCGGCGCCGGCAAAACGACGGCCTTCGATTCAGAGTGCAATGAGCATGGGGAGGATGCCTGTCTCGTCAAGGCCCGAGATTTCATCACTCTCGACTTGAAGAGCCATCCCGAGTGGCGCGAGAAGACGCTTTTCGTCGACGGACTGGATGAGGTCCGCGCGGGATCGTTGGACGTCCGTACGCCGTTCGACGAGATCCGAAGACGCCTTGACGCATTGGGCCGTCCTCATTTCCGCCTGTCGTGCCGAACCGCAGACTGGTTGGGAAGTAACGACCGTAGCCACTTGGAGTCCGTATCGCCTGCGGGGGGAGTGACAGTTTTACAATTGGACCCCTTAACGGATTCGAAGATCGTCGAAATCCTGACGCCCCGGCCGGACATCTCCGACCCCATTGAATTCATCCAGAATGCTCACGAGAAGAGAGTCTACGGCCTGCTCGCAAATCCGCTAACTCTCAGGATGTTGGCCGATGTGGTTGGCGGCGGCCGCGGCTGGCCGGAAAGCCGTAAACAGAGCTTCGAAATGGCATGCAGCCGGATGGTTCAAGAACACAACGAGGAACATCAAGTGGCGGCGGAGCCTGAGGGGCCGCCTGCACCGGACCGTCTGCTTGACGCCGCCGGTTGCCTCTGCGCCGTTCAACTTCTATCGGGGATTGCAGGATATTCCATACGGTCCAACGAGGCGCTCGCAGACTACCCCACCTTGGATCGGTGCGACTATTCATCTCCTGAACTTCTCCGCCGAGCTCTCGGGACGAAATTGTTCAAGGGAGACGCCGTTGATCGTTTCGTCCCCATTCACCGAAACATCGCCGAGTTCCTCGGCGCCCGGTACGTGGCGAGCATCGTCGAAGATCGGCTTCCAGCCCGCCGGATTCTCTCCCTGATTGCCGGAGAAGACGGAAGTGTAGTTACGGAGATGAGGGGCCTCTCAGCGTGGTTAGCGGCGCATTGCAGAGAATCCCGGGCGGAACTCATCGATCGCGACCCTATTGGTGTCGGCCAGTATGGTGATCTCGGCGAGTTCTCAAACCACGAGAAACGGGCACTTCTGAGAGCTTTGCATCGCGAGGCGTCTCGTCTGGTTGTACCTCGGATAGCAGTGGGCTTTGGAGCGATCGCCACTCCAGACATGGCAGATACCTTCAGGCAGGTTCTGACCGACTCCTCACGAAGCAAAAAGGATCAGTTTTTCACCGCATTCGTACTGCGAGTTTTGTTGAACGGCGAACCGCTGGCGTGTCTTTCCGAGATTCTCCGTGGAATCGTCCGCGACGAGACTTGGTGGCCAGGAATCAATTGCTTGGCTCTGGATGCCTTTATCCAGTGCCAGCAGGCGCAGACAGGAACGAGTGACCTCAAGGTGCTTTTGGAAGAAATATGGAACGGTGCAGTTCCTGATCCTGACTACGAGCTCACGGGGACCCTGCTTGATTTGCTTTATCCCAGGGAGGTTCCGCCGTCGGAGGTGCTGGAATATCTAACCGTGGACGGGAATCCGGATCTCATCGGCCGATACTGGCGTTTCTGGGAGATTGGGCTTTCAAGCAAATCCACCGACGAAGACGAGGCCCAACTCCTCGACCATATGTGCCAAGAACTTCCGCGATTACAACCTGCGTTGGAGCGCCGATGGCTTAGAGATCTTCCGGCAAGACTGCTGATTCGGGTTTTTGAGGCATACGGGGACGAACTGGACATTCAACGACTTTACGACTGGCTCGGTTTAGCTACGTTCGTGTGGTCGCCTGAACTAGCTGGCGTAAGGTCATGGCTCAAGCGGCGTCCTGAGGTACAGAAGGAAATCATCCTGGAGGGACTAGACCGCTACCGAGGAACCGGAGAGGTCGAGATTTTCGCATACAGCGTCAAGGCGCGGCTTTTTGGAGTGCTGCCAGTGGATTTCGGCCGTTGGTGCCTGGAACAGTCCGTTGCCATGGCGGAATCGAAACCCGAGGTTGCAGGATATCTGTTCGAAGAGGCGATCTATTCGCATCGTCATCGGCAAAACGATGCTGACCTGTCGCTCGAACGGCTGAAGGACCACTCTGGCTTGAACGATTCGTTCAGGACGAAGCTGGATCTTTACCTTTCTTCTGCGTCGACTCCTCCAGAGAAGCCGTACCGGCTGGACCGCTACGTTGAAGAGCGGAGGAAACAAAAGGAGGAATGGCTTAACTATATCCGTTCGAATCAATTTGCCCTCCTAGAAAACCGGGCGGCGCCCGCGTTGCTTCACCGGATGGCAAAAGTGTACTTCGGGGAGTTCTTCAATCCGAATTTCGAATGGGGACCAACTGCTATCGAAAAGTCGGTGCATGGTGACCAACGTCTAAAGGACATCGTGCTGCAGGGACTTCAGAGTTCAATTCTCCGATCGGACATTCCCGCCGTTGACGAGGTGCTCGGACTGTACCGACAAAATAAATGGTCATTTCTTCAACTTCCCTTCCTGGCAGGTTTGGCGGAACTCGATAGGACAACACGGCGCGACCCGGCACACTGGAGCGAAAGCCGGATTCGAAAGGCTGTCGCCCATTATTTTTGTACGCGGCATGGGGACTATCGACCCGAATGGTACCGGCGCCTCCTTCGCACCCGCCCCGAGACCGTAGCGGACATCCAGGTCAAATTCGCCGTTTCCGCGTTCCGTAGTGGTCATGAGTCCGTTTACAAGCTTTGGGCACTCGCCCATGACCAGGAGCACGTCGAAGTTGCGCATCGTGCGGTCTTGCCTCTGCTCAAGGCTTTTCCCACACGCTGCAAGCTGAATCAGCTTCCGGATTTACGTCACCTGCTCTGGGCATCTCTGCAGCATGCCGACAGGGACTCGCTCAGGAAACGGATCGAGAAAAAGCTGTCGCTAACCAGCATGAATCCTCCCCAGCGCGTCAATTGGCTGGCCGCAGGAGTCGTCGTCGCACCAAGCATTTGGAAAGACCCCCTTTACGATTTCGTCCAGGGAAAAGAGGGCCGAATTCGTCATTTGGCGTCATTCTTCACCTCCGATGACCCTTTGCCGTTCTCCTTGGGAGAACTGGAGATGCCCATAGTCGATCTTCTCATCCAACTTGTCGGAAGCTGCGTCGGTCCGAGTGACTGGGCGGGTGAGAACGGTGCCGTGACTGCGGCCAAGAAATCCTCGGATCTTGTCAACAAACTGATTGGAATGCTCGCCGCTTCGTCTGATGGGGCCGCGGGGAACATTCTGGGCGCGCTCTGTTCTGATCCGGATCTCTCCCGCTGGTGCTATGTGCTCTCGGACGCAAGGGATGCCCAACGAGTGATCTGGCGTGACGCTCGCTATCGGCATCCCGATATCGAGCAAGTCTGCACGACGTTGAACGGAGGGTCACCTGCCAACGCGGCGGATCTGTCCGCTCTCGTCGTTGACCGGCTGGACGAGATTGGAAAACAGATCCGGACCGGCAACACCGACGACTGGCGCCAGTACTGGAACGAGGACCGCTATGGCCGACGAGATTCCCCGAAGCATGAGGATTCCTGCCGGGATGCAATGCTCTCAGATCTGCGGCTACGCCTCCCGCAGGGAGTCGATGCCCAACCGGAAGGGCAGTACGCCAGGGACACACGGGCCGACATACGCGTTTCCTTTCAGAATTTCCACGTACCGGTGGAGATCAAGAAGAACACTCACCCGGACCTGTGGCAAGCATGTAGGACTCAACTGATCGAGCAATACACCAGAGGTCCGGCCACGGACGGATACGGGATTTATCTCGTGTTCTGGTTTGGAAATAACCGCACTCAACGGCCCCCTTTCGGAACCCGTCCAGCCAGCCCACAGGAACTCAAAGAACTCCTCAAGGAATCGTTATCCGAAGACGAGTCGCGAAAGATCTCGATCGAGGTGATCGATGTCAGCGGGGACCCTTGATCACCCGCCGAGGACAAACCACTGGCGGGTATTGCTTCACGCTGGGCCGTTTGGCGTTCGGGATGCCCACCACCGCGTCACCAGGAAAGGAGACAACACGACGAAGAACATGCCCAGGGCGACCAGGCCGATGATGGGGATGTACCAGGGCCATCCGGCGAAGAAGAAGGGCGATTCGGTGCCGGCGGGGGGCCGGCAGAGAAACATGTAGTTGGACCCCAACAGGAAATTGAGGACGCCGAGCACGACCGCGAGGAGGTTGAGGGCGACGAACGCTCGGAAGAGGCCGTCCAGTGTCGGCCGCATCTTCAGGGCCAGAGTGGCGTACAGGACTCCCGCCACGATGCCGGAATGGGCGATGAAGTACTGGAAGAAACGGTAGTCGGGGAAACCCGCTTCCAGGTCCCCCGGGGTGATAATGGCATTCGTGGAACCGGCCAGGCCCCAGAAATAGACGATCTCGTAAATCCGCTGGCGGCGGAAGATCAGGGCCGCGGCCGTCAACAGGATCGTGATTCCGCAGACGTGAAGGGGCAGGTGGTCCTGCACGAAGCGGCTCCAGCCGACGGCATTGAGCCGATAGCCCCAATGGATCGATTCATTGATCAGCAGGGTGCCGGCCAACAGATAGGCGCCGGCGTCGGCCACCCTCTTCGAGGCCGTCCTTCGCGCCGCCTCAGCCAGCAGTAGCGGGACGCCCAATGTCAGGCCCATCACGACGAGGTGAGGCGTCCCAAAGATCTGGAATTCGGGTGGGGGCATGTGCCTCAGGTATCGGTTCTTCGGGCCGCGCCGGGTTCAGGGACGTTGACGCCCGCAGACCGGCGGCGCCACGTATTCCAGTCCCAACAACCGAAAGTAATTCTGACCCAAGGCGATGTTCCGAAACGTCTCGTCGTTCAGGTCACGGTTGATCCGGCTGGTGATTTCCAACTCCGTCCGATAGACGTCGAAGTCCTTGTCCGCTGAAGCCAGGAAGTCGGTCCCGGGGAGCACCCGCTCCGAGTTTCGGTTTAAGAACGAAACATACGCCGCCCGCTTCTCGGGCTTGGAGAAATAGTGGTCGTCGACTACACGCCAGGAAATGTCCACCATCAACTTTGGGTAGCGGTCCAACAGCGTTTCCATGATTCGGATGTGCTGTCCCGGGTCCATGTTCGCCAGTTCCTTGGACAATCCCATGTGCAACCAGACGATCTTGTTGTCGGGGTAGAGGCGCAGCACCTCCTGGATCAACGGCAGGTATCGGGTCGGCTCCCGGTCGTTCCCCAGATCCGCGTGAATCGCCAGGGGGATGCCCCGGTCCCGCAGAACCGTCATGAAGGCATCCCACTCCGGGATCTTGGCCGGCGGAACCGGCCGGTGACCGTTATTGAACAACGCTTGTTTCACCAGATTGACTTCGCCCATCCAGGTGAAGGCTCCGGGGTACTCCTTCTCCAGGAGTTGCATGCCGGGAAGGATCGATTCGGGCCGGGACAGGTCCGGAAATGTCATGGACAGCGTCATGTGCACGCCGTCCGGCGCCTGTGTGACGTAGTCGGCGGCATTGGCGAAGTCGTTCGTCAACGCGGGCCGGACCGGCGTGCCCGGACAGTCCAGGTAGTAGGTGCATGAAGAACCGACTGGAAGCCTCTGCCCGATGCCGTACACGTTGGCGAAGAGAACTCCCGTCCGTTCGAGGAAGGAGACCACCTCGGGGAACGGAATTGCCGGGCCGCCGAAGGGGCGGAAATGCAGGTGGGTATCCACGACCGAGGTCTGCGGTTGCGCCGACCGGTCGTAGCAGGGTGCGTCAACGTCCTCGAACATCTCCAACGTCGGCTTGGGAGTTTCGCCGGCGAATCCCGGCGCTCCCGACAGGAAAACCAGGACCAGACTTGTTGTCGGCAGCAAACATTTCATGAAGAAGGTCACGGAAGCTGACTTCGGCGCCGATTCCAGCAGATAAAATCAGTTTTGGGAACCCTTGGATCCGGTGCCAGGGACCGCACTCCGTTCCGGCCGCTGGCGTCCCAAATGTGGCCAATGAGAGTCGTTCTTGGAAAAAAGAGACAATATGAAACTACTACTTTCAAATTGCCCACTATTCTGATACGTTGTCCACCATGATCCGGCGTGAAATGACGCCCGTTCTGGTCAAGCTCTTCCAGCAGTACCCCTTTGTCACCATGACCGGACCGCGTCAATCCGGCAAGACCACGCTGTGCCGGATGGCATTTCCCCATTTGAAATACGTGAACCTGGAAGCACCGGACCAGCGTGAATTCGCCGAATCCGACCCTCGAGGTTTCCTTGCACGGCTCGGTACCGGAGCCATCCTGGATGAGATCCAACGTGTCCCGACTCTCCCATCTTATCTTCAAGTTCTGGCCGATGAGGAAGGCCGGAGCAGTCTCTTCGTGCTCACCGGAAGCGAACAACTCAGGATCTCCGAATCCATTAGCCAGTCGTTGGCGGGACGGACGGCTCTGCTCCGTCTGCTGCCTTTTTCTCTCGCCGAGCGGGAGGAAACCGGCGCCGGCAACGCTGTGGACGACATTCTCTATTCCGGTTTCTATCCCAGGATTCACGATCGGATGTTGGAACCGCGGCAAGCTCTCGGGGACTACTTCGAGACCTATGTCGAACGTGACGTGCGCCGGATCGGGGAGATTCGCAACCTGCCGGGTTTTCGGCGGTTTGTTCGTCTGTGCGCCGGGCGCGTCGGGCAACTCGTCAATCTGGCTTCGCTGGGTGCCGATACCGGTGTCTCCCACACCACGGCGCGACACTGGATCGCCCTCCTGGAGGCCAACTACATCGTGTTTCGGCTGCCGCCGTTCCATGCCAACATTCGGAGGCGTCTGGTCAAGTCTCCCAAACTCTACTTCTACGACGTGGGGTTGGCGAGTTATCTCATCGGCATCGAGCACGCCAGGCAGATCGCCACCCATCCCCTGCGCGGAGCGCTGTTCGAGAATGCCGTGGTGGTGGAAACTCTCAAGCATCGCTTCAACCGGGGGCGCCGTTCCAATCTGTCCTTCTTCCGAGACAAACGGGGGTTGGAATGCGACCTGCTCTATGAGACTGGAGATGGCATCGGCGCCATCGAGGTCAAAGCCGGCGCCACGATCGCGTCCGACTATTTCCGGGCGCTCAAGCGGGTCGCCAAGGTGCTGCCTCGGATTTCCGGCAAAGCAGTGGTCTATGGGGGCGCTGACCGGCAGTTCCGGCGAGACGCCGAGGTAGCGCCGCTGGCGGATCTGCCGATGGTTCTCCGGCGTTTCGACACTCGCCACGGACCCTGACGTACGGTCTGCGATCCGTCAGAAACCGGTTGCTGCCAGGGATTCTCATGAATGGTGTCAAGAAGGCGCGTCACGCCGTCTTCACGCCGGAATCCTCAAACCGGCGGAAGTCGGACATGTTCGTGGTCGCGATGGGGGCACCGTCGGCGAGCGCCACAGCCGCAATCATGCAGTCGATCAACGACCCACGACGCCTCCCCGAGTCATTGAATATCCGGGCGGCGACTGCAGCGTGCTCCGATGTGAAGTCACGGCGTGGTTCTATGATCGCGTCAGCCAATTTGACCTCGCGCCGTGAGAGGGGACCGCACAGGAACTCTCCCCAGGCGACCGTACTCATTGCCAGTGATTCACCTCTCCCAATCCAGTCCCGCAACTTACGGTCTTCGGGAGTCCCGACGGTCAGTGCTCGAATCAGAAAGCTGGTGTCCAAGTGGATCATCAGAGCTTCGAAGAGAGCCGTCGACCAGCCGCGCGCCGTTCGGCCTTCAAGTCCCGCTCCCACCGACTGACATCGACGTTGCGCTCGCGCACGGAGTTCTGCAATCTATCGAGAGCGCCGAGGGCAGCCTCGTTTCCCGAATTTCCTTCCATTGCCGCAATCCGAATGGCACGCCGCAATACTTCGGTCTTCGATACCCTCCAGCGTTTCGCCAGTGTTTCCAGAGTGCGCACGGAGCCGACGTCCAGCGAGTACGTCGATTTGATGGTGGGTATGGCCATACCGGTATAGTATGGCCATATCAGGTCCGTGTCAATCTCTCGACCGGCAGGTGGGTCTCAGCTTTGGAACAAGGCAACCGCAGCTTTTCGGATCCGACCGCGCCAGGAATTGCTCAGGAGACGAGAAACCTTGTTTGTCTCTTGTGGGATTCGCCTGCAACATCGTTCTGCCCTGATCATTCCGCGCCGTCCCTCACGCCGCTTGGTGGAATGAGTCGATCCCAACAGCTTCTCGACGAGACGAGCCGGTAGTGCCGCACGGAGGGACAGTGTTCCTACTCGTACCCGCCACCACGATTTCCCATTTGGGTTCGGTATCGCGGCCGTGGATCAACTGACCTTGTAAGCGCGAACGGGCAGTGCTTCCGTCTCCAGCGTCGACAGGTCGAGACGCTTGGAAGCATGATCAATGTCGAAACCCACGACCTCGCCATGGGCATCGAGATCAACGTTGAGTCCTCCGGCAACTTCTCGGGTCTCGGTACCGGGTACGGGTTTGAATTCTACGTAAAGGCTGTCGGTTTCGGGATAGTAGTGCAGTTTCATGGCTCTTCCTCTCGAAAACCGCGATCGAAAAACGCATTATGAATCGTTTCTCCGTCTTCCAGGGTGACGACTCGAAGTATACGGGAAGCCCCTACGCCTGGACGGGTGACTCTACCCCAGAAGCGGATACGGCCGTCGGGTTGCCTCTGGCGTCGAATTGGTGCGGCGACGATATCGACACACCATTGGGGATCGATGTAGGGGCGCTTGCGTCGAACTTGTTCCCGGAAGTAGCGCGTCGTCTTCATTTGGTGATCCGACATGGCCGAGGAATCTTGCCATTGGATCAGCGAACCCGTTCGCCGAAGCCATACGGCCGGCGCCTTAGCGGCTCTCTGTTACAGCTTCTCGACGAGACGAGCCAGCAGGGCCGCGCGGGCGGGCAGGGCCTCCAATTCGATGTGCTCGTGCAGGGCGTGGGCGCCGTCTCCGTCCACGCCCAGGCCGTCCAGCGTGGGGACGCCCAGTGCAGCGCTGTAACTGCCGTCGCTTCCCCCTCCGGTCTCTCCCTCTTCCAGGTCGAGACCCAACTCGGCCCCGATCTCGCGGGCCTGATCGAAGAGTTGCTGTCCGCCCTCGCCCTTGATCATGGGAGGCCGGTTGATCCCTCCCGTGACCTCCAGCCGGATCTCCGGGTGCCTCGGCTTCAGGGCGTGCAGCGCATCCTCGACCCGGTGACCCTCCTCCACGGTCCGGAACCGAAAGTCGATGGTCGCTTTGGCGAACTCGGGAATCACGTTGTCCCGGGTTCCGCCCTCCGCCATGGTCACATGGACCGAGGTCTCCAGACGGCTGGAGGCGAGTCCGTGAATCGCCTCGATCTGGTGGGCCAACTCCCGGACGGCGTTCACTCCCCGCTCCGGCTCCACTCCGGCGTGGGCGGACCGGCCATGGATCTTCATAGCCGCCATGCCGGCTCCTTTTCGAAACGTCTTCAGGACGCCTCCGGGCAGGGGAGGCTCGGTCACCAACACCAGGTCGCTCTCGCGGCTGAATTCCTCGATCAATTCCCGGCTGGCGTCGCTGCCCGTCTCTTCGTCCGTGGTGTAGAGGAACCGCACCTTCCGGTTGGGTCGAATCCATCCGCGAGAGATGAATTCCTGGATCTTCAGGGTGGCCGTCACTCCGGCCTTCATGTCGAAGATTCCGGGTCCGTGGATCCTCCCCTCTTCGATCCGAAAGGGCATCCGCTCCAAGCTCCCCTGGGGCCAGACCGTGTCCACATGGCAGAGCACCAGGATCCGGCCACCGCCGCCCTCGCCCCATTCGGTCCAGACGATATTTCCCACGTCTTCTCTGGGAATGATCCGCGGCTCCAGGCCACAGCTCCTCACCTGGCCGGCGAGGAAGGACACCAACTCGTCCACCAGCGCCTTGTCCGTAGAGGGACTCTCCAGTTCCACCAGCTTACGGAGCAGCTCCACCGTGGAGTCCCGGTCCGCTTCGAAGGCTCTCAGCAACTCATTCCTCGTCATCTTCCCTCCAGTCGTAGTGGACGTCTCCGACAAATTCGACCCGCCCCGTCAAACGAACCTCTTCTCCCGGCTGCCACGCCACCTCCTGCTCCCCGGTCCGGGTCCCGACGCGAACCGGAGATCCGACTCTTCCGGTGTGGATGGCGGCGACCGCGGCTCCACTGCAACCGGTGCCGGACGAATGAGTCGGCCCGACACCTCTCTCCCAGATCCGCACGTCGAGGCGCCGCGGCCCTGTCACCCGGACGAAGCTCACGTTGGTCCGCTCGGGAAAGGCGGGATGCACCTCGAGAGCCGACCCCAGGCGCCGGAATTCGGCGTCCCGGGGCAGAGTGGAGACGAAGACCACGCACTGGGGATTGCCCACTGACAGAGCCGTAACCGTCACTGGGGCGGATTCCACCTGCAGCGGGTGGTCCACGACCTGGGACAATTCCTCTTCCAGGCGAATCGGAATCTCCTCAGGAATGAAGGCAGGCCGCCCCAATGAGGACCGGTAGCGCCAAGAGGATTCGTCGTTTTCCAGGAGGTGATGTCCCTTGACCCCGGAGAGGGTCTCGAGACTCAAGTTCGCATTCTGGGACAAACCCCGGTGATGGACGAAGGCGCCGGCGCACCGGCATCCATTTCCCGACATGGCCGCCTCGCTGCCGTCCGGGTTGAAGATCCGGATTCGGAAGCGGTCCTTCCCCCCCGGCTCGACGAAGACGCACCCGTCGCCGCCGATCCCGAAGTGACGCCGGCAGATGTCCCGGGTCAACGCGGCCGCTCTCCGGCGGGTCAGATCGCTTTCCCGGATCACCAGGTAGTCGTTGCCGTAGGACTGGTACTTGGAGGCCGCGATCATGGAGGCGTTCGCCGCCTCAGCTCGCGTGGATCCCACTGCTGAGTTCCTCCAACTTTCCCTGGACCAGATTCTGGATCTCCTCCAGCCTTTCCGGGGAGTCCGCCTCGAAACGGAGCACCAGGACGGGTTGCGTATTGGAGGCGCGCACCAGTCCCCAGCCGTCCGGAAAGACGATTCGCACGCCGTCCACGTCCACCGTCTCGTAGTTTCGGGAAAAGTAGGATTGAGCCACGCCGACAATGCGGAACTTGAGGTCCTCGGGGCAGTCCATCCGGATCTCGGGAGTGCTGAAAGTCGGCGGCACGTCTTCCAGCAGTTGCGATAGCCGTCGCCCGGTCGTCGCGAGGATCTCCAAGAGCCGGGCTCCCGCGTAGATGGCGTCATCGTAGCCGAAGTAGCGGTCGGCGAAGAACATGTGGCCGCTCATCTCGCCGCCCAGGACCGCCCCTTCCTCCTTCATCTTGGCCTTGATGAGGGAGTGGCCGGCCTTCCACATGACGGCTCTTCCGCCGCGGGCCTCGATGTCCTGGTACAGGCTCTTGGAGCATTTCACCTCGGCCACGAACGTGGTGCCGGGCCGCCGCTCCAGGATCTCCCGGGCGTAGATCATCATCAGCTGATCGCCCCAGAGGATCCCCCCTTCGTCATCCACGACCCCGATCCGGTCGGTGTCGCCGTCGAAAGCGATTCCCAGATCGGCCCCGCCCGAGTGGACGGCCTGCATCAGGTCTTGCAGGTTCTCCACGACAGTGGGGTCGGGGTGGTGGTTGGGAAATCGGCCGTCCGGTTCCGAGTAGAGCTCCCGGACCTCACAACCCAGATCGGAATAGATGGCGGGCGCCACCAGACCGGCGGTCCCGTTGCCCGAATCGACGACGACCTTCAATCGTTTCCCCAAGCGCGGAATCCGCTCCTGGATGTGCCGACGGTAATCTTCCATCAGGGATGCCGTTTCCAGACTGCCTTCGCCGGCAGCGAAGTCGGCCGCTTCGATGATCCTCCGGACCTTCCGGATCTCGGCGCCGTAGATGGTGCCGGTCCCCAGTGCGATCTTGAAGCCGTTGTACTCGGGAGGATTGTGACTCCCAGTGATCATCACTCCCGCCTCCGGCCCCAACCGGTGCAGCGAATAGTAGAGCAGGGGAGTGGGACAGACCCCGATGTCGATGACCGTCAGGCCGGTTCGTGTCAATCCCCGGGCCAAGGCGTCCCGGAGCCGCGTCGAACTCAGCCGGACGTCCCGTCCCAACGTGACACGAGCGGCGCCGTGCCGGACGAAGTAGGTGCCCAGGCCGCGGCCCAGCGTTTCAACCGAATCGTCCGCCAGATCGGTATCCGCGATTCCCCGAATGTCGTATTCTCGAAACAGCTCTGGGTTCATCGAGTCTCCCGTATCCGCTAACTTGTTTCCGAGGTTCCCGACAGCTCGGTCTTGAGCTCGTCGATGGCCGCCACCGGGCTGGGGTCCTCACCGTTGAGGAGCCCGAGGTAGACGCTGGCGTAGTCGCCCAACAGAAGCAGCATCAACAATCGGTCCAGCCAACTGCTGCCTTCGGTCCAGTACTCCAGCGTGGTCCCGGAACGCCGGGAGAGGAACCTCCGGGTCCAATCCAATCGGAGTTGGATCCTGGGATGGTCCTCCGGATCCCTCAGGAAAACCGGAAGTATACGCTCCAACAGATCCGCGGGATGTTTCCATCCCACGACCTCATTGTGATTCATTTCGGGAAGGGCCCTCCAGCAGGAGAGCTGTTTTCCATTTTCCGCGAACTGGCCGCACCACCGGCGGGCCACCAGTTCCAACCGGTCCTGGCTCCCATAGACGAAGGGAATTTTACCGTGAAGAACTTGGGCCGCCTGCTTGGCCGGGTTGGTGGAAGTGTCCTGATCGGGACCGTAGGCCCGGATCCTGTCCCGGACCCAATCCAGACATTGCGCCAGTTCCCGGTCGCGACTCGGAATCAGAGACAGGCGGCTCAGGATCGCCAGACAGGGAAACGAAAGAAAGCCCAGGGCCGATCGGGGTGGCTGGCCGCCGGGAATCCGGGCCCACGGGTGTCCATGCTCCCGGGCCAGGCGAGCCAGGGTGCCGCCCGAAGAGATACAGACGATGGGGGCTCCCGCGGCATGAGCGGCCTGGAAGGCCGACACCGTCTCCTCCGTATTGCCCGAGTAGCTGCAGAGCAGAGACAGGGTCCCGGGACCCACGAACCCCGGCGCGCCGTAGTTGCGGTTCACCCACAGCGGCACCTTCAGCTCCCGGCCCAGAATCATTTGCAGGAAGTCGCCGGAGGCCGCCGAACCTCCCATCCCGCTGACCGTCACCGACCGGACACCGGCGGGAAGGGTGGGTAGATCGATCTGGTTCCCGATCTTCAGAGCCTGGTCCAGCTGGCAGTCGAACCGGCCCAGGTAGCCGAGCATGTCCTGAGAATCCCGGCGCCGGATCTCACGCGAATCGTCTAGAATCTGGTTCATCCCGGCCGGTCTCCCTGCGCAAGAGCCCCCTCTGTCTCAGGGCTGTCAACTGCCCCCCTGATCCGTTCCGGGAAAGTACCGGTTGGCAAAGGATCGGATGTGACTGGGTGTGACGTTCCGGATGACCGAAACGTACTCCCGCGGCGACCGGGAGTCGGTCTTGGAAAAGGCGCTCAAGGCCAGTTGAAGGAGCAGGTTCTGCCGATCCTGGCGGAGAGCGTGATGGTGGGTGATGGCGCCCACGATGGCACTCAGGACGTCGTTCCTGGAGAACTGGACCTGGGGGAGGCTGGAGAGCAACGCCAACAACTCGCGCCGAGCCTCCTGCTCCCGCCCCTCGATGGACGACACCGAGGCGAACAGGGCACCCCGGCTCAGTGTCGACTGAAAGTGGAGATCCGGGTCGGACAGTGTCGGGCTTCCCGCGGGCACCAGATCCCGGATCTGAGGACTCAGCAGAAGGTGTTTCCAGACGTCGGCGACGTAGGAGTCGCGGGTCCCATAGGAGGGTCCGGGCAGTCCCAGCATCACCACGCCCTCCCGCTCCACGATGACCGGTTCGGGATCGGACTGACTTGGCTCCTCCTCGATCTCCTCTTCCTCATCCTTGCGAACCGCCCAGCGGCGCTGATAGCGGCTGTTGGCCAGTTGGGAGATGAAGTCATCCAGGAAGGAGGTCCCCTCGATGTCTCCCAGGATGAAAATCCAGGGATGGACGCCCTGCATCCGAATCCGGAGCCATTCGTCGACGTTCTGCAGCTCCAGCCGTGAGACCGACTCCCGCGTCCCGAACCGGTCCAGGCCATACGGATGAGAGCGGTAAAGGAGTGAGCGGGTCCTGCGAAGGGGGCGGGAACGGTCGTCATCCTGCCAGCTCCGGATCTCGGCAAGCAGTTGTTGCCGTTCCAGGACCAGGGACTGCTTGTCCAGCGCCGACTCCCGGTACCAATCGATCAGAAATTCCAGAATCTCGGGAAGATGGCGGGAAAGCGCAGTGCAGCGGAGGCCGAAGAAATCCAGTTCGTTGACCACTTGGATGTCGGCGCCCATGAGCTCCAGGTCGTACCAGCGGAGCTCCCCCTTTTCTTCCACGGTCTGGCGGAGTGTGCTGCGGACCATGAGCTCCGTGATCCCGGCGTTTCCAGCCGACTCCTGGATCCGGCCACCCGGAAAGAACACGCCCAGGTGAACCAGAGGCGCCGTATGCTCTTCCTGGAAGTAGACGGAAGGTCCTCTCAGGATCGACGTGGATTTGAATTCCGGCCGCGAGAACCGGGGCTGGAACCGAACCGGCGCGAAGTCATCGCCCCGCGCCGACTTCAGGGGAGAATCCTGCTGCCGAAGGGTTGCCGGCGGCACCAGCAGGCCCAACATCTCCTGGAAGGATGACGCCGAGAAGGTTCGTTTCTCCGCGGTCGCCGGATAGTATTCCAAGACCGACAAACGGTTGAGCTTCAGGTACTTGGAAGCGGCTTCCCGCACCCGGGCCGGGGTCATGGATTGGACCCGGTCGACGGTCTCCGGTCCCTGCCAGAAGCGGCCGGCCGCCTCCATCCTGGCCTGACGGACCGCCCGCCGCCGAAGACTGTTCTGGTCCCGGTAGGAGTCCTTCACCAAGAGAGCCTTGGCCCGGTTGAGCAGGCCCGGCGTGATCCCCTGCTGTTTGATGTCCTCCACGACGGCCAGGGTTTCAACTTCCACCCGGTCGATCCGCCCGGGGGAAACCGCCAGGGAGACCCAGAAGAGGCCCGTCCCGGAATCGGCCTCGACCCGGGACTGCGACCAAACGGCCGTTCCTGGTTGGACCAGCCTCTGATGGAGCAAGGAGCTTTTCCCTTGACCGAGAAGGTATGCCAGGAGCAGCAGGGCCTCGTGATCGGGGTGAGCGAGACCCGGAATACTGTAGCCCAGCAGCACGTGAGCCTGCTGCAGCTCACCGGTCAGGTGGCGGTAGGTCAGTCGCGTCACGGAGGGACGCCAGGGCTTGCTTTCAGGCTTCTTCGACCGCCGCCGAACCCGCTCCGTCCCCGCCGGACGGCTGCCATAAATGCGGGCCACGTGTTCCAGCACCTGGTTCCGCAGCACGGCGCCGGAAACGGACAGAATCAACCGGGACGGGTGATAGCGCTCCCGGTGCAGCCGGACCAATGCCTCGTGGAGATCCTCCGTGCGGGCCGCCGACCCCACCCCGGGCAGAATTCCCTCCAGCAATCTGGCCCGGGACAACTCCCGCGGAGAGTGCTGGAGCATGCGGTCCTGCTCCTGTACCGCCGCCACGGCCCGCTCCAACTCCGGGGCCGTTGGAGCCGGCGAGTCCAGCAGGTGGGAATGAGCCTTCAGCGCGTCTTCCAGATGGGCGGCGGGAGCCGTCGAGACGAAAGACGGTCCCGTGAGCCCGGCTTCAGGCCTCAGCTTCAAGGCCGCCTCGAAACTCAGGGTCTTGAGCTTTTCGTTGGCCAGGAGAAGCTCGGACAGCAACCTCTCCCGGCGCCGGTCGTCCGGAGCCCCGGTGGACCCGCGCAGATGCGTGACCACGGACGCCAGGGGAGCTGCGGGGTGTTCTTCGATCAGGAGGGTCAGGCCGTTCCTGAATACGACCCGAATCAGGTTTTTCCGGTCCTCCCGGTGAGTCAAGTTCCGCTCATACTCGGGCCGGGAGAGGTCCCGGCGTCCGGCCTGGCGTTTGGCTCCGGAAAGGGACAGGCTCAGGAGCAGAAACGAGAGTCCGAAAACCACTGCTCTCATGTTCAAATCGTAGCAATCGGGGGTTCCGAACTCAATTTGGAATTGGGCAGGGAACCCGGTAATCTAGAGTTGTCATGAAGGCAAAAGCACTGGACCAAGGGGACTTGATAGAGGGTCTCAAGAGCCGGGACACCAAGGTCATCGACACCTTCGTGGATCAGTTTTCCCGCCCTCTCTTCGGAGTGATCCTAAACTACACCAAGAACCCGTCCGACGCTGAGGAGATCCTCCAGGACACGCTGCTCAGGGTCATCCGCAAGATCGACACCTTCCGGCAGCAGAGTGACATCTGGCCCTGGATGAAGAGAATCGCCGTGAACAACAGCATCATGTGGCTGCGCAAGCGCAAGCGGCAGCGGGAGATCCAATTGGACGACTGGATGCCCCGTTTCCGGGAGAATGGCGAACTGACGTATCCGATCTTCGGCTGGACCGGGGACCCGGAAGAGGTTTTCCTGAATCGGGAGCTGTCGGCGCAACTCTACCAGGCCATACAGTCCCTGCCTTTCGCATATCGGGCGCCGGTCGTGCTCCGGGATATCGACGGATATCCGATTCGGCAGATCGCTTCCCTGTTGGGCCTCAAGGAGGCCACCACCAAGACCAGGATTCATCGAGCTCGCCTCTTCTTGCGGGAGAAGCTGGCTCGCTACCATGACGGGAGGACATGAAATTCAGAAATCGGCGCACTGATCTGCTCACGTGCAAGGAGTGCATCCACCTGCTTCTGGACTATGCCGACGGCTCCATGGACCCCGAAGTCCGGCGCAAGCTGGACGAACACCTGTCCGCCTGTCCGCCCTGTCAGCACTATCTCCGCAGTTACACGTCCTGTACGGAAATGGTCCAACAGCTGCGAGACCAGGAGGCGCAGGTTCCGGGGGAACTCCAGGACCGGCTCAAGTCGTTTCTGAGGGAGCAGGTGAACCTGCCGTGGCCCGAGCCACGCCGGCGCCGGGCGAAGTGGTCCAAGAGATCCTGATCCGGTAAGCGGCAGGATCAGGGAGGAAGGCTCTCCACCTCGCGGGCCAGCTTCGAGTCGACGTTGGCTCCGGTGGCAATGAGGCAGACGCTGTCCCAAGTCAAGCGATCGCTGTCTTTCGGCTGCCTCCTGAGCTTCAGCGCCGCGGCGAGGGCGGCGGCTCCGGCGCCCTCAGGCAAGGTCCCCGTGACCTGTTGGAAGAGGCGCATGGCTCGCTTCAACTCGGTCTCTGAGACCAGGACCATCCGGTCCACCACCTCCAACATGAGGTCCACGGCCTCGGGGATGGCGACTCGGACCGCCATGCCCCCGGCGAAGGTTTCGGCCGTAGCGGTGTCCGTCGGCCTGCCGTTGGCGAAGGACAAGGCCATGCAGGGCGCCTCTTCCGACTGGACCCCGATGATCTGAACCGCCGGGTTCGCCGCCTTCAGACTGCTGGCGAGCCCTCCGATCAGCGCGCCGTTTCCGACCGGTACGAAGACCGCCTCCAAGTCGGGCTGCTGGGCGGCCAGCTCCAGCCCTATGGTCGAAGTCCCCTCGACGATCCGGGCCGACTTTCCATCCTCGATGAAACGATGACCCGGTTTAAAACCGCGCGCCAGCAATATCTCCTTGCCTTCGTCCAGATCACGTCCCAGCAGCTCCAGATCGGCTCCGAACTCCCGGATCAGCGCCAACTTGCTCTCATCCGCGCCCACCGGCGCCACTACAGTCAGAGGCATCCCGTGCTGCCGGCAAGCGTAGGCCATGGCCGCACCGTGGTTCCCGGTCGAAACCGTGTAGAGCCTGGAGATTCCGGGATCTGTAACCAGATCGGCCACCAGGTTCAATGCACCGCGGATCTTGAAGGATCGGACCGGACTCTCGTACTCATGCTTGACGTAGACTCTGGTCCCCAGGAGCCGTGACAGGTCATCCTCCAGGGTCAAACGAGTCGGTGGCACCCACCGCCGGACCTCTTTCAATGCGGCCAGCGATCGCTCCGGCGACGGTCTCAGCCCGGCCATTTCAGAACCACCCCCGCCTTGGGCCTTCACGCTGTTCTCGGCCGTGGTTCGCGGATCTGGCCAAATCGGCCAACACCATCGAATCGAGGATAAATATCCGGCTCCAATCCATGGTCCCCTCCCGTTGCGAAAAGATCGAAGTCATCACGATGCGCCGCACTGAAGAAAACCACATCTCCCATTCACCTTCCAGGCCGTAGAATTGGACAACCTTCGAAGCCGATAGTCACAATGATAGGGAGTAGTCACCAGATTGTTCCTGAATGTGAGGAGGTGGATGATGAAACATCTATTCGGGATCGGCTTGACCGGGATTATTCTTTCGGCGTTCCCGTTCGGTCCTGGCGCCTGGGCACAGTTGGCGAGCGACGACTCGGTCACGGGAGGCGCGGCCACCGCCACGGCGACGCTGGCGGGCGGATGTTTCTGGTGCGTCGAAGCGGACCTGGAGAAGGTCGACGGCGTCAAGGAGGTGATCTCCGGCTACGCCGGCGGGGCCGAGGTGAATCCGACCTACAAGCAGGTCTCCGCCGGCAGGACCGGCCACGTCGAGGCGGTGCAGGCCATCTACGATCCTGCGCGGGTGACGTTCAGCCGGTTGCTGGAGGTGTTCTGGAAGCACGTCGATCCCACCGACGCCGGCGGCCAGTTCGTGGACCGGGGACCCCACTACCGGACGGTCATCTTCTACGAGGACCAGATGCAGCGGAAACTGGCCGAGGAATCGAAACAGCGACTGGAGGAATCCGGCGTGTTCGATCGGCCCATCGTGACCGAGATCAGGG
>CATOST010000054.1 GCA_951812665.1 uncultured Acidobacteriota bacterium
CCGTCAATTCGGTGGCCAATCTCAATCAGCGCCTCTACCGCTTGGACAGCTCCATCTCCCATGTCCTCGGGGCGCACCAGTTGCTGCAGGGTGGAGTGGAGTGGACCCAGGATGAATACCGGGGATTCAACCGCGTCCTCGGGGACAATGACGGCCAAGGGATCGACATGGTCGATCTCTGGATCAACGATCGCGTCTCGCTCCACGAACGGTTCATATTGACCCTCGGGAGCCGTTTCAATCGCCACAACCTGTACGGGAACCACTTCGTGCCGCGCGCCAGCGGCCTGTTCCGGGTCGCCGGGAACTTCCGGCTTCGAGGTACCGTGGGCCGGGGATTTCGGTCGCCCGATCTGGGACAGCTCTTCTTCCGGTTCCAGAACCCGACGCACCACTATCAGGTGATCGGAAACACCCACCTGCAACCGGAGCGGTCGACCAGCTACCAGGCCGGTTTCGACTACGGCGCGGACACCTTTCGCTTCGCCGCCAACTTCTTCCGCAACGACATCCAGGAGTTGATCCAGGCGGAGTACATCGGATTTCCCACCAACCCGGTGGAAATGCAGGGACTGCTGCGAACGTACGGCATCGCGACCGAGTTCAGCCCGGCGCTGTTCCGCACCTTCTACCTCTACCGGAACGTGGACAACGTCTACACCTCCGGGGTCGAAAGCAAGCTGGAGCTGAAGCTGACCCGCAACCTGCTGATCTCCACCGGGTACACCTACCTGGACGCCCGCGACAAGGCGACCGACGCCTTTCTCAGCGGGCGGCACCGCCATCATGGGAACTTTCGCATCTTCTACAGCTCCAGCCGGTTCGGCGGGTGGCGCACGAACCTGCGCGGCACCTACTTCAGCAAATGGCCGGTTTCGGGCCGGGGAGGATTGCTGATCGGCGACGCACATCAGATCTGGGACTGGTACGTGGCCAAACCCATCGCCCGGGGAGTGGAGATGTATTTCGTGGTAGACAATCTGCTCGACAGCCGGGATCCCGGCCTGGACGCCAACAGTCCTTCGTTCTTGCGGGCGGACCCGGGACGACTGATCCGGGTCGGCCTGCGCTGGAGCTTCAACCGTGAGTGATCGCTCCCCAAAGGGGTCGCCAACCCAGCGGCCAAATCGCGTGACGAAACTATCGTCGCCTCACTCACGCCGGGGATTTCTTGCGGCCTGCCTGGCCGTTCCCTGCCAGGCGGCCCAGTGGACGGAGTTTCGCGGGCAGGGGACGAGCCGGGCATCGGGAGCCGGCTACCCGTTGGAGTGGTCCCCCGAGAAGAATCTGGCATGGGAAACGCGGCTCCCGGGATACGGACAATCCAGTCCGGTGGTCCACGGCTCGCAGGTGTTTCTGACCGCGTTGGAGGGTCCCTACAAGGAGACCCTATCAGTCCTGTCGCTGAGTCTGGATACGGGAGAACTCCTCTGGCGGAGGAATTTTTCGCCGACCCAGCGGATCAAGGTCAGCAACATGGTGAGCAAGGCCGCCCCGACGCCCGCCGCAGACGCCGACTCCGTCTATGCCTTCTTCGAGACGGGGGAGTTCCTGGCGCTCAGTCACGCCGGGGAGCTTCGCTGGCAACGAAGCCTGGTCCAGGAGTACGGCGAGTTCCAGGGGCGTCACGGCATCGGGAGCTCGCTGAGGCTGACGCGGAACGGCGTCGTGGTGCTGGCGGCCCACAGCGGGCCCAGCTTCCTGCTGTCGGCGAACAAGAAAACAGGGGAGAACCGCTGGAGAAGCGAGCGGCCCCATGGGATCGCCTGGAGCACACCGGCCGTCTTCCGACACCGGGACGAAGAGATCATTCTGGCCGGAGGCGGGGATCGGCTCGACGCCTTCCGCAGCCGCGACGGAAGCTTGATCTGGAGCCTGGACGGGTTGGAAGGGAACCGGGTTCCCTCACCGACCCCTTTCCCGGGCGGCGCCATCGTCGGCTCCAGCAAGAAGGGACACAACCTGGCCATTCGTTTCCCGGGCAGGGACGAGGACAGGCCTTCAATCATGTGGAGAGCCACGAACGCGAGCACCTATTTCTGCTCGCCGCTCGTCTATCGGGACCAGGCCTACTTCGTCAACAAGGCCGGAGTCGCCTATTGCTTGAGCCTGACCAGCGGAGAAGAGCTCTGGACCCAGCGGCTTCAAGGCCAGAACTGGGTCTCCCCCATCGGCGCGGGGGACCAGGTCTATTTCTTTTCCATGAAACGGGGAACCGACGTACTGCGGGCCTCGAGCCGCTTCGAGAAGCTGGCCGAGAATCCTCGGCTGGCCGACGGGCGCCTGTACGGCGTGGCTGCGGCCGGTTCCGCTTTCCTGATCCGTTACGGCAACAGGCTGATCAAGATCACTCGATCGTAGCCCCCAATACGAAGGAGAGACGACCATGTTGGATCAATGTCAAAAGATGGAACAGAGGCCGCGGCGGGCACCGTTCGGACCTGTCCCCAACCCGGCGTAGCCGGAACCAAAATGTCTTCGCCGGCGCGGCGGCGTTCCAGCTCCCGGACCTTCAATTGGCCGCCTCTTGCTCCCGTTTAGACCGAAGAGAGCGCCCACAAGGGGCGCCCCTACGAATAATTCTTCGTCTATTTGCACAAGAATTCGAGATTAAGGAACTAACAACCAGGAGATCAGAAATGAAGATTCGAAGCGCGATCGGATCCGTGTTGGGGTTGGCCTTGATGACAGGATCTCTGAACGCCCATTTCATCTGGGCCGTGATGGAGAAAACGGAAAGCGGAGATCCACAAGCCTAGTTCTACTTCAGCGAGACCGCTACTCCGAATTCCGCCCGGTTTCTGGACCGTTTGACCCGAATGCAGGCGTGGCATCGGACCCCTGAAGGGGAATACACGCCCCTCCAACTCCGAAAGGTCGAACGAGACGATGTCGGATTGCTCGCCGGAGCTCTGACTTCGGGCCGGGGCAACATCGAGGCGGAATGCCTCTACGGCACATTCTCCCACGGCGGCCAGACCATGTTGCTCCACTACTACGCCAAGTCGCTCAATTCGGACGCGAGCGACGGCCTGAGGCGCTCCCGGAAGCTGGATCTGGACGTCTCGCCGCGGCTGGAGAAAGGGGAACTGCAGGTCAACGTCTTCTGGAAGGGCAAGCCCGCCGCCGACTCGCAAGTCATGGTGACGCCTCCGGACGGGGAAATGGTGGAGCTCATGACCGACGCCGATGGGATGACCCGTCTCAAGTCACCACCCCCTGGCCGTTACCAGATTCGCGCCCGATGGATCGAGAAGGAACCCGGCTGGTTCGAGGAGGAGAGGTATGCCGAAGCCAGGCATTATTCGGCGGTCACCTTCGATACGTCTTCGTCCGTTCCGGATGACTCTCAGGCAACTTCCGGCGCGGGAACGACCGGGAGTCCCCGGCTCACCGACCTTCCCAAGGGAATCACGAGCTTCGGCGCGGCGGTGATCGGCGATTGGATGTACGTGTACGGCGGACACTTCGGCCGGGCTCACCACTACTCCAACACCAGTCAGTCCGACCAGCTCAGCCGCTTGAATCTGAGAAAGCCCGGAGACTGGGAGATCGTCGCCCAGGGTCCGCGCTTGCAGGGGCTGGCCATGGTGGCCCATGGCGGCAAGCTGTACCGCGCCGGCGGATTCACCGCCCACAACAACGAAGGGGACGAGCATGACTTGCGCTCCATTGCGGATGTCGTCCGCTTCCATCCGGAGACGGGAGAATGGGAGTCCCTGGCCGATCTGCCGGAGCCCCGCTCGTCCCACGACGCAGTAGTGCTCCAGGACAAGCTCTACGTTGTCGGGGGCTGGCGGCTCGGCGGCGAAAAGCCCCTTTGGCACGAGACGGCCTGGATGGCGAATCTGTCACAAGACGAGATCGCGTGGACTCAACTTCCCAACCCGCCATTCCGGAGGCGGGCCCTCTCTCTGGGACACCTGGACGGCAAGCTCTACGTCATCGGCGGCATGCAGCCCAAGGGCGGCCCGACGACACGCGTCGACATCTTCGATCCAGACAGCGGAAAGTGGTCGCAGGGACCCAGCATGATCGATACCCGTGCCGATGCCGACCGGGGGAAGGGGATGGAAGGCTTCGGCGCCTCGGCCTACACCCTGGGCGACCGTCTCATCGTCAGCACCTACAACGGCAACGTCCAGGTTCTTGAGCCCGGCGATACCGAGTGGACGATCGCGGCCCAACTCCAGGATGACCGGTTCTTCCATCGCATGCTGCCCGATGAAAGCCGGTTGCTGCTGGTCGGTGGCGCCAGCATGCGGAGCGGCAAACGCCTTCACTTCGAGACGGTGGAGTTGTCCGGTCTCAAGTGATTTCCTCCTCCGCGCCCTGAAATCGATGAGGAGCCGAGTCCCCTGCGTGGCAGACAGCATACTGGCATCGACCCTGACACAGGATTGCATTCAATTCTGTCCTGTCTTACTATCTGCATCAATCAGGATATCCGTGAAGTAAACAAATGGAACTCGCCAAGATTACTGCGCGTGGGCAGACGACGATTCCCAAGAACATCCGTGAGGCGGCCAATCTGGGCGAGGGTGACGTGATCGCTTTCGAGATCAGGGGTGATCATCTGGTAGTACACAAGGTCACGCCGGGACAGGATGACTACCTGCAGGGCCTCTCCCAGGTTCTGAGCGAATGGATCTCGCCCGAGGACGAGGAAGCATGGAGTGACCTCTGAGTCGTTCGACGTGGTCGTCGTCCCCTTTCCATTCACGAATCGCCGAGTCGCCAAGCGTCGGCCAGCCTTGATCGTCTCATCGGCAAACTTCAATCGGGTCCATGAACAATCGATCCTGGCTATGATCACCTCAGCCCGGGGCGATTGGCCGAGCGATGTGGCGATCCGGAACTGGCGGGAAGCTGGACTCAATGTTCCCTGCAAGGTCCGCTTTAAGCTCTTCACCCTGGATGACACTCTGATCGTCCGCAAGCTCGGGAGGTTGTCGAAACGAGATAGCGAAGCGGTGAAAAAAGCGCTGGCACATGTCCTGGCAAGCAACGTTAACAATTAACAACCGTCAGTCCGTCTCCGGAAGTCCTCAGGTGAGAAGTAGACTCCGTAGAGATGGGACTTTGTTCGAGGATCGAGGAGAAAAAGGGGACAGGAATGTCCCCTCTCCCAGCGAGGATGAATGCGGGACAGGGATGTCCCCTCCCAGTGGGATCGATCGGCCCCGCTCACCGGAAGCGAAGGGAGTAGAGGTCGGCGTCTCTCATGGAGATCTTGAGACGAACGGTGCGGCCGGCAAGATCCTCGACGCCGGCTCCGGCCCGCCACGCCACTTCCCGTTCGATTTCGTCCCCGTAGATCTCAGGACATTCCTCAAGGGCATAGCCTGGGATCGGCGCGCCGGCCGCATCCTGAATCTCCACCCGCACGCTTCCGGCTGCCGAGGTCGAGTAATTGAGGATCAGCCTCGACCCGGAGAACTTCAGGGGCCGGGTCCGGACGACGCCTCCCCGGTAGGGGGCGCGGAGGGAGACGAAGCCATCCTCACGCAACACCGCCCGGCGAATCCGGACCTGGTCGGTCTTGGCCTGTTCGGCGTAGTACAGGGACATTTCACCGGGAGCGGTGGGCACCAGCGCCGGCCCTGCCTGGATGGCCCGTTCATGCCAGTTCAAAGGATTCGATCCGGGACGGAGGAACGCCTCCATGAAGCGCCGGTCGAAGTTCAGGCCGTCCCGGCTGAACATGAAGACCACGTCCGACTGACCGGGTAACGGCCAGTCGGCGTGAAATTTCCGGGTGGGGAGAAACCGTTTCGGGAACATGAGGATCAGGTCGGGACGCCGATAATAGGGCAGGGCCGAATTCTTGTAGAGGTGCTCCAGGGGCGTCCCGCCGAGACCGATGTATTCGGGCTCGGACCAGTTCCGGAAGTCCTTGGAGGTGAAGCGGCGGATGTCCCGGATCCGGCTGACCTTCTCGACCACTCCCGAGGGCCGACCGATCAGGACATGGTGGGGTCCCTTGCCGACCGTCTTTCCGTCCAGGGGCTTGCTTCCGCGGCGGTACCAGCCCCGGGCGTAGATGGAATAGTGCCCCCGCACGGAATCCCACAGGATGATGTTGTGGGAGTCGAAGGCCCCGTCTCCCAGGGGCGGAACGACGATGGGTTCCTGCTGGACCATGCGCCAGCGCAGGCCGTCTGGGGAGACCAGACCGTACAGCAGGGCGATGTCCCGGCCCGAAGGCAGGGTGGTTCCCTGGTTGGTGATGGCCTTGTAGCGCTCCTGAGGATCTGCTTCGGGGTTCTCGTCCTTGACCACGGAGACGGACCGGCCCTTGCCGCCAGGCACGGGCCACACCAGGTTGTTCTCCTTCGAACCTTCGTGCCGGATGAGGCCAAGTTTGGGCTTCACCCAATGGATCCCGTCCAGACTCTCGGCGTAGGCGGTGTAGATGGGTTTCTCCACGGCCCGGGCCCGATACCACATCCGGTATCGATACCCGTCCTTGATGACCACCGGGTTGTAGATGGCGTGGTCCTCCCAGGGACGGTCGCGCCGTAAAACGATCTCCCGGGGCTCCGGGCGGTGCAGGACGTGGCGGACGTTGTCCATGCTCTCGAGCAACCACTCGTCCCAAAGGGGCTGAAGTTGGCTTCCCACCTCCCGCACCTCGGAGGGCGCCGGGAAGCCCATGGAAAGCAGCCCGCAGAAGAGCAGACCGGCCGCCATCCAGACTCTGCCCGAACGTGAGATCATGTCCGGAAGTCCTCGGGTGAGAAGTAGACTCCGTAGAGATGGGACTTGGTTCGGGGATCCCCTCGGTTGCTGTAGTCCACCATGAACACGCGTCCGTCCTCCAACTCCACCCAGGAGGAGTAGCCGTTGTCGGGCCGATGCGTGGCGGACGGCGTATTGGCGTGGAGTTCCAGCATGTGGTCCAACTGGTACTGGTCGGGATACTCGCCGCTTTCGGCGCGCCACTCCCATTGGTGATGCGGCTCGGTCTCGTTGCTGACCTGGTAGGCGGCGCGGCTCCACCAGCTCTTTCCCTTCCCGTTCTCCGCCTGCCCGAACCAGGTCTCCAGCAGCGGAAAGTCATTGTACAGAGCCCGGCTCATGACCACCTTGCCGTCGACCTGGATGGTGAACAGTCCCTTCCAGGCGTTGAGCCGGACGGTTCTCGGCTTCGTCATGTCCAGCTTGTGGGTCAGGTCGATGCGGCCGCCGCTGGCCCGGGTCGGACCCAGGTCCCGTTTGGGTGCGTAGAGCCAAAGGCCGTTGCTGCAGACGTCCAATCGCCGCTCCAGACGGCCGATCTCCAAGGAGGCGATGGGCTGGCCGGGAGGGCCCTCGACGCGAAGCCGGGCCTCAAGGAAGAGGTCGCTGCGAAAATTCTCGGGAGGAAGGAGAATGTACTGGGTGACGGCGCCGGGAACGTCCTCGATGCACAGCTCCCCCGATTCGAGCTTCACCCGGTCGTGGTAGTGAACCCCTCCCAGCTTGAAACCGGGGTTGCGCCGCAGGTCCCCGATCCAGGCATGGGTGCCCCGGTTGCCCGACCGGTTCCGGTAGGTGACCAGGACCCGTCCATCGGGTAGTTCCTTGGCGTAGGGACGGTCTCCAGCGAAGGGCATGGGTTCGGGCCGACTCCAGTTCCGGCCCCCGTCGTGGGAGAAGCAGAGGTACGAGGGGTAGCCGTGATGGTTGCTTTCCCTGAGCACGCAGGCGAGGGAGCCGTCCGAAAGGACGACGATGGCGGCTTCCGAATGATGGTGGACCGTGTCGGCCGCGACGATGCTCTTGTTTTTCCAGGTCATCCCACCGTCGGTGGAGCGCATGACGAAGACGCCGATCTTGCGCGTGGCCTTGAAAAAGATCTGGGAGGCCATCAGCAGGGTTCCGTCCGGCAACTCCACGATCCGGTCCGGCTCGAAGCCGGGGACTCCCGTCAGGCGAGGTACGCTCCAGCTCCGGCCCTCGTCCGAGCTGAACCAGCTCCAGATTCCGGGAGGCTGATCCTCGTGGATGTGGCTGAAGTCGTTCTGGTCGCAGATGACGACCAGCCGCCCGTCGCTGAGGCGGCTGATCCGGGGGGTCACCCAGCGTTCCTCCCCTTTTCGCGGGTCCGCCTCCGAGACCAGCCGCGGGTTTCCCCAGGTTCGACCGTTGTCATGGCTCTCCAGGGTCGTGAGCCGGGTCGTCTCCTGCGGCCAGTGGGCGTCGCAGTCGTTGTAGACCAGCATCAGCTTCCCGCTGGGAAACCGGATCAGGTCGGGGTTCTTGGTGAAGCGCCCCTCGGGCCTCCAGACCGTGACCTGGCGGTCGGCCACGGCGTCCAGGGAGCGCATTCGGCTGCGGCGGACGGGGGACGGGGCGGAGAATGCGGTGCCGGGGAAACCAGGGGAGACGGAGGCGAGGGCGCCGGCTCCCAGGGTCCGGCTCAGAAAACGGCGTCGGTTCAGGTTCATCGTCTTCATCTGAAACTCCTAGCGTGGGAGGTAAGGGAGAAGGGGAAGGGGAAAGGAGGACAGGAAAGTCCCCCCTCCGAGCCTCCCTCCTACTCGAACCAGAACGAGTAGAGGTGCGCCTCCCGCAGTTGGAACTGGAGGCGGATGATCTTCCCTTTCAGGGACTCCATGTCTCTCATTTCGCTCCACTCTATGACCTGGTCTGTGGAATCGCCGGTAAAGGTGGGGGATCGGTCGTAGTCCCACTCCGGCAGCCATTGGCCGTCCAACTCGCCGTCTCCGCGCCGGACGGCCACCCGGACGGAGCCTTTGGTGGAAGTCTTTGCGTTGATGTGCAACCGTCCGCCCGGGTACTTGAGGGGACGGGTCAGGAGAAATCCCTCCTCCGGCGCCTCGATGGAGACGAAGCCGTCCTTGCGCAGGGTGGCCAGGCAGATGTGCGAGTTGCCCGGCATGCGCACGTGGAGTTGCTCGCGCCCCACGTAGTAGAAGTCGATCCGGTCCTCCCGCTCGATCAGGCCCACCGGCGGAAAGACCATGCCCCAGTCGTAGGTGCCGGCGGGTCCCGTCCCCAGGAAGAGAGGCCGGGCCGGATGACGGTCCCAGTGGATGCCGTCCCGGCTCCAGGCCAACTGGATGTCGATCTGCATGTGCTTCGCCGGCTTGGACTCCAGATCGAACGGCTGCTTGTAATAGAAATTCTCCAAGAATCCCAGGTAGATCCCTTCATACGGAGCCACCGTCATTCCATAGAACGAGAACGGGTCCAGTTCGTCGGGACGGAGGATCATGGTGGGTTGGGTCCAGTGGATGAGATCGGAGCTTTCCGAATAGGCGATGCGGCGGATCCGGCTGGCGTTGATGGGAGGCCGCCGATAGAGCATGAAGACCTTCCGTTCCGGATTGTACAGAATCTGGTTCTCACAGTCGCTCTGGCCCCGGAAGATGGGGTTCTCCTCCTGGTCCCGGAAGTGGATGCCGTCTTGGCTCAGGGCGATCCGCACCTCCATGCCTCCGCCGGGCATCTGCAGCGTCGCGGGGTTCCGGCCCAGTTCCCCGCTGTGGTAGGCCAGCAGGTAGCGGCCCTTGTGGCGCCAGTTTTCAGGCAGCTCGGTCACCGCGATGGAGGCGCTCCGTCCCGGCTTGGTGAAAAAGACATTGGGGGCCGAGAGACCCTCGATCTCATGGAGATTCAGGCCGGGCGCCGTCCAGTTCAGTCCGTCCCGCGACTCGTAGTACAGACCGAAGTGTTGGCCCGCGGTGCGATACATCCGGTAGCCGTTGGCCCACATGCGGTAGAGACCCCGCTCCCGGTCGTAGACGACGCTGGGGGTGCTCACCACGTGGGTCTGCCGGTGGTCCAAAGAAGCGCCGCCGGTGATGAGGGGATTCCCGGAGTGCCGCCGGGGCCGATGGACGACTCTCCGGCAGCCGGCCAGGTCCTCGACCACGTAGCCGTCCATGAGCGACTGGCGCCGGTTCCCGATCTCGAGAGGCGCAGTCGGCAAGACCGACCAAGAGCCCTCGATGGAGGTCCCCTTCACGTACTTGGACGCGGAGAGCTTGTCGCCCTTGACGATGTGCCCCGTCCCGTCGAAACGGCCCGGCGGTTCCTTGATCCGAGTCTCGGCCTGTCCCAGAGCCGGTCCGATGCTGGCGCCGAGCCAGAACAGCGTTCCCCAGAGCAGGAGCGAATTTCGTCTACGCCACTGCATGATTCCCTCCTTACCGATCCGGGTACTCCACCGTCACGAAGATCTGGTGCACGATCACGGGACGTCGTTTCTCCGGTTCCTTTCTTTCTTCCGCACCCGAATCCCGCACCAGCCGGCCCTCGGCGAACTCGTCCACCAGGGTCCCCTCATTCCGTTTCCAACCCAGCCAGTCCTTCCTCCTGACGCCGGGTGGAGCCACGATTCCAGGGAACGGACCTCCCGCCGGCACGTCCGAAATGATGCCTAGCTCGTTGGCGCCGCTGCGCATGATCCCGGCGGGAACGTCCACGTGATACCAGGGCTCTTCCCGGGTCGGCGCGGGAAGCAGAGTGTGGTTCAACCTCACCCAGATTTGCGTGTCTTCCCGGCTCTCCGCGGTCCAGAGGCTGATGCGAAAGCGGGCGTTTTCATCGTCGGCGTCCGGGCCGATAAGAAGAGGCAGCTTGGTTTCCACCCGATCCAGGACCACGGGCAGCAGGGCCGACTCGGATCCCTGGATGATGGGCCCGCCGGTGTGGGCTGTGGAGTGGATGGCGTAGATCTTGTTCTTGCCCGCCAGGGTCTCCGACTCCCCCAATTCGCTGAGCGCCGAGATGAACTCCTCGCGGCTCAGCTCCTGGGTCGGCTCGTTGGCGTAATTGAAGAGGTAAATGCCGTCCGCGCCCTCCTGCTGGTAATAGGCGGCGCTGGCGCGCATTCCCTCTCGGAACACGGGCCGGCCATAGAGCCCTTCCCAGGCCCCCGCCCGATAGGAGTTGCCGTTGAGGGTGGCGTAGACGGGAACACCGTGGGCCCGGCCCAGGCTCACGAACTGGTCCAGGCGCAGCCGGCTGGGGAGATGGCCCATGCCAACGAGAAGCACGTCCAACAGCCCCTCACGGACCCACCGCTCGACCTCCATGCCCAGCTCCAGCGACCGTTCCAGGGAGTCCACGACATGGACGGCCAGGGTGTAGGGATGTCCCCGCCGCTCCCCCACGGCATCCAGCCGCTGCCGCGCCTGGCGCATCATTTCGGTCAACAAGTGGGCGTGGCGCCTCTCCTGCCCCAGGGGGAAGCTGATGCCCATGCGGTTGAAGTCCAGCTCGTAGCCGTCGAAATCATGGGCGGCGGCGGTCCGCTCAATGAAGTTTAGCCGGTGTTGCCGGACCTCCGGATGGACGAAGTTGAGCCCGGACCACAGCATGTGTTCGGTCAGTTCGGAGGCCAGGTGCCGGCTGCTTTCTGGGGCCAGCAGGAACTCCGGATGCTCGATCTTGAAGGGATCGTCCAGATCATGGAGGGAGACGGACCGCCAGGACGCGTGCAGATCGTTCATCCTCAGGGAGGCCCACACCTCCATTCCGCGGGCGTGGCAGGCTTCGATGACCAGGTCCCGCACCTCCTCGTAGGAACTGAAACAGGGCCAGAGCATCTCCGTCGAGATGTTGTAGGGAGGGTCCGCGCCGTTGCCGATGTGGAAGACGTAGGTGTCCACCTGGGTGCCGAAGGTCATGTTGGTGCGGACGTCGAGGAAGGACTGATGGTCGGTGATGTCGGCGATCAGCTTCATGTAGGGGATCTTCCGCCCCTGGTCAATGTAACCCCAGGTTTCCTGCGAGGCAGCGTCGTAGTAAAGGATTCGCCGCTTCCGGTCCTTGGGGAAAACGGTCTTCCGGATGCCGTCCTCGTCGCCTCCGCCCTCAGGGGCGCAGGCGACGGCTAAAAACAGTGCACTCCACAGGAGCGGCAACCAGCGATGCAGTCTCATTTTTCCCTCCCAGTCAGTGCCGGCATTAAATCCGGAACCGAATGGAATATAGATCCGCGTCTTTCAGGGCGAAACGCAGCCGGACGGGTTTCCCCGACAGCGAACCCACATCGCTTCCAGCCCGCCACGTGACAACCCGTTCGATTTCATCTCCGATGATCTCCACACAGTCGGCCAACCCAAAGCCTTCCGCGGGCCTTCCCTGAACGTCTTGAACCTCCACCCTCAGACTTCCTGCCGCCGAAGTGGCGTAGTTCAGGACCAGTTCCTTTCCCTGGAAGACAAGGGGCCGAGTGAGAAACTCTCCGCCGGAATAGGGACCGTTCACGGAGACGAACCCGTCAATGCGGAGAGCGCCCCTCCGCAACCGGACCGACGGGTGCCGGTAGTGCTCGATGTAGTAGAGGGAGATCTCCGCCGGTCCCGTGGGCACGACCCCGACTCCCTTGTACATGTTCCGGTCGGTCCAGTTGTCCGGGTCGGGGCCCGGCCGCAGGAACGCCTCCATGAATCGCCGGTCCCAGTGGATCCCGTCGCGGCTGGCCATGAACACGCTCTCGGAAATCCCGCTCGCGGTCCAGTCCTCACGGACCTTGCGCTCCGGGAAGAAGCGCTTGGGGAACATGAGGTAGAGGTGGGGCGCCCGGTAGTAGAGGCTGCAGGCGTTCATGTAGAGGTGCTCGACGGGTGAATCGCCCAATTCGATGAATTGTGGCTTGGACCAGTTTCTGAAGTCGGACGAAACGCTGCGCCGGATGGAGCGGATCCCGGGCGGGTAGGTCTCGAAGACTCCGAACCGCGGGTCCATGCCCCGCATGTAGGCTACGTACTGCCCAAGATTCGGGTCCCACAGGACCGTGTTGTGGGAGTCGAAATGATGGGGCCAGTGGTCGTCGTCGGGGGCGGTGAGGATGGGGTCCCTGTCCAACACCGTCCAGTGAAGTCCGTCCGGCGAGACCAGGCCGCGGAGCGTCCCGGGCGGGTCGAACCCGGACGAGAGGCCGATGGCCTTGTAGCGCTCCGACTCGGGCGCCGCCGGGTTGCCGTCCTTGAAGACACACACGTGCTTGGCCGTACTTCCGTGGATCACGATGTTGTTGTCTCCGGAGGGCTCGAACCCGCGGATGCCCCGGGTTTCATGGATCCCCAAGACCGGCCTTTCCCAATGGATTCCGTCGCGGCTCTCAGCGTAACAGGTGCACGGCTCCGGCCGCCGATCGGCCCGGATTCCGTCCCATACGCCGCCTCCCCGGTACCAGAGCCGGTAGCGGTCTCCCTCCTTAATGTAGGCCGGGGCGTAACTCAAGGGGCCCTCCCAGGGGCGGTCGAACTCGAGGACCACCTCCCGGGGTACGGGATGGTGCAGCTTCAGCTCCACCCCCTTCATAGTCTCGATCAGCCAGTCGTCCACGAACAGCTCGAGCCGCGACCCGATCTCGCGCATTTCCGGGGATGACCCACGGGCACCGGACGCCGCCAGCCGTACCGGTTGAATCAACGCCAACGAGCCGAAACCGAGCGAGGACATCCTCAAGAAGTCTCTGCGGGACCTGGTCCGACGCCGTCGCCGGTCGAGTGCCTCTTGCATCCCTGGAACCATTGTTGACCCGGAAGAACTGGGCCGGGTTTCCCTACCCCGACTCGTTATCGTTGTAAGTATAGAAGGTGAAACGTCCGATCAGAACCAAGGATTCACGAGGACATCCGACAATGGTGAAGAGTCGGCGCTTCAGGGTCGGGGTTGAGGAGGGGGACAAGACTGTCCGCCCTCCCGGGGGGTCGAAGAGGGGGACAGAAATGTCCCCCTCCCATTTCTCAGAACGAGAAGCGGAAGCCCAACTGGATCTGGCGCGCCGTCGCCGCACTGCTCACCCGTCCCGCGCTCGAGCGGTCTACTCTGCCTTCGGGTGCGTTGAAGATGGCGGTGTTGAGTGCGTTGAAGAATTCCACTCGGAAGTCCAGGGACTTCTGCTCCCCGAGGGCGAACCCCTTGTGCAGAGAGAAATCCATTATGGGCACACCATCGTAGCGCAGCGGCCAAGGCGACGCATTGCCCAGAGCCAGAGAGGCGGCCTGGTGGCAATATTGGGCCCCTCCGCACAGACTGCTGTCGTATTTAGGCAACGCAAAGGCACTGACGTCGAACCACCGTTCCACCGTCGCACCCCCACCCAGACTTCCGTCGCGAATCCGGTCCGGTCGCTGGCCGGAGCGCCGGCCCTGGTTCCACAGATCCCGGTTCACGCGGACTTCGAACAATGCACCCGTGGTCAGGGTGACGATTCCCGTGGCTTCCCAGCCACCCAGCAGCGTTTTCTTCAGTCCGTCCGCGTTGCGGAAGAACGGAAGCTCCCAGATCGATGAACTGTAGAAAGTGTGGGTCCGATCCCAGCGCATGGGCGACTTCAGGCGGTGGCGCTCGAATTCCAGGGAATTGCGCCCGTCGAGCCAGACCCCGTTGATGTTGAGGGCCATGCCCTTGCCCCAGGTGTAGCCCATCGACATGGCCAGCCCGTCCTGGAAGCGCCGTTCCAGCTTAGCCTGCAGGGAGTCGTAGTGCATGTTCCCATCAGGTCGCATCAGGATGTTGGGTCTCAGTTGCGGGTAGGGCCGGCGAGCCCGCTGCCCACTCCAGGACCGGGGCGCCGTATCACCGGGAATCCAAGCGCGCGGGCCGGCCGTGACCGTGGCGGAGCTGGCGTGCCTCGTCCCGCCGCCCACCAGCGTCTGCATATAGCCTTCCGGTTGGGCCACGTTGTGGGGAAGGGAATTTCGGATGTGCCGCGCCTGGTTGCCCACGTAGGCCACTTCCAGCTTGGTGCCCTGGAAGAGCTCGTGCTGGAGCGACAGGTTGTAGGAGTACACCTGTCCTTCTTCCCAATCCAACTCCGGCAGGTAGCAGGTCCGGTACTCACCCACCGCGGTCTGCGTCGGCAGTTCCAGCCGCTTTCCGAGGAACAGGGTCGGTCTCTCCGTTCCCCTCGGCAGGATGCTGCTGATCGTGCCCGTGGCGGGAAGAAGCGTCCTGCCTCTGAGAACCCCGATCTCCTGGTCGTAGGTCAGGCCCGCTCCCAAGCGCAGGACCGTCCGGTTGGTTCCGAACATCCTCCACGCCAATCCGAAGCGCGGCGCGAAGTAGCGCCACTTGGCCTTGAAGCAACCCCGCGTCTCCAGATTCCCGAAGGGCATGGCCAGACCGGTTGGGCCTTGGAACCGCTCGATGTCGAAACCCTTCGGCATCATCCGCACCGGATCGATGCGGCCGTTGGCCTGCGAGTAGTCGAAAGCACAGTAGTAGTAGTCGGTGGGATAGCCGCCGTCAGGCGTTCCTCCGTAGTAGGGCGGCCGCGGCTGCTCCCACCTCACACCCAGGTTCAGGGTCAGATCCGGCCCCAGCTTCCAGTCGTCGTTGACGAACCAGTTGTAGTGGCTCATGTCGAAGTGGGTGTAATAGAAGGAGTTTCCCTGGTTGTTGCCGGTCACCGAGGAGGGCAGCCCCAGCGCGAAGTCGGCCCAGGGTTCTCCGAAGGTGGCGCCGGTGACATCCCCGGCCTCGTTGCGTCTGATCTGGCCACTGGCGTACCCGTCGAACTGATCTCTGCCGCCGCTGTAGGCGATCACGCGGTTGCCCTCCACGTCCAGGTTGCGGCTGTGCTCGATGCCGAATTTCAGGTAGTGGTTCCCCTTCCGCCAGGAGGCGGAGTACTTCGCCGACCATCCCCAGTCCGTTCGCGGCGACACCGTCGTTCCCCGCCAGCCGGTGTAGTTGGAGGGTTCGATGCGCGGCACTCCACCCGGGCCCCGGCTTCCATCCGGGTAATAGGGCACATGCAGGTGCCCGTCGTCGTAGCCCAGGTCCTCGGCCCAGTTCCGGTCATTCAGCGGAACCGAGATCAGCCAGGAGAAACTCCAGATAGAGGCGCTGAGCTCCGTCACCAGGCTCGACCCCATGGGATTGACCCAGCTCATGGCCGTCTGCCAACCATGGGACCGGTCTTGAAACTGCCGGCTGACCCCATGAAGTTCGGCTCCCGGGACTCCGTACCTTCCCGTGTGCACCGTCTCCGGAGAGTTCTGCCAACTGAAGCGGGCAAAGATCGTGTCGTCGGCGGCGAAGTGGTGATCGCCCCGGATGGAGTACTTGTTGACCCGGCTGTTGCGAGTGTTGGGATAGCTGTAGTTCTGGTCGGTGGCGCCGGCCACGTTGGGCGCCGGCGGTGGAATCAATTCCATCGCCTTCAGGTAGACCGGACTCATCATGCTCTGGGGAATCCGGTTGTTGGCGAAGGGCTGCCGCTCTCCACCCACCACGTCGAAGGGGTTGAAGAGCTGGGGAATCTGCCCGCTCGCCCCGGCGCCCGAGAAGTCTCCCCCGGTCATGGCCGCCGAAGGGACCGTCAGGAAGTCGACGCTCTCGAAGTCGTCGATGAACCGCTCGTAGTGGGCGTGAAAAAAGGTCCGGTCCTTGATGATGGGGCCGCCCATGGATCCGCCGAAGATCTGATAGTTCACCGGCAGCTTGCCGGACCCGGTGCGGTTGGTGAAGAAATTGGCCGCATCCAGGCGCTCATCCCGAAAGTAGTACCAGGTGTGCCCGTGGAATTCGTTGGTCCCGCTCTTGGAGAGCATACTGATCACGGCTCCGCCGACGCGACCGTGCTCGGCCGAGTAGTTGTTGGTGATGATCTTGAACTCCTGCACCGTCTCCGGCGTGGGCTGGACCACGGGCCTCTGGGTGACATAGCCCTGGTTATTGGCCCCGTCCAGTGTGATCTGGTTGGAGTGAGCGTAGAGGCCGTTGAAGGAGGGGTAACCGCCGCCGTAGGCGTACATTTGCTGAGCGTACCCGATCTCGGACCGCTCCTGGACGCCACCCGTGGTCAGGTAGGCCAGCTTCACCAGATCCCGTCCTCGAATCGGCAGGTCCAGGATTTTCCTCTCCTCGATCACCGCTCCCACTTCGGCCGTGTCCGTGTCAATGATCGTCGTCTGACCCGTGACCGTCACCTGCTCGGCAATCTCACCCGGCGTCAAAGTGAAGTCGACCCGGGCCACCTGGGTCACCTCCAGACGCACACCCAGGGAGACCTGGGTCTTGAAGCCCGGGAGCTCCGCCTTCAGGTCGTACCGGCCCGGAATGAGCTTGTCGATGAGGTAGGTTCCCCGGTCGTCGGTCACCGCCAGACGCGGCACATTCGTGGCCGTGGCCGTGGCCTCGACCTCGACTCCGGGCACCACGGCGCCGGTCTGGTCCGTGACGGTCCCCAGCAGCCGGGCGTAGGTGGTCGCCTGTCCGTATACCGGTGCGGACGCCAACGCGGCGGCCAGCACCAGGAATGGAATCGCCGGACACCATTGCCTCTTCGATACCTGAGCCATCATTTTTTCCTCCTCTTGGCGGACGCCAACTATTTCGGGCTGGTGCGAGGTATCGAAGCCGTCTTGCAATGGGTTGGGGCGGATTCTCTACCCCGAATTTGCTATAGATCGTAAAGGATGATTTATTCAATCGCAATAACCAATTGGAGCGATGCAAGTTCGGGACTCCGTAACCATTTGAAAAAACACAGCTTATAAAGACTCAGCCGGAGATCGGTTGACCCACGTTCAAGCTGAAACTTTGAATGTCGAGGCGGGAGAAAAACTGGATGACTCCGGCTGGGCGCTCACCTTATTGCGTTGACCCAGGTGGAAACGAGGCGTAGACTTGCGAGTACAAATTCCACTGGGGGGTAATCAGATGCCCACTCTTTCCACCACTTTCTTTTTCCGCCTGGGAGCGATCGTGGCCTTGGCTACGACCGGGATCCTGCTGCGGGACGCCCCGGACATGAACGCTTCCATCGGTGCGGGTTTCGACCCGGACGAGCGGTTTGTCCTGGAGTCCAATCTGCCCACCGGCCAGTTCTCCTTCGAGGTCCTGGAGCAGGGGAGCCGGGTTCACCTGCCCTCGCGCCTCTACTTCGCCCACGCCGACGGGCGCCCGGAAGTGCCCGTCGTGGGCCGATTCCAGAATTTCCTGGTGACCGCCACCGGCCGTGAACTCAAGACCCTTCCCGCGGGTGAGTACGACGTTTACGTCACCCGGGGCACCGAATACACCCTGGACCATCAAAAGGTCTCGATCTCCGAGGGACAGAGAACCCACCAGAAATTCACGCTGTCCCGAGTCGTGGACACCTCGGGTTTCATCTCCTCGGACTTTCACATGCATCTGACCTTTGCCATGCGGGATGGAGCGATCGTGTCCGCGGCCGAGGGGCTGGATCTGCTGACCGCCACCGATCACAACGTTCTCAAGGACTACGCTCCTCATATTCGGGAGCTGAATCTGCAGCCGTTCTTGAGTTCGGTCGTGGGCGCCGAGATCGACACGGTCTTCGGCCACTTCAACAGCTTTCCCTTGTCGGTGAACATTTGGGCGGAGCGGACTTTCCGGCATGCCATCCGTACGCCGGGGGAGTTTCTACGTCTCGTGCTTACGGACCCGGGAGATGAGATCGTCCAGATCAACCATCCACGAGGGAATCCGCCCAAACCGAGGAGTCGATACTTCGACGCCCGGTTGAATCCCGAGACCTCAGAAATCGAGTACCCCTACTTCGAGTACGGGTTCGACCAGGTGGAGATCTTCAACGCCAAGACCGACAGGGACAGAGAGAAAAACCATTACGGCCGCACGCCCCTGGTGGACCAGAAGCTCAAGGACTGGTACAGCCTCATGAACCGGGGCATCTTCATGACGGGCGTCGCCAACACCGATGCCCACGGGTATCCTCGCGAACTTCCCGGCTATCCTCGTAACTACGTCCTTTCGGAAACGGACAACCCCTGGGAGATCGACCCTGCGCGGGTGGTCGACGCTCTCAAGAGCAGGGCCTCCACGGCCTCCTTCGGGCCCGTGATCCGCTTTTCCGCCGGAGACGGGAGCCCCGTGGGTTCCCAGCTCGCTGCCAGGCAGGAAGGCACGGCGCTCCACATTCAGGTTCAGGCGGTCCCCTGGGTCCCGGTGGAGCGGGTCGAGTTGATCGCCAACGGCAGTCTGATTCGAACCTTCCCGGTGGAGAACCGGTCGGAGGTCGTGCGCTTTGACCAGGACGTGACTGTCCGGCCCGAGAAGGACACCTGGTACGTGGTGCTGGCGACCTCGGATGGGAGGTGGGATGCCCCCTTTTCCCACTTCAGTTCCTTCTCCTTCACCAACCCCATCCTCCTGGACGTGGACGGCAACGGCTACTTCGATCCGCCCGATCCGGGAGATCCCGGCACCCCTCCGGAGCCGAAAGAGGCCTTGAAACGCACCGAATCCGAGGCTTCGGATCCCACATAGAGACCAGCACCAAGCCCCAGACACGACGTGTGGATCGGACCTGCATCGAGGCGAATTCGCGGGAGATCGAAGAATCGGGCAAGAGTCTCCGGCGGGAGGCGAGTGCAGAATAAAATCGGACGGACCAAGCCACATCTGCAGGGAATCCGTCAGAGAGACGGAAACAGATCCAGAAGTCACTCCGGACGGTTTGGAGTCTGGTGCTTGGTGTTTGGAATTTGTTTGGGATTTGTTGCTTGGAATTTGTTATTTCGCTTCGCAGAAGCGTCAAGCCGTCCCAACATCATGGTCATCCTGTCCGATGACCTGGGGTTCTCCGATCTAGGTTGCTACGGTGGAGAGATCGAGACACCGAACCTGGACGGGCTGGCCCGAGGCGGCCTCCGTTTCACCCAGTTCTACAACACGGCAAGATGCTGGCCTACCCGGGCCTCCCTGCTCACCGGTTACTACGCCCAGCAGGTGGGACGCGACGAGCTGCCGGGTGTCCCCGGCGGAAGCAAAGGCAAGCGTCCGGCCTGGGTCCGCCTGCTCCCCGAAACGCTCCGGCCCCTCGGTTACCGGTCCTACCACTCCGGCAAGTGGCACATCGACGGGATGCCCGTGGCCAGCGGATTCGATCGATCCTACTACCTGCGCGACCAGGGACGCTTCTTCAATCCGAGGGTCCACTGGGAAGACGATCGGAAGCTGCCCCCCATCGAGCCCGGCACCGGCTACTACGCCACCACCGCCATCGCCGATCACGCCATCAAGATCCTGCAGGAACATTCCAAAGCGCACCGGGCCAAGCCCTTCTTTTACTACCTGGCGTTTACCGCACCCCACTTCCCTCTCCACGCCCTGCCCGAGGACATCTCCCGCTACCGCGACCGGTATCGACGCGACTGGGATCAAATTCGCCGGGACCGCTGGCAGCGGATCCGGGAGATGGGCATCGTCTCCGGTCGGCTCCCCGAACGGGAACCCGACGTGGGCCCGATCCGCGAATTCCCCGGAACCCTGGAGGCGCTCGGACCCGGCGAGGTGAACCGGCCGCTTGCCTGGAGCCAACTGACCGTCAGGCAGCGTGAGTTTCAGGCGGTGAAGATGGCCATCCACGCGGCCATGATCCACCGCATGGACCGGGAGATCGGCCGGGTGCTGGACCAGCTTCGCCGCATGGACGCCTTCGAGAACACCTTGATCCTCTTCCTCTCGGACAACGGCGCCAGTTGCGAGCTCATCGTCCGCAGCGGCGGCCACGACCCGGGGGCGGAACCCGGCTCGGCCGACACCTATCTGTGCCTGGGCCCGGGTTGGTCGACCGTCTCCAACACCCCCTTCCGACGCCACAAGATGTGGGTCCACGAGGGTGGAATCGCTACGCCGATGATCGTGCATTGGCCCCTCGGCATCTCCTCCCGGAACGAGTTCCGACACCATGTCGGCCACGTGATCGACTTCGTTCCCACCGTCCTGGAGCTGGTCGGGCCGGCAGGCCAAAGGAGTTCGACAGGTAAGCCGGATCCCTCTCCTCCACTTCCGGGAAAGAGCCTGGTTCCGGTCTTTTCCCAGGATGGAACCGTCGCCCGAGATCACCTCTGGTGGTACCACGAGAAGAATCGGGCGGTGCGGGCCGGACGTTGGAAGCTGGTGTCGGAAGGCCCGGAGGGTCCGTGGGAGCTCTACGACCTGGAGGCCGACCGCACCGAAACCACCGATCTGGCCATGGAGCATCCCGGCAGGGTGCGGCAGATGGAGGAGTTGTGGACACGACGGCTGAATGAGTTCCGCTCCCTGGCGCTGGAGAACCTTGCCGGCGCAGGGAAGAGGAATGAGGAATGAGAGGGGAAGAACAAGGGGAACGCCGTCGGTAGCTGGACCGCGGTCGCGGGATGGCACGGGGATTGGAGGAATCGGCGACTATAAAGATCGGCCCTCCAGTCGCCCTTCGTAGCGATTCGTCTTTTTAAGGAACTGATCGTTTGCAGATAGTAGACTTCTCAGCCAAGGAGAGAATAGATGCTGGCACTGTCACATCTACAAGCTTTGGCAAGTGGCGCTCGGGCCGTCAAGCCAGTCTCTCGGAAGCCAGTGAAGACTCGGTTCACCGTGGACGAAAGAGGCTGTATCGAATCGTTCTTTCACTCTCTTTCAACCAGAAACCTCAAGTCAAAGCGGATGAGGATCCTCCTGGCTTTGTGCAAGCTGCTTGGAAAACGCCTGGATGCTTCGAGTTGGCATCGCCTGGAGGAAGCGAACAAGATTGGCAGCGGTCTTCATTTCTTCGTGGGGAAGAGAACTGTTGAATCTGGGAATGACTGGCAACTGAAGTGCCTCGGGCTGGCCGAAGTCGAGCCTGCAGTGTTCGTCGTGGGTCTGAACCAGATCTTTTACGATCATGCGACTGCGTATTGGGTTGATCGCGTACCGCAAGACGATGAGATCATGAGGCACCTCCGTTTCAAGGAAATCCCATTCGGACAAGCTCTCTACTTGATGGATGAGAAGTGGAGGGAAGCATATGAGGCGTGGTTGAACAATGTGATCGAGAATCGTGGTGTGGATGAACCGCAACCTGGATCCGTCTTGTTCGTGACTGCGGCAATAACTCGGGAACGAGGAGACGCTATCGAGTTGGAATGGCTTGTCGATGGTGGTGTTCAAACCACCATCCCGGTCAGAGTCACCTTGCCTCGCTCGGAGTTCGTTGACTGCATCGAGTGCAGGGAATACGACGAGACACCTCACCTCTTTGCTCGAAGTTCTTGGCTTACCAAGGTGTTCGGTTCCATCGAACCTTGGGAAATCTTGGCGGACCAAGACTTGATCAAATCGATCGAACAGGGGTTGGCGGAGGTAGCAGCGGGCAATCTGATGAGCCACGAGGACGTCTGGGGAGAATAAACTTGAGGAGTACGGTCCTTGTCGGCTTATTGGGATTCAGCCTGACTTCGCTGGTACCAGGGGAGGCCGGGAACCTGGGAAGGCTCACCTATCACCCCTGGGTCCGGGGGCCCTCCAGGCAACCGGGGCAACACCTGATGGAGATTCCGTCGGCTCTGGTTTCTGAAGACGGAGAGAAGGTGGAGTCCGCAGAGGATTGGTATGCGCGCCGGAGACCCGAGCTGGCCGAACTCTGGACCCGGATTTTGGGCAAGCTGGGTCCTACACTGGAAGATCGCCGTTGGTTCGGGGACATCACCGAAGTCAAAGTCCATAGCCGCCAGGAACGCGAGGGCTATACGCGGATCCACCTGGGGCTTCCCATCGAGGTCGATTTCTTGCAGGACCACCTCTTGCTGCTGCCCAAGAACCAGGGAGCCGGCCCGTTTCCGGCCGTCATCGCCTGGGCCGCCACCAGCTCCAACTACGACGCCCCGGAGCAGTGGTGGGGCAGCTATCTGGCCCGGCGCGGCTTCGTGGTGCTGACGAGCCAGTCCTTCATCAAGAAGTACCGGGGAGGAAAATCGTTTCTGACGGAGGTGCAAAAGAAACTCTATTCCCGTTTCGGACACTGGCTGCCCCTGGGCAAGATGGTCCACGACGTCTCCCGGGAGGTGGAGTACCTGAATTCCCTGCCGGAGGTGGATGCGGACCGGATCGGATTCATGGGGTTCTCCCTGAGCGCCAAGGCGGCCATCTACGTCGCCGCCTTCGTCCCCGAGATCAAGGCGACAGTCTCTTTCGATCCGGGAGTCGCTCTCAACGGCAGAACCAACTGGTTCAAACCCTGGTACCTGGACTGGCTGAAACGGTTCCCCGCCATCCCCACACAGGACTACCCGATTCACGACCTGCGAGGCACCGTCCTGAGCCTGCTGAACCCCGACGTGAGACGGCCCGGACTCGAGCGCAATCACCACGAACTGATGGCGATGTGCGCGCCCCGGGCCTTCATGCTCATCGCCGCACGCATGGCCGACCTGCACAACGAGGGCTATTGCAACCGGGCGGCGGAAGTCTACGAAATGCTGGGAATACGGGAACGATTCGAATACGTGCCCACCCCGGACGGACACTCCGCCAACGGACCCCACATCGATCCGGCCTGGCAGAGGTTTTTGCGCAAGTGGCTGGTGGAGGCGCCGCTTGACTTCGCCGGGTACGAAAGATGAAATGCGGGAAACGTCGTTCCCAATGTCATCGACTCCGCGGGGGTTGGTTCCTGGCCGGAAGTTCCCCCGCCGCGATGGAACACCGTGATGGAACAATGGTACGCTAGGGTCGTGGTTCGCCTTCCCGCGGCAGTCTTGATCTTCTGTGCCTGCAATTGTTTCCAGCTTCTGGCGGCAGCGGGGACCGTGCGCTTTCCCGCGGACCAGATCCAATTCTTCGAAAACCAGATCCGGCCGGTCCTGCGGAACAAGTGCGCCGGTTGCCACAACGAAAAGTTGCCCACCAGCGGGCTCTCGACGGACAGCCGGGAGGCGATCCTCAAAGGGGGCAATCGGGGCGAAGCCGTCGCCGCGGGTCTGCCCGAGGAGAGCCGGCTGATTCATGCCATCCGCCGCCAAGGCGAGTTGAAGATGCCGCCGGAGGAGCCGCTGGCCGACCAGGAGGTCTCGGCGCTGGTCCGCTGGATCCGGATGGGACTTCCCTGGCCCGACCCGGCACCGGATCGGAAGCAGAATGGGGGCGACCCTTCCCGGCACTGGGCCTTCCAGCCGATCCGGCGTCCCGCGGAGCCGGCGGTTTCCGATCCCTCCTGGGTGCGCAATCCCGTCGACAGTTTCATCCTCTCCCGTCTTGACCGGCAGGGCCTGAAGCCGTCGCCGGCAGCCCAGAAGACGACCTTGATCCGCCGGGCCTATCTCGACCTGATCGGACTGCTGCCCCAGCCCGGGGAGGTGGAGGCGTTCCTGGAAGACACCCGCTCGGACGCCTATGAACGCCTCATCGACGATCTGCTGGGATCCCCCCACTACGGCGAGCGCTGGGGACGCCACTGGCTCGACCTGGCCCGCTACGCCGACTCCGACGGATACAACAACGACCTGCCCCGCAAGATCTGGAAATACCGGGACTGGGTGATCGAGGCCCTGAACCGGGATCTGCCCTACGACCAGTTCGTGATCGAGCAGATCGCCGGGGACCTGATCCCCAACGCCAGCCAGGACCAGATCGTGGCCAGCGGGTTTCACCGCAACACCCAGTTGAATCTGGAAGGGGGCATCGATTTCGAGCAGTACCGCGTCGAGGCCGTGGTCGACCGGGTGCATACCACCGGCGTCGTCTTCCTGGGTCTGACCCTAGGCTGTGCCCGCTGCCACGACCACAAGTACGATCCCGTGTCCCAGCGGGAGTTCTACCGGATCTTCGCCTTTTTCAACAGCATCGACGAACTGAGCGGTGACTTCAAGAACAAAGCCGGACGGACCCGCGCCTACGACCCGGTCCTGGAATTCGGCACGCCCGAACAATATGCGGGACGGGATGCCATTCGGGCCCAGCTCAAGGCGATGCGGGAGGAAAATGAGCGGTACGAGGAGCAATTGTTGGCCAAGCAGGAGGAGTGGGAGTCCTCTCTGAATGAAGAGGACCGGGCCCAGCTGACTCCGGGCCAACAGGCGTCTCTGATGATTCCGTTCGCGGAGCGCCACCCGGAACAGCAGAAGTACATCCAGCGCGCCTATTTCAAACAGGATCCGGGCCACCAGGCGCGGACCAAGGCCCTGGACGCCGTCGAAGAACTGAAGCCTGAGGTCCCCAGCACTCTGGTGATGCGGGAGTTGCCCGAACCCCGTCCGACCCATGTGCTGCTGGGGGGCGATTTCCTGCGGAAGGGCGTCCAGGTCTCGCCCGGGACCCTTGCCGTATTGCCGCCTCTATCCGACCGTGAAAAATACACTCGGCTGGACTTGGCCCGCTGGCTGGTGGACGAGAAGAATCCTCTCACCCCCCGCGTTACCGTAAACCGAATCTGGCAGCGTTACTTCGGCGCCGGGATCGTCGAAACCAGCAACGATTTCGGCAAACAGGGCTCCCCTCCCTCTCATGCCCGGCTCCTGGACTGGCTGGCCTCGGAGTTCAGGGCTCAGGACTGGAGCCTGAAGGCGATCCATCGTCTGATCACGACTTCGGCGACCTACCGTCAGTCGTCCCGCAATCGGCCGGAAATCCGGCAAGCCGACCCCCGAAACCGTCTGTTGGCGCGGCAGAACCGCATGCGCGTCGAGTCGGAGGTGGTGCGCGATCTGGCCTTGTCGGCGAGCGGCCTGTTGGCGCCGAAGATCGGCGGGCCCAGCGTTTACCCTTCGCAACCCCCTGGAGTCATCATCAAGGGCAGGCAAACCGACAAGGGCCATGAGCGCTGGCCCCTGAGCGAGGGGCGGGACCGTTATCGGCGGGGCCTGTACACGTATTTCTGGCGACTCAGTCCCCACCCGGCCTTGGCCGTCTTCGACAGCCCCGACGCCTTGACCACGGTCAGCCGCCGCAACCGGTCGACCACGCCCTTGCAGGCCCTCACGCTTCTGAACGACGAAGGGTTCCACGAGTTCGCCCAGGGTCTGGCTCACCGGGTCCTGAGGGAACAGCCGGATGGAACGGACTCGGAACGGCTCGATTACCTCTTTCGACTCTGCCTGACCCGGCCGCCCCGGCCCCTGGAGAAGGATCGGCTGGAAAGCCTGTTGACCACACAACGCCAGGACTTCCGGACCCATCCGGCGGAGACGCAGGAGATTCTGAGCCTTCCCCTGCCGACCGGGAGCGACGGCCAGGAGGAGGCGGCCTGGTACATGGTGGCCAGCGTACTGCTCAACCTGGACGAGTTCTTCACCCGGGAATGACGGTGAGGATCCCAGGAGGAACACGGAGATGGAAATGACGACACATGGGCTCCAGCTCCTGAATCAGACCAGGCGGCATTTCTTCAACCGCTGTTTCGTCGGTCTGGCCAACGTCGCCCTGGGCCAGTTGCTGACCGACGGCAAGATGTTCGCGGCCGGCGGCGACCGGGCCAGGAACCCCCTCGCTCTCCGGGAACCGCATTACGAACCCAAGGTCAAGCGGGTCATCTACCTCTTCATGGCCGGAGGCCCCACCCAGTTCGAGACCTGGCTCTACCGGCCGGAGTTGGCCCGGTTGCACGGCCAGCCCGCACCTGACTCGATCATGGAGGGGAAGCGCTTCGCGTTCATGGAGCGCTTCACCAAGGTCAAACCCAAGTTGCTCGGGCCGAAGCGGAAGTTCGCGCAGCACGGACAGTCGGGAACTTGGGTCTCGGAGGTGTTTCCCCACACCGCCACCGTGGTCGACGACCTCGCCCTGATCCACTCGGTGGTGACCGAGAACTTCAATCACGCCCCCGCCAAGCTCTTCTGCAACACCGGATCCACTCGCTTCGGACGTCCCAGCATGGGTTCTTGGGTCGGCTATGGCCTCGGGAGTGAATCCCAGGATCTTCCCGGCTTCGTGGTGCTGCGTTCGGGGCAGGAGGACCTGATGGGGGGCGCCTTCATGTGGAGCAGCGGTTTCCTGCCCAGCGCCTACCAGGGCGTCGAGTTCCTGAAATCGGCCGTTCCGATCCCGAATCTGTCCAGCCCCAAGGGAGTGTCGATGAAGCGCCAGGCGGCCAAGCTCGCCGCCATCCAGGACCTGAACCGGATCCATGAGCAGGATTACGGCGACCCGGAAATCGCGACCCGGATCGCCTCCTACGAGATGGCCTACCGGATGCAGACCAGCGGCCCCGAGCTGATGGACCTGAGCAGCGAAAACCAAGCCACCCTGGATCTCTACGGCGCCACGCCGGGCGAACCGTCGTACGCCACCAACTGCCTGCTGGCCCGCCGCATGGTCGAGCGGGGCGTCCGGTTCGTGCAGGTGTACCACACCGGTTGGGACCACCACGGAAACCTGAACGAGAAGATCGACGAGGTCGCACTGCAGACCGATCGTCCCACCGCCGCACTCATCACCGATCTCAAGCAGCGCGGCCTGTTGGAGGACACGCTGATCATCTGGGGAGGCGAGTTCGGGCGGACGCCCATGGCGGAGATCCGCGAGAGCGTCGGCCGCAACCACCACATCGAGAACTTTCCCATGTGGTTCGCCGGGGGCGGCATCAAGCCCGGCCAGACCATCGGAGAGGTGGACGAGCTGGGGTTTTTCGTGACCAAGGACAAGGTGGAGGTCTACGACGTCCAGGCCACCATCCTTCATCTGCTGGGAATCGATCACACCAAGCTCACCTACCGCTACCAGGGCCGCGACTTCCGTCTCACCGACATCGGCGGTCACGTGATCGAGAAGCTCCTGGCTTGAAACAGGAAGCTGGAAGGACAGGCTCTCCCGCCCGGCTAGAATCCCGTTCTGCCTTGAAGAAGACCCGGCTCCTTGTCCTGCTGAGCGGAGTGCTGGTCCTTGGCGCAGCCGGACCTGGGCCCGCCGTCGTCGAGGTGGGTGGGAACGCTGGGCCGCCGGGAGCGCAGTCCGGAGTGGTCGAGAGCCGGCTGAAGCAGGGCTCCAGGCTCCGGAATCCCCTCAAGACCCAATTTCCCAGACAGAAGCTGGATGCGATGGCGAGCCGATTCGGCGGGCGGATCGGCTTCTACGCCAGGAACCTGACCGACGGGGCCGAGTATTCTTGGAACGGCGAGCAGCGTTTTCCGCCGGCCAGCGTGATCAAGCTGCCGGTCATGATCGAACTCTACCGGCAGGCGGCCGCCGGCTCTCTCGACCTGGATGCCAAGGAGCCTCTCCCCCAGGACGTCTCGACCCACGGCAGCGGCGTCCTCAAGCGCCGCGAGGGGCCGGTCGCCCTCACCTTGCGCGAGTACTGCCGGCTGATGATGGTGCACAGCGACAACATGGCCACCGACCTGGTGATGAGGAAGGTAGGGCTGGAGGCGGTCAACCGGTTGCTGGGCGAACTGGGACTGGAAAATACGCGGGCGTCGATGGACTTGGGCCGATGGCACTACCTGATCGTCGGCCTGAGGGACGCTCCCATCTCTCGTGAGAACGATGCCCGGATTCTGGAACAGATGCGGGCCGGAAAATACGACGACGGCCTGGGTTACTCCGACTCTCCGGACAACAACGTCTGTGGTCCGCGCGACATCGGATCGCTATTGGCAAGTCTCTATCGCGGCGAATTGGCAAACCGGCAAGACACCGACGAGATGCTGGATCTGATGCGTGCCTCCACCCACAAACGTACCATCGCCAAGTACGTCAAGGAACGCATCCGTGTGGCCAACAAGTACGGCGGAAGTCGGCGGATCGCCGCCGACTCGGGAATCGTCGAGTTGCCGGGGGGGCCGGTCGTCATCGCCGCCTTCGCGCTGGCCAAGGATCCGAGCGATCGATCGGGCCGCGAAATCCTGGCCCGCATGGCGCGCCTAATCGTCGCCGCCGTGGACCCGCATACAGTGAAACCGATCCCGCACTCCAGCCGTTAGGCGGTACGAAACGGCGATGATTCAGGGTCAGGACCAGTGTATTTTACCTATTACCTTTCTTCCAGTTTCAATAAAACGATGAGGATTGACAGTACCGCCGCTGAATTAATCCTATTCCTCACAATAACAGACAAGTGTTTTTCATGATTTTCACAATTGTAGTTCGTGACTACCACGCGCCTTAATCAGTTGCGCTGTTCCAACAAACACCGTGCTAGTTTCGGTAGCGAATCGAGATCGATCTTGGTGCTGATTGCATCCTCGAGAAGAAGATCAGGACTCAAGTAGGAGTGGAACTTCTCCGACACGAAATTTTCCTTCCCCGACAATAAGCTGTCAGCTGAGGCTGGCACTGAACGGGTGATTTTCTCCAAGGCCATTTCTACAGGTTGCGCACTTTCTTCATTGATGTCGAGGAATCCGTCATGAACTTCGACCGTATATCCCATAGCTCGAAGCGCTAATGCTAGCGTCGACGTCCTTACCGTGCCGACCCCTGTGGCGATCAGACAGCTACGTTCTCCCACCCTACATATCGGTTTCCGCACGATTTCCAGTCTCCGAAATTCGGAGCGCGCTTCCTCAAGGAGTCGGACTGCATTCTTATCGAGATAGATGGGAATACTTTCTTCTGAAAGCACCTCCTTCATTTTCCGTACGATCTTGTCGTGGATGATCCCGCCGTCACCGCCAAAAGTCGGTGGTCTCCCCACCTTATCGACAGCCACCTCGATTACCCTGTCCGAGTCATGGATCGCGATAACGCGCCAGCGTCGTCCAGAAAAGATAATGGTCATGCCGGGTGTCAGAATCATGATGACCGGAAGCGTACCCAGCAGTTTGCCTGCAGCAATAATCCTGTATTCTCTGGGTGTCTGGAATACGGCGAAGAAGCTGTAATGTTCGACTAGCCGCTCCCCTTGCCGTCCGAGGAGCAAGACGCCGTCGGGCGCTTGCTCGATTAGTGCGACTTCAGACCTGCCAAGTTGCCGGAGAACGCGTACGAAAAGGCTTGGATCGACTCGTCGAAACGGCCCCTTACCACATAGCGTGGAATAGAGCTGCGCTGCTCTCGTTCCACCGTGTTCGGCGATCACCGAGAGGATCTGATGGGTTAGAGTCGAAAGGTGAAGCGCTTGCGGGTCGGGTGGCTCGCACCATCCTTCGATCAGCAGTTCAACCATCGCAACCGAGCGGATAAGACTCAAATGTAGGCGATCCAACGGATGAGATTCGACACTAGGTTCGTTCTCTATTGAGTACATACGGAGTACAGCGGCTTGTCCCGCACGCCGGCCCGAACGACCGAGTCGCTGGCGGAGTGATGCAACCGAGAATGGTGCGCCGATCTGTGCCACGCAAGTGATATTGCCAATATCAATGCCAAGCTCCAGTGTCGAAGTGCATACGGCAGTTGTCGCAGAATGTGTTTTGAGGCGCTTCTCGAGCCCGATCCGGTGTTCGCGGGAGAGGCTGGCGTGGTGCGGAAAAAACTCCTCTGGTAGACGCGCCCTTACTGACATTTCCCGTAGAGCGTCCGCATACCATTCGACGTTTTGGCGCGATCCCGCAAAGATCAGATTCCGGCTACCACGCAACCGGGAGAATAGGTGTCCTGCCACGCCGTGCTGTGCGGCATTTCCATCCATGCCATCCACGCTTCGCAATCGCTGTCGCAGATAGCCGCGGATTTGCACTTTCAGCTCCTGGCCTCCCGATACACTCTCAAGCAGCGCTACCGCCTTGGGCATTTCAGGACGGAGATATTCCCTCGCCAACGCCATCTCACCTAGCGTCGCGGATAGTCCGACGCGGCGAACCCGGCGGCCGACCGCCACCTCCAATCGCGTCAGCAGAGATCGCAGGTGGACACCACGCTCAGTGTCCAAAAGCGCGTGTAGCTCGTCGATAACTATCGCGCGGGTGCCCATGAATAGCGCCGGAATTTCAAGCCCGCGCAGAACGAAAAGAGCTTCAAGCGATTCAGGTGTAACCAACAGTACGCCGCGCGGGTTCTTGCGTGCACGAGCTTTGACTCCCTGCGATATGTCGCCATGCCACGGATAGACTGGCAATTTGGCCCTTTCACAAAGGTCCTCCAATCGTTCGAACTGATCGTTAATAAGCGCACGAAGAGGGCTGACATAGACAAGGTCAAAGCCGCCCGAACCGGGATGGTCAAGAACCAACGAGATCAACGGCAAGAATGCAGCTTCGGTCTTGCCCCCTGCAGTGGCTGCAGCGATGATCACATCTCGGTCGTCGTTTAGCAGAGCCGGGATCGCTCGCTCCTGGATAGCACGTAGGCTGTGCCAACCCTTTTGCCAGATCCAGCGACGGACAGGCTCCGCGAGTCGGTCAAACTCTGTCGACTGCTTAGAGCTTGAAGGATGCGAGCTCGTCATCTGCTCCGTCATTCCGAGATTCGCCCATTACGTCCCCGAAATCTTCGACGACATCCACCGATCCAATCAACGTAGGCCAGTCTATTCCTGGGTTCTGCTCAAGAACCGAAAGCATGTTTACGAACGCGGTGACCGTGTTGCGCGGGGTTCGAAAATATGCGTCCCCGATGCGGTCGGAACAGTAGGTCATGAAGGCAGTGAGGGCTTCATCAGGTAACGTAGCGTTGTCGCCCTGCATTACGCGACGGATATTGGTTAGTAGGACATACATGTCCTCTGGCGTCAGGTTGGCGAGCCGTATCACTGGACCCGATAAATCTACAAGTCCGTCACGCGCAAAGGTATTCTCGGCGAGCCGCGACTGGAGGGCCTCGTAGCTGTAGAGGCCACGGCGAGTGTCCATCAGAAATTCGGGAGTCCCGCCCAGTAAGAAACCGAGATGGCTGGCGCTACCTTGTAACACATCGTTAAGGATGCGCAAGATCTGCTCGTAGTTCCCTTTGCGAGCCAGTGGGGAGGTCAGCTTGTAAAGATTGACCAACTCGTCCAGTGACACCAACAGTCCCCGGTAGCCAGCTTGGCGCGTAAACCGTGCCAGTAGCTTCAACTGGTCGTAAAAATTGCCATCACTGGTAATTGTACGGACGCCTAGCGCCTTTCGCGCGTCAGTACGGGTCGAGTATTCGGCCCTCAACCACCGGAGCGCGGCGGACTTAAGGTCTTCGCTACCAGTCTCGAAACCTTCCCAGTAGCGAGCAATGACGGTCGCGAAGTCGTACCCTCCAGTCAGATCTTCCAGGTGTGCAAGCTTCTCGCGAATAACGACTCCAGTCTCCTGATCGCCAATCTCCGCGGCACGCAAAGCTTGGCTGACGAATCGTTCGACGACCGATGCCATTGCACCGCCAACGGGTTTGGTGCGGGTCGATGCGTTCCGAGTCATCTCAGCATAAAGTGATCGCGCTTGTCCCCCGGTCGCATGGAGACGCCGGTCAGGAGCCAAATCAGCCGACAGGACCACCATTCCTTTTTCGAGGGCGATCAAACGCCCCAAATTCAGAAAAAACGTCTTGCCTGAGCCGTAATCGCCAATGACAAACCGGATCGATGCGCCGCCGTCGCCGATTCGTTTGATATCACGGACCAATTCCTCGATCTCACGACCGCGCCCAACCTGGATATGTTGCAGCCCTAGCTTGGGCACCACTCCCGCTCGGAGCGCTTGTACGATGGTGTCCCTTTCGCGCGGCTTGATTCTCGGTCTTCGCATCGGTTGCTCCTCAACTTCTAAGCTCAGCCGCTATGAGGGTGGCCCGTTTTCGTGGACGGTTTATTAGTACGGTCTACGTTGGTCCTGTTTGTAATACTCCTTCTGTCGGTGGGGAGCAAGACTTCCTCCTGCGGAATGTCAATGGCCATCGAAATGTCAGGGTTGTGGCCATTGACAGAGCGCTCTTTCTTCCGTGTGGGGGCGACTGATGGACGCGTCAGCAAAAGGGCTCACGTTGTGGGAAATCTCTGATTTTCCACAATGGGATACCGCTTAACGAGGGGGCCTCGGTCTCTCATTCCAGGGATTTAAGAGTTTTATATGTCTCTTTGCATCCGGGGGTCTCAGGGGGGCAGCGCCCCCCTGCCCCCTTCAAGCGTGTCGCGCGCGACGCTTGGTGCGACGGTGGCGGTGCTGGCATCGTGGTCGGGCAGCTCGAAGCCGTACCGGTTCTTGAGGTGTCGTCAGTCCTGCTGAGCCTTCCGGCTCGCAGGACCGGCACTGGAGGCAGGCAAGACGACTCCAGCAGATCTTCACTCCACTGGGCGAGAGCACGAATCGAGGATCTCGTCGCACGGATCGAGTCTCGCCGCCGCCGTGGGTCCTACGCCGCCTGCTGCTCGTAGTGGACCGGCGACTCGTAGCCCAGCGCCGAATGCCGGCGCTGGCGGTTGTAGAATCCTTCGATGAAGTCGAAGACAGCCCGCCTCGCCTCACCCGGGTTCCGGAACCGGTGACGGTCCAGCAACTCGCACTCCAACGTCGCGAAGAAGCTCTCGCACATCGCGTTGTCGTAAGCGTCCCCCACGGAGCCCATCGACGGTCGCACTCCCGCCTCCCGGCATCGTTTCCCAAAGGCAGCCGAGGTGTACTGTGTCCCTTGGTCCGAGTGGTGGATCACCTGCTTCGGCTGGCGCCGGATCACCGCCATGGCGAGCGCCTTCTCCACCAGTTCGGAGCGCAGATGCGTCTCCATCGCCCAGCCCACGACCCGGCGGCTCCAAGCGTCCACGACCACGGCCACGTACAACCAGCCCGCCTGGGTGCGCACATACGTCAGATCCGCGACCCAGAGCTGATCCGGTCCC
>CATOST010000055.1 GCA_951812665.1 uncultured Acidobacteriota bacterium
GGGTGCACGACACGAAAGGTGATGCTGATGATGAAGGCCAGAGAACGTCAGCGATTGGGCTTAGACTCTCTGTCAGTTACTATAACTGTCAGAGAGAAGTGTGCCCATGTCCCCAGACCGTTCCCCTCAGCGCCAGCTCCAACGTCGACGCCAGCGGTTGTTGCAGGCCGTGCTCGAAATCGGCGACCTCCGTCCCGGGTCTCTCGCGACTCGTTACCGCCGTTGCGGCAAGCCCAACTGTCACTGTGCCCAGCCCGGCGACCGAGGCCACGGACCCAGTTTCTCCTTGACCCGTCGCGTCGGCGGCAAAACCGTGACCAAGATCATTCCCCCGGGGCCGGCGGTCGAACGCACCCGAGCGCAGATCGCCGAGTATCGTCGATTGCGGAGCTTGGTGAAGGAGTTGGTGGAGGTCAGCGAGCAGATTTGTCAGGCTCAGATGGACGCTTCTTCGGCCCGGACGGGCCAAAAAAAGGGCTCCAAAAAACGCTGGCGCAGGAGATCCGGCAAGAAGTCCGGACCCTGATGGGTCCCCTGGCGGCCGAAGCCTTGGACTTCGAAGCTCTGGAGACCGCCCTCCGGCGCCAAGTCTTGGAGTAGGCGGCCCGCACGGTGGAAGCGCAGCTCAACCAGGATCATTCGGATGCCAGGCCCAGCCATCACTGCTCCTGTGGCGGGACGGCACGCTACGCGGGGCGGCGGACCAAACGGTTCGTGACCGTGCTGGGGCCGATTCGATTGGAGCGCGCCTACTATCACTGTGGGGAATGCGGTCACGGCTTCTGTCCCCGAGACCGGGGGCTGGGATTGGAGGGGAGCTCCTTGTCTCCCGCCCTGACACGGATGGTGGGAGCGGTCGCTTCCATGGTCAGCTTTCAGGAAAGCAGTCAGTTATTGGACGAGTTGGCCAGAGTGGACGTGGGGGCCAAACAAGTCCAACGGTCGGCCCAGGCCTTGGGAGAGCAAGTCGCGGGCTATGAGCGCCAGATCCGGGAGCCGGATTCGAGTCTCCCCTTGCCTTCGACGCTCTATCTGGGCCTGGACGGCACGGGGGTGCCCATGCGGTCGACTGAGGTGCAAGGGCGATCGGGCAAACAGCCGGATGGGTCGGCCCGGACCCGTGAAGCCAAGCTCTGTACGGTATGGAGTGCCGAACAACGGGACGCCGAGGGCCGGCCGCAACGGGACCCGGACTCGGTCACTTACACTGCAGCCATTGAGAGCGCCGCCACCTTGGATACCGATCCCCAGCTTTCGGAGTTCGCCCAACGAGTCGAGCGTGAGGCTCAACGCCGCCGTTTGGGGCAAGCGCAACGGCAAGTTGTTCTGGGAGACGGAGCGAAGTGGATTTGGAACCTGACCGAGGAACTCTTCCCGGAGGCGGTGCAGATTATCGATCGTTTCCACGCCAAAGAGCGACTTCATACCCTCTCCAAGAACTTATTCGCTGATCGCCAGTTGGCCCAGGATTGGGCGCAACAACGTTGCCTGGAACTCGATGCCGGTCGGATCGAGACCCTCTTATCTGAGCTTGCCACCGAGGCCGCTCACAACGAGGAAGCGAAAGCGGCCTGCACCTATTTCCAGCAGAATCGACATCGCATGCGTTACGCCCGATTCGAGGCGCAAGGGCTCTGCACGTCCACCGGAGTAGTGGAAGCCGGATGCAAGAATGCCATCGGGGCTCGGCTCAAGCGATCCGGAATGCGTTGGAGCGTGCCAGGAGCGAATTCGATCATGGCCCTGCGCTGTGTTCGGCTCAGTGGGCGCTTTGAGGACTTTTGGGAATGGAGAGCCAATTCCAAGGCTGCAGCTTGATCCGTCGTCACTTTTTTGTCGTGCACCCCTACGGTGGCTCTACCCTGAAGAACTCCAATACAGGGCATCCCTGCCCCAAGTCGTCACCCACGCTCGCGAACTCTTCCGGGAGAAGAACGTCCGCTTTTTCGGTGACGGAATCCCCAAGGTTTTCCTCGACGGCGGCGCGGCCATCACCGCGCATGCCGTCGATCGGTTGCTCACCCGGAACCAGTGCTCTTGATGTCTGGGTGTTGAACGGCTTTCAGAAGGAACACGGAGAGTTCTTCTGGGGCTGCCTGAAGCAGACTTTGCAGTAGTCGATAACGGGTCGTTTCGGCGTCTGAGTTCCTCCGAATTCCGGTCGGTTGTTACTCTACTGTCAAAGGCAATGCCAGCAGTGAATCCCAAGATCCTCTCTCTGGGCGCGCGAGACCGCAGGCTTGACCCTCCATGATGCCGTCGTGAAAGTCGGCATTGGAGATGCCCGCGGCGTAGCAGCTGTAGACCGGCTCGCTGCTCTAGAACGCGGTGAGGTCGAGCCAACGCGTTTTGTACTGGTCAGGATGGCACGGCATTATCGTCGGCCGTTGCTCGCTTTCTACTTGGCCGCGCCACCACCGCGGGGTGATCGTGGCACCGACTTTCGCACGCTTCCAGTAACACGATCCCGCAAGACGGATGCCCTGATCGGTGCCCTGGTCCGCGATATTCGGAGTCGGCAAAGCATGATTCGAGCCGTCCTGGAAGCGGAGGGCGAGGCTGATGCCCTGCCGTTCGTGGGTGCTCTGGCAGGGAGCGAAGGTGGTCGTGACGGCACGGATCGATTGGCTCAGCGCGCCGCGGAGACTTTGCGCCAAATACTTGGAAACAATCTGGACGCGGTCCAATACTACGCGCAGCCCACCCCAAACGAAGCGTTCTCTCTGCTCCGGTCCCGAACCGAGGATGCTGGTGTGTTCATCCTGCTCGAGGGAGATTTGGGCAGCTACCATACGGCTATTCCCGTGGATGTATTCCGCGGTTTCGCCATAGCGGACGACGTCGCCCCTTTCGTGGTCATTAACGACCAGGACTCAACACCTGCTTGGTCTTTCACGCTCCTGCACGAACTCGTCCATCTGCTACTCGGGCAGACCGGCATCAGTGGGGCTAATCCTGGAAGCGGAGTCGAGGAGTTCTGCAACAACGTCGCCGCGGAGTGGTTGCTGCCTGCAGGGGAACTCAACCAGATCGAGATTGACTTGAACCAGGACATTGCCGAGCAACAGAAACGCATTGGCAAGTTCGCCCGGCGGCGGAATCTGAGCCACACGATGGTTGCCTACCGGCTCTTTCGCTCCGGCCGCATCGATCAGAAAAACTTCAACCGCCTCCGTGCAGATTTCTCCGATTGGTGGAATCGCGAGCGCGACCGACGGCGCGAGAGAGCACGCGAATCGGAAGGTGGTCCCAATTACTACGTCGTATGCCGTCACCGGGTCGGGGAGGCGCTGCTATGGTTCACTGGGCGCATGATGAGATCAGGCGCACTGTCGACAACCAAGGCAGCCAAAATCTTGGGCGTCAAGCCCAGGCAAGTGGGCGAACTACTGCGTCCCGCAAAGGCGCTGTAGGAGTCCACGTTTACTCTATCTCCTTGACGCCAATGTCCTCATCGACGCGAATCGTGATTACTACCCAATCAATCGCGTTCCCGAATTCTGGGACTGGCTCGTGGACCGTGCTTTTAAGCAGCAGACCAAGATACCGTTGGAGATGCACGAGGAGATGCTTAAGGGAAACGAAGACCATCTCACACGTCGAGCGAGAAGGGGACAGTCACGTTTCTGAGCCGCGCCCTCCCGGCTTCTCGATAATTCGCAGACCTTCCGGTTGTTCACCGTCGGGGATCAAAATCTGCACGCAAAATGAAAGCACTTTAATCATTTCCTCTCCTGCGCAATAGCCTCTGAAATCGTCATCCTAGACATCTCAGCGCGCGATGCAAGGGCGCAATGAGAAGAGGAGGCTGGCTGCGGGAATGGAGTTACGAGGTTATCTGAAGGGAAAGGAGTCCCTCCAGCGAAGCAAAGAAACCGCCCCGAACTCGTGTGCCAAGTCAAAAAACAGTAATTCTGCCGTGTCCTGGAGTACCCCGATTCTTGTCTTTGAAAGTCCACCGCCGGCGAAGTACCTCAGGGCTTCGGCGTTCGCATAGATCGGACTCATACGCTTGATGATCATTTCTTGTTCTTTGCGGAAACGGGGACATGCATCATTGATTCCAATCTTTTCGCACTCCTCCAATAGAAGACTTAGGTCATGACGGAATTGCTTCAGGTTGTCAAAGCTAGTTTCACCAGATCGAAGAATGTATGCTTTCAACCCCAACTCAATACTATGCAAGAAGTTGAAGGTAATTGCTTTCTCGGATTCAAAGGGAGCGATCGATCCAGTTGCAAGTCTCCGAACCTGCAAAGCACTTCTGGCGACGAAAAAGAATTCAATCGCAGATTCAAGTAAGGCAAGGGATTTTAGTTTTTTCCATGTGGCATCATCATAAGTGCCTGGGTTCTCCCATGGGTCGTATTGCGCCATCAGAGATCAGAATCTCCGAACTTCATCACCGTTCTCATTAAACATTCTTTCCAGCTTGGAAACCGTCCCGGAACACCAGCCACGCACGAATCATAACAGTAATCACACTACCCGCGATTCGTCGACTGTGGCACTGACACAAGGAGAGTCTCCAGTGCCAACTAATCCGAATCAGCCGGATGCGACAGGATCCCTTATTTCGCGAAACGAAGAGGGGACAGTCACGTTCTCAAGGCGCGTTCGTGGAGGGAAAGATAAACGGCCGCTGGGTCCTTCGCGACAAGGACGGCAACCAGGAAGTGGTCATCTACAAGAATGGAGAGCGAGCCGGCTGAATCCTCTGGCGGGGTGACATCCGGGCGCTCGGTAAGATCCCGTTTCCTATTTCAGCTCGCGTTCGGACGCCCACTTGAGAAAAGGTCCGAGACCAGCGACGGGACCTTGATGGCCGAATGCAATCTGCTGCACGTCGTCCGCTCTGCCCTCCAGGCGCCGCGCCAAGGCGGCAAGCGACTCCTCGTTTGACTTGGAATCCTCCGAGAAGAGCCAATTTGCTTGGACCGAACCGTCGTACGCGGCGGCAGCGCTATCCCCGAGGAACAGGACGCCGTACACCAGGTAGGCGGCGCTGCCCGGTGTGTGGCCCGGTATCGCGAATACCTCAAACTTCGTGCCCGAAGCCTTGACCACATTACCGTCCGCCAGTCCTTGGACGGTACGTGAATTCGCGCGGCGAATGGCCTTCGCGTCGGCCTCGATAGCGTAGACCTCGGCGTCGGGAAGGGATGGAAGTCCGCCCATGTGGTCGCCGTGAGCGTGGGTTACGAAGATGAACTTCACGTCCCGGGCCTCAGCACCCCGGCGCCGCAGGACGGATCGGATCGCTCGGGCTTCCGAATCCATGCCAGCGTCCATCAGGGCATAGCCGCCGTTCTCCAGGACGATCAAGTACGACCCGATCGCTATCGGGCCCATTGTTTCCACCACAGCCTCGACGCGGCCGCCGCCCAAGATCGTCCCGTCTTCCAGAGGCAAGGCTCCGAAGCGGAAAACGGCGAGAACAATCGCAACGAGAACCAATATGAGGATGACTACGCCAGCCAGCGCGGCAAGTACCCACCTTCGGAACCGTGACGTCGCGCCTCCCATCGGTCGCTGATCGTAACGCGTACCCGCCTGAATCCCCAACTACGGGTTCGGATGCAGGTGTTCTGGTTCGTCGAGGCGAATCAGCTCGGGTACGCTGACCGAGGCGAGCAACGTGCTCAAGCCGTGCCGGATTCGGGGCTGCGACTACGACTACAGTTAACGATTGCCCACGTTCGAGCGTCTATAGGAGTAAATCTGAAAGGAGGCCGGAATGTGGATGCAAAACACACTGGTACCACTTGGGGTCTTTGCCATGGTGGTGCTGATTCTTTGGCTCAGCCATGTGACTCGCAGGAGAGCACAGGAGCAACGGGCGGAAATTGTCAGCCGGATGATCGAAAAATTCTCGACGGGCGAAGCCTTTGCCCAGGCGATCCAAGGACCCGCGGGATCAAAACTCGCCAGCGCGCTCACGTTGGAGACTGAAAAACCTTCGAAGAAATGGAAGGGGCTGTTCGTCCCGGCTTCCATATTGACGCTTATGGGTATTGGATTCGCTGTCCTGGCCCTTGTGCGGGACGACGATTTTCTGATCGCTGCTGTCGTCGTAGGTGCCGTCGGTGTTGCCCTTGCGTTGTCCACATACGTCATGTGGCGTGTGGAAGAACGTAACGGGGACCAGACTGGCGCCGCCGACACACGCGGGTGAGGGGCTATAAACGCTTCCTCAGACGTGGACCTTCTTTGGAACATCCCGCAGCACAAGTTTGGGAGTGATGGAGCAGTCCGGCTCGAACGACGATGCGTTCGCCCGCTTCTACGACGCCACGGCAGCAGCTATTCGCGCATATGTTCTTCGCCATTGCAGCGATCGGGACTCGGCCGACGACCTGTTCCAGATCACGTATGTCAAGTTCCTGTCGAGCCCGATGGCTAAGACTCCGGACGCATCCGGGGCGCGAGCGTATTTGTACCGCATCGCTTCCAACGTGATCGCGGATCACGGCCGCAGATTGCAGAAGGTCAACAGACTGGAGAAGCCGGAAGATCAAGTTGTGGCACCCGAGCCAAACGCAAACGTTGCCGACATTCTCGCCTTGCGCGAGGGACTCCGCACGTTGTCGAAGCGCGAGCAGCAGATGCTCTGGCTGTTGTACGCGGAGGGATTCTCCCACCAGGAGGTCGCAGGGATCATGAACCTCAGACGGAGAAGCGTTCGAGTGCTGGCATTTCGGGCTCGGAAGAAGCTTTCCGCTTACCTGACCCGGACTGACCCAACGGCGGATGGAGCGGGCTCATGACTGAGCTGCGGAATCGGCGCGACGATGAATTGGACGGTCTCCTACGGGCGACCTTCGAAAGCGAGATCGCAGCGCAATGCAACCGGGTCCCCCGCCGCGAATTCGTCCTGCTGATGGCAAGAATCGCTGAGTACAATCGGCGACAGTCAAAGCTCGCCACGATTCAAGCGTGGTCTGAGATTCTCCTGGTGGGAACTACCGCGGCCCTCATGGCATTCTGGTGGAACGACGCGACATCTGGATTGGAGTCCATCCTTCCGCTTTCTCAGACACTCGTTTCCTGGTCGGCGTTACTGGGTCTCGCCGCGGGATTCCTGACTCTCATGCTGTTCTGGGCTCAGACCTCGATTCGTGACAGATGACGACTGACGCCTATTTCCGTAGATGCCGGAAACCGCCTACCACACCGGCCGAACCGAAAGGATACGAACATGATCTCCAATAACCACTGTCGTCCGGGGGTTTCACTTGGTCTTCTCCTTCTGCTGTCGGCGGCCGCATGTTGGGGAGAAGCGGATTTCGAGCAAACCGAGGTTACTGAGCGATCCTATCCGGCATCCGTGATCCGAACCGTTTCGCTGGAAAACAGAAACGGGTCCATTGACCTTCATGCCTGGGACAGGGCTGAAATTCAATTGAAGGTGACCAAGAGAGTGAAGGGGTGGGGACTGGATCAGACCGAGGAAATCCTGAAAGAAATCCAGGTCGAACCGATTCACGAGGGAGAGACCTTGACGATCCGTGCCGTTTGGCCGAATCACTGGAGTTGGCGGGTCCGTTCCGCATCTGTCCAATATGAAATCAAGCTGCCCCGCAGGATGAACGTGAAGACGACGTCTTCCAATGGGCGTGTTTTCGCCTCCGGCCTTGAAGGAAAGCAGCAATATTCCTCCACTAATGGAAAGATTCAGGTTCAGGGTAGCAAGGGGCTCTTGAAGGCGGAGACCGTCAATGGCGCCGTTGAGATCGAAGGCGCCAGGGGTGCTATTGAAGCTCAGACCAAGAACGGATCGATTCGTACCCGGAATATGCAAGGCCGGCTTCGGGCCAACGCGACCAACGGACGTGTCCGAGCCAGTTTTTCCACCCCGCCCGACGGGGAAGTGGTGTTGAGTACCATAAACGGCTCGGTTCGTCTGACCTTGCCGGCTCACACCCACGCCAATGTGGTCGCCCGGACTGTCAACGGATCCATCGCAACCGATTTTCCGCTTATGGTTCAGGGAAAAATCGGGAAGAAAATAGAAGGTAAACTCGGCGAAGGCGGCCCGCCGATAACACTTTCCACCGTCAACGGAAGGATTCGGATTTCCACACTGGGACAAGTTCCGAATTAGCCTCCCATGTGAAACCGTTTACCTATAACTGCTTCAGGCCCGGTCTCTCGGGTCATCATGACCCCGTTAGTGGATCGCAGTCACCGCGACGGGGACCGCCAGGGTAGGCACTTCTTGCCAACCGTGGTCCTGCGTTCCAATCCAGAACGGTCGGATTGGGCTCCGTCGACCAACTCAATCCACCCTTCCTATTTCGTGGTTATCAGAACCACCAAAACGATCATGGTCATGATTGATTCCCTCCTATTCCATTGATGCTCTCCTCCTCTCGAAGGATCATTCCGGGACTGTCCCCGTGCTGTCGCAGCCAATACACAGAAATCGACGGAGTCGCCTGGCCCGGTATGGGGTGTCAGCCGCGGCTATTCCGCTCGATCGATCAGTTGGGTCAGGACGGCAAGGTGCCGTTTCAGGTTGGTCCGCCCGCCGGCGCTGAGCCGGTACCAGGTGACCGGTCTCCGGTTGCGGTAGGCCTTCTCCACGTCCAGATAGCCGGAACTCTCCAGCTTGCGGAGATGAGCGCCGAGACTCCCGTCCGTCTCGCCGAGCACCTGCTTGAGGCGAGTGAACGACATGGCGTCGTACTTGGAGAGCAGGACGCAAATCGCCAGCCGCACGCGATGCTCGAGGAGCCCGCTGAGCACTTCCAGCTCATCCAGTGCGGGCAGATCGGGATCAGCCGGCGGTTTCACTCTTCGGTGCTCCGAGATAGGCTCCGGTCACGAGCGCGATGGCAAGCACGACTCCGGTGGCGGTCCAGCCGAATTTCGGCACCCAGACCGTGACCAGATACCCGGCCCCCATCAGAACTCCGATAGGCAACAATCGCCGCTCCAAGTGCAGCCCGAGTTGAAAATAGGTCAACGCCAGAAGCAGAACCCACAGGGATCCGAATCCTTGCCACGTCAACTGTCCTGCATGGACCAGCGCCAGACCAAGCACGCCAGCAGTCATGAACGCCAGCCAGTGAAGACTGTGGCGAATTCCCGTCTCTCGACTGGTGGCGCCCTGGTTGCGACCCGCCCGGAAACCGAGCCAGAACGATAGCGCTAATCCGATCGGTGCAGCGAAGAGCCAGTAGATGCTAATCCACTTCTTGTCGTCGACGAAGTCGACCAGCACGAATCCACATAGTCCGATCATCGCCCACAGAAGATAAATTGGACGTACAGGCTTCGTCCTCGATCGTTCGGCGACGGCGCGAACATATGCGATGTCTGCCTTGAGTTGCGTGTTGTCGGCCATGGATTCCTCCTCAGTACAGGGTCACCATATTACTCTGTAATACAAAGTTACTCTACAATACAGAGTTCTTGTGGCCGCTGTCAATCTTTTTTCGAGTCGTGCTGACGACGGTCAGATCAGGCCCGGAATCAGGGATTTCCGGTTGGCGGGATAGTCAGGAAACCGCGCCCGGCACCACTGATGGTGGCTGCGCGCTCTCGGGATCAGGTTTGCCGCGGTGTAGACGAAGAAGGCCAGTCCCGCCGGCGACCATGTCGCCAGCGCCCAGCCCGCCCATTCCATTATTTCCCCGAGGTAGTTCGGGCACGAGACGTAACGGAAGGCGCCGCCCTGAGGAATCGCATACCCGGACTCCCCGGTTTTTCTCAGGTTCAAAAGGATGTTGTCAGAGTGGACGTTCAGGGCCAGACCGGCCAGAAAGATGGCGAGACCGGCCAGGAATCGCGGGTCGGCCAGGAATTCCGACCCGTACTCACCGAATTCGGAGATGAAACGGGCGTTGACGTACGCGTTGATCGAGTTGAAAGTGAAGCCGCAAGCCATCACCAAAAGAGGCATTTTCTTGCCGGCGGTTCGAATACGCAGAGGATAGACGAACGTCCGGTTGAGATAGTGGCATTGCCAGACTCCGAGAAGGACCAGCGGAACCGTCTGGAATGCGGCCGCTCCCGAAAAATATACGCCCAGGAAAAGAACCACCGACGGAAGCTCCATGAGGACCCAGCTGGTCCGGTTGGAAATGTGCGGTCCCCAGCCGTTCCCGGAGTAGTGCCGGCCGTAGGGAGCGGCCAGAACCAATAGGCTCGCGAAGCTCACAACGGCGGTCAGGAAGATCGTCCAGACCAATATCCCGTGGAATTGCTCCTCAGTCATAGACGAGATCGGGATGCTCTTCGAACCAACGAGCAGGTGGCCAGTCGGGTCGGCGACAAATGCCGGTCACGGCTGGCCGTATCGATCGATGACTTCGGCATTGTAGTGCCAGCCCAGTCCGGGGGCATCGTTGGGATACATGAAGCCACCGGAGATGCGGGGCAGATCCGCCACCAATTCGTACCACATGGGGTCCCGTTCCCGCTGATGGAAGATCTCGACATAGGTGGAGTTGGGGATGGCCCCCAGCAGATGCAGGGCCACCTGGGGCTCCTCATGATGGCCCATGTTGACGTCCATGGTCTCGGCGAAGGAGGCCACCCTCATCCACTCCGTGATGCCGGCGGCGATGGTGGCGTCGACGTTGAGCGTGTCGACGCAACCGCCCAGGATGAGGTCGCGGCACCCCCATTTGGAGATCTCCCCTTGCCCGGCGACGAGGGGAATGGCCGTCGAACTCCTCAGCCGCTTCAATCCCTCCAACTGGTCGTACCAGACCACGGGTTCCTCCAGCCATTCCAGGTTCAGGTCCGCGACACCTTGAGCGAAGCGGACCGACTGTTCGTAGGTCCACGCCTGGTTCGCGTCACAGGCGACCACGAAGGTTTCGGCAAAGTGCTTCCGAATATATTCCACCCGCCGGATGTCCTCGTCGACCGAGGCTTTCCCGACCTTCAGTTTGATTCCCGCCAAGCCGAGATCGATGCAGAGCTGAATCTCCTCGCCCAGTTCCTCCATCGCGCCGGGCTTATAGTAGCCGCCGATGCCGATCACCGGGACCCGGCTGCGAAACCCGCCCAGCAACTGCCACAAGGGTTTGCCGAAGGACTTACCGACGGCGTCCCAGATCGCCAGGTCGATGATGGCGATGGCCTGCATCAGGATGGCGTGGTTGATCATGTCCAGCGTGTGGATGCCACGGTTGTGCAGCGGGAGGTCGGGGGTGGAGAACATCTTGCGCCAGAGCGGTTCCACCGGCCAGATCCCGCCGCCGATGAGCCGGGGCGTCAGGCAATCATTGGCGACCTGGACCACCTTCTGCTGGTGGATGTCCTCGTCCCCTCCGAAGGCCTCGCCGACGATCCCTGCCTCGGTCTCGATTCGGGCGTAGATCGTGTTCCGCGAAACGATCTGGTAGGTGCTTCCGCTGAAGACCCGGTCCAACCGTCGGATGAGGGGAATGACTTGGATCGTTCGTATTTTGTCCATGGTCGCCGGACGACCTCCCTGGATCACCAGTTCCGGGCGGCTTCCGCCAACCGGTCACTCTGCGTCGGTGGCGGGCAGAGCGGCGGGAGGTCCGCCACGGTCCGGAACCCGGGCGCCGCTGCTATCACTTTGGGAATGGAATTGGCCACCATGGCCGCCGAGCCCAGTTGCGGCTGGCAGCCGGGACGGATGGTCAGATTGAGCGGGTTGTACCCCTGGATCGAAATCGAGTCCTGCGCGACGAAATCTCCGGCAGACGGATCGATGAAAGCGATGAACTCGGAATCGATCCAGGGCTCTCCGCCGATGACCCCCTCGTCCCGCTGGATGAAGGCCACGGTCTGGCCCGGCTGGACCGTAAGGAAGTCATTGGAAAAGGGGCGCTCGGCGATCACCGGCTCGAACGACTTCCTGTAGTCGTCCAGCGTCCGGCCCAAACATTTTGCGGCCAGATGAAAGGATTGAGGAAAACCGATGTGGCCGAAGATGGTTCCGGCTCGGACCCCCGCCTCGAACCTCTCCCTGGAGAAACCGATGCCCAACCGCCGCTGGATGGTGGCGCTGAACCGCGAGACGTCCACGACCCGCCGGATCCGAATCCTGCGTGCATCCCAGGCCGGGCCGGTAGCCGTCAGCAGCAGCGCGTCGAAAATGAAGCCGGGGTTCAGTCCCACTCCCAGGAGGGAGACGCCCCGGTCCTGCGCCAGTTGATCCAGTTCATCGGTCAGGGTTTCGTCGGTGAGCCAGGGGAAGGCCGCCTCTTCGGCCGTAGTGATGGCATTGAGGTTGTGTTCCACCGCGGCTCGCAGTTCGGGCGCCACCGCTCTCAGGAACGAGGTGGTGGCGACGATCACGATGTCGGCGGGTTGCCGCAGGGCGGCATCGCGGTCGGTGGTGACGATGACTCCGTTGGGTTCGATACCGGCCAGGCGGCCCAGGTCCTGACCGGCCAAATCCCGGTTCCTGGTGTAGGCCGCGACGATCCGGTAGCCGGGACGGAAGCTCAACAGACGGGTCACTCTGCGGCCGACACCTCCGACACCGCAGAGAATCACTCTCGGACCGGAGGATTCCGGGGCACCCATGCCAGGTTCTCCTTTTGACTAAGAAACAACCCATCGGGAGGGGGGCATTCTTGTCCCGTTCCTCCGAGGGGAGGGCAACTGGAAATCGCCCCTCCCGGCGATCAAGCAAAGATATCTTGTTCGAGCTGCGCCGTGCCCGTAAAGGGGCTCCGGATGGCGAAATCCGCGGCTTCATCGGCGGCCTCGGCTGCCTCCTGCTCGATCCCTTCCAGTACCGATGCCGGGATGGACATCTCCTCGGTGAGCAAAGTACGGAACCGCGGGATGGGATCCACCACCTGCCAGCGTTTCCTCTCCTGGCGCGACTCGTAGAATCCGGCCGAGAGAGCACTGTGGCGTTCCCAGCGGACGGTCCTGCACTCGATCAGGGTCGGTCCTCCGCCCTCACGGGCTCGTTCCACCGCCTGTCTTGTGGTCTCGTAGACTTCGACAATGTCATTCCCGTCGATGGAAATTCCAGGCATGTCGA
>CATOST010000056.1 GCA_951812665.1 uncultured Acidobacteriota bacterium
CCCTGCTGCAGCGGGCGCTCCAGGAGGAAAGGGGATTGGGACTCTGGAAGCTGCGGGTGCAGGAGGGTTGTCTCGAGACGATCGCCCGGTTTGCCGATGGAGATGCGCGGATCGCCCTGAATTCGCTGGAACTGGCAGCTCAACTGGTTCGCCGGTCGCAATCGGAAGATGCGCTGATCACGCGTGACATAGTGCGGGAGGCGCTGCAGACCCGCACTCTCCGTTACGACAAGTCGGGCGAGGAACACTACAACCTGATTTCGGCTCTTCACAAGTCCCTGCGCAACAGCGACCCCGACGCGTCCCTGTATTGGATGGGAAGGATGTTGGAAGCGGGGGAAGATCCCCTCTACATCGCCCGGAGAATGGTCCGTTTCGCCTCCGAGGACGTCGGTTTGGCCGATCCGGACGCGCTCGGACGCGCCATCGACGTCATGCAGGCCGTTCATTTCATCGGCCTTCCCGAGGGAAAGCTGGCGTTGGCCCAGTTGGCCGTCTATCTGGCGCAGGCTCCCAAGTCGAACCGCATCTATGAGGCCTACTCGCGGGTCGAGAAGGATGTCTCCAGCACCCGCAGCCATCCTGTCCCCCTGCACCTCAGAAACGCTCCCACCGGCCTGATGAAGGAACTCGGTTACGGCCGGAACTATCGTTACGCCCACAACGAACCGGACCGAGTGGCAGATATGGATTGCCTGCCGCCCAATCTGGCGGGCCGGCGCTATTTTGAACCGGGTGACGAGGGTTTCGAGCGCCGCGTTCGGACCCGGTTGGAAAGACTCGAAAGGATGAAGAAGCACGGCCGCAAATAGCGAAGCTGACGTTGAGGCGTCGAGCCCCCAAGTACCGCGCCCGATCGATCTACGAGGCGCCTCTCGTTCGGATCACTGCGGTGAAGAAGGGGGCGCGGTCCTGGGGGCGTCGACCAACACTTGGAGAAATTCTTCCTGGAGAGCTTCCAACTCCTCCTCGTCTCCCTTGAGATGATTGACCAGCATGGTAAAGGCCAGAGTTTCACCATGCACCGTCTCCAGGAAACCGGACAGCGCCCGGACACCCTCCATCGAACCTGTCTTGGCCTGGATCCGGCCCTTCAAACCGGGGGTCCTCATCCGCCAGCGAAGAGTACCGTCGGTTCCCGCCACGGGAAGCCATTGCCGAAACGCCGTCCCATAGGATTGCCGGTGCACATGTTCCAGGAGTCGCATCACGGCACCCGCCGAGATCAAATTGTGCCGAGAAAGGCCGGAACCGTCCGCCAGCAGAAAACTGTCCGGGTCCAGACCGACGCGACCGGTGAGAATCGACTCCATTCGGGTCAGCCCCTCCCGGGCGCGCTTCCGTTTCCGGGTTGGGTCCAGCATCCTCAAGAGCGTCTCGCCGTAAAGGTTTTGGCTGATTTTCAGGAAGACCCGCAGAATTTTCGAGAGCGGCGGAGAGTCGTGGGAGAAGAGTTCCGTCCTGGATCGGCCGGGGTTCCCCTGGCCGTTCTCGCCCACCCGGACACCCATCAGTTCCAGGTCACTGGACCCCAGGAACTCGGCAAACGTGCTGGTGAAGTAGTCGACCGGGTTCCTGACCGCGACTCGGAGCCAGATCGGCTCCCGAGAGGGTTCCACGGCGCCTTCCAACACGACCTTGGCGTCCAGGCTTGGCCACTTCAGTTCCAACTCTTGGCGCGGACCGGTCCGGACCCGGTTTTCCCAACGGATCAGCGGCGTCAGCGGGCGCCACAGCAGGTGGGCCAGAGCTCCCGTGTCAGTCGGGGAGACGCGGACCAGAGTGACGCCCTCGTTGAATTGCAGGCCGCTGGGGGAGGCACCGTAGCCGTAAACCAGATCGTCCCAAGCCCATCCCCGGCCGGGACCCTCGGTCTCCAGCAGGCTGTCATCCGCCAACAGCCTTCCCCGGATTCGTTGAATCCCCAAATTCTGTAGATTCCCTCTCCACTGGCGGAACACGGCGAGGGGATCCCCTTTCTCCATCTTCTCGAGATCGGGGCTATTGAAGCGTGCGCCAAGGGTCGGGTCTCCACCTCCCTGGATGATGAGGTTTCCCTCCAAGATCCCGTCCTCGATCCGGCCATCGGTCAGAACCCGAGTCGAGAACCTGAAGTCCGGCCCCAGGTCTTCGATGGCCGCGACGGCAGTCAGGAGCTTCAGGTTCGAGGCGGGGACCAGACGCTTGTGGAGATTCTCTGCATACAGAACCTTCCCGGTGTCCATGGACTGTACCTGGACTCCCCAGGAGGACCGAACCAGGATGGGATGCGACAGAACCTGTTCAAGCCGATCCTCCAGGCGAGGATTTCCATGTCGGGCGGTAGCGGAAGAAGCGATCCGCGAGGCCGAAGCGGAGTAGACATAGGCCGGTGCACAGCAAAAGAAAAGCAGTCCACAGAGCGTGCGCACCATGGTCACTGACCTGTTCTTGGGCACAGGGCAGAGAGTACGTCCGACATGGTCTTCATGGCAACCTGCAGCAGTCAGGCGGCTCCGCGCTCCGGCCGGCATTTTTCGTCTGAATAGCCGACCGTATGACGAAAAGGAACTTACTCCTCAGAGGCTTCGGGGTTTATCATCGAAGCCTTTCGGGCCAGGAGTCTGCGCCGTAGGAATGATCGTAGCGAGAAAGTGGGGAATCGAGGCCAGATTTTCTCGATTTTGAGGTGCATAGTCGTTCTATTCGCCGAGCAATCGGGGAAATATGGACCGATTCACCGCTTTCGCAGCAGATCAATTTCTGCGGCGCAGGCTCCTAGCCTCTGACGGAATGAATCGATGCGATACCTGTCGGTGGACGAGACCTCCGAAACGCGATTGGAGTTCATCCCCTCTCCCGAGGTTTCTTCCCGGACCTTTTCCGGGCTCCAATTGGCACGGTGGACCGAGCGCTATGCCGCCACCCTCCACCGGAGAGGGCTTCGGGCCGGCGATCGGGTCGCCCTGCATCTGCCGAACTCTCCGGAGCTGGTCGTGGCGCTCCTTGGCAACCACCTGCTGGGCATCGTGACGGTCCCGGTTGCTTCCGCGGCCACGATGAAGGAATTGGAGTACGTAGCGGACCGGGCCGAGATCTCAGGCCTCGTCGGGTCGAATCCCTATCCGGGGCGGGTGGGGATGCAACTCTTGAAGGAAGAGTTCTGGGCCATTTTGCAGGAACAAGGGGGCGGCTTCCCGGAAGCGGAAGATCCGGAGGCCCCGGCCCTGCTCTGCTTCACCTCCGGGACCACCGCGCGCCCCAAGGGAGTCCTGCTGACCCACCGAAACATCCGGAGCAATCTCCAGGACCTGATCCAGGTCTGGCAATGGTCTCGCGAGGACCGGCTCCTGTTGACGCTTCCGTTGTTCCATGTGCACGGACTGGTCGTGGCTCTTCACGGGTGGGCCATGACAGGGTGCCAAGCGATCCTCACCCGGAAATTCGATCCCACTCATGTCCTGGACTTGCTGACCCAGAGGCGCTGCACGTTGTTCATGGGTGTGCCCACCATGTACCACCGGATGGTGTCCGCCTTCGACCGCCGGGTCCACAGCTTTGCCAATCTGCGCTTGGCCATCAGCGGGTCTGCCCCCATGTCGGTGGAACTCCACCGCAAGTGCCGTGAAGTGACCGGTCAAACCATCCTGGAACGCTACGGGATGACGGAGACCATCATGAACACGTCCAACCCTTTCCATGCCCGTCTCCCCGGATCGGTGGGACTGCCCCTGCCCTCGGTCCAACTCCGCCTGATCGACGACCAGACGAGGGAGATCCGGGAAGACAAGCAGATCGGGGAAGTCTGTGTGCGCGGCCCCAATGTATTCGGCGGATACTGGAAGGATCCGGAGGCGACTTCCAAGGCCTTCCTGGGGGATTGGCTGCGCACTGGAGACGCGGGGTACCGTGACAAAAACGGTTACTATCACCTGGTGGGCCGCCTGAGCGTGGACCTGATCAAATCGGGCGGCTACCGCATCGGCTCCCGGGAGGTGGAGGACGTTTTGGAGCGTCACCCGGCAGTCCGAGAAGTGGCGGTGGTCGGTCTTCCCGACCCGGATCTGGGAGAGAAGGTGGCGGCGTTTGTGGTGACGGACGGGACGGCCAGCCGGGAGGACCTGGCGGCTCACTGCCGATCCGCGCTGGCCCTTTTCAAATGTCCCCGACTGTTCGTCGTCGTCGATTCCCTGCCTCGAAACGCCATGGGAAAGGTGACCAAGTCAGTCCTTGAAACCACGCCGCACGACGGATCTGCTTAGCGGTGCCCTTGAAGGCGCTTTCATTCCACTCTTCTCCATCCTCGCAACGTAGTAGACTGATGGACGTCGAACCCGAGACGCAGGAAGGATTACGCGATGTTGAAACGTATTTCCGTTCTCACGGCGCTGATTTTGAGTGCTTTTACGGCCCCCGGCGCTGCACAATTGGGAAGCAAGCCCGCCAAGGAATGGATCAAGTCGATGGAACGGCCCGGACGCCTCGAGAAACTCAAGACCGACGAGGTCATGGCCCGATTGGAACTGAAACCGGGTGATCTGGTGGCGGACGTCGGCGCCGGCAGCGGCGTTTTCAGCTGGCCACTGGCTCGAGCCGTGGGGCCCGGAGGTACCGTGTATGCCGTCGAGGTGGACCCGGGTTTCCTCGATTTCGTCCGAGAGGGCGCGCAGAAGAGAGGCCTGGGGAACGTCTTCCCCGTGTTGGGAGAGTTCACCGATCCCAAGTTACCGGTTCGGAACCTGGACTTGGCCTTCTTTCACAACGTCTTGCACCACATCGAGAATCGCCAAGCCTATCTTGAAACGCTATCCGGGTATCTGAAGCCGAGTGCACGTATCGTCATCATCGACCTGATCGAGGGACACAAAGAGCCCGAAATGAAGATGACTCTGGATCAGGTCAAGGATCGGATGGAAGCCATCGGCTACCGGATGAGCGCTGAATACTCCCTATTCGAGGACCGTTTCTTCGCCGTCTTCTCGCGGCAACCAGCCCCATGACGCGAAAACGGGGGAGAAGCCTGGCGTCGTTGAGATCGATCTGGATCGGCCTGTTCTTCGTCGCCTTCGCCGTCTACAGTCTCAGCGTCAAGCTCGATCTCCGGCGTCCAGTTGCCGCCACCAAGGTAAAACTCGGTGATTCAGCACCCAATTTCTCCCTGAGCAGCCTCCAGGGAAACCCCATCGAGCTGGACCGGACCACGAAGGAGAACAAGTTGGTCCTGGTCAACTTCTGGGCCACGTGGTGCGGTCCCTGCCGCCTCGAAATGCCCATGTTCGAAAAGATATACGTCGAACGGAAGGAGGAGGGATTCGAACTCCTGGCCATCAGTGTCAAAGAGGATCCGAAGGTCGTGCAGGAGTATCTGGACAAACACCCCGTGTCGTTTCCCGTCCTTCTCGATCCCGACGGGACAGTGGCTGAGCAGTATGGTGTTCGCGCCTTTCCCACGACCTTCCAGGTGAATACCGACGGCAAGGTCGAGCGAGTGATCGAGGGTCTGGATACCTACCTGAAGTACGCCGTCGAAGTTCGTCTGGAGTCTGAAGAACCGTGAACGAATCGGTCATCGAGATCCAGGGAGTCTCGAAAACCTTCCGTTCCGGGCTGCGGCGGGTGCCGGTCCGTGCCCTCAGAAACGTGGACGTTACTGTGGCACGGGGTACGGTAACGGCGTTCGTCGGTCCCAATGGAGCAGGCAAGACGACCACCATCAATACCGTCCTGGGGTTCCTCAGACCAGACCAGGGCAGCGTCTCTGTCTTCGGGCTCAAGGCCGGTTCCAGGGATGCTCGGCGGAGAATCGGATTCCAGTCGGAGATCTTTCATCCCTACCCGTTCCACACCGCCAAAGCTGCCATGGAGTTTTACGGTCGACTCTCGGGTCAGCCTCGTGCAGACCTCGCGGACGCGGTCGAATGCCAACTCGAACGATTGGGCCTGGGTGACTCCATGGACCGGAAAGTCGGGACCTTCTCCAAGGGGATGACCCAGCGGCTGGGACTTGCGCAGGCTCTGCTGCACCGGCCCGAGTTGCTCCTGTTGGACGAGCCGACCACGGGACTGGATCCGCAGGGGCGCAAGCTGGTGGCCGACATCATCCAGGAGGAGCAGACGAACGGCACGACCGTTTTCCTCAGCAGCCACATACTCTCCGACATCGAGCGGACCTGCGACCGGTTGATCATGATTCGAAACGGCGAGGTCGTTCTCGAGCAGGAGATCGGATCCCGCTTCCACCAGGACGGGTGGGAGATCGAAGTGCTGGGGTGGGGGGCCGAAGCGGATGCCGATCTGGCCCGGGCGGGTTATCGTCCCGCCCGAGTTGACGGCACGGTCGCCTGCTTCGAATGCTCGAGCGCTGACAAGAGTGACCTGCTCCGTCGAGTGTTGGACCTGTCTCTCGACGTGGGTGTCATCCGGCGCCCCGCCCTTTCACTGGAGGAAATCTATATGGATCACGTCAAGGGCCGGCGCGGTGCCTGAGATCCGGATCATCGCCGCCAACACCTTTCGAGAGATTCTTCGCCGCAAGGTGATCTACGTCCTGGTGTTCCTCGGGGTGCTCATGATGAGCATTTGGCTGGGACAGATGACTTTCATGAACATGGCTGCCGACGCCGGCGAGCCTGAACTGATCCTGCAGATGAAGACATCGCAGACGAGGGCCTTCTTCGGGATGTGGGGTGCCTGCACCGCCTTCCTGGGATTGTTCCTGGGAGCAGTCGCCCTCGCTACCGAAATCAGAAATCAGACCATCGTACCGGTGCTCGTGAGACCGATTCCGCGATGGGCGTATCTGGTCGGCAAGTGGCTGGGCACCCAGTTGTTCGTGTGCCTCCTGCTCGGCTTGGGCATTGCGCTCGGCCTTGCCATCATGCGGGTGTTCGAACTCGAGACGCGTCCTCTGCTCTGGTTCGGCATGTTGGAGATGTTCGCCCAAGCCACTCTGTTCACGGGGGTGAGCCTGGGCTTGAGCGTCGTGCTGAATCCGGTTCTGGCCGGAGGAGTGACGTTTCTGCTGGCCAGCATTCCGAACATGTTCGAGATTCTGTTGCGCCATCCCCACTGGGCGCTCAAGGGCTTGGCGTCCGCGGTCTACTATCTGAGTCCCGCCCAGATGCCGACCGATCTCCTCGCCGACAGCTTCGAGCGGGAACTCCTTCAACCGGATTACTCCCTCTATGCTCGGGTTCTCGTCGAGAATTTCCTTTACTCGATGACGGTCCTCTTGGCAGGCTGCATCCTGTTCTCCCGGCGGGAGATCAAGCCGAAGTGAGTGGGCGGAACCTGAATCGGGGCCGGTTTGGGTGGAAGGGTAGACGTCCGGGTCAAGCAAACGCCGACTTGTTGAATACGTAGGGCATCTTCGACGGATCCCCTCCGTAATTCCCTTCCAGGACGTCGATGATGCCCTGGGCCGTTCGACCCGCCATGCCCAGCTCCGGATCACCCGAGAGCCGAGTTCGCCGTCCGGCGCTGGCGAAGTGGTGAAAAATGCGCAACCGGTCTTCCAGGTCTGCGTCTTGCATCGGTGAGTCGACCGGAAGCGGCTCCCGCTCGAAGACATCCAAGGCGGCGCCGGCGATCTGACCCTGGCGGAGGGCCCGGACCAATGCATCGGGGTCCACGACAGGACCTCGGGAGGTGTTGATGAGATAGGCCGTCGGTTTCATTGTTTCCAACGCTTCGTCATCGATGAGATGGTGCGTTTCGGGAGTGAGAGGGACGTGCAGGCTGATGTAGTCCGCCTGGCGGAAAGCCTCCTCGAATGAGGTCCAGCGGATGGTGGCCCGGCGACTCGACAAGCCCTGGTCGTACTTGAAGTCGAAGAGCGCTTGCACCGAATTCACGAAAGACCGATCCTCCGGCAACAGGTCACAGCAAAGGATGTCGGCGTCCAGCCCGGTGCACTTGAGCAGAAAGGCCCGCCCGATGCGGCCGGTCCCGATCACGGCGATTGTCTTGCCCGTGACCTCGTCTCCCAGGAAAGGGAGATAGGGATGCCATGTCTCCCACCGGCCTTCCCGGACCAGCCGCTCACTGGGATAGAGCTTTCGAGAAACGCAACCCATGATGAAGAACGCGAATTCGGCCGTCGCATCGGTCAGCACCACGGCCGTGTGGGTGTAGGGCACCCGGTACTTGCGGGCCGCCTCCTCGTCGATATTGTCGACACCCACGGCAATCTGCGAAACCACCTTCAACGTGCCCTCACCGGCCTGGAAAACCTCCTCGTCGATGGGGTCGCGCAGCGTGGTGATGAGCCCATCGATTCCCGACGCGACCTTTTCCACTATAAGCCCCTTCGGTGGAGGCTCAACTTCAGGGTAGACTTCGACCTGGTATCCCCGATCCGTCAGGCGCTTGAGTCCCTCTTCTCCAATGTCACAGGTTGCGTAGATGCGATAACTCTTCATTTGGCGTTCGACTCCAGTTTCCCGCTTCTCTCCGAATCGAGGCTTGGTTTCAGAACATACCAGCCCGGGGCAAAAGCCGTCACGGCATTCGACCTTACCCGGATCCCGGCGGACTGCGTTGCTATCGGCTCACATACTCCCGGTATGCACCCGAATCGCGCCTTGTCCGGCGGGCGCAGGAACGCTCTCGGTGCTCGCGCGACTCTCACGACAGACTGGTAGCCGCCCATTTCGCCAAAGCTGTCTTCATTTTCCGGACTCCCTTTTCCAGCATTTCCAGGGAGGTGGCATAGGAAAGACGCAGGTATCCTTGCCCCATGGTTCCAAAGGAGGTGCCGGAAAGGAGCGCCACGCCACCTTCCTGCAGCAGGAAATCAGCCAGCTTGGGAGAATCGGCGGAAAGCGCTTGCGTGTTGGGAAATACGTAAAAGGCGCCTTTGGGCAGCCGGCAGGAGATGCCCTCGACACTGTTCAAAAGATCGACGATTCGATCTCTCCGAGTCCGAAAGATCTTCACCATCTCGTGGATCGGCTTCGGGTCCTGCTGCAGCGCCTGGATGCCGGCCATCTGGGTGAAGGCGGCGGTACAGGAATTGGAGTTGACCATGAGCTTGGTCACGTGACCGGCCAGTTTCTTGGGCATGATGCCGTAACCCATCCGCCAGCCCGTCATGGCGTAGGCCTTGGAGAACCCGTCGAGCAGAATGGTCCGATCCTTCATGCCGGGAAACGACGCGATACTCACATGGGGTTCGCCGTAAATGATGCGGTTGTAGACCTCGTCGGAGAGGAAGAGAACGTCCGTATCCGCGAACGCATCGACGATGGCGGCGAGATCTCCCCGGTTCAGCACCGAACCGGTGGGGTTGTTGGGAGAGTTGAGAACAATGAGACGGGTGCGCGGGCTCGACAGGTCGACCAGTTCCTGGATATCCATCCGAAAATCCAGCTCTTCCCGCAAGGGAACGGGCACCGGCCGCGCCCCGACATACCGGATCATCGACTCGTAGATGGGGAACCCCGGATCGGGATAGATCACCTCGTCTCCCTTCTGCGCCAAAGCCAGCAGGGAGAAGAAAATAATCGGCTTGGCGCCGGGCGTCACTACGACCTCATCCGGATCGACCGCGATCTGCCTGGTCTGGGAGATCTCTTGGGCGATGGCCTGGCGCAACGGAAGGATGCCCGCCGACGGAGTGTAGTGGTGATGGCCGTCTCTCAAGGCCTTGACCGCGGCCTCGACGATGTCTCCATGGGTATTGAAGTCTGGCTCCCCGATCTCCAGGTGGACGATGTCCCGGCCTTGAGCTTCCAGTCCCTTGGCCCGGGCCAGGACCTCGAATGCCGTCTCCGTCCCCAAATTGGACATTCGATGCGCCAACTGCATGGCGGTCATTCTCAGGGGGCGGGCCTCGATTCGTCAAGTATTGCCAGCGAGGGGTCCTTGGCCCGGAACTGCTATAATCCGGCAGCGCACCCGGACGGGAACCGACCATGGCTGATCTCCTACCTGAACGGACGGTTCAGACCGGTATACAAACCATTCGCCTCAGAGCCCTCACCACAATCGGAGAAATGGATCAGGTCGTCGACCTGGAGGAACAGATCTGGGGGTACGGCACACCTGGCTCCGATTCGCCCTACCCGGCTCGAGCCCTGTTCGCCGTGGCCGAGAGTGGCGGACTGGTGGCCGGAGCCTTTGCCGGCGGCGATCTGGTCGGGTTCGCTCTGGCTTGGCTAGGGTCGGAAAACGGGACGCGAGTCCCCTACCTCCACAGCCAACTCATGGGCGTCCTCCCGGCCTACCGTTCCCACGGCATCGGGTACCAATTGAAGCTGTTCCAGAGGGAATACGCTTCGGGTTCGGGGCTGGATCTGATCAAGTGGACCTTTGATCCGCTCTTGGCGGCGAACGCCCACTTGAACCTCAGGAAGCTCGGATCGGTGATTCGCTCGTACATCCCCAACTACTACGGGAACCTGCAGAGTCACTTCACCCGGGGGATCGCTTCCGACCGGGTGTGGGTCTCCTGGTTCGTCAAGTCGCTACGCGCCCAGCGAAGGATTGACCGGTCGTCCTCATCCACATCACCGGGTGCCGGCCTGCCCTGCGCCACCCGGGTGAAACCTGATCCGATCAGCGGTCTTGCACGCCTGTCCGAGTTCCGGCTCGACCTGGATTCGAAACGGCTTCTGGTCGAGGTGCCCGGCGACTTCAGTACGCTTCGGAGAGCGGAGCCAAAGCTGGCTCGAGAGTGGCAACGGAAGATCCGTGAAATCTTCGTCCACTACCTGAACCGGAGCTACTGCGCTTCGGATTTCTTCTTCATGGATGGGCGGAGCGCCTACCTGCTGGATCGCTCACCCCTGCCTCGAATCCTTAAATCGGAATAGCCGATTGACCACGGTCCGGGAACGTAGGACCATAGGCCGCCGTGGGATTTTCGCTCCTGGACTACGCCATCCTGGTCCTCTACCTACTGGCCACGGCCATCCTGGGCATTCTGCTGGGCCGAGGGCGGAAGGATCTGGGGCAATACTTCCTGGCCGGCCGCAACCTTCCCTGGTGGGTCGTCTGCCTCTCCATCGTCGCTACCGAGACCAGCACTCTCACCTTCATCGGGGTCCCAGCCCTCTCCTACACGGGAAATTTCACTTTTCTCCAGTTGGTCCTGGGATACGTTGTCGGCCGTGTACTGGTCAGTTTCCTGCTGGTCCCAGCCTACTTCAAACAGCGGCTGCAGACCGCCTACCAACTCTTGGCCTACCGGCTGGGAAAGGGCGTGAGAAATTTCTCCGCCCTCCTTTTTCTCGGCACCCGATCCCTGGCGGACGGGGTCCGTCTATTTTCCACCGGTCTGGTCCTTTCGGTGGTCACGGGACTTTCCGATTTTTGGTCCGTCGTCCTGATCGGCGCCGTCACCGTTGCCTATACGTTCTACGGGGGTATGCTCTCGGTCATCTTCAATGACGTCGTTCAACTCGTCGTCTATCTGTCTGGAGCCGCTATCGCACTCTACGTCCTGCTGGAAAAGATCCCCGGCGGATGGTCCCAGGCCATTAGTGAGGCACAGCTTCACGGCAAGCTTCAGATCTTCGACTTCGATCTGGCTCTGGCCACCCCATACACCTTTTGGGCGGGCCTGGTGGGCGGCGCCTTTCTGACACTGGCGACTCACGGCACGGACCAGATGATGGTCCAGCGCTATCTCTCGAGCGGCTCGCCCAGACGCAGCCAGATCGCTCTGATCGCCAGCGGTGTGGTGATCCTGGCACAGTTCGGGCTCTTTCTTCTTATTGGAGTTCTGCTTTTCGTCTTCTACAGGAATTCCCCTCTGGATCAGGAACTGGTGCAGACTGACCGGATATTTCCCATCTTCATCGTCCGGGAGTTGCCCTCTGGAATCTCGGGTCTGATCATTGCAGCCATCTTTGCCGCTGCCATGTCGACCCTCAGCAGCTCGCTGAATTCCCTGTCCGCGTCCTCCATTCACGACTTCTACCGCCGGTGGCGGCACGGAACCGAAGCCCACTACCTACGGGTGTCCCGGCTGTTGACCCTGGGTTGGTGCGGGATTCTGGTGGTCATCGCCCTGCTGGCCAGAAACTGGGGATCTGTCCTGGAAGCGGGCCTGACCATACCCAGCTTGACCATGGGAAGCGTGCTGGGTGTTTTTCTGCTGGCTCTGTGCCGTCGCAGCATCACCCAGAGAGGGGCGCTGACGGGAATGGCGGCGGGCCTCGTCACCATGCTCGTGATCCACTGGACTGGAGGAGTGGCGTGGCCCTGGTACGTTCTGGTCGGTACCGCCGTGACCTTCACGACGGGACGGATCGTCTCACAAATAGGGAGCCGCAGCCCGCGCTAGAGTCACCGGGAAAGCGGTTCTTCCGGGCTATTCGATCTCACCGTGCCCGAGCATCACCAATCCCAGCGTCAGAGAACCGGACTGGACGACCAAGGTCCACTGGTCCATATCGTTCTTCATGAGCTTGGGGGCGGTGACCTCGTCGTAGATCGGGAAGAGGCTGAGAGTGGCGGGATGCCTGCCGACGGCGGCTTCGGAGCTGGCTTTCACCAACTCGTCCGGCCTGTATTCCAGATCCGGGTCTCCATCCATCTTGGCCGGGATCAGGAGGAGGAAATCCCGGTACATGGCCACGCCCATGTGGGCGCCGTCCTGTGGCTGGATAGCATAGCGGAGGGTATAGACGCCAGGTAAAATCGGAAGATCCTTGTAGTCGGACCACTTCGCCGAAAAGCGGACGGCTCCGATCAGGGTTCCGACCTTCCACTGGCCGAAACTGACTCCCAACTCGGTGGACGGCGACGATGCCTCCGGCACATCCGCTCGCAACCAGAATTCCGCAAATGGTTGTCCGCCCTGCTTGACGCGCAGAGCTTCCGGCTGGAGAGTGTTCCGAACTTCCTGGGAAAGTTCCGGCGCCGGGTCGACCTTGGCCGCCTCCACGGTCAAGGGTCCATCCGCACCGAGGACCGGCGTCAAACCGACACCGAACAGGACGATCCCCAGCAGCCGACGGGACACGAACCACGTTCTTTCGCGAACTCGCCGTTCGATCCGCACCGAGCTCCTCAGCGCGTAAAGCTCCCGACGAACGCCCCGCGGGTTCCGTAGGTTCCCCAGCTGCTTCCCAGCCCCTCCCCCTGGAATCTATGGGAGAGAGTAAAGGCGGGACGGGCATCGGCCACCTCGGTCAACGGCGGATAATAGACCGTCTCGTTGCCGCAGATATGGTCGTGGTGATTCAGGGCCCGGGTCCGGAGGGAGGCGATGTCTCCAGCCTGCAGGCGCGCAAACGCTTTGGAAGCGCCGAATTCAAGCGCGATGGGCGCACGCTGGACCTGGACCAGATCCTCCATCAGGTGGGGAGCTTCCGCCCGGACAAAAGCCAACAGGGCCTCCTCCTGATCCGCATCCGCCCGCTCGTCCACGATGATCAGGGAACGGGAAGAACGGTCCACGGCATGAGGATCACCCAAGGTGGACGCGGACTTCACGATGGCAATCACGCTGAGTCCATGCAGCGAGACACCGTTCCAACTCCCCTGGCGGACCCGCCAGGCGAGCATGGCCTCTTTCCCGGTCAGATTGACTTCCGCGTTGGCGAAACAGGGCCCGGTGTAAACGTCCGTCGTCCTCACCTCCAGATAATCTCCGGCGATGGTGGCATCGGCGGCAACCAGAGGCATCATGACCACGGCCAATGTCAAGCAAGCAACGATTCCTGATCTCATAACTGACCCCCCAATGTGATTTAGTTCTTATCCTATCAGATGTACCCGTCGGACCAACTTGCCTGGTCCAACCCGAACCAGGAGCAAGGGTCAGTGTGCAACTCACCGATTCCGGATCGAGCTCAGCCGGGTTCCTTCGCCCTGGGCAACTATTACAATGCCTCGTGGCAGCCCCGGTCCGACTGGCACCTCTCCTCGTTCGCCAAGTCCCCGTCGGGTCCCAGGCAGGTCATGGTCTCGTTGCACCAGAAGTAAGCGTCATTGCTTGGAGGCACCGTAAGGTCCGGCGCCGCCTCGACGTACATTCCCTTCCACCGCAAACGTCTGCAAAGTTGAAATTTGATCTGCTCCACATCCAACATGATCAACTCCCTTCCATCCCGGCTGCCCGGAGCACGGCACGCTTGACGGCCACTCGAGCCAGTTGGATCTTGTACTTGTTCCGGCTCAGCGCCCGAGCACCCTCCACGGCCGCGTCACCCGCACGCTCTGCCGATTCCCGGCTGACGGCCTTGCCTTGAAGAGCCATGGCCGCCTTTTCGGAAACCCAAGGCACCGGAGCCACGTGTCCCAAGACAACGCGAGCTTGACCGACACCCCCTCCATTCTGGGTCAAGGAGACGGACGCCGCCGCCAGCGGCCAGTCCAACGCCTCCTTTTCCCGCACTTCGTAGGTTGCGCTCCGGGTTCCTGAGGCTGCCGGAACCATGATTCGGGTCAGTATCTCGTTGGGAGCCAGGACGTTCTCCCGCTCACCCTGGGATCCGGGAGTTTGGAAAAAGTCCTGAAGATCGACCTCCCGGGAACCGGAAACACCCTGGATCGAAACCTTCGCTCCCAGCGCAATCAGAGCGGGGGCCAGGCTCGAGGCATTGACGAATTGCGCTTGGCCGTCATTGCCCAGAATGGCATGGTAGCGGTTGTCTCCGTCCGCCACCATCGATTTGCCGTTCATTTGCGCCAACAGTCCGAAGCCGCGTCGAAAATACCAGCAGCGGGGACGTTGACAAAGGTCACCTCCGACCGTACCGGCAGCCTGGATCTGTGGACTGCGAATGCCGTCAATAGCCTGAATCAGCGCGGGATAGTGGGTCTGCACGGAGTTTTGGGCGGCCAATTCGTCCAAGGTCGCAACGGCGCCGATGCTGAGCCCGGTGGCGGAGTCGTAACTCACCCCCTGAAGCTCGTCGATGGACTTGATGTTCACCAGGCGGCCGGGTGTGACGATATAGTCCTTCATAAGACTCAGGAGATCGGTCCCGCCGGCCAGCACCGCCGACTCTCCTTCGTTGCTCCCCAGGAGCCGAACAGCGTCCTGGATCGAGGTTGGGTTGGCATATTCGAAGGCTCGCATCAGGCAGCTCCTCCTCTCTCAAGGGCTTCCAACACGCGATTGGGGGTAACGGGCATGTACGGAACACGGACGCCGATGGCGTTGGCCACGGCATTCGAAATCGCCGCGCCGGTGGAGATCACCGGCGGCTCACCCAATCCGATCACGCCCCGCTTGTCGTACTCGGGGCCCGTCATCATGTGCACGACGAGCTCGCCAATGTCGCCGATCCCGGGCAGCTTGTAAAACTCCATGTCGGGATTCAGCATCTTGCCGCTCACCGGATCCAATACCTTTTCCTCGCACAGGGCGTAGGCGATGCCCATGATCAAGGAACCATAGACTTGGCTCTCGGAAAGCTTCATGTCGATGATCAGTCCGCAGTCCTGAACCGCCACGACCTTGTTGATCTTGACGATCCCCGTCTCCACGTCGACGGAGACGTCCGCCATCTGAATACCGCCGACACCGCTGTCACTGAGCTTGCCGGGTCCGGGATTACTACCCGTCGCGCTCATGGGGCTGGGACCGATGCGGGCCGCCGCCTGCCGCCAGGAGAGACTGCGGGCCGGGTTTCCTTTGACCTGAACCCGTCCGCCGACGGCTTCCAGTTGATCGGCGGAAACGCCCAGGGACGGAGCCACCCGTTCCAGCAACTGCTCCAGCGCGTTGACCGCTGCCCGGCGCGTCGACGAGGTTACACCTCCAACGGTGGTGCTCCCTCCCGACCCTCCCGAGGCGGGAAAACGGCTGTCGCCGATGCGCACGTTCACGGCGTCGAGGGGGAGGTCCAAGGTCTCGCCCAGGATCATGGCGACGACCGTAATCGTGCCCGTGCCCAGGTCCTGGCTCCCCAATCGTGCTTCCACGTTTCCGTCGGGAAAAATCACGACTTCACAGTTGCTCTGATGAGCTCGTCCGCCCCAGGTGTGAAGACCCAGTCCGAGACCCCGCTTGACGGGGCCGCGTCCACTGTCTCCCCGGGGGTGCCAGTTTCGCCTCCAATCCATAAGGGCGGCCCCCACCTCCAATTCCTCGGCATAGGTGTCGGCTCGAGGTCCGGTAATGGAGACGTTCTTGAGAAACAGATCCAGGGGATCCATCTTCAACTCGGCCGCCAGATCTTCCAGAGCTCCCATGGTCAGGAAGCAGGCCTGGGGATGGTTGGGGGCTCGCCAGGCTCGTGCCGTAGCCTTGTTGATGACGATGGAATGGTGTGTCTGCTTCCGGTTGGGAACCTGGAAAACGTAAGGGACGGGCGGACTCCCACGCGAACCGGAAATCCCGCCGGAGCCCCACGTTTCCGAAGACCAGGCCACGATGGTTCCGTCGGATTTGGCGCCCACCTCGATTTTGGCGTAAGCCGAGGGGCGGTCTCCCGCAACGGCCAACTCCGCGTCCCGCTCCAGGAACAGTTTGACGGCGGCATTTTCCTGACGGGCCAGCTCGGCACACTCGATGCCCCAGCGGTCGGCGCTGAACTTGCTTCCGAATCCGCCGCCCATGTAGGGCGTGATGACCCGCACGTTGGCGGTCGGCAAACCCAGCTTGTCGGCGAACTGGCCGGGCAGACCCGAAACCGCCTGGGTGGAGCACCAGGCATTCAGCTTGTCCTCGCCTTCCCACTCGCAGACCTGCCCGTGAGACTCCATGCAGCAATGGGTGATGGCGGCAATGCCGTAATAGCCCTTGCTCCGGACGTCCGCCGAGGCCATGGCCGCCGCCGGGTCTCCTTCGGTCTCCTCCCTTGCAATCTCCTGGTCCGGAGCGCTGGCCCGATCCTCTTCCGTGACGAAATGGGAAAGCACTTCGTAATCGATCCGGATTGCCCGGACCCCATCCTCAGCCGCCTCTTCGGTCTCGGCGGCGACGGTCGCCACCTCGTCCAGCTCCCACTTGATCTCGGAGCCGACTCCCTGAATCACCCGGACTGCCTTGACACCGGGTAGGCTTTCCGCGGCCGAGGTGTCCAGGGCCGTGATCCGAGCGTGGGCATGAGGACAGCGCAGGATCTTGGCGACCAGCATCCCGGAGCGGTTGACGTCGTAGGAGTACTTGGCGACTCCGGTAACCTTGAGAGGCCCATCCAGACGGGAGACACTCTTGCCGATGTATCTCCTCTTGGAAGCTTCCGGCCATGAGTAATCAGCCATTGGTCCCTCCTTTCAGGACCCCTGCCGCCTGCATCACGGCCGGGCGAATTCCGGCGTAGGTTCCACAGCGGCAGAGATTGCCCCCCAGCCCCGTATTGATCTGATCCAGCGTGGGATTGGGATTCTGGTCCAGAAACGCCTTACAGGCCACGACGAACCCGGGAGTACAGAACCCGCACTGCTGAGCGTCGTTGTCGACGAACGCTTCCTGAACCGGATGCATTCGCTCCGGCGTCCCGAGACCTTCCACGGTCGTGATGTCCTTGCCTTGGGCCTCGATGGCCAGAGTCGAACAGGAGTAGACCGGCTTTCCGTCCACCAGGACCGTACAGGAACCACAGGTTCCGCGGTCGCAGACCTTCTTTGCGCCGGTCAGGTCCAGATGGTTCCGCAGCGCATCCAGCAGGGTGGTTCTGGGCTCCAGCTCCACTCGATGTTTGCGTCCGTTCACTCTGAGCTTCATGCTCAAGGCTCCCGGACCCTCGACCCCATGGCCCGACATCGCCGATGGAGCGCCGCTGATTCGCTGCAGCAACCCCGTGGTTACGGCGCCGGCGGCGCCTCCTCTCAAGAAGTCACGCCGCGAAACGTTCGCGGTCGCGTGTTCTTCTTTCCTTTCTTTGTTCATGTAACCTCCTTCGCCACTTAGTCGCTGTCGGCAGGAACTTCGGTCCCACTATAGAGCCTGTTTCGGCTCCCTTGCAAGCCATCGCCGACGGCAAGACGTACCCGCCTCTCGATCCGGACACACTGCCCCTTCAGACGCGAATCAGAGACACGCGAGGCCTGAATTATCCCGAAACGACAAGGCAGATGCAGCTGACCGGCCTTATTTGGAGTGGGAGTTCTTACGGATCTGGTGACGGCGCTTCCGGCGAAGCTTTCCGCGCCGCTTTTTCTTCTTCTTTAGTACGCTACCCATGGTGGTTTTAAGCGACCCGATGATACCAGAAGACGAACTGGCTCTACAAATCGGAACCTCGGATCGGATTCCCCGCCATGACCAATTCAGCAGGAAACCGGAGTGACCACGGTTCTCTCCGACCGGAATCGGACTCGAGAGGTCTGCTATGATGAGCCC
>CATOST010000057.1 GCA_951812665.1 uncultured Acidobacteriota bacterium
GCCCAACAGCTTGTAGAGGGGCAACCCTCGAGCCTTGCCCGCCAAGTCCCAGAGAGCCAGATCGATGGCGCTCATGGCATTGACGGCCAAGCCCCCTTCGCCGCCCCGGCCCCGTTGCGCCTGCCAGGTCTCGAACATCTTGCGCCAGAGGCGATTGGTATCGGTGGGGTCCTCACCCAGCAGCAGGTCGCCAAGGGACCCGGGCCCCTCCTCCACCAGGGCCCGCACCGCCGGTGCATGCGCGGAAGTGCCGCCGATTCCGGAATATCCCTCGTCTGTGGTGATGCGAACCAGGCAGGGATTGTCCCCCAGCACCTGGAACCCGGTGATCCTCATGGCGGAATTATAAACAGCTCAAGATGCGGTGTTGGAGCGTCGGGCTTGCGACGCGAAGTCCCTGGCTCCGACCCACGGGGCGCCGACGCGCCGGAAGAACGCCACACGGCGGCGAATCTCCTCTGAAGAGGGCCGGTCCAGGTGGCTGATCAGAAGCCCCAGAAGGCAGATGCCCGGCATCAGGTAGACATAGATCCAGCGGGCCCAGACCGGGTAGGGAACGACTGGATCGGCCAGCACGTTGGCGTAGATGGCGACCGCCAGGCCCAGGATCCAACCCAGCACCAGACAGACGGTCGCGGCCCGCCGACTCGCTTTCCACCAGAGAAACCCGAAGACGCAGGGGAAGAACATGGCCGCAAAGAGGGTATTCCCGAAGAGGTTGATGACGACCAGCAACTTGCCCAGCAGCGTCGTGCAGAGCAGGAGGGTGATAAGGCCCATGACCAGCGTGATTTTTCGGCCCACCCTCAACTGGTCCGCGTCCGTGGCCTCAGGCCTGATCCACCCTTTGTAGAAGTCCTGGACGATCATGGCCGAGGTCGTGTTCCAGATGCTGGACATGGTGGTCTGGCAGACGGCGAAGAGCATGGCCAGCATCAGCCCGCGGACGCCGGGTCCCAGAAACAGGTTCATGGCCCCACCTACGGCCTGGTCCGGATCCTGCAGGCCGGGATGGTGCCCGTGATAGATGAGCGTGGCGATCTGACTGCAGGCATAGAGGAGGGTGGTGGCCAGGGCGGCGATTCCCACGGCGGCGAAGGCGGTCTTCTCGTTGCGGGCCGCGAACATCCGCTGCCCGTACCAGGGGGCCAGGGGATAGCAAAGGAGGATGACCACGTTCAGCGTGACGATGAAATGGAGGGGTAGAACCGGGTCGGGATCCACAGTTTGGTAGGAGTGGAGCAGGGGTTCCGGCGAGGCATACTGGAGGGCACTGATGGCCAAGAGTGGCAGCACCACTACGGTGACCACCAATGATGCCGTGTCGGTGAAGGCCACCGAGATGAGTCCGCCGGCCCAGGTGAAGATGAGGACGGTCGTGCTGATCACCAGGGCCGTCCAGACCAGGGTTCGGTCCGCAGTGATCCAACCCGGGATCAGCGCTCCCGAGGGCGGGAGTCCCAGCGCCGAGGAGAAGGTCTTGCTGGTGGCGATGAGATACCCCGAAGAGAAGAGGGTCAAGATCAACGTGGTGCACAGACTGACGGCTCGACGCAATCCCAGGGAGTATCGGGCCTCGAACATCTCGGCGATGCTCACCGCCTGGAGCCGCTGCCAGCGGCGCGCCACCAGCAGGCCGTAGCTGCCGAGTCCGACGATGAAGATCAGGCAGAGCCAGGCGGCGCGGGGTCCGGCGGTGTAGCTGATGCTCCCGAACCAGATCATGGTGGAGGGATTGAACTCGGTCATCACCAGCGTGCCCACCAGGGCGAACAGGCCCAGTTGTCTGCCGGCGACGGTGTAGTCCAGTGAGGTGCGGACGCGGCGCGACACCCAGAGTCCGTAGCCAAGGGCGCCGAGGGCGTAGAGCGCCACGATGCCCAGGTCGATCCAGCTCCCGCTCATGGCGGGCTAGTCCTCCCGGGCCCAGTCGAACACGGCGGCAATGAGATCCTTGGAGTGCTCCAGGGCCAGCTCGTACGCTTCCTTCATGCGTTCGGGCGGGAAGCGGTGGGTGATCAGGGAATCGAATCGCATGTCCCTGGTGGCCAGGAGGCTCATGATGTATTGGAGGTTCCTGCGGATGTTGAACCGCAGGTCCGAGGCCGGAGCGTCGGTGCCGGGAGCATAGCCGGCACCCAGAAGCGTGAGTTGCTTGGCATAGAACCATTCGGGGTCCAAGGGATTGAAATCGGGCGGTTCCTCGAACCTCCCCGGAAAGCCCAGGATACTGATTCGTCCTCCGGTGCGGGCGATGTCCACCGAGAGCCGGTACGCGGGCCAGGGATTCGCGGTGAGAACGACCAGATCCGTCCCCTCTTCGCCGAAGGTCTGAGCGAGGCAGTCGGCGAGACCGGGATCCCGGTACTCGACGGCGGCATGAGCACGCATCTTCAGGGCCGCCTCCGACCGCTTGGGGGAGTTGGAGATGGCGACGACCTTGGCGCCCATGGCCCGGGCCAGTCCCGCGGTGCACAGTCCGATCACCCCCAGACCGACAATGGCCACGTTCTCTCCCGTCTCGTACCGAGCCTGACGCAATCCGGCCAAGCCCAGATGGGTGAGATAGGCCAGCGACGCCTCATCGGAGGGGACCCCATCCGGAATCGGAGTCAGCACCTCGTCGTCGCTGGCGATGAAGGCGGACTGGTGGTAGTGGCGCGAGAAGATCCTCTGGCCCGGACTGAATTGGGTGACCGCCGAGCCCACTTTGCGAACGACTCCCACGTTGGAGTAGCCCACTTGGCGCGGGTAGTCGGGCGCGTCGGGAACATAAGTGGAGTCGCCCAGGTAGTTGCCCAGGTCGGTTCCCGTGGAGAGGGCTGAAACCAGGGTCTCGACGTAGAGCTGGTTCGGTTCCAGAGCGTCGCCGTCGAGGTCACGTTCTTCCATTCGAAGGTCCCTGGCGCCGTACAGAATGGCCGCTTTCATGATGCTGTCTCCCTGTCGTAACGCATTGATCCGTAACGGGGTTGTCCCGGACGACTCACGAGCGCCTCGAATCCAACAAGCGCGCAGGATATAGCAACCCGGGGGGAGGGACAACCGATCCGATCGGGAATAGGGGATCGAGCCTGGGAATTACGAATTGGAAATTTACTGCGTCTCCTGAGTGGGTTAGGCTGAGTTCGCCATGGCGGTTCGCATCCTGCAGCTGAGCGATCCTCACTTGCTGTCCGATCCGGACGGGCAGCTTCGGGGCGTCCCCACCTATCAATCCCTCCGCCAAGTCCTTCGCCATTTTGATCGAGAGGCCTTCGACTTCGACTGGGTGATCCTGACCGGGGATCTGGCCCACGATGAACAGCGGGCAACCTACCGGCTGCTGAGGCGAACGTTGGAGGAGAGAAACACGCCTTGGCGGATGATCCCGGGAAACCATGACAGCCGCGTGTTCATGCGGGAGGTGTTCCCCGAGACGTCCGGTCCCGGCCGGGATTTCTTCGGCTTCTCAATGAAGGTGCCGGGCTGGAAGCTGTTGGGGCTGGATTCGCGGTTGCCCGGATTCGTCTCCGGACGGGTCGGCCGCCGCCAGTTGGCCTGGTTGAGGCGGGAACTGGGGGCGGATCCTGGAACGCCCACGATCCTTTTCATCCATCACCCTCCCGTTCCCGTGGGATGTCCCTGGATGGACCGGATCGGACTGGAGGATGCCGAGCATCTCTCCCGGGTCGTGGCGGCCGCTCCCCAGGTGCAACTGGTCTGCTGCGGGCACGTCCACCACGAGTTCCGGGGCCGGCTGGGGGATGCAACGGTTCTGGCCGGTCCCTCCACCGCCTTCCAGTTTCTTCCCGAGGGGGGTGAGCCCGGTCTTCGATCCCATTCCGCCCGGGGCCCGGATCCTGGAACTGGACGGGGGGCAGTGGAGGACCCGTGTCGTCCGGCTTCCGGAATTGACTTGGGTTCCCGATCCCGACTCCTGAGCGGAGCCGCACGCCGGCTCCCGGTCAGAATCCCGAACCACGTTCCAGAAACAGGAACAGGTTGACCAGGTCCTGCAGGGTCAGGGTCTCCAGCAGGTCCTCGGGCATGATGGAGATCTGCGAGGTTCGCCGATCGGTGATGAGGTTCGTGGGAATCTCGATTCTCTCGCCGGAGGCGTCGATGAGGGTCAACGTCTCTTCGTTTTCATCCGCCAGCATCCCGGTCAACGGCTCATTTCCCTTCGCCTCGACGATGAGCGCCGTGTACTGATCGGAGATCACCTTGGAGGGGAACATCACGGCTTCGAGGATCTCGGACCGGCGAAAGCGCTTGACCGCCGTCGACAGATCGGGGCCCCCGCCCCGTCCCTCGCTGCCGAAAACGTGGCAGTTGGAACACTTGGCCCGGTGGAACACGGCCCGGCCCCGCTCCGCGCTCCCCCTCTCGTAGGAACCGGGATCGAATTCCAAATAGAGGCTCAATTCCTCGAAACTCATCTGCGTGAGCCGAGATCTCTCAGGCGGCGGCTCTCCGCTGATGAGTTCCAGGACCCGCTCCGCGCGCTTCCGCGCCTGTTCTTCCTCCCGCGCTTCGGCTTGAGCCCGCTCCTCCGGCGGAAGCAGCGACAGAACGTCTTCCCAGAGCCGCGTGATGTAGCCGTGCATGCTGGCCGCTCCCGGCATCTGCCATCCCCGGTCGAACCACTCGGCCACGGCGTTTCTCTGGTCCCGGCTCCAACCCTGCTTGATGGATCGGAGCGCGTAGAGCGTATGGATCTGGTCTTGCTGGGACTTCTCCGGCTTCAGTTCCCCGATCAGAGCCCCGATGGCGTCCGGCGTCTGCAGGAACCCCAGGAGCGTTTCCAACTCCGGTTCACGAGAGAATTGTCTGTGGGATAGAGATCCAGCAGCCGGGAGCCGAGACGGGAGGCGAATTCTCCGCGTTTCGGTGTCTCGGGGGCCGGGTCGCGGAGGAAGGCCAGCTGGCAGATTCGCAGGTAGCCCAGTCGAATCTCCTCGTTCATGGGTTGGCGGCCGTACTCCAGGATCTTTTCCAGGACGGCGTTCCAGTCAAGACCCGGGCTGTTTAGCCGGATCAAGGCCAGAAGGCCTTCCAGGGCGGCGCGGGGCCGATCCCGTACAGAATCTCGCAGGACCAACGAGGTCCAAAGTGGCGGGTCCATCCGCTCCAGCGCCAGCCGCGCGGCGTGACGGACGAAACGGTCGGAATGATCCATGAGTCGGTACAGACTCCGAGCCAGCGCCTCGGGGTTCGGCAGGGACGAATCGGAACTCAGTCCGGCCCGGAGCAGCGATTCCGCGGCCCGTCTCGCCACCAGGGCATCGGAGTCGCCCAAACGATCGTGCAGGATCGAAGAGACTTGGCGTAGGGGGTGGGTCCCCAGCAGCAGGACGGCGGCCGCGCGGACCTTTGGATCCTCATCGCCGGCAAGCTGGCCCAGCAACGTCGGGCTGGGCGCCGGTCCCAGGGTCTGAAGCAACTCCAGGGCGCGGGCTCGCTGCCGGGACGGGGACGTCCGGTCTTTGGAAATCCGGACCAGGTCCGGTTCCCAACGGGTTCCCAATTCGGACTTGACCCCGGTCAGCGCCAGCTGTCCCCAGGCGGAGCGATGCATGGGCTGGGTCAGGGCCTTGCGGACGCCGGAGCCGGTTCCTAGGGGAGACTCGGCCGCCGCGCCGGAGTAGCGGACCCGGTAGAGGCCGCCGCTGGTGGAGCGTCCCCCCGTGGAGAAATAGAGGAACCCGTCGGGACCCACGTCCAGGTCGGTCACGTTCAAGGGTTCCCCCGAGACGAAGTCTTCGCCGGAGGCGACGTAGCTGGCCCCGGATTGCTCCGGGAAGCTGACCCGGATGCGCCCCCGGGACCAGTCTCCCAGAAAGAGGGCGCCGTGAAATTTCCGGGGGTAGGTCCGGTGCTGGTAGAAGGCGATTCCCACCGGCGAGCCGCGTCCCAGGCTCTCGACGGCGGGGAGCGAATCGGGGTAGTAGCCGGGGAACTTGCCGGATCCCGTTCGCCACCCGTAATCTCCTCCGGGGACCGCGTGAAGGACCCGGATGGGCCGGTACCAGGGCAGTCCGAAGTCCCACTCCATGTCCGAATCGAAGCTGAAGATCTCCCCCTGCGGGTCCAGGGCGAAGTCGAAGGCGTTCCGGAAACCGGCGCTGAATTGGGTCCACCGGTTGCTGGACAGATCCAGCCGGTGGATGGTGCCCGCGGGCACCCGGATCGAATTGGCGTGGCCCCGAGGGTCCAGGTAACGCTCCAGCAGGTGGTCTTCCTGGAGTCCCCGGGAAGGAGAGCCGGGGTCGACGGTCACGTTGGGGTAGGCGTGGTTGCCGTAGAGCAGGTACAGGTTGCCGTCCATTCCGGTCAGGATGGCGTGCGGTCCATGCTCCCCGATCCGCCCCCGGCTGGCGGCGATCAGGGTGGTGGAGTCGGCCTGGTCGTCGCCATCCTCGTCGACCAAGCGGTAGAGGCCGGGACCTTCGGGGCCGTTGGATTGAACCAGCAGGTCTCCGGCGCCCAGGTAGTGCATCCCGTGCGCTCGTTGGACCCGGTTCGAGAAGTCCCGGACCCCTTCGAACCGGCCGTCGCCGTCCTCATCCAGCAGGATGTGGATGCCCCCGTGCTCACGGGCGATGACCGGCCTTCCCAAGTGATCGAAGGTCAGGTTGACCAGTGAGCCGAGCAGCTCGTCGGTGGCCGCCTGCTCCACCTGGAAGCCGGGAGCCGCCCGAAATCGCTCCTGGCCGCGCCGGGTCCGGGCGGCCGTCCTGGCGGACTTGATCGCGATGTCCTTGAACAGGACCCGCATGGGCGGCCCGGTGTGGAGTTGGAGGGCGATGATCCCCGATCTCGACCCCTCGGGATCGGTCAGGTCGCAGACCAGGTGGCCGTTGAGTATGAGGCGGACCCGGCGCCCCTCGCAGATGATCTCGTACCGGTTCCATCCCGTCAGATCGGCGCGCGAGTTGATGACCGCCTTTTCTTCGGGGCTCAGTTTCTTCCAATACTCCATCATGCCGCGCTTGCCCTCGTCGTAGAGCATGCCGAAGTAATTTGCGTCGGCGATATCGGCCTGATACCCCTTGACCGCGTGGTCGGGGTGCTGCTCGCTGCGGAACTGGATTCCACTGTTGCCTCGAATCAATTTCACCGAGACGCGCAGGGTGAAATCGCTGAAGCTCCGGGTGGTGGAGAGAAAACTGTTGCGTTCGATCTGCGTCTCTTCCGTGGAGCCGACGATCACTCCGTTCTCCACCTTCCAGAGTTTCGGGTTGCCGATCCAACCAGTCAGGTCTCGTCCGTTGAAGAGCGGAACGAATCCCTCTTCATCCTGCGATGCGCGGGATGAAACGGAAAAGAAGAGAAGCGACAACAAGGATGCGGCAGCGAGGCGTGAGAAACCCTGCCGAAAACCGAACGCTCGGCTTCTGGACTTCATGCGGTGACCCCCTTCAGGTTTGTCCGGGCATGCCATTTTGGTATCGGAAAGAACTATTGTCCCGCCGGGTTCGCCTGTCAACCGAGGCCTGGCACCGATTGACAGCGGCTTGGCCGGTCACTACTTTGGTCCGCGTGATCCGGGTCGAGGAGTGCTTCTTTCCTGCGACGCGGACAACCGGAGGGGAGCCAAGATGATCAATTCCAACTATTTCCAGTCGCGGAGACTTGTTTGGCTGGGCCTGGCGATGGTTCTGGCGACGGGTTGCAACATAGCGGTTCACGATGAGGCCTCTGAGACGCCGGCAAGCGAAACGGCGGAGGAAAACATGCAGGAGTACTACGAGCTTCGCGTCTACCGCATCGACAGCCTCGAAAAGCAGGACGTGGTCAGCCGCTACCTGGAGACGGCCCTGGTTCCCGCGTTGAACCGGATGGGTATCGACCGGGTAGGAGCCTTCACTCTCCAGGAACCGGGAGACGACTTCTCTATTTTCACCCTCATCCCCTATCCGGCCTTGGATCACTTGACTCGGCTGAGCGATGTCCTGGATCAGGATGCGGACTATCAGCAGGCGGCGTCCGAATATTTTTCCGCCTCCATCGACGATCCGGCCTACGGGCGCATCGAGAGCAAGCTGATGAAGGCTTTCGACAGCATCCCGGTCATGGAGCTGCCGGAGCAAACGGCCGACGGCGCGGCCCGAATCTTCGAGCTTCGGACCTACGAGAGCCATCACGAGAATGCGGCCTATCGAAAGGTGCAGATGTTCGACGAGGGAGAGACCCAGATCATGCGGAAAACGGGTCTGGGTCCCGTTTTCTTCGGCGAGGTCCTGGTGGGCCACGACGTGCCGAACTTGACCTACATTCTGTCCAGCACCGATCGGGAGACGCACAAGAAGAGCTGGGAAGCCTTTCTGGCTCATCCCGACTGGGTCCGGATGAAGGCCATGGACCGTTACAAGGACACGGTCTCCACAATCAGAAACTGGTTTCTGATCCCGACCTCCTACTCGCAAATCTGACTCCAGACCGACAGTGGCGGCCCTCGGGCATGGTGTGAGAAAAGGACTCCGGTACGCGCTATGGGCCTTGCTGGCCTTGGCGCTCGGGTCATTCCTGGCCTTCCGCTATCTGGCGCGGCGGGCGCTGCCCCAGCTCGACGGAACCCGCATCGTACCGGGACTCCAACAACCGGTCGAGATCGTGCGCGACCGGTGGGGCGTCCCCCACATTTTCGCCGGCAGCAATGCGGACGCCTATTTTGCGCTCGGGTATGTCCATGCCCAGGACCGCCTCTTCCAGTTGGACCTGAGCCGGCACGCCGGCCAGGGTCGCCTGGCGGAGCTGGTGGGAGAACCGGGCCTGAGTCTGGACCTGCTCTTCCGGACCATCGATCTGCACGGTCCAACCCGCCGTATGCTGGAGCGGGCCCGGGCGCCGGTTCGCGCGGCAGCTCGGGCATATGCACGCGGCATCAACGCCGCCGTCGCCGACCTGGACGGTGCCCTGCCTCTGGAGTTCACCCTGTTGAACCATGATTTCGAGCCGGCCGAGCCGGCCGACTTCGTAGGGTTGATCGGGCTCATGACGTGGGGACTGAACCTCTCGTGGGATATGGACCGGCGTTTCGAGCAACTGGCGGCGCGCATGGGCGAGGAACGTGCGCTGGAACTCTTCCCCTTCGTTCAGGGAGGGACTCCGGCAGTCCATCCGCGAGTCGGCACGACTTCGCCGGAATCGCCGGCCATGGAAACTACGGAAGCAGCAGTGTTGCTCGAGCGCCTCGGCGAGTTGAATTCGGGCGCCTCGAGTTTCCCTTTTCCGTCACGGTTCCTACCGTTGCTCAATGGAACGGGAGGCAGTAACAGCTGGGTGGTGTCCCCGCGGCGCAGCACCACCGGCCACGCAATCCTGGCCAACGATCCTCACCTGGGCTTTACCCTCCCACCCATCTGGTACCAGACCCATCTTCGCGCTCCCGGATTCGACGTAGCCGGAGTGACGCTCCCCGGTCTGCCATTCGTGGTGGTCGGACGCAACCGGAGCATCGCCTGGGGTTTGACCAACGTGATGCAGGATGCGGCCGATTTCTTCGTGGAGCGGATGGACGACGACCGTCCCGGACAGGTCATGTACCGCGGCGAGTGGGTGGATTTGGAAAAACGAGTGGAGACGATCCCGGTGAAGGGTGGGGAAGACCGGTCGCTGGAGGTGCTGTCCACACCCCACGGACCGTTGGTCAACCACCTGCTCCCCGAGATTCAGAAGCCCGTTTCCTACCGTTGGACCCTGCATGCGGCGGACCACGCCAATGAGTTGGAGGGCTTGTGGCTTCTGAACCGGGCTCGGAACTGGGAAGAGTTCCGCCAGGCCATGTCGTGGTTCGGTGCCGCGGCCCAGAATGTGGTCTACGCCGACCGTGAGGGGCACATCGGCATGCAGACCGTTGGAGCCTTCCCCCGTCTTGAGGGTCGAAACGACGGGCTGCGGTTCCGGGTGGGCTGGGACGGCAGCGAGGAGTGGAACGGGTTCCATCCCTTCGAGGACCATCCGGTCAGTTTCGATCCGACCCAGGGTTGGCTGGCCTCCGCCAACAATCCTACCGTGGAGGCGCCCGGCCGCTTCTACATCTCCGCATATTGGGAGCCGGTGGACCGGATCAGCCGGATTCGAGAGGTCTTGGCGGCTCGGGAGAAGCTCTCGGTAGAGGACATGGAACGCCTACACGGGGATACCCTTCTGTTGGCGGCCCGTGAGATCGTTCCCCTTCTGCTGGAGGCTTTTGATCCTTCTCCGCCCCCCGGAGATCCGGTGGGGGAAGCCCTTGAACTCTTACGCGATTGGAACTACGAGATGGACGCCGGACAAGCCGCTCCTACCCTGTTCGTCGTCTTCCACCGGCAACTGTTCGAAGAGATTTTCGAGGACGAGCTGGGTAACGATCTGATCCGGGCGTTCCGTTCCCGCGGAAACCTGCCGGACACCATGGTTCGAACCGTGCTGAAACGGGGAGCCCGGCGCTGGCTCGACCGAATCGAGACGCCACGCGAGGAGGAGTTGCCGGACATTCTCCGGGCCGCCTTCCGGAAGGCCGTCGATCGCGTCTTGACTCGTTGGGGTCCGGAATCCAAGAGTTGGATCTGGGGAGACATCCACACCCTCACCCTGCCCCATCCCGTGGGTGCGACCTCCCAGTTGTTGGGATGGTATTTCAACCTGGGTCCCTTCCCGGTCCCCGGCTCCAACGCCACAGTAAGGAAGATGGAGTACCGGTCAGACGACTTCCGGGTCGTGTCCGGCGCCTCCGTGCGGCAGATCACCGACTTTTCGAAGCCGGACCAAATCCTGTCGGCGATCCCCGGCGGTCAGTCGGGAATCCCGGCCTCGCCCCACTACGACGACCTGCCGGGTCTCTGGCTGTCAGGTCGGTACCATCCGGTCCCCCTGAATCGAGAGGCGATCCAGGAGTCGCACCGCCTGGTCCTTCGCCCGGCTCCGGGCGGAACGAGCGACTAAAGGATAAAATTCCTGCCGGTGCTTGCTTTCCCAAAATCAACCGGTGTAGCCTGTCGTCAACACGTCCCATCGGGTCGCCCGTAGTTCAATTTGTCCGAAAGATGACGTCCGGGACCCGAGGGTGCACGCCGTCGTGAACTGCCAGTAGGGGGTCCAATTTGCCGCCGTTGACGCGGGTTTCGGTCAATGCTCTTTCCCGTCCCGACCTCATCCTGATTGCCGCTCGGCAAACCTCTCGCAGTATCGGAACACCTGGAACCGGAAATCCTTCCGGGAGTCGTGCAACTCTCATCCGCCGTCATCTCGCTCCGGCAACTATGAGGCAGACCCAGATCCTTTCATCCTCGTGGGTGATCCCGAAAATCTTCCAAC
>CATOST010000058.1 GCA_951812665.1 uncultured Acidobacteriota bacterium
AGCGTCCGGATCTCCACCCGGTTCGGCTCCAGGAACGACTCGACCTGGCTCGCCGCCGTGAGACGATCCACAAATACTTGATAGCGCTTCTGGTACCGCTGCCGCTTCAGGTATCTCCGAATCTCTCCGGACATCTCCTCCAGGGACTTTTTTCAGCTTCTTCCGGTTGCTCTGGTAGAAGCTGGCAACCTCCTGGTCGGTCGGCTCCTTCAAGGCGGCGCTGACTTCCTGCCGCAGCAGTTCCTGGACCGGCAGCGACCGCCGCTCCGCTTCCTGCTCCACCAGTTTCAGGCCCACCAGCCGATTCAAATTCGACTCGACGGCGTCGTGGACCTTCTGCTTGTGCTTCGCCTCGTACTGAAGCCGGGTCAACCGGAGCTTCTTCAGTTCCGAGGCCGCGGCTTGGCGGACTTCGTCCCGGGTCACCGCCACTCCGTTGACCCGGGCCAGCACACGGTCCTTTGCCGGCTGGGCGGCCATCGATGCCTCCGTGCAGCCAACCGACACCAGGACAGCCAGATTCAGAAGGACTTGGTAACGAGGGGTGATCCAGTGTAATCCGTTCTTCATGTCGACTCCCGCCCCTGAATGAGTTCCGGTTCAGTCTACTACGACTGGGAGGTTGGCAGAGGCGCCCTTTGTGGGTGCCCTCTTCGGTCCAAACGGGACACTCGGTCCCCTACAGCCGTGTGATCCGGACTCGGAGAAAGAGGCAATAGAGAGCGACCCCTCCCAGCAGCGCGCTTCCCACCAACAGGGCGAAGGGTGCGGAAACGCGGGAGGCCAGGAAACCGGCCACCAGGTTGCCCAGCGGCATGCCTCCCCTCATGGCTAGATTGAAGATGCTCAGGACCCGTCCGCGCATTTCTTCAGTTGCGCTTTCCTGGACCAGCGACATGACGGAGGCAAACAGCAACATCAGGCAGACCCGGCACAGGAAGAGAAGCAACAGGCCGATGTAGAAGTTCGTGGAGACGGCAAACAGTGCCACCAGCAGGGCCAGTACGACCTGGACCTGAATGCTGAACCGGCCCCGGTGGCTCATCCATCCCAGGTTGGCCGAGATCAGGGCCCCCACCACCGCTCCGATGCCGGAGCAGGTCATCATTCCGGCATACGCCTCGGAACCCAGACCGAAGATATCACGGGCGTAGACCGGCAGGAGCATCGTCATGGGGAGAGCGCTGAAAGTCAGGACGAAGCCCAGGAGGCTCAGTTGCCAGAGCGCCTTGCGAGCGCGGACGAAGTGCAGTCCGTCCCGAATCCCCTTCCAGACCGTCTCCTTCCTGGCCGCGGGCCGAAAACCGCTCTTGACCAGGTAGAGGCTGCAGATCACCGCCAGAAAGGAGAGGCCGTTGAGTCCAAAACAGGTGACGGCGCCGTAGGACGTCATGATCAACCCGGCCACAACAGGTCCGATCACCAGGGCGAGATTGAACTGGATCGAGTTCAGTGCAACCGCGTTGGCCATGTCGCGGCGCTTCACCAGGCCGGGCATCAGGGCCGCAAAGGCCGGAGCTCCGAAAGCCTGGGCCGTCCCCACCACCGTCACCAGGACCAGGAAGTGCCAAAGCTGGACCACGCCGGCGAAGACCAGGAGCGTCAGGATGAATGCCGAAACCATCTGGATGTACTGGGAAAAGAGCAGAACCTTTCTTCGGTCCACCCGATCGGCGGCGGCTCCCCCCAGCAGGGACAGCAAGACGATGGGCAACTGGGAGAGAAAGCCGATCAGGCCCAGATAGAAGGGGGAATTGGTCAGAGTGAGGACCAGCCAGGACTGGGCCGTCATCTGCATCCAGGTTCCGATGGCGGAAGTGCAGGCGCCGGTCCACATCAGCCGGTAGTCCCGGTACCGGAAGGCCTGGAAGGTCCTGAGAAAAACGCCGGGCCGGGAAGCTTCGGAGTCTGGCATCGCGCCGGTATTATGCACGGGGAGGACATCCCCTGCCGTCGGCGAAGGCAACAGCCGGCGCTTCAGATTACGGCGTAAAGAGAAACTCCACTATGTCTCCGTCCCGAATCTCGTATTCCCTGCCCTCGGTGCGGATCAAGCCCTTCCGGTGCATCTCTTTCCAGCTCCCGGTCCGGTGCAGCTCCGCGCCCGAAGCCACCTGGGCGCGGATGAACCCCCGTTCCATGTCGGTGTGGATCTTCCCGGCCGCCCGGACGGCCGGCGTGCCCCGGGGAATTTCCCAGGCACGGAGCTTGTTCCGGGCGATGGTGTAGAAGGTCACCAGATTCAGAAGTTGAAATCCTCGCCGGATCAGGCGCTCCGGGCCCGGGGCCGGCAATTCCAGCTCGTTCAGAAACTCCTCTCTTTCCGTGGGTTCCAACTCCTGAAGTTCATGATCCAGGGATGCCGAGACCACCAGAACCGAGGTTGGGCCGGAACGAGACACCTCACCCTTGAGCGACCGGACGCAGGGCTGGTCCTCCCCGAGGGAATAGTCCTCCTCGGAGACGTTGGCCACATAGACGACGGGCTTGCCCGTCAACAGGCCCAGTCCTTTGAGCCGACGTAGTGCCGGAGGGTCCAGGTTCAGCGACCTGAGGGGAACCCCGTCTTCCAAGTATCGTCGGAAGAGAAGAAACTGCTCTTCCTTCCGGGCATAGGTCCGGGGATCGGTCCTCCAACTGTTCTGCTGCTTGGAGACGACCCGGCTGAGGACCTCCAGGTCGGCCAACATCAGCTCCGTTTCCACCACCGACACATCCCGGGCGGGGTCCACCCGATCCAGCACATGGACAATATCCGGGTCCGGGAAACAACGCACCAGGTGGATGAGAGCGTCGACTTGGCGAATGTGTCCGAGGAACTGGTTTCCCAGGCCCTCCCCCCGGCTGGCTCCCCGCACCAGGCCGGCGATGTCGATGAACTGAACGAAGCAGGGGATGCATTCGCTGGGCGCCAGCAACTGCTCCAATGCACGCAGCCTCGGGTCCGGGACCGGCACCTGGCCCACGTTCTGGTCGATGGTGGCGAAGGGATAGTTGGATACGCCCGCCGCACCCGAGGTCAAGGCGTTGAAGAGAGTGGACTTGCCGACGTTGGGCAGTCCGACGATCCCCAGGGAGAGCATTGGATCATTCTACGAAGAAAGAGAAAAGAGAAAATAGGAAAAGAGAAGAGAAAGGTGTCACGGAGATTTGCCGAGGGAGAGCAGATTGGCCCAGAGCCGGAAGGCTCCGGGGACGCCGGCGGGGAGTTGCCTGAAGAATCCCAGACCCGTGTAGACGTAGGTTCCCTTTCCGTAGACGGCGACGACCAGGGCACCCCGCTTGGCCTCGGGGTTGTAGGGGAAGGGGTCCCGCAACTCCAGCAGCGGCCGGTAGGCAGGATCCCATTCTCCCAGGAAGTAGAGGCCCCGTTCCTGGACCCATCCCTCCCAGTCGGCATCGGTGATTCTATTCGGCCAGTTCAGGACGGGATGATCGGGCTCCAGAACGCGGACCGGTGACGTCTCGTCGGTGATCCGGTCGTGGGGACGGTGAATCCGTGCCGGATAGGGGCCGTACTCCTCCCGGTTGAATTCGTACTTGTTGTATTGAACCACCAGATGCCCACCCTGGCGCACGTATTCCAGAAGCCGATGATTGCTGGATCTCAGATCCGCGCGGTTCAGGTAGGCCCGGACCCCGGTCACGATGACGTCGAAGCGGGAAAGATCGCCTTCGGCCAGATCCGAAGCGTCCAGAGAGGCGAGTTCCAATCCCAGGTCCTCGATGGCGGCCGGGACCTGATCGCCGACTCCCATCACATACCCGACCCGGACCGGGGCCACCTTGACGTCGAACGCCTGGACCAGCGACCGGGCTTGCCGATAGAGGTGACGGGTCTCGACGTGGTGGTAGTCGATGGACCGGTAGCCCTGGGAGTAGGTCTTGGCTCCGACTCTCGCCCGTGCCTGAATCCGGTAGCTGCCCGGCTTGAGATCCGCCGGGGCCTCCACCTCGAACGTGACGGCGGCGGTCTCCCCCTCCCGCCCGAACGTCAGATCGCGAGTCCGGGGATGCACCTGCCAGCCCTCCGGCGCCAGCAGTTCCACACGCGTGTCGAGACGTCCGGGGCGCTGGTTCTCCACCCGGACGTGGAAGCTCTTCCCTTGCGCGGCGCCCGGCACGAAGATCCGAACCTCCGGTTGCAGGGCCAGAGTCACTTCCGGCACCACCTGGAGTTCCCGACGGCGTTCGCCGCCGATCACCGGATCGAACCAGCGGTACCGGACCGGAACCTCCATGTCGGCCTCGACGCCGTCGGAGACATAGGTGACCCGGGCCTTCAGGGCAGGTGGGCTCACCGCTTCCACGCCGCTGAAGCCGTCACGAACCGAAAAAAGATCGACCTGGGCATCGTGCCGGTACCAGTAAGGTTGAGTGTAGGAGGCTCCCGACGGAACCGTGACCCGAAACTCACGGGCGGGACCGGATCGGCCCAGGCTGCGGACGTTCCAATCGCCGGTTCCGGACAACTGCGCGGAGCGCAGGCGAGCCGGATTCCCGGAACGGCTCAGGAAGCGGACCTGCACCGAGACCTCTTCGCCCGGATTGACGCGTCCGTCCCGGTTCCGAAGAACCAGAGCGTCCAGGTAGATGAAGTTCCCCTTTTGGGCGGCGGCAAGAAAGTCCTCTTTTTTGGCCCGCAGCAGAAATCGAGCCTCGGGGTCGCCGGCCTCGGCGGCCAGTTCCCGGACCAGCGCCAAACCCTGCATCACCCCAGAGGCCGACTGCTCCATGCGGGACTCGGTATAGTCGTCCCGGATCTGCCGGATCAGCTTCTGGAATCGCTCCAGACCGCCGGCCAACTCCGGATCATGCTCGGCCACTCTTCCCAGGGAGACATCGAGGCCGCTGAAGAAGCCGGCGCCGTCCCCCAGCTCCGCGTTGCCCTTGACCAAACGGTAGTAAGCCGTGCGGGGTCCCGGCTCCGGCAGTATGTTCATTCCCTGGCAACGGTGGCTGCTCCGGGCCCGGGCGCCAAACTCGGCGTAGGATTCTCCCAACAGCGGGTCATAGCCGCCCACTTCGATGGCGGCCGTCCGACCGGCCTGGGAGCGCCCGTCTCCCCATGCCCATCCCACACCCGGCGCCTGATAGAGCCGGGAGGACCGCCAGGTCCGGAGTCCCTCCTCGAGCTGCTCCGGGAAACGAGAGGGATCCGCGGCCAGTTCGAAGGCCTGCGCGGCCAGTCGCGCCGAGGCCTGATGATGTTGTCCTCCACCCGCGCCTCGGGGGTTCAGGGTCACGATCACGTCCGGCCGAAACTCCCGGATCACCCGGACCACGTCCCGCAGCACCTCCTCGCCCCAGCGCTCCAGGGTCTCCTCGACGCTGAAGGAGTAACCGAACCCATAAGCCCGTGTGAAGTATTGACTGGCGCCGTCGAAGCGATGGACTCGCATGAGTTCCTGGGTCCGGAGCACTCCCAAGGCTTCGAACAGTTCCGGACCGATCTCGTTCTGCCCTCCGTCTCCCCGGGTCAGGCTCAAAAGCGCGGTACGGATCCCGAGTCCACGGCTCACCTTGGCCAGGACGGCGTTGTTTTCGTCGTCGGGGTGAGCGGTGATGTAGAGGAGAGAACCTGTCGTCGGGAGACGACGCAACGCCAGGCCGAAGCCGGTCAGCCCCTGGTCCTCTTCCAACTCCGGCGGTGTCGCGGCCAGCAGGAGGGAGAACGCCGGCAGTAGAAAAAGCCCTGCCAAACATCGCAATCCGCTTCGGGATCGTGCGGTCTTGGAGCGGTCGATATCGAGTCTCTCGGGTTCCATAGACTGAACTCTCCGGACCGGGAACAGGATCGTGAATGCCGCCGCCGCGGCCAAGCTGCAAACCTGTAGAATCATACCAGTCTCGGAACGGAGGAGGCATGGGAGAACCCTATTGGGCGGCGGCGGTTCAGATGACCTCGGGAGAGGACAAGGAGCGCAATCTGGCGGCTGCCGAGCGGCTGGTCCGGGAGGCGGCCGAGCGGGGAGCCCGGCTGGTGGCGCTGCCCGAACTCTTCAACTGCCTGGGCCGCAAGGAGCAGGTGGTCCGGGCCGCCGAGCCGGTCCCGGGTCCCACCAGCCGGAGGATGGGGGAACTGGCCCGCCGTCTCCGGATCACTCTGTTGGCCGGCAGCCTCTGCGAGCAGGTTGAGGGGGAAGACAAGGTCTCCAACACGAGTCTTCTGTTCGACGATTCGGGAAACCTACTGGCCCGTTACCGCAAGATCCATCTCTTTGACGTGAACCTGCCCGGGCGGGTCTCCTATCAGGAGTCGAGTTGGATGGCTCCCGGCCGCGACGTCGTTTCCGCCGAGACGGACCATGGCCGGCTGGGCCTGTCCATCTGCTACGATCTGCGCTTTCCGGAACTCTATCGGAGACTGGTTCGCCAGGGTTGCCGAATCATGATGGTCCCTTCGGCCTTTTCGCTCCCGACGGGCCGGGATCACTGGGAGGTCCTGTTGCGAGGCCGCGCCATCGAGAACCAGACCTACGTCATTGCGCCCAATCAGTGCGGTCAGCACACGCCCGTATTCGCCAGCTGCGGACGTTCTGCAATCATCGATCCCTGGGGCGTCCCGCTTTCCGTGGCCCCCGACGGCGAGGGCGTGATCCTGGCCCGGCTGGATGCCCGGCGGCAGGAAAACATTCGCCGCGAACTCCCTGCCCTGAGCCACCGCCGACTTGACCTCGACGGCTCGATTGAGCAAAGATGACCTTCAGTTCATGCTTTTTTTTGCCCGTTCGTTCTTGGGCAATAGTCCCGTGTCGCACCGAGAGCTGGTGGGTCCTTCAATAAGGGGTAAAACATGAAAAGACCGATGTCCCTGTTCGTTTCCGCTGTCGTGGCGTTTCTCCTCACGACGGTGCATGTGCCGGCCAAGAAGCTGAAGGCAGACCAACTCGTCGCCCTCCATCTGAAGGCCATTGGCGAGAACCTGGTCTGGAAGAATCGGGTCGCCCAGGGTTTGGGCACCATGGACATCCGGGTGGGAGGACAAGGCAGGCTGGGAGGCCCCGCCATGCTCCTCTCGGAAGGGGACAAGCTTCGGACCGTCTTCAATTTCGGCCATACCCAATACCCTAAGGAACTCCTGGTCCGAAACGGGAAAAAGGTGGACATCTCCTACATCAGTCCAGGTGTCCGCTCCCAGTTGGGGAGGACGATTTGGAACGAATTTCCGCGGTTGGCTCAAGAAGGACTCTACGGAGGGGTCCTCACCACCGACTGGGCGCTGCTGGACCTGAGGAAGAGACGGGCCAAGGTCCGCTACCGGGGACTCAAGAAGTTCGACGACAAGAAGCTTCACGAGTTGGAGTACAGGCCCAAGAAAGGGGTCGACTACCGGATCCGCCTCTACTTCGAACCTGAAACCTACCGCCACGTAGCCAGTCACTACCGACTGGTCATCCCCGACGGAATGGGACGGGGGCTGGTCGATATTTCAGGAGACGGTCCCGGTGCGACCAATCCGGGGATCGGTGCCAACCCAGGTCCCGGAGGCGCAGGCGGAAGCCGCCGCGAGCTCGGCAACCAGTCCGGTCCGGGGTCCCGAAGCTTCATCAACCTGATCGAGAGGTTCTCCGACTTCAAGGAAGTTGACAGTTTGGCTCTGCCGCACGATTACAAGATAACTGTCAACTTCGACTCGTCCAGCTCCTTCGTCGGACACTGGCAGATCAAGATCGACCGCATCTCTCACAATCGGAAGATCTCCCCCCGGGCTTTCGCCATCAAGTAGATCTAAGAATCGACTCGAAGGGAGGGCCACGTTACGTAGGCTTCGGGACCTGCGATGTATTTATCCGTCTCGGAAGAAATGATGAGCATTGGAAAGAAGGTCAGTTGGGCCGCACTGGCTGCGGTGGTGTTTCTCTGTGCGACGGTGGACGGGTCGGCCAACAAGATGAAAGCCGATGCACTGGTCGCTCTCCATCTGAAGTCCATCGGCGAGAATCTGGTCCGGAAGAATCGGGTCGCTCAGGGTTTGGGCACCGTGGACATCCGGGTAGGAAACAAGGCCAAGATGGTTGGCCCGGCCATGCTCTTGGCAGAGGGGAAAAAACTCCGGACCGAAATCAAATTCGGCCACCCGCAATACACTCGGGAGACCCTCGTCCGCAACGGGGAGAAGCTGGACATTGCCTACGTCAGTCCCGGCGCCCGCTCCCGACTGGGAAGTACTCTCTGGGATTTCTTTCCCCGTTTGGCCCAAGAGGGACTCTATGGAGGGGTCCTCTCCACTGACTGGACGTTATTGGACCTGCGAAACAGACGGGCCCAGGTCCGTTACCATGGACTCAAGAAGTTCGAGGGCCGAAGGCTCCACAGGTTGGAGTACCGGCCGAAGAATGGAGTCGATTACAGGATTCGGATCTACTTCGAACCTGAAACCTATCGTCATGTGGCGAGCAGATACCGGTTGACTTTGCCGGCCGGCATGGGACGGGGACTCGTAGACATTCGTGGAGGAGCGTTTGGAGCCCGTTCAGGGCCCGCAGACAAGATTCGAATCACCTTGACGGAGACCTTTTCCGACTTCAAGAAAGTCGATGGGCTGACCTTGCCGCATCTCTACAGGATTGCACTCAACACCTCTGCGATCGGCGGTTTCGTGGGACATTGGGAATTCAAGATCGACCGCATGATGCACGATATGCGGATTGCCGCTCGAGCCTTTGCCATCGAGTAGTCATTGGGTATCGATTTGGGGAAGAGCGAAGCTACAGGCGGTTGGGACTGGGTTACGACCGAATTACGATGAGGTGGGTCATGCGCAAATTGGGATACCGGATTGCTCTCTTCGCCCTGTTGTTGCCGATCTCGGCTGTTGACGCAACGGCCAAGAAATTGAAGAAGGAGGAGTTGATCGTCCTCCATCTGAAAGCCATCGGCGAGAATCTTTCCCGGAAGAATCGGGTCGCCCAGGGATCAGGTTCCATGGACATCCGGGTGGGCGGCCAGGGCAAACTGAATGGCCGGGCCATGCTCCTGGCGGAGGGGGACAAGCTTCGGACCACGCTCACCTTCGGTCACGTCCAATACCCCCAGGAAACCCTCATCCGTAACGGCGACGATCTGGATATCGCCTACATCACTCCAGGGGTCCGTTCCCAACTGGGGACGACCATCTGGGAAAACTTTCCCCGGCTGGCCCAGGAGGGACTCTACGCAGGCGTCCTCTCCACCGACTGGGCACTGCTCAACCTGAAGAAAAAGCGGGCCAAGATCCGCTACCGCGGACTCAAGAAATTCGAGGGCCTAAGGCTCCACGAGGTCGATTACAAACCCAGGAAGAAGGTCTCCTACAGGGTCCGCCTCTACTTCGAGCCTGAGACCTGCCGCCACGTGGCCAGCAAGTATCGGATCGCCGTGCCCCGCGCCGCCATGCGAGGCCTGACCAACATCTCGAGCGGAGGAGGGGCCCCGGTTGGCGCCAGCGGCGGAATCACTCCCGGAAGCCGCACCGTGTCCAACGATCGAGGCAGTCTGCTGGGCCAGATCGGAGGCCCGGGAGCGGGGGACGACCCCACAGATCGAAGCACCGTCGAGCTGACGGAGAGGTTCTCGGATTTCAAGGAGATCGACGGACTGACCTTGCCGCATCTCTACCAGATATCTCTCAACGTCGACGCCAACACCGGATCCGTGGGCCATTGGGAGATGAAGCTCGAACGGATGTCGCACGATCGCAAGATCAATCCAAAGGCCTTCGCAATCCCTTAGAAGGGCGCCCGGAGGACGAACGATGCAAGGAGTCGCCGCCGTTTCGCTGGGTCCCCGAAAGGAGATGGTATTCCGGGAATTTCCCCTTCCCGACGTGGGTCCCGACGACATTCTGGTCCGGGTCCGCCGTTCCAACATCTGCGGTTCGGATCTGCACATCTGGCACGGTCATGGTCCCGAGATCACCCAGGGGGAGGGCTTCGTCCCCGGGCATGAAATGGTGGGAGAAGTCTTTCGCCTCGGCCGCCGGGTGAAGACCGACGTACTGGGACAACCGCTCGAGGAAGGCGATCGCATCGCCTACACCTACTTCCTCCCATGCGGCAGTTGCGCGGCCTGTATGGACGGATCGCCCGCCTGCCCCAACCGGTCCGACCACTGGTTCCGGGATGCCGCCGAAACCCCTCACTTCAGGGGAGCCTACGGAGAGTATTACTACCTGCGCCGGGGACAGACGGTGTGCAAGATCCCTCCCGGATTGAGCGACTCCGAGGTCTCACCGGTCAATTGCGCCCTCTGCCAAGTGGTCTACGGTCTGGATCAGATCGGAATCCGCCTGGGCGACACGATTGTGGTCCAAGGCGCCGGGGGGCTGGGACTGTACGCCTGTGCCCTCGCCAAGGAGATGGGCGCCGGTCAGGTCATCGTCTTCGACCGGCTGGAGAGCCGGCTGGAACTGGCCCGCTCCTTCGGCGCCGACCTCACGGTCAACATCGATACCGTGGACCGGAAGACCCGCCGAGAGATGATTATGGACTTGACTCGCGCCGATGGTGCGGACGTCGTGGCCGAGTTCGTCGGCTCACCGCTGCCGGTGGAGGAGGGCGTGCACCTGCTCCGCCAGTTCGGGCGATATCTTTGGGTAGGCAACATCGCCCCGGGGAGAACCGCCGCCCTGGACCCGGCTCTCAATGTCCGGTCCGGACACACGCTCCGTGGGGTCATCGCGTATGCCCCCTGGGCACTGCCCCGTGCCCTGGACTTTCTGGCCCGCCGCGGTCACGCCTACCCCTTCGAGCAGATCATCTCCCACACGTTCCCCCTGACGGAACTCAACGAGGCCTTCGCCCTGGCGGACGAAGGCAAGGCCATCCGCGTCTCGCTGACCTCCTGATCCGAAACCGCAAGCCGGGTTTCAGGTTCCGTTCCTGCCGGCGGCTCAAACATCGCGCCGCTCGCCACCACTTCGACGTGAACCCTTTTGGCTCAGCCGCAATCTACTCTGGATAACGGCGGCAGAACAATCGTCAGGATCCGATCTCGAATCGGCTTGGATGCCATTGAGCCAGAACGGCCCCAATCGACCTGAGAATGAAGGGAAGCCAAGGTGGCTTCAGACCGGATTACGGCCGAATGACAACGAGGTGAACGATGCGTAAGTGGAGATTCCGGCTTGCTCTTTCTGTCCTGTTGTTTCCGCTCGCGGGAGTGGACGGGACGGCCAAGAAATTAGAAACGGACGATCTGATCGCCCTCCATCTCAAGGCCATCGGCGAGGACCCCGTGCGGAAGAATCGGGTCGCACAGGGGTTGGCGACGTTGGACATCCGCGTCGGCGGCCTGGGTAGGCTGGGCGGTCCGGCCATGATTCTGGCAGAGGGAGACAAACTCCGGACCAGTTTCGGCTTCGGCCATATCCAGTATCCCAAGGAGGTCCTCATCCGTAACGGCGACAAGTTGGACATCGCCTACATCACTCCCGGCATTCGGTCCCAGTTGGGCACCGCCCTCTGGATCCACTTCCCCCGATTGGCACAGGAAGGCCTCTACGGAGGTGTCCTTACCACCGACTGGGCTCTGCTGGATCTCGGCAAGAGGCGGTCCAAGGTCCGCTACCGGGGACTCAAGAAGTTCGAGGACAGGAAGCTTCATGAGTTGGAGTATCGGCCCAGGAAGGGGGTGGAATACAGAATCCGGCTCTACTTCGATCCTGAGACCTACCACCATGTGGCCAGCAGCTACCGACTGACCATTCCGGCCGGCGTGGGACGGGGTTTGATGAACGTGCAACAAGGACCCGTCTTTGGTGCCGGCGACGGGCCCGCGGACAACACGCGGATCCGATTGACGGAGACCTTTTCGGAATTCAAGGAAGTCGACGGGTTGACCCTGCCGCATCACTACAGGATCACCCTCAACGAGTCTGCGGCCACCGGCACGGACTCGGGTGCCGGCTTCGCCGCCCGTAACGGTTTCGTGGGGCACTGGGAGATCAAGATCGACCGCGTATCGCACGATTACCGGATCACGCCTCAGGCCTTCGCGATCAAATGAAGATCAAAGCAAGGCCATCCGCGTCTCGCTGACATCGTGATAGGAGCGGCGATTTCCAATCGCCGTACTCCAGAGTAACAGTGGGCCCCAAAGGAATGGGCGACTGGAAGTCGCCTCTCCTTTTTCTTGGAAGGTGACGTCGAAAACGTCTCAGACTTCGTCCCTGCGGAACCGTTCCAACAGATGATCGCAGGCCCGGACCGTGAGGGCCATCATGGTCAGGGTGGGATTCTGGCAACCGGCGCTCACGAAACAGGACCCATCGGTGACCAGGAGGTTGTCGATGTCGTGGCACTGGTTGTAGGCATTCAGCACCGACTTGGCTGGGTCGTGCCCCATTCGGGCCGTCCCCACTTCGTGAATCGCCATGCCGGGCATGGCCGTCCGGGCGTTGACCTTGATGTTGCGAGCCCCGGTCGACTCCAGCAATTCGGCGGCAGTGGCGGCCGCGTCCTCCATCATGGCCGCCTCGTTGGGGCCGTGGGTCATCTGAATCTTGAGGGCCGGGATCCCCCAGGCATCCTTTTTCTGCGGGTCGATCTCGCAGTAGTTGTCCAGCCGGGCCAGGGATTCTCCGAACCCGCTCAGCCGGATCATGTAGAAGCCCTCCTTGACCGCCGCCTTGTAGGACGCCCCGAAACCCTCCGCATCGAACCGGAAGCTGGGTGAGCTGCCCCCCTGGAAGCCGTAGCCTCTGATGAACCGGGGGTGCCTCTTCCCGCCCGCCAGATTCCGGAACCGCATCATGTAGATCCCGTTGGGGCGCCGCGGGTCCGACGCCCGCTTCCGGACCGAGAACTGCGGCAGCTCGCCCGCCGCGCCGGCCCCCACCACATGGTCCATGAGGTATTTCCCCAGGAGTCCGCTGGAATTGCCGAGACCGCCGGAGTGCTCCCGGGTCGCCGAGTTGAAGAGGATCCGGGTCGACTCCAGGGCCTGGGCACACAGAATCACCGCCCGGCTGCGAACCTGGTAGGTCCTGCGCCGGTGACGGTGGACGTAGGTGACTCCCCGGGCCCGGTTGCGGGACGGGTCCATATCCACCTGGTTGACGATGGCGTCGGTGAGGAGCGTGCAGTTGCCGCTCCTCAAGGCGTCGGCCACGGTGGTGGCCGGACTGTTGAAATAGGAAGCGGTCACGCAGCCCCGTTCGCAGGGACCGCAATAGTGGCAGGCCGCACGCCCGTTGAGCGGCCTGGTCAGGACGGCGGTCCGTCCTATGGTCAGGGTGCGGCCGAATTTTTCCCGCGCCCGGCTCCGGAGCAGCCGTTCTCCGCAGGTCATGGACATAGGGGGCAGAAACTGCCCGTCCGGCAGCTGCGGTTTTCCCTCCGCCTGTCCGCTGATGCCGACGTACTTCTCGACCCGGTCGTAGTAGGGCACCAGATCCCGGTACGAAACGGGCCAGTCGTCGCCGTATCCGTCGTGGCTGGCCGCCTTCAGGTCCAGATCGCTGAGACGATAGCTCTGGCGCCCCCAGACCATGCTCCTGCCCCCGACGATTCGAAGCCGCTGCCAGGTGAACGGCTTGTCCTTCGGTGTGGTGTACGGGTTCTCCAGATCGTTGACGAACCAGTCGTAGTTGTATTCGGTGCAGGCGTAGCAGGCCTTCTGGATGGGACGCGTCCGAGCCAGTTCCGGCGAGTGGTTCCGGTATTCCAGCTTGTAGGCAGGCATGTGCTCGGTGAATTCCCGGGGAGAGACCTTGCGGCCGGCTTCCAGCAGGACGACCTTCAGGCCGGCCTCGGAGAGGACTTTGGCCGCCCAGCCTCCGGTGGCGCCGGACCCCACCACGGCCACGTCGTAGAGTTCGCTGTGCGGATCCTGGACCAGGGCGGCGCTCACTTGTGATAACCCTCGGGATGCGGGCAACCCGGAAAGGCCCCGGACATGGCGCCTTCGCTCCAGCCCAGTTCCTTCAGACCCGCCTCCGAGTTGTAGAAGGCTCGACTGATCCAATCCTTCAGCGTCAGGAAGTGGGAGTGGCCCGGGAACTCGGAGCGGTTGTCCTTCCAGGTCACCAGCTTGTGGGGATAGGCGACAAAATTGAGAAACTCCAATTGGCTCTCGGCGGGCAGGTGGACGAAGGCCGCGCCGTAGCGTCTCAGGCACTCCCCGTCGAACCAGGCCATGCTGTCCAGGAACCGGCTCTGCGTTTCCCGGGATTCACTGGCCAGGAGCCTGTCGATGAAGCGGTTGACCAGAGCGGCCTTGGCCCCGGGGGTGTCGGTCTCGGGAATGATGAGGTCGCTCAGTCGGATCAGGGTATCGTTCTGGTGGGCGTCGAGGAAGGCAGGCGTCCAGTCGGGAGAGGCCAACTCGGCCGAGGCGTCGTAGTCCGCAGGAAATTCCCGGGCCCGGACCGGCGCCGTCCCGGCCAGGGCCGCCGTCAGCGACGCCCAGAGGGAACGTCCGAAGAAATCGCGGCGTTTCATGATCCTGCCTCCCGATTTCGAGAATATCGCGACTGACACAATATAATCTATCCGATGATCGTCTACAGCTCGGCCGACCGGCAGATGGTCATCCACGAAGAGTAGCCCCACTTCCCGGCCCGGCTCTTGTGGATCTACAGGTGCGCCATTACGATGGCGATGACATGATGGCGACTGCCGAACACCGAGAGGGCGCCTGGAATCGGCGCCGTTGGATGGCCGCCGCCGCGGGCGTGACGGGACTGGCCGGCGTCGAGGACATGGCCGTGGCCCTTTCTCCGGCGGTACACGGCGTGAAACGAAGTGGGCGGCCGAGGGCCGAGGGCCCCCGGAGCCGCATGAAGATCGGCTCCTTCGAGGCAACGCTGGTGGCGTCGCCCGACTACGCGCTTCTGAACTCGTGGAACGTCCACGACACCCACTTCCAGCGGGCCATCCTGGAATTGGAGACCACCGACGGCTTCACGGGAGTGGCCGAGATCGGAGGCGCGGCATTTCAAGCCCTCCAGGCCGCACGCGACACCATACTGGGACGAGACCCCTTCGAGATCGAGTTTTTCCGCCATAGCCTCTCTCATCGCTCCGAATTCGCCCCGCGGCACAACTCTGAAACTCTGGCCGCCGTCGAAATCGCGTGCCTGGATCTGATCGGAAAGGTGATCGATCGGCCGGTCGTCGATCTGATCGGCGGCCCCTTTCGCAATGAGGCTCCCTTTTCGGCCTACAACTTTTTCGTCCTTCCGGTCGATGGCGGACCGGACGTCACGACTCCCGAGGCCATGGCCCGGGAATTCATGGATTTCCACCGGGACCACGGATTCACGACCTGCAAGTTCAAGGGGGGAGTTCTCAAACCCGAGCTGGAGATCGAGGCCTTGACCCGGATCCGGGAGGCCATGCCCCAGGCCAAGCTCCGCATCGATCCGAACGCCTCTTGGAGCGTCGAAACTTCGGTGAAGGTCGCCCACGAGTTGGAGCCGCTGGGGATGGAGTACCTGGAGGATCCCACGCCGGGACAGGAAGGCATGGCCGAGGTGCGCAAACGCACGTCCATTCCCCTTGCCACCAACATGTGCGTCACCCGCATGGAGCACATCCGCCCCGGGTACGACCGGGGAGCCATCGATATCGTGTTGCTGGATCCCCACTACATGGGTGGGCTCAACAACGTCCGGCATTGGGCGTCCACGTGCGAGGCTCTGGGATGGGGTTGCTCCGGCCACAGCAACAACTACCTCGGCATCTCCATGGCCACCCAGGTGCACATGGTGTGCGCCATCTCCCACATCACGCATGACGTGGATTCGCACTATCCGTGGACCACTCAAGACATCATCCGGGGCGGGATGCTCCGGTTTCGGGACGGCAAGATGGCGCTCCCTTCGGGGCCCGGCCTCGGTGTCGAGATCGACCCGGACAAGAAGGCCGTGCTGGCCGAGAACGTGGCCCGCACCCGGCCCCGGCATGAACTGCTCCACCAATGGGACCCCGGATACCCCAAGGACCGTCATGGCGTCCGCTGGTAGAAAACTCAGGCAACTCCTCGTGAAGCACTATCTGTTCCTGTTTTTCGGCCTCCTTTTGTTGAACACCGGATGCGGGCCGGACCCCGCATCGACTCCACCCTCTCCAGAGGAAATGCTGGAGACGTTTCGCATCAGCGACGAGTTCCGGGTGGAGATCTTCGCCGCCGAGCCCGACGTCACCGATCCGGTGGAGCTGGCGTTCGACGAACAGGGACGGGCCTGGGTCGCTGAAATGCGGGACTATCCCTACCAGCCGCCTGAGGGGAAACCGGCCTTGAGCCGTGTCCGCGTCCTGGAAGACCGGGACGGCGACGGCCGGGTGGACCACTCCACTGTCTTCGCCGAGGGGCTCCCCAACGTGAAGAGCGTCCTCCCGTGGAAGGACGGCGTACTGGTGAGCTCGGCGCCGCACATCCTTTATCTGCGGGACACCGACGGAGACTTGAGGGCGGATGAGAAGACTCCGCTGTTCACCGGGTTCACGATCCTCGTGGATCCTGAGGGCCAGCTCAGCAACCTGCGTTTCGGGATCGACAACTGGATCTACGCAGGCAATGACAGCCAGGCGGGAATGATCACCTTCTCCCGCCGGCCCGACGCCGAACCGGTTTCGGTCTTGAACGCCGACTTGAGGTTTCGTCTCGACCGGAATCTATTCGAGGCGGCCTCGGGAGCGACCCGATTCGGACTGAGCTTTGACGAGTGGGGACGTCGCTTCTTCTCCCAGTCCGGAAGACACGTTCAGCACGTCGTGGCGGCCCGGCGCTATCTCCAGCGCAACCTCTTTCTGACGGCTCCCCCCGTCACCCGATTCATCTCCGGACACGATCAGCGCATCTTCCAGCTCACTCCCCCCGAGGCTTGGCGCGAGGCCCGCACGAGGATGCGGCAGCGGCGCTCCCGGGAGCTGGGGAGGGAACGGGAAATGGCCTCCACCGGCTCCTTCACCGGAGCGACGGGAAACACCATCTACAACGGAGATACGTTTCACCCGCGCTACCGGGGCAACGCCTTCTCCGGCGACGTGGCCGGCAACATCGTCCACCGGGATGTCATCTCTCCCAGTGGCGTCAGTTTCGTCGCCAACCGGGCTGAGGAGGAAGCGAGCCGTGAGTTCATGGCCTCCACGTCTCGCTGGTTTCGGCCCGCCAACTTCACCGTCGGTCCCGACGGGAACCTTTATGTCATCGACATCTGCCGCCAGTATGTGGAAACTCCGGCCTCCATTCCCGAGCCCATCAAGGAGGGCCTCAACTTCTATGCCGGGATTGATCACGGCCGCATCTACCGGATCGTGCCTCGGGATTCCGCCGCCAGCCCGTACGTTCGCCCCGAACTCCACAAAGCCACCGCAGCGGAGCTGGTCGAGCATCTCGCCTCGTCCAACCAGTGGTGGCGCCTCACCGCCCAGCGGCTTCTTCTCCAACGGCAGGACCGGTCCGCCCTTCCCGCGTTGAGAGAGATGGCGGGTTACCGGGAGAATCCCCAAGCCCGCCTCCATGCCCTTTACGCGCTGGAAGGCCTGTCCGCCCTGGAGGAATCCATCGTCGGCGCGGCCCTGGGAGACGAACATCCGGGAGTCCGGGAACAGGCCGTCCTCCTGGCCGAAGACTTCCCCGGTCTCCTGCCCCGGCTGGTGAAGATGACGGCGGATCCTTCCCCCCGTGTCGCCTTCCAACTCTCCCTGAGCCTGGGCGAATTTTCCGGTCCCCGTGTGCTTGACGCCTTCCGGGACCTGCTGGCCCGTCACGGAGAGGACCCGTGGCAACGAGCCGCTATCCTCAGTTCCGACGCGGGCTCCTCTCTGCAGTTGCTGGAATCGATGGTGGCGGAACGCGGCTATTTCAAGGATCCGACTCCGAACAAGACCGGCTTCCTGGAGGATCTGGCCGCCGTCGTAGGTGCCCGCAACCGGGGCCAGGAAATCCAGCGCCTGGTTCGCCTGCTGGCCCGGTCCCGGCCGCTTCGGGAGAAACGATGGCAGACGGCGGGGCTGACGGGGCTGGCCCGCGGCCTGGAGTTGGGACAGGTGCTCCACCTGGAGCCGGCAGGTGCGACCGGGTCACTGCGAAGCCTGTTGGCCAGCCGTTCACAAGAGGTGCGCGACGCCGCGGCCAGAGTCGGGAAACACTTCCGCGTCCCCTCTCTGGTGGCGGCCGCCAGGAAGGCCGTCTTGGACGAGACCCTTTCGGCAACCCGGAGATCCAGTTCC
>CATOST010000059.1 GCA_951812665.1 uncultured Acidobacteriota bacterium
CTGATTCATCAGGTCCAGTAAGTGTCTTACATTCAAGTAGTTACACGGAACGTTCTTACTTGGCGGGTACTTGACAGGATGTCGAATGGGAACTGACATGACCGAACGCGGCCTCGAACGCCTCATCTGCAAGGCCCTGACCGGAGATCCCTGCGACCCGCCGGAAATGGGTACGGTCAGCGAACCGCCCGCCAGCTACCGTGGCGTCGGCTGGTCCTGCGGCAACCACCGCGACTACAACCGTGAATACTGCGTCGACCTAGTCCAACTCCGCGCCTTCCTGAAAACCACCCAACCCGAAACCGCCACGGCCCTGCGACTGACCGAAGACGGCCCCGGACGCCGCAGGTTCCTTGCCCGGTTGCAGGGCGAGATCTCCAAACGCGGCACCATCGACGTCCTCCGAAACGGCATCCGGCACGGTCCCCACGAACTCGACCTGTTCTACGGAACCCCCTCGCCCGAGAACGAGCAGGCCAAGCTGCGCTTCCGGCAGAATCGTTTCACCGTCACCCGTCAGTTCCGCTACAGCCGGCACGGCACCCAGCGCGCACTCGACATCGGACTCTTCGTCAACGGTCTTCCCGTCTTCACCTTCGAACTCAAGAACCGCCTGACCAAGCAGACGGTGAGCGACGCCATGGAGCAGTACAGGAAGGACCGCAACCCGCGCGAGAAGCTCTTCGAGTTCGGCCGTTGCGCGGCCCACTTCGCGGTGGACGAGAACGAGGTCCATTTCTGCACACATCTCAAGGGAAAGGCCTCCTGGTTCCTGCCCTTCAACCGGGGTTGGAACGACGGTGCGGGAAACCCTCCCAACCCCCACGGCCTGCGGTCGGACTACCTGTGGCGCCAGGTGCTGACCCGCCGGAGTCTGACCAACATCCTGGAGAACTACGCCCAGGTCGTGGAATCGAAGGACGCCAAGACCGGGAAGAAGCGGCGAGTCCAGATCTGGCCGCGCTATCACCAGATCGACGCGGTGCGCGAGCTCCTGGCCGACGCGGGTGCCCGCGGCGCGGGGAAGCGTTACCTGGTCCAGCACTCGGCGGGCAGCGGGAAGAGCTTTTCGATCGCATGGCTGGCCCACCAACTGATCCGGCTTGAAAAGGACGACGCTCCGGTCTTCGACTCGATCATCGTCGTCACCGACCGCCGCATCCTCGACCGGCAGATCCGAGACACGATCAGGAAATACGCCCAGGTGCGCTCGACGGTGGGACACGCCGAGCGTTCCGGCGACCTGCGACGGTTCATCGAGTCCGGCAAGAAGATCATCATCTCGACGATCCAGAAGTTCCCCTTCATTCTCGATGAGATCGGCAACGAACATCGCGGGAACCGCTTTGCTATCATCATCGACGAGGCCCACTCAAGCCAGGGGGGCCGCACCGCCGCAGCCATGTCCAAGTCGCTGGGCAAGGCGGGAGAAGCCGAGGACGAGGAGACCTACGAGGATCGGATCAACCGCGCGATGGAATCGCGCAAGATCCTCCCCAACGCCAGCTATTTCGCCTTCACCGCCACGCCCAAGAACAAGACGCTGGAGATCTTCGGCGATGCGGACCCGCAGAGCGACGGTACGGTCCGGCATCACGCCTTTCACACCTACAGCATGAAGCAGGCGATCCAGGAGGGGTTCATCCTGGACGTGCTGCGCCACTACACGCCGGTCAAAAGCTACTACAAGCTCGCCAAGACGGTGGAGGACGATCCCGAGTTCGACGTCAAGAAGGCCCGCAGGAAGCTGCGGCGCTACGTCGAGGGGCACGACCACGCGATCCGCCTCAAGTCGGAGATCGTGGTGGACCACTTCCACACCCAGGTCCTGTCCCATGGCAAGATCGGCGGCAGAGCCCGGGCCATGGTCGTCACCAACGGGATCGAACGGGCGATCCAGTACTACCATGCCATCCGCGACTACCTGAAGGAACGAAAGAGCCGCTACCAGGCCATCGTGGCCTTCTCGGGAAAGCATGAGTACGGCGGAGCGAAGCTGAGCGAGTCCAAGCTGAACGGCTTTCCGTCGAACAAGATTGCCGAAAGGTTCCGGGAGGATCCGTACCGCTTTCTGGTCTGTGCGGACAAGTTCCAGACCGGCTACGACGAACCTCTGCTGCACACGATGTACGTGGACAAGACGCTCTCCGGCGTCAAGGCGGTCCAGACCCTCTCCCGGCTCAACCGGGCGCACCCCAAGAAGCACGATGTGTTCGTGCTGGATTTCCTGAACGAGTCGGACACCATCCGAGACGCCTTCGCCGACTACTATCGAGGGACGATCCTGTCCGAAGAAACCGATCCCAACAAGCTGCACGACCTCCAGGCCGACCTGGACGGCGCCCAGGTCTATTCATCCGAGCAGGTCAAGGACTTCGCGTCGCGCTACTTGGCCGGCGAGGACCGCGAGAAGCTCGATCCCATCCTGGAGGCTTGCGTAGAGGTGTACCTGCAGGACCTGGACGAAGACGGGCAGGTTCAGTTCAAGCGCCAGGCCAAGGGATTCCTGAGAACCTACGCCTTCCTCTCTTCGGTCCTGCCGTACAACAACGCCAAGTGGGAAGAACGCTCGATCTTCCTGAACTTTCTGGTCTCGAAGTTACCGTCCCCGCGTGAGGGGGATATGTCCAAGGGCATCCTCGACGCCATCGACATGGACAGCTACCGGGTCGAGAAACGGGCGATGAAGAAGATCATTCTGTCGGATGAGGATGCCGAGATCGGGCCCAGTTGGGACTCCGGTTCTGGTGGCCGTGGCGAGACCGAGTTGGACCACCTCTCGAACATCATCAAGGCTTTCAATGATCTTTTTGGCAACATTCCCTGGGAAGACACGGACCGCGTGCACCAGCTCATCACCGAAACGATTCCTTCACGAGTCGCGCAGGACACCGCTTTCAAGAACGCTCAGGAAAACTCGGACCGGGAAAATGCACGCATCGAGCACGACAATGCTCTGTTGCGAGTCATGATGGCCGTGATGAAGGATGACACCCAACTGTTCAAGAAGTTCATGGACGATCCGGATTTCAAACGTTGGGTCAGCGATACGTCGTTCCGGCTCGCGTACCGGCCGGCGGCCACGCCTGGCCGACCCTCCATAAGCAGGTGACAGCATGACGAGACTGAAAGACCTGGAGAAGCGCCTCATGAAGGTCCCTGAATTCCGGGAGGAATACGCGCAGGCCGATGAGGAGTTCGCGCTGATCGAGGCGCTGGTTCGCGCCCGAACGGCAGCAAGGCTGACCCAGGCGGAGCTTGCACGCCGTCTCGGCACGACTGAGTCCGCCGCCGCAAGGCTGGAAGGCGGCGCCGTTTCGCCGTCTATCGCAACCTTGCGCCGCTACGCCGAAGCGACCGGCACACGGCTGACGGTAGCGCTGGTGCCGGTGGACAATTGAACCGGAACGACGGAAAGGAAGCTTTCGAGGACTGGCCCGCCCTCGTTTGCAGGGCGGGAGAGGACCAGTCAATTCTCCCGCTCAAGGGACGTCTTCGAGAACCGTCTCGCTGAACCCACTCATTTATCTAAACCGCTCTTGGACGTAGGAAGTCATCTCACTCATCGGGATTTCCTGAGACGAGTTCCCACTTCTTACGTAGAACTTCTCCAACAACCGACCATTCCTGTCTTTGATCGCGACAATCACCGGCTCCTTGGCCGTGGATATGTCAACTTGGCACACGTCGACATCATCCACCGCATGAATCCGGGTTTTAATCTTGCTGGCAACGAAAGTCGTGCCAAACTGCTGGTTAAGCACGTTACGCAGATGCACCTCGAACCGATCTCTACTGGCTTCGCCGAGCGATTCATAATCACGGGACAGCCCAACTGCTCGCCCGTCATTATCAACGCCGATGAGCAAACTCCCGCCTTGTGCATTGGCGAATGCAGCCACAGTCTTTACGACGACCTGCTCAAGCTTTTTGTTGACCTTGCTCTCTATGATGTCCCAGCGCAGAGTTGCCTTAAACTCCAACTCATCGCTCTCACCATCCTTGATGAGATCCTCGATCGACGCGGGCACGAAAGCCTCTTCCGTTACAGTGATCCTGTTGAGATACGCATTGATGTGCGAAGCGAGAAGCGCTCGGCGGCTCTCTAGAAATCTCTCGTAGTTGCCTATTTACCACAATTCCTGATCGGTAGGAATGCACTGCAAATCAAGCGCATTGGGAAACATTTCCGCGACACCCGCCAGATAGCGCGCGGGATCCATCGCGGCCTTGCTGCGGTTCGCCACTTGGGTCAACAGTGCGCGATTGGTGAATTCCTGTGCCAGGGCATACTTGATACGGTTGCCCCTTCCGTAGCCTGCGCGCTTCAACCGGGAAAAGGGAAAGATGTGATCCATCTCGATCTGGTACTTCTTGCCCATATTCTTGTGGAGACTGACACCAGTTGTCAGGCATACTGCTCCTCGGCTCTTCAAATACCATCGGACCATGCTGAACAAGGGGTGGCGGGTCGCCCGGCCTGCGAACTCTAGTGGGAGCACTTTGAGCGGGCGCTCCTCTGCGATCACCTGCAGAAGATCGTCAAATGGCTGTTCCGATTCAGTCAACGTTCGAAGATCGCGATCAAGCTTTTGTGGAAGCTGGCTGACGTAGCGTGATCGAATCTGAGAATAGTAAAACCACTTCACCATCTTCCGAATCTCTAGATCCGTCAGGGGTGCGCCCTCCTTGTCGAAGCAGTAGACGATGATTGGGACCAGCGCGTAAGGCGAGTTGATTTCACGGAAGTGGTCCACAAACGCGCTCGCCCGGAGTAAATTCACAACGTAGGCTAGGACCTGTTCGTCGAGCCGTTTCCACGCCGATTGAAGGGCAGCCTTGTTATCCTGAGCATGAAGTTTGCGCATATCTGAGCCCATGTGGTGCACACATCCGAGCAGCACATATACCAAGAAATCCAGCCGAAATCCGAAGCCTGACTTCTCCAGTTCAGAAAGCTTGGCCTTAAAGAGGTCGCGAGCCTCCGGCCAATACCCGCAAATCTGCGCCATAGCCAACTCGGCCTCTGTCAGCGCAACACCGCTGGCGTTTACTTTATAGAATATGTCGATGGCTTCCCGGATATTGGCTTTGATCGGGATCGTTTGTTCAGGAAATTCACGACCCAAGATTTGTTTAATTGCGTTGATATTCTTGTTGTACCGCTTAAGCTCATCGATTGTGAGGCTTTTGCCGATAGCGGAACAGGCAGGCTCCAAGTCAAACGCGTCTATCTTACCACGAAACAATTCAGTTATGTCCAGCCAAAGCGGGTTCCTTTCCATTTTTATCTTCATGTAGTAAGCTAATTCTAATGTATCAACGTTTACATAGAGCCCGCGTGGGTCAGCCATGATCTCAGCCGCCGTATAATAAGGTGGCAACTCGCCTCGGATCAGCATGTAAAGTGTTGTGACACGCTGTTGGCCGTCGAGTAGGAGTCGAACTGCACCTTGTTTCGAGTTGTACTTATGCGGCCCCTTAAACTCGGGCGGTTGATCAGTTTCCCAAGTGAGCATCGTGCCCGTCGGATATTCCTTTATCAACGAATCGATTAACAGCCTCGCGTCGTCGCGTTTCCAGACATACTCGCGCTGAAACGCAGGTACGAATAGCTGCTTTTCGTCAATCTTGTCGAGGATCGTGGAAATCTTCATAGGGTGGCCTCCAAAAGTATGCTAGCGTCCTCCACGCCGAGTTCGTAGGAAAGAAGCTTGAGAAGAGGATCGTGATCTATAAGACGGCCATGGTGCATGAATCCGCGGCCCATCAACTACCTGCCTGACGCAAACCAGTGGGGATATCACGGAAACTATTCATGCCAGATTCCAGGATTGTGATGATCTCCTCGGCGAGAACACCGGCTCGGCCAAGTCGTCCTCTGTCGGCAGTCCTGGCGGATTCCGATGATCTTGTCCTCTTGAGCCTTGTGCATGTTCGGTTCTTCTCCGGCCATGTATATCTTATCGACTTTAACTGGGCCCATCATAGGGACGGACGGAGAAAAGGACAGTCTACATCTCCCGTCTGCTGCTGACGAGCAGATGGAGACTTGTTTTTGAGGATCAGCTTCTCAGCGAAAAGCAGGTGGAATTCGAGGGATTTAGTGGCACCTTCAATAGAAATATGAGAAATGTTGCTGCCTCCGATGGGTGAAGGTGGGTAGCTTGGTGTGTCCCTCGGAGGAACACGGATTCGAAGTTGGGATTTGGAGTATCGGTTCTATGGAGCGACGCGGTTTTCTCAAGCAGTCTCTTTCGGCCGTCGCCTTGGGTGTGGCCAGCAGATCCAGCCGTGGCGAATATGCAGCTGGATCTGCCCGGTCTGTAGACCCGGACCACCTCCACCGGGACGCTATTGTCTTCGACACCTACGGTAAGCTGTACCTGGAAGACTTCCATAAAGGCCAAGTCGACGCCATCGTCGACGGAATCGGTATCGAAGAAATCTTCCGCAGCGATGCCCGGGAAGGAATCATCGATCCTCCCGACGTGGGCAAGAATATTTGCGACAGCCTGTTTGACGGCCCCGACGTGGTCAAGCGGGTCCTGCAGCGAGTCGACGAGATACTCGATCAGAGCGTCCGGCGCCACCCGGATTCCGTGGAACTGGCCCTTCGGTCCTCCGACGTGAAGCGAATCGCTGAAGCCGGCAAGATTGCGGTGATCCCCATGCTCAACGCGGGCTGGATCGACAACGATCTGGCCGTCCTGAGGATGTATCACCGCATGGGGATCCGGGTCTTTGCGCTGACCCATATCGCGGCTTTCGACTGGGTCGACTCCAGCGGGGAGCTGAACCCCAAGACCGGGTTGAGTGACTTCGGCCGGGAGGTGGTTCGCGAGTGCAACCGGATCGGGATGCTGATGGATGTCTCCCATGCCTCGGACCAGGCTTTCTGGGACACGATCCGCACCAGCTCCAAACCCATCATCGCTACCCATTTCGGTTGCCGGGCCCTGTGCTACGTGCAGCGCAACCTCACGGACGATATGCTGCGGGCCCTGGCCAAGAACGGTGGCGTCGTGGGAATCTTCACCGTTCCCTCCTACCTGGATACCAAGGCCCTGAACGACATGATGAAAACCCGGTTCCTCCCCGACTACACGGACCGGGATCTGCGCCTGGCCCGGCAGTACTCCGACTCCTGGGAGATTGCCGCCGCCATGAGGAATACGCTGGATTCGCATTCCTACACCGGGAAAACGATCTGCCTCCCATCGACGCTTTCCTGGACCACATCGACCATGCCGTCCAAGTGGCCGGGATCGACCACTTGGCGGTCTCCTCCGACAACGAACCCGTCGAGGGCCTGGAAGACCGATCCCAGTGGCCGAACCTGACCCGGGGCCTGGTGAAGCGGGGATACGGCGACCGGGACATCCGAAAGATCCTGGGAGAGAACTTCCTCCGGGTCTGGGACCAGGCGGCCGGGATCTGATTTCCGCTTCTCTCCTGAACCTCCTTCGGCTAGCATACGTCGGCGACGCCGACGAAGCGTCGCGCAGCCAGGCCGGATGATTGCGGCACGGCGGCAGGCTGAGCATGAGAAGTTCGGGATAAAGCCATCGGATCCAAGTGAAATGGCGCATTAGATCCGGAACTGTCTCGTCATCCAAATCAAGAATCACGTACGGAGGAAACCGATGGTTGAACTGAACTCGGGTTGGAAGAGGAATTTTGACGTCTACGACAGGATCAGCCGGCTGGGAATCGATCTGGGGAAGAAGGAAGACGCACTTCCGCCTCCAGGTGTACAGAATCTGGCCCAAGCCACCTTTACCCCCCTCGGGTCTGGTTTTTCTTTCCGGCACGACCGGCGGTATGGGAGCGGTCACCAACGAGGATGCGGACATCGAGAAGGGGATCGAGGCGAGCATCCAGCACATTCGCTGTCTTCACTGGGGACTCCATCCTCTGGGGTCGCTGAACGACGTCTGGTACTGTGTCAAGGGTTTCGGCATGGTCAACTCGGCCGGCGGCGGAGTCCTGACCCTCTCGCACCTGGTCGTCAACGGATACTCCAAGGTCTTTCATGACGTCTTCGGCGGCCCCCTCTCCCAGTTTGCAGAGGACGGCAGTGACCAGTCTCTTTCGGGTTGGCACGCACGTAGCGCCGTCGGGGGGTTCGATCTGCCCGCGGGAGTCCGGGCCGAGCCCGAGATGATCGTCCAGATCGATCCCGACCTGGCCTTGAGAATCATCCGGGAGAATGGCCCACATGCCTAGTGTTCGAGGGAAGGGAAACGGGGTCGGGACCGCAAGTCGAGAAAACCGGATCCAAGGCTGGACATTGCGCGGGCCGGTTGACCGGCCTGTTTGTCGGTGTCGACCTCCTTATTTCATGGCGTCTGAGTTAATCTTCTTGCACAGGATCCCGCGTTCAACACTTGGAGGCATCTGATGAACCGACTCGCCGTGCTGTCTTTGTTCGCTGCGTCAACGGTCTTCGCGAGCGACCATCAACTGAAACCGGTCCGGATTGCTGTCCCGGTCGACGGGCACATTCACCCGGCAGCCTGTGTTACCCGCTCGGGGACCATCGTTGTGACGTACGGGCGAGTGAATCACGTGGACCTGCGCATCACTCGATCGTCGGACGGAGGCATGACATGGTCCGAACCTGTTCCCTTTGTCCATACCGTCGAGAAGACCTATTACCCGGGCTCGCTGACGACGCTGAGCGACGGCCGCCTGGTACATTGCTGGAACCGCTGGGATACGCCGGTCACTCAGAAGGAACCACGGTCCGTCTTGTACTCGCTGTCGAGTGACGAGGGAGTATCGTGGAGCGACCCGCAGCCATTCCCGCGTGATCCCGAAGTCAGATCCGTCATCAGGCACCCCGTTACCGAACTGAACTCAGGGCAATGGCTCGTGTCGTTGATCGACCGGACGTTTGTGTTTGATCCGGCCACTTCCAAAGCAACACCGTTCGGCGATGGCCGTGATCACGGGTTGATCCCGATCGTGCAGACCCCTCAAGGCACGTTCGTCAGCGGTGCCGGCCTCCGATCAACGGACAACGGCAAGACGTGGAAGGCCATCGACGGCTATCCGGACATCAGCACGCAGGGCTGGCGGCACGAAATGGTCGGTCTGAAAAACGGCTGGCTGCTGGCGTCGGAGATTCTCGGACCCGGCTTTGGCGGGGAGCGCATCCGCTATCGCATCTCATACGACGACGGGCGGACATGGGATGGCGTGTTCGAGTACTACAACCCGGGCCGGGCGATCCACGGCCGGGCCTGTCCCCGAACAGTGCAACTCGACGATAAGACAATCGGCGTGGTCTTTTACGACATCGACAAAGATCAGGAGGGAGGACCGGGCGTGTTCTTCCTGCGAATCCCGATTGCGAAGCTGAAGCCGTAGAGCCGTGTCATCGTCAGCTTCGGGTTAGGAGGGGGACTTTTCTTCCCGACTGTCCCACAGTCAACAACTACCGAACGTTAACGTTTTCAATGTGTTCCGGGTTCTTCGCCAAATCGGTAAAGTAGTTGAATCCCTATGTTTGACGTTCTGAACAGGCAACAAACAGGCAGGAGAATCGGTTCCTGAACGCCGACACACCCTTCCTCGTTTCCGATCCGCCTTACCGGACAGATCCGCATAGTTCCCTTTATCGGAGGCTATACCCAGCGCCCGACTCCCTGATTCTACTGAGAAGTATTCACTCGATTGACCACGTGCACTCTCAACCTGGGTTGTTGTCGGTGCATTTGATCAACCTGGATCATATCTTCAAGAGCCAGGATCCGAACAAAGCACGGTTGATCTGGTGACCCACATGGTCCGGACTGTGCGCGCGCGACCGGTTCCATCGAACATGCCCCTTGGCCCGCCAGCATTGCGAGCGATAGCGCAATCACTCCAAACACTACCCGGCTGTACCAGTCAACCAATATTGCTTTGTGTTTTGAGATCATGGTTCCTCCGATCCGTTCAAGCTGAAGATTGTGGTCACCATAGACTTGGATGCGTGCCAAGGCGAAATTTCTCAGTACCTTGCTTCGATTGTCTCACGTGATTCTGCATCGTCTCCTCTGTGGTGGAGCCTTTTCCTCCACTGGATCGCGGTAACGTACAAGCCGGGTGGATTCACAAATGGCGGTCCCGGTGATTCACAAATGCGCCAATTGTCAGCACTCGCATTATTGTGGCGGGAAATCTGCCTCTAACTTGGAAGCAACCGGTCCACGGTCCAGATTGACCTCGCCAGTCCCGCCTCGCTTGCCGGCACTCTGCCATTCCCGCTCAATCTGGCGCATGGCCTCAAACTTTTCAGGACATGTTATTTGCAACCGCCTCCGGTCCGTCACGAAAACCTGTACGGTCACGGACCAGTCTTCTCCCGGATTGGTCCTGGAGTATGCTGTCGGACTCGCGGCCGTTCTGCCGACGAAACACGATCCCTTTTTGGCCACCCAGGTGTAGGGGTAACCATCGTGTGGGGAAGAGATCCGTGAAAGATTCGGCTGCCACGACAACCGGAAATATTGCGTCCTCCGCTCCCGCTCCACGTCCCTGAGCAGCATGTGCCCAAGTTCGTGGGACAGGGTTGTCCTCATCTCTTCCAGGACCCGATGCCTTGGAAGCGAATCCCAAATTTTTGGCCACCGGCTGGTAAACAGAATGGCACTCCCTCTGACATATGAACCGACTCTGTGACTTTGATCCACCTCGAGAAATGCAATGCACTGGAACGCCGAAGGGAACCTCAACCACTCGGGCAGGGACTTGTAAGCCTGATTGAGCAGCCCCCTGTACTCTTGCGGGAACTTGGTTTCCCCCTCGGGCAGACACCACTCTGAGGTTCCAAATGCCAAGTCCTGCTCGCCCGTACCTGCACGGCACACAGAATCGGATACCCAGAAACAACTCAGGATGATGAGGCTGGTCACGACGAAAGCGACTCTGGTGTTGTAGACACGCCGCATGGCGGACCTCCTTAGGTGAAGGCCCTGTGCAATAATGGTTGGGAGTCGTCACAAAAGTGTAGACTTCCCGCTAGACTGGCTCACCTCATAGCACAGGGCGAGTTAGCAAAGAGGTCGTCGAGGGCTGCATCCCTCGGCGACCTCACAAAAACACCTTTCCGGCAAGAACTCTCTACTCTGAAATGTGATTCCACTGGCAACGTGAGGTCGTGCTCTTGTTGTAGAGAGAGAAACTTTCGGAACGCCTCGTAGACCCCCAAGCACAAGAGGGAAATGAGCACGCAGGAGATCATGGTACGCATGCGAAGTCTCCCGATTCCGCCTTCTCAGGGCCATGCTGAAAATATCCAAAGACTTGCTCTGTCACCGCTGAATCCAAACGACTGCTTCTGTCTATAAGACTGTCTGACAAGATAAGCGTGAACCGCCATCTGCGTGGATCCGTTGAATCTGTGCGGATCTGTGACTACCAGGACCCGAAAGGAGTGCGGCGAGAGAATCTCCGGCAACCCGGCGGTGGCCAGGCGCCGCCTGAGCATGCGCTCGAGGGCGTGAGGCGTCAGGGACTCACCGGTGAGGGGACGGTGGCGCCCCTTGCCCGCGCGAAACGGCCCCGAGTACTTGGGCCCGCCAGCGAGCTATTGGTCCAGGTCGCGGTGCACGGAGATCTCCCGGACCTTTCCTCCTTTTTCCGCAAACTGCAGCACCCGGTGGTTGCCGTGATCCCGCAGATCCTGGATCCGGAGTCGGAAGACAGCCTCGACCCGGGCGCCCGTATGGATGAGCGTCCCCAGGACCGCCCAGTCGTGCCGCCCCGAAGTCAGATCCGTCATCAGACACCCCGTTACCGAACTGAACTCAGGGCAATGGCTCGTGTCGTTGATCGACCGGACGTTTGTGTTTGACCCGGTCACTACCAAAGCAACACCGTTCGGCGATGGCCGTGATCACGGGTTGATCCCGATCGTGCAGACTCCGCGAGGCACGTTCGTCAGCGGTGCCGGCCTCCGGTCAACGGACAACGGCAAGACGTGGAAGGCCATCGACGGCTTTCCGGACATCAGCAGGCAGGGCTGGCGACACGAAATGGTCGGTCTGAAAAACGGCTGGCTGCTGGCCTCGGAGATTCTTGGACCAGGCTTTGGCGGTGAGCGCATCCTTTACCGCATCTCATACGACGACGGGCAGACATGGGATGGCGTGTTCGAGTACTACAACCCGGGCCGGGCGATCCTCGGCCGGGCCTGTCCGCGAACAGTGCAAATCGACGATCAAACGGACGATCAAACGATCGGCGTGGTCTTTTACGACATCGACAAAGATCAGGAGGGAGGACCGGGCGTGTTCTTCCTGCGGATCCCGATTGCGAAGCTACAACCGTAGAGCAGTGACGCCGTCACCTTCGGACTATGGGTCGGTGCCTGGGCTACGAGGGGCGACTTCCAGTCCCGACTGCCCCACAGTCAATAACTACCGAAGGTTAACGTTTTCATTTATTTACCGGATTCGTGGCCGAATCGGTCAAGTGGTTGACTCCCAACGTTCGACGTCCTGAACAGGCAACAAACAGCCAGCAGCATCGGCTCTCGAAAGCTGACTCACTCTTCCCATTTTCTCTTGTTCCCCAGGTTCGGAACACATGGTGTTTGCGCTGTGTCTATCTTTGGCCAGCACCGCAGGGCAACGCTCGAACCCTGACACAATCGTCGTTATGTGGCATTCAACATAACGACGATTGTGCCATGAGACAGTCCCTTTCCGGGGACAAACTCCAGAATAGAATTCGCAGGCACGCGATGTCCAAGAGTCGTCCTGGCGAGTCGTGATCTCGAATGGAGCGCCCGGCCAGTTCAACGGGGCGGGAAAGGGGATGTCTCGCCGGCTCAGTCCGCACCAGTCAACCGCAGCCACATTCCTTCGTGGAAGTAGTGCACCGTGGAGGCCTTTTCAAGAAAGGCATCATCGATGCCTTGATGATCGATCGGTGGCGGCTTCGGTCCTCCGTAGGCCTGGTAGACGGACAGGATGTAATCAGCCCCGGCCGGGCTCAACGCACGCGAATAGCCGATCTTTTCGCCCCCGATACCTTGCAAATAACTCCTGTCCGGGGCGGATGCGAGTTCGGCCCGGATTCGGCCGTTCTTATCAATCACAACAATCGCTGATGATCGATTCCGAGAGCAGAGCGCGGCCCACTGCGTTCGTCCGGCTTCCATGAACTCGCCTGAGACGACGTTGTGAGGCCGGTCGTAGGGCGGAGGGATCGAGCCGGGACCTGTGTTGCCCCAGGTCTGAGGGATCGAGCAGCCTTGGTCGGAAAGTGCCTTCCGAATGGCCGGCGGAACCTCCTCGAATGCTGCGGGCGCCAAGCGCACGATCTCCTCGTCCGCGACGTTCCAGCGGTCCTGAGTGTGAACCGAGGCGCTCGTCGCGCCGAACAACAGCAAAAACATCAAGCTACGGGACACGTCTGCCGTCATACCTCGATACCCTTGGTCGCCGCGCCAAGATCCAGTGCGGAAGGAAAACCAGAACGTCGATCAACATCACGATGCCCACCAACGCCAGACTTTGGCGGGCGTGTCTGCGTTCGACTCGGAGCACGCTACGGTAGCTCTCCTTCCGCCTTCGAGTGGTCTCATCCTCGGTAATTTCCGGCCCTCCTTGCGGCACCGTTGGAACTCCTCTGTGAGTGACCCTATAGGTTTTTCCATCGTCCGGGCTTGTCCCACGGACAGGTGGAGTCGACCATTGAACGTAGGACACAGATCGAGGTGAATCGCGGAATGAGTCATTGGACCGGTGCCGTTCGTACTCGTAAGCATTCAGGGTGAACTCGGGGTAGGCGAGCTGAAGCAAGTCATAGAGACCGACTCCCAGGGCGATGACGAAACAAAGCAGCGTAACGAAGCAGACGGCCAACCCATAGATCTCGACAGAGGACTTTTTCACGGATCGAACTTCGCCCCCTTCATTGGATCGGTTCACCGGAATGATTTAACCGAATTGTAGCAAACATGGTCCCACCTCCCCCTCCCTCTGCGGTCTGTACAAAGACTTCAGAGTGGATCGGGGGCAAGCGTGGTCGGCTTGGAGTCTGCGCGGTAGAAATGATCGTAGCGAGAAAGTGGAGAATCGAGGCCAGATTTTCACGATTTGGAGGTGCATAGTTGTTCTATTCGCCGAGAAATCGGGGAAATATGGACCGATTCTACGCTTTCGCAGTAGATTAATTTCTGCCGCGCAGGTTCCTAGGTGCTAGATGTCCTCAAGCAGCAGGTTCTGGCTGAGCTGATCCGTGACCACCAACACGTGGAACGAGTGCGGCGAGATTATCTCCGGCAAGCTGGCGGCCGTCAGACGCTGCTTGAGCATTTGCTTGAGGGCGCGAGGCAACAGGGGTCGATCGTCGAGGGGGGACTGGATCAGGACAAGTTAGACTGGGTTCCCAAGGATCTCCTGGACCGGCTGGGCCGGATTGAAGGTTATCTTGACGTGCTCTGCGAATTTTTCGGGGGGCCGGTAGCGGCACCGCCGCTTGAGCCACAGGGGGCGGAACTCCGGGAGGAGACCATCGCACCGGACAAGGCCCTCTTCGAAAATGCGATGGAGCTCTTGGACAAGAAGGACTTCATAAAATCGCGCCACTCCCTTCCTCTTCCCCTCACCTATCCCCATCCACGTCCCTCGGCGTGTTCTCATCGACTTCGACCTCTTTGGGGTCCTCATCAGGAATCTTGGTCGATTTGCCTTGCCAGCCGTGTTTGTAGGTGACCACTTCTCGCTTGCCGGACTTGTGCCGAGTGACCCACTGGCCGTGCCGCTTGCCCTCCACATACGAGCCTTCGACGACGGCTCCATCCGCACGTCGAATGACCCACCGCCCGTGCCGCTTCCCCTCTACAACCTCCCCTTCGTGGACGGTTCCGTTCCCGTAGCGCCTGATCCACTGGCCGCGCCACTTCTTGCCGGCCCGCAGATGCCCGGTCTCTTCGGCGGTCTCCTCGCCCCGGCCCCGATCCCAGGCCCATTTGAGGGTTCCCTGACCTTGGGCGAGTTCCCCGCCACACTCGCCCGTCCAGGTCACAGTCTGCTCCGGCAGGCGAGCAGCACTCCAGACGTAGCACCCGGGCACGTTGGACAACTCCATCCAGCACTCCGTGCCGCTCCACTGTCCAGTACAGGAAAGCCGTCCAGTGGCCGTCAATGAGGGCGGGCGGCAATCCTCCTCGTTCACTTGCCGGTACTTCTCCAGGAAGAAATCGAGGTGGCCGCGGGCGAGATGTTCGCTGATGCTTTCGGGATCGAGGGGGTCGCAGCACACGATCGAGTTGTTGCGCCACGTGGCCGTCAGTTTCTCCAGTCCGCTGGTGGCATCGGTGACGAGCTTGTGGTATTCGAGACCGATGGCATACGCCACGAGTTCGCGGGAAACTGCCCTGACATCGACGGAAACCACCAGGGCCGCCCCGTTCGACTCGCTTTCCAACAATGAGTAGAGGCGCTCTGCGCGCAAGCGGCTTTTGGCGACGTCCACAATGGGATCCAGATTCATTCCTGGCCGTCCGTCCTCATGTTCCAACGTGCCGGCATCCGCGCCGGCATCGATCGACCCGCCGCTGTGACTCCTCAGTCCCATGGGGCGACAGGCGTTGTAAAATTGGAAGCGCTCGAAATCCGAAACGGACAGCCATTGTCCATTCACAGCCGTTGCCGAGACCAACAAAAGCGCCACTAGACCTGCTTCCCTAACTCCTCGGTGGCCGCAGCCGCCGTTTCTCATTCTCATGGCATCTCCTTCCCTCGGAGACTACGAAGCCGACTCCTCGAGAAAAAAGCCAGCCGCCGGGGTCCCGGCACCGGATCTGGAGGATGCCGGCGGCCCGACCGTCGCCCGGACTGCAGGTCCACCAACTGATTTTGCAAAGGGTTTTCTTTTCAAGAAGGATACAGGGTTCCGCTCCCCTGGTGGGGCGCGCCCGCTTGGGCAGACTTCTGCTTGGGGATCGGGCGCGTCTCGCCTGGCCTGGTGGTGAAGGTCCGGGCCCGGCGTCCTCGTCTGTCCGTTAGCCGAAATTAACGGACTTCCCGCAGGAAAGAATAGAGATTCGCCGTTTCTCTCTGGAGCCTTGGTACGATTCGCCCCACGGCGAAGAACCTGGATCCAGAAAGGAGGAGATGCATGGGCATCTATAAGGTGAAGGATCGCCAGGGGAGGAGACGATACGTCGTCAGCAAGTACTGGCCGAACGGATCCCGTCGGCTCAGAAAGTACGCCCCCAACTACCGGAGCGCACAGGCGCTCCAAACTCGGGTGGAGTCCAGCATCCTGGACGGCACCTGGAAGCAGCTCAAGCGGGAATTCGCCGGAGGAAACCGCACGATCTGGACGGTCCGGAGTTTCTACGAGCGATTTATCGAGGAGTATTGCAAACCTCGATTGCGCTCCTTGCGCCGCTATTCGCTCTCGTTCAACAGGCTCAACGCCGTGCTGGGTAACATTTCCCTGAAGGAGTTCCAACGCAAAGACCTGCACCGCTACGTCGCCCAGAGAAAGAAACAAGTCAAACTGGCCACGGTGAACCGCGCCATCGCCGCCATCAGCAAGCTGTTTTGCTACGCGCTGGAGTGTGGGGAGACCGATACGCACCCGCTGGTGCGGTTTTCCCAACTGAAGGAGCCGAAGAAGGCCTTCCAGCCTCTAACGGTTCAGCAGTTCCGCGACCTGGTCGGGCTGGTTCGCTACCTGAACACGCCACACGTCTTCGTCAACAGCCGGACGGGGACGAGATGGGTGACTCCCGACAAACTGTTGCGTCGCGCTGCCGAGAAGGTGGGGTTGAAAGTCGGTTTTCCCGATCTGAGACGATTCCTCTGCTGCCATTGGCTGATGCTAGGGGGTGGACGTGAGAACGGTGCAGAAGTTGATGGGGCACTCGGCGATCAGCACGACGATGCGGTATGCGGGGTACGTCAGTTCGCATGCGCTGCAGAGCATTCGGGAGGTTATGTTGAGTGCCACATAACACGTCATATGTTGCGGTCCGGATTATGTGGCGGACAGTCCGTATCATCCTACTGTACATGAGAACATGCCGTATCTCAGCAACATAATTATCTGACTGGAAGTCGTTCGACCATAATCATGTCTTCACCCCACAAGGAGGCACGATCATGTTCGAGGCCCTGTTCATCGACCGCGGCACGATAGCCCGTTATCGATGCGAACCGTTGCTGGAAGAACGGCTGAGCTACCTGAGGCATTGCGCGCAGGAGGGCGCGCGGCCGCTCACATTACGCACGATCGCAGCGGCTCAGATCACGCTGATTCGTCTTCTGGACTTGCGCGCAAGCGAGCGCGTCAGCGTGCCCCGGATCGAGGCGGCGGCCGACCGTCGATCGAGTCGCCCGGCGCAACCGAGGGTGCGCCGGATCTTCGTCAGACGCGCAGTGCGATGGCTACGCTTCGCGGATCTGCTCGATGAGCCCTGTAGGGTGCGGCAACGACACGCCCACGTCGCCGAGGTCACGGTCTTCAGGGAGTGGATGCGCAAAGAGCGCGGATGGTCCGAGGCGACGATCCGCAATTGTTGCAATACGATTGACCGCTTCTTCGACTGGCTCGGCGAGTGGGGCATTGCCTTGGATGCGGTCGTTGTCGCCGACATCGACCGGGCGGTCATGCGCTGGCACGCCCGTGGCTGCAGTCGGAGCACGATCCGCGTTTACGGGCAGCGTCTGCGCACTTTTTTCCGGTTCGCCGAACGCCAGGGCTGGTGTCCACCGGGGCTGGCTGACGGGATCATGCCGGTGCGGTTCCATCCCGGCGAGACACTCCCGAAGGGACTCAACCGGGGCGAGGTGCTCCGCCTGCTCGCAACCTCCGAGGGCAACCGGCAGGCCGACCTTCGCGCCCGTGCCATCCTGATGGTGCTGATCGCCTACGGGTTGCGTGCCAGCGAGGTCGCCGGCCTGCGGCTCGATGATCTGGACTGGGAAGAGGAGACGCTGCGGGTACGCCGCCCCAAGTCGGGATGCACCCATTACTATCCGCTTTCCCGCGGCGTCGGGCAGGCGATCGTGCGTTACCTCACCGAGGTTCGTGCCCTGCGCCCGGAGAGGGGACTGTTCCTCACTCTGATTGCTCCGATCCGTCCGGTGACCCGGCAGACAGTTTCGAACGTCGTCAGGACACGTCTCGATCGGCTCGGTATCACCGGCAAGCGTCGCGGTGCCCATGCGCTTCGTCATGCTGCCGCCCAGCACCTGCTCGACCACGGCCTGTCGATCAAGGAGGTCGGCGATTACCTCGGCCATCGCAGCACCTCGTCCACCGCAGTGTACGCCAAGGTGAACCTCAGCACCCTCCGGGAGGTCGCCGACATCGATCTGGAGGGCCTGACATGATGCTCCGGGATGCGGTCAACGACTATATCGCCTGGCGTCAGGCCCATGGCGCCAAGTTCGACACCGGCGCATACTTGTTGCACCGGTTCCTGAAACATGTCGGCGGGAGCGCCGGCTGCGATGCCGTCTCCCAAGCCCACGTTCTCGACTTCCTTGCCGGTCAAGGTTCGCTCACCCGGTACCGGGCCAATAAGTACAGCGTCCTGGCCGGCTTCTACCGCTACGCGATCAGCCGCGGCTACGTGATCCGGTCGCCGCTTCCGGCGCGCGATGAGGAGCCGAATCGACCGCGGTCGTCATCACCTTACGTGTACTCCCGCAACGAGTTGCAACGCCTGTTCGACGCCATCGATGTCAGTCGGCAAGGTTCGATCCAGCTTGACGCCGATACCCTGCGGACACTGCTGCAGCTTCTCTACGGCGCGGGGCTGCGATTCGGCGAGGCCCAGCGCCTGACCCTCGACGATGTGGATCTGCCCGATGCGCTGCTGACCATACGTCACACCAAGTTCTACAAGACCCGCCTCGTTCCCGTCTGCCGGCAACTTGCCGACGCGCTGAAGACCTATGCCGCCCGGCGCGCACAACGCCCCTTCCCCAAGGGCACGGCCTCGACCTTCCTCGCCAACCGCGACGGGACGCCCTTGGCCCAGAGCACCGCCGCGCACGCGTTCACCAAGCTGCTCAAGGAGGCCGGAATCGAAGGTCGCAACGACAAACGGCGAGCTCCGTGCTTGCATTCCCTGCGCCATGCCGCAGCCGTACACCGGCTGGAGTCCTGGTACCGGCAGGGCGCCGATGTCCAGCGACTGCTGCCGACGCTATCCACCTGGCTCGGCCACACGGATCTCAACGGCACCCGGATCTATCTGTCGATGACGCCCGAACTCCTGCATCAAGCTTCGGTCCGTTTCGACGCCTACGTCAACGGAGGAGGAAACCATGAGTAATCCCCGCACGCTCGGCCCCTGGCTGCGCCGCTTCTTGGCCGAATACATCGTCACCGAGCGCAACCTCGCCCGCAACACACAGAAGAGCTACCGCGATACCTTCGCACTCCTGCTGCCGTTCGTCGGCGCCAAGGCCCGCAAGCCAGTCGAACGGATCGCGGTGCAGGACCTCACGGCCCGGCACGTGCGCCAGTTCCTCGACTATCTCGAGGAGGACCGCGGTTGCTCCGTGCAGACCCGCAACCAGCGGCTATCGGCGATCCGCGCCTTCGCACGCTTCATCGCCAGCCGCGATCCCGGACGTATCGAGTGGAGCGGCAGTATCCGTGCGATTGCCTCCAAGAAGGCCGCGCCGAAGCCGATCGGCTGGCTCAGCAAGGCCGAGATGAAGGAACTGCTCCAGGTCCCGGACCGCCGAACGCCGAGAGGCCGGGTCGAACACGCCCTGCTCCTGTTCCTCTACAACACCGGGGCACGCGTCTCCGAAACGACTCAGCTCGTGGCAGGCGATCTGCAAATCGGACGACGCGGCGGCGGGCAAGCGCTCGTCAACATCCACGGCAAGGGCGGAAAACACCGACAGTGTCCGCTGTGGCCCCGGACCGAAGCCGCGCTCACTGAACTCTTGCAGGGACGGGCAGCCGGGGATGCCGTCTTCCTCAGCCGGCAGCGAAGGTCCTATACCCGGTTCGGGGTCTATCGGCTCGTCGAGCGCTCTGCGGCCCGCGTCCCGTCGCTCGCCGGAAGGAGGGTCACGCCGCACACCATCCGTCACACCAGCGCCTGCCACCTGCTCCAAGCCGGCATCGATCTGAACACGATCCGCGCTTGGCTCGGTCATGCCAGCCTCGACACGACCAACATCTACGCCGAGATCGACCTGGAGATGAAGGCCAGGGCCATGGCGCTCTGCGATGCCGCCGAGCCCGGTTCGGATCGCCCGTGGAGGGCAAACACGGGACTGATCGCCTTCCTGGCCGCGCTCTGAGTGAAGGAGATTATGTTGCTGAGATACGGCGTGTTCTCATGTGCAGCAGGATGATACGGACTGTCCGCCACATAATCCGGACCGCAACATATGGAGGGCACAGGCTCACGAAGACTCACAAATGCAACAGGCAACAAACAGGCAACGGGTCAGAAACAAGGGGAAATGATTCGAGGGGAGAATTGGGATAAAGGGTTGAAAAAAAGGATCAATCCCGTCGCTCAGTTGGAAAGAGCAAAGGATTTCCTGTCCCCCCTCTTCACTGTGTTTATTCAGAGCGCCTAATTGAGGCAGGCGTCCGTTTCAGCGCCCGCCACATCGTCACGGAAGCGAAGGGGAAATTCCATGCTCACGATCGCGGACTGAGAAAGGTACAGTTTACTTCCTCCGACCAGGCAAGGATCTTGACCCCTGGCTCCTTATCAATGGTAACATAATAGATACCATATAGTGATGGTTGAGATCAGGGTGTACTTGGACATCGAGGGTCATAGTCAGAATGGCAGATGGTTCAATCGGCTGAATCTTCACACGGCGGGATATCGCGGCCGCCCGTAGACTCTGGCAAGAATACCGGCGACGCAAGCGATAGGAAACCTGAAAATCATGGCTTTGACACGAAACTTCAAGAAAACGATTCAGGCACGCATCAAGAGTGATTCTGTGTTCCGTGAGGAAATGTTCAAGGAAGGGATCGAGTGCCTCCTTTCAGGTGACTTGGATACCGGGAAGGCGGTGCTACGCGATTACATCAACGCCACGATTGGCTTTCAGGCGCTTGGCGGATTCACCGAGAAATCTCCCAAGAGCCTGATGCGCATGTTCGGTCCCAAAGGCAACCCCCAAGCCCGAAACCTGTTCCGAATCATCGGCTTCCTTCAGAAACAGGAGGGTTTGCGCCTAAAGGTGGAGGTGATTCGTTAGGGAAATCGGCACTCTCGAGATCCAACAAATCGCTTGGATTTATAATCTTGACTAGATGGCTCAACCCTCCTCCTTGATACAGGACAAAAGCCGTCGGGCTATTCGCAAGGCCTCCGCTCGGGAGATCAGCAAAAAGCTATACTGAGAGCTGGGTACGGACGGTAATCCCAACTCCAGCTTGAGATTGGAGCTACGACTTCGGCTGAGCCACAAGGTCCGATCCTTGTAGGCGGTCGTGAGTTTCTCCAGTACGTCTTACGGGTCTGTCTTAGACATCATGAGGACCTTTCCTTGCGGCTGGGTGTTGGCGGCGGCTTTAGCTGGCGACACCCGCAGGCCGAAGCCGGATAGAGGAGCTATACAAAATAGGCGCCAAGTTTCAGTCCTATCTCGCCGGATAGAGCCTTTCCCGTAGCTGGGGTTGGGGCTGGATCGAAACGCCCATCGCGCCCATTCTACAATACGGGCTGCGCCGATTACGAAGCCACGCCAGCAATCAACATCAACACCAGGAGCCCGATTAGAAGGGAGAATGGGACAGTCCACTTCTCCCGGGCGGACGGTGTTGCTCCTCGGTCACATATTCCCGTTATGCTTCCTCAGTGCGCCTTGTCCGGCGCGCGCAGCCCCGGTCTCGGTGCTGCGTAGGGTTTTCACCACGGACTGTTGACGTTCCGAATCTTGTTGAGAGGCAGACCGCCGACGATCCGGAAGCGACGGGAGAGCGGTATCGGTACCGGATTCTACAGAAGACAATTGAGGCTGATCCGGCTCTTGGTCCCGTCTCTCAGAAGGACGCCGGTCCTTCGTCCTCTGTGACGACTCGGTTCCCGGACAGGGCAAGGCAAATCATTTTGTGAGTTCGGAAAGTGTCTCGCGCCGCGCAGTTCTGCATTCATGATCCCGTGAAGTTCAGGTACCGGGGTGTCTGGGTCAACGGGCACATCGCCCGCAAGACTCCTCGGAAAGCCGAAGTCGTGGGAGAGGACGGCACCGACTACGGGGTGCCGTGGGACTTCCTCGCTCGCGACGAAGCCGGAAGTAGAAGGCGGGTGACTCTGAGGCGGGACCGGTTCAAAGCCCGATTCCGCCCGGATGATGAGGTCCTGGTCCCGCATGGTCAGGGCAGGATCGAGGGCATCCTCGCGCGTCTCGGGCCCAAGCGCGCCCTGGTCGCCACGGAGCACGGAAGCTACTACGTTCCGTATGGTCTGCTGACCCGAGCCGGACCGAGTCCTGATCGCGACGATGGCCGGCGATTGGCCGAAGTTGCGGCGGAGGCTGAGCGGCTGATGAGCCGGCACGGACTCACGGGATGGAGCTTTCAGTTCGAGGATGCCTCCAAGCGGGCGGGAGTCTGCGTTTTCGGCCTCAACGTCATTGGACTCTCCCGCCTCTATTGCCTCCACGCAACCGACCGGCAAGTCAGGGACACGATTCTCCACGAGATCGCTCACGCCCTGGTCGGCCCGAAGCATAATCATGATGCCGCCTGGAAGGCAGTCGCGCGTTCGATCGGATGCGCCGGCGACCGTTGCCACAAAGTGGAATTTGCCCCGCCTCGCTATATTGCGCGGTGCATCACGTGCGGCTGGGCCATCAAACGCGACGTCAGGAAACGGGGAGCGATCTGCAAGGCTTGCAGGACCCCCGTGAGCTACGTCACATACACGAAGAAGTGGTGGGAACTGGCAACAAATGCATCTGACGAGCGGATGGAGACTGGTTCTCGGTGATCAGCTTCTTGATGGGAAGAACCTGGGGAAGAAGAACTGCGAGCTCGGCGAGGAGGACATCGCTTGGATCTGCGAGACATTCCTCGCGTTCAAGGAGAACGAGCACAGCAAGATCTTCGACAATGCCGCCTTCGACTACTGGAAGGTGACGGTGGAAAGGCCGTTGCGCATCGAAGGCATCGATCCCAACCGCGCATACAAGCCTGGGCCGATGCGGACGCTGGAGGAGATTCGAGCGGATATCCTGGCGCTGCAGAAAGAAACGGACGGGCTGCTTGACGAGATTCTTGGCCGTCAACCGATCAATCAGGCCGCTCCGGGCTCAGGAGCGGAAACCATTTGCAACAGGGAGTCACGGAACTGACGGAAGGAAAACGATCAGGCCAATGGAGATCATATTTGAGGTGACCGAGGCGGTCGAAGGTGGATACGATGCCAGGGCGCTTGGCTATGACATATTCACGCAGGGGGACGATTGGGACGACCTGAAGGCCATGGCTCGAGATGCGGTGCGCTGTTACTTCGAGGGAGGCAGTGCATCCAGGGTGATTCGGCTCCATCTCGTCACGGAAGAGGCCACCGTGGTGTGAAGCTGCAGAGTGTCGAGACATGAAGTCCGCGAGCGAGCAGCCGTTCGGATAGTCACCTGATCTCTGAATTGCCGCTTTGGCAACTCACGTGGTATCAGCCCTACCTTGGACAACTTCGGGTTCCGCCACCACTGGAGGAGATTCGCGGTAACATCCTGCCAGTGGAGAGGGTGACCAAAGCGCTGCTCGGCGAGATCCTGGGCGAGGTGAGGTCATGATCGCCAACCTCACGCCCAGTCCGGCCTGCAGGGACTCCGGCGTTGAGTGGTTGGGGGAGGAGCCGGGGCATTGGGAGGTGGCGGCGTTGCGTCATCTCGCCACGAAGTTCGGTGCAGGAATCACACTCCGTGGTGGAGCAACCGTCTACGTACCGAGAGGCGTTCCGTTTCTGAGAAGTCAGAACGTGCATTATGTGACCGAACACGACATAGCGAAGGAGGCCATCCCATGACGGACTGGAACACCTGCCCGGCCGTCGAGCGGGTCCCGGGAAGGGTGAGCGGGGCCTGGGTCTTTTCGGGCACACGGATTCCACTGTTCGCGCTCTACGAGAACCTTGCCGGCGGCGCGACGATCGGCGAGTTCGTCGAGTGGTTTCCGGGCGTCGATGAGTGGCAAGTCCCGTGCGGTGCTCGAACACGAGGCGAAGGCGCTGAGAACGGCGGTGGCGCGTTGAAGCTTGCTCTTCGATCAGGGCAGGCCCGCACCGTTGCGGAGACACCTGCACGGGCACTCCGTGGACACGCTGGCGGAGAAGGGCTGGTCCCAGAAGGGCAACGGCGAGTTGCTCGATCTCGCGGAGCGCGACGGGTACGATGTTCTGGTGACAACCGACCAGAGCCTGCCCCACTAACAGAATCTGGCCCGGTGGCGAGTCGGTGTCGTCGTGCTGCTGTCGACGGATTGGTCCGGGGTTCGGCTCTGCACCGGAGAGATCGCCCGGGCCGAGCCCGCGTCCGGGCCGAGCCCGAGATGATCGTCCAGATCGACCCCGAGCTTGCCTTTAGAATCATCCGGGAGCATTGCCCTCATGCGTAGGACCGGGAAAGGGACGGTCTTCTTCTCCCGAGGTTAGGCTCTCCCGACTCTCGCGGAATTCTTAATTCGCCCGCGACTTCGATCAGCAGGCGGCAGTGGTCGCTTGCACCCCACTCTTCGACGGAGTTCATGGCGCGAGACTTGCCGCTCTTGTGGAAGCCGCTGGTGGGTGAGAGCCCCCAGAACCGGCTGGAGTTGACTCCACT